>JBCCDJ010000001.1:0-313189 GCA_039030855.1 Pseudomonadota bacterium
CGTGCGCACGCCCCGCCACCCCGGATCGAACCGTAGGGTGGGGCGCGGCCCCCCCCAAAGGCGGGGGCCCGGGGGGCGGGGCCCCCCCGCCCCCGGTCTTGGGGGGGGCCCGCGCCCCACCCTACGGTTCGATCCGGGGTGGCGGGGCGTGCGCACGCCCCTTAGTTTGCGACATCGAAACCGCAGACACCTGAGAGCATCCGATGTCAGAAGATCACCGCCAGTTCGCACCATCCGTTGCCCGCAACCGCGACGCCCTGCGCGATGCCATCGGACCGCATTTGCCGCAGACCGGTACATTCCTGGAGATCGCCAGCGGCTCGGGTGAGCATGTGGTGCATTTCTCCGCCCGGCATCCCGGTCTGACCTTCCAGCCGAGTGATCCCGATGCCAGCGCCCGCAAGAGCATCGACGCATGGAGCGCGGGTCATCACAACATCAGGCCCGCTCTCACCATCGATGCAACCGGCCTTTGGCCCATCACCGAGGCGGATGTCGTCTTCAACGCCAACATGATCCACATCTCCCCCTGGACGGCGACCGAGGGGCTTGTCCGGGGGGCGGCCATGGTCCTGCCGACGGACGGCAAGCTGATCACCTACGGCCCATACAAAATCGGTGGTCAGCATATCTCCGACGGCAACACATCATTCGATCAGAGCCTGCGAGAACAGAACCCAGCATGGGGCATTCGCGCGCTCGAAGATATCGATGCGTTGGCGCAAGGCCACGGGTTTGCCCCTGCCGAGGTCATCGACATGCCTGCAAACAACAAGACCCTGATATTCGTGCGGCTCTGAAGCGCCTCATTCAAACCGTGCGCCAAGGTCCCCCATGAGGGTCGTGAAGATCGGGAAGCTGGTCTCGATGGGTGAGGCGTCATCCACCTTGACGGGGTTCTGCGCCGCCATGCCGAGGCAGAGAAAACTCATCGCGATGCGGTGATCGAGCCGGGCTGCCGCCGTGCCGCCGCCCGGCACACCGCCCGGCCCCATGCCGTGAACCGCGAAACTGTCTTCGGTCTCATCGACCTTGACCCCCATCGCCTCCAACCCGCGCGCCATGGCATCGATGCGGTCGCTTTCCTTGACGCGCAGCTCCTTGACGCCCGGCATGTAGGTGCGCCCTTCAGCATAGGCGGCGACGACAGATAGGATCGGGTACTCGTCGATCATGGATGCCGCGCGCTCCGCAGGAACCTCGATGCCCTTCATGTCGGGCGAGAAGCGTGCGCGCAGGTCGGCGACCGGCTCGCCGCCTTCCTCGCGCTCATTCTCGAATGTCAGATCGGCCCCCATGTCGCGCAGCGTGGCGTAGAAACCCGCGCGCGTCGGGTTGAGGCCGATAGTCGGTACCAGCACGTCCGATCCTTCGGTTATGAGAGCGGCTGCAACCGGAAACGCGGCCGAGGACGGATCGCGCGGCACCGTGATGCTGATGGGCTTTAGCTCCGGCTGACCGACCAGGCGGATCACCCGCCCCTCATTTGTTACCTCGGTCGCCACTTCTGCACCAAAGCCGCGCAGCATCCGTTCCGTATGATCGCGGGTTGCTTCCGCCTCGATTAAAGTGGTCACGCCGGGCGCGTTCAGCCCCGCAAGCAACACCGCCGATTTCACCTGCGCCGACGGGACGGGGGAGCGGTATTCGACCGGCACGGGGTCTACGGCCCCGATAATGGTCAGCGGCAAGCGCCCGCCCGACCGGCCATATGATCGTGCCCCAAAGAGCGCAATCGGATCAGTGATCCGCCCCATGGGACGGGAGCGCAGCGATGCATCGCCGGTGAATGTCGCGGCAATAGGCGATGTTGCCATCGCGCCCATGATCAGGCGCACGCCAGTGCCCGAGTTGCCGCAATCGATTACTTCTTCAGGCTCCGCAAATCCGCCGATACCGACACCATGCACCCGCCATGAACCGGTCCCCAGCTGTTGGACATCTGCTCCGAATGCACGCATCGCCTTGGCTGTATCCAGCACATCGCCACCTTCAAGCAGCCCCTCGATCCGCGTCGCCCCCACCGTCATCGCACCGAAAATAAGCGCCCGGTGCGACACCGACTTGTCCCCGGGCACATGCGCCGTCCCTCGCAACGGGCTGCCCGCGCGGGTTGAGAGAGGTTTGGCCGGGCCGTGGCTGGACATGGAAATTCTCCTTCAATTGCTGCCCTCATACCTCGCACGATCAGGTCGGTCTATCCCGCCCATATGCCCTGCACGAGTGACACAAAGTTTCACATTATTCCCCTTGCGGCAGGCGATGCGCTACGCCACCATGAAAGTCCCGAAACGGCTGAGTGCTGGCACCGCTGCCCGAACCGGCCCCGATTGAAAGAGATTTGTTGGCGAGCGTGACATCTGACCCCGCTGTGACCGAGGCGACCTCATCCGAACGCCTGATCGAATTTCCAGACAATATGCTGCTGATTGACCTCTGTGGCGGGTTCGACCGGAACCTTGCCGCACTTGAGGCTGGTTTCGATATCGTCATCGCCCGGCGCGGCAATCAGTTGGCGCTGCATGGCGAGGCTGACAGCATCGATGGTGCCGAAGCCGCGCTCAGGGCCCTTTATGGCCGTCTGGAAGCCGGGCGCCCTGTGGAGCCAGGCGACGTCGATGCCGCCATTCGCATGCGCGGCGAGGCACCGCCCCCCGATCCCGGCCAGATCGAGATGTTCAAGGGCGGCAAGGTCGAAATCCGCACCAAGAAACGCGTGGTGGAGCCGCGCACCGCCGCCCAGCGCGCCTATGTGCAATCGCTTTTCCGGTCCGAACTGGTCTTCGGCGTCGGCCCGGCGGGCACCGGCAAGACCTATCTGGCCGTGGCCGCCGCCGTTTCCATGTTTCTCGATGGCAAAGTCGACCGCATCATCCTCTCGCGCCCTGCCGTCGAGGCGGGGGAGCGGCTCGGGTTTCTGCCCGGCGATATGAAAGACAAGGTCGATCCCTTCATGCAGCCCCTTTATGATGCGCTCGGCGATCTTCTGCCGGGCAAGCAGGTCGCACGGCTGATCGAGGAGAAGACGATCGAGATTGCACCGCTCGCCTTTATGCGCGGGCGCACGCTTCAGAACGCGTTTGTCGTCCTCGACGAGGCCCAGAACGCCACGGAAATGCAGATGAAGATGTTCCTCACCCGCCTTGGCGAAGGCGGGCGCATGGCGATCACGGGCGATCCGACACAGATCGACTTGCCGCGCGGCGTCGGATCGGGCCTCGTGCAGGCGGAGCGGGTGCTGCGCAACGTCCCGGGGATCGAGTTCACCAAATTCTCGTCCGTCGATGTCATCCGCCATCCCCTGGTGGCCAAGATTGTTCAGGCCTATGACAAGATCTACGAAGGACGTCAGGCTGATGAGGCGCAGCCAAATCAGCGGGTGCAATGACCCTCTCGATTGAATTCAACATCGAGGATGGCGGCTGGACCGATGCTGCGCCCTGGTATCGCGAACTGGCGCTGAGGGCCGCGGAGCAGGTGCTGCTGGCTGCCGGGCAAAACAGCCAGAATGTCGAGGTCAGCGTCCTCCTTTGCAACGATGCCCGCATCGCGGCGTTGAATAATGAATTTCGAGCCAGGCAAGGCGCGACCAACGTGCTCAGTTGGCCCGTACATGACCTTGCGCCATCAGCGCCCGGCACATCGCCGCCAGCGCCACCCGATGGCGACCTTGGCGACCTCGCTTTTGCTCGCGAGACCATTGAAAATGAGGCGAAGGCGCAACAAATCAGCATTGAGGCGCATTTTGCCCATCTCTTCGCGCATGGCGTGTTGCATCTTTTGGGATATGACCATGAAACTGATGAAGACGCCGCCGTGATGGAAGGGCTGGAACGTCAGGCCATGGCCAGCATGGGGATCGCCGATCCTTATGATGCTGAGGCAAGCTGAATTCCGCGCAGCACGTCGCGGATCGGAATGGATGAGATGAACGAGGACAAGCAGCCTGCTGCCGAGGCAGTCAAAACAACCGAAGTGGTTCCCCCAAGAGAAGAGCCGCCGGAGGACCCCGCCGAGCAACGGGGCTTCTTTGCGAGACTTCTGAATTTCTCCGGCACCGAGAACGACAAGGACGCCAACGGCCACGAAGTCGGTGCGACGGCGGACGAACAGTTGCTTCTGTCCAATATCCGCACCATGCGCGGCCAGCGTGTGGTGGACATCATGATCCCGCGCACGGACATCGTTGCCATTGAGCAGACAGCGACCCTGACCGAACTGACGGAGGCGTTTCGCCTGGGATCGCATTCGCGTATGCCTGTTTATCGCGAAACGCTCGACGACCCGGTTGGATTTATCCATGTAAAAGACGTTGCCCTGGCGCGCGGCTTCGGCACCGACGCAAAGACACCCTTCAAGGTTGAGGATTTCACCCGCGACATGCTTGTCGTCCCCGAATCCATGCAGACAGGCCGATTGCTGCAACGCATGCAGCAGAGCCGGATTCACATGGCGCTGGTGGTCGATGAATATGGCGGCGTCGATGGCCTCGTGACCATCGAGGACCTTGTCGAGCAGATCGTCGGCGACATCGAGGATGAGCATGACGAGGCCGGGACCATCGCCTGGCGGCGAGAGGCACCCGGCATCTATGTCGCGAATGCGCGGGCGGAGCTTGACGACTTTGAAGAGGATGCAGGGGTCGACCTTCTCCCGGATGATCTGGATGAGGATGTCGATACTCTTGGTGGCCTCGTTTTCATGCTCTCCAACCGGGTGCCGGAGCGCGGCGAGGTCATCGCGCATCCCGATGGGCACGAGTTTGAGGTCATCGACGCCGACCCGCGCAAGATCAAGCGTCTGCGCGTCCGGCTGCGCACGGATACCATTGCGCCGGCACCCGCCGTCAAAGCCGCAGAATAACATGCGCCGGCCGCGATGACCGACGCGGCGGCAACGTGCTGGCCGAAAGCTGCCGGATGGTGCCAGGCCCTGCCCAGGCCGTCGCTCTGGCTGCTCGCCATTTTTGCGGGCGGGTTGATCGCTCTCGGGCAGACGCCCTTCGGGTTCTGGCCGGGGGTCGTGCTTGGCGGTATCATCCTGTTCTGGCTGTGGCTCGGAAGCGAGGGCCGCCCCGGCACCCAGTTTATGACCGGATTACTGGCGGGCACCGGCCATTTCGCATTGGCGCTGCACTGGATCATCGAACCCTTTCTCGTCGATGCTGGCGAAACGGGATGGATGGCCCCGTTTGCCCTCATCCTGCTTGCAGTCGGGCTGGGCCTGTTCTGGGGATTGGGTTTCATGATTGGTGGCCTCATGCTGCGCTGGCGAGGTGGATCTAGTGTCAGGGGTGGTCTAGCTGCAGCGCTCTGCCTGGCGCTGGGTCTTTCGGGCGGCGAGTTTGCGCGCAGCTATGTGCTGACCGGTTTTCCCTGGGCACTGTCCGCCTATGTCTGGACCGACACGCCCATGGCCCAGTCGGCGTCGATGTTGGGGCCCTATGGATTGACCCTGCTGACATGGGTCATTGCGTTCCTGCCTGGTGCGGCATTGGGGCCGGGCCTTCGCCGCGCGATCCCGGTGGGGGTCGCGGCCATAACGCTGTTGTGCGGGTGGACATGGGGGACGGCGCGGGTTGCGCCTGCGGTGGCTGCGGATGATCGCCCAACGGTGCGGATCGTGCAAACCAATGTCGATCAGCGGGTCAAGTGGTCAGCGGAAAACATCCGCCCGAACTTCGAGATGCTGACCACCTTGTCCACGACACCTGCTCCGCGCATGCCGGAGATCGTGATCTGGCCCGAAACTGCCGTCACTTTCCCGCTGGACGCCGCGCCGGACGCGATCACGGCGTTGACCGGACTGTTGCAGTCGGACCTCGACGGGGGGGCCATCCTCACAGGGTCCCTGCGCAACAATGCCGGACCGGATGCCGAATTCGGGCTGGAGACGCGCTGGCGCAACTCGCTGTTCATCATCCAGTCGGATGGCAGCTTGTCCGCGCCCTATGACAAGATGCATCTGGTACCCTTTGGCGAATACATGCCCTTCGGCGATCTGCTGACAAGCCTCAACATTCGGGGGCTGGCCGGGCGAGGTGCGGGCATCGTTCCGGGCGAGGCATCGGTTGTCTACAATCCACCCGGTCTGCCGCCTCTGGCGGCGCTTATCTGCTACGAGATGATTTTCGCGCGGGAAACCGCGCGGGCGGCGACAGGTGCCGACTGGCTGGTGCTGATCACAAACGACGCCTGGTTCGGTGACTGGGCTGGCCCGCTGCAACATCTTGCCATGGCGCAAATGCGGGCGATCGAACTGGGTCTGCCGGTTGCGCGATCGGCGAATGCGGGCAAATCAGCGCTGATCGACCCCTATGGTCGGCTGCAGGCACCGCTTGCGGTACGCGAGCAGGGTATTATCGACGGCGTCTTGCCTGATTCGCTGGCTACGACTCTTTACCGCGAACACGGTGATCGGGTTACAACTATGATATTCTTGGCTTTCCTTCTGATCGCAACCTTAGGTCGGGGTTCGACTACCGGAACGTGCAATCGACCTCAGACCGATTGATTTCTCCATATGATGCCCGCTACCCCTTAGTCGGGCTGAAAAAAACATACCGTCCGTAATGCCGCGCAGGACTATGCAGTCATGGTGCGGCTTGCTGTGACGCAAACAATGAAATGTTGTATGCACGGGGTGGGAGAATGAGCGTGAAGAAAGTGTCGAACCCGGTTGACGTCCACGTCGGCGCGCGCGTGCGTATGCGGCGGATGGCGCTTGGAATCAGTCAGGAAAAGCTCGGTGAAGCGCTCGGGCTGACCTTCCAGCAGATCCAGAAATACGAGAAAGGTGCAAACCGCATCGGCGCAAGCAGACTGCACGCGATCTCGCTGATCCTCGATGTGCCGATCCAGTACTTTTTCGACCAGATGGCGGACGGGCAATCGCCGAACAAGGCGACCGAGAATATGCCGTCCGAAATCGTGAATGTGACCGATTTCGTGTCGACGTCGGAGGGTATGGATCTAAACCTCGCTTTCACGAAGATTAAGGACAAGACGACGCGCCGCAGGCTCGCCGATCTGATACGATCAGTGGCCGAGGAAAACGGCGACTGAAACGAAGTGCACATCGGTAAACCTTAGTCAGTTGACCGTTCGGTACTGCGCGCATACACCCCGCGCTGGGGGCAGATCCGCGGGATCTGATTGTTGGAACTGACTGAAGGGGGCGCACATGTCGCGCAGTGATTATCTTTTCACTTCGGAATCCGTATCCGAAGGGCATCCTGACAAGGTTTGTGACCGGATATCCGACGCGGTTCTCGACGCGTTTCTGGCCGAAGAGCCCGAGGCACGCGTGGCCTGCGAAACCTTTGCCACGACCAATCGTGTGGTGATCGGCGGTGAGGTCGGATTGTCCGATCAGTCCAAGCTGGCCGAATACATGGGCAAGATCGACGAAATCGCCCGCGCCTGCATCAAGGATATCGGGTACGAGCAGGACAAGTTTCACCACGAGACCGTCAAGATCACCAATCTGCTGCATGAACAATCCGCACATATCGCCCAGGGCGTCGATGCGTCCGGCAACAAGGACGAAGGCGCGGGCGATCAGGGCATCATGTTCGGCTACGCCACGCGTGAGACTGAAGAGCTGATGCCAGCCCCCATTCACTATGCCCACGCGATCCTGCGGCGGCTGGCCGAAGTGCGCAAGGACGGCACGGAGCCCGCACTCGGCCCAGATGCCAAGTCGCAGCTTTCGGTTCGCTATGAAAACGGCAAACCGGTCGGCGTGACCTCCATCGTGCTTTCGACCCAGCACCTGATCGAGGAATTGACGTCAGAAGATGTGCGCGGGATCGTCGAGCCTTATATCCTGCAGACATTGCCCGATGGCTGGGTCACCGCGGAGACCGAATGGCACGTGAACCCGACCGGCAAGTTCGTTATCGGCGGACCTGACGGCGACGCCGGTCTGACGGGGCGTAAGATCATCGTCGATACCTATGGCGGCGCTGCCCCCCATGGCGGCGGCGCGTTTTCAGGCAAGGACCCGACCAAGGTTGACCGCTCCGCTGCCTATGCTGCGCGCTACCTCGCAAAGAATGTGGTGGCAGCCGGCCTCGCCGATCGGTGCACATTGCAGCTTTCCTACGCCATCGGCGTTGCCAAACCGCTATCGATCTATGTCGATGCCCACGGCACCGGCAAAGTGGCGGAAGCCGCCATCGAAAAGGCCGTTGCCCGGTCGATGGACCTGACGCCGCGCGGCATTCGCACCCATCTCGGCATGAACTGCCCGATCTATGCCCGCACGGCCGCCTATGGCCATTTCGGCCGCACACCCGAAAGCGATGGCGGTTTTTCGTGGGAGAAGACGGACCTGGTCGACGCACTGCGCGGGGCTGTCTGACACCGAAGCCCGGATGCGCGAGAGACAATGACGCACACAGATGTCTGCGACTTCTCACCGCTTGGCGCGGATATCGCCGCGCCGGGCAACCCGACCAAGACCTGCCAACCGGCCAGCCCACGGCCTGACGGCACCCGGGCTCTGCCTCGGGCCGTCACGACCCGCCGCGGGTGGGACTGATCCGCGATGAGCGATATCCCAAAACGCAGTGACGGTGCTCCGTGGCGCAATTTCTATGGTCGCCGCCATGGCAAGACCATGCGCCCAAGGCAGAAGGACCTGATCGCTAATTATCTGCCTGGCCTCACCCCCGCCGGCATCGCGTGGCACGAGAATCCGGACCGCAATCCCGTTGATTTCGGCGCGCTGGTGTCCGGCACGCGCGAGACCTGGCTGGAGATCGGATTTGGCGGCGGCGAGCATCTTCTGGCCATGGCGGAACGCTATCCCGGCATCGCGATCCTCGGGTGCGAGCCTTTCATGAACGGCGTCGCGATGTGCCTCTCGGCGCATGAGCGCAAAGGGCTCAGCAATGTCCGCATCCATGCGGGCGATGCGCGGGAGGTGTTCGATGTGGCGACCGGAGCGGACTTCACCCGCGTCTTCGTCAACTACCCGGATCCCTGGCCGAAAACGCGACACCATGAGAGGCGCTTCATCGGGCGCGAGAACCTGCCCCATCTCGCGCGGATCATCGCCCCCGGCGGGCTGCTGCATGTGGCCAGCGACATTCCCGACTATATCCGCCACACGCTGAAGGCCATGCGCCCCCTCCCCGAATTCCGCTGGACCGCCGAGCGTCCTGCAGATTGGCGCGAGCCATGGTCCGACTGGCCCAGCACGCGCTATGAGGCGAAAGCCATGCGCGAGGGGCGGACGCCCTGCTATCTGACCTTCGAGCGGGTCTGAGCGGCCCCGATCAGCGCGACTGCCGCGCCAGGGGATGCTTTTCCGCGACCAGCGCCTTCAGCCGCTCCTCCTGAACATGGGTGTAGATCTCCGTTGTGGAGATATTCGCATGGCCCAGCAATTGCTGAATGGCCCGAAGATCAGCACCATTGGCCAGAAGATGCGTCGCAAATGCGTGACGAAGGGCATGCGGCGAGACCTTTGTCGGACTGATCCCGGCATCGATGGCCAATTGCTTCACGATCTGGAAGAACCGCTCCCGCGTCAGATGCCCCGTCTTGCCGCGCGAGGGGAAGAGGAAAGCCGAAGGTTTCGCCCCCTTGCGCGCGCGCTCCTCCTGCGTCCCATCACGCTCGGCCAGCCAGTCTGCAATGGCGACACGGGCGGGGGGCGAGAGGGGGACCATCCGCTCCTTCCCGCCCTTGCCGCGGATCAGAATCATACGCGGATCGCCCCTGACCGCCGCGACAGGCAGCGAAACCAACTCGCTCACCCGCATGCCGGTGGCATAGATCACCTCCATCAGACAGGTAAGGCGCGGATCGTCACGCGACCGGGCGACATCCAGCAATGCATCCACATCCGTCACCCCCAGCGATTTGGGCAACGGACGCGGGCTGCGCGGACCAGCCAGACGCGCTGTCGGATCGTCCGAACGCAGGCCGTCTTCGTAGAGGAACCGATGCAGTTGCCGGACAGCCGACAGCCGCCGCGCACGGGTCGATGCCGCAAGACCTTCATCATCCAGCGTGGCCAACCATGCCTCCACGTCATCGCGCCGCGCGTCCTGCACACTGCGCCCGCATCTGTCCAGATGATCGACATAGCCGACGAGATCGCGCGCATAGGCGGAAATCGTGTTGTCCGCCGCGCCGCGATCTGCGCGCATTGCTTCAAGGAAACCGGCGATCAGCTGGCGCGACACGGCGCTAGTCCGCGAACCCGACGCCCACGGCGGGCGTTTCGACCACCTGTGTCTGGGGTGGCAAATCGACGAGATAGACATAAACGACCAGCGCCACGCCCATGATCAGCGCAAGTATGAACAAAAACCCAATGAAACGCCGCATGGAAGCCGCCTCGTTCTCACCGCTTCACCTTTACCAGCGCCGCATGGGTCGGTTACACCCCAGCGCACTGTCCCGCCTCGGTTGCGAATCTAGCGGCAAGGGCTGGGCGACGCAATGAAGGAAGACCGCGTGACCAGAACGGCGCTCAGCTATCGTCTCTGCCGCCCCATCGTGCTGATCGGCCTGATGGGATGCGGCAAATCGACCGTCGGCGCGCGGCTGGCAGGGCTTATCGGGGCCGAATTTCGCGATGCCGATGCCGAGATCATCAAGGCGGCGGGCATGTCGATCAGCGACATCTTCGCCGAACTGGGTGAGCCGGCCTTTCGCGATGGCGAGACCAAGGTGATCAGACGCCTTCTCGGCGAAGCACCAACCGTTATTGCCACCGGTGGCGGCGCATTCATGTCTGAGGAGACGCGTGCAGCCATCGGCGATCATGGCGTATCCATCTGGCTTAACGCCGATCTGGATACCCTGGTGGAACGGACATCGCGCCGCAAAACACGTCCTCTACTGAGTGCTGGAAACCCGCGCGAAATCCTCGCGGTGCTGATGGATCAGCGCTATCCCGTTTACGCGACCGCCGATATCAGCGTCGCCAGCACCAGCACCGGCAGCGCCGATGACGTGGCCGGGGCGATCCTCGATGCGCTACTGGCCCATGATGCTGCCGCGCTGCTATCAGATCGGATTCTTGCCCAATCATGACCAACACCATCGCCGACCGTCGCACGCTGAACGTGGCCCTGGGCCAGCGGGCCTATGATATCCGCATCGGGCCTGGCCTGATCGCCGATGCGGGACGTGAGATCGCGCCACTGCTCGCCCGCCCGCGCACTGCGATCATCACTGACGAAACGGTTGCGCGGCTTCATCTATCGGCGCTGACGCAATCGCTGACAGATGCCGGTATCGCCGCCGACGCGATCACCATACCAAGCGGCGAAGCATCCAAGTCCTTCGCCGAGCTCGAGCGCGTGCTGGGGCAATTGCTGGATCTGAAGATCGCCCGCGATGACATGATCATCGCATTCGGCGGCGGCGTCGTCGGTGATCTGGCCGGTTTTGCGGCGGCCTCCCTGCGGCGGGGCATCGATTTTATTCAGATCCCGACCACGCTGCTGGCGCAGGTCGACAGCTCCGTCGGTGGCAAGACCGGGATCAATGCACCGCAGGGCAAGAACCTGATCGGTGCCTTCCATCAGCCGCGCCTCGTCCTCGCCGACACGGACGTTTTGGGCACCTTGTCATCGCGAGAGTTTCTGGCAGGCTATGCGGAGACGGTGAAATACGGGCTTCTGGGCGATGCCCCGTTCTTTGAGTGGCTGGAGGAACATGGCCCCGCGCTCGCCGCCGGCGACCAGCACCTGCGCGCCGATGCGATCCACCGCGCATGCCGGATGAAGGCAGAAATCGTGGCCCGCGACGAGACGGAGCAAGGCGACCGCGCCCTCCTGAACCTCGGCCATACATTCGGTCACGCGCTGGAGGCTGCAACAGGCTATTCGGGCCGCCTTCTGCATGGTGAGGGGGTATCTACCGGCATCGTGCTGGCATTTGAGCTGTCGATGCGACTTGGCCTCTGCGCACAAGAGGTACCAAGCCGCGTGCGCGCCCATTTCCGCGCCATGGGCATGAGGACGGGGCTGGAGGACATCCCCGGTGACCTGCCCGACGCGGACGGGCTGATCGCCCTGATGGGTCAAGACAAAAAGGTAAAGGACGGCAAGCTGGTCTTCATCCTGAACAAGGCCGTCGGCGCATCCTTCATCGCCAGGGACATCCCGATGGAGCCGGTGCGCGATGTGCTGGCGGATGCGTTGTCAGCGCGCTGATTGCGCTTTCGCCTCATCGAGCATGGCCATCGTCGCAGGCCAGGCCCCCGCATCGGCCACGGACTTATCACGACACAACGGGTTGCAGTAACCGATGACCACGCCGTCAATCTCCGCCAGACTGTCCGGCGCAACAGGTCGTCCCGAATAGGGACAAGCATCGTTGACCGATTTGACATCAGCAACGGCGCGGGCGGGTAAGGGCGCGACGCCGGGACCAAAGGCGCCGGTGACCGGCAGATCGGCAACATCTTCAGCCACCACATGATCATTGGCATGGGCCATTGCGCGCCAACGACGGAATGCCGGCAGCCGGTGCAAGTCTTCGATATAGGCGTCATCTTCGGCGCTGCGGGGCAACCCGAATGACGCGAGGCGCGACGCCACCGGCAGATAAAATGCGTCTGCAACAGTAAATCTCTCACCAAAGAGATACGGACCATCGCCGCCGTAAGTGCTGCGCGCCCATGCCCATAACCGCTGGACGCGCTCGACATCGCGCAGCACGTCGGCCGGTGCTTCGAACCCTTCGTAGACTGCCTTCAGGTTCATCGGGCAGTGCTGGCGCAGAGCCATGAAGCCACTATGCATTTCAGCGACCAACGCACGTGCCGCCGCACGGGCTGCCGGGGCGGCGGGCCAGTGCCCGGCATCCGGGTGTCGCTCGGCCAGTGTCTCCGCAATCGCGAGGCTGTCCCAAAGGAAGAAGCCGTCAGCCGCGTCACCGATCCGCAAGGTCGGCACCGTCCGGGCAGGGGCGAGGGGGGCCATCATCGCATCAAAGTCAGGCCCCGGCCAATTGGCCTGCGTCGCCTCGTGGGGGATCCCGAACGCCTCCAGTAACAGATAACCGCGCAGGGACCAGCTGGAATAGGCGCGGTCCATGATGAACAGGTGGTACGTCATGATCTCTCTCCCATCTTGCGGTCATATGAGCCTGATCCGACACCCGTGCCTAATCGCGATTTGTGCGATGGCAGATCACGCGAACAAATTCATCCAGATCGTCACCAATCGTGGATACATGCGCATACAGTTTACGATCTGGAAAAAATTCGTTTCCGCCACGCGGAGCAGTGATCCATTTGGCCACCGCCTGCGTAATCACAGCAACAACCAAAAATTGAACGACCAAATCGACTGACAATGGGAGACGACGACATGGGAAGACTGGACACGTCGGCAGATGCTTCGCTCACTCGGACCGCGATGCGTGCGGAACTGCTGGACGCGGAAACTGAACGTACCCTTGCAGTCGCGTGGCGCGATGAACGCTGCGACAAATCACTCCACAGACTGATCAATGCCTATATGCGCCTGGCTGTGTCGATGGCATCGAAATACCGGCGCTACGGCGCGCCAATGGCTGACCTGATCCAGGAGGCCGGCGTCGGCCTGCTGAAAGCGGCAGAGAAATTTGATCCCGATCGCGGCGTGCGGTTTTCGACCTACGCCAGTTGGTGGATCAAGGCATCCATCCAGGACTACGTCATGCGCGACTGGTCGATGGTGCGCACCGGGTCCACGTCCTCCCAAAAGGCCCTCTTCTTTAATCTGCGTCGCGTTCGCAGCCGGATTGAGCGTGAACGCGGCCCAATCACCGATGGCAAGACGGCGGCCGAGGTCCGCGAGGAGATCGCCGTCGAAATTGGCGTTCCACTGCGCGATGTGGAGATGATGGAAGCGCGCCTTGGCGGCTCGGACTTCTCGTTGAACGCCACACAAGCCTCGGACGAAGGCCGGGAATGGATTGACACGCTTGAAGATGGCGCACCGCTCGGTGCCGAAACCGTGGCGCGCGACAGTGAACTGTCTGCGGCGCGCAACTGGATTGTCGATGCGTTCGACGCGCTGACAGAACGCGAGCAGATGATCATCCGCCGCCGCAAGCTGGTTGATGATCCCGATACGCTCGAAAGTCTTGGTGGCGAACTTGGCCTCTCCAAGGAGCGTGTGCGCCAGCTTGAAGCCCAGGCATTGCGCAAGATGAAGTCGCGGCTGGAGACCCGTCATGGCGACGCGCCTGCGGAACTTGCCGGACTGATCTGAACTCAGACACCTGCTAACGCGAATTTAAGCGACGTTGCCGTTCGGCAGCGTCGCTTAACGCGTTGTGGCGGGCGATTGGCGGCGCTATAGACCGCGCTGAACCTGAGCTTCAGAGCCGAGGCGACTATGCGCTACATCTCCACGCGGGGCACTGCCCCGGCCCTGACCTTTGAAGAGGCCATGCTGACCGGTCTTGCGCGCGATGGCGGCCTCTATGTGCCTGAAACCTGGCCGAGGATGACAGCCGCGGATATCGCGGCACTGGCGGGGTTGCCCTATGAAGAGGTTGCCTACCGTGTCATGCGCCCATTTATCGGCGACGCGTTCTCGGAGGATGAGTTCCGCGCGATCATCGAACGCGCTTATGCGGGCTTCGGCCACCGATTGCGTACCCCGTTGACCCAGATCGGTGAAAGCGCATGGGAGCTGGAGTTGCACCACGGCCCGACGCTGGCCTTCAAGGACGTGGCGATGCAGTTGATCGGACAGATGTTCGAGCATTCGCTGAAGCGGCGCGGCGAGCGTGTGACCATCGTCGGCGCAACCTCCGGCGACACCGGATCCGCCGCGATTGAGGCGTTCCGGGGGCTGGATGCAGTCGATGTCTTCATCCTTTACCCCCATGGCCGGGTGTCGGAAGTTCAGCGCCGCCAGATGACAACGCCGACGGAAGCGAATGTCCACGCCTTGGCCGTTGAAGGCGATTTCGACGACTGTCAGGCCGCCGTCAAAGCCATGTTCAATGATTTCAAATTCCGCGATGCGATGAAGCTGGCTGCCGTAAACTCGATCAACTGGGCACGGGTACTGGCGCAAGCCGTTTATTTCTTCACATCCGCGGTCGCCCTCGGCGCACCGGGTCGCAAGGTCAGCTTCGCTGTGCCGACGGGCAATTTCGGCGATATTTTCGCAGGCTACGTCGCAAAACGGATGGGTTTGCCGATTGACCGCCTGATCATCGCGACCAATCAGAACGACATCCTGCACCGCACGGTCAAAAGCGGTGCCCACGAAAAACGCGGGGTTACGCCATCAACTTCTCCATCCATGGACATTCAGGTCTCGTCGAATTTCGAACGTTTGCTGTTCGACCTCTATGACCGCGAGGGCCAGGCTGTTGCGCAGCTGATGGCGGAGCTGACGGGCGAGGGAGGCTTCACCCTGTCACAAGGCGCGCTTCAGCGGCTGCGAGATGAGTTTTCTTCCACCCGCTATGACGAAGCAGAGGTCGCAGCACTGATCCGGCAGATCGCCAGCGACACCGGACATGTTCTCTGCCCCCATTCCGCCATCGGGGCGGGGGCGGCGCTGGCGGCGGATGGCCCGGCTGTCGCGCTGGCCACGGCCCACGCTGCCAAATTTCCGGATGCGGTGGAAGCTGCCTGCGGTCAACGCCCCACGCTGCCCGCCCGCATGGCAGACCTTTACGAACGGGACGAGCGCGTTACGGTGCTGCCCCATGATCTTCCAGCCATTCAGGCCCATATTCGCCAGAAAGCCCGTGCATGACCATTCGCCTCTCCACCCTTTCCAACGGTTTTCGCATTATCACTGAACATATGCCGGGGCTACGCTCCGCCTCGCTCGGCGTGTGGATCGCGGCTGGGTCGCGCAACGAGGCGGAGGCCGAAAATGGCATCGCCCATTTCCTTGAACATATGGCGTTCAAGGGCACAGCACGGCGGTCCGCGCTGGCAATTGCCGAAGAGATCGAAAATGTCGGCGGCCATCTGAACGCCTATACGTCGCGCGAGGCGACGGCCTATTATGCACGCGTGCTGGCCGAAGATACGCCGCTGGCGCTCGACATTATCGGCGACATCCTGACCAGCCCGACCTTCGCCGCTGAAGAGATCGAGCTGGAGCGCGGCGTGATCCTGCAGGAAATCGGCCAGACGCTGGACACGCCAGATGACATCATTTTCGACTGGTTGCAGGAAACCGCCTTTCCGGCCCAGCCAATTGGCCGCCCGATCCTCGGCCCCGCTGAGCGGGTGCGTGAATTTGGCGAAGCTGATCTGCGCCGCTTTACCGGCAACCACTATACGCCCGGTCAGATGATTCTCGCCGCCGCCGGAGGGGTCGACCACGATGCCCTGCTGGCTGAGGCAGAGGCGCAGTTCGGCCATATGAAACCGACACCATCGCCCGTTCGCGATCCTGCCCGATATTCGGGAGGGGAGCATCGCGAAGTCAAATCGCTGGAACAGGCCCACATGGCCGTCGCTTTCGAAGCGCCCGCCTATAACGAGGACGGGTTCTATGCGACGCAGCTGATGTCGGTGGCGCTGGGCGGGGGCATGTCGTCGCGCCTCTTTCAGGAAGCGCGCGAAAAGCGCGGCCTCTGCTATACGATCTTCGCGCAGGCCGGGGCCTATCAGGACAGCGGCCTCCTGACGATCTATGCCGGAACCGGCGAGGCGGAGGCGAAGGGCCTGGCCGAGCTGACTGTCGATGTCATCCGCAAGGCCGCGGAGGATTTCACGCAAGAAGAACTTGATCGCGCCCGCGCGCAAATGAAGGCGGGGATGGTGATGGGGCTGGAGAGCCCGTCAGCCCGCGCTGAGCGGCTCGCACGTTCATTGATGATCTGGGGGCGTGAACCCGATCTCGATGATACCATCGCAAAGATCGACGCGGTTGATCTGGCCACCATGCGCCGGGCCGCTGAAACACTGACCATCGGGCACCCGACGCTCGCCTATTATGGACCTGTCGGCGATGCTCCGGATGTTGGTAGCTTTGCAGCGCGGCTCGCCGCCTGAGAGCAGTTCAGGACGGGCCGTCGAAACGGGGGCGTGGGGAACGGGGACCATGCTAGGACTTGGCAAGGAAATGGCGCTGACGACGGACCGTCTGATGATGCGCCCTGCCCGGCTTTCGGATTTCGCCGCATGGGTGCGTGCGCGCCGGGAGAGCGAAGCGTTCCTCAAACCGTGGGAGCCGACGTGGTCCCATGACCATCTGACCCGCC
Organism: Pseudomonadota bacterium; assembly: GCA_039030855.1. Classification (GTDB taxonomy): domain Bacteria; phylum Pseudomonadota; class Alphaproteobacteria; order Rhodobacterales; family Rhodobacteraceae; genus Pikeienuella. The sequence continues at coordinate 17,205 of JBCCDJ010000001.1, forward strand.
GGGCGTTTCGCCACCGGGTTTCATGGGCGAAAAAGGCCATCAAGCTGGAGCGTGCCTGGCCCTTCCTGATTTTCCTGCGCGACGACAAGGCGCTGGCAGGTGCCGTGACGCTGGACAATATCCGGCGCGGCCCTGCACAAAGCGCAACCGTCGGCTACTGGACTGCCGCTGCCTATGCGCGTCAGGGCGTTATGCGCGAAGCCCTGACGGAGGTCCGCCGGTTCGCCTTCGATGACCTACGCCTTGGGCGGCTGGAGGCAGGATGCCTTGCGGAGAACACCGCATCGCGCGCATTGCTTGAAAAAACAGGTTTCAAATATGAAGGGGTCGCGCAGGCCTATCTGCAGATCAACGGCCGCTGGCGCGATCATGTCCTCTATGCCGCGCTTCACACCGACCGACGCGGCCGTGTCGAAAACGGCGCGTTGTCGGAGCTATGCTGAGCCACCCTCGGCGGACAGGAGCATCGGATCGATGCCCAGCTTGGCCAGCGCAGCCTGCCATTTTGTACCGTCATCGCGGCCAAATACGATATCTTCGTCGGCATCACAGATCAGCCAGCCATTGTCGCGCAGTTCCTGCTCCAACTGGCCGCCGGACCACCCGGAATAGCCCAGCGCGATCATGGTCTGCCGGGGCCCCTCGCCTGCTGCAATCGATTGCAGGATGTCGAGCGTCGCAGTCATGGAAAACGCCTCGTCAACCTCCAGCGTGGCTTCCTCCACATGATAGTCGGTCGAATGGAGAACGAAGCCGCGCCCAGTCTCAACCGGGCCGCCATAGTGGATCCAGTTGTTCCTATCGCCCTCGCGGATCTCAATTTCTAGCTGGCTGAAAAGATCCTTGCGGCTGATCTGCGCGGCGCGGCGGTTCACCACAAGCCCGATTGCGCCGTCGGACGAGTGCGCACAGATGTAGATGACGGTCTTTTCGAAGCGTTCGTCGCCCATGCCCGGCATCGCGATCAACAGCTTGCCGCTGAGGCCATCCTGATCCTCGTTCGAAATCGCCTGTTCAAAATTACCGCTCATATGCGAAAGATGCGGTCATGGGCGGCAGTGATCAACCCTTTCATCGCCAAGATGTGACAATGCGCAACGTCAACACTGCCTATATAGGGTCTCTGGTGGGTCGAAACCGAAAGGTGTTCATATGAATCTTCGCCGCATCCTCGTGGCAGGTGTCATCTCGCTGCTGGGAGCGGGGCAGGTAGCTGCGCAGTCGACCCTAGGCGCGCATTCGTCCAATCAGGGGCCGGCGTCGCTGACCCTGCATGGCGGCTGGCTGGAGCCTGATGGCGTCCGGATGGCCGGATTGCGGATGGAGCTTGAACCCGGCTGGAAAACCTATTGGCGCATCCCCGGCGATGCTGGCATCCCGCCCCATTTCGACTGGTCGGGTTCGACAAATGTGGCCAAGGTGGAAGTCGAATGGCCGGCCCCCATGGTGTTCCAAACCTATGGTATCCAGAATGTTGGCTACAAGGACAGACTGATCCTGCCGTTTCGCATCACGCCCGAAGATCCCGCTGCGCCGATGCGGTTGCAGCTATCGATCTTTTACGGGCTTTGCGAGGATGTATGCATTCCAGCCCGTGACGACATGATGATCAACGTCGCGCCTGACGCGCGCAAGGATGGCGCGGTTTTTATACGAAATGCGCTGAAACGGGTGCCCCTTCGCGATGTTGGCGACCATGTGAGCGCCGCCGAATGCGCCATCACGGGTGCCGGCGATGATCGGCAGTTCACATCCCGCGTCGCTTTCACCGAACCTGTCGCCGGCACACCGGTTGTGGTGCCTGAAGGGCCAGAAAACCTGTATTTTGGCCTGATACAAAGCCGGGTTGAAGGCCAGAGCGTCATCTCCACCGGTCCCGTGCGCGTCAATGCGGGGCAATGGATCGACCGGAGCGCACTTTCCCTGACCGTGCTGGAAACCGGCGGCCCGGCCTTGCACATCACAGGATGCACCGTCGCAGGCTGACCGCTTAAGGCGTTGCCCTCTTCCCTGTCTCAGCCCATATAAGGGATGCAGATTGGTGGCCGAGAGGGATAGATGACACGGTTTTTTGACTGGCTGGTGGAAGTCTGGGACCGGCTCCGCGGCATTCTCGGGTTTCACCGTCTGACGAAGAAAGGGCGCGGTGACGAACTTGTCGGACGCGGCTTCTTCCGCCGGAGCCTCTATTTCCTCCGCCCCGTCCTGATGCTGCTGATCCTGATCTATGTCGGCACCATGGTCTGGCGGTTTTCCTGGGTTCGGGGAGAGACGCTTGGCTACCCGCAAGTCGTGTTGGCCGAGGCTGGGCCCGTCTCCGCAGAAGGCGCGCAGGCCTGCACGGCCAGCGAACTGGTCAAGATGGAACAGAGCCTTCTGGACATGATCGTCAACCAGAACGACTGGGCCCCGGCGACGCCGCAATACAAGATGGGCTTCTTCGGTCTGGTGGCGTGGGAAGACACGCCCTTTTTCGACAACAAGGCCAGTTTCCAGCGCGGCGTCCTGGCAGCGCTGCGCCGGGTGTCGATCGAGCTGGCTGACCAGTTGGGCCGCCTGCGCGGCACCTCCGCCGCCGATGCCGATCTGGAGGCCGCGCGCAGCAGCCTGCAGATCGACGAGCAGCAATGGATCTTCAACCCCTTCGACAGCCAGCGCCCGCTTCTCGCGACCTCCGCCGCATCATCCTATCGCAACGCGATGGATCTTCTGGGGAATTTTAACCAGCGGCTCGTCAATTGCGACGCGACCTTCGATGCACGCGCGGACAACCTGATCCAGCTTCTGGACAGGATCGCCAATGATCTTGGCTCCGTCACCGATCAGATGGCCAGCCGCAGCCAGGGCCGCATCTACGACGTCTCACAGCATCAGTTCGTCGACGGCCAGGGCAATGATCGCGGCTGGTTCGATTTTCAGGCCGACAACATGTTCCATGATGCGCGCGGACGCATGTATGCCTATCACGGCCTTCTTCAGGCGATCCGCGTCGATTTCAAGGATGCGATTGCCCAGAAGGGCGCAGGCACGCTCTGGGACCGGATGGAGGCGCGGGTGGCCGAGGCATCTGACCTCTCGCCCCTCATCGTCTCAAACGGGCGCGAGGACGGGTTTGCCATGCCCAATCATCTGAGCGTCATGGCGCAAAGCATCCTGCGCGCACGGGCCAATATGACAGAATTGCGGGACGTTCTGGCGCGGTAGGCCCGCGTCGGGGCGGTCATTCGCCCGGTGCCGCGTGGTGCCGCCCGCCAAGTCCTTTGCGCGGACGAACCGCCTGTCTGGCCATGCGGCGGGCGGAGCGGAGCACATCGCCAATATCCTTCTGGATCGCCACCATCGCCGGTGTCACCAACAGAACGAGGATCACACCAAAGGACAGGCCGACCGCCAAGGTCACCACCGTCGGCTTCAGGAACTGCGCCTGCTGGCTTTTCTCGAACAAAAGCGGCGTCAACCCGACGACGGTTGTGATGGTCGTCAGCAGAACCGGGCGCAGCCGGTCCGCCGCGGCATCGACAAGCGATGGTAAAAGCGCGCGGCGCTCGGCATATTCATCCGCCGTCGTGACCAGAACAATGCTGTCATTGACGATGATCCCCGCCATGCCGAGGATCCCGACGATGGAGAACATTGTGATGGGAATATCGAACCAGTGATGCCCCCAGATCGTGCCGATCACGCCGAAGGGAATGGCCAGCACGATTACGAGCGGCCTTGTCCACGATGCGAAGATCCACGCGAGGATCAGATAGACGCCCGTGACGCAGACGATAAAACCGGTCAGCGCATCGGACAGAAACTCCCGCTCCTGCTTTACGAGCCCGACCAGTTCACCGGTCACGTCGAACCGGCTCTGAATTTCGGGCAGGATATCTTCAATCAGGGCTGCTGTGACCGCAGCGGCGGCGTCCGGGTCATCCTCGGCCACATCGCCCGTCACCCGGATCACCGCCAAACCATCCTGTCGCCGGATCGCCGAGAAGCCGAAACTGGTCGTCACATCGACCACCTCCGACAGCGCCGCGTAAGAGCCATCGGGGGTTCGGATACGGGCGCGCTCAAGATAATCGGCGGTCACCTCATCCTCGGGGAGCGACACCTCCACCGTGGCGCTGCGCGTACCGAGCAGGAATTCCGTTGCCTCAATCCCTGACAGTCGGTCGCGCAAATCGCGCCCGACCCTATCGGTGGTCAGGCCCAGTGCCTCTCCCTTCGGGGTCAGGGTCAGGATCGCCTCACCCTTGTCATAGGCAAGACTGTCCTCCAGCGCAGACACAACGGAGAACCGCGCCAGCGACTGCTTGGTGGCCTCCGCCGCGGCCTTCAGGATCGTCGGGTCAGCGCCTGAATACTTGATGTCGATGGCATCGCCACCGGGGCCGCCGCGCCCGCCACGAATGGCGAGGGTTTCAAGCTGCGGCAGGCGACGGATCTCCGCCTCCCAGGCCGACAGAAACTCCCATTGGGTATAGGGGCGCAGATCGGGATCGATCAGTGTCACGCTCATGCCCCCGAGGAGGTCCTCATCCTTCGCATCCGCCCCAGATAGCCCGCGCCACCCGGCGCTGCCGCCGATCTGCATCAGCGCGTAATCCACCGGGGCGACGCCATGTTCCTCGGCAAAGGCCGCATCGGCACGATCAAGCGCTGCCTGCATCTCATCAAGCTGTGCACGGGTATCAGCACGCTTAGCCCCCGGAAGCATGGCGATATTGGCATTGACGGTGCCGACCTCCGGCGCGTTCCAGAAGCGCCATTTGACCGTGCCGTCGAAATAGAGGGTCGTGCTGTAGAGAATGGCCGCAATCGCGCTGCCGAGCACCAGATAGCGTCCGACGATAACCGCACGCATGAGGCGGCGAAACAGGTGCTCGCGCACCCAGGCAAACCCACGATTGAACTGGCTGCTGGGCCAGTCCCAGAACCGCTCCTTCCCCTTGGCGGCAAGGGCGTGGCGCATATGGGCGGGCAGAATGATGAAACTTTCCAGAAGCGATGCCAGAAGGACGGCACCGACCGTCAGCGGAATATCGCGGATCAGCGTGCCAAAGCGCCCTTCCACAAAGGTGATCCCGGCGAAGGCGATCAGCGTGGTCAGGGTGGCGGCGATGACCGGCGCAGCCATCCGGCGCGCAGCCTGCTCAGCAGCCTCCGGCGGGCTCATCCCGCGCTGATCGGACAGGAAATCAGCATGCTCCCCCACCACAATGGCATCATCGACCACGATACCAAGGCAGATGATCAGACCAAACAGCGACACCATGTTGAGCGTCAGACCACCCAGCCACATGAACGTGATCGCGGCGGCAAAGGCGGCGGGAATGCCCATCGCAACCCAGAACGCAGTGCGGGCCGAGAGAAACAGGAAGAGAAAGATGACCACAAGCGCGAGGCCGAAAAGGCCGTTCTCCAACAGGATGTTCAGGCGATCCTCGATCTGATCAGCGCGGGTGTTGGTCAGGCGGATCTCGACGCCCTGCGGCAAGGTCTGCATCAACTCATCCGCCGCCGCCTGTACAATTGCCTGCATCTCGATGGAATCGCCGAGCGCGGAGCGATCCACCCGCACAATCACAGCCGGATCACCGCGCCAGTAATAGGCGATGCCCTGCTCAGCACCTTCCACAGTGATGCGAGCGACATCGCGCACGAACAAGCGCCCGCCATCAGCGCCCGTCCGAAGGGTAATGTCGGCGATATCCTCGGGCGTGCGCCGTTCCGTCCCGGTTCTGATTCGTGTTGCACCGGCGGACACATCACCGGCCGGGCGCGCATCCGCCTCGCCGCGAATGGCCTCGGCGATCTCCGCCAGGGTCAGCTCATGCCGGATCAGTTTTGCCTCCGGCACGGCGATACGGATGATCGGGTCCTCGGCCCCTTGAATCTTTGTGCGGGTAATCTCCCGCTCAAAGAGGTTGGACTGGAATTCGGTCGCGAACCGGGTGAGGAGCGCCGCATCGACAGGGCCGTGAATGACTACATCGCTGACCCGGTCCGCATAGCTGCCGCGCGTGATCAGCGGGTCCTCGACGCCGTCCGGCAATGTCGTAATGCTATCGATGACCGTCTTCACCTCTTCGGTGGCGCGGCTCATATCCCAGCCTTCCTCGAACTCGACCGTAACGACGCCGCGTCCCTCGCGGGCGGTCGAATAGGTGCCGACCACGCCCTCAACCGCCAAAAGGGGCGGGTCCATCACGCCGATGATGGCGCTGTCTACGTCCTCAGGCCCGGCACCAGGCCAGATTGTCGTGACACTGACCGTTTCGATCACAAAGTCAGGCAGATACTGACTGCGCAGGTTTGATGCTGCCAGAACCCCACCAATCAGCATGAAGAGGAGAAGCAGATTCGCCGCCGTCCGATGCGCAACGAAATAGCCGAGGATCCCGCGCCCGACCGGGCCACCCCGGATCAGGCCGCGTGCCATCAGCCAGCGCCTGCTTCGATCTCAGCCACCAGATCGGCGGGCGCGGCACCGGAGCGAAGCGTGCCAAGTATGCGCAATTTCGCCGCCGCTGACAGTCTCTGGTCCCGCTCCACCAGATCGATAAGGTATTGCTGACGTTCGGGCGCGAGGCTGATCATCGGCCCAGACGGCCCCGGATCGGCGTTGTTCAGTGATCGGACCTTGATGCCGCTGCCAAGCTGCGGCGCGCGCGCCGTCACATAGGGCTGCCCATCGGGCACATTGGCGACGATCACCTCGTCGCCCTGACGGCGCAGGATCCGGACCTTGCGTTCGATCAGCCTTTCGTCTTCGCCGACCAGCAGCAGGGCGCCATCTTCGGTAACGGCGGCAGCGGGCAGGACGGCGACATCGGATAGTGGCGGCTCCGTCACGGAGACGCTGACAAAATCGCCAGGGCGCAGAACCGAGCCGTCGTCCAACGAGAGACGCGCATAAACCAGCCGCCCCGTCTCGCCCGATCCGATCAGGGCCGCGGCGCGGTCGATGGTGCCGGGGATGACAAGCGGCACATCATCAAGGTCGAGCTGAACCAACAGTTCCGTGTTTTCAAGCGTCCCCTTCTCGTCAAGCAACCGCGCATATTGCGCGTTGGTGACGCGAAACACAGCCTCCAGCGCCAGCGGATCGATCAGCACGCCGAGCTGCTCGTTTGGGGATGCAAGCGCGCCCAGAACTGCCCTGACTTCGCCGATGATTCCGTCGAAGGGTGCAGTGTGAATAGTCTGCGCCAGCGCGCGCTCCGCATCGCTGAGCGCGATCTTCGCTCGATCCAGTTTCAGGCGGGTCCTGTCGATGCGGATATTGGCCGCCAGCATGGCCTGGGCGCGGGCGGCAACGGTCTGTTCGGCTGCAGCAAAAGCCATCTCCGCCTCCTCCACCTCCGCCGCTGTGGCGACGCCGCGTTGCAGCAAGCCTTCCCGCCGGGTCAGGGCCGTTTTGCGCAGATCACGCTGGGTCTCGGTCGCGCGCAATTCCTGCTGCTGCACCTCGACGCCTTGAACGGCTTCGGACAGATCTGCCTCCGCCTCAGCCACACCGGCACGCCGGTCAGAGACGACCGCTTCATATTCTTCGGGATCGATGCGAAAGAGGACATCCCTCGCAGCCACCCGGACACCATCGCGGAACTGGTCCGACAGGGCGACAAGCCGTCCACCCTGATTTGCGCGCAGCTCCAAGGTCCGCCAGCTTCTGATTTCGCCATAGGCTTCGATCCGGGGGGCGAATGTGCCCTTTTCTATGATCCCCGTTTCAACCGCGAATACGCGTTCCGCCGGTCCCTTGCCGCCATCACCCCTGCCGCGCTCGCCGGCCGCCTGCATGACGCTGTAGCCGCCATAGGCCGTCACCGCGATTGCGCCCAGAAACAGCGCAAGGCCAAGAAGTGACCGCATCAAGAACCGCATTAACCGATCTCCGGATTACCCGTCATCATATACAGCATATGACCCGGTACCGGGCCTTCGCCACGATAAAGATGCTTTGAACCCGCCGCCACATCCATCACCGATCAGGCCGAGGTGAAGAGGTTCCCCCACGCGCGCTTCAGATATTCGGGTTTCAGCTCCAACGGCACTTCCTCATAGGTGCAAATCGCTTTCACCTGATCGATCAGGAATTCAGCATGGAAAGCGGCGTATTCGGCGCGCGTCTTCTGATAAAGCTCGGACAGCATGAACGCGACCGTCTCTTCATTGATCGCGATTTTGTGGCGATTGCACGAGTTGATGAGAATGCGCAAAAACGTCTCTTCATCCGGCTTCCCGATCTCGATCTTGTGCCTGATCCGCCGCAGGGCCGCATCATCCACAAGCTGTTTGGGTGGAATGTTGGTCGAAAAGATCACCAATGTGTCGAACGGTGCTTCGAATTTCCGGCCGGTCTGCAGGGTAAGGAAATCGACGCCGCCCTCCAATGGAATGATCCACCGGTTGATCAGCGCCTGTGGCTGTTCGCGCTGACGCCCGAAGTCATCGATCACGAACACACCGCCAGATGCTTTCAGCTGTAGTGGTGCCTCGTAGATCCCGCTCGCTGCCGTGTAGGACAGATCGAGCATGTCGATCGTCAATTCACCGCCAGTGATCACCACGGGGCGTTTGCAGACCACATAGCGCTTGTCGAAGCCCTGGGTTCGACGCAGCCCGCCGTCCTGCGTGGCCAGCGGGACCGGCCGGTGCACAGTGTTGTCGAACATGGTGATGATCTGGCGGTCCAGCTCCAGCGCGTGGGGGATGAACACGACATCATCGAAGGCCGCACAGATCGCGTTAGCGATGGAGGATTTGCCATTGCCCGGCGGCCCGTAGAGCAGCATCGAGGATGCGGAGTTGGCTGCGGGGCCGACCGCCTCCTTCACCGCTTCGGCGAGGGTCAGCTTCTTCAGAACGTTGCCAAGCTTCGACCGTGTGATCGTCTCACCGCGGATGCTCTGTCGTTTGACCTGTTCATAATACTGTTTCAGCGGCACGGGTGCCGGGCCGACATATTCGGACTGGCGCAGGGCATCCAGTGCCCATGCCTTGCCCGCATCGGTCAGGCCGTACCGCATTTCCGCCGTGACGGAGGCGGTGCGCACACCGGCCGTCTGCATCAGTCGATTGTCACGGGCAAGAGTGATCAGTTGTTCGACCAGCGGCGGCGACAGACTGATCGCGGTCGCCATCTGCGTCGGCAATTCATGGGCGAGGCGATAGACATTCTTGATCAGAAGATCCATCAAAAATCCAGGTTCGAGCCCCGTTTCCTCTATCGTCCGGGGGGTAGGCGGGGTCGAATTGGCCATTGGTGAACTCTCTCAGGGTACAAGGAACGCGACAAGTGACAGGTAAATCAGGGCCGTGAGGCCAAGGGCAACGCCATAGGGAAACTTCGTCTTGTCCTGCCACATCTTCCACTCGCCACCCGCCAGACGCGTGCGACGGAGCAAGGTGATTGTAGCCAGCCCCATCAGCGCAATGACAGAGAGAAGGAAGAGCACGACAGCCACATCCGGTGGCGCGACGAGAAGCGCAAAACCGGGTGCGGATTTTGCATCACCGCCTCCCATCTGCCTCAGGAAAAACAGCGCCACACAGATAACGAACACGATCGCGGCACCGGCCACGCGCCACAGCGCGTCAGATTGCGGGAGCGTGGCAAAGACCAGCACGGTAAAGATCACCGCCGCCCCTCCGGTCAGCCAGTTCGGGATCTCCATATACCGAAGATCGAAATAGACGGTGGCGAGCGCAACGGGAGCCGCAACCAGCAAAGTCAGGAGTGCAGGATCAGCAAACATGGGTCAGTTGATAACATTCGCGTTGAGCGCGGCGAGCTTTTCTGCCGCGGATGGATAATAGCGTGGATGCGTCTCCACCGCCTTGGCGAACAGCCCCTTTGCGACTTCTGTCTCGCCACGGCGCAGCGCGATCACACCAACATTGTGGAGGAGCGTGGCGCGCTCCTCATCGTTGATCGACACAAGCGGCAGGCGGTATTCACCCTGCAGCGCACGACTGACCGCGAGATTGTTCTTGATGCTGAACAGGCTCGGGTCGTGGGCCAGCGCCTGCTCAAAGGTCTTCTGCGCACCGCCATAATCCTTGCGCGAGAGGCGGGAGACCCCCCAGTTATTCAGGATCGCGGCCGGATTTGCGCTTAGCCGGCGTGCCCTTTCATAGGCAGCATCCGACTGGTCCCAGTCACCACGATGATCGGCGAGCATCGCGTCGATCAGATAGCGGCGCGGCACCTCCACATCCGACCCAACCAGTGCCATCTGGTTTTCCGCCTCGTCCCAGCGTTCCAGCCTTGCTAGGCTGTTTGCGTGCTCAAGGCGCAGTTCGGCATCCGAATGCCCTTCGGCGCTCAGCTCCTCAAAAATAATGACTGCATCGGCATGGCGGCGTGCACGGGCCAGCGACAATGCGTATCCACGCTTCAGATCAGGCCGGTCAGGATCGCGGCTGAGTGCGTCGCGGAAGTAGGCGACCCCGTCTTTCGGATCGGCGACGGTCAGCATCAGATCGTTCAGATTGACATCGTCAACGACGCTGCTGACGAGATTGGGGTCCTCCCGCTCCGGCCCGAGCGGCGCATCAAACGGTTCTGTGCATGCCGATAGTCCCAGCACAAACAGGCCCGCCGTCGCGGCGCGGATGGTGTGGCCCAAAGGGCATCCCGAAAGGATCATTCTTACAACTCCGCAGCGTCGGTTGACGGCTCAGGCTCACGCGGCTCCAGCCGGTAGACCCCTTTTCCGTATTGAATCACATCGAATTCGCTCTCGTCTATAACAAGATCAGCATCCTGCGCCTGCGAAATGGCGAACTCTGCGAACCCGATATTTGTCGCAATCGAACTATTCGCGCCGCCTGTCAATGCATATGCCCGCTGCAATTGGACAAGGGCAGCATCATATTCGCCCTCATCATAAAGCAGGACGCCGAAATTGTTGCGCGCAATTGCAGAATTTGGATCGACTTTCACCGCCGTTTCCATGAACTGGCGGGCCTGTCGGCGTTGGCCCAGACGCATATAGGACACGCCGATACCTGAGAGGGCGTCAACACTTACGCCATCTTCGGTCACTGAACGGTTGAAGGCATCCAACGCCAATGCGGGCTGTTTGGCGGCCAGCAGCCGGATACCGACCACCAACGGCGACACGGGTGCGCTGGTCGCCACGGTGGAGCCGGGTCGCTCTCTGCCCGCCATCTGGCAGCCGGACATTGCGACCACGGTCAGGATGAGGAGCGCACGAGCGATCATCGATTGTTGAAATTGGCGAGCGCCCGGATGATCTCAATCAGGGATGGGCCGATCAGGATCAGCATCAAGGGCGGAACGGTGAACAGCATGGTGCCAAGGGTCAGCTTGGTTGGCAGCGTGTTGGCCTTTTCCTCCGCGCGCATCAAACGCTTGTCGCGCATTTCCGATGCATAGACCCGCAAGGCGGAACTGACTGACGTACCAAAGGCCGCCGACTGCACAAGCACCGTCACAAAGGCGGAGATGTCCGGCACGCCGGATCGGTCGGCAAATTCGCGCAGCACCTGTGCGCGGTCCTTACCTGCGCGCATTTCGGACGCGACGATCTGCAATTCTTCTGCCAGTGCGCCATGCGCCTCCTTTACCTCATTGGAGACGCGGATGATGGACTGATCCAGCGACTGACCCGCCTCGACGCAAACGAGCATCAGGTCGAGAGCGTCGGGAAAGCCATCGCGCATTTCGCCCTGACGTTCCTGGCGGCGCCGTGACACCCACCAGGCGGGTGCCAGATACCCGAGGATGCCAGCCACGCCGCAGAAAATCACAAGCCGTGCCGGATCAGGTTCCTCTTGCGCCAACCCCATCAGGAGGAGCCCAAAGACCACCAATCCAACAGCAAGGCCGGAGCGGGCGAGGTAGAACATGCGCACTGCGCCGCGCGATCGATACCCTGCGCGCAAAAGGCGGGCGCGAACCTCGGACAGCTCCCCCTCATCTGTCGGCTCCAGATAGGGCGCAAGTGCGTCAAACCTCGTTTTGTCATCTTTGATGCGCAGCGACTGCGCCGTCTCTGGCGTCGCTCTGCGGTTCAGTTTTTCCAGACGCTCAACCGGATCAGGCTGGCGGCGCAACACGATGGGTGCCGCGATCAGAACCAGCAAAGCACCAAGAGCGGCGAGCGCATAGAATGGCCCGACGGGCCCGAACAGCTCGACCGATTTCTCCCAGGCGTTGTTAAATAGCAATTCCATTTATCACACCTTGATGTTCACCATCCAGCGCATGAAAAACACGTTGACCACGATCAGGACGCCAACAGCAATCGTGCCAGGAACAAAAAGCGGATGGTCGGACACCCGATCATAGTAATCCGGCGATACCAACTGAACCAAGAGGAAAGCCACAACCGGGAAAATCGACAGGAACCAGCCTGACCATTTCGCCTCCGCCGTAATGGCTGCGACCTTGCGGAACAATTTGAAGCGTGCGCGCACAACCTCCGACAGGCCGTTCAGAATCTCGGCGAGGTTACCGCCCGACTGGCTCTGGATCGTCACAGCGACGGCCAAAAACCGCAGATCAGGCACTTCGATACGGGTCGCGAGCCGGTCCAGGCTTTCCGTCACCGGCATGCCATAGGTGCTTTCATCGGCAATGATGCCGAACTCGCTGCCCAGCGGATCCTGCATTTCCTGCGCCACAATGTTCACGGCGGAGCTGAACGGGTGGCCGATGCGCAAACTGCGCACGATCAGGTCGACCGCATCGGGCAACTGTTCCTCAAACATCTGCAGGCGGCGCTTCGCCTTGTTGCGCAGCCACAGAAACACGGAGACATAGCCCATGATCAGCGCAACGACGATGCGCACCAGAGGCGACGCGCCCGTTCCAATCGAGAAGATGATGAAGCCGACTGCAGCAATCGCCAGCATCAGCATAACGATGCTGGTCGGCGAAATGGGGATGTTGGCCTGCGCCGCCTTGTGAAACACGATGGACAGTAGCGGGATTTCCCGCGCGTTCTGGTGGCGCTCCTGCTCCTTGCGGAGCTTGACGAGCACCTCCTCGCGATCACCGCCCTGTTCGAGCAACCGCAGGCGGCGATTGACGCTTTTTTCCCGGCTGATCGACTTGCCGACTACCAGCAGATAGATACCTTCGACGATCATCAGAATGCCGATGAAGATCAGGGCGTAGAGGACGGGTCCGAGCATCTGCCTATCCTGAGATGCGGCCGGGCGCGAACAGGTCATTGGGCAGATGAATGCCCCACTGAGCAAACCGGTCGGAAAAGCTGGAGCGTATCCCGTTCGAGATATAGTTGCCTTCGACCTTGCCATCATCGTCAAGGCCGGTCCGCTCAAACCGGAAGATATCCTGCATGGCGACCACTTCGCCTTCCATCCCGGTAATCTCGGTGATGGAGATCATCCGCCTTGTACCATCCGAAAGGCGCGTGACCTGCACGATCACATCGATGGCCGATGCGATCTGACCGCGGATCGCCTTCATCGGCATATCGACGCCGGCCATGGAGACCATATTCTCGATCCGGCCGACCGCGTCGCGGGCATTATTGGCGTGGATCGTGGTCATGGAGCCGTCATGGCCCGTGTTCATCGCCTGCAACATGTCGAGAACCTCGGCACCACGAACCTCGCCGACGATGATGCGGTCAGGGCGCATACGCAGGGCGTTGCGCAAGAGGTCGCGCTGGCCGATTTCGCCTTTGCCCTCGATATTCGGCGGGCGGCTCTCCATCCGGCCGACATGGATCTGCTGAAGCTGAAGTTCCGCCGTATCCTCGATGGTAACGATACGCTCCTTGTTCGAGATGAAGCTCGACAGCGCATTCAGGGTCGTCGTCTTACCCGAACCCGTACCGCCCGAGACCAGCACATTCAACCGCGTGCCGACCACAGCCTGCAGGAACAGCGCCATATCCTCGGAGAACGCCCCAAATTCGATTAGCTTGTCGATGCCGTAGGGCTTTTTGGAGAACTTACGAATGGACAATAGCGGCCCGTCAACAGCACAAGGCGGCACCAGCGCGTTGACGCGGCTGCCATCCTTCAGTCGCGCATCGACCCATGGTTGCCCTTCGTCGACACGCCTGCCGACAGCCGAGACGATCTTGTCGATCACCCGCATGAGGTGCCGTTCGTCCTTGAACTGAACATCGGTCAGTTCCAGCTTACCGAACCGCTCGACAAAGCACTGCTCATGAGTGTTCACCAGAATGTCGGTGACCGTTTCATCCTTGAGCAGCGGCTCGAGCGGACCGAGGCCCGTGACCTCGTCCACCAGTGCCCCCACCAGTGTTTCGAATTCCTGTGCATTCACGACTACGCCAAGATCGGCCAGTGTTTCGCGCGCGATCAGTGCGATTTCCTGGCGCAGCTCGGCCTCGGGCGCATCTTCGATGGCTGCGAGATTGAGGTTTTCCAGAATGCGCTGGTGTACCGCGACGCGCAGATCGAGAAGACGTTTACGCCGACGCGCATCGGCCTGCTCATCCACAGGTGCCACGGGTATCTGTCTGCGCACAGCCGTCGGTGCGTTGCCGCCCGGTGTTGGCTTAGCAATCGCGCGCTGCTCCGGTGCTGCCTGCGGCGGCGGCGGTGGCGGCTGTGTCGACCCTGATTTCAAACGCTTGAACATCTATTACACCGTACCTGCTTTCATCTTCTGATCCGCGGCCGATCGCGCCACGATACCCTGCGCAATCTTACGGATCTCCTTACGCAGCGCATTGTTCTTGGCAGCCCGCGCAAGGGGTGTCCCCTGATCGCAGGCTATCGGGATCTGTTTTCCGCCATCCGGTAGACGATGCTGAAACTCCACATCAAGGCTCTGCTCCAACCGGCGAACACGGGTCTTGCCGCTCAGATCAGAAAAACTTGGTGCTTTATTAAGGCAGACCGTGACCTTCTCGATTGGCAATTCCTCAGACCGAACAGCGCGCAGGAAACGAAGCATGTTTTGCGCACTCCTCATATCGCTCTGCATAAGGGCGTAAAATTGCTCAGATTGCGACAGAACAAGGTCTGACCAATGTGTCAGGGTCTGGGGCAGATCAACGAAGATATAGTCATAATTCAGCCGCGCCAGGTCGAGCAATGAGCGTACATCCTCCGGCCCGATGATATCGTAGGGCAGCACGTCCATCGGCGCGGTCAGAACCGACATGCGGTTTTCGTAGGTCGCGAGCGCCTGGCTCAGCCCTTCCTCATCCATGGTCGACGTGTCGGACAAGAGTTCGTAGATCGCCTCACGGCGGGGCAAATCCAGATAGGTCGCAACGGTACCGTACTGAAAATTGAAATCGAGCAGTGCAACCTGCTTGCCCGATTTTGCAACCTCCAACGCGGTTTCCCACGCAAGGTTCACTGAAAACGTGGTGGCACCGACACCGCCGGCCGCGCCATAGATCGGATAAACACCGCCATTGCGGGACTTCGATCCACCAAAGGGGGTCTGGGCACCGACCCGCAGGCGCGAAATGCTCTCATTCAAGGCCGATGTCGGTAGCGGCAGGGGTGCAAAATCGTCGGCACCAGCGCGCATCAGCGCATGCATGGTCGAAGGGCTCAGGCTTTCAGCCAGAAGGATGACCTTCAGTCCGGACAGTTTTGCGTCAGCGATCACCTCGCGTGCGGCATCAATCTCCTGATCCGATTCGGACTGCACGCCGATGACCAGAAAAATGCCACCATCCTCGGCCACCTTACGGATGGCCTGTTTGGCCTCTTTCAGGCGGGTCGACACCCATCCCCCCGACCCGAACGCTGCGTCGAATTGAGGGGTCAGTGCCTCTGCAGCTTCAGTGTAGGCAAAAGCGACAACCGCTTCGGCTTGCGCTTTCGAATCTTTTTGAAGCAGCACGCTTACATCCTCCAGACCTTAGTTACGCGACGACAGATCCTCGGCGATCGCAGATGCCGCGACAGCGGGCAATTGCAACTCCTCCGCGCCGTTGGCCGGATTACCAACCGCAAGATTAAAGAAGAATTGCAGAAAGAACGGCCGTTCCTCGATCGCGACTTCGACGATAGGCACGAATGGCCCCCCTGCAAAGCCCAGTTCACCATAGTAATAGGTAATCGAAAGATCGCTGGGGTCCAGAAGATAGGCAATCCGCGCGACCTCTTCGAAGATATCTGCATAGGCGTCTGCATCGCACACGCCATTGCCGAGGTCATCGCCGCTACATGTCCATGGCCCCGTATCAGTGAGATCGCACTGGTTATCGACCGCGCACTGCACACCGGTCGTCCCGCCGATGCGAACGCCATTACTTGGTGGCAGGTCTGTGTAGACCGGGTCGCGAACCGCCGCGATGCGTGCACCCAGTTCGACGGCCTTCTGCGCGGTCAGGGCGAAATGATAGGCCAGCGCGATCTGGAACGACACGAACACCATGGCCAGCAATGGCAACAGCAGCACGATGTATTCCAGCGATGCAGCGCCGCGCTGGTCCTTCAGGAAGTGCTTAAGACGTCTCAGCATCGTCTATCACCTCCCAAAATGCCGGACGGTATCAGAGGAGGTGATGACGAGGCCCTCGACATCCTTCAATGCGCTGCCATCTGCGGCTTGGACGAACGGACTGCCCACATTCAGGACTGACAGTGCTGGCGAGATGACGCCAACTGACGCCGCAAGGCTTACTGTTGTGAAATCGCCATTGGTCGTCAGCACCGGACTACCGATTGCGATATACCTCGTGTTGATGCGCGACGTGATCAACTGTTCCGCGATTGCCACGACCTTGGGACTGAAGCTGCCATCTGCCTCGTTCGCCGGCACCCGCGATAGATACCTTGTGGCGTCGGCGACAGCGTTGTCGAGGGTTGACCGCGCCTGCAATACGCGACCGTATTCAGAAGTCAAAACAAGAACTGCCAAAAGAATAGGGATCGATACGATGAAATCGACAGACACACTGCCTTGACTGTCAGTCAGAAACCCACGCAATCGAATGACCCATGACTTGATCAGACCGGAAACCATTATCCACCCCGCGACACAAAACAGAAGCGTGTTCATCACACCTATACCACACCTCACATGAGGTTATCGCAGTAATGAGTGCATCCCCCACACACGCTCTAACTTAACTCTACGAACCTCCAGGACTAGTCGTTGTACCAACTGAAGGCTTCTCTACAGTATCAGAAACATAGCGCTGATACATCAAAAGAGCACGCCTTCCGTCCATACCTTCGCCAACAAAACCGTGTGTAAAGCCCGCAACTTGCGTCACGGTGCGGCGATTTTGCCTCTCGCGGCTCTCTGTATCGACAACAGGTTGCGACTCGCCAAGGCTCTCAACTGTATCGATTCGCCCTCGCGCGACGCCTCTGCGCAGCAAATAACGTGCCGCGGCACGAGCGCGGCGCAGACCCAGCCGGTCGTTATAGCTCTCGCCCCCCACGAGGTCCGTATGACCCGCGATCCGCACCCTCACGTTGGGGTTCTCACGCAGCCATTTTGCCTGAGCGTCGAGCGTTCGGCGGGCGGCGGCATCCAGCGACGAGCGATCAAAAGCGAACGTCACTCTGTCCGGCGTGTCCGCCGCGAACTGAGCACGAACCTCGCGCAGGAAATCGCCGCGCTGATACTCGGCCGACTGCACCAGATGGTTGTTCTGCGTCGCAAGAGCCCAGCTTGCATTGTGCCTGTCTATGCCGGCCTCACCGCATCCAGCGAGGATGGTCGTACCGGTCAGCGCCGCGATCAGTGTCAGATACCGCATCTTCCATTACTCCAGAATATACCCGAACGACCCATCGAGGTCCTGCGTTGCCACCTCGGATGAGGGGGCATCGCCTTCCAGCTCCCCAAAGAAGAAGAGATCCTCTTCATTCGGGATTCGCATCCGATCCGTTGGCAGCGAAAGCTGCTCGCCGCTGACCGGGGTCACCAACACCGGCGTGATGATGATCACCAGCTCGCTCTGACTCCGCTGAAACTCGCTGCTGCGAAACAAGGTGCCAAGGACCGGGATATCGCCGAGGAAAGGTACCTGTGTCTTGCCGTCCGTGAAGTCCTCCTGCAGCAGGCCGGCGATCGCCATGCTCTGCCCGTCGCGCATTTCCACGGTGGTCGAAGCGCGCCGCGTGGTGAACCCCGACAGAGAGATACCCTCAGCCGTGACAGTCACCGCCGTGTTGATGGAGCTGACTTCGGTCGCCAGTTCGAGATTGATCAGATCCTCGTCAATCACAGTTGGCGTAAAGGACATCGACACGCCAAACGGCTTGAACTCAACCGAGATACCGCCATCGCCATCTGTGACAGGGACTGGGACCTCGCCGCCAGCAAGGAAGCTTGCTGTGTCACCCGACAGCGCCACCAGGTTCGGCTCCGCCAATGACCGGACAACGCCCTTGTTTTCCAGCGCCGTCAGCAAAACGTCGACGAGCACGTCACCGACCGAAAAAAGAAGTTCGCCAAAGATAGCGCTGCCGGGGTCAACAAGAGCGGTGCCGACCGGATTGCCGACAGTCGCGCCGTCGCCAGTAGCACGGTTCAGGCCGAGAGGACCCGTTCCCAATGTACCTGCAGTGCTACCACCCTGGAAACCGGCCGCGAGATTGAAGCCGAGCTGCTTGGTCGCTGATCGCGCCATTTCGGCGAACCGGATCTTCAGCATGACCTGCTGCGTGCCGCCAACGGACATCATGTTGGTCACGTTTTCACCGCTGTAAGTCGCCGCGAGCCGCATTGCTGTGTCGATCTTGCGGGCTCCGGACACGATACCTGACAGGATGACGCCACCATTGGCCCCGCGCACCTCGATATTTTCATTCGGCAATATTTCACGAAGACGCTGTTTGAATTCCCCGAGATCGGGCGACACGTTGACGTCGACATTGGTAATCAGACGTCCGGACTCCCCCAAAAGCGTCAGCGTGGTCGAACCGGGCGCTTTGCCGAGGACATAAATCGTCTGGTCGGACAGGGCTGCCACGTCGGCAATGCCCGGATTGGCCACTGACACTTCGGCAAATTTCTCCGCACTTTCGAGCACGATCGCACGGTTGATGAAAACATTTACATCACTGGAGGTCGCACCACGGGCGATCCTGAGGACATTGCCGGATGATTGGGCCGACACCGCCGCTGGCAGCACGGACGTGATGAATGCTGCCGTCATCGCGGCGGCGAAAAATCTCAAGGAACGCATCGCTTTTTTCCCTCACAACAGCAGCATCGTTGGCGCTGATATGTGCACGGTATCTATGTTTCTGAAAAAGGCAAGCGAAACTAGCCCTTAGAGCCATTACTTAATGTAGCTTGCCTGGAAAAGTGAGCGCCATGGCTCACTCATCCCGACAAAACAATTCCGTGCCCTTACGCTCGCAGAGCTGTTTTTTCGGCGCGGGCGCAGGTGCCGGTGCCGCTTCTTCCTTTTTGATGAGGTCCGTCATACCGATCGACGGCGTCTCATCGCTGACAGTGGTCGCAACCTCGTCGATCTGACGAAGGCTGAGCGAAATACGACCGACCTGCTGTGCCAGCGCAAGCCGCTGCGCGTCCTCGGGCGACACTTCAACAGTGGCCGTACGCGCGACGCGAGCACGATTGCTATCCTTGTCGGAAAACTGGTCGACTGCGATGACCTTCACATTCTGCATGATCAGGTTCGAGGACAGGCCATCCTGCCCCTTACGCGTCAAAAAGACATCGACGCGATCATTCGGCAGCAGGAAACCTGCAACGCCGGACACTGTGTCGATGCGCAAGGTAAATGCACGCATACCGGGGGTCAGCTGCGCCGAAATTGTCGCGCGCTCACCAAAACCGGTAACCTTAGCGCGGAAAATCGGCTCGTTCTGCTCGATTGCGCGCAAGACGATCCGTCGATCATCCTCACCGCCGTCACCAAATAGATCTTCACGTGTCGTGAAAGAATTGCCTGGAACAGCTTCCTCAGGGAACCGCACCTCTTTGATGTCCTCTTCCTTGAGAACCTCTCCGTATTTCAGCGCCCTTGACGCAACCAGAACGGAAACGGTTTTGATTTCAGGCGCTGCGACAACCTGTGTCGCCTGCTGTTGTGCAAGAGCAGCCTGAAGAACATCATATCGGGTTTTAGCGAAGTACACACCAGCCCCAGCCAGCGTGACACCAAAGATCAGGACAATAAGAGCTACAATACGCATGACACTTTCACTTCCCAATCACATAGAAAAAGGGCACCGGATTTCCATCCGATGCCCTTCGTAACATTGGCCGCCTTAAGAACCGCCGCCAGCTGTCGGCAGGGCCGTAGCAACTGCGTCATTGATGTTCGTTGAAGCCTGCGTCAACTCGCCGGTCAGGTTGGTGACGAGGCCAGCAACACCGTCGGTGCCCGTGCCGAAAACGGCATAAACGAGGCCGATACCGATGACGACGACGGCTGCAGTCAGCGCAACCCAGTCAACAGTCACAGCACCGGACTTGTCGGAACCAAAACGGCGGATATTCGAGATAAAATTCAGCATGGTACTCCCTCCACATGCATTGTTACAATGAACAGCAGTGACGCGAGAACCGATATATCAAACGCGGAATTACACTCCGCAACTTCTGACCCACCGGCTGACCCACCCAAAGGCCCGCCACTTCTCTTCCCGATCTTGATAACATTAAATTTCGAATACGACAAACAAACTCGCATTCGAAATTTAGGTTTTTTTGTGATTACGTTTAGCCACCCCGATCTGTTAGGAGCGGGAGGAAAAGTTACAGTTAATCATTGGCTTGGACGTTGACGTCATGTGTGTATCGCCGTTGAATCGTAAAATTTTGGTTAATCGACTACCGGATTTTGCCCCGTTTTGGCCTGAGTTCGGGGCCCTTGCGTGCAAATTCGCACGCATTTTGGCGAATCTTTCAAGTAGCGATTCGATATCGCGTCTGCCGCTGCCAAATCGCTCATCCCCGATCATCTTCGCGATGATACCAATATTCTGCGCGGCATTACTGCTGACAGCATCTCCTGCGCCGGTAGAGGCGCAGGGGTTCGGGGGATCGCGTGCAGGAAGCTTCAAGGTCGTGAAACCACCGGCACGGGGCGCACGCAAGCGATTGACCATTCATGGCATCCAACGCGCCACCCCGCCGGGCACGTCGCGGCGGTCATCGCGGCATACATGGTTCTGGCAGGAGGCATCGCCCGCGATAACCGCGGCCGACGCGACCCGGTTCGCATCCCTCGCCGCCGTCGCCTCCACCCGCATTGGCAGCGCCGCTCATCGGGCGCTGGTCAAGACCATCGCGCAGAACTTCGGAACAGAGATCGCCGCGGCAGCACGAAACGCCAAAATCTCCGAGGCGCTGCTGATCGCGGTGATAGCCGCAGAAAGCCGTGGTCAGGTGAAAGCCGTCAGCCCCGCCGGTGCACAAGGTCTGGCGCAATTGATGCCGGGCACCGCGCAACGGTTCAATGTCAACGATCCATTCGATCCGGCACAGAACCTTCGCGGCTCAGCCGATTATCTTTCGATCCTTCTGGGGATGTTCAGCGAAGACACGCTGCTGGCGCTGGCCGGGTACAATGCCGGGGAAAACGCCGTAATCCGACATAATGGTGTTCCACCTTATGCCGAAACCCGCGACTATGTGCCGATTGTGCTGAGCTACTGGCACGCAGCACAGCAGTTATGCGAAGCTGCTCCGTCCGGGCCGCGCGCTCCCTGCACCACAGCCGCCCTGCCCTGAGGCAGCACTGCCTTAGTCGAGCAGCGTCGCTTCGGTCAGATCGCGCACTTCATCCATCGAAACGCCGTCTGCAAGTTCCACGACGCGCAGGCCGCCCCGCACAACATCAAAGACACCGAGATTGGTAATCACGCGATCTACCACAGCAGCACCGGTGAGGGGGAGCGTACAGGATTTAAGCAGCTTGCTCTCACCCTTCTTATTCGCGTGGTCCATGATCACCACGACGCGCCCGACACCGGCGACGAGGTCCATCGCACCGCCCATGCCCTTCACCAGCTTGCCGGGGATCATCCAGTTGGCGAGGTCGCCGGTCTCACTGACCTCCATCGCGCCGAGAATCGCCATCGCGATCTTGCCGCCGCGGATCATCCCGAAACTGGTCGCACTGTCGAAATAGGACGTGCGGGCCAGTTCGGTGATCGTCTGCTTGCCCGCATTGATCAGGTCGGGGTCGACCTCTTCATCAGTCGGGAACGGCCCCATGCCCAGCATGCCGTTTTCCGACTGCAGCGTCACATCCACACCTTCAGGGATGTAGTTCGATACCAGCGTCGGAATGCCGATGCCGAGATTGACGCAGGTTCCGTCTTCCAGTTCCAGCGCCGCACGTGCAGCCATCTGATTGCGATCCCATGCCATGGTCAGCCCTCCTTCACGCAGCGCGCGTTGTGCGGTTTTCGATGCGTTTCTCGTGCTCTCCCTGAATGATCCGGTGCACGAAAATGCCGGGCGTGTGGATCATGTCGGGATCGAGCGAGCCGCGCGGCACGATCTCTTCAACCTCCGCCACGCAGATCTTGCCGCAGGTCGCGGCGGGCGGATTAAAATTGCGAGCGGTCTTGCGATAGATGAGATTGCCCATGTCATCGGCCTTACACGCCTTCACGATGGACAGGTCTGCGACGATCCCCCGCTCTAGGATATAGGTCTCGCCGTCGAATTCCTTGTGCTCCTTGCCCTCCGCGATCACCGTACCGACGCCTGTCTTGGTGTAGAAACCGGGGATACCTGCTCCGCCAGCGCGCATGCGCTCCGCCAAGGTGCCCTGGGGATTGAACTCCAACTCCAGCTCCCCTGACAGATATTGCTGCATGAAGACCTCGTTTTCACCTACATAGGACGAAATCATCTTTTTGACCTGCCGGGTCTGAAGAAGAACACCGAGGCCGAAATCATCAACCCCGGCATTGTTCGAGGCGACAGTCAGGTCTTTCACGCCACTTTCGCGTATGGCCGCGATCAGGTTTTCCGGAATACCGCAGAGGCCAAAACCCCCCGCCGCGATCAACATGCCATCATGCAACACGCCGTCGAGAGCGGCAGCTGCATCAGTGAATACCTTTTTCATGGGGACGATCCTTATGACAAGCCTTGCGCGAGGTTGCTGTCAGACTGTTTCCGGCTTCCGTAAGGCAATGTCAAACCTCTACGCAGCGCGGCAGATAAAGAGATGGCCCATGATCGGATTGCCCTGCTCGCGCCGGACCATGATGTCCCGAAAATCTGCAACTTCAAAGCCAGTCTTGTGTAGTGCCTTATATATATAGTCAGCGTCATGGGCGAAGCGGTGATGCGTTGTGACCGCCCAATCACGTCCGTTCAGCGCATCCGAAGACAGTGTCTCAGTCGAGAAGGCGAGCCATCCCCGGCCCGCGGCCCGGGCACGCGCGGCCTTGAACAAGGAGGCGGCGTCGCCGACATAGGGCAAGACATCAGTAGCGACGATCAGATCCCAGCTCTCCGCAGCTTCTTCCATGAAGCCGATAGCGTCAGCGATGAACAGCCGGTCGTAGAGGTCCTTCTCCCCCGCGATTTCAATCATCCCCTCCGCGAGGTCAACACCGGTGAAATGTTCGACCATATCCTCCAGCGCCTCCCCAGCCAGCCCGGTGCCGCAGCCAAGGTCGAGCATCCGCGCAAAGGGGCCGACATGAAGCGCCTGAAATCGCTCCCGCAGGAGCATCGGCACTCCGTATTCCAGCTGATCGACGAGGATCCCGTCGAAAACCTCCGCATGCTGATCGAAGAGCGTTGCGACATAGGCAGGCGGTGCCTTGTCCGGCAATTTACCAACGCCGAGCGCCGCCAGCCTTATCGAGGCACCGCCCGGATCGGCCGGGTCAAGCGCCAGCACCGCCTGCCACGCCCTGACGGCATCGCCAACCGGGCCCGACTTTTCGAGCGCCAGTGCGGCCTCATAGGCGACAGCCAGCGCGTCCTCATCGACGTCACTCATCAAGCCTCTCAATCTCGTTCACGGCCGCGGCGGGTAGTGCGGTCAGCAGTTCAGTCGCCGTCTGCCCGGATATGGGATGCACCCATGCTGGCGCTATCTCGCACAAGGGCACGAGCACGAACGCGCGTTCATGGAGGCGCGGATGGGGCACGATCATCTCCGACGGGGCGGGCGACGCCGCCGCCACCGCTGGCCCGATCTCCATCAGCCGCTCGACGGTCGCGCGCTCCGGAAAGGCGTGCGCGCCGTGGGCCAGCAAGTCCAGATCGCAGATGCGCGGGCCCCATCTTTTGCCGCGCACCCGGCCCAGCATAGTCTCGATCCGGTGCAGGAGCGCGAGGATTCTGAGCGGCGGCATGTCCGTGTCGAGCGAAATGACACCATTGACGAAATCAGGTCCCGACCCCGCCGGATAGGCCGGAGTTCGATACCATGACGATCGCGCGGCGAGTATGATGCCCTCACTCTCCAATAAGGTGATCGCGCGCTCCAACGTGTCCCTGGGCTGCCCTGAAACTGATGGTTGATTTGCGCCGAGAGCGACAAGAATAGTTGTGGTTTGCAAGGCATTCCTCTTCATATTCGGCTCGAAAGACCATTGCATTCGTGGATTTGTCAAATATTTTGGCGTTGCTAAGCGATACCGGTCATTTGCACACACACTTGCCCGCGATCGCGTCATTTTTGAGGTTTTCAATGTTTTATCGTGATGAACGATTGGCGCTCTATATAGATGGCTCCAATCTGTACGCTGCGGCCAAGGCGCTCGGCTTCGACATCGATTACAAGCTCCTGAGGGGGGAGTTTGTGCGTCGGGGCAAGTTGGTGCGTGCGCTGTACTACACCGCCCTTCTGGAAGATCAGGAATATTCGCCCATCCGCCCGCTGGTCGACTGGCTCGACTATAATGGCTATCAGATGGTCACAAAGCCCGCGAAGGAATTCGTCGACAGCATGGGGCGGCGCAAGGTCAAAGGGAACATGGATATCGAACTGGCCGTCGATGCGATGGAGATGGCAGACCGGATCGACCATATGGTCCTCTTTTCGGGTGACGGGGACTTCAAACCGCTGGTCGCTGCCATGCAGCGCAAGGGCGTACGGGTTTCCGTGGTGTCCACCATCCGCTCGCAACCGCCGATGATCGCCGATGAATTGCGTCGCCAGGCTGACAATTTCATCGAACTCGATGAGTTGCGCGAGGTTGTGGGACGCCCGCCCCGGCCAGAGCATCATGAAGAGCGATCGCACAGCCCGGCGGACGCCGACGATTGATCCGCGGGCCAGAGGCACCGCAGGATTGCAGGCTCTGCCCGCGTCTTGCGGCTTATCGCGATAAGGTCGCGGCGAAGAACCCGGACTGGTTCAACGGAGCTGTGCCAAGCTTCGGCCCCGATACCGCGTCGCTGCTCGTGGTCGGGCTTGCGCCCGGTGTGACCGGTGCCCATCGGACCGGGCGCCCGTTTACAGGCGATTATGCGGGCGATCTTCTCTATGCGACGCTCAGCAAGTTCGGCTGGGCGAACGGGAAGTTCGATGCGCGGCCCGATGACGGGCTGGCGCTGATCGATTGTATGGTCACCAACGCCGTGCGCTGCGTTCCGCCCCAGAACAAGCCCGTCGGTGCCGAAATCAATCAGTGCAGGGACTATCTGTCAGCCCGCATCGCCGCCCTACCCCGCCTGCGCGCGATCCTCTGCCTTGGCACGATCAGTCACCAGAGCACGATCCGCGCCCTTGGCGCAAAGGTCTCCGCCTTCAAATTCGCCCATGGGGCACGGCATGAGATCGCGGGACTGACCCTCTGGGACAGCTATCACTGCTCTCGCTACAACACGAATACCGGGCGGCTGACGACCGGGATGTTCGAGGATGTGTTCGGCGCGGTGCGGTCGGATATGGGTGGGTGAGCGTCAGACGAACTTGCTTACGATTGCCCGGATCATCGCTTCACGCTCCGCGTCATCAAGAGACATCAGCGCCTTCGGCCGTCCGGTCAGCATCAGATCGGCAAGCCCGTGCACGACGGCCCATGCCCCAACCAGCACTGTTTGGCCCGTGCTTGCCTCCATCGGCTCAGGCCCCGTCACCGCACTGACAGCATCGGCAAGATGGGTGAAAGCGGCTGATGCGACCTCGCAAAGCGTCGGGTCTTCCTCTGCCACCCATTTCGACGCGAACATCAGCCGGAACAGCGCCGGGTTCGCCATCGCATAATCGATATAGCCGAGACCACTTGCGACAAGACGCTCCGCCGGATCGTCAGGGGCCAGCGCCTCTCGCCGTTTCTGCGCTGCGAGGAAGCGCTCAAACCCAATGGCTGCCAATGCGGTCAGAAGACCGGTCTTGTCACCGAAATGATGCGCGGGTGCCGCATGACTGACGCCAGCACGTTTGGCTACGCCGCGCAGCGAAAACCGCTCCACCCCATGTTCTGTCAGCTCAGCCTCCGCCTCGCACAGTAGCGCGGCGCGCAGGTCGCCATGATGATAGGACGTCTCGGACATGGTTCTCAGTAGCCAGTCACCTAGACAGTGTCAAAATCGTTTCTTGACCCGTAACCTTCGCGGTCTACGTGATCTTTACACTGTCAAGAAAGAGGCATGGCTTTGACCGAAGTTTTGTTCCAGATCGCCAATTCAATGGCCCTTGCCGGATGGATCGCGTTGCTCGCCTCACCGCTGATCCCGGTCTGGGCTGATCGCATTGCAGGGACGATCATCCCGCTCCTCCTGTCGGTTGCCTATGCGGGGTTGATCCTTGCCTTCTGGTCTCGGGCGGAGGGCGGCTTCGACACGCTCACCAATGTGCAGCGACTGTTCGAGATGCCGGAGGCGGCACTTGCCGGATGGCTGCATTTTCTTGCCTTCGATCTGTTCGTCGGAGCGTGGATCGTGCGCAAGGCCCGGGCGGAGCGTATGTCTTACTGGCTGATGCTGCCCTGCCTGCCATTGACGTTCATGTTCGGCCCGGCGGGCTACCTCGCCTTTTCCTGCTTTCGTCTCGCCACTTCAGCCCGGAAGGCATCAGCATGACCGTCGCCACGACCACACCCAACGCCACATTGCCCGCATTTGCCCGTCATGAGCCGGTTTTGACGGGCGCGACAATCTTGTTCGCCCTCGCATGTCTGCCTGTCCTGATGGCGATGTGGGCGGATGACCGCATGTTTCAGGATGTCGACATCTGGGCCAAACCGCTCAAATTTCTAATCTCAACCGTCACCTATTTTGGAATGATGGTCTGGGTCGCGCGGTGGCTTCCGGCAGGCACGCTTGACTATTTCTGGTACCGCCTCTGGATTGCACTGATCGTCTTTTGCGCGGCTGCGGAAAACATCTGGATCACGGCGGCGGCGGCCAACGGCATCGGATCCCATTTCAATGACAGCAACACGCTCATGTCGGTTGCCTACATGATGGCCGGGATCATGGCCGTCACCCTGCTGACCGGAACGCTGGCCTACGGCGTCCTGATCTGGCGCAATGCCAACACCGGTCTTGATCCTGCCTTTCGGCTGTCAGTCATCTTCGGGCTGATCGTGACATTCCCACTGACCTTCGTCATCGCCGGTTACCTTGGCGGCGCGGGCAGTCATCTCGTCGGCGGTAACGCATCCGATGCCGAGGGCATGATACTGACCGGTTGGGCGCGCGATGGCGGTGACCTTCGGGTCGGGCATTTCTTCGCCCTTCATGCCATGCACATCGTTCCCGCCTGTGGCTGGGTTCTTGCACGGCTAATGCCCGTAGGAATGGCCGTGCCATCGGTTTGGGCGCTGTGTCTGGGCTATACCGCCCTGACGATCTTTACATTTGTGCAGGCCTTGATGGGAGCTCCCTTTCTGCCCATGATCCCCTGATATGTCGGGGAGGTGCGCATGACGGACTGGAGCACGGGTGCAGCATGGATAGGCGGTCAGGTCGTCCCCATCGCCGAGGCGAAAATCCATGTCATGGACTGGGGGCTGACCCATTGCGATGTCACCTATGACGTGGTGCCGACCCGCAATGGCGGGTTCTTTCGCGTTGATGATTACCTCGACCGGTTCGAAGCTTCGATGGCCGATCTGAGGCTCGATCCCGGCCTCGACCGCGCAGGGATGAAACAGGCTTTGCATGCCATTGTCGCCAGATCGGGCCTGCGCGATGCCTATGTCTCGATGACCTGCTCGCGCGGTGTGCCACTGATCCCCGGCAGCCGCGATCCGCGCGAATGCGGCAATCATTTCTATGCCTGGGCGGTGCCGTATATCCATGTGGTCAAGCCTGATGTCGTAGCGCGCGGCGCAAAGCTATGGATTGCCAAGACCGTGAAACGCATTCCCGAGGACAGCGTCAATCCGCGTGCCAAGAATTACCACTGGGGTGATTTCACCACCGGCATCTTCGAATGCAAGGATGCTGGCTTCGACAATGTCGCGCTGCTCGACCACGCCGGTAACGTGACGGAGGGGCCAGGTTTCAACGTTTTCGCGGTGAAAGGGAACAGTGTCATCACCTCCGACCATGGTGTGCTGCACGGGATCACGCGCAGGACGGTCATCGATATGTGCAAGGAAATTGGCCTCAATGTGGAGGCGCGTCCGCTGCCGCTTGAGGAGATGATGGAGGCGGACGAAGTGTTCCTTTCCTCCTCCGGCGGCGGGGCGATGCCAGTCGTGCAGGTCGACGATCGCATCTTTTCCAACGGCGCGCACGGACCGGTCGCCAGCCGTCTGGCTGCGCTCTACTGGGACTGGACGATGCGCGCCGAACACCGCGAGGAAATCGCCTATGCTGCATGATGGGGCCGCCATCGATCCGGCAGTTTTTCGCCGCAATCGCACCCTAGAGATCAGCCAGAAAACAACTAACGGGAGAGAGAAATGAGCCTGATGAGCACACTTGCGAAGGTCGCTGTCGGCGTTGCAGTCGCAAAAGGCGTCGGCCATATGATGAAGAAATCCGGCAACCCGACCGGTACCACCGGTGCGGGCGGTCTTTTTGAGGGGCAAGAAAGCGCCGCGCAGCAAACATCGGGCGGCGGGCTGGAAAACCTCGTCGGCTCTGTCCTCGGAGGCAGCGGCCGTTCGGCAGAAGGCGGTGCGTCAGGCGGGCTTGGCGGTCTGCTGGAACAGCTTTCGGGTAGAACCGGGGGCGGCGGATTGAACGGTGTTCTCGGCAGCCTGACGGGCGGTAGCGGGTCAGGCGGCGGTGGGCTCGGCAGCATGCTTGGTGCCATCGGTGGCGGCAGTGGGTCGGGCGGTGGGCTCGGCGGCCTTCTCAGTTCACTTGGCAGTGCCGGCGGCGGCGCGGCAGCCGGTGGCCTCGGCGGTTTGCTGGGGGTATTATCCAGCGGCAGCAGCGGATCGCCCCAGGGCTCGTTTGGCGAGGTACTGAATTCAGCATTCACGCAGAACGACACGCCAGAGATCACGCCCTCAGCCGAACAAGAGGTTGCCGCCGCTCTCATGCTCCGCGCCATGATCCAGGCGGCCAAATCTGATGGCAAACTGGACGATGCGGAACGTGACAAGCTGCTCGGCAAGCTTGGAGATGCCAGTCCCGGCGAGATCGAATTCGTCCAGGCCGAGCTTCAGGCACCGCTCGACGTCGATGGCCTTGCCGGTCAGGTACCCGCGGGGCTGGAGGCGCAGGTCTATGCCATGTCGGTCATGGCAATCGATCTCGACAGTCAGGCAGAGGCGCAGTATCTCGACCGCTTCGCAAAATCGCTTGGCCTGCCTGCAGAAGCCGTGAATGACATCCATGGTCAACTGGGTGTCCCGGCGCTCTACGCCTGATCGGTCACGAAAAATCGAGGGGCTGACGGGCGCAAAACCCGTCTGCTTCGCTTTTCTTCGCGCGCCTGATCCTGTATCCATCGGCGCATGACAAAACCGCCCCTGACTCTCTATCTCGCCGCCCCGCGCGGGTTCTGCGCCGGTGTCGACCGCGCCATCAAGATCGTCGAGATGGCCATCGAAAAATGGGGCGCACCCGTCTATGTGCGCCACGAAATCGTCCACAACAAATTCGTGGTCGACGGCCTGCGTGACAAGGGTGCGGTCTTTGTCGAGGAACTGGACGAATGCCCGCTCGACCGTCCCGTGATCTTTTCCGCCCATGGTGTGCCAAAATCAGTTCCGGCAGAGGCGGCGCGGCGCGAGATGATCTATGTGGACGCGACCTGCCCGCTGGTCAGCAAAGTCCACATCGAAGCCCAGCGCCATTACGATAATGGTCTTCAGATGGTGATGATCGGCCATGACGGGCATCCCGAAACCGTCGGCACAATGGGCCAGTTGCCACCAGGCGAAGTGCTGCTGGTGGAAACGGCGGAGGATGTCGCAAACCTGTCGCCGCGTGATGAGGGCAAGCTGGCTTACATTACCCAAACGACGCTGTCGGTCGACGACACCGCAAACATCGTCGCGGCGCTTCGAGCCCGGTTCCCCAACATCGTCGGGCCGCACAAGGAAGACATCTGCTACGCCACCACAAACCGGCAGGAGGCCGTGAAGGCCGCCGCGCCGATGATTGACGCATTGATCGTCATCGGCTCACCCAATTCATCGAATTCGCAGCGATTGGTAGAGGTCGGGCGCAAAGCCGGATGCGCCTATGCCCAGCTTGCCCCGCGTGCCACCGATATCGACTGGCGTGCCCTCGAAGGCGCGAAGGCTGTCGGCATCACCGCTGGTGCCTCCGCCCCCGAAGTCCTCGTAAATGAGGTGATCGACGCCTTTCGCACCCGTTTTAATGTAACCCTCGACCACGTGGAGACTGCGGTAGAAAACGTCGAATTCAAACCGCCGCGCATTCTGAGAGAAGCATCCTGATGCTATCCGTCCAGTTTCTTGTCACTGCCTTTGTCGTGGTGATCGCCCCCGGCACTGGTGTTGTCTACACGCTCGCTCTTGGCCTCGGGCGCGGACGGCGCGCGGCAGTCTGGGCTGCGCTCGGCTGCACGATCGGGATTGTACCGCATCTTCTGGCGGCGACGCTTGGCCTCGCCGCCGTTCTCCATGCAAGTGGACTTCTCTTTCAGATCGTGAAATTCGCGGGCGTCGCTTATCTTCTCTATCTCGCATGGTCGGCTTTGAAAGCAGGCGGTGCCCTCCGGGTTGATGCGGAGACCACGGCGGAGGCCGGGTGGCGCATCGCCCGGCGCGGAGCACTGATCAATATCCTGAACCCCAAACTGTCGATCTTCTTCCTCGCCCTGCTGCCGCCATTCCTCAGCGGCGCGGCAGAATCTGCAACGCAGGAGATGCTGACCCTGGGTGCGGTCTTCATGGTTATGACCTTTGCGGTGTTTCTGGTCTACGGCGTGTTCGCCGCCGCCGCGCGCGACTGGGTGCTGGCGTCCGAGCGGGCCATGCGCTGGCTGAACCGCACGTTCGCGGGGGTGTTCGCCCTTCTCGCCGCGCGGCTGGCGGTGGAGCGTCCGTAAGCGACCATGCTCTTCGGTATTCCTCGCGCCGCCCTTATCCTCGGCCTCGCCGGACTGATCCCGTTTCTCTACGGTGCGCTGGCCTCGTGGAACCCTTCGGTGCGCTGGTTGGATCTCTCGGGCGAGGTCGTTCTGAACGCCTATGGCCCGGTGATCTTCGCCTTTATGTCAGGCGTTCTGTGGGGCTTTGCCGCAAAGGCGGGCAAGGCAGCCTGGCTTTGGCTTGGCCTTTCGGTCCTGCCCGCGATCCTGATCTTCCTCGTGATGATCTTCTCAGAGGGCGAGGTCGTCGCAGCACTGATGGTCGGGTTTCCTACGCTTCTTGCCGTCGACCTCCTTTTCTGGCGGGCAGGCCTCGCGGTGCCATGGTGGCCCGCCTTGCGCGTGATCCTGACCGCCATTGTCACCATCTGCCTCTATGTGAGCCTGACGGCATGATCAAATTCGTCGTGTTCGACTTGGCCGGAACGCGGGTTGATCACGGCACCCGCACGCCCATGCGGGACAGCGACGCAAACCCACCCGACTGGATCGAGGCCCTCATATGATCGGTGATGACAAAACGCTGGCATTCTACGATTCCGAAGGGGCGACCTACGCCGAATGGTCCGCACCTCGGGGCGAATATGCGTGGTTGGAGAAATTTCTCAGCCTCATATCGCCCGATGGCATCCTGCTGGATTATGGTTGCGGTGGTGGCTGGGCGGCAAAGCGGATGCTGGATGGCGGGCATCGGGTGGATGCCTTTGACGGCTCAGCCGCACTCGCGACCGAGGCATCAAAACTGACTGGCATCAATGTGAAGGTGATGCGGTTCGAAGGGCTTGATGCAGTCGAACGCTATGCGGGCATCTGGGCTTCATTCTGTCTGCTGCACGCCCCCCGCGCGTCCCTGCCCGGCAATCTCGCCCGCATCGCCCGCGCATTGCAGCCGGGCGGCATGCTTTATCTCGGCTTGAAGATCGGCAGTGGTGAGACCCGCGACAGCCTTGGCCGCTTCTATTCCTATTTCGAAACGGACGAGGTCGAGCGTCTGCTGACCGAAGCCGGGTTCACCGAAATCGTCATTCGGGAACGGCCAAGCGAAGGATACGACGCTGTGCCCCAGCAGGTCATGCATGTATTTGGCAAGAAATCCGATGGCTGAATTTTTTGCCTATACCGACGGGGCCTGCTCGGGCAATCCCGGGCCCGGCGGCTGGGGTGCGCTCCTCATCGCGCGCGACGGGGAGACGGAACTCAAACGGCGGGAGCTGTCGGGCGGAGAGCCGGAGACCACCAATAACCGGATGGAGCTGACCGCCGCGATCGAAGCGCTGAATGCCCTTGGCCGCGCCACCGCCATCACCATCGTCACCGACAGCACCTACGTGAAGGATGGTCTGACCAAGTGGATCCACGGCTGGAAGCGCAACGGCTGGAAGACCGCCGCAAAAAAGCCGGTGAAGAACGAGGACCTCTGGCGAGCACTGGACGAGGCGCAAGCCCGTCATGAGGTAAAATGGGAATGGGTGAAAGGCCACGCGGGCCATGAAGAAAACGAGCGCGCGGATGAACTGGCGCGCGCCGGAATGGCCCCGTTCAAACCTGAAAAACCAAAGAAGGCGCGGACCGATTGACCCTTGCCGCCGGGCGTGGCCGCTTCGGGCCTGCCGAAAACAAAGGAACACTCGATGAGTTTCGACTTCACTCCACTCGCCGTGCCCGATGCCGCCGCCGCCCGCTGGACTGGGTTCCCGGAATTCAACTTCATCGGCGGGCATAATGACGAGGCTTCGGTGCCCGTCACTGCGCTGCGCAAGGCGCTCGACGATGTGCTGGCGCGCGAGGGATCGACCCTCGGCACGTATTACCTGCAAAGCGGTCCGCTCGGCTATCGCCCGCTACGCGAATTTCTGGCTGCCAAGCAAAAGAAGTACGCGGGCATGACCTGCGATCCGGACGAGATACTCATCACCTCCGGCTCATTGCAGGCGATGGATCTGGTGAACCATTCGCTCGCCCGGTCGGGCGATACGGTAATCGTCGAGCAAAGCAATTATGGTGGGACATTTCCGAAGCTGGCCAAGATCGGTGCAAAGGTCGAAACCGTGCCCGTTGGCCCCAACGGTATGGACCTTGATGCGCTGGAGGCCACACTTGCGCGGCTAAAGGCAGCGGGCGTCCAGGCCAAGTTCATCTACACCATACCCACCGTCCACAATCCCACCGGCACGATCATGCCGCTTGAGGCACGCAAACGCTTTGTCGCCCTGGCGCAGGCATATGGCACCCCGATTTTCGAGGATGAATGCTATGCCGATCTCGTCTGGTCCGGCAGCCGTCCACCCTCGCTCCACGCGCTTGATGATCAGGGATTGGTCATCCATATCGGCAGCTTTTCCAAGAATATCGCGCCTGCCCTGCGCGTCGGCTACATCGCCGCGCCCTGGGGGATCCTCTCGCGTATGGTGGCGCTGAAATCGGATGCCGGGTCGGGCGCGCTCGAACAGATGGCGCTGGCGGAATACTGCCCGACGCATTTCGATGACCATCTCGCCGCGCTGAACCGGGCTTTGGAAGCCAAGCTCGACAACCTGATCGATGCACTGACGGAACAGTTCGGCACGTCCGCCACCTTCACCCGCCCGCCGGGTGGCATCTTTCTGTGGGTCCGGCTGCCCGATCCGGTCGATACAACCAGACTGGCAGAGATCGCCGCGGCGGAAGGGGTTGCCCTTAACCCCGGACGCGAATGGTCATGGGGCACAGATGCCGGGCACTGGATGCGGCTCTGCTTCGCCAATCCCGCGCCTGAGACGACACGTCGGGGGATAGAGAAGCTGGCCGCCATCTGCCATCGAGAGTTCGGCATACCTGCAATCAGCGCCAACCAACCGCGCTGAGGCCCCTCTTTATTGACTGACATCAAACCCGCAGGCGGAAGCAGCGATACGGCTGACAAATGACGAAGACCTGCCGCGACGCCGCCTCTTGACCCCATTCGGGCAAAGCTTCAGGCTCGGGTTAATCTAAACATCAAGGAGGCCCCCCATGATCGCCCCCCGCTCCCGAATGTTATCTGCGCTTGCCGGTGCCGCCAGTCTTCTGGCCATGGCCACCGTCGCCCAGGCTGAGTATCGCCTGACGATCCTCCATATCAACGATCTGCACAGCCGGATCGAGCCGATCTCGAAATATGACGGCACCTGCTCGGCAGAGGACGATGCTGCTGGTGAGTGCTTTGGCGGCATCGCACGGATAAAGACATTTCTCGATGAACGCCGTGCGGCGCTTGCGGATCAGAACGTGCTGACGCTGGATGCGGGCGATCAGTTCCAGGGCTCGCTCTATTACAGCACCTACAAGGGCGCGGCGGCAGTCGAGTTTATGAACCAGATCGGGTTCGACGCCATGGCCGTCGGCAACCATGAATTTGACGATGGCCCCGAAGTGCTGGCTGATTTCATCGCCAAGGCGCAGTTCCCCGTGATCTCCGGCAACACATCGGTCTATAGCGAGCCTGCGCTGAAGGACAGGCTGCCGGGCTATGTCATCGTGGAAGAGGGCGGCGAGAAGATCGGCATCATCTCGGTCCTCGCGACCGACACGGACGAGACAGCTTCGCCAGGTGAGAATGTCGCCTTCGTCGATGAGATCCGCTATCTCCAGTCCACCATTCCGGAGGTGGAGAGCCAGGGCACCAACAAGATCATCGTGCTCAGCCATGTCGGCCTGCGCAAGGATATGGAGATCGCTGCCGCCGTGCCCGGCATCGATGTGATCGTTGGCGGCCACAGCCATACCTATCTGTCAGCCTCCGACCCCAGTCGCGCGGGTGCCTATCCAACATGGGTCACCGGCCCGGATGGTGTGCTCGTCCCGATCGTGCAGGCCTATGCCTATTCCAAATATGTGGGCGAGCTGGTGGTCGATTTTGACGATCAAGGCCAGGTTCTCTTCGCCGAGGGTGATACGAATCTGATCGACGCATCAGTGGCCAAGGATCCGGCCTTCGACGCGCTGGTGCAGGAGCTTGGTGCACCGATCCAGCAATTGATGGCCAAGGAAATCGGTGCCACGACCGCTCCGATCGACGGTGACCGCGCGTCCTGCCGTGCCCAGGAATGCGAGATGGGCGTCTTGGTCGCCGAGGCCATGCTGGACAAGACCGCGGCACAGGGCGTGACCATCGCAATCCAGAATGGGGGCGGTCTGCGTGCGTCGATCGATGAAGGTACCGTGACGATGGGCGAGGTGCTGACAGTGCTGCCCTTCCAGAACACGGTCGCAACCTTCAAGCTGAAAGGTGCCGATGTCATCGCCGCGCTGGAGAACGGCGTCAGCCAGATTGAGGATGGCGCCGGGCGTTTTCCACAAGTTGCCGGCATGCGCTACACGTTCGATCCCAAATCCGAGCCCGGCTCACGCATCAAGTCGGTTGAAGTGGAGACCGAAGACGGTTTCGCGCCGATTGATGTCGATGCGATCTATGGCGTTGTTTCGAACAACTACATGCGGTCCGGAGGCGATGGCTACAAGGTCTTCGCCACCAACGGTATCGATGCCTATGACTTCGGGCCTGGGTTGGAACAGGTCGTCGCTGATTACGTCGCAGCTAACTCTCCCTACACCCCGACGCTCCGAGGCCGGGTGATCGACGCGTCCGCAAATGCGGCACCCGCCGCAACTGAGGAGGCGACCGAGCCGGAAGCCACCGCTGAGGCTGAGGAAGCAGCCCCTGCCAAGGTCGAAGCCATGGTCGACAGCGGCGCGGTTTATGTCGTCAAACCGGGTGATACGCTGTGGAACATCGCGCGCCAGCAGCTGGGTGATGCGACGCTCTACACCAAGATCATCGAACTGAATGGCCTGTCACCCGACGTCACACTGGCAATCGGCCAGTCATTGAAGATGCCGCAATAGGTGTCACCAGCAAGGGGATGCGCCATACAAACCGGCGCATCCCGCTAATGTACCTCGCCAGCAGAAAAAGCATCGCGCGAGGCGGTGACATCCTGTTAAAAACATCTAAAAGTTGTGCGTCGGGATTTTCGTTCGGAATTTCGAGGGTTAGTTATGGGGTACGAGGAGTAAGCGGGTATGGAACGACGCCAGGTTCTTAAGGGGTTGGCGGCCGGTGTCGCGGTCGGGTTAAGTGCACCAAACATAGTGCGCGCGCAGACCACGGTGCTGACCATGTCATCATGGCTGCCACCCCAAAGCCTTCTTTATGATAATCTGATCAATGTCTGGCGCGAGGATATTGCACGCCTCACGGCGGGCCGGTTGTCCATCGAACTACTGGAAAAGCCGCTTGGGCCACCGCCCGCGCATCTTGGGCTTCTTCAAGAAAGCAAGTGCGACATCGCCTACACGCTTCATGGCTACACGCCCGACCGGTTCCTGAGGGCCCGCGTCGGTCAGTTTTCGTTTCTCGGCGACAGTTTCAGTGTCTCGCAAGCCTTTTCGAAGGTCTATAACGATACCCTGAACGCGCCGGAGGAGCACCCGGGGATCGAGATCCTCGGCCTCTTTCAGCACGGCCCCG
This sequence comes from Pseudomonadota bacterium, assembly GCA_039030855.1. Lineage (GTDB taxonomy): Bacteria > Pseudomonadota > Alphaproteobacteria > Rhodobacterales > Rhodobacteraceae > Pikeienuella. The sequence continues at coordinate 54,075 of JBCCDJ010000001.1, forward strand.
GCGTTCTGATGCTGAAAGACCGCAAGATTCGTTCGGCGAAGGATTTCGAGGGGCTGCGCGTGCGGACCTCGGGCGGCTATATCGGCTCCGTTCTCGAAGATCTCGGCGCGATCAACAAGCCGATGTCACCCTTCGCTGTGGCCGAAGCGCTCGCTTCGAATGAAATCGACGGCGTGGCCTTCCCTTATGAAGCCGCGCCAGCGTTCAAGGTGACCGACCAGATCAACTATGTATCGGAAGTTCCGGGCGGCTATTATAACGCGTCATGGTTCCTCGGTATGTCTGCCGGGGGTGTTGCGAAGGTCTCGCAGCAGGACCTGAAAATACTTCGCGACTACTCGCGTTCCACCATTCATGTTCTGGCAGCCAAGGCATTCGATTTCGCGGACTACCTCGCGAAAGAGGAAATCGTCGCCCGGGGGATCGAGGTGGAGCCGGCGAATGACGAGGTACTGTCAACGCTGCGCCAGGCTTCGCTTCGGTATGAACAGGAATGGGACGCGCAGTTGAAGGCAACCGGGTATGACGGAGCCTACGCGCTTCAGCAAACCAGAGAGCTGACAGGACAGTCGTAGGAATTGTGTGAGATGTCGACGCGGTTGGTCTGAACCGCGCACGCGAACAGTACCTCATAGAGGTGTGGAAGGGGGCAGAGATGTGTAGAAGTATCGTTGCAGGTCTTGTAACGGCAATTCTTGTTGCGGGGGCGGCGAATGCGCAGGAGAGGGTAGAAATCCGTTCGAATGACGGCGCGCTCGTCATTCGAGGTGAAATCCAGCCATCCGACAATGACGTCTATGTGGTGAACAGCGCTGTTGGCATGCTCACCATTCCACGCGAACTTGCATCCTGCACCGGTGCCGCGTGCCCGCCTGATATCTCTGACCAGAAAGAGTTCAACATCACCGGTGCCAGCGTCGCCGGCGGCGACCTTCTGGTTCGCCTGATCGCCGGTTATGCCGAAGCGCAGTCTGCGGAAGTGTTTGTCGATTTCGTCGCCGAAACACGCACGATGCAGATGAACATCGCCAATGCATCCGACGAACAGCTCGCCACGGTCAGCATCAGTCGCGCAGATTCCACGACAGCTTACGAAAAACTGCTGTCGGGCGAATCGCAGGTCATTCTTGCGACACGGCGACCCACGGATGAGGAACGCGCTGCTTTCGCCGCAGCGGGCAAGTCGAATGATATCTCTTCCGCGAATGAGGTTGTCCTCGCACTTGACGGGCTTGCGATCGTTGTTGCGGACGGCAATCCGCTCCGCTCCATCAGCCTCGATGACGCGGCAGGCATTTTCTCCGGCCAGATTGACAACTGGGCGGCATTTGGCGGGCCGGACGCGCCGATCCGCGTAGTGGCTTCCGGCACTGATACGGCAACATCGACATTCTTTCAGGACCAGGTCCTCGGTCCGCGTCAGACGGCAATCATGAGCAGCCTCGATACCGCCACCAGCGAGGAGGAAGTCGTCTCCATCGTCCGCGACGATGCGCGCGCGATCGGTCTGACCACGATCACCGCGGCCACCAATGTAAAGGCGCTGCCGATCCGGCAGGCATGCGGGCTTGTTGCGCCACCGACATCCTTTGCCGTTAAGTCCGAGGAATACCCGCTGGCGCGTCGTCTGTTCCTCTATTCGCTGTCCAGCGGCATCCCCGCGCGGGCGCAGGAATTCATCGATTACGCATTGTCTGATACCGGGCAGCAGCGGATCGCTGAAGCAGGTTTCGTCAGCCAATCGGTCGAGCAGCGCGACATGAACGCATTTGGTATGCGCCTGGCCACGGCGCTGATCTCGTCTTCCGACAATAGAGAGCTCCGACAGCTGCGCACCATGGCGGACGAGCTGGTCGATTCAGTCCAGCTATCGTCCACATTGCGCTTTCGCACCGGATCCGCCGAGCTGGACAGCAAGGCGCTGTCGGACATCCAGCGCCTGGCGAAGCAGTTCAACTCACCCCAGTTCGGGAACCGCGAGGTCATTCTGGTCGGGTTCACCGATTCCATCGGTCGTGTTGACCTAAACAACATCCTCTCCCAGCGCCGTGCACTTCAGGTGCGTGAAAGCATCGTCGCCGCATCCGAAGGTGCGCTCGACCCCCGACTGGTCAAGGTTCTCGGTTTCGGCCCGACCGCCCCCATCGGGTGCAATGACAGCGTCGAGGGCCGCGATGTGAACCGGCGGGTTGAGGTTTGGGTCAAGGACGCCGGCTGAGCGGACAACCGGCTAACCGGCAATATGAGAAAGGCGCGTTTTCAAATCGGAGAACGCGCCTTTTTTCTCATCATCCTCCGCCAGCTCATCTCAACTGTCAGGATCAGGCAGCATCCCATTCAGGGGAAAAGTCAAAGTCGCAAATCCGCATCGCCGCCTCGCGCAACCTACTGATCGCCGCCATTTCAGCATCGGTCAGCGAGATGTCGAAGACATCGATATTCTCGTGCAGCCGCGCAGGATTTGACGTGCGCGGAATGGCGGCCACGCCGTCCTGCTGAACATGCCAGCGCAGGACCACCTGCGCCGGGCTGACCTTCAGACGCTCCGCCGGACCAGTGATCGCGGGATTGATGAAGAGACCGCCACCACGCGCCAGCGGGCAATAGGAGGTCACAGCGATCCCATGCGCCCGGCAGGCGGCGATGACGCGATCCTGGTTGAGCAGCGGATGGTTTTCGATCTGATTGCAGGCGAGCGGCGCAGCGGACAGGCGCACCGCCTCCTCGATCATCGGAATGGTGAAATTCGAGACACCGATATTACGTGCCATACCCCTGGCGCGCACATCGTTCAGGGCCTCAATGCTTTCTGCCAGAGGCGTGGTTTTCGATGGCCAGTGGATCAAAATGAGATCGACGTCATCCAGCGCCAGATTCGTCAGGCTGCGCTCAACCGATGCCTGTAACGCGCCTGAGCTGATCTGGTCCGGCCAGACCTTCGTCGTTACAAAGACCTCACTACGCCCAAGACCACCTGCCTTCAGGCCCGCACCGACGCCGACCTCGTTCTTGTACATGGCGGCGGTGTCGATGTGACGGTATCCAGCCTTCAGTGCTGCGGCGACCATAGCCTCTGCCGCGTTGTCATCCAGCGTCCATGTGCCAAGGCCAATTGCAGGAATATGTGCGCCATTGCCACTTACCGTATGCATGGTGAAATCCTCTCCCCCTTGTTCGGCTAAGCATAATTACGTTCGCGCGCATTTCACAATGGATTTCAGAATGGGTTACCGGGGTGGGTGGCAAGCCTTATTTCTTCGCACCCGCCTGCGGCTCAACCAGCGCATCATTATCGGCAAGGTTCCACGCCATGCCTTCATTGCGAAAGATGCGTTTGCCCTGTCGTGGATAGTCACCGACATCATGGGCGAGGCGCTGGCCGACGACAATGCAGCGAAACAGTTCAGTGCCGGTATTCGTGATCGTGTGGGCAAGGCCGCCCTTGCGGTAACCGATAAAATCACCGGGCTTGATCTCGACTTTCTCTTCGCCGATCTCGGCGGTCGCGGTACCGTTCAGGACATAGACGCATTCATCTTCATAATGGTGGAAATGGTATTCCGTCGTCTCCGCCCCGGGCTGCACCTCGATGATATGAAATCCCAACCCTGTCAGGCCCGTCTCGTCACCGAGGGACTTGTTCACGCGCTTGGCATTCGAATTAAGGAAATGCGTCTTTGCCAGACCATCCATTTCCTCGATTTGCTCTGCGGTGATCAGATAGCCATCAACGCTCATACCAGACGCTTATCCTCGCTTGATGAGGGTCTCGAACATCTGCGGGTCATAGCTGTCCTGCGCGAAGGTTTCGCCATGGGTCAGGATCGACACCGCGTCGTGGGAGTGGAGCGATTCCTGATGGCTCGCCACCACGCGGAAATCTCCGATCCGTGCATCACCGCCGAGCTGTTCGCAGAGGAGCCGCACCGCGTCTTCCACAAAGATCGGGTTCGCGCCATTCAGCTCCGCAAAGGCCTGCTCATCCTCGCGCTTCACCATGACCTGCGTTTCCGTAGAGATCGCATCAAGGCAGAGGTCGACCAAATCCTCGATCCAGAGGGTCTCCTCGCCCTCAAGCACAACAGAAACCCGCGCGACGGAGCGTTGCGAATGCGGTGTCGCGATCTGGCCGCGCGTCAGGCGCGCGTGCTCGCTCAGCTCCAGCGAGCAGGGGCAGGTCGATGAATAGACGTAGTCGAGATGGATCACTCGGGTCGTCACCCCGCCCTTGTTCAGCATCTCGAACGCGACATCGTAATACTGGTAACCGCTCAGGCCTGAGCGCAGGCTGTCTTTCAGCATCGGGTAATTGAACCGAAGCTGGACGCGCGCATCGAAGCTTTCCAGATCGTCGAGATAGCTGCCGAGAACCTCGCCGATCTTCTCGAAATTAAACGGCTCACAGGCGTGGCTGTAGAAGGACCGCATGATGCGGCTCATGTTGATGCCCTTCTTCGTCGCCTCCAGGCTGACGGAACCGGTGACAGATGTCTCCAGCGTCATCGGGCCATTGTCGCGTGTCTTGTATTGCAGCGGCAGGCGGAAATTCGAGATTCCGACATGCTGGATGCCGGTCTTCGCGCCTTTGATCAGGCTAGACGGGCCGTTCTGCAGATCAGGCAATGTGGCTTTGTAATCCGCATCGACCTCAAAATCTTCCGGGTAATCGCGGCTGAGCGCTTCTGCAGCACCAGGCCGCAGCGCCGTGAGGGCGGAAAGGCCAAGCGCAGCGGCCTCAGCCGGGTCGGTCGCAGTAAGACGGCGCAGGGTGTCGAGTGCTGCGCGCGCCTCATCTTTCGTAGGCGCTGCATCGGCAGCCTCGATCTTACGGGGAACCATATTCATTGCCGCCTCCTTGACCCGTGGCACTCGCCTATATGGGGTGATCCCGCGCGAGGTCCAACGAAGTATCTATCACAGATGGCGACAGAACGGTCACGGTTGGCTGAAATGCACCACCACAGCCGGTCAGGCCTGATCAAGCGCTGCCATCAGATCGTCGAGCAAATCCTGCGGATCTTCCAGCCCAATGGACAGGCGCAGCAGCCCTGGCGAAATGCCAAGCGCATGGCGCTGGTCCTCGCTCAGACGCTGGTGGGTCGTTGTGGTCGGATGGGTCACAATCGATTTTGCATCGCCAAGATTGTTGGAGATGATCACGACCTCCAATGCGTTCATCATCCGAAACGCCGCTGCCTGGTCCGCCAGCTCAAGCGCGATCATCGTACCGCCAGCGGCCATTTGCTTCGTCACCAGTGCGTGCTGGGGGTGATCGGCGCGGCCAGGATAGATCACCCGCTTCACCGCCGCATGGGACGAGAGGCCATCTGCTATCTCCGCGGCGCTGGCCGCCTGCGCACGGCAGCGAATGTCCAGCGTCTCCAACCCCTTGAGCATCACCCAGGCGTTGAACGGGCTCATCGCACCGCCGGTATGTTTCAGGTAGGGTTCCAGACTATCGCGGATGAAGGTTTTCGTGCCCAGAACAACACCACCGAGGCACCGGCCCTGCCCGTCAATATGTTTGGTGGCAGAATAGATAACGACATCCGCGCCCAGCTCCAACGGGCGCTGAAAGACAGGCGTGGCGAAGACATTATCGACGACGACACACGCGCCCGCCTCATGGGCGATATCGCTGACAGCTTGCAGATCGATAATCTCCAGCGTCGGGTTGGACGGCGTCTCCAGAAAAACCGCGACCGTCTCGGGCCGCATCGCCGCGCGCCATGCGGCGAGGTCGGTGCCATCGACGAGCGTCGTCTCGACACCGAATTTCGGCAGCAGCGTTTCAACGATGTACAGGCACGATCCAAAAAGCGCCCGCGCCGCAACCACGTGGTCGCCCGCCTTCACCTGAGACATCAGCGCAGCATTGACGGCAGCCATGCCCGAAGCAGTGGCGAAGGCATCTTCTGCGCCTTCGAGTGCAATCATCCGCTCCTCGAACATCCGCACCGTCGGATTGCCGTAACGGGCATAGATGAACCCGTCATCCTCACCCTTGAACCGCGCCTCCGCCGCCTCCGCATCGGGATAGGCAAAGCCCTGCGTCAGGTACATCGCTTCCGACATCTCGCCATGTTCGGACCGGTTTGACCCGGCATGCACCATCCGGGTACGCGGCGATAACCGCTTCGTCATATTCGTGTCCTTGGGCATCGCATGTTCCAAAACCAAAAAAACCCCGACCAATCACGGTCCGGGGTTCGCCCAAGACCACTTTAGCGGATTATTTAACGTGGGCCGCAAGCCGGTCGACCAAATCCCCACGTGAGATTATGTAACCTAAAGGTTGAGATTACATCAAGTCATGATTCAGCCCCTCGACAATCCGTCGCAGTCACAGTCATGGTTGCCTTAAAGAGAGGGATCATGGCCAAGATTACCCGCGTTGAGATCTTCATGGTCGACCTGAAGCCGAAGGTCGTCCGCTCCGACGCGATTCAGAGCTTTGACAGCCAGGAAACGCCCATCATGCGCATCACTGATGCTGATGGCGCGGTTGGCACCGGCTACAGCTACACGATCGGCACGGGCGGGCCGTCGATCATTGCCTTGCTGGAACACACTCTTGCCCCGCTTCTGATCGGGCGGGAGGCGGAGGAGATCGAGCGCATCTGGCGCGATCTTCTGTTCGCCACGCACGCCACATCGGTCGGCGCAATCACGTCGCTGGCCCTGGCCGCCATCGACACCGCATTATGGGATCTGCGGGCTCAGCGAGCCAAGCTACCCTTCTGGCGACTGGCGGGCGGCGCGAAACCTTCGGTGCCGCTCTACACCACCGAAGGGGGGTGGTTGCACCTTGAAACCGCCGCGCTCGTCGATGATGCGCTGGCAGCCAAAGCACAGGGCTTTGGGGGATCGAAGGTCAAGATCGGACGGCCGCACCTGTCGGAGGACCATGCGCGCCTCAGCGCCGTTCGGGCGGCGGTCGGTGATGCTTATGAGATCATGACCGACGCCAATCAGGGGTTTGATCGCCCCGAGGCGATCCGCCGCGCAAAGGTGCTGGAGGCGAACGGTATCGCGTGGTTCGAGGAACCGATGCCCGCCGATGATGTCGCGGCCCATGCCGTGCTCGCCGCCGGAACCTCCGTGCCCATTGCCGTGGGTGAAAGCCTCTACTCAATCAGTCAGTTCAAGGACTATCTCGTGGCCAATGCCTGCTCCATCGTGCAGGCCGATGTCGCCCGGATCGGCGGGATCACCCCCTGGCTGAAGGTTGCCCATATGGCGGAGGCGCATAATGTGCCGATCTGCCCGCATTTCCTGATGGAGCTGCATGTCAGCCTCGTCTGCGCGGTCCCGAATGCGCCGTGGCTCGAATACATTCCCCAGCTTGAGGACATCACAACAGCGCCGATGCGGATGGAAAACGGGCGCGGCTTCCCCTCAGATCAGCCGGGGCTCGGCATCGAATGGGACTGGGATGCGATCGAGCGCGGGCAGGTCATGACAAGGGTGGATATCAGATGAGCTTACGTCAGCGGGTCAAAGCCGGCGAACATGTCACCGGCGCAATGGTGTTTGAGTTTTTCACGCCCGGCATCGCGCAGTTGATGCGTCTCTCCGGTGCCGAATACGTCATCTACGATATGGAGCACTCAGGCGTCTCCATCGAGACGCTGAAGATGCAGGTCGCCGCCTGCCGGGGGGTCGTCACGCCGCTCGCCCGTCCGCCGGTGGGCGACTATCACTTCCTTGCACGGCTGCTGGATATCGGCATGAAGGGCGTGATGGTGCCAATGGTGGAATCCGGTGCTGAGGCCGCGTCAATTGTCGAGGCATGCCATTATCCCCCCGCCGGGCGGCGCGGCGCTGCATTCGGGTTCGCCCATGACAATTACGCGCCGGGCACCCCCGCAGACAAGATCGCAACCGCCAATGACGAGGTGCTCGTCATCGCGCAGGTGGAGACGGAGCGTGGCCTCGCCCATGTCGACGAGATCGCCGCGACACCCGGCGTCGATGTTATCTGGATCGGTCAGTTCGATCTGACCAATTTCCTCGGCGTGCCGGGGCAGTTTGATAACCCTGTTTATCTTGACGCCTGCCAGACCATCGCCGCCGCCGCCCGCCGCCATGGCAAAGCGCTTGGCGCGATGGCCGCCCATCCTGACTGGACGGCGGACTATCGCGCCCAAGGCTTCGAGATGATCGCCGCCGGTACTGATCAGGGCGCACTGATGGCCGGGGTTTCAGCCATCCTGAAGTGATACCGGCGAGGCAGGAGGCATAGACATGGGAAGACGTCGTCAGGCTCGCACATGATCTACCGGAGGTGACGGAGGCGCTGTCTTACGGGGAACCCGCGCTGAAGGTCAGAAAGAAGCTTCTGATCCGACACCGCAGAGCCGATGCCAGCCTCGTTGTCCTCGGAGTGCCGGAGGAAGAGCGCAGCATGCTCATCGAAAGCGCGCCGGACATCTTCTACGTCACGCCACACTATCAGGCCTATGACATCGTCCTCGCCCGCATCGACGTGATCCGCGCATCGGAGTTGATGCCCTATCTGGAACGCCGCTGGCGCGGCTGCGCTACAAAAAAGGCGATCCACGCATTTGACGCCGCGCATAATGCCGGCTGATCTGATCCACGAAACCCAGGAGCCCCTGCATGTTCAAAGTCGGCGTCACACGCGATCTGATAACCTCCTCAGGTGCGCCCTGTTTCAACCCGGCAGCATTTGACGAGCTGAAGGCCAATCCCGACATCGAATGGGAGTGGATGGAAACATGCGAGGAAATCACACCCGATCACTGCGCCCGCTACGATGCGATTCATGTGAATCTGCCGAGGGTCACGGCGGCCTCAATCGCGCGGGATGATTGCCGCGTGAAGATCTTCGCGCGCAACGGTGTCGGGTTCGATACGGTTGATGTGGCGGCGCTGGCTGCAAAGGGCATCCTGACGACCAATACGCCCTTCGCGATCCGCCGCCCCGTGGCCGTCGCCGCGCTGTCGCTCATCTTCGCGCTGACAACGAAGATCTTCACCAAGGACCGGCTGGTGCGCGACGGCCGCTGGAATGATCGGGTGGATCATATGGGCGTCGGCCTGACTGGCCGCACGCTCGGCATCGTTGGTGCCGGCGGCATCGGGGCGGAGCTGATCCGCCTCGCCCGCCCTTTCTTTGACCGCGTCATCGCTGCCGATCCTTACGTAGGGGAAGCGCAGATCGCCGCCCTCGGTGCTGAGAAGGTGCCGCTGGATGTGCTGTTGGCGGAGGCAGACGTGGTCAACAACTGCTGCCTTCTCACCGATGAGACGCGTCACCTCTTCGATGCCGCCGCGTTCAAGGCGATGAAGCCGACCGCGTTTTTCGTCAATGTCGGGCGCGGCCCGATTCATGACGAGGCAGCGTTGATCGAAGCCCTCAGCAGCGGTGCCATCGCAGGCGCTGGCCTCGACGTGACGGAGGTGGAGCCAATACCGGCGGCGAGCCCGCTCCTGACCATGGACAACACCATCATCACGGCCCATGCGCTCTGCTGGACCGATGAGTGCTTTGAGGAGATTGCCCGCACAGCGCTGAAATCCATCGTTGATGTCAGCCTCGGGGCGCGACCGGTCCATGTGGTCGATGGCTGACCTCGCCGCTCTCTCCGGCACTTCCTGCCGCCGCGCCGATGTTGTGCGCCCGTGGCGCTTTTGTCGCCCCGGTCAGCTTGACAGCTTCGCCGCGCCCGGCCAACGCTCCGCCGCATGTTAGACCTTCGCCCTGTCGGCTACGTGGTTGGCCTTCTGATCGTTGCGCTTGGTTGCGCCATGATCGTTCCGATGATCGCCGACCTTGCCAATGAAGGCACCAATTGGGACCCTTTCGCCGTCTCTGCGGCAATCTCGGTCTTCACCGGGGGTGCGATGGCCGCGGCCTGTGCCGACAGGCGCACGGCAGGTCTGTCGATCCAGCAGGCGTTTCTGTTCACCACGCTCGCATGGCTTCTTCTGCCAGTCTTCGGCGGCCTGCCCTTCGTGCTCGGCCAACCCAATGCGTCTTATGTCGACGGGTTTTTCGAAGCGATGAGCGGTCTGACAACCACTGGCGCAACTGTGTTCAGGGGGCTCGACGAACTGCCCCAAGGCGTCAACCTCTGGCGCGGCATGCTGCAGTGGTTCGGCGGCGTCGGCATCGTCGTCTTCGCGATGGCGTTCCTGCCCACCCTCAGGGTTGGTGGCATGCAGCTGTTCAAGTCCGAAAGCTTCGACACATTCGGCAAGATCCTGCCCCGTGCCGCCGAGATCGCGCAGTCGATCAGTTGGATCTATGTCGGGCTGACAGCGGTTTGCGCGGTCTCCTACGTCGCAGCGGGGATGAGCACGTTCGACGCCACGATGCATGCCATGACGACGGTCTCCACCGGCGGTTTCGCATCGCGGGATGCGTCATTCGGCGCATTCAGCCCCATGGCGCAATATCTGGCCGTCGTGTTCATGATCCTCGCCGCATTGCCGTTCGTGCGCTTCGTCCAGATCATGGCCGGCTCTGCACGGCCGCTGTTCAAGGACCCGCAAATCCATGCCTTCATCGGCACGGCCTTGGCGGCAGTGATCGCAATGGCGGCCTATCGCAGCTTCAGCCTCGGGTCCTTTTCCGAAGAGGCGTTCCGCGCAAGCCTCTTCAATGTCGTCTCCATCCTGACCGGCACGGGATATGCCAGCGCCGACTATTCGAACTGGGGCGCTTTTCCCGTGGCGCTGATCTTCATCATCGGGCTGATCGGCGGCTGCGCCGGATCGACATCCTGTTCGATCAAGGTGTTTCGCTATCAGGTTCTCTTTGCCGCCGTGGTCACCCAGATCAACCGGCTGCATATGCCGCACGGGGTGTTTACGCCGCGCTACGCGGGGCGACCGGTGGAGGAAGACGTCATCTCATCGGTGATGAGCTTCGTTTTCTTCTTCTTCCTGACCTTTGGCGCTGTTGCGGTGATCCTCTCCATGATCGGGCTCGACACGATCACCGCCATCTCGGGCGCAGCCTCCGCCATTGCCAATATCGGGCCGGGACTTGGCCCCGAGATCGGACCTGCCGGCACGTTTCAGGGCCTGCCAGACAGCGCGAAATGGGTGCTTGCCATCACCATGCTAATCGGGCGGTTGGAACTGTTGGCGGTGTTCGTCCTTTTCACTCCGACCTTCTGGCGGCCCTGAAACCTGCCGCCGGTCAGATCGCAGTCGCGGTCAGCTGCCGCGCATCCCTGCCGGATATCCGAGCAGGGATAATCGCGCCGACCTTCTGATCACTATCGAAGGTCACCTCAGCGAAACCTTCGTTCCGACCCATCCGGGGATGTTCCATCAGCACCTCGGCCACCGCCCCGACCTGCGATGCCAGATAAGCGTCCACCCGCCGCGCGCCCGCATCGCGCAGCCGTGCGGCGCGCTCACGGATCAGGCGACCGTCGACGGCGGGCATTCGGGCAGCGGGTGTACCCTCGCGGCTGGAATAGGGGAAAACATGCAGCCAGGTCAGGCCGCATTCCTCCACCAGTTTCAGCGAGTTTTCGAACATCGCATCGGTTTCGGTCGGGAAACCTGCGATGATATCTGCGCCAAAAACGATATCGGGCCGGGCCGCGCGCATATCGGCGCAGAACCGGATCGCATCATCCCGCAGATGACGTCGCTTCATCCGTTTCAGAATCATGTCGTCACCGGCCTGCAGGCTGAGATGCAGATGCGGCATCAGCCGCGGCTCGGATGCGATGGCGTCGATCAGTGCCTCATCCGCCTCAATCGAGTCGATGGAAGAGACGCGCAAGCGGCGCAGCCCCGGCACCAATTTCAGAACCCGTTGCACCAGGTCACCAAGGCGCGGCGCGCCCGGCAGGTCAGCGCCCCAGGAGGTCATGTCAACGCCGGTCAGCACAACCTCCCCATAGCCGCCATCAACCAATCGGCGGATCTGATCCACGACGACCCCGGCAGGCACCGACCGCGAATTGCCGCGCCCATAGGGAATGATGCAGAACGTGCAGCGATGATCACAGCCGTTCTGGACCTGCACATAAGCCCGCGCGCGGGTGCCAAACCCATCGATCAGGTGACCTGCCGTCTCCGTCGCTGCCATAATGTCATCGACGATGATCTTCTCGGTCGGCGGGCGGAAATCCGGCGCTGCAATCTCCCGCCAATGCACGCCCTGCATTTTTTCGAGATTGCCGAGCACCAGATCGACCTCCTCCATCGCGGCGAAGGTCTCGGGCTCCGTCTGGGCAGCACAGCCGGTGACGATGATCCGGCCTTCGGGGTTTTCGCGGCGCAAATGCCGGATACGCTGGCGCGCCTTGCGCACGGCCTCTGCCGTCACCGCGCAGGTGTTGACGACGACGGCATCCGTCAGGCCCGCCTCCGCCGCCAGCGCCTTCATTGCCTCTGTCTCATAGGCATTCAAGCGGCAGCCAAAGGTCTCGAACACCGGCGCACCAGGTGGTTTCGAAAAGGCGTTCATTGCGCCGCCTCCAGAAAACCGGGATCGAGATGTCCTTCGAACACGCTGGCAACCGGGCCGGTCATAAACACGCCGCTACTCTCATCAGGCCATTCGACCTCAATCTCTCCTCCATCGAGGATCAGCGTCGCGCGCCGCTCCATCAGTCCGCGCCGCACGGCATTGACCAGCACAGCGCAGGAAGAGGAGCCGGAGGCCAGCGTCACGCCCACGCCCCGCTCCCACACCCGCACACGTGCGCGGGTGCGGTCGATCACCTCAACGAACTGCACATTGGTGCGCTCGGGAAAAAGCGGATCATGCTCCACCTCCGGGCCGCGCCCGGCCAGGGGTGCGGCACCTGCATCCGCTACGAAAAACGTACAATGGGGGTTGCCCATGGAACAACTGGCCGGCGAGCCGTCCAGCGGCAGCGCCGCAGTATCAACCGCGCGCGACAGCGGAATGGCATCCCATTCAAGGCGCGGTGCCCCCATATCGACGCGCACCCGGCCATCGGCCAGGGCCGAGCATGCCAGCTTGCCCCGCTCCGTCCGCAATGTCAGACGATCCTGACCCCGCTCCGCCATCAGCCGCTTCGCGATGCAGCGGGTCGCGTTCCCACACGCCCCGGCGGTGGAGCCATCAGCGTTCCAGAAGACGAGGTCCGCATCGGCATCAGTGCCTGGCCGGATGACCGCCAACTGGTCAAAGCCGACACCGCGATGGCGATCACCGATTGCACGCGCCAGCGCAGGCGTCATCACATCGCCGCCGTCTCGGGCATCGATGATAACGAAATCATTGCCCAAACCGTGCATTTTCACGAAGGGCAGATCGGCTCTTTGCTCGCGCTTAATCATGCGCGGCTATATAGAGACCGTTACGGTAAAGAGCCAGCCAATGATGAGACCCGGCATATGACACTGATCAGCCACCGCGCCGGGTTCATTTTCCTGAAAACGCACAAGACCGCATCTACTTCGATAGAGGTGGCCCTTGAGGGGCTCTGCGCCCCCGAAGGCGCGCTGACCGGTCAGCATTACCGCCCGATGGCGATCAGCGAGGACGGGATCATCGGCGCGCGGGGCCGGGCCTCCGCCGGGGCGCTCTGGCGCAATCACATGAGCGCGCGCGCCATTCGCCGTGGGATCGGGCGGCAGATATGGAACCGCTATGCCCGTATCACGACCGTCAGGAACCCCTATGATCGGATGGTGTCTATGTTCCACTCGCGCATGTCGCCGGAGGAGCGCAGCGGTATCAGCGAGATATCCTTTGATGACGTGCGTGCCCGTTTCCGGTTATTCCTAGGCACCGCGGGCCCGTCCAACAACATGAACAAGCTGCTGCTAGGCACGCGCTATGTCATCGACCATATCCTTTATTTCGAACATATCGCCGAAGACTTCGCCGAACTGGCAGAGGCGCTGGGCATGACAGACCCCACCCTTCCACGCCTGAAAAGCGACCGCCGCACGAGGCCGGAACCGCCATGTGACTATTACGATGCCGATACGAAACGCATGGTTGAGCGAAGTGCTGCATTTGAGCTGGCGTTCTTCGGTTACCGCTTTGGCAGCGGCCCAAACCCGCCCGCACCGGGTGCCCGCGCCCACGCTCTCCTGAGACGCGCACCGCTCTACGCGGGCAATATGTTCGCCGCACCGCAAAAACGCCTGACCAGCAGTCCTTTTGGACCTTGACCTCCCCCAAACCATAGCTATGTTCCGCCCCGTTGCGCCCTTAGCTCAGTTGGTAGAGCAACTGACTTTTAATCAGTGGGTCACAGGTTCGAATCCTGTAGGGCGTACCAAATCCTTTCATATGAGATGACACGTGGCTTGTCTCTTGTGACAGAACTTCATCGCTTTTTCAGCTACTTCAGACCGTTGTAGATGGTGCGTACTGAACCTACGCTGACGCAGAGCAAGCACTGGCGAGTTTCTGTCTAAGATGTCTCCATCAGTCCGCGTTGCTTTTTTGGTTGAGATAAGGGTCGTGACCCAGCCCCCTGATCCGGGCCGGTCAGGTGTAGAATCCGTTCCTGTTTCTTTCTGTTGATATGGTTGCGGTCAAGGCCTGCTGAGCGGAGCCCTTGCGGAGCTCAAGCGAGGCAGGCCGGGTGGCACGGTCGAGATTGGCGTAGACGACCGGAGCCAGCCCGCCAAGTGATGTGTGTGGTCGTTCTGTGTTGTAGTCGATTTTCCAGGCTTCAATGATCTTTCGGGCTTCGGCGAGATTGCCGAAGATGTGCTCGTTTAAACATTCCTCGCGGAGCCTGCCGTTGAAGCTTTCTACGAAGGCGTTCTGCATTGGCTTTCCTGGCGCGATGTAATGCCAGCCGACGCCAGTATCCTGACACCACCTCAGCACGGCGTGCGATGTCATTTCGGTTCCATTGTCTGAGACGATCATGTCCGGTTGGCCGCGCCTGCGGATCAACTCATCCAGTTCACGGGTCATGCGGGCACCAGACAGGGAACGATCCACGACAGTGGAAAGCGCCTCCGGCGTACAATCGTCCACGATGCACAGCACTCGGAACCGCTGCCCATCTTCAAAGGCGTCAGACACGAAGTCCAACGACCACCGTTGATTGGCGCGATCAGGCACCAGAAAAGGCCTGCGTGTGCCCAATGCGCGTTTGCGTGACCGCCTGCGCCGCACAGCCAACCCTTCTTCGCGGTAGAGCCGGAACAGCTTCTTATGGTTCACCTCTTCTTATGGTTCACCTCAAAACCCTCTCTGGCGAGTAAAATGCCCAAGCGGCGATATCCGAACCGGCGACGTTCATTCGCCAGCTCGCGCAGCCGTTTGCGCAAGGCATCATCGCCTTGGTCCTGTTTTTGGTACTGAAAGACAGACCTGTGAAGGTCCGCCAGCTCACACGCCCCCTCTCGGCAGATTTGCTTTGCAAATCGCCTGCCGGGCAACGGACGTTCAGACAGTCCATGCCGGTCCATCACGTCCGACACAGCTCTACGCTTCACATCAGGCGTCAGTAATTTTTTGTCGCGAGATCCTTCAGCGCAGCATTATCAAGCATAGCGTCCGCCAGCATACGCTTCAGACGATTATTCTCGTCCTCAAGCGCCCGCAGCTTCTTGGCATCCGACACGTTCATCCCGCCAAACTTGGCTTTGTATTTGTAAAACGTTGCATCGCTGATCCCGTACTTCCGGCACAGCTCCTGCGCTTTCACACCCGCCTCGTATTCCTTGATCATTCCAATGATCTGTTCGTCACTAAATCTGCGTTTCATTGTCCATCCTTTGCTTGGACGGATTACTAACACCTCAGTGGCCTGAATTCAGGGGGCTGGGTCAAGGGCGCCGCGCACTCGATCGTCAGCAGGATCGCCGCTCGCAACGGTGCCGGTTTCGCTCAAGATTTCTGTGCCGACATGAATTTATCCTGGAAGGCGATCACGAGCGGCGATCAAGCCGAACTCACAGATACAGCGTCCTTAGCTGGGCTTTCGATCAGCGATATGAGTTCGTTTTCCGTCCGCAGTACTGACCACCACAGCTATGAATTGAACGGCGAACATCTGACGGCGAAGACGCTTGATAGAGGTGTGTTGAAAGTCTGTCCGCAGTGTTTGCTGGAAGACATGGATGCCAGGTGACCACTCTCACGCCATTGTCGCGTCGAATGGTTGCTCAATCACTATCAGATTTCTCACATTCACGGAGGCTTGATGCTCACTTTGCCGAAAGCTGAGTATCCGAGATGTAAGAACGACTTTTATCAACGCATAAAGGATCACTGGAAGCAAATTGTTGCCGCGGCTGGGTCAAGAAAGGTTGAAAGCTACGACTTACGCTGGCCGGTCTATTTGGCAGACCGGATCAGAGGTCGCGCAACAGATGCATGGTGCGATCAATTTGACTTGGATATCACCAGTCGTTTCGCACTATGCCTCGGCACCGTTCTGCGGTTTGGGTCGCAGTCCAACCCGTCAGAGCTTAGCGGTGAGCAGATGGCTGAATCGCTCACTGCGGCATTTGAGATGTTTTCCCTTGGCGCCAATGCGCTTAGAACCGCATTTCGCGGAATTCGGGAGAGTTCCGTTAGTCTAAATCCCGGATTCCACGCCGACTTTGGCGCACTGGCGCGTTGGCTGGCACGCATTGATCATCGTGACACCAAGTTTGCCAAGTTGCTGGATGTGGCGGCGCAATTTGCATTCGAGACCTATCCGTTTGGGGCGGGTGACCAAATCTTTGGACGAACATGTCAGGTGCGGCAGATTCATAACCTATCGACTGCATCGCAGCAGTTTGGAATAAATTTTGCCCGCATGACGCGGCTGGCCATCGGTTTAGATCTGGGAGCAGCGAGCCAACCAAGCCGCATCGAGTTCTCTGCCCCTAGATATGACCCGATCTTCCGGGATTTCGCAGAATGTATTCCGCCAAAAGCGGCGGCGGAGCATTTGGGTATCTCGAGGCCATCCCTTCAACGACTAGCGCAATCGAAAATACTGACACCTCGTTTCGATCTCCCAAGTATGGCCCCTGTCTACCACCCAGAAGACATGAGCGACTTCAGGAATTCTGTGTTTACACACGCTCGTATTCTTTCGCAGATTCCGACAGGTCACATACCTATCTTCAAGCTTTGCACACATTCGAAATGCTATTTCGAAGAAATCATTGAAGTCGCCAGAGCCGGGAGGCTTTTGTCGCTGTGTCGTTTGCCTTGCGCGCAAGGCATCAAAGACTGTTTCGCCGATCTCGAAGACTTGCGTGATCAGCTTCAGGAGCCAGCTCACGATGGTCACACAAAACAGG
Organism: Pseudomonadota bacterium; assembly: GCA_039030855.1. Taxonomy (GTDB): domain Bacteria; phylum Pseudomonadota; class Alphaproteobacteria; order Rhodobacterales; family Rhodobacteraceae; genus Pikeienuella. Next base: position 71,313 of record JBCCDJ010000001.1, read on the forward strand.
AGGTAAAGCGCCTCTTACGCGTCAACGATCCAACTGTGACCCTGCTGGTGAGACGTACGTTGCTGCGATCAAGCATGGTGAGACATCCGCGATCCCGTCGCCCGATGGCTTTGATCAGCTCTGACGCCTTATCCGAATTTCTGGGCGTACATGCGACTTCGGGCATGATGGCTCACGCGGCGCAAACACACGCAAAACATGTCGCCAACCAGGCTCGAAAAGTCTGGGATTGAACCGCTGCCGCTTGGTGACCGGTTCAGCAAGATTTATCTGCGTACGCCGGACTTGGAGCAGCTATTTCAACCTGGTGAGATTGGATCTCAACAACATGACTTCGGGAAACCAGCCGATCACACCCCAGGAGTGAGGACGTGAATGAAAAATGATATCAGCGATGAGGCTCTTGCAAACGACATGGACGCTCAATTGAAAATCATCAGCGATGCCTATGCCAGGCGAAATCAGGATGAAATCGAGCAGGCACTCCACCGTGTTTCGCTGGTGCGGCGCATGAAGGCGAAGGGGCTCTACGACCTCTACCACGACTTATCCCAAGATGGTCGCTCTGATGGCCAGGTATAGGTCCTTTTGCGTGATGCCCGTGTGCTGCCGACACTGTTCCTGACAGGAAAACCAGTTTATGCCTATGATTGTATTGAAGAATTACTTTGTGTCGATTTGCGGAGAGGTGTGATCGGTCAGATTGGTCAAAGGCAATGAAGCGTGATCTGGAAAAGTCTTTAATCTACTGGCGGGCGTCGCTCGCTGATGGTGCATTGGGACGAGGACGTTTCAAACAGCGCTATCGCAAAGACTTCATTGAGCTGTCCAAAGATGTTCTGGCCGATGGTGTTTTGCCGAAAAACCAAGTTGCGAAAGTTTTTGAAGGACAGAAGCCAGATATCAAAACCATGCCTGTTCAACTCTGGCCCATGGTAACGGCCAGAAAGGTGTCGCACGGCGCGACGATCCTCAGCGGATATCCCGAACTCGTCGCACCGGTCGTGACAGAGGCCACGGTTGACCGTGACGGCAATATTAGACCTTCACGGAACGTCATTGCGCGAGATCTGCTCAAACCGCTCCCAAACGACGAATTCTCGTTGGGGAACCTAGACGAATTCGACGCCTTTCTGGCTGCATCCCCCTTTTCACCTGATGAGAATTCGCCCATCTGGGCGCAATACCTTGAACACTGCCGTGCCATGCTTGACGCAGTGTCGCCAGGATGGCCGGCAGGCGACGACAACTATGTTTCTGCCGGTGTGGGTTTCATGGAAGTGGCCAGTGAGGCAGCTGCCACCATCGCGCAAATCATCGGCCTATATGACGCGCTCATAGACGACCTGCCGGAGGCGCCTCTGCTCAAACGAATGGCGGCCCCCTCGCAAACCACTAAGGAACTTTCACCTGATGTCGAGGCGGCACTGGCAAATCGTCTTGGGCATGCCAGCGACGCATTTCCATTGGCGGATCATCAGCGTCAGGTCTTGTCATATGTCGCCACCGGTCAGACCGGTGATGTGGTGGCCGTGAATGGCCCGCCAGGGACCGGCAAGACGACTCTACTTCTATCCGTGATCGCCGATGCCTGGGTACGCGCGGCACTCCACGGAGCGGCGCCACCCGTCATTGTTGCGGCCTCGACCAACAATCAGGCCGTCACAAACATCATCGACGCCTTTGGAAAGGACTTCGCTGAAGGCCATGGGCCTTTTGCGGGTCGCTGGTTACCTGATCTGAAGAGCTATGGGCTGTATCTGCCGTCCAAGATCAAAGAGGCAGAGGCGGCGCGGACCTACCAAACCGAGCGGTTCTTTGAGGAGGTCGAGAGCCACGACTACCTTGCAAGGGCGAAAGCAGCATTTTTAACAGCTGGACGAGCGGCATTTCCGAACAACGCCGATGCAGATCTAGAGGAGATCGTAGCCGCGCTTCACCAACGGATCGTTCAAGACGTTGGAAAGCTGTCCATTACGGACAAGGCACGCACAAGGGTGATGACGGCGACAGCCAAGGTCCAGGAATTGCTGGGAGACGACCCTGTGTCCGCGGAGCAGGAGCTTGAGCATGGCGCATCGGAGAGCCGCGCCAATCAGGAACGCCATGCGTCATGGGAATCTGGATGGACGAAACATCAGGCGGATGAATCCATTTGGCTTTCGTTGTTGAGTTTTCTTCCAGCAGTCGCCCGCACGCGATTGGCAAAAGCACGCGCAGCTTTGGGTGACATTGGCTGCACCATTGATACCGTTGGCTTGGGCTCTGTATCGGAGATTGCTCCGATGCTTCAAGACAGACTCAGATCGGCGACAGCTGCGGCAAAGACAGCCGAGACGGCATACCGAACAGCGCAAACCGCAACTAAGGATTTAAAAGAGGCTGAGCAGGAGTGGACCCAGACGGTGGAAGACTTGGATGCGCCAAATGTTTCTGCATCAAATACAGTAGAGCTTGATAGGTTTGCTGACTGCAACGTGCGGTTTCGTCTCTTCCAATTGGCCTGCCATTATTGGGAGGGGCGCTGGCTGCTTACAATGGAAGAAGACCTTGACGACATCGTCGGTTCTAGACGCAAGACAGGTCGTAAAACTGTCGAGCCGCGTTGGCGCCGACGCATGATGCTGACGCCGTGCGCGGTGTCTACATTTGCCAGCCTGCCTGGAAAGATGAGTTTCGGCCTCAAATCGGGCGGAGACTGGAAGACGGGATACCTCTATGATTTCATCGATCTGCTGATCGTGGACGAAGCGGGTCAGGTCCTGCCCGAAGTTGCCGCGCCCTCGTTTGCTTTAGCCAAGCGGGCCCTTATGATCGGTGATACGCAGCAGATTGAGCCAATTGCATCCGTGTCTAATGCGGTCGACATCGGCAACCTGCAAGGCACTGGTTTTCTGCAAGAAAGCTATAGTGACGGTGAGCTATCGGAGCTGTCACATACCGGCCTCCGCAGCGTTGGCGGGAGTGTGATGCAACTCGCCCAACAGGCGTGCCCGTACGAGCCTTATCCAGACTTGGAGCGGGGGCTTTATCTGTTTGAACATCGGCGCTGCTATGACGAAATCATCAGCTTCTGCAACACGCTCTGCTACAAGGGATCGCTTAAGCCGATAAGGGGAGCGGCACCCGTTAATCTTGTGGCTCCATCCATGGGCTACCTGCACGTTGATGGGCTGTCACTCAGCTTTGGTGGGAGCCGTGCCAATCCAACGGAAGCAGCGACAATCGCTGACTGGTTGACCTCCAACCAGGACGATCTCGAGCAGCAGTATGGAACCAAGCTGGAAGATATTGTTGGAGTCGTCACACCCTTCGGCAGGCAAGTTCAGGAGATAAAGCGCGCCTGTGCTGATCGCGGGATTGATGTGCAACAGATGACCATAGGCACGGTCCATTCCTTGCAGGGGGCCGAACGGCAAGTCGTGATCTTTTCGCCGGTCTATTCCAAGCATGCCGACGGGCAATTTATCGATATGTCACCCAGCATGCTCAATGTGACTGTGTCACGCGCGAAGGATAGCTTCCTCGTCTTTGGCGACATGGATGTCTTTTCATCAGCTGCGAAAAGGGCACCACGATCTGTACTGGCTGATGTTCTTTTCTCATCGAAGGGCACGGCTTTGGACTTTGCGCCCCAGCCGCGCGCCGACCTGCAGTCAGCCAATCAACCACTAACGACTTTGCGCGACGCAGCAGAACACGACCGATATATGATCGATGCGCTCTCATCTTCGGCGCGTGAGTTTACGATTGTCAGCCCTTGGGTCATTGCCAGAACAATGGAGCGTGTGGGTCTGCTTGATGCCTTTCAAAAAGCAACTGCACGCGGCGCCAGCATTGATGTGTTCGTCGACCCGCTACTCAACCAAACAACCGATACAAGTGGCGCATCTCAGCTTGAGACAGCCAAAGCGGCACTTTCAAAAGCCGGTGTCAGCACCCATGACGTGCGCCAACTTCACAGTAAGATCTTCATCGTCGGGACTGATCAATTGTGCATCGGATCATACAACTGGCTCAGTGCGGACAGGCGCGGGCAATATGCACGCCATGAAACGTCAATCGCCTATACCGGCACGCTCCTTCAGGAAGAAATTGCCGTCATCAAAGAGAGTCTCGGCGCGCGCGAAAAGCGATAAAGACTGAAGCCCTGAAATTGTTGGAATCCAACTGCGGTCGTTCAGACCGTAGCTTGCGTTCGTCATGTCTCCACGTTCTGAGAACAAATCGATGTATAAAGCGACAATCAAGCTGTCAAAAAGCGATAATCTGGTGTCATTGATAGACCGCAGTATTTTTTGTTTTCAACAGGTTGTATAAAATGAAGTGTTAAAATCTCTATCATCTGACACAATATTTTGGCGACACACAGATCGTGTTGGCGAGCGCCTGGCCAAAAGGCGTGTGGCGACGAACTGAACACAGCCAGGGTAACTTGCCGCTACCCTGCCGTTGCGAGCTGCGAAGCGGCGCGAGCATTTCATCCTGTTCAAGCAGCATTCGACGTGGATTCGCGGGGCGTATGTGATGCGATCTACGGGGTCCGGCATTTTTCAGTTTGCTCCGGTGGGAATGACTGGCGATCCGCCACCCTTGGTTCTTCCTTCCCGACCTGAAAACAACTCTCGTCCATCGGTGAGAAAGAGCCCGTCAGACCTGGTGAGCTTTAACGAGATCAGCCGCCTGAAGAACCTGGTCGCCGCATTGGATAAGCGGTCAGGGTAGACTGCGCTGCTGTCTTGCTGGCTGGTGCTCAAGCAGTGCCTTCGTCCAGCAACGCGGCTCCCGCCATCAGTCGGCCGGGCTCTGCAGATACCGGGCCATCAGTTTTGGAATGCCGTGTCGCTTCCACAAAAGCGGCAACGCTCCGCTCATATGGAATTTTTCGATACTTACAAAAAGTTGATGATCCACAAGGGAATAGCCCGTGCTACGCCTTTCAACCTTGGGGTGTGTTGTTGACTTGACCGTTTTTTGCAGGAGCTCCAATGTCCGATACCCCCCTCACCCACGCCACCGATGAAATTGATAAGACCCTGGCAGATCGTCTGTCCGGCAACGACCGGCTGACCGGCGATGACACTGACAACGTACTTCGCGGATTTGGCGGCAATGACGCGATACGCGGCCGCGGCGGCAATGACCTCTTGCAGGGTGATGAAGGCAATGACCGGCTCTTCGCAGGCGACGGTGATGATACGCTTGACGGAGGTACGGGAAATGACGTGCTGTCGGGCGGAGGTGGCGCGGATGAGCTGTTTGGCGGCGACGGTGATGACACGCTTCGCGTCGATGCTCAGGACCTCATCATCGATGGCGGCGCGGGCAATGACCACCTCTGCGTCCAAGGCGAAGATGGCGTGGTCGTGGACCAGGCCGCGAGCAGCATTGAGCGGGTCAGCGGCGGCATAGGTGACGACGTTTTCGATGGGTCCGGTCTTTTGGAGGCGACAATCCAGAATGGCCGCGCCGGGGACGACACACTGATCGGCGGTGCCGGCAGCGACAGACAGACGGGCGGCGAGGGCGACGACCTCATTCAAGGCGGCGACGGTGCCGACAATCAGCGCGCCGGTGCGGGTGATGACACCCTCGAAGGAGGGAGTGGCGCTGACAGTCTCAGGGGCGGTGCCGGCGAAGACCTGCTGGAAGGCGGGGACGGCAATGACGGGCTGAGCGGGGACAGCGGCAATGACATCCTGCGCGGCGGAGCTGGTGACGATCGTTTGAATGGCGGCACGGGCGACGATGTGTTGGAAGGGGGCACCGGCGACGATACTCTTTCCGGGGGCGCGGGCGCGGATGTGTTCATCCTTGGTGAGGACGGCGGATCGGATTTCATAAAGGACTTTCAAGACGGGATCGACAGGATCGAGTTTGACATCGCTGATGGCACTTTTGATGATCTTCAGTTCATTGAAAACCGGGCAGGCACGATCGTCCGCCTCGGCGAGGCCGAAGTGCAGCTTCGCAAGATCTCGTCGGATCAACTGGATGCGGCGGATTTCTCCTTCACTGGCGCGCCGTCCAGCGACTTTCCCTTCCCGGAGCCCTTCGGTGTCGTTGACGTCGCGGATTTCGGGATCATCGCCGACGATGGCGTTGATGACACTGCGGCGATCCAGGCGCTGTTCGACGCCTTTCAGACGCGGGTCACATACTATTTCCGCGATGGTATCTACGATATCTCGGACACCCTGACCCCGCCAAACGGTGTTGGCGTACCGGTACCGAATTTCATTACCATTCAGGGTGAAAGCGAGGAAGGAACGATCTTCAAGCTCGCCGATGACCTCGACCATCAGGGGGCCATCCTCGATTATGGGGCGGGCGTCGCGCAGGGGTTCAACAACCGTATTCTCGATGTGACCTTCGATATCGGCACGGGGAACACCAATGCGGTCGGGTTGTCTTTTGTCGGTAACAACCAGTCCTCCATCAGCGATGTGACCATTCGTTCGGGCGAAGGCGGTGCGCTCGGCCTCAACCTGACAACAGGCGAAACCGGGCCGATGCTGGTCGAGGATGTGACCATCGAGAGATTTGCGCTCGGCATCGATAACCGCAACCAGGGCAACAGCGTTACGCTGGAAAACGTCGTGCTGCGTGGGCAGGAGGTTGGCATAAACAACGGTCGTGCCGACGGCCTGTTCGCGCGGCAGATCGACTATGAGGGGCCCGGCATCGGCCTGATCAATGCCGACCAGTCATCACGCGCCGTCATTATCGACAGCAGCTTCAGATCAACATCCGAAGCAGCGGACCAGACCGCAATCATCAATACCCGCTTTCTCTATGCAGAGAACATCGTAACAGAAGGGTTCGCCCAGGCGGTCGACGCGCAGCTGCTGCAGAATTTCGGCAATGGCGACATCGAGGGCGATCTTATCGAGGAATATTTCGGGACGGGCGATCAGGCTGCGCGGCGGGGCGGTGCCGACAGCCTTTTCGACAGCCCCGACACGCGCATCGGACTTGAGATGAAGGAGACCCCAGAGCCCCCGCTTGACCCCGACCTTGGCAATTGGGCGAGCCCGCTTGATTTTGGCGGTGTTGCGGGGGTTGATGCGTCTGCGGCCCTGCAGGCGGCCATCGATTCCGGTGCAACGACAATTTACATCCCCGCCGCCGAGGAAAGATGGATGTTCGAAAGCGAGATCATCATACGCGGCAATGTCGAGCGGGTCATTGGCTCCGACGCCGGGCGGCTGGGCGGCGGCACGCAGTTTCGCATTGCCGACGGCGCACCGAATACAGTGATCATGGAGGGTGTGAATGCGTCCTTCACGCCCGCGCCGACCGCGTTCATCCACGACAGCGACCGTACCCTGGTGCTCCGTGACATCACCAAGGCAAATTACGAGGCAGTCGCCGAGGGTGATCAGGGCGATGTGTTTTTCGCAAACTTCATCGGTGACGCGATCCAACTGAACGATCAGAAGGCCTACGGACGCCATATCAACCTGGAGGGAGACAACGCGATCCTGGGGCAGGAGGCAAAGATCATCAATGATGGTGCCGAATTCGTTGTCCTTGGCCTGAAAACCGAGGACCCGGGAACGGTTCTGAAGACAATCGGTGGCGGCATAAGCGAAGTGCTGGGATCTTGGCATAACGGCCAGTTTGATGCCACGATCCCGCGCTTTGTGACAGAAGACGCGAGCCTCTTCGCCGCAGGAACCACAGGAGCCACGTTCGCCACAGCGTTCAACCTGGTGGAGGAGACCCGGAACGGAGAAACACGCGTCGGAGAGATCGGTGTCGATGGCTACAGCGCCTATGACGCGTCTCTTATCGCGGATCGCCTGATCATTGTGGACAATGACGACGCTGTGACGACGGGTGATTTCGCCAGCACCACCGGCATCGGCGGGTTCCTCGGAGATGATTTCCTCTTCGCCGCCGCTGGATCAGACGCGTCGATCCGATATGAAGCGGAGGCTCTGACATCCGGCACCTACGAAGTATCGCTTCGCAACATCAACGACGAAGGCGGCCCCGCTGGCCGCAACCAGGCGACCGATATCGACATTTTCTTCGGCGTCGCGGAAACCACCTTCGACTTCGAGGGGCTGAACATGGACGCGACGGTGGAACAATACACGACACTTGATACAGTCGATGCCAGCGCGGGCGATACGTTGTTCGTCGCCTTCGGTGCCGAAAACGCCGATGGGACGGTCATCGCCGATGCCGTCAGGTTTGAGCTGATCGGTAATGGTGCCCAAGCGCAGGACGAGTGGGCATGACCGGGTCGCTACTACGTTTGAGCCTTTGATATCACGCCATCATGTGCTGGTGCCTTTACGCGGCGAAGCGTAGGGCACCAGCTCGTATGTGGTTGAGAGATGCGTGAACGCATGACCTTGGCAAGGCACCAAGGCTTTGCGCATTGTCGCTCAGATCAAGATCGTCCACGCGACCAAGGCAGCTCTTGGTATCCAACACACAATCGCCAGAAAAGGTGCATTTCGGATGGCGCTTCGAGACATCGCCTCGCAAGCGCGCGCAGGCTGGACGCCCGGCATTCCGGCGAAACTGACGCCTATCGGCCTGACGTTCCAGTTTCGTTGTTTCTGGTTTGGGAGGCCCTGTAGCCCTCTCAATATCCGGTCAGCCTTTGATCCAGACTTCGACGCGGCGATTGGCCTGGCGACCACTGACATCCGTGTTGCAAGCAACAGGAGCCGTAGACCCGAGGCCGATGGACTTGATGCTGTCGCTGGGCAGACTGTCTCCAAGTGCCGAAAGCAACTGTGCGCGCACCAAATCCGCGCGGTCCTTGGCCACCAGCTGATTGATGTCACTGCGACCGACGTCATCGGTAAAGCCCAAGAGGATAACTTCGCTGTTTGCCGAGCGATCACGCAAAAGATCGGCCAGACGTTCAACATCAAGCTCTCCGCGGCTGTCCAAAGCCTCACCGGTCGAATCGAACCTGAAGGTTGTCGACAGGCGCTCGGCGGATAGAATCTCCGAAGCCATCGTCTGCAATGTTTCTATGTTTGCTGCGCCAGACTGCGCCATGATCGCTGAAAGGAACCGCACACCTTGTTCTTCGACGGGCAGCGATGTTGTGGATTGGTCGATATAGCCCAGAGCCGCGAACAGCGCCCGCCCTTCCGAAGAGGTGGCAAATTCGTACAGGGCACCGCTAATTCCCTCGGGGTTCGGAGTGCGCGAGTAAAGATAGACGCGACGGGTCAGCGGATAGTCTTCGGCCTTCACCGAGAACTGATTGGGTTGCGCCACGAGCCCACAGGCAAGCCGCAGGGGGATCGGGCGTGCAGACCCGATGCCCGACAAGGTCGTAAGACCAATCGCCGCCGGCCTGCCTGACAATTGCTGCGCCAGATCGGTTTTCTCCAGTGTGGCGGTGGGACTTGTGGACGGGCGCAAGCGCAAGGGGCGCATGATCTCTTCGGAAAAAACCTGATATGCTTCGCTCGTGGTGGACGGCAAAAGCAGTTCAATAGGCGAATCCGGGCCGCCAAGTTCAGACCAGTTGGTCACACGGCCCGCAATCACACCCACCGCTTCTTGCAGGGTGAGACTGGTAAGAGGGTTTTCCGCCGAGGTTGCCATCACCAGAGCATCGAGAGCGACAACCGTCTCACGGCCCGATAGGCGCGGATCGCCCAGGCCTGCCTCGATGAACGCTGACGCTTCTTCATCCGTAATCTGCCGGGTGGTGAGGGCAAGTGTCGCCTCACCCCGCAAAAGCTGGTCAAATGCAGCTGAAGACGTTTCCAGACCAAGTTTCACCGTCGCGGCATCCCCGTCGGAGGATTGCAGCGTGGAGACCAGTTTGCGCTCCTCGGCGGCCAGTTCCATGTTGATCGACGCTTCTTCCCGCGCGGCATAAGCCTGGATGAGGGACAGCAGCAGGTCGTTGCCGATCGTCTCAGACCCAACGATGCTGGCCTCCGATGGGCTGGAGACGACGTTGATTGCCTGATTGGCACTTGGACAGGCGTCGCCGTCGCAATAGGCCGATCCACGCGGAACGCGGACAACACCCAGCTTAGTGTTCATGGTTAGGAATTCGTTGTCAAAATCGACAATCGTACCGCTGACAAGAACAATGCCATCAGGTGCCGTGCGAATCTCAACCAGATCGGCGGCGGCCGGCCAGGCCAATGCAATCGCCAGAAAAGTTGACCCGATCTTACTGAGAACGTTCTTCATTTGCATGACATCAACCCCTACTCATTTCCCACTGCGACCAGGCTCTAAAGCACATTAGAACTCTGGCTCCGCTGTCGAATAAACGCCGCTAGTTCTCGGGCGGCCGCACCACCTGCGACCGTTCCCCGGAAATCGGCGTAACTTTCATAAACACGGCGAGAAAGATCATCGTCGTTAGCGACTTCGGCGACGACCTGTTCGGCCACCTCGGCCAGCCCTTCGAAAACGTCTGTCGGCATCTCGGAAGGCGTCGTGCCGTATTCGGTCGCGAGCCGCCTCAACGAGAAGCTGTTATTCGCATGAAAGCTTGAGGTCAGCAGCAATGTCTCGCTTTCAGCGACGGCCGTGATCACCGCCCGGTCTTGCGGGTCGAGATCGTTCCACAATTCCAGGTTCAGTCCCAGAGAGGTCATCGAGCCCGGCTCATGGAAGCCCGGAAAGAGGAAGGTCTGCATCAACTTCTGAAATCCGAAGTGAAGGTCGTTCCAGGGACCGACCCATTCCATCGCGTTGATCTGGCCGTCACGAAACGCACCCACAATCTTGTTAGGCGGCAAAAGGATTGCCTTCGCACCAAAGCGTTCGACGACAACGCCACCCAGACCCGGAATACGCATGACGATATTGCGGAAGTCTTCGACCGACTTCACTTCTTCCTTGAACCAACCGCCAGATTGCGGGCCGGTACCGCCGCATGCAAGTGGTTTGATGCCATAGCCGGCCGCCAGTTCGTCCCAGAGCGCCTGTCCGCCACCTTTCGCGATCCAGGTGGCGTGTTCGATCATCGACAGCCCCATGGGAATGGTGGTGAAGAAGTTGAACGCGCGGCTCTTGCCCTGAAAGAAATACTCGGCCGAGTGATACAGATCCGCATCACCAGCACCGACGGCATCGTGGACATCGAAGGGACCGACCAGTTGACCGGGCCCGTACACGGTCACCTTGAGGCGCCCGCCAGACAGATCGGTGATCGTCTTTGCGACGCGCAAAACGCCATCGCCCAACCCATCAAGCTGCAGAGGCCAGGTCGAAACCAGCCGCAGTTCCCTTACGTTGTTCGCCAGTGCGGGGGCGGCAAGGCCGGCGGCCATCGCGCCAAGCACAGTTCTGCGTGTTGTATCCACCACTGCTGCCCCTACCCCGCATTGCCATGACGTTTTGTCAGATATGCGCCCTCGCCAATCTCGCTCCACGCGCGCGCATCCTCCAGATGCAATTGATGCGACCAGAACACATCCCTGGCCACGGCCCCGGCGTCATCGATCGTCGACAACAACTCCTTCGCTGCCAAGGCCATCTGCGTTGATACCAAATCGGACACGTTGACCGCGGGCGTCGCGACCACCTGACGTTTGGCGTTTTCAGCATCTATCCGCTGGGCCATGTGCTCCCCCCGAATGGCCAGTTGCACAAGGCCCTTGTGCTCCTCACTAAGCGCTTCGAAAGCTGGTATGTTGAAGTTTGCCGAAAGCGCGTAATGCGGGCGAGAGACGGACGGCGACAATACCCGCATATCGGGACCGGAGTTTGCGAAGCTGCCGATATCGGGATCATCGACCAGCGTATTCGACTGCGCATCAATCTTTACGCCCATCGTCTCCCAAAAACGGGCGGCAAAGCCTGTTGCTCGCGCTGTCTGGCCGGACAGCGCGGTCAGGTCCTGCTCCTGCTTGTCGGTCATCGTCGGGATCAGACCCATATCGCCAACCAGCATCGGCTTCACGCCACTTTCCGCCGCAAGCCGTGCCCAGACATTCTCGCCATCACCGAAGTAGATCCAGCCTTCAAACTCATCTGCTGTCATCCCGAACGGACTGCCGCAAAACAAACCATAGGCCGGATTGAGGTCCAGCCAGTCTTCTTCATTTGCGAAACAGACAGACACATCGCCGCGGGCAACTTCAGCATAGGCGTCGAGGCCGGGATTAGTGATCTGAGTGGCCTCAAGCTGGATCTGTCCACCTGACAGCACATCCATTCGTCGTGCTAGTCGGGGCACCATTGCGCCCGGCCCAGCATCCGCTTCCGGCCAGAGCGTCGATGCCGTTAGACGCACCCGGCTCTGAGCCACAGCAGGCGTCGCCAGTGTTCCCGCTGCCGTGGCAGCCATGGCACCAAGCAGTCGCCTGCGTTCAACCGGCACTTGCACGCTCCACCATTGCAACCTCAACTCCACACGACATTTCAAACCCCTACGCAACCTATCAAAACTTTGGCAACATCTGTTTTGCGACGCAAGATAATTTTTCGATCATATCAGAATCCGCATCATCTTCACGGGCAGACCAAATCAGCTGTAGTTGAGCGTGCGCTGATCTGATGTGAAGCACCCTCCGTAACCGCAATTACGCTGTGAACACAGGAGATTTACGCTGAAATTATTGGCCCGGCGCGATCCGGCACACCTTGCCTCGCGACCAGCAAATGAAGTGGTCCTGCTCGCGTCATGACTGCTTCGTGAGGTCGACGAATGCGCATCCCTCTTGGTCCTATCTGGCATCCAGATGAACGCACTGCCCGCAAGGATGGCGCGTGATGCGGCACCTTTTCCGCCACCTGACCAGCGGCGACCTTGCCAGAGGGCGCGTGCAAGCGCCAGTTGAATGCGACTCAGGCCGAAATGCGAAGGATCAATCAGGCTCAATGCGCCAATCCGATGCTGTGTCGTTGGAAATTCGATATGATAACCCTTTTTCAAAGGTTCTGCAGTGCAGTTGCATATGCCCTGCCACATGAGGTTATGGCGTCTCTACCAATCCCAGAGTTACCAGCCATTAACCACGTGCTGATAACAAACTCCAACAGCCGGAGAAATACAGTGGGCCAGACCGAGACGACCATGCTGCGCGACGTGCTCGTGACCGACCGCCGTCTGTTTGTCCAACGCTGCGCGGTTGGCATCGGTTTCTCGCTGGCGCTTTGGCCGTTCGCAGGGCCGACGGTTGCCCTCAGCTGCCTGCTTGTTCTTCTTTCAGGTCAGGTTCTCGGACAGATATACACCATCGCGGTTTTGTCATCTCCTCCTCGGTCTCAGCGGCAAGACATACTCATGCGGTGGCTCCCCTTCGCAAGTTTTCAGGGCAGCTTGACCTATGCCAGCCTTGGGCCCGCCTGGTGGGTATTCGGCGGCGTGGCTGGCCCGATCACGGCGACGATACTGCTGGTCGCGAATGCCCAGCATATCTGGTTGCATTACAGTCCAACGCCGCGGCTTGCGGTCCCAAACATCCTGGCTCACCTTTTACCGCTCGCGATCCTGCCAGCGGTTTCGGCCTTTGTGGACGAACCGCTTGTACGGGCCAGCACCCTGGGGATGCCGGGCGCTCATGACTGGCTCAGCTATGCTTTCGCCTCTGTCACTTCCCTTGTATTCGTCTGGCATCTGGGGCTTTCGATGCTCCAGAACAGGCGTGCCACACGCGATCTCGCGCATGCTAAAGTACAAGCCGAAACCGCAGCGCGGGCAAAGTCGGAATTTCTCGCCAATATCAGTCATGAGATCCGCACCCCGATGAACGGGGTTATCGGCATGGCGGAACTGCTGCGTGAGGCAGATCTGGGACCGCGAGAGCGGGAATATGTGGAGGTGATCCAGTCTTCTGGGGATGCCCTTCTGGCGGTCATCAACGATGTCCTGGATGTCTCCAAGGTCGAGGCCGGGCATCTTGAGTTGCATCCTGCGCCAACGAATCTGCGGAAGGTGATTGAGGAGGTGGCAGTGCTGCTGGCTGCGGGCGCGGCGGAGAAGGGCGTCGAACTGGTCGTCGACATCGAGCCGGCCCTGCCGGAGGGGGTGACGGCGGATGCTGGCCGCCTCAGACAGGTGCTGACCAACCTTGCCGGAAACGCTGTGAAGTTCACCGATCAGGGGCATGTTGTGATACGCGTTCGTTGTGCCGATGCCTCCGTTGACGGAATGGTGGCGCTGCGCTTTGAGATCGCGGATACGGGCTGCGGCATCCCGGCATCGCAGCTTGCGCGGATGTGGGGCAAGTTTGAGCAATCCACCCTTACGGTAGGCGGTCGCGGTGGAACCGGGCTGGGTCTTGCGATTTCGAAGGCCTTGATCGAGCTGATGGGCGGCCAGGCCGGCGCGACAAGCGTCGAGGGACAAGGTTCCACTTTTCATTTCGATATCCGATTACCCGTGAACGAGATGGTCGAGCCAACGGTGAACTTGATTGAACCTCTGGAGCGGCGCTTCCTTGTCGTTCTGGGCAATCCGCTGGCCTGCGCGGCTCTGTCGACGCAGATCCAAAGTTGGGGCGGTCATGTCGAGGTCAAGACCACTGAAGACGACGCGCTGGCTGCAATTGCGCAGGACCCCTCTTTCGACGCTCTGCTGACTGAGTTCGACGCGGCAGAGGTCAATGGCATCAAACTGGCCCGGGCGATCAGATTCAAAAGTCTCCGCCCCAAGCTGCCAGTGATTGCCCTTGCACCACTCGGCAGAGCATCCATGGCCAAAGATGCAGATGCAGGCGAGGACACACCCTTCGACGCCTGTCTCTCAAGACCTGTACGAGCGCACGCCCTTCACTCGGCTCTGCGCTCGGCACTTGAGCCACAGCAGCCGACCTTTTGCCCCGTGCCCCCCAGGAAGCGAGACGATCCGTCACGCGCGGGGACCGTTCCAGTGGGCGACGAAACGTCCTTGCCGCTGGTGCTTCTGGTCGATGACAACCGTACCAATCGGATGCTGTTTGCCGCCATGATGCGCGGGAAACCCATTCGGCTGGAGATGGCGAATGACGGCGCGGCCGGGTTGGAGGCGGCCCGTCGCCTTGCCCCCGATCTGATCGTCTCGGACATCTCCATGCCGGATATGGACGGCTACACCCTGGCCAGGCACCTGCGCGCGGAGTGGGGTAGCGGTTCCCGGCCGCCCCTGATCGCCCTAACCGCGCATGCAATGGACGCAGATCGGCGTCGATGCCTGGAAGCGGGCTTCGATGCCGTCCTTACGAAGCCGATACGTCGTGCCGGACTGGACGCTTTGCTTCACGAAACGCTGAAGATCGAATGCGAAGGATCAGGTCAGACCGACTGAGTTCAGATGCCAGCAGCGCAAATGGCGCGGATGTCCGGCTCACCGGGCGGGGCGGTCTGGCGCATTGGGGGTGGGGACCGAAACAGGTGTCGTGCGCGTCTCGCCTTCGTATGCTGCAAGCGGGGTGAGCAACTGGCGCATGCTTGTACTGTCGCCAAAGAACGCGCTGGCGATCGGCACAATTGATCGAACGACAGCTCCGCTCGCTTCGCCCGGAACTGGCCACGCAGGGCGTAGGCTGGACTAAGCGGCCAGCTCGGTCGCGCCAAGCATCTCCCACGAAAGCCCCGGACGGTAGCGTGCATCGACTTCGCCGTTCTTCAGGGTGAGGAGATGCAGCCAGCCGTTGTCGAACAGCGCCTGGACATCAGGGTGCCGTTCAAGCACATCTGAGATGGCCTCACGCGGTGCCTCGATCAGGACCGAGAGCCTTAGCGGCTCGTGCATCAGTTCCTCGCCATCATGCACGGCCTGCCAGGGTAGTCCTGGCCTTAGCCTTCCGCCATTGCCTTCAATCACGCCGATGCCACCCACTACATTGTGGATCAGTTTATTGCCGCCACCGAACACCCCCGGCGCGACGGAGGAGCCATAATATTGCAGGCTAATCCAGCTGGCGACGACAACAGGAGCCGTTATGATCAGCTCGAGCGTGCCAAAGCCATCATCGGCTTCCCAATCATAGCTGTGCAGGAAAGCACGCCCACCAAGATCCTTGCCGGCAGTCGCCTTGCGCGGGGCCGCAATGAATGCGGCGCATCCTGCAAGACCCCATTCGGGCCTGACCTCTGCCCAGTTCAGCGCCCGCGCAGCAACAGTATCGGCCGTTGAGCCCGGAAGTGATGCTGACCGCTCGGCCCGCGCCACGCGGCCCGCCCGCTTCATCCAGTCGCGCACCTTACGCAGATCGCTGGAGCCGGTATCTGTGTCGTAAAGCTCGATCTCGTCGGTCGTCGTATCGTGAAGACCCGCAACGAATGTCGTGTCATCGGGCAGTGTCACGCCCCGTTCGGCAAGGCCCGCATGGGTATCGGGATCGTTCAGAAGCGCGGCGAGCAGCCGTGCCGAAACCTCGCCCGTATGGCCGCCGCAGGCACCGCAATGATAAGCGCTTTCATGCGGGTTATTCGTGACCTGCCCGCCATGCCCAAGAAGCAGGACGATATTGCCATGACCCTCGGTCAAGCTCATCGCTTTCAGGACGGCTGCGCCAGTGTCCGCCTTGTCTGCCGCTGAGAGGCCACCGATCACCTGGGGGGCGGGATTGGCCCCGGCCTTATTGCCACCGAGGCCAAGCGCATCCCGCACCAATTTCCCGGCATAGAGAGGTCCGGCTGCCTCCACAAAAGCGAAGGACGACACGGCAGCCTGGCGAAAGCGGCCCCAGGCGCGCACCGCACGGGCGGCAACCCGAATATCCTGTTCTGAGGCCTCGTCGACATGGCTTGTCGTCTCGACGGCAGGGGTCAGAAGTACCGGCAGATGTGCCCCGGCCACGTCGGAGCCTTCTGCCCTGTGCGAGATTGGCAAACCAAAGAAGCCGGCAAACCCGATGGTCTCGATAGACGGATCGATGCCTTCCAGGGCCCGTCTGAACACCTCAGACCGTACATCGATGCAAAATGCAGCCTGTAGAAAAGGCCGCTCGTCCTTGGGAGAGACCCCGTCGAGCGCAGCCATGAGACGCCGCTGGTGCGCACGGTCTGCGGCATCCTGAAGGATGGCCAGCGCCACTTGTCCTTCGGTCGGCTCGATCGGTACGGCATGAGAGGCGACTGTTTCAGCCCACATGCCGGCAATATCCGGTACATGCGCCAAAAGCGCTTCCTCCCAGATCAGTCTGATGGCGAGGATATCAGCGAGCGTCCGGTCTGTTCCACCCGCAAGCTCCGCCTGCCAAAGCAGCCAGCGCGCATGCTGCGACCATCCGCCAAGATCCATGTAAAGACGGTGAAATGCGGTCTCTGCGGCGGCCTCTTTCAGTCCGAGCGCATCAGCAGCCCGCTGAATCGCCCGCTCGGTCGTATCGGGTGCGTCCATGACATGCGCGCAGAAATCTGTCAGCCCTGCGATCTCGGGAGTGAGATCATGAACCGCCCATGCCCGCCAGGCTGCAAAACAATCCGCGGTAGGGCTCGGAGACCAAAGCGCCTGCCCGCGATCAAACTGCCCGGCTGCCCAGAGGCCGAAGGTCTTCTCGATGATCAAAGGCCAATCGGTTCCGGTCGCTTCGGCGGCGAGGTTGGCGACCGTTGGAAGCGGTGTCGCAATTTCGGGCAGGTCGCCGCTCTCGACGATGGCTTGCAGCGCGATGAGATCCTTCGGCCGTGCCGGGTGTGCGGATGCAGCAAGCGCATCGATCATGTCGTTGTCAGATATTTTACCTGTCGCGATCATGGCGGCATAGGCAGCCATGTCCTGCGTTGCCTGGAAACCGGCGACACGGCCCAACCGGGCTGAGGCTGTTGCAAGATCTTCGCCGGTCTGACCGAGGAAGGGATTGACGGCGACGGTGGCCTCCAGCGGAAAAGCCGGGGGCACCGACCGCGCGGCGGCCTCAACCGCCTTGAGGAAGTCAGCCGAAGGTGTCGTGGCGCTCTGCAAAGGGTTTGTGAACATGGCGGGCTCCTTCATGTCAGCCGGATTTCGCGTTGCGGAAGCCGCCAATGGCGCGGTCCAGCAGGGCGTTCAGATAAAGGCCGTTGGCCAGGTGAACGCGCAGCCCCGCCGTCGCCGGGTGATGCGCCCACAGGGGAAACAGGGATTGCGCAAGCGCAACCAGTCCAAACGAGACGACCGCCAGAACAATCAAAGCCCATTCAAGCGGTCCGGGATCAGGTGCAGCCGGAAGGCCCTGCCCCCAGATCGTTTCGGCCAGTGCCTGGAACGAAAAATATGCGATGGCGGCACCAAGGGATGCGAGCACAGTACGCCTCGTCAGTTCTGCCGGTGCCATGTCTGCCAGCCCCTGTGCCACCAGATAGGCGACCCCGAAGATGAGGATTGCGCCGAGTGCCAGCGCTTGCGCGGTCTTCGGTCCGAGGATGACGGTGAACAGAGCCGCTATGATCGCGTACAACACCAGCGCAAGTCCGAAAGATTTGAGAACAGTACCAAAACTGGGCACCGCCACAGGGCCGGGCCGACGGATTGCCGCAACCGCCGTAACTGCGCCGCCCGAGGACAGAAACGCGTGGGCCTTGTAAAGCGAGTGAGCCACAATATGCAGCAGCGCTAGCGCCCAAAGGCCAAGGCCGCATTGCAACAGCATGAAACCCATCTGGGACACGGTCGACCATGCGAGCGATGTCTTGATCGCACTGTGGGTCAACATGACCGCCGCCCCGAAGAGCGCCGTAAAACCGCCAACCATCACCAGAGCCGCCATTGCACCCGGACTGTGCTGCATGAGACCTGCGGCACCGATCAGCAGAACACCACCCGAGTTGATGATCCCGGCATGCAGGAGAGCTGAAACCGGGGTCGGCGCCTCCATCACCTCGGTCAGCCATCCGTGCAGCGGAAAAGTCGCGGTTTTCAGGATTGCGGCGACAACGATCAGTCCGATAGCGACATGCCCCGCCGCGCCCAGCCCGGTTTCGGTCACGATGTCAGCGATGGCTGCCAGATCGCCCGTGCCGAAAGCCGACACAAGACATGCCGCAGCCAGAAACAGGGCGACATCTCCCGAATGCCAGACCAGGGCGAATTTCGTGGCGGCCCGGCGCGCTTCAGACCGCTCGCCATAGAACAGCAAGAGATGCCTTAGCCCCAAACCGACGGCGGTTGCCGCAATGACCATCAGCCAGACGTTCCCGGATTGGACGAAGACCATGACACCGGCCAGGGTGGCGAGCATGAGGCCGTGAAACGCGCCCTCCCGTTCCTCTCCGTCCAGATAGGTGCGGCTGTAGCGCATCACGATCCAACCGATGAACGAGACCAGCAGCGCCAAAGTAAGGCTCACCAGATCGACACGCAGCCCGGCCAGCCCCACGGCAGCGGTTGCAGACCCGATCGCGATGAACTGCACGAGGCCCAAAGCTGCAAGCGCCATGGACGCGATCGCGGCAAATTCCGACCACCTTGGCAGCATGCCGGGCCGCCGACCGGGTTGGCCTATTGCCAATCCAGCAACGACCAGAAGCACGACCGGTGCTAGATAGGACAGCGAGAATGCCTGCAGCATGGGTTTTCTCCGGCTCACGACGAGTGACGCATCATCTAGCGGCTGGCCAGCATCAAGAAAATTTCATATTTTCCTGCAAACCGTTCTATCTGGTGAAAGTATGCCGGCACTCAACCTACATCACCTTCGCCTGTTCCGGGCCGTTGCGCGCGACGGCACCCTCACCGGCGCGGCACGCTCTCTGAACATCTCTCAATCTGCTGTGTCCACGCAGATCAAAGCGCTGGAGGGCTCGCTCGGACACGGCCTGTTCGAACGCAGCGGCCGAAACCTCATATTGACCGAGGCTGGCCGCATCGCGCTTGACCATGCAGAGGAAATCTTTCGGGCGGCAGAAGATCTTTCGGCGACTTTGAAAAGCGCCGGGGTCAAGCGTCAGGCCCTCAGGATCGGTGCCCTTGCCACCTTGTCACGCAACTTCCAGATCGCTTTCTTGAAACCCATTATCGGCCGGAACGATGTCGAAGTCATTCTGCGCTCGGGGTCACAGGAGGATCTACTCAGGGGGCTTGACGCCTTGTCGCTGGACGTTGTGTTGACCAATCTCGTGCCGGCGCGGGATGCATCGAGCCCCTATCTTGTCCAGCGGCTGGACGAACAGCGGGTCAGTCTGATCGGATCGCCGCAACGGATAAGCGCGCAGGCAATGGAGGCTGATGACATTATCGCTACACATCCACTTGTTCTTCCAACACCCGAATCGTCCCTTCGGGCTGCTTTCGACGCCATGCTGGAGCGGCTGAGCGTCATACCGAAGATTGCCGCCGAGGCGGACGATATGGCAATGCTGCGGCTGCTGGCACGCGAAGACGTTGGCGTCGCGGTTATCCCACCGATTGTCGTACAAGACGAACTGGCCTCGGGCAGATTGTTGGAGCTGGCGCGGCTCGACGAGATCACCGAGGTTTTCTGCGCTGTTACGATCAAACGGAAGTTTCCTAACCCGCTGCTGGCCGAGGTTCTGAACACGCGCATCGATGGCCTGACTTAAAGCCCATTGGCCGGATATCTCACCTTTCATCATCGAGTAAAATGCGTAATGCGCGCGCCGCCGCGCTTCGAAGACGCACGTTCGCCCTTCCCTCGCACCGTCTTTTGGGCAAGCCGCGCCACTGCCTCCGGGGCCAGCCTGACCTTTTGCGGACCGACCTTGGTGTCGCTGGGTGAAAGTACGTTGCTGACGCAGCCAGCCTGACACCACCACAGGCCAATGGCCGGTGCGATGTCATGCGCGGTCCGAAGATCCTTCCGGTCGCGACATTGGGTTTCGTGTGTCGCCAATTATGTCGGGCGGCCCTCCGGAGTGAGCCATACCAAGCGCATTGCCGATGCCTTCTGCCGCCAACGTGTCAAAGACCACTCCCTCCCCGGTCACCAAAACGTATAGCTTCTTCATTGATGACCTGATCTGGTCTGGCGAGGACGCATCGCGGCCGCCGATATTGAAGGAGATGTTCAAGTGACAACGCTTCCCCGCCTCATCACCGAAGATCCCCGCTATGCCCGCGTCCATGATGAGCGTGAGCGCCATGCGGCCGAGGCGCGGTCGGGGCAGGCGCGGTACAGGGGGCTGACACGCATCTTCATTATCGGCTCCACTGCGGCGGCGATCGCCGGTGGTCTCGTTCTTTATGGAACCGAAGCTACGGTGGATGAGAGCAATCCGGCGCTTGTCAATTGGATAGCGGACGGGCCGGGCCGCACGGGCCTGATCATCCTGCAGAGCATCGGCCTCGCGGCAGCGGCGGGAAGCGGGTACCTGCTGGGCAAACGCGACCCCGCCAAACGCTGGATTGCCGCGCGCCTGCGGGCTGAGGATGGCCGCTTGCTGCTCGCCCGACGGGCCCTGGAGATCGGACATGAGAAAGGGGCGGAGACGTTCTCGCAAGCGGGTTCGAGCTTCGTCAGCTTCATGGAAGGCCAGCTGGACCACCTCGACAAAAGTGCGCAAAGCCGTGACAGAGCCTCGCTGCGCGCAATCATCTTCGGGGCTGTTCTGGCCGCCCTTGCGGCCCTCGCGTCAGTTATGACTGGCCTCGATTCACGGACGCTGGTTGTGATCCTCGCCATCTTCGGTGTCGGTGTTCCGGCTCTGACGGCCGCAGCCGAAAAATGGGGAGAGGCAAGCGCCGATGGCGAGCGCGCGGATCTGCACAAGACCACGTGGTCGGCGCTCAGCGCCTTGCGCGACGATCTCCCCGGCTTCAACGCCGCCATAGAGGCCCGGGATCTGTCGGCCGCGGAGGACTTCGCCGACCGGGTTTTTGCCGTGCTACGCCGCGACCACGAGGGCTTCGCCGCTATCGAGGGAGAGGCCGGAAGCACAAATGCGGCGGGCAGCTGACCTGTTTGCCCATCGATAGGCTTTCAGCACCCTCTGACTGGCCGGTTCTGAAGCCACATTCCGATTGTCCAAAATACACATTCCGGCAACGGTGCCTCTCGGATCGCTTGCATGCTCTCAGATCACATGGTCTCGTAATCGATGGTTCATTCAGTAGGCGCTGAAAGAGGACAAGGTGGGCTCGATCTTCATCAGCCACAGCAGCAGGGACAACGCCGCCGCCGCCGAAATGCGGGCCCGGTTGAATGAATTCGGTCACAACTCCCTCTTCCTCGATTTTGATCCATCCGATGGCATCCCCGCGGGTCGCAGCTGGGAGGAAGAGCTTTACGCCAAACTTCGGGGCTGCCGGGCCGTTGTCGTGCTGTGTTCACCTGCGTCGATGGCATCAGACTGGTGCTTTGCCGAGATCACCCATGCCAAATCAATGGGCAAGCACGTTTTCCCCGTCATCATCGCCGATTGCGAGATGCGCCCGGTTCTCAGCAGCGCACAGCGGATCGACCTCCGGACGGATACCGAAGATGCCTATGCCCGCCTGAACCGGGGGCTGGTCATTGCCGGGCTGGACCCGACGGACATGTTCCAATGGGATGGCAAGCGTCCGCTCTATCCCGGCCTGATGGCGTTTCAGGAAGAGGATGCGAGCGTCTATTTTGGGCGAGACGGCGAGATTCAGGAAGGCCTCGACCTTCTGAAACGCCTTGGTGATTTCGGTGGCCCGCGGCAGGTCATGATCCTTGGCGCATCCGGCAGCGGGAAGTCCTCGCTCGCGCGCGCGGGTTTTGTGCCCCGGCTGAAACGTGATCCAAGCCGGTGGATCGTCATTGACACGTTCCGCCCCTTTGGCGACCCGATGCGAGAAATGTGCCGCGCCCTCGCCAGCGCCTTTGCAAAGATTGAAGGGGCGGCGGATACCCGAACGCTTCTCGATCTTACGATGAATGCCGGAACACCCGACGAGAACGCCGCAAGGCTGCTGGACGTAGCCGAAAACCTGCGGATCGCAACTGGTCAACGAGAGGCCAAGATCCTGATGATCGTCGATCAGTTTGAGGAATTGCTCGGCTATCGTCCGGGCGATCCGCGATATGAGTACCTTGCGATGCTGCGATCAGCGCTGGAGGCTCCGAACAGCCCGATCATCGCAATCGGGACATTGCGGTCCGACTTTCTGGGTCAGTTCCAGAACGAACCTGCGATGCGCGATCTGACCTTCGAAAGCCTGCCGATAGGGCCCTTGTCGAGCGAGGGGTTTGCTCAGGTCATCGAAGGACCGGCAGCTTTGGGCGGGGTCGAGCTTGGCAGCGGGCTGGTGCAGGCGGTGATCAAAGATACCGGCGCCAACGACGCGCTGCCCCTTCTGGCCTTCACTCTACGCGAGCTTTACGAGCGGTACGGCGACGACAACCTGCTGGAATTGCAGGAATATGACGATCTTGGGCGGCTGGAAGGCTCCGTCGCCCGCGCGGCCGAAGGGGTCATGGCGGCGACCACGCTTTCGGCGTCAGAGATGGACGATCTGCGTACCGCATTCGTGTCGATGGTGCGGATCAACGAGCAGGGTCAG
The DNA here is from genome assembly GCA_039030855.1 of Pseudomonadota bacterium. Classification (GTDB taxonomy): domain Bacteria; phylum Pseudomonadota; class Alphaproteobacteria; order Rhodobacterales; family Rhodobacteraceae; genus Pikeienuella. The sequence goes on from JBCCDJ010000001.1 coordinate 94,654, forward strand.
TACAGCCGCCGGGTCGCGAAATGGGGTGACATGCCCCAGCGTGTCCATCCGACGCTGGAACGGTTTGTGGATGCCCGTCTTCTGGTCTCGCAATCGGACGGGCGTGACCGCATTGTGGAGGTCGCGCATGAGGCGCTGTTTCGCTCATGGCGGCAATTGCGCCAGTGGCTGGACAGCGACCGTGACAATATCCGCCTGCGCGACAGCATTCATGAAGCCGCAACAGAATGGGACCATGCCGGGCGCGAGGCACAGCTTCTCGTGCACAAGGCAGGACGGCTGGAGGCGGCAGAGGCCCTGCTGCGCACGCCGCGCTTCGAATTTGAACCCACCGCGTTGAGCTATATTGAAGCGTGCGTCGCCGATCGCGAAGCCGCGCGGGAAAGAGCCGTCCGGCGTGAAAAGGCTAAGCGGCGGCGATTGCAATGGACAATTGCAGGTCTTCTGGTCGGGCTATTGGGCGTTGGTGGCGCGGGCGTATGGGCAATGCAACAGCAACAGATCGCCGAAGCTGCTTTGCGGCAAGCCGAGGCTGAACGCTCTCTCGCCCTGCAGAGCGAGGCGCGCGTTTTGGTCGCCCAGTCACGCGACGCTGCTGGTCGAAACGACTTCGCTACCGCAGCTGAACTGGCATTGGCTGCCCTTCCGTCCTCGATGGCGGAACCGGATCGGCCCTACCTGGCCGAAGCGGAAATCGCGCTCTATAACGCAGCCGTGACGCTGCCGCTGGATGGCGGTGTCCACGTGCTTGCCGGTCATGCGGACCGTGTGACATTTGCCGCCTACAGCGCCGATGGCAGCATGATCGTAACTGCGTCTCATGACGGAACAGCACGGATCTGGGAGGCCGCGACAAAGCGGGAGATCCAGTCCGTCGGCACCGGCCAGGCAAGGATCATGCATGCCGCCTTCAGCCCCGACAACCGCCTGATCGCGACGGCGGGCTGGGACGGAACGACACAGGTCTGGGATGTCCTCGGGGGCAATATCGTCATGCCCATCGACGTTGATGGCAGCTTTTATGTGGCCTTCAGCCCGGATGGCACCAGACTGGCGGCGACGAGCTTTGACGGCACGGCGTTTTACGACATGGTCAATCGGTCGCTCATCGCAAAGGTTCAGCACCAGAACAGCTATTCCACGCATGCTGTTTTCAGTCCCGATAGCCGGATGGTCCTGACCTCCAACCGTTTCGAAGGAGGCCCGACGATTTGGGATGCATCGACCGGTGCCATGATCCGCAACCTTCAGGGACATGAAGCCGGTCTCTACTCTGTCGCGTTCGATCCAGGCAGTTCCCATGTTCTGACCGCCTCCGCCGACAACACCGCCCGGATCTGGGACATAGCAACGGGTGACGAACTGGTGGTTCTCGATGGCCACACCGACAAAGTGTTCAGTGCGGAATTCAGCCCTGATGGGCAATGGGTGGTCACCGCGTCAAAGGACGGAACAGCCCGCCTCTGGTCACCGTGGCAGGCCGCCGCACCGCCAATCATCCTTGATGCGCATGCTGGCGAAGTCCGGCATGCCGCTTTCAGCCCCGACAGCAGGCAGGTGGTGACAGCCTCGCGGGATGACACAGCGATGATCTGGGATCTTGACGGGAACCTGCTCGCAACTCTGTCGGGGCACGAGGCCGATGTCACACACGCCGTATTCAGTCCTGACGGCCAGTCGATCCTGACCACCGGCGATCAGACCGCCCGCATCTGGCAGCGACGGCTGGCAGGTTCAGTGAAATCCTTCCACGGCCACCCTGCCGAAGTGAGAACGGTAGCTTTCAAACCGGATGGAAAGACCATTGCCTCCGCGGGCGGAGGATATGTCGGTGGTGTCAGATATGCTGGTCCAACAAGGCTATGGTCAGTTGAGACGGGTCAGCATCTGGCCACTCTGGCGAAGGAAGACTACGATATCGCTGAACTTGATATCAGCCCCGACGGCAACTTGTTGATGGCCATTACCTGGCTTGGCAATCGTACACTGCTCTGGGATCTCGGCTCCCGGCAGGTCCTTGCCCATTGGGATGGATACGGCGCATTCAGTCCGGATGGCCTGTATGTCGCGGCGGCCAATCAAGGTCAGGTTTTCTTGTTTGAAACTGATACCCTTCGAGAAGTCGTCCGCTTCGTCGGCCATAGTGCGCCGATACGAAGGCTCGCTTTCAGCGAAGACAGCAAACGTCTGCTGACGGTGTCGAATGATCAGACAGCGCGTCTGTGGGAGGTGCCAGGCGGACAGCTTCTTTCAGTTCTCGGGCCCCATGATGGTTGGGTCGCCACTGCTGCAATCAGTCCGGACACCAAGACCGTCGTCACGATCGAGGAGCAGAGCCGCGAAACCGCCAACGGCCTCCGGCTGATGTCGAGAGATTACGTTGCGCGGGTTTGGGATGCCGATACTGGCGTGCTGATCACCCAATTCGCGCATCATGATGATATGATCAACCAGGTTGTTTTTTCGCCGGACGGCAGGCTCGTCGCAACTGCTTCAGGTTATGACACTGAATCCTACAAGACGGATCGTAGCACGAGCCGCGATGACCGGGTGCTCCTGTGGGATCCCGCAACAGGTGACGTCATACAAGAATTGAAGGGCCACACACGCCCGGTGGTGCAGATCGCTTTCTCGCCCGACGGCACCCGGCTCGCCAGCGCGTCGGAGGACCTGACCGCCCGCATCTGGGATGTGGCCAGCGGCAAGACCATCGCCATCCTGCCGCATAAGAGCCATGTCCAGGATATCGTCTTTTCGCCGGACGGGATGTCAGTCGCCACGGGCTCGGGGGGCAGCGATATGGAGCCTGAATATTTCGAGACGACGACGCGGATATGGCCGCTTTTCGATGACACACAGGCGTTGATCGACTTTGCCCGCGCCAATGTTGAGCAAGTCAGGGGGCAGGAGCGCCCGGTCCGCTAGGGAATTTCGGCTCGATCTCGATTGCCGATATCAGGACATGCGCATTCCTGGCACGATGCCTCGCCCTGTCGGATCCAGAAATGCTCTAGCTGACACCAGCGCGCCGCTCGAAACCGTCCCAGGTAATCCGCCCGACCGGTTGGATTGTGGTGTCAGACGGGATGTCATTGTAGCTGATGACCCGCACGTTCGGGAATTGCGCGGCAATCAATCGCCGGACCGGGGCGCGTATCTCCAGCGGGGTCAGGATGGCAGGCGGTCGGCGGCCGGGGCCCAGGTCGTCCATTGCAACGCGCATGGCTGCCAGCAGCGCCTTTCGCCCGTCTTCGCCAATCTCAAGCCAACTGCCATTCGGTTCTGCCACAAGTCCATCAACGAGTGTGGCTTCGACTTCCGGCCGGAGGAGAAAGACAACGATGTGAGGCTGCCCGCTGGCTTCGCGCTGACGGATCTGATGTTTGAGGTCGGACCGCACATATCCGGTCAGAACCATTGGTGCCTTTTCATAGCGAGCATGATCGCCGAGCGAGATCAGGATGCGCCGCAGATTGCTGATTGCGACACCTTCCGAAACAAGACGGCGAAGCACCTCCGTCAGCACGCCGAGCGATACGCTGTCCGGCACGGCGCTTCGGACCAGAAGCGGGAAGGCCGCGCGCAACTGGTCGAGCATGGCCGCGACCTCCCCCTGCCCCAGAAACGCGCTGATCCGGTTGCGCAACATTGCGGAGGTGCAGAGGACGATCCAGCCCGTCGCGTCCCAGGTAGTGAATGCGTGTGCGAGCAGGCGCTCCTCATGTCTCGCGTCGACCCAGGCGTGGGCGAAACCTGTGGCCGGGTTCACTTCAGGTCGGGCCGCTATGCCCCGTACCTCCAGCCCCCGGTAGAGTGCGTTCACGAAGACCGCATCTTCGGGAATTGTCCTTCGAAATTCCTCAACCTCGTGGATATCAAGCGCGAAGCCTTGTGGCGGCAAGCCCGGATCACGGCAGGTCGCCACCTCTGGCACGAGGACGCCAAGTTCGTGGAACAACCCATCGCGCATAAGGGGAACAGTCTCCGCCTCGAACCTCCTCAGTCTGCTGGCGCAAAAGAGATGCGCCAGCCCATCGCCATAGCGGATCCGTATCGGGGTTTGCGGGGGCTCGGTCGGCGTCTCGCTTGCGATGTTCGGCACCTTGATACGGTCGGCCCCATAGACCTGCGCCATGCTGGCAAGGAGCCGCCGGTATTCCCGGGCCGGATCGCGGCGAAAGGGGTCGGCGAAGCTGAGATTCGAAAGCGCAGCGGGAATCGCGCACTCGCCCGCACGGACACCAAAAACCGGCGTGTCAGCGTAGCGGGCCACTTCGAGAACGTATCGAAGCCAGTTCTCATCAATCCATGTCGCCTCAATGTCGGAGGCCGTGAAAACAGGGATGATGCCATCGGCGTCAAATGCGCCGATGACTTCGCCTCGCGCATAAGGCCGCAAGGCCGGATCAGCACCCGCGGCGCGCAGGACACTTGCGACATCTGCAGCAGCATCGAAGAAACTCCGATGAAACCAGACATCCAGCCGGACGACATCGCCCATCAATCGCTCCCTGACGGATGCGCGACAATGCCCGCGTGTTTGATATCGACACCCGGATCAAGGTCGCGGCGCGCGATAACCGGAAGCTTGGAGAGCATCATTCTCTCGACAAATCGGCGGATTTCCGGCTGCTGGACAACAAGCGCGGTGGGGGCAGAGGTTTGCGATGTCCTTCGTATCTCCTGAAGAAGCTGATCGGTCCATCGGGGGCCGAGTGTCAGAACAGGAAACAGGAGGTCGTCTCGGATGGCACCGAAAATGACAGCCTCGCTTTCGGGCGACAGCGTGATGGCACGGACACTGCCATCGGTGCCCATGACGAGTTGGGTCAGGCGTTCTGCATGAACCGGACGAACTTCCTCCACAAATCCCGCCGTATCGAGGGGGCGGCTGCGTCCTTCAGGCAACCCATTGATGACAGGGCCGAATTCCGTCAGGGGCAATCCCTGACGGAGCATTTCGCGCATGATTTCGACAATCTCGCTCCAGCAGGCCCTTGCTGGGGTCGGGTCTGCCAGTCCTTGCTCTGCGAGGATCTGCGCGGCTCTGTCCGGGTCGATGAAGAGATCGGCACCATCAGCCATCAGCCGCTCAAGTCGATCGATCAGCACGCGAACCGTGTCCTGACCCGGCTCGATGCGGACATGCTCCCTGAAGACATCCTCCAGAAAGAGCAGCGCAACATTCGGTGGCAACCCTTCGTCGGTTCCGCGAAAGCGGATGCCCGCAAATGGCATGCCAAACCACCTCGACAGCCGATCCTGCATCGCATCGATTTCGAAAGACAGGGGTGAGCGGGGATCGTTGACGGCATCCACAGTCGGTATCAGATCGCGCCCCACCTCCACCAGAACAGGAGTCGGCAGGGGCAGAAAATGACGTCTCTCCTGCAGGGCGGTTGTCGGTGCGGGTCGGCTTTGAGGCCGGATAACATCCATTAGCTGAGCGACCCCGGACCAATATGCGCCACCGCTTACGTCGATTACACTTTGACTGGCGATATTGTCCGGCATTTCGCAATGCTCGCAGATGACCGGCAGCACCCGACCCTCGCCAACGCCCTTTCTTCTCCATTCCCGCTCCACCCAGCCAGATGCAATGCTGGAGGGTGATACGAGAACCAGAACGATGTCAGCGCGATCGACCGCCCGCTCGATACGGGGGGCAATGTCCTCGCCGACCTGCAACGACCAGAGGTCAAGCCAAACATCAACACCACGTGCCTGCAAATCGACGGCCAGCCTGCGGGCAAGCGAGGCGTCTTCGCTGCTGTAAGACAGAAATATCAGTGCGCCAGACAAGGACAGTTGCTCTCCGCTCTATCGTCGCCAACGATACCACCACTATCAAAATTTACTGAGTTGCTGGCACCGCACCGGCACAACCGCTGGCCATCGACATACCCCAGAGCCACTATCCGGAAACGCCGGCGACCGATGGCTCCAAGACGGCCTTAGCGGCGCTGCATCGCGCGATCCCAGATTATGCTCGCGTGGTCCTTGACCGACATCGCGGGGGCCATCAGGGGCACCATCCGGCGGGAGAGGGCATGCAACGGCATCGGCGACAGGGGGGAAACGGGAAAAGGCAGGTCGCTGTTGCCGCCGCCCAGCACCTTGCGAGCGAGGGCGCGGCCCATCACAGATGTCATGGCGATGCCGCGACCGCTAAAGCCAAGGCCGGCCAACACACCCGGTGCCGGTTCATACAGGCGGGGCATCATGTCATCGGTCACCCCGATACGGCCTGACCACGTGCATTCGATGTCGATACCCTTCAGCGCGGGAAAGACCCTGTGCAGCCCGGTTCGCAATCGCCTGTGCCCGCCCCATGCTCCGACGGCATCGTCACTACCGACACAGCCGAAAATCAGCCGGTTCGCTGCGTCATAGCGGGCGAAGTAGATCGCAAGCCTCGTGTCCGATACGGTCTTGCGGCCCGGCAGGACGGCGACCTGCTGTTCCGCGGTCAGCGGGGCCGTTGCAATGGCGATACTGACCATAGGCAGGACGGTCTCCCGCAATCCGGGCCAGAGGCCGTCAGTATACGCATTCGTCGTCATGATCACGGTACCGCAGGTGACGCTGCCTCTCGGCGTCTCAATGCGCCATTTCGCCCCCTGCCTGTCGATCCCGGTCGCCGGCGTGTTTTCGAACAGACTGGCACCGAGCGCCTGCGCCGTCTTTGCAAACCCGCGCGCTAGCCCCAGCGGTTGAACAAAACCGCCCTGCGCGTGATTGAGCGCAAAATCATAGGCATCCGAGCCAACTGCGCGATGCGTGTCTTCGCGCGTTAGCACGTCGATTGCCGCTCCGGCCTCGGCCCAACCAGCCTGGAGCCGGGCAAGTCCCTTCGCCGCCTTGCGCGTATGGGCCGCCTGCAGCCAGCCGTTCTGTTCAGCTTCGCAGTCGATCCCGTACCGGCGGATATCGTCAAACAGATCATCCGCCGCCGTCAGGGTTGTACGGATCAGCTGATCGGCCTGGTCCACCCCGTATTTTTGGCGCAGCTCATCAGGTGTGGAACGCCAGATCGGATTGCACTGCCCCCCGCTTCGCCCCGATGCACCAAAGCCGATCTTCTGCGCATCGATGACAATGGTCTGCGTGCCTGCCTCCGCCAGTGTGATCGCTGTGCGAAGACCGGTCAGGCCGGCACCGACGACAACCACATCGGCAGTCAGGTCGCCTGAAAGAACTGCGCATTCCGGTGGTGGGGGTGCTGTGCGGCTCCAGTAGACCTTTTCGGTGGTCAATGGCTCGGTCCTCAATCAATCAAAGCGCATCCGCGCAGAGCAGTAGCATGCCACCATCTTATATTGCAATATTTCAGTTTCGCAAAACGAAACCTGTCAGATGCGTGATCGCGTGCACAATCGAATGGCCGAACAGTTCGGCCCCTCCGCGCCGTGCGGCGCTGCAGGGATCAGGCCATCTGACCAAACCGGGCCGATATCTCCTCCGTCGTGGCCAAAAGTGTCGGTGCATGGTCCAGAAGATTGTCAAGGGACGCCACGCGCAGCGGAATCCAAAGGCTGATCGATGCGAGGATGCGCGCATCGAAATCGCGTATCGGTGCCGCGATACCGACGACCTGATAGAACTCCTCACGATCCGAAATCGCATATCCCCGGGCGCGGGTCTCGGCCATGTCATTCTCCAACGCCTCCGGCGTGGTCAGGGTCGTTTCCGTGAACTTCTCCAACTCCGCCACCTTGAAATAGGCGGCACGTTCCTCGTCGGTCATATGCGCCAGAAACACCTTGCCCGCCGCGGTGTTGTGCAATTCAGACTGGCCACCGGTCTTCACCGCGAGGCGGTAGGGATGCGGAATACGGGTGCGAATGAAGGTCACCGTGTGTTCGCTCCGCACAGATAAGGCGACATTCATACCTGTCGTTTCGGCGAGATTGATCAAATCCTGATCCTCAATCAGGCTGATATCCATCCGCTCCCACGCCGCGCGGGCCCAGTTGATCAGGCGATGCCCTGTCGAATAGCTGCGATCACGCTCGTCATAGTGTACCAGATCCTGCCCTATAAGGATCGACAGAATGCGGTGGGTGGAGCTTTTGTTGAACCCGGTGGCGACCGCGATATCCGTCTGGGTCAGTCGACCCTGCGTATTCGCCAGAAGGTCGATGACGGCCACGCTCTTCGCAACGATGGAACTCTGAACCTCGCGCGGCATGCCCTTATCCCTGATTTGCGCCATCGCGGTGCGGGGTCCGTTCCCGCCACCGCGATCTGCCTCATTTCGGTTTCAAGGCCGGATGCCATTCACCGGCAGCGATCGACCAGCCCGCCGCATGATCTTCGGTCCTTTGGCCGGGATCACCCCTTGCCTTTCCAGGGCACCAGCATCCGCTCGGCAGCACGCATCAGCATGTCGATGCCAAAGCCGATCACACCGATCAGGATGATGCCCATGATCACGATATCGGTGTTCTGGAATTTGGACGCCGTCATGATCATCATGCCTGCTCCCTGTTCCGCCGCGACCAGTTCGGCCGCAACCACCGTGCCCCAACAGACACCCATCGCCACCCGCGCACCGGTGAAAATTTCCGGCAGGGAATTGGGGATGATCACGTGGCGCATGATCTGCCACTTGCTGGCACCAAGGCTGTAGGCCGCGTGCACTTTGGAGATTTTCACGCCCGAAACGCCGGACCGCGCTGCAATCGCCATGATCCACAAGGCCGCGAGGAACAGAAGGATGATCTTCCCGGCCTCACCGATGCCCGCCCAGATGATGACGAGAGGGATGAGCGCCAGCGGCGGCACCGGTCGCATGAATTCGACGATCGGATCGAACCAGCCGCGAAACCAGTCGCTGAGCCCCATGGCATAACCAAGGGGGATGCCAACAAGCGCACCCAGCAGGAACCCGAGGATAACCCGGAACAGGGAGTAGCCGAGATGTTCTACCAGGGTGAAGTTACGGAACCCGTTTGTGACGATCTCGATCGATCGCACCCAGACCGCCTCGGGCGACGGCAGGTAGAGCGGCTCCATCTGCCAGCCCTTGGTCGGCTCAAAATTGGGCGTGCCGCGATCGCTGAGCGTCACGGACCCGCCATCAACCGAAACCGTTTGTCCCGGTGCTATGGGTTCGTCGTTGATCGCGACCACCGCTGCCCCTGCATCACGACCAAGTTCATCATTGCGGTCGACCCGGATGAGACCGGTCCGCCATTGCGCAATGGCGGCAGAATCGTTCTTGGCAAAACCATCTCCAGGTTCCACTTCAGGCGCATCGGTGGCCTGTTCACGCGGGTGCACCACCACGGTGACGGTTGCATCATCGCGCGCGCCATCGGCCTCAGCCGTGTAGGTGAAGCTTGTCGTGCCCTCAAAAGGGCCCGGCGCATGCAGGAAACCCGGCAACAGGTTGGAGCCGGTGAAAATGCCCCACATCAGAAAGATCGTGAGGATGGAGATAATGCCTGCCGCCCGGTTGGGCCGCACCGCACTCTCATCACCGAAAGTCACGGTTTTCAGCGACGTGTAATCACCAATGCCCCCGCCCTGCACCACTTTGGTGACGATGAAGAAGGCCGCAACGAAAATGATGATGTAGATCAGCAGGGGGATCATGCCGCGTCCTCCTTACCGCCCATGATCTCCTCTTCCATGTCCCAGATCATGTTGAGGATCTCTTCGCGTTTGGGACCGAAGTCGGGATGTTTCTTCACTTCGCGCAGATCGGCATTCACGCCAAGCTCGGCAAAGGGCAACCGGTATTCCTTGTGGATGCGGCCCGGCCGCGGGGCCATGACGATCAGACGCTCACCCAGAAGCAACGCCTCTTCGACCGAATGGGTAATCAGGATGATGGTCTTGCCGGTCTCTTTCCACAGCTTCAGAACCAGGGACTGCATCTTTTCGCGGGTCAGCGCATCAAGCGCGCCAAGCGGCTCATCCATAAGGATGACATCCGGGTCGTTCGCAAGACACCGGGCCAGCGCAACGCGCTGTTGCATGCCGCCCGACAGCTCATAGACCGCCTTCTCCTTGAAATCCTGCAACCCCACGACATCAAGCAGATGGTCGACAATCCCTGCCTTCTCGCCGCGCGCCATGCCTTTCATCGAAGGGCCGAAACCGACATTTTCGCGCACCGACATCCATTCGAACAGCGCGCCCTGCTGGAACACCATGCCGCGTTCGGCATCCGGTCCCTTGATGTTGTGCCCATTCAGCACCAGCTTGCCGCCGGTCGGTGCCAGGAAACCGGCAACGATGTTCAGCAACGTGGTCTTGCCACAACCCGACGGGCCGAGCACGCTGAGCAGTTCACCCGCCTTCAGGTCAAGCGAGACGTCCTGCAAGGCCTGCACATGATCGCCGTTCGGCAAATCAAAGCGCATGGATAGTTGGTCGATTGATAACCCGGTCATGAGGTCTCCACCTGTTGTCCGCGCAATGCGGGTGGATGGACGGGGTTGGCCCCGCCTCAAATCTATCAATGTCGTAACGAAAATGCGGCCCCGAAGGACCGCATCTTCATATCAGTTCAGAGGCCTTTGGCCGCTGTCAGAGGTCCGGTATTCACCGCATTCTCATAGCTTTCCAGCGCACTGTCGATGGAGCCCGCCTCGACGAAGACGTCCGCCACGCCCTTCATGAAGGTCGCCGCGTTGCCGCCCAGCCACGCGTCGGAAAGCTGATCATCAACCGATGGAAACTTCATGGTCGCAATGGCGGCCTTGGCCGCATCGAGATCCATGCCCGACTCAGCCGCGATGACCTGCAATGTTGCGTCGGAAGGGTCGGCATACCATGCCGCATTCGCATCCGCCGTGACCTTCAGGAACTTGGCCACGACATCGCCGTTCTCAGCAATGAAGGAGGCCGGCGCGGACGTCACATCAAAAACGAGGATGCCAAGCTCTTCCTTTTCTTCACCGGTCAGAAGAACGTTGCCGTATTCCTTCATCCGCGCCAGACCGCCGCCATAGCCACAAGCAAAATCCACTGCGCCTTGGGACAGTGCAGCCGCACCTTCCGGGGGTGCCATGTCAACGACCTGCAGGGACGCGACATCGATGCCGAAATGGTCCATCTGGCGCAGGAAGCCGTAATGCGCGGCGGTGCCGAGCGGCACAGCCACTTTCTTGCCAGCCAGTTCGCCGGCGGATTCCTTGTCGATCTCCAGATCGGCTTTCACGACACAATTGTCGTTGTCTGAATAGCTGACCGCGACATCGACGACCTGAAGGTCCTGCCCGCCGGAGGCCGCAACCACGAAGGGCGGCACGCCCTGGCTCACGGCGATCTGCACGTCACCCGAGGCCATCGCCGCTGACATGGCTGTTCCCGTCTCGAAAGAGACCCAGTTCACCTTCATGCCCAGTGCCTCGTCATAGGCACCGGATGCCTTGGCGGTCATCATCGGCATCGGCCATTCGAGGAAATAGGCGACAGTGATCTCGCCATGCCCGGCCGCCATTGCCGACTGACCGGACATCGCCATGACTGCGCCCGCGATGCATCCCGCTACTGTTTTTTTGATCATTATACTCTCCCATGTTGTGCAGGCCCGAAGATTTCGATTTACAGAACTGCAATTTCACAAAACAGGACTAGAGGCAGAACCTCGTCGTCGTCAATCGATTTGTCCCAGACACCTGGACCTGACGCGTTTCCTAGAAAAGCGGCGCACCCGCGCTTCCCGCCTCAGGTAGAGATCAGCACTGCCGCAGGGCGAGAAAAATAAGCGCGCAACACATCATGCACCATTGACCGTGCCTGCTTTTGCAGCGGAACTCAATCTGTGTGTCGAACAAAAATCTTCGATAAAAACATGATGAAAGCAGGGCGTGAGCTCCGGCAGACCCGGGCAACGTCGCGCGATGCGATGCGCCCGTATTCGGCGGGTTGGACTTGCGGCTCCCTCAGTCGCGAAAACTGAGGGTTCTACCCAGGTCAAATTGCACCATCTGACGTGCATGCAAGTTGAGATCGACCATCAATCCCTGTTCCAGGCATTACTGTGGGCCCTTGCGTCCTTCGCGAGCAAGACCGTGAGCATTCGCCAGGCCCTGTGCAGGCGAATCCGTATGACACAGAGGAACGCGAGCCATCTTTCGCGCAGTCCGGACACGCGGTCGGAGGTCAGCATCCGTCCAATTTCCACGATGGGCGATACGATCAGCAGACCAGCTTTTATCAGCCACTTTACCGTATCCATCGGCGAGCGCAGTTCGGCATGATCGTGGCTTATCTGCCGGTCCCATTTAACCGTCAGTTCGCGAAAACCGGATCGGGCCGGATGGTAGATGATCATGTCCTCGACATAGATCGTCTTGAAGTCTTTTTGGGTGGCCCTGCGACCCCAGTCACGGTCCTCTGCGATGTTGAGCCCGCCGAAAGGCCCGACCGAGGCCATCACATCGCGCTCCACCGCGAGGTTTCCGGTGCCGGTGAAGCCCTGCTTGGCGATATATTCCTTCATCCGATACGCGTAGATACTCTCGTAGGCCTCGACCATGGTGGTCTTGTGATCGCCGCGCGGGATGCGCACATCGCCGCCGAGAATGCGATGACCGGCGCGCGCCATGGCCGCAGTGATCGCCGACAGCCAGCCGGGGTGGGCCGTGCAGTCGGCATCGATGAAGGCGAATACCTCCCCCACCGCATGACGCACACCGAGGTTGCGGGCCGGGCCGGGGCCGGGTTCAAGTTCCTGCAGCAATGTGACATCCGGCCATACGGCGCAGACCTCGGTGGGCATGACGCGCGAGCCATTGTCGACAACGATGATCTCCACCAGATCAAAACTGCCGGTCTGCTCATGCAGAGACGCGAGGCACCGCGCGAGGTCCTCCGGCTGATTCAGATGCGGAATGATGACACTGATTTTCACCATGTCGTCGCGCCCCCCTGTTTCTACCACATTCACTGACACATCGATTTGCAAAGTCTCTTCATCCGGCAACTCGACCCTATCGATACCCTATAGTAGGTTCGTATCCATCGTGTTGTCGTTCAAGAGCGGGTGGAATGTCAGGGGCAAATGTCACATCACCGGCCATGTCAGGCACCGCATCGATCATCTCGGTCAGCTACGACACGCGTGCCATGATGCGGGCATGGCTGCGTGCCCTGAAAGCCGAAACCAGCCAGCCCCACAGGCTGATCGCGGTCGACGCGGCATCATCAGACGGGTTGGTGGATACAATCGCGGTGACGGAGGTCTACAATCACGGCTTTCCCAAGGCCGATAACATCGCAGCAAAGGCCGCCACGGGCAGATACACGCCGCGCCTCCCGTGCCAAGTGGCGCAAAGCCTGACCAAGACATGCAGAATGGCGCGGCGGATATCCGGCGCAGGATTAGGTCGAGGAGATGGCAATACGTGACCAGAGAAACCCGAACCGACGCCGCACGCCGCTGGCTCCTGTCCGACGCGCTGCCGCTCTGGCGTGGCACCGGCGTCGATCGCGACGGGTTCGGTGTGTGGGAGGCGCTCGACCATGATGCGAAGCCTCTGACCACAATGAACAAGCGGTTTCGGGTGCCGATCCGGCAGGCGTTTGTCTTCGCGACCGCCGCACAGGTTCTCGGCACCGATGATGGCCCGCTTGCCGCGAAGCTCTTCGCGCAGTCAATGGCGGACGGTGTGGCGGCCGATACTGGCGCGCTGGCGGCCCTGCATGCACCGGATGGCACGATCCTGAGCGCACCGCATGATCTTTACGATCTGGCCTTCGTCATTCTGGCCGATGCCAGCCTGCAGGCCGGGGGCCATACGCCTGAGACCGACCTGATGCCGCTGTTGGATCGGTTGAAAGTAGACCGTGGCTGGCGCGAGAACCTTTTTGGCCGCATCGGGCCACGCCGTCAGAACCCGCATATGCATCTTTTCGAGGCGGCCCTCGCGCAGGTCGCTGCGGGGGATGAGCGCTACCGGCCCATCGCGGAGGAGTGCTTGTCGTTACTGCATGATGTGTTCCTGCAACCCGATGGCAGTCTCTTCGAGTATTTTGATGATGACTGGGTGCCGGTCGCGACTGGCCAGAGGGTGGAGCCGGGTCATATGGCGGAATGGGTCTATCTACTGGACTATTATCATCGCGTGACCGGGAAGGAGACGGGCGTAGATATCGACCAGTTGTTTGCGCAGGCGCGCGCCGCGCGCGCTGAAAACGGCTTTTTGCCCGATGCCACGATGCCGGATGTGCCGACCCAGCGCTTCTGGCCGCAGACGGAGCTGCTGAAGGCCGCACTGGTGCAGGAACGGCGCGGCGCGGTGGGGCCGGACATGGCCGATGCGATCTTTGATCAGATCTTCGCCACCTATCTGGCAACGCCCGTGCGCGGTGGCTGGTTCGATCAGTTCGACGCGGAAGGCGCGCTGATCTCCGGCAATATGCCCGCCTCGACGGGGTATCACATCATGCTGGCGCTCCTGTGGTTCTGCGAAGTGCGGGAGGCGTAAGATGAGCGACAAGCCGGTTTATCATGATGCGATGCGTGTCTTGCAGGACCGGCAGGGCACAAGGCGACTGGCGGACCGCCTGGCCGAGCATCGCCGGCGCACAGCGTTCAGCGACGATGACCGCGCCTTTATCGAGGGCCGTAATTTCTTCATGCTGGCAACGGCGGATGCGGATGGGTTTCCCGATTGCTCCTACAAAGGCGGCGCGCCGGGTTATGCGCGGCTGACAGGGCCATCCTCGCTGGTATTCCCATCGCTGGATGGCAACGGAATGTATCGCAGCCTTGGCAATATCGTGGCCAATCCGCAGATCGGGATGCTGTTCATCGATTTCGAAACCCCGCGCCGCCTCAGGGTCAACGGGCGGGCCGTGGTGTCCTGGGACGACCCGTTGATCGCGGCTTATCCCGGTGCGGAAGCGGTGGTGCATGTGAAGGCCGAAGGGATTTTCACCAACTGCCCGCGCTATATCCATCGGGAGGGGGAAGTGTCGCCCTATCTCGAAACCAAAGACACGGCCCCAAAAGTGCCGGACTGGAAGACATGGCCGGAATTCCGGGATGTGCTGCCGCGGAAGCCGGACCCTGAATAGGGCGAGGCTTTAGGGCAAAGCGCCCTCCTCAGGGTGTTTTCAACACGCTTCGTCGAGCGCGGGTTCACGACGCGAACCTCTCCGCGCTTGTGGCGGGCGGTGTGGCTCGCTGATTTTCCCGAATCATATTGGCAAAATGAGCGACTCAAATTAGAACATATAGTGAACAAATGAGAGGCCATGTGTGTCGTGCATGTCAGCACCGCTTTCCATCCAGCGTCTGAAACGCCAAGAGGAACGCCCCGTCGCGGGCGCGGCGATCCTGTCCGAAGCGTTCCCCGCAACGGCGGCGGATGCCGGGGCCGTGGGCTTCGTGCTGGCCAAACTGCGGAGGCGGGATCGGCCGATCCTCTGGGTGCAGGACCGGCTGTCGCGGCGCGAGGCAGGCATGCTCTATCTGCCGGGGATGGGCGCGAAGCGGACACTGTTGCAGGTCGATGTCAGCCGGGCAGCCGATGCGCTCTGGTCGATGGAGGAAGGGCTGCGCTGCAAGGGACTGTCGGCAGTCGTGGCAGAAATCTGGGGCGATCCGCCCGCGCTGAGCTTCACCGCCACCAAGCGGCTGGCCCTGCGGGCGGAGGCGGCGGGCATCCCCTGCTGGCTGATCCGACGCGCCGCCAGCCCCGATCTGAGCGCCGCGCGCGACCGCTGGCGGATTGCCTCGCTCCCTTCCGCGCCCGCGCCGCACGACCGGCAGGCTCCGGGCGATCCGCGCTGGCGGGTGGAACTGTTTCGATCCCGCGCCCACCGGCCCGGCACATGGGTTGCGACCTATGAGCGGGCGAAGGATCACCTCCATCTCGCTGCCCCATTTCGCGATGGAGCGGTGGCAGAAGCAACAGGCCCGGACAGGCAACGCGCCGCCGGATGACCTGCTCATCGTGCTGGCAACCGAGGGGCCGCACGGACCGGTGATCCACGCCACGAACCGGGCCGCACGGCTGGCCGGGGCCGCAAGGGGGGCGCGCGTCGTCGACATACGCGCGGCCTGTCCGGACATACAGGTCGAATATGCCGATCCGCGCGGCGACCGGGCCGCATTGCAGCGGCTGATGCACTGGGCACGGCGCTGGTGCCCATGGACGGTTCTGGACGGCGATGACGGGCTGGTGCTGGAGACGACGGGATCCGATCACCTCTGGGGCGGCGAGGCGGCGATGCTGGTGGACATGCAGACCCGCCTGTCCGCCCTTGGTCTGACCGCGCAGATGGCGATTGCGCCGACATGGGGATCGGCCTGGGCGCTAGCGCGGTTCGGACCGGTTCGGGCGATCTGCGGCGCAGAAGATATCGCGGCCAAGCTGGCCCCCCTCCCCGTCGCGGCGCTGCGGCTGGAGGGGGAGACGCTGCTCCTCCTGCGCCGTCTTGGGCTGAAGACCATCGGGGCGGTGGCGAAGGTCCCGCGCCTCTCGCTCACCCGTCGCTTTGCCCAAAGCGCGGTGCAGGCCAATCCGCTCCTCCGCCTGGATCAGGCCATGGGGAGGCTGGCCGAACCCGTTGCCAGCGTCGAGACGCGCCCGAAGCTGCGCGTCCAGTTGCGCCTTGCCGAACCCATTCAGGACCCGACCCACCACCTACCCGCGCTTTGCCATGATCTTTGCAAGCAGATGGCGGCAGAGGATCTTGGCTGCCGCCGTCTTCATCTGGCGGTCTATCGCAGCGATGGCGAGGTCAGTGCGATCACCGTCGCCACCGCCGCACCGAGCCGCGATGCTGATCACCTCCACCGTCTGTTCGATGACAGGCTGATGCGGATCGACCCCGGTTTCGGGTTCGATCTGATCACGCTGGAGGCCGAGGGGGTGGAGCCGCTCGCCACCGCCCAGCGCACCCTTGACGGAGAGGCGGATGAGGATGTGCTCCTGCCCCGCCTGATCGACCGGCTGGCAGCGCGGCTCGGCCCTGATGCGGTCAAGCGGCCCGTCTTGCATGAAAGCCACGTGCCCGAACGCGCCATCGACTGGGCCCCCGCGCTGACCGCGCCGCCCAAGATGACGGCCCCAACGGCGCGGGAGCGTCCCATCCGCCTCCTCGCCCCCGCCGAGGAGGTGCACGTCCTTTATGCGGTGCCCGAGGGGCCGCCCGCGCAGTTCGTATGGCGTAAGCAGACCCACCGTGTCGCACGCTATGCCGGGCCGGAACGCATCGCGCCCGAATGGTGGCGCGACCGGCCATCGACGCGCCTGCGCGATTATTTCAAGGTCGAGGATCAGAGCGGGCAGCGCCTCTGGCTCTACCGCGAAGGGCTGCATGAGGACGGGCGCGGCGGCGATCCGCGCTGGTTCGTGCACGGGATGTTCGCCTGATGCCCGACATGGACAATCATCGCCCACGGCGCACCCTGACCGACGATGGGTTCAGCCCCAACCCCCGCGCCGCCTTTGTCGAACTTGGCGTGACGAGTTGCTTTTCGTTCCTGCGTGGGGCGTCAGATGCTGTCGATCTGGTGGCAACAGCCTGGGCACAGGGTCACGACGCGATCGGCATTGCCGATCTGAACACCATGGCCGGTGTCGTGCGCCTTCATGCCGAGGCACTGAAAGCCCATCTGCGCCCAGTCATCGGCTGCCGCTTGCAACTGGTCACGGGCGAGACATTTCTCGCTTACCCACGCAATCGCACCGCCTATGGCCGGTTATGTACGCTTCTGTCCAAGGGCAAGATGCAGACCGCAGAGGGTGACTGGCAGGTCAAAGGGCAATGCGACATCACATTGGGTGATCTGGCGGCCCATTCAGCGGATGTGCAGCTGATTGCCATCCCCGGCGAAGATCTCGGCCTTTTTGCAGCGAACCTGCGCCGTCTCAACCACGCCCTGCCAACGTTCCGCCATATCGCGGCGAGCTATCTTTATCGCGGTGATGACCGGGCGCGGATCAATCGCCTCGACCGTCTTGCGCGCCAGCACGGTCTTTCGATCCTCGCCACCAATGACGTTCATTACCATGCGCCCGACCGGCGTCCCCTGCAGGACATCATGACCTGCATCCGGCACAAGACCACCATCACACAGGCCGGGTTCCTGCTGGAGGCGAATGCGGAACGCCACCTGAAGTCCCCTGAACAGATGGTCACACTTTTCGCTGAATGGCCCCATGCCATCAGCGCGACGCGGCAGGTCGCCGATGCCTGCGATTTCGACCTGCGGGAGCTGTCTTACGAATACCCGCAGGAGACGATACCGCAGGGTCGCACCCCGCAGGAATATCTGGAGGAGCTGACATGGGCAGGCGCAGCGACGCGATATCCGGAAGGGATCAGCGACAAGGTGCGCACGGTCCTTAAAAAAGAACTGGCGATGATCGAAAAACTGAACATCGCGCAGTATTTCCTGACTATCCACGACATCATCCAGTTCGCCCGTCATCAGGTCAGCCCACCGATCCTCTGCCAGGGGCGCGGATCGGCGGCCAATTCCGCAGTCTGTTATGTCCTCGGCATCACTGCCGTCGATCCCTCGCAACATGATCTGCTGTTCGAGCGTTTCATCAGCGAGGAGCGCAAGGAGCCGCCCGATATCGACGTCGATTTCGAACATGAACGGCGCGAAGAAGTCATCCAGCATATCTATGGGAAATACGGTCGCCACCGCGCGGGCCTCTGCGCCACGGTCATCCATTACCGCCCGCGCATGGCCGTGCGTGAGGTCGGCAAGGTGATGGGGCTGAGCGAGGATGTGACCTCCGCCCTCGCCAAGACGATCTGGGGCAGTTGGGGGCGCGAGGTCGGCGCAGAGCAGGCCGCGCAGGCGGGGCTTGATCTATCTGATCCCCTGATGGCGCGCACGATCAAACTGGCCGACCAGATGATCGGCATGCCCCGCCATCTGAGCCAGCATGTGGGCGGGTTCATACTGACCGAAACCCCGCTGAGCGAGACCGTGCCCATCGGCAATGGCGCAATGGCGGATCGCAGTTTCATCGAATGGGACAAGGATGACATCGATGAATTGCGCATCCTGAAGGTCGATGTACTGGCGCTCGGCATGTTGACCTGCATTCGCAAGGCCTTCGATCTGATCGAAGGCCATTACGGGACAAAGTTCGATCTGGCGACGGTCCCGCAAGAGGACTCCGCCGTCTATGACATGCTCTGCAAGGGCGACAGTGTCGGCACGTTTCAGGTGGAAAGCCGGGCGCAGATGAACATGCTGCCGCGTCTGAAGCCACGCAAATTCTACGATCTGGTCATTCAAGTCGCCATCGTGCGCCCCGGTCCCATTCAGGGCGATATGGTGCACCCGTTCCTGCGTCGCCGCGGCGGGAAGGAGCAGGTTGAATACCCCTCCCCCGGTCCCGAACATGACCCCAATGAGCTGCGCAATATCCTTGGGCGCACCATGGGCGTGCCGATCTTTCAGGAACAGGCGATGAAGATCGCCATCGACGCCGCCAAGTTCAGCCCGGCGGAAGCAAATGAATTGCGCAAGGCGATGGCCACCTTCCGGTCGCGCGGCACCATCGAAACACTGCAGGAAAAAATGGTCGGGCGGATGATCAAGCGCGGCTATGACGAAGATTTCGCCCGGCGCTGTTTCGACCAGATCAAGGGGTTCGGCGATTATGGCTTTCCCGAAAGCCACGCGGCCAGTTTTGCGCTGCTGGTCTATATCTCCAGCTGGATCAAGTGCCATTACCCGGATGTGTTTTGCGCCGCCCTGCTGAATTCGCAGCCAATGGGTTTTTATGCGCCAGCCCAGATCGTGCGCGATGCGCGCGAACATGGTGTGGAAGTGCGCGCACCGGATGTGAATTACAGTGACTGGGACAATATCCTGGAACCCGTTGCACCGGGCCGGTTTGCCGTGCGGTTGGGCCTGCGGCAGATTGATGGCGTGGGGGCGGAGGCCGGGCAACGCATCATAAGCGCGCGCGATGCACCTTTCGCAGATATGAAGGACCTCAAGACCCGCGCGCGGATCAATGCGGGCTCCATGCGCAAACTGGCAGCCGCGGATGCGTTCCGGTCAGTGGCGCTGGACCGGCGGCAAGCGCTCTGGGATGCACGGGCCATGCGCGATGCGCCCGATCTGCCGCTTTTTGCCGAAACCCGCGACGAGGGGGCGGAGGTGCCCTTCATCCTGCCGCAGATGCCGTCCTGCGAACATGTGGTGGCAGATTATCAGACCCTGCGCCTGTCGCTGAAGGCGCATCCGATGGCGTTCCTCCGCCGCAGCATGACAAAGCAGGGTTATGCCCCGACCGCGCGCCTGAATGACATGCGCAGCGGACAGCGCGTGTCGCTCGCCGGGCTTGTCCTGATCCGCCAGCGCCCCGGCAGCGCCAAGGGCGTCTGCTTCATCACGGTGGAGGATGAAACCGGCGTCGCCAATCTGGTCGTCTGGCCCAAGGTGATGGAGGCATATCGCAAGGTCATCATGCAGTCGCGCCTGATCGAGGTCAGCGGCATCGTCCAGCGCGACGAGAACGTCATCCACGTGGTCGCCCGCCAGCTGAAAGACCGCAGCGACGCCATCGACCGTTTGTCCAATGACCCGTTGGAGGTGCAGATGGCACGTGCCGACGAAGTGAACAAGCCGATCCCGGAATCAACCCATCGCCACCCGCGCGATGTGCGGGTCATCCCGAAATCACGGGACTTTCACTAAGTCGGCAGCCAGCTTACGCGGCCCATCCTGCAATTTGCCCCAGCCCATGCGACCAGCACGGGCAGCGGTCGGCCCTCCCCAAGGCCGAGCGCGTTGCGACGCTGCACGCAGCGGGAAGGCCGGTGGTGCACGGCACAATAAACCAAGTTGATGAACTCGGTCGAAGCGCTCGCCTAGTGCCGACCGCTGCCCTAAGCACCTTGAATGAGCCCCGCCACCCGATCCGCCCCCAGCCGCCAAAGCCCCACACTCATCCCGGCGCAAACCCGAGATGGGCGCGAAAGCGGTTCTTCACAAACACCGCATCGCGCGGGGCGAGGGAGCGTGGCAAGGCCCCGGCCTTCACCTTCAGCACAAAAAGCCGGGGGCCGGTGGCCGCGCTTTTCAACGCATCGCAAAGCGCATCGACCTCCGCCAGCGTCTCGATCTGCCGCGCCTCGGCAAAGTCGCAAGAGGCCGCAACCCCTGCCAGATCAACCCCTTGCCCGGTATGGCTCCCCTGCATACCGGTCTCGCCGAAATGCTGGTTGTCGATCACGATAATGTCGAGGTTTCTAGGGCGCGCCACGCCGATGGTCGCAAGGCTACCAAGCGCCATCAACTGCTCCCCATCGCCGGTGATCACCATCACCCGCCGGTCCGGCTGGGCCTGCGCGAGGCCAAGACCGGTCAGCGCCGCACCGCCCATCGCGCCCCAGAGATAATAATTGTCGTCCCGGTCACCACAGGCGTGAACGTCATAGGTCGGCGAGCCGAGGCCTGTCACCACCAGCGCCCCATCCCGCGCCGCGAGCAGCTTCGCCACAGCCGCACGGCGATCCAATTCGTCACCCATACCGCTCACCATTTCTTTGCACCAAGCAAACGCTGCCCAATCAGGACAGCGATCTGCTGGTCAGACTCAAACGCCATGGTTGCCGCCTGATCGACCACCGCGATCAGATCCTCCGGCGTCTCCGCTCGCATCACTGTCACGCCAATCGCGGTCAGTGATGCCTCCGTCGCCCGGCTCATCGGCATTTGCCAGGGATTGAACTCCGCCCACTCGCCGCGCATCGTCACCAGCATCAGAAACGGCGTCTGCGTGATCACCGGCAGGGACAGCATGTTGATGCAATTACCCACGCCCGATGATTGCACCAGAAGCACGCTCCGCATGCCGCCGAGCCAGGCTCCGACCGCGATGGCGACCCCTTCCTCCTCGGTGGTCAGGACGTTGGAGGTCACATCGACATCCGCCGCAAAAAGGTCGATCAGCGCTGCGTGGCCCGCATCAGGCACATAAGACATCTGCCGCACACCCTGATCGCGCAGCACCCTGTGCAACGCCCCCGGCCAGCCGCCATCCCCATCGCCTGCATCTGTCACATCGCACCCCTTGTGCCGCCCTGTCTTGACCCGCAGCATAATCACGCATCTGCTTGACAGAGAAGCCAGACTTCAGAACAGGGCCAGATCATGACTGCCGAGACAGATTATTCCGACCTGCGCGATGCCATTGCCAAGCTCTGCGCGCGATATCCCGGCGAATACTGGCGCACGCTCGATCGCGACATGGCTTACCCAACCGAATTTGTGGCCGAGTTGACCGAGGCTGGCTGGCTGTCCGTCCTGATCCCGGAGGAATATGGCGGCGCGGGCCTGCCGCTGTCTGCGGCGGCAGCGGTGCTGGAGGAGATGCAGGCCGCCGGCTGCAATGGCGGCGCGTGCCATGCGCAAATGTACACGATGGGCACGCTTCTGCGCCATGGATCGGAGCCGCAGAAGCGACGATACCTCCCCGATATCGCCAATGGCACGCTCCGCCTCCAGGCCTTTGGGGTGACCGAACCGACGAGCGGCACTGACACCGGCGCGCTGAAAACAACCGCGATGCGCGACGGGGATGATTTCGTTATCAACGGCCAGAAGATCTGGACCAGCCGAGCGGAACATTCGGACCTGATGCTGCTTCTGGCCCGGACCACGCCGCTGACCGAGGGGATGAAGCGCACGGCAGGGCTGTCGGTCATATTGGTCGACATGGCGGCAGCAGAGGGCAATGGCCTGACCATCCGCCCGATCCGCACCATGATGAACCATGCCACCACCGAGGTTTTCTTCGACAACCTGCGTGTCCCCGCCGCCAACCTGATCGGGGAAGAAGGAAAAGGGTTTCGCTATATCCTCACCGGCATGAATGCCGAGCGGATCCTCATTGCCGCCGAATGTGTGGGCGATGCCAAATGGTTCATCGAAAAGTCAGTGGCCTACGCCAAGGACCGCCGCGTCTTTGGCCGCGCGATTGCGGAAAATCAGGGCATCCAGTTCCCCATCGCCAAGGCCTACGCCAATATGCGGGCTGCCGAGTTGATGGTGAAGGAGGCGCTGCGGATCTACGAGGCAGGCGAGAACCCGGGCGCAGAGGCGAACATGGCCAAAATGCTGGCCGCCGATGCCTCATTCGAAGCTGCGAATACCTGCATCCAGACCCATGGCGGATTTGGCTTTGCCGAGGAGTATGATGTGGAGCGCAAGTTTCGCGAAACGCGCCTCTATCAGGTCGCGCCAATTTCGACGAACCTGATCCTGTCCTACCTCGCGGAGCATGTGCTGGGGTTGCCCCGCTCCTACTGAGCGCTCTTCAGCGGGCGATCACCGCGGTTGCCTCGATCTCCACCAGCGCTTCGTCCTCGATCAGATCGGCGACAACAACCATGGTCATGGCCGGGAAATGGCGACCCAGCACGGACCGGTAGGCCGCACCGATCTCCGCCTGCCGCGCCAGGTATTCGCGCTTGTCCGTGACATACCAGGTGAGGCGGGTGATGTCCGTTACCGCCCCTCCCGATGCCTCCACCACGACTTTGATGTTCTCCAGCGCCTGTGTCATCTGCCCGATGAAATCATGGGTTTCGAAGACCTGATCGGCGTTCCAACCGATCTGGCCGCCGATGAACAGATGCCCGTCCGCCGTCAGCACGCCGTTCGCATACCCCTTTGCCGGCGCCCAGCCTTCGGGCGCGATGATGTCATGTGTCATTCAAGCCTTCTCTTTCACATAGGGTGCCAGCGCACCGCGCTGCGCCTCGGACCACGGCACCGGCGCGCCGTTCAGATCGACCAGCACGAGGGTGGAGCGGAACGTCGCGCGCATCTCTGCCCCCGCGCGGGCCGACACCTCAACTCCCGCGCTGGTGCGGCCGAGGCGTGTCAGCGCCAGCGCCCAGGTCAAAGCATCGCCGTGGCGGGAGGGGGCGTGGAACGTGGCGGACACCTCAGCAGTCGGCACCGCGCGCTGCTTGTGCAGCTCTTCGAACGGATGCCCGATATGATCGAAGAATGCCTCCACATGGTCGTTCAGCATCTCGAAATAGCGCGGATAGAAGACCAGCCCCGCCGGGTCACAATGGCGAAAGAGCACCTTGAGGGGGCGTTCGAACATCATGGGGCGGACCGGAGGCGAAAGCGCTGGACCTTGCCCGTCTGGGTCTTCGGCAATTCATCGATGAACCTGACGGAGCGGGGATATTTATAGGGCGCGATGGTCGCCTTCACATGATCCTGCAGATCCTTCACCGTCGCAGCATCCGGCGCGACCCCTTCGGCCAGCACCACATGCGCCTCGACGATGGTGCCCCGTTCTGCATCGGGGGCGCCGACGACGCCGCATTCGACGACAGCGGGATGCGACAGCAGCGCGGCCTCCACCTCTGGCCCGGCAATATTATAGCCTGCCGAGACGATCATATCGTCATTGCGGGCAGCGAAATGCAGATACCCATCCTCATCCTGCCAGAACGTGTCCCCGGTGATGTTCCAGCCGTCCTGCACGTAACCTGCCTGCCGGTCATCGGCGAGGTAACGGCACCCCGTCGGCCCCCTCACGGCAAGACGCCCCGGCGTGCCGCGCGGGGCATCCGCGCCGGTCTCGTCCAGAATGCGCACCTCATAGCCGGTCACCGGCTTGCCGGTGCAGGCCGGACGATGGTCGTCGAAGTGGTTGGAGATAAAGATGTGGAGCAGCTCCGTCGCGCCGATCCCGTCAAGCATCGGTTTCCCGGTCTTGGCCATCCATTCGTCATAGACCGGCGCCGGCAGCGTCTCCCCCGCCGACACGGCAGCGCGCAGGCTGGTCAGGTCCGCGCCGTCCTCCATCGCCCGCATCATCGCGCGATAGGCAGTGGGCGCGGTGAAACAGACGGTTGCGCGATATTTCTCGATGATCTCGATCATGTTGGGCGGTGATGCCGTCTCCAGCAGAGTCGCCGCTGCGCCGAAACGCAGGGGAAAGATCGCCAGCCCGCCAAGACCAAAGGTGAAGGCCAGCGGCGGCGAGCCGACGAAGATGTCATCGGGCGTGACGCCCAGAACCTCCCGCGCGTAGCCATCGGCGACGATCAGGAGGTCGCGGTGAAAATGCATCGTCGCCTTGGGGCTGCCCGTGGTGCCGGAAGTAAAGCCCAAGAGCGCGACGTCATCGCGCCCGGTCTCCACCGCATCGAACCTGACAGGTTTTTCGAGCGCCAGTCGGTCCAGCTCCGCATCATGGTTGGAGGTGCCGTCAAAGCCGACAACGGTTTTCAGAAATCCGGAGGACTTCGCGCAAGCGGCCATCTCGTCCATCAACCGGGTGTCGCAAAGCGCATGGCTGATCTCCGCCTTGTCGACGATCTTGCCCAGCTCCCCCGCGCGCAGAAGCGGCATGGTATTCACCACCACCGCACCTGCCTTGGTCGCCGCCAGCCAGCAAGCAACCATCGCCGGGTTGTTCGCAGACCGGATCAGCACGCGATTACCCGGTTTGACCCCGAGATCATCGACCAGCACATGGGCAAGGCGGTTGGTCCAGTCCGACAACTCCTTATAAGTGCGCCGCCGTCCGTTGCCGATCAGCGCAGTATTGTCGCCAAAGCCGCGCTCCACCATGTTGTCGGTCAGTTCGACTGCTGCGTTCAGCCGGTCGGGATAATCAAACCGGTCGAGCAGGAAATCGGGCAGGGCGTCGCCTGGGGGCAGATGGTCACGCGCGAAACTGTCGATATGTCCGCTTGGTCCCAGCATTGCTCAGCCTCCCTGAAACTCGCCCAAAGTCTGGCGCGCAATGACGACGCGCTGCACGTCGGATGCGCCTTCGTAAATGCGAAGCGCGCGGATATCGCGGTAAAGCTCCTCCACCTTCGCGCCCGTGCGCACGCCTTCGCCGCCATGGAGCTGCACGGCGCGGTCGATGACCTGCTGCGCCTGATCGGTCGAGAAAAGCTTCGCCATTGCCGCCTCCCGCGTCACGCGCGGCGCGCCTGCATCCTTCGCCCAGGCTGCGCGATAGACGAGAAGGGCACTGGCATCCACATCCAGCGCCATGTCGGCGATGTGCCCCTGCACCATCTGCAAATCGAAGAGCGGCGCGTTCTGGATGGTGCGGCTGGTCACGCGCGCCAGCGCCTCGTCCAGCGCCCGGCGCGCAAAGCCAAGTGCCGCCGCCGCCACGGTGGAGCGGAACACATCCAGCACCCCCATCGCGATCTTGAACCCCTGCCCCGGCACCCCGATCATCGCCTCGGCAGGCACCCGCACATCGTCAAAACGCAAGGTTGCCAGCGGATGCGGGGCGAGCGTCTCCAACCGCTCCACTACCGAAAAACCAGGCAGATCGGGCGGCACGATGAACGCGGAAAGGCCGCGCGCGCCCGGCCCCTCGCCCGTCCGGGCGAAAAGCGTGTAGACATCGGCGATGCCGCCATTGGAAATCCAGGTCTTCTCGCCGTTCAGGACGTAATCGTCACCATCGCGTGTCGCGGTCATGGTGGAATTGGCCACATCCGACCCCGATCGCGGCTCGGTCAGGGCAAAAGCGGACAGGGCCTTGCCGGTCCGGCTCAACGGCAGCCAGCGCTCCTGCTGCGCTGGCGTGCCGAACAGAGAGATCGCACCACTGCCAAGCCCCTGCATGGCGAAGACGAAATCCGCCAGCCCGTCATGGCGTGCCAGTATCTCGCGCGCGAGGCATAGCGTGCGCACATCCAGTGCCTCGCCCGCCTGTGCCGCCGTGCCCTTCAGCCACCCGGCATCGCCCAGCGCTGCCGCAATATCCCGGCAGGCTCGGTCGACATCGCTGTGATCTACACCGGACAGTGCCTCGGTCGCCCATTCATCGAGATCAGCGGCGAATTGCCGGTGCTGCGCCTCAAAAAACGGCCAGTGGAGGAAGCTCTTATCGGCCATCAGTTCCCCTCGAACACAGGTTTTTCGCGGGCAACGAAGGCGTCATAGGCGCGGGTGAAATCGGCGGTCTGCATGCAGATCGCCTGCGCCTGCGCCTCTGCCTCGATGGCCTGCTCGATGGACATCGCCCATTCCTGCGCCAGCATGGTCTTTGTCATCATATGGGCAAAATTCGGTCCCGCCGCGATCCGACCAGCCATGTCCTTGGCCGCCTCGTCCAGTTCATCCGCCTCGACGATCCGGTTGTAAAACCCCCAGGCGCTGCCTTCCCCGGCCGACATGGACCGGCCCGTGTAAAGCAGCTCCGCCGCGCGGCCCTGCCCGATGATGCGGGGCAGGATCGCGCAGGCCCCCATATCGCAGCCCGCGAGCCCGACGCGGGTGAAAAGGAAGGCCGTCTTGGCCTCAGGCGTTGCGATGCGCAGGTCCGAGGCCATGGCGATGATCGCCCCCGCCCCGACACAGACCCCGTCGATGGCGGCGATCACCGGCTTGCCGCAATTGACGATGGCTTTCACCAGATCGCCGGTCATGCGGGTGAAATTCAGGAGATCCTTCATGCTCATCTTGGTCAGCGGGCCAATAATGTCGTGCACGTCCCCGCCGGAGCTGAAATTGCCGCCATTGGAGGCGAAGATCACCACGTCAACATCTTCGGCATAGACCAGTTCGCGAAACCAGTCGCGCAGTTCCGCATAGCTATCGAAGGTCAGCGGGTTCTTGCGCTCCGGTCGGTTGAGCGAGATGCGCGCGATCCGGTTCTCGATCTCGCAGAGGAAATGTTCAGGGGTTTTTCGCATCATTTTCCTCGGTTTTGTCTATGGTCAGGGCCGTGCCCAGATAGCGGGCGGCCAGCGCGCTGTCGGCGGCATCAAGTCCGCCCAGAAGCTCGCTCACCCAGGCTTCATGCGCGGCAGCCTGACGGCGGAACTCGGTGATGCCTTTTCCGGTCAGCGTTACCTGCGCGGCGCGCCGATCCCCCGGAACCGCCTCACGCAGAACGAGACCGTCCTGCATCAGCCGTTCCACGATCCCCGTCACATTGCCGTTGGAGACCATCAGCATACGCGACAGCGCGCTCATCTTCAGACCACTACCCTTACGGTAGAGTGCCGACATCACGTCGAACCGGGGCAGGGTCGTGTCGAAATTCACCCGCAACCGCTCACGCAGTTCAGCCTCGATCAGGCGGTTGACCTTCAATATGCGGAGCCAAAGCCGCAGATGCTCCTTCGAGGCGGTTCCCAATTCGGGTTTGGCAAGGCCGCTCACGCGCGCACCGCCTCAGCCTCGCGCTCGGCCAGTCGCCAGAGCTGATCGCGGCCCGCGAGATATGGCAACGGCCAGTCCGCAGCACGATCACCGATGGTCGCACCAGCGCGCAGGGTCCAGTAGGGATCGGTGAGGTGCGGGCGCGCCAAGCACACAAGATCCGCGCGCCCGGCCATCAGGATCGAATTGACGTGATCGACCTCGTAGATATTACCAACTGCCATCGTTGCGATGCCAGCCTCGTTGCGAATACGATCCGAAAACGGCGTCTGGAACATGCGCCCATAGACAGGCTGCGCGTCGGTGGAGGTTTGCCCGGCGGAGACGTCGATGATATCGACCCCGGCTGCGGCGAAAGCCCAGGCAATCTCCACCGCGTCTTCCGGCGTGACCCCATCGTCGCCCGCCCAGTCATTGGCGGAGATGCGGACCGACATTGGCTTTGCCATCGGCCAGACCGCGCGCATGGCGGCAAACACTTCGAGCGGATAGCGCAGGCGGTTGGCGAGGCTGCCGCCATAGTCATCATCGCGGTTATTCGAGAGCGGCGAGATGAAGGAGGAGATGAGATAGCCATGCGCCGCGTGCAGCTCGATCATGTCGAACCCCGCGCGGTCCGCCATTTCGGTCGCGGCGACGAAGGCCGCCTTCACCTCGTCCATATCGGCGCGGGTCATGGCGCGCGGGATCGCATTGTCCGGCGACCAGGGAATGGCGGAGGCTGAGATCAGGTCCCAGTTGCCGGTCGCGAGCGGCGCATCCATCGCCTCCCAGCCGAGCTGCGTTGATCCCTTGCGTCCCGAATGGCCGATCTGGCAACAGATTTTAGCCGCCGTTTCCGCATGCACGAAATCGGTTAGCCGCCGCCATTCGGCCTCATGGGCAGGATCATAGAGCCCCGTGCAGCCGGGTGTGATGCGCCCCTCGGGGCTGACGCAGGTCATCTCCGTATAGACCAGGCCCGCGCCGCCCTTTGCGCGTTCGGCATAGTGGACGAAATGCCAGTCGGTCGGCGTCCCGTTCACCGCCTTGTATTGCGCCATGGGGGAGACGACGACGCGGTTGGCCAGCGCCATGTCGCGGAGCGTGAAGGGTGCGAACATCGGTGCACGCACGGGCTCTGCCGGGCCACCCGCGCGGGTCTGGAACCACCGCTCCGCACCTTCCAGCCAGTCCGGGTCGCGCAGGCGCAGGTTCTCGTGGCTGATCCGCTGCGAACGGGTCAGGAGCGAATAGTTGAACTGCACCGGATCGAGGCCAAGATAGCGCTGTACATCCTCAAACCATTCCACCGAATTGCGCGCCGCCGATTGCAGGCGCAGCACCTCCAGCCGCCGCGCATCCTCATAGACCGCGAACGCCTCGGTCAGCGTTGGTTTCGTCGCCACCAGATCGGCCAGCGCAATCGCGCTTTCCAATGCCAGTTTGGTCCCCGACCCGATGGAGAAATGCGCGGTGGCGGAGGCATCGCCAAGAAGGACGATGTTCTCGTGGCTCCATGTCTCGCAGAGGACGCGTGGGAAATTGATCCAGGCCGACCCGCGAATATGCGCCGCATTGGTCATCAGCGCGTGGCCACCGAGGTGATCGCGAAAAATCTCCTCGCAGACCGCGATGCTGTCCTGCTGATCCATCTCGCCAAATCCGTAGGCGTTCCAAGTCGCCTCATCCGTCTCGATGATGAAAGTCGCGGTGTCGTCGTCGAACTGATAGGCATGCGCCCAGAGCCAGCCCTTGTCGGTCTCTTCGAAAATAAACGTGAAGGCGTCGTCGAATTTCTGGCGGGTGCCGAGCCAGACAAACTTGCAGGCGCGGTTGTCGATATCGGGTCGGAAATGGGCGGCAAGATCGGCGCGGGTGCGCGAATTCAACCCGTCGCAGGCGACAACCAGATCATGGCTTTTTGCATATTCAGTGGCGCTGGCGATCTCCGTCTCGAATGACAGGATAACACCGAGCGCGCGCGCCCGGTCCTGCAACAGCATCAAGAGCCGCTTGCGCCCGATGCCGCAGAACCCGTGACCGCCAGAGGTGATCTTCTCACCCCGATGGGCGACCGTGATGTCGTCCCAATAGGCGAAATGGGCTCGGATCGCAGCCGCACTTTCCGGGTCATTCTTCGCAAGGTTGTCAAGCGTTTCGTCCGACAGGACGACACCCCAACCGAAGGTATCATCGGCCTTGTTACGCTCGTAAACGGTGATGTCCGCTTCGGGCCGGCGCAGCTTCATCGAGATCGCGAAATAGAGACCCGCCGGACCACCGCCAAGACATGCTATCTTCATCGTGGAACCTTTGCTGCCAGCATAGACGTGCCAGATCATATGGGGCAATCAGTCTTGTTTCAAGCATAAAGCTTTAAGCTTGAAACAAGTAATGTGGAACGATAGGGAATGGAGCCGCCAAACCGCGTTCCGCCGATAAGGAGCCAACGCCATGACCGACGCCTATGATCCGACCGATGATGGCGCGAAGATGTCCTTCGCCCGCGACATGAGCTATGGTGACTATCTCGGCATGGACGCGATCCTTGGTGCCCAGCGCCCGCTTTCATCAGCCCATGACGAGATGCTGTTCATCGTCCAGCACCAAACATCGGAATTGTGGATGCGGCTGATCCTGCATGAGCTGTCTGTCGCACGCGACCTGATGATGCAGGGGCACGCGGATCAGGTTTTCAAGATGTTGGCGCGCGTGGCGCGGATATTTGAGCAGCTGAACAGCGCTTGGGATGTCCTGCGCACCATGACGCCGAGCGAATACACCACATTTCGAAGCGCGCTCGGGGTCTCGTCCGGCTTTCAGTCCCATCAATACCGCCTGATCGAATTCATGCTCGGCAATCGCAACAGGGCGATGATGAAGGTTCATGAGCACCGGGCGGAATTGCACGACATGCTATCGGACGAGCTGACGCGTCCGTCGCTATACCATGTCGCATTGCGGACGTTGGAGACCGGTACGGGCACGCTGTTCGATCCGTCGATCTTTCGGATGGACCAACCGCATCAGGCCGACGCCGCGGTAATTGATGCGTGGACCATCGTGTACCGCAATCCGAACGAGCACTGGATGCTTTATGAGCTTGCGGAAAAGCTGGTAGACCTCGAAGACTACTTTCGCCGTTGGCGGTTCAACCATGTCACCACGGTGGAGCGGATCATCGGGTTCAAACGGGGCACAGGGGGGACAAGCGGCGTGAAATACTTGCGAAAGATGCTGGAGGTGGAGCTTTTCCCTGAGCTTTGGCACCTGCGCGGAGGATTGTGAGCCATGACATTGCCGCGCAAGGACCTGTTCGAGCTGCCTGAGGGTGTGATCTATCTTGACGGCAACTCCCTCGGCCCGCTGCCCAAGGGCGTGGCGGAACGGGTCAGCGGTATGATTGGCGTTGAATGGGGCGGTCAACTGATCAAGGGCTGGAACAATTGCGGCTGGATGGAACAGCCCGCCCGCGTCGGAGACATGGTTGGCGGTCTGATCGGTGCGCCTGAAGGCAGCGTGATGATGGGCGACACCCTGTCGATCAAGGTGTTTCAGGCGCTGGGTGCCGCGCTCGCCATGCGCCCGGATCGCAAGGTGATCCTGTCCGATAGCGGCAATTTCCCAACCGACCTTTACATGGCGGAGGGGCTGATCGCCCTGAAAGACGCAGGCTATGAGCTGCGCGTCGTCGCGCCGAAAATGGTTTCCGAGGCGATTGGCGAAGACGTCGCGGCGGTGATGCTGACCGAAGTTGATTACCGCACGGGCCGCAAGCACAACATGGCAGCGATCACCCGGCGCGCACAGGATGCAGGCGCGGTGATGATCTGGGATCTTGCCCATAGCGCCGGCGCGGTGGAGGTTGATCTGACAGCCTCCGCCTGCGAATTCGCGGTTGGTTGCACTTACAAATATCTCAATGGTGGCCCCGGTGCCCCTGCCTTTATCTATGTCCGGCCCGATCTGGCTGGCACGGCCGTCCCAGCCCTTTCCGGCTGGCTCGGCCATGGCGCACCTTTCGCGTTTGAGCGGGCCTACCGCCCGGCACCGGATATCGAACGGATGCGCGTCGGCACACCTCCGGTCCTGCAGATGGCTGCCCTCGAAGAGGCGCTGAAGGTCTGGGATGGGGTGTCGATGCGCGACATCCGCACTGCCTCCCTTCGCCTTTCGGAGCTGTTCATCACGGAGGTGGAGGCGCGTTGCCCCGATCTGAAGCTTGTCAGCCCGCGCGACGGGGCGGTACGCGGCAGTCAGGTCTCCTTCGCGTTTGAACATGGCTATGCCGCGATGCAGGCGCTGATCGCGCGCGATGTGATCGGAGATTTTCGCGCCCCGGACGTGATGCGCTTCGGTTTCACGCCGCTTTATCTCGATGAAGATGACATCAGGGCCGCGGTTGAGATCATCGCCGATGTGCTGGCAAACCGCCTCTGGGATCGGCCTGAGTACAAGGCGGCGAACCGGGTGACCTGATCAGCGGTAGAACCCGATGGAGGCAACGGCGATATCGACGGCAAATGCCCGCCCGATCGCCAGCACCCCGATCCGGCGGAGGCGCGCAGGATCGAAGGCCGCATCGGTCTTGTGTGCCGTCATGTCGGCAAAGGCCATCCGGCGGGTTGTCCAGACGGATGGTGCGTGAAACAGACATCGAAACGACTGCCAGGGCCGCGTCAACTGATCGGTGCGCAGGCGAAGGTCGTAACCCTCATCATTCCCGCGCACACTCATTTCCACACCGCGCCAAGCCGACGCATCAAACGCGCCGCCGGCGGGCATCAGATCGAACGCCATCTGTATAAATCCACCATTGTTGTCGAGCGACACATTGCCGATGAGGCGTGCCGCATCGCGCCCGTCGATCCTTGTGGAAGTCATCTGGCCTTCGGACACGCCGCCCATGACGCCGTCGGCCACATATTCCCAGTTGGGGGTCAGGGGCCTCACGCGGCGACGACTGCTGCCGGCGGAAACGTCGCCGGCTCATCGCCGTCTTGCCATTGCGGGTATTTCTGCATCATCTGCGAAAATGCCTCAGATGCCAGAAAGTGGTTGAGCCAGCGGTGCAGGGCTGGCCATGGTTCCGCATCAAAGCGCGGTTTGTCTATGAAGGCGAATTGCCGGATGAAGGGCAGGATCGCGAAATCAGCCAGTGTCGGCCGATCAAAGATCCACGCGTCAATCTGCGCGTCGAGATCGGACAGGAATGCGGCGGCGAGGCGGCGCTGCTCCTCTGGGTCAGTACCGGGATAGCGCGGGGCATATTTCGTTCGATCCAGCGCATCCTTGAATGGGCCGTCATTGCGGGAGATCCAAGCCCATCCTTCATCAGGTATCGCGAGCCAGCCATCAGGATCGTCGCAGGCAAGCGCCCAGCGCATGATATCGAGGCTCTCATCGATAACGTCGCCCTCGACCACCAGACAGGGCACCGTCGCGCTGGGTGATGCGTCGAGAAAGGCGGCGGGTTTGTCGCGCAGGACAACCTCGCGCAGGTCTACCTCGATCCCTGCCTGCAGGATCGCAAGGCGCGCGCGCATGGCATAGGGGCAGCGGCGGAAGGAATAGAGGACCGGTTTCATGGCCGTTAACCTATCGCAAGCGCCGCTGCGGACAAATCGGAATGCGGCAAGGTCGGATGATCAGCCTGTTGCCTGCATCCGGTGGCCGGGGCGAAAATTGAGCGTCACGAAGGTCACCAGATCGCCCTCCAGCCAGGTCATGCGCTCCGCCACAAAAGACGCATCACCCGGAGCGGCACCAAGTCGCGCCGCCTGTGCCGCGCTCAGGGACGCGGCGAAGAAGGCGACGTCTATATCTGTGTATGGCACCTCACGAACCAGCCATTCGCCCGGTCCGGATGTATCGAAATCGGCGTCAAGAATGGCTGGAACAGCGGCAACATCGACCCAGCGATCCTCAAGCTGAAACGGTGCACCATCAGCGAGGTGCAGGCAGGTGAGATGCAGCATCCGCGACCTGGCAGCGAGCCCGGTGCGGGCTGCCAGCCAGCCGGGTGCCGCCGCCACGTCGCGGCTCAGAAGCCGATAGCCATAATCCGCACCCGCTCCCTCGATATCGGTGCGCACTTGCGGAATGGTGAACCGGGCCTGCCGGACGGGGGTGGGCAAGACGCGGGTGCCTGCCTTGCGCTTTCGCTCGACGATGCCGTCCTCAGCCAGTTCCTGCATGGCCCGGTTGACTGTCGTGCGGGTGCAAGACAGCTCTGCCGCCAGATCGGCCTCACCGGGCAGGATCGTGTCGGGTGGCCAGTGACGGCTGCGGATGCGCGCCATCACGATTTCCTTGACCTTACGGTAGCCGATCTGATCGCGTTTGGGGAGGACCGCCACGGCTCAGACCACCTCTCTCAGCCGGCGCAATGTCCGTCGATAGCGGGCCTCGATGGGTTCCGCCCGGACATGACGACCAGCAGTCACCATGTGCCGTCCGGCGGCCCAGACATCCGTAACGGCACGGTCATCGCCCGCGAAAACGAATGCGTCGAGCACCGTATCGCCCTGCAGACCAACAAGATGAATATTACTGTCGTCAAGCGCGGCCAGATCAGCCCATTCACCGACCGCAATGCCGCCCCGCCCGCGCCCCGCCGCCTGCGCTCCGCCGCGCACGATCTCTTCAAACATGCGCCGCCCCGTTGATTGTTCGGGCGCGGCCAGAGCGGCACGAGAGCGATCGCGCAGACGTTGCGAGTAATCAAGTGTGCGCAGCTCCTCCGATAGCGAAATACGGATATTGCTGTCGGAACCGATGGCGATCCGCCCGCCCGCATCAAGCCAGCGTACCCCGTCGAAAATCCCGTCACCAAGATTGCTTTCGGTGATCGGGCAGAGGCCCGCGACCGCGCCGGTCCGTGCCAGCGCCACCGTTTCCGCTGCCAGCATCTGCGTACAGTGGATCAGGCACCATCGTTCGTCGGGTTCCGCATGCTCCAACAACCATTCGACCGGGCGGGCCTGCCAGGCGGCCAGAACCTCCTCCACCTCCGCGACCTGTTCAGCCAGATGCAAGTGGATCGGCCCCGCCACCATCCCCGGCACCGCGGACAGCGCTTCTGGTGAGACCGCGCGCAGGCTGTGGGGGGCCGCGCCCAACACCGTATCGGCGGGCAGCGCCCGAAGCGCAATCTCTGCCCCCTCCAACAGTCGTGCGAAGCGATCCACATCATTGGCAAACCTGATCTGGCCGGGGCCGAGCGGGCGCGCATCACAGCCGCCATGCTCATAAAAGACAGGCAGCAGCGTGAGGCCGATCCCGGTCTCTGCCGCCGCGGCCGCGACCCGTTCCGCCATCTCGGCGAGCCGGTCATAGGGTGCGCCGTCCGGCTGATGATGCAGGTAGTGGAACTCCACATTTGTGGCGTAGCCTGCCTCCAGCATCTCCATCTGCACAAAGGCAGTGATCGCCTCGATGTCATCGGGGGTGAGCTGGTCGAGAAAGGCGAACATCAGCCGGCGCCATGTCCAGAACGTATCGCGATGATCAGGCCCGCGCCGCTCCGTCAGCCCGGCCATGGCGCGCTGGAAGGCATGGCTGTGGGCGTTGACCGGTGCGGGGAGGAGGATGCCGACGTCCGCCCCCTGTCGCGACACCCCAGTTTCTACTGCGGTGATGCGCCCATCATCGCCCAGCGTGACTGCCACATCATCATGCCAGCCATCCGGCAGCAGCGCCTGTTTCGCCCGGATTCGCGTCATATGTGTTCCATGTTGACAGATTATTATGTCTGCACATAATAGCGAAACGCGCCCTTATGACAAGCGAGTTGCGCCAATGATCCTGCATAACCTGACCCTTGCCACGATGGATGGCCCCAATCCCTATGGCCTGACCGAGGATGGGGCGCTGATCCTCGACGGGGACACCATCGCATGGGCTGGAGCGCGCGCCGACCTGCCGCCAGATGCTGGTCAGCGGATTGACATCGGCGGTCGCGTCGTCACGCCCGCGCTGATCGATTGCCACACCCATATCGTCCATGGCGGCAACCGCGCGGCGGAGTTTGAGATGCGGCTGAAGGGCGCAAGCTATGAAGAGGTCGCGCGCGCGGGCGGCGGCATTGTCTCTACCGTGACGGCCACCCGTGCGGCCACGCTCGAAGACCTGATCGCCAGCGCCCTACCCCGCGTCGATGCCCTGATCGCCGAAGGGGTCGCAGTGCTGGAGGTCAAATCCGGCTATGGCCTCGATCAGGAGACGGAACTGAACATGCTGCGCGCCGCACGCGCCATTGCCATGCGCCGACCTGTCCGCGTGGTGACCAGTTTTCTGGGGGCTCATGCCGTGCCTGCCGAGTTCAAGGCCCGCCCCGATGCCTATATCGACGAGATCTGCATCCCAACCCTGATCCGCGCCCATGATGAAGGGCTCGTTGATGCGGTGGACGGGTTCTGCGAGGGGATCGCGTTCGACACAGCGCAGATCGCGCGCGTCTTCGATGCCGCGCGCGGCCTTGGCCTGCCGGTGAAGCTTCATGCCGAACAATTGTCGAATATCGGCGGTGCAAAACTGGCTGCAGCCCATGGCGCGCTGTCCGCCGACCATATCGAATACGCGACGGAGGAGGATGTCCGCGCACTGGCCGCTGCGGGCGCCGCGGCAGTCCTTCTGCCCGGTGCCTTCTACACGCTGCATGAAAAACAGATGCCGCCGGTGGATGCCCTCCGCGCCCATCAGGTGCCTATGGCACTGGCAACCGATGGCAACCCTGGCTCCTCGCCGCTCTTCTCGCTCCTGATGGCGATGAATTTCGGCTGTACACTGTTTCGCCTGACGCCGGAGGAGGCGCTGGCCGGGGTCACCCGCAATGCGGCCTTTGCCCTCGGGCTGAAAGACTGCGGCGTCTTGCGCCCCGGCGCGCGTGCGGACCTCGCGATCTGGGATATCGCGCATCCGGCGGAACTGGCCTATCGGATCGGATTCAACCCGCTCCATGCCCGTGTC
Source organism: Pseudomonadota bacterium (assembly GCA_039030855.1). Classification (GTDB taxonomy): domain Bacteria; phylum Pseudomonadota; class Alphaproteobacteria; order Rhodobacterales; family Rhodobacteraceae; genus Pikeienuella. Next base: position 131,729 of record JBCCDJ010000001.1, read on the forward strand.
TTTGGCGGCGATTACGCGGGGCTCGAGCCATGATCATCACGCCGGGCACCGTGACATTGGCGGACCTGCGCCGCATTTGGGAAAGCGGCGCGCCCGTCACGCTGCATGAGGACGCAAAACCCCGATGTGAGGCTGCCGCAGCCTTAGTCCAGCGCGCAGCGGCGGGCGATGAGGCGATCTATGGCGTCAACACCGGGTTCGGAAAGCTCGCCAGCGTCAAGATCGCTTCCGCCGATACCCGCACCCTGCAACGCAACCTCATCCTGTCCCATTGCTGCGGGGTGGGCGAAGCGCTGGATATTCCCACGACGCGCCTGATGATGGCGCTGAAGCTTATGTCGCTCGGACGCGGTGCGTCAGGCGTTGCGTGGACAACCATCACCCTGTTGCAGGATATGCTTGCGCATGGCGTGACGCCGGTGATCCCTGCACAGGGATCGGTCGGCGCCTCGGGCGATCTGGCACCACTTGCCCATATGGCCGCGACGCTGCTGGGCGAAGGGAAAGCCACATTTGACGGCACAGTGACGGACAGTGCCGATGCACTCAGGCACGCGGGCCTCGCGCCCATCGCACTTGGCCCGAAGGAGGGGCTCGCACTGATCAACGGCACGCAGTTTTCCACAGCTTGCGCGCTGGTCGGGCTGTTTCATGCGTGGGACAACGCAGCATCCTCCATCGTCACGGCCGCACTCTCCACCGACGCCATCATGGGTTCGACCACGCCACTGATCGACGAGATCCACACCCTGCGCGGCCATCGCGGTCAAATCGAAGCCGCCCGCGCGCAGGCCCGACTGATGAAAGGATCTGAAATCCGCGACAGCCACCGCGATGAGGACAACCGCGTGCAGGACCCCTATTGCATCCGCTGCCAGCCGCAGGTCACCGGTGCCGCGATGGAGATACTGCGTCACGCCGGACGCACATTGGAGATCGAAGCCAATGCCGTGACCGACAACCCGCTGGTGCTTGTCGACCAGGGGCTGATCGTCTCCGGCGGGAATTTCCATGCCGAGCCGGTCGCCTTCGCCGCCGACCAGATCGCGCTTGCCATCTCGGAAATCGGGGCCATCGCGCAGCGTCGTGTGGCGCTGATGGTTGACCCGACGCTCAGCCACGATCTGCCGCCCTTCCTGACCCCCGATCCCGGCTTGAACTCCGGCCTGATGATCGCCGAGGTGACGACAGCGGCGCTGATGAGCGAGAACAAGCATCTCGCCAATCCCTGCTCTACCGACAGCACGCCAACCTCCGCCAATCAGGAAGATCACGTGAGCATGTCCGCCCATGGAGCGCGACGTCTGGCGCGGATGAATGCCAATCTCAACGTCATTCTGGGGGTGGAGATGATATGTGCCGCTCAGGGGATCGAATACCGCGCGCCGCTGCGCACCAGTGACCCGCTGCAGGCCGTCATCGCGGCGATGCGCAACCGCATTCCCACTCTTGGCGAAGACCGTTACCTCGCACCTGATATCGAAACCGCCGCGATGCTCATCCGCGATCGCACCCTCTTGGACGCCGCGGCAATGAGCTTTCCTTTCTGCGAGACCTTCACGTGAACGACTGCATTTTCTGTAAGATCGCGTCCGGGCAGATCGGGAAAGAGCTGATCTACGAGGATCGGGATGTCGTTGCCTTCCCTGACCTGGGGCAAATCCGGCGCGGCCATTCGCAAATCGTGACCCGTCGCCATATCGAAACCTTCGAGGACCTGCCTCCGGATCTGGCGGCCCATGTGCTTCATGTCGGCCAACAGATCGCACGCATCCAGAAACGGCTCTACGGTGTTGATCGTGTCGCCTTTCTGTTTTCGGGCGGCGACATTCCCCATGTGCATGCCCACCTCGTCCCGATGGTCGAAAAAACGGACATCACTTCAGCGCGGTACATAGCCGAAACTGACCTGACCTTCAGAGCGCTGCCCGAGATGAGCGAAGCCGAACTGGCGGAGATCGCGCATGAGATGCGGTCAGCGATGCAACTTGAGCCGACGATAAAGGGAGCCACGACATGACCGGCCCGCGCCACAACATCCGCGACGTCTTCCCCCCGACCGGCCCCGAGATCACCGCCAAAAGCTGGCTGACAGAGGCACCGATGCGGATGCTGATGAACAACCTGCATCCCGATGTTGCAGAGAACCCGCATGAGCTGGTCGTCTATGGCGGCATCGGGCGCGCGGCGCGGACATGGAACGATTTCGACGGGATCGTCGCCAGTCTGAAAGACCTGAATGACGACCAGACGCTGCTGGTGCAATCCGGCAAGCCGGTCGGTATCTTTCAGACCCACAAGGATGCACCGCGTGTCCTGATCGCCAATTCCAACCTCGTCCCCCACTGGGCAAATTGGGACCATTTCAACGAACTCGATAAGCGGGGCCTCGCCATGTACGGCCAGATGACCGCCGGGTCGTGGATCTATATCGGCAGTCAGGGGATCGTTCAGGGCACCTACGAAACATTCGTGGAGGCAGGGCGACAACATTACGGCGGCAACCTGACCGGCAAGTGGATTCTGACCGGCGGCCTTGGCGGCATGGGCGGGGCGCAGCCGCTGGCGGCGGTCATGGCCGGCGCAAGTTGCCTGGCGGTCGAGTGCAATCCCGAAAGCATCGATTTTCGCCTCCGCACCGGCTATGTCGATGAGCGGGCGGAGACGCTGGATGCAGCGCTGTCCATGATCGAGCGCTGGACCCAAGCGGGGGAGGCGAAATCAGTTGGCCTCCTCGGCAATGCTGCCAATGTTTTTCCCGAGCTGGTCCGGCGCGGCGTGCGCCCCGATATCGTAACCGACCAGACCTCGGCCCATGATCCGATCAATGGCTACCTGCCACAGGGCTGGAGCATGGCCGAGTGGAAAGCGAAACGCGAGAGCGACCCCAAGGCAGTGGAGGTTGCCGCGCGCGCCTCCATGAAGGTTCATGTCGCCGCCATGGTCGATTTCTGGAATGCGGGCGTGCCGACACTGGATTACGGCAACAATATCCGGCAGGTGGCGTTGGAGGAGGGGCTTACGAACGCCTTCGCTTTTCCGGGCTTCGTCCCCGCCTATATCCGCCCGCTCTTCTGCCGGGGCATCGGGCCGTTTCGCTGGTGTGCGCTCTCGGGCGATCCCGAAGATATCTACAAGACCGACGCGAAGGTAAAGCAGCTGGTGGATGATCCACATCTCCATAACTGGCTCGACATGGCGCGGGAGCGGATTTCGTTTCAGGGTCTGCCTGCGCGCATCTGCTGGGTCGGGCTTGGCGTGCGCCATCGGCTCGGCCTTGCCTTCAACGAAATGGTCCGCACGGGTGAGCTGTCTGCCCCTGTCGTCATCGGGCGCGACCATCTCGACAGCGGCTCCGTCGCCTCGCCCAATCGGGAAACCGAGGCGATGAAGGACGGGTCCGATGCTGTCAGCGACTGGCCGCTTTTGAATGCGCTTCTGAACACCGCCTCCGGTGCCACATGGGTGTCATTGCACCATGGCGGCGGCGTCGGCATGGGGTTCTCGCAGCATTCCGGCATGGTGATCTGTTGCGACGGTACCGAAGATGCCGATCGGCGCATCGCGCGCGTCCTCTGGAACGATCCGGCGACCGGCGTCATGCGCCACGCCGATGCAGGCTACGAGGATGCCATCGCCTGCGCGCGGGATCATCAGTTGAACCTGCCCGGTATCCTCTGACCCGGTTTATTCGTTCGTTGCCTCGATGATGCGGCGGATGAGGTCCAGCGTCGCCGCCGGGTCCGTGCGATAAGCCTCCTGCAACAGGTCATGGGCCTTGAGCAGCTTGTCCTCCTTCGCCGTCGGCGCGGTGGTTGAGCGTTCAATGGTGGGGGCACCCTTTGCAATTGCCTCAGCCTCCGCCCTGAAAGCGGCGGCCTTGCCCCGATCTTCGACGCCGAAAGTTGCCGCCCATGCACTGCCCGCTGCCAGCACCATCGCACCGGCCAGTCCCGCTGTCAGACCCTTTGCCCGCTTCATGGCTCACTTCCTCCGACCCTCAGCAGATACCGCTCATAGATCGCTTCCAGCCGCCCGTCTGTGCGCAGGACAGACCGGTGCGGGCGCGGCAGTTTCATCAGGACCGCCTCGTCTGTCACGATGGTCAGGACACCAGCTTCGACGAGGACATTCAGCGCCGCGATCAGCCGGTTACGACTGCCATGGTCGAAGAGAAGATCGGCGATCTCCGCCTTGGCGAGCGCCAGCCCGCCACAAAGGCGCGTCGTCTCGATCACATCCTCGCGCCGCTGGGCCGAGAACCGCGCCTTGGCGATCTCAGCCGGAGATCGCACTGCCCGCTCCGCGGATCGGTCACACTGTTTGAGCTTGTCATTATGCCCGTCGATGAACGTGCCAAGCGCGACTGTATTCTCGCATCCCAGCACCTTCATCAGGAAAAAGAACCGCGCGACGTGGACGACATAGTCGCTGTTGAGTGCAGCGCAGATATCCGCCAGCGCTGCGTCATCGGATAGGTGATGCGCCGCCTGCCCGCGCAATTCGGCCAGCAGCGACGCCTCCGCACCGACAAGGCGCTGGAGGGTCGTTACGGTTTCGGGAAGCACTCGTTCGCGTGCTCGGTCCTCTACATATCCGGTCATGGCATCAGATCTCAGACTACGAACGAGCGAGAGCATAGGAGGGGACCTGTGCAGCCGCAACCGCAGGGGAACAGGGTTGGCACAGACGACCTTTAGATGCGGCTGTGCAGGGGTTTGGGCGGACATAAACAAGGCTCCGGCACTGACAAAACAAGACCCGTCCCTGAAGCCGCGCCGCAACGATCGAGAGCGGGTCAGATGGACATGCTGAGGTCAAACATAGCGTAACTTTTCGCACATCAGGTGTGCGCGCAAAATTTGCGCGGTCATCTACCTGTCCGGAATCGTGCTTAACTCCTTCCCATGAAGCGATATGACCAAAAACCGGGGGGAGTATGGCCATGAAGCAGACGCATTTGAACAACCGAAATACAACCTCAGGGATCGTTCGGCGCGGTATCAGCAACCAGCATGAAATCGGCACAGTTTCACTTGGAATCGGTATCAGGATCGATACACTCATGCATGGGGAGGGGTCATGAATCAGTATTCACACGACAATTTTCCATCGCTCCTGCCCTCAGTTGCGGTCAGTTGCCGATTTATTGGGCAAATTGCGGAGCAGGCTATTCCCGATTTTTTGACCTTTACGCAGAGGTCAGCCTCCCACCGCGCGTCTTTTGGAAAAACATCGATGTTGCGCGAACACGCTCTGGCACGGTCCGGCGCGCCCGCGATCACCCAAATTCCTTCGATCAATTATGGAGGGCTCTGACATGCGACACGGGCTGCCTCTGTCCATCATCGGACTGACAATTGCGGCGACGCTGACAATGGCACCGAACGCGCATGCAGCGAGCCCTGCCTGCGAGACCATTATGAACGATGCCAGTGCCGCCGCCGGGGATATCGAGGCGTTGCGAGCGCTGCATAACGCCGCCGACCAGCAATGCCAGATCGCCGTCTCCGCCGCCGTATCACGCAAACTGGGCTTTGCACTTTTCAACGAGGCGCGCGAGGTGCCTGAAGGCGAGCGCGTCGCGATCCTGAAGGATGCGGCAAGATATGCCAAGGACTGGCGTATCCTCGCGGGCCTCGGGTCCGAGCAATTGCGCGCCGGGGACCGCACCGGGGCGGCCGAAAGCCTGCAGTCGGCCCTGATCGTCATCCAGGAAACGCCACCCGATCCGCCGCCGCCGCCAGCGGTGGTGCAGAAACTGCTGACCATGGCCAACAACGCCCGCGCCGCCGCGCCAAGCTATGTGAAGGCGCAGACGACGCGATCCGGCGATCCGGGCGGCGTTGCCGCTGACCGGGTGGCTGGCGTCGACATCGAGGCGGTGCCCTTCCCCATCGAGTTCGTCTTCAACGAGACGACCCCGACCGAGGACGGTGCCTTCGCCATCGCCGATCTCGCGGACATCATGGCCGCGAGCGCTGCGCGCCAGTCAGGCGGTTTCATTGTTCTGGCCGGTCATACCGATCCGGTTGGCGATGAAGCATCCAACCGCGTCCTGTCAGAGCGGCGCGCCGAAGCCGTCCGCGAGGCGCTGCTGGCCACCGGAAAACTGCAGGGGCTGGAGATCCGCACCATGGGCTGCGGTGAAACATCGCCGCCACGGATCGAATCTCCTGAGTTCTATTCGACCGATGAAATCCATCAGATCATGCGCCGGGTGGAGCTTGTCCGCGCGGGTGATCCATGCTGAGGCGGGGCACATCCGCCCTGTTCGCACCCGCGCTTTGCGCTTGTCTCTGGGCATCGGAGGCCGACGCAAAGGCAGCTTACGGCGTTGTCATCGGGATCGACGACTATCTGAACGTGACTGACCTTGAGGGCGCGGTGAACGATGCGAATGACATCGCGGGGGCGCTCCGCCGCCGCGATGCTGATGTCATCGTGCTGACGGATGAGGACGCGACCCGCTCCAACGTGGTGGGTGCCATGCGCGCCCAGTTGGCAAAGGCCGTTGCGGGTGACGTGGTCATCTTCACCTATGCCGGTCATGGCGTGCAGCTGGCCGAAGCGCTGATCGGGGACGAGGCTGACGGCCAGGATGAAAGCTTCGCGCTCCATGGATTTGCCAATGCCGGTCCCGGCGCGGCGGAGCGGCTGCGCGACAACGACATTGCGATGATCCTGCAGGAAGCGCCGGACGGCGTGTCGATCCTCTTCGTGGCTGACAGTTGCCACAGTGGCACAATGACCCGCGCGCCGGTGCCGGGCGTCGATCTCGGCAAGACACGGTTTCTGGAATTGGGGCCGATCGAGGACGACCCGCTGCCGCCCCCCGACAAGGCCAGCTTTCAGGTCGGGCCAGAGACGCTGAGCCATGTTGTCTTCGCCGCCGCCGCGCGCGACCACGAATTGACGCCGGAGGTGATCATAGACGGCCAGCGGCGCGGTGCGCTCAGCTGGTCCATGGCGCGCGCTATCGAAGGCGCGGCAGATGGCGGCGACGGCGAGACCAGCCTTGAGGATCTGCGCAGCTTCGTGCGCGCCGAGGTGCGCGGCTGGTCCGGTGCCCGACAAACCCCGGATGTTGAACTGGGCGGAGCGGAGGCCGAAACCCTCGTCTCCTTCCTGAGCCCGGCGCAGGACGCTGGGCGGCTCGGGCAGTCCGCCGTGCAGGAAGGCGGCACATTGGCCGCCGCCGAGGTCGCGGCGCAGGGATCCGCGCAAACCGCTGGGTCGCCCGAAGCCGAGGGCGAAGCGCAAGGCGAGACCGAAACCGAAACCGAAACCGTGGCTTCATCGACACCGGTAGCAGAGGAAGCGCCCAAACCAGCCGACACGCTGACATCAGCCACGCCACCAAAGTTGTTCATCCGCGGTGATGCCACGGGGGCCGAAGCCACCCTCGCCACCGTCGCGACACTGGTGGAGACGGAGGGTGAGGCGTCGCTCCTCTGGGATACCGGCAGCGGCCAGCTGATTGATCGCCTGTCGGCTGACATGCTGGCCGAAGCGGCAACCGCCGAGGCCGCCGCCGGGGCGATTACCAAGTGGCGGGCGGTTTCCGGCCTCTCTCGCTGGGCACCGCGCCGGGCCTTTGAATTTGGACTGCTCGAAGGCGATGGCCTCCATGCGATTGGCGAACTCGTCTCGCTCCGTATCAGTGCCCCTGCGGTCGGGCCAACAGCCGGACACCTGACGCTTTTCAATCTCGCGAGCGGAGGAGAGGTACAATACCTCTATCCCGGCCCGAAAACAGCGGCTGAGGGACGTGACCTCTTGATCCGGGGGCAGGATGCGCGCGTCATCGGCCCCTCGAAAGTCTCGGATCCCGTCGGGGCCGATCATCTGATCGCAGTGCTGACGCCGGTCGATGCCCCCGGCACAGCGTTGCTGCGCGAAGGGTTGCGGGGCCTGAACGGCACTCAAAATGCGGAGGCGGCACTGACCTTGCTGGCTGCCCATGCCGCCGATCCGCGTGTCGCGCGGGTGGGTGTCCTGCCGCTGTTCACGGTGCGGCCATGAACTGCCTCACCCCCCTTCGCGCCGCGGCACTGGCGCTGGCCTGCGCATCACCCGCGCTGGCCGAACAGGATCCGGCACTCGCCCTCCTGACGGAGGCCGGGCAGGCACCGGATCGCATGCGCGGCGAGCGGGTCGTTGGCGGGGTCGAATCGCCTGAAAACGCCTATCCGTTCTATGTCGAATTGCGCCGCTTTGCCGAAGGCGGCGGGATCAGCATGTGCGGTGCGGCGGCAATTTCGCCGCGCTGGCTGCTGACCGCAGCCCATTGCGTGCAGGATCGCGACAAATCCACAGGCCGCGCATCTTCCGTCCGCCCGGCGAAGAGCTTTCGCGCCATGCCCGGCGGCGGCGTGCGCCGGAATGAGCCGGGGCTGGAGGTCGCGCGCATAATCCCGCATCCAAAATACAGCGCCGAATACGCGCTCCAGAACGATATCGCACTGATCGAGCTGAAAGCGGAGGTCGGGCCACCCTATCTGCCGCTTGCCGAGGCGGAGCCAAAACCCGGCACGCCCGTGCGGATCGTCGGCTATGGGCTGACCTCCTTCCAGGGGGATATCAGCCAGCGGCTGCGCGAAGCGGACACCAAGACCGTCTCGCGCCAGGACTGCGCCATCGTGTCGAACAAACTGCGTGGGGCCGGGCCGATCGATCAGCGTCGCATCTGCGCCGATGTCGAGGGGCGCAGCGGTCTCGTGGACAGCTGTCAGGGCGACAGCGGCGGGCCGCTTCTGGCGGCCAATGCCAAGGGCTACTGGCAAACGGTCGGCATTGTCAGCTACGGCTATCGCTGCGCAGAGCCGGGTTTTCCCGGCGTCTACACCAATGTCGCGGCCTATCGCGACTGGATCGCCCATGTGGTGACTGGCGGCAATCCCACCGCGACCAAACCCAAGCCAGCCCCCCCGCCCCCGCCGGAACCGGCTGGCCCCGTCCCCGCATCTGCGCCCACAGCGCTGTCACAGATCGCCGAATTGATGGATTTCGGCGGGGTGAACATCAAGGTCCTGACCCCGGATGGCGGACCCGTAAAAGCCGGCGAGCAGGTTGGCTTCGTCGTACAGAGCCGCCTTGCTGGCAACCTCTTCGTCTTCGACATCGGGCGCGATGGCGATGCGCGTCAGATCTTCCCCAATGATCGCACACGCAAGGGCCGTGCCAAGACCAATATCGCCGAGGGGCGCGACAGGCGGCTGCCCTCGCAGCGCGACGGGTTTCGCCTAAGGGCCCAGGCGGAGGGCGGGGAGCGCTGGATCGTCGCCATCGTCGTGAATGGGTCAGGCGGCGACAGGGCGTCCGGAGACCTCAGCCCGGTATCCGCAGTCGCCGCAACCCGCGGGCTGGAGCCGATACCCGATACCGGCGATTACCTGCGCGAGATCCTGTCCGCCGTATCGCAATCCTGCGGCACCAGCCGCGCGAAGTGTGCATTTGGGTCTGTCCGGATCAGGATAAACGGATAATCATGGCAGAAAGCGAACATAGAGCAATGAAGGGGGCCAGCCGCTGATATGGCGGACGGCGTTTTCAACCAACAACCGATATGAAGTGAAAATTGGAGGTAGAGATGTTGAAGTCGACGATCAGAATGTCTGTTTGTGGGGCGACGCTGTTAGCAGTCGCCGGTTGTGGTACCCAGGTCGGGCAGAGTGCGTCGCGCGATTTCAATGCAGCCATAACGCAGATCGGATCGGGCAGCCTGTTCTCCGACGGGTATCTCGACGACAAGACCGATGCCTGCTACGCGCGCCGCCAGGCGCTGGCCGAAGAAGGCAGTTTCTTCGATCCAGAAATCGTGCAGTCGACGCTTCTCGGCGCGGGATCGGGCGTCGTTGTCGCACTGCTGACCGGTGAGAACGTGCTTGCCGGGGCCGCAATCGGTGCCGGTCTCGGGCTTGCTGCAGGATATCTCGGCAAGCTGCAGCAGGAGGGGCTCAACGGCACCCAGATCGCCAGCCGCGCCAGCAGCGACGTGCGCAAGGACAATGAACAGATCGATGACCTGATCCGGTCGTTCGATCAGCTGTCCGACTGCCGCAAGGGCGAAGGAGCGACCATCCAGGCGGCGTTCAACAACGGCAATATCGATCAGGCAACCGCCAAGGAACAGATGGCTGGTGTGCGTGCCCGGTTTGCCGAGGACCGTGCCAAGTTCAAGGAAATCGCGGAACAGATTTCCGACAAATCGGAAAACAACGCCGCCATCTACAACGACATTGCTGCCGATAGCGGTGGCAAGGCACTGGAGGTTCAGGCCTATAACCGCGGTCAGCAGTCTGCGCGCGTAACACGGGCTCCTGCGCAAAAAACGGCTGGCACCAAGGAAGGCTCGCTGACCGCTGACAAGAGCGAGGTCGATGCGTTGCAGCGTGAATGCCTGACCAATGTCAAAAAGCGCGACGACTGCTTTGACAAGGTGGCCGAAGCCGAAGAGGTCGAAGGCGATCTCGAACTGGATCTGAGCTGATCCGATGCTGAGGCGCTGCTACCGCATTGTCGCCGCGTTCGTGCTGACAACCCTTCTGGGTGTCAGCGCGCATGCGCAAGCGGCACCTCCGGCCGAGCCGATCCTGCGGCTGGCCACCGAACAGCATACCGCGACGGTTCATGCCGTCGCGGCCAGCGCCGATGGCGCGATCATCGCAACCGCCGGCGATGACAAGACAATCCGCCTCTGGCGGGCATCTGACGGCGCGGCGCTGGATACGATCCGCATCCCCATCGGGCCGGGGGAGGAAGGGCTGCTCTATGCGCTCGCCTTCGCGCCATCGGGCAAGTTCCTGCTGGCGGGCGGCATTTCGGGCCGATCATGGGGTGGGCGGAACTACATCTACATCATCCGGCCCGAAAGCGGTCAGATCGCGGCCCGCCTGCCGGTCAGTGGTGCTGTCAGCCGGATCACCTATGGCAGCTATCAGGGTGAGGCACGGATCGCGATTGCCCTGTCCGCATCATCCGGCGGCGGCATCCAGATCCGCGATGCCAAGCTGAAAACCGTCTTTCAGGATATCGAACTGAGCGGCAATCCCAAATGGGTCGAATTCACCCCCGATGGTGACCTGGTGGCGGTGATGAGCGGCGGCGAAATGGTTGTCTATGACGCCGAGACTTTCGCCAAACGCAGTCGCAGCCTTCTGGGCGATGCCCCCGCTGTCGTGCGTCCGTCGCCTGACGGGACGATGGCGGCCGTGGGTTACTTCGACCGCCGCGCCGTTGACGTGATCAAGCTGAGCGACCTTCAGGTCCTCTCCTCCCTTTCCGGCGGCTTTGCCGGGGGTGAGCCGCATCTGAATGCCGCCACATGGCGCACCGATGACACCGGCGCGTCGGAATTGTGGGCTGGCGGTGCCTTTGCCGATCAGACTGGACGCGCCCTGATCCGCCGCTGGAAAGACGTCACCGCCCCACAGAAATACGATGACGTAACCGTCGTCGATGATGTCATCACGGTGTTGGAGACGACGCCGGAGGGCGAGATCATCTATGCCGCGTCCGATCCCGCATGGGGCGTGATCAAACCGGATATGAAACTGCGCCATGCCGGTCGGCGGCAAGGTGCGGATTTCAGGTTGATTTACGATCGGCTTTTTGCCGTCTCACCCGATGGAACCAAGATTGCCTATAATTTTGAACAGGGCGGCGAGATCGGCGATGTGATCTTCGACCTCGATCTTGGCCGGGTCTCAGAGAAGATAGGCACAGAGACCCTGCGGGATATCAGATCGACATGGCGCGGGCCGGAGCCGCCGGCAGGCCTGACGAACTGGCGGGTGAACGAGAACCCGGCCTTCAACGGCAAAACCATCCGGCTTGGCCTTGATGAGCGTTCGGTATCTGCCGACAAGCTGGGCGATGGATTTGTTATCGGCGGCGACCGGGGCATCTATGTTTTCGGCCCTGACGGGTCGAGCCGGGCGCGCATCCGACTGGATGTGGCGGCATTTGGTGTCCTCGCCCTCGATGACAACCGGTTCATCGGTGCCATGGGCGATGGCACGCTGCGCTGGTTCTCGGTCGTCGAAGATCGGATCGTCCCGCAAGGGTCGTATTTCTTTGCCCGCTCCGGGCGGCGCTGGCTGGCATGGCTGCCCGACGGGCGCTTCGATCATTCGGAAAATGGTGGGCAGGAGCTTGCCGGATATCATCTGAACGGATCGGAAAAAGAGGCCGCAGACTGGATCGAATTCTCGCAACTCTACCGTGCCCGCTACGCGCCCGATGTCGTGCGTGAAACGCTGCTGGGCAGAGCCGTTGCCGACGGCGAAGACGCGGCGTTCGAACCCCTGCAGCCCCCGAAGGTCGAACTGACCGAGTTTTGCCCAATCATCGGAGGCGAGGTCGGCCCCTGCGCCGAGGCCAAGCTGGCCAAGCGTGGCTTTGCCGCGATCGCAGATGACGCGGCAACAGCACCTGCCGATGGTGGATCAGGCGTCCGTGCACGCCAACTGACCGCAGAGGCACAGGCGGTCATCCTGAAATTCAAGGTCACCGGCGCACCTGACGGCCTGTCCAAAATCGATGTTTTTCAGAACCAGCGCACGACCGGTGGCAAGACCCGCGGCCTTGCCGCCATCGCCGATGAAGTCCCCGAAGAGGAAGGCGTGATCCTGATCGAGCGGCGCGCACCGTTACGCGATGGTCTCAACGTACTGCAGGTCCGCGTTTATGATCAGGATGGCGTCTACGGACAGTCGGTGGAGCTGGAGCTGTTCCGCCCCGCCGCCGGTCAGACAGCGCAGCCCAACCTCTATGTCCTTGCGGTTGGCGCTAACGATTACGGCGGTGGCTTTTCCGATCTGGAATTCGCGCTGACAGACGCGCAATCGCTGGCCGATACGGTGGGTGCCGCGCGGCCAAGCGCCTATGGCGAAGTCATCATAGAGCCGCTTCTGGACAAGGACGTCACCCGCGAGAACATCGTCGCCGCCATCGGCAGATTGGCTGAAAAGTCCAATGAGAACGATTCCATCGTTGTCTATTTCGCCGGTCACGGCATCCAGTTGGAAGATGGTCTTTATCGCTACATCACCGCCGATGTCGCATCGCCTGACGACATTCTGAACCGCTCGCTGGACCAGGAAACGCTGATCACCGCGCTGGGGCAGATCAAGGCGCAGAACCTGCTTCTTATGCTGGACACCTGCTATTCGGGCGCATTCCCCGCGGCGACGGCGGGCACCATCAGCAACGAGACCGGCCTGATGGTCCTGAGCGCGTCCAACACGGTGGAGGAGGCGCTGGATGGCTATGACGGCCAGAACGGCGTCTTTGCCTATGCGTTGCTGAAAGGGCTGATCGGGGGCGCTGCCGGACCAACCGGCGTTGTCGATGCGGCAACGGTCGCGACCTATGTGCGTGATCTGGTGCCCGCCCTTGCGCAGGAAAAGAGCCACTCGCAGCGCCCGCAGCTGTTCATCGCCAGAAACTCCGCCCCGTTTCCAATCACGCAACCGGGAGGGTAGATCATGCGCCTGACAGCAAAGAGGTTCCATCTCTGGCGGCATGTCCGGCATGTGGCTGCCGCCTGCGCTGCCAGCGTGCTGATCGGTCTTGCCCCCGCCATCGCGGCGGAGGCGCTGGCGATCCCGGTATCAGGCGAGGTGTCGCCGCCACTGCCCGCATCGGGTGAGCTGAAAACCGGTGACCGGTTGAACCTTGGCACCGACGCGGTGGTTGCGATCATCCATTTCCGGTCATGCGAGGAGCTTGAGCTTCAGGGCGGTGTGCTGGTTGTCGGGCCGTCGAAGGTGCGGCACAAGCAGTCTAAACTGCTCTACCGTGCGACGGGTGACTGCCCGGGCGAGGTCGATCTGGTCGAAACCGACACTAAGGGTGCTGTGGTCCTGATGCGCGGATCGGGCGACGACAAGGGAGCGCAAGCGATCAAGACAAGCAGCCGTCCGCGCTTTCTGATCAGCGGTGACCGAGCGGCTTTTTTCTCGCTCGGTGTGTTCGATGACGGTGAGCAGGTCCTGCGTTTGCCTTTGTCCAACGGCAGAGCATCCTGGCCCGACGGTGCGGCAGCGCTGACCGTGGGCAAGGCCTATGACATCGCGCTCGAAGGGTCGGGGGCCAAGACCAAGGGCGCGCGTCTGATCGTCTCTGACAGCGGATCGAAGCTGATCGTCCTCACCCCCTGATGGCCGCCAAGGCGTCAAACCGCGACTGGCGCTGGCTGAGACCCAATCCCCGCGCGCGCCTGCGCCTGATGCGGATCAGGCGCAAGATGCGACGGCGCAGGCGGTTTCCCGTCCGCCCGATGATCGCCTGTTTTCTGATCGCGCTCCTTTGCGCCGCAGCGGCGCGGTTCGAGCCTCAGCGTCTGCCGCTGTCCGGGCTCTTCATCGACACGACAATATGGCTACGCGGCCAGCTTTTCGCCCCGTCAGAGCCGAAACTGAGACCGGATGAAGCTGCGGTCGTTGTCGTCGCCCTCGATGAGACGACGCTGGCCACGAAGCCTTTCAGCGACGTGCCGCGTGTTCTTCACAACCGCTTTCTGGCGGAAGCGGCCAGGAAAGCGCTGGATCACGAGGCGAAGGTCGTTGCCTTCGACATGGTCTTCGCCTTCCAGGCGCCGCGCGATGATGAGGTGCTGAGCGCCGCCATCCGCGCCTATGAAGCCCCGTTTGAAGAGTTGCTGCTGGCGGAGCGCCGTACTGGCCGCATCATCCTTGCCACCACGGCCGATACCCAGCCTGCGGATCGCTACGCAAGGCTGTTCACCCGGCCGCTGGGCCTTGGCTTTGCCGAAACCCGGCTTGACGGTGACGGCGTCATGCGGCGGGTGCCCGCCTTTCTGAATGCCGACGATGACCAGCGCCGCGTGCCAACACTCAGCGGTCTGGTGCGTGACCGGATGGGGTCATGGCCGCCAACGCACACAGTCGCGGCTGATGATGGGCGCGACTGGTCGGACCTGGCACCCGTTCAACTCGCTCCCCCCTTTCCCATCCTTGACCTGCCACATATCACGCTCGCCGATCTCATGGCCTGCCGCGACGAGGAGGCACTGACCGCGCTGCTGCGGGATCGGGCGGTGTTCTTCGGCGGTGCGCTGAAGATCGAGGATCAGGTGACCACGGCTGACAGATTCCTGCCTAACCGGGCGATGCGCCCGACACCTTGTGCGGTCACGCACCTCGATGCCGGCCTGCCGGGGGTCTTTGTCCATGCCGCCGCTGTCGACGGTGCCGTACGCGGATGGGCCCCAGATGTGGTGGAGGCGGGCGACAGACGCGCCGTCACAGCAGCGTTTGCCATCGCGTTCGTTGCGGCCCTTGGCGCGATTTTCCTGAAGCCGTGGAGCGGGGCTGTCATCACCTTCGTCCTCCTCCCCGCCTTTTTCTTCATTGTCAGGGCGATTTTTCTGCAAGAGGACGAGATCATCTTCGCCTTCGCCGCCCCTATGCTGGCGGCACCCACGGCCTTTACCCTGTCGCTATCGGTCAAGACGCTGTTCTTCGATCAGGACAAGCGCCGGCTTAAGAAACAGTTTTCCAAATACCTCTCGGATCAGGTGATTGAGGAAATGGCTGCCAGCGGCGAAGATCCGGAGCTCGGCGGGGCGGTGCAGGAAATCACCGTCATGTTTGTCGATCTGTCTGGATTCACCAAGTTTTCTGAGCGGTGGCAGCCCGACTGGGATGGCAGCGTCATGGATGTCCTCAACGACTATCTGACGACCATATCGCAGACCGTCGGAGAACATGGCGGTTATGTCGACAAGTTCATCGGTGATGCCGTAATGGCGATCTGGAACGCACCACGGAAAAAGGCCGATCACGCGTCCCCCGCGATCTGGGCGGCAAAAGATATTCGCCGCAAAGTCCACCAGAAGACCCAGCATTACCGCGAGACGAACCGCTATGCAGCGGATAATGAGGAACTGTTCAGCTTCTCCGTCAAGATCGGCATCGAAACCGGCCGGGCGATGGTCGGCAATGTCGGATCGCCGAACCGGCTGGAGTTTTCAGCCATCGGCGATACGGTCAACCTCGCCGCGCGGCTGGAGGCCGCATCCGGGCGCTTCGGCGATGGCTTTCTGGTCGGCCCAAATGCAGCGCGCGCTGTTGCCGCAGCCCAGGGCCCGGCGCTGCTTCAGCTGGTGCGGCTGCAAGTGAAGGGTCGCCTGTCGGCAACCACCGTCCACACCCCCATCGGTGCTGACAATCCGGCCATCGTGGCAGCGCATGAAGGGGCGTTGCATGATTTCGAAGACGGTGCCTTCGGTTCCGCGGAGCGGCGCTGGCGCGAATTGGCGGGCGACCAGGCACCCTGGGCCGAGGGCATGGCGGAGATCGCAGAAGAGTTGGCGAAAAACCCGCCCGATGACTGGAACGGCGTCATGCGCCTGACCGACAAATAGCGCGCCAGTCAAGACCCGGTAGTCGGCTCCGACCACGCCGCTTTCAGCGTATCGCGCACTGTGGCGGCGTCCGCATCAACCGTTTGTGCCAATGCAGGCGGGCCGGGCCAGCCGGGGTCCTCCAGATCATGGTCAGGGCCGTAGCGGGGGATGACGTGATAATGCACATGCGGATCAACCATCATCAGCATCAGGTAATTCATCTTGTCCGGCGCGAATGTCACCGCCTGCGTCGCTTCGATTGCGCCGATGATCTCGTGCAGTTCGCTAAAGGCGGCGGCGGGAAGCGCGGCAAATGCCAGCGCGTCGGACTTCGCGACCAGCACCATTGAACCCTTGGTGGCCTGCGCCGGACGGCAGAGGACCGACCAGTGCTCATAAGCCCGGATCAGCATTTCATCGCCGCCGAACTTTTCATATGTCGCGTGATGGGTCATATAGCGGCCTCTCCTCTCAAAACGGCGTCGACTTCTTGAGCACAATGACAAATAGCATCCCCCCGTCCCTCTGTCTCGTGGGTGAGACCGATGCCCGCATCTACGGCCTCACGGCGCGCGAATGGCAGGTCCGCAACTGGACGCGTGCGGGGGCTGACAAGGTGTCGGGCAAGATCGTAGCCGCGACCGGATGGGTTCTTTCCTCCGGCCTCGCCGCCGCCGTGGTGCAGACCCCAGGCTCTGCCCTGGTCGAGCCGACGGCAACAGGCCAGCGGCTGGTCGCGGCGCATCTGCCCGAAGGCGGCGACAGCGCGGCGGCGGAGGCGCTGATTGCGGCAGAGACAGCGGATGATGACGCGATCCGAGCCATCGGCCTTGCCCCCTCCTCCGCTACCGACCTTGCCGGCTCCTACAACAAGGAGCTGCGCAAACGGGAGGCACCCTTTGCCGTCGATATAAAAGCAAAGGGCATTCTGGCGGCGGAAAAGGCGCTCTTCAAAAGCTCCTATAAGGGGATCACGGATCTGGTGACGAAATACGCATGGCCGTGGCCTGCCTTCCATGTGACGCGGTTCTGCGCTGCATGGCGCATCTCACCCAACACCGTCACAACGATCAGTCTGCTCTTTGTCTTTGCGGCGATGTGGTTCTTCTGGCAGGGGCAATGGGCGCTTGGCTTCATCACAGGCTGGCTGATGACCTTCCTCGATACGGTCGACGGCAAGCTGGCGCGCACGACGCTGACCTCCTCGTCCTGGGGCAATATCTATGACCATGGGATCGACCTGATCCATCCGCCGTTCTGGTACTGGGCCTGGTATGTAGGGATCTTCGCCACCGTGCCCGATGCGCCGGGCTGGATGGACGCTGCCTTCATCATCATTCTGGCAGGCTACGTCCTTGGCCGGGTGATCGAGGGGATTTTCATCGCCGCCCACGGGTTCCATATCCACGTCTGGGGGCCGTCGGACAGTTTCGTGCGGGTCATCACCGCGCGGCGCAATCCCAACATGCTGATCTTCATGGTGCTCTGCATCCTCGGCGATCCCGCGCTCGGCTTTGGGCTGGTGGCGGTCTGGACGATTCTGACCGTCGGTTTTCACGCGGTGCGCCTGGTGCAGGCCGGGTTCACGCCCGCGACCCCGCCGCTGACGTCGTGGATCACTCGTTGACCATCGCCCGCCACCCGAAATTGCAGGGGATCTGACCCATGAAAGCCGTCATTCTTTCCGCCGGGCGCGGCTCTCGCCTGTTGCCGCTGACCGATGATCGCCCGAAATGCCTGCTGCCTGCCGGGGACCGGACGGTTCTGGGGCGGCAATTGTTCACGCTGGCTGAGGCGGGCGTAGTCGACGTGACCGTCGTGACAGGGTTTCTGCCAAAGATGGTGGAGGCGGAGATCGATGCCTTCAACACCGAACTCCATGGCGGTGCAGCGCATGTGAAGGCGCTCTACAACCCGTTCTATCAGATCGCCGATAATCTGGCGTCCTGCTGGATGGCGCGTGAGGCGATGCGCGAGGATTTCATCATCCTCAACGGTGATACCCTCTTCGAGCCTGCGGTGGTCGAGCGGGTTCTGGCCGGGCCTGCCAGCAACGATGTGCAGGTCACCATCGACAAGGGCCCGTCCTATGATGCGGATGACATGAAGGTCACGCTCGACGGTGACCGTCTGACGGCCATCGGAAAGACCCTGCTGGCCACGGCGACGGATGCGGAATCCATCGGCATGATCCGCTTCACCGGCGCGGGGCCAAAGCGGTTCACCGACCGGCTGGAGGCGATGATGCGCACGCCTGACGGGGTCAAAAGCTGGTATCTGAAGGCCATCGACGCCATGGCCCGCGATGGCGAGGTGATCATGACATGCTCCATCGAAGGGCTGACCTGGGCGGAACTTGATACGCCCGAGGATTTCGAGGTTCTAACGACGCTTTTTGGCGGTGCTTAGGGCATAGGCTCTCAGGACGGAGCGCTGAGGGCGGTGATCGGCCCTGGACGAGCGCTTTGGGCGGGTGCATCTGCTTGATTAATGGTGCCAAATACATCCGCACTCACCCATGATCGAAGCGTCGCAATGCGCTCGGCCTTGGGGAGGGCCGAGCGCTGCCCGTGCTGGTCGCACGGGCTGAGGATGGATGGGGAGGTGCTCCTCAACCCGCCCTAACGCGCCGGGATCAGCCGCGCGATCATCCGGTCAACCAGCCAGTATAGAAGCACCGACAGCGCGCCGAGGACGATGACAGCGGCGAACATCAGATCGATCTTGGCGCGGCCATTGGCTAACAGCATGAGGTAACCGAGCCCGTTGGATGATCCGACCCATTCGCCAATCACTGCCCCGATGGGCGCATAGACCGCCCCAAGGCGGAGGCCCGAGCCGAGCGAGGGCAGCGCCGCCGGGATGCGAATGCGCCGCATGATGGCCCCCGGCGTCGCCCCCATCACCCGCGCCATGTCGAGATAGCCCTGCGGCGTGCGCATCAGCCCATCGAAGAAGGCAGATGTGATCGGGAAATAGATGATCAGGACAGCCATGAAGACCTTCGACCAGAGGCCATAGCCAAGCCACAGCGTCAGGATAGGCGCGAGCGCAAAGACCGGGATCGCCTGCGAGAACACCAGAACCGGTTGCAAAACGGCCCGCGCGCGCGGCGACCCGGCCAGATGGATCGCCGTTGCCGCGCCCAGTACCGCCCCGATGGCCAGGCCGATGACAACCTCCAGCAGCGTAATCAGTGCATGTTCGGCCAGAAGCGCGCGACTGCTCCACATCGCTTCGGCAACGCGCAGCGGGCTTGGCAGGATAAAATGGGGCTGGCCAGTCAGGGTGACGATGGCTTGCCAAACGGCAACAAGGGCCAGAAAGGCATAGAGGACATTGCGCAGCTTCATGCCGCTTCCCTCAGGAACCTGTGCAGATCGCCCTGAAGGCCCAGCATGGCCGGATCGTCCACCGCGCGCGGTGCGGCAGTATCGGGCGCTCCGAAAGCACGCAGATCGCGCCCGGTCATCACATGGATCGACTGGCCGAGCCGCGCTGCCTCCCCCGGATCATGCGTGACCAGAAGCACCGTACGCCCGGTCAGCAATTCTGCTGCCAGATCCTGCATCTCGGCCCGCGTGCGGGCATCGAGGGCGGAGAACGGCTCATCCAGCAGGATCACCACGCGGTCCTCCATCAGCGTGCGCGCCAGTGCCGCGCGCTGGCGCTGGCCGCCGGAGAGGGCATGGGGTTTCTTCGCGGCATGATCCGTCAGCCCGACGCGGTCGATCAGGCCCTGCGCGCGGGTGAGATCCGGACGCTCGCCGCGCAGCCGCGCGCCGATGGCGACATTCTCGGTCACGCTCGCCCAAGGGAGCAACAGATCGGACTGCGCCATATAGGCGATGCGCGGCGGCACCGGCGCATTATCGGAAGCCGTGATCGAACCATCAAAATCCACCGGCACATCCAGCCCCGCGATCAGGCGCAGAATGGTGGATTTGCCAACGCCGGAAGGGCCGAGAAGACAGGTCCACGCCCCGCCTTTCATGGTCAGCGACAGCGGCGCGAAGAGCACCGCGCCCTCCAGCATCGCGCCGCCGGTCAGGGTGATGGCCGGTGCCACGCTCACCCCCCTGCCAGCCCCATATCCCAGAAGGACACCTCCAGCCGGGTCGCCGCGTCGAACCGCGCGCTGAGGGAGGCAAAACGGGGCAATGCCGCGTAATCAGCATCATAGCGCCGGGTGAGTGCACCATCGATCAGTGCCCCGACATCGCGGCAGAGGTCCTGATAATCCGCCCCGCCATAGGTGCCGATCCAGTCCTCATAAGTCTTGGATGTGGCATCACGTGCCAGCCGCGCGCCGATCTCGCCATAGCCCAGAACGCAAGGGGCCAGCGCCGTGATCAGGTCGAGGAAATCGCCGGAATACCCGGCCTCCAGCACATAGCGGGTATAGGCGAGGTTGGCGGGGGCCTCGATTGTGGCTTCCAGCTCCGCCTCGCTGATCCCGGCGGCAGCGCAGGTTTCCACATGCAGGCGCATTTCCTCGTTCACCAGCGCATTTACTGTGGCTGCGCAGGCTTTCATCTCATCCAGGTTGTCCGCCTTGGCAACGCCCAGCGCCCAGGCGCGTGAGAAGTGGATGAGGAAGACGTAATCCTGCCGCAGGTAGTGGAGAAACGCCGCGCGCGGCAGGGTCCCGTCCCGCAGCCCTTCGACAAAGGCATGGGTGGTGTAATCCGCCCATGGCCCCGCCGAAGCCGCCCGCCACCGGGCAAAGGCCGCGCCATAGTCAGGCGCGGCAGAGGTCGCGCCGCTGGTCATTCCGCGGTCACGTCGATGACGATGTCGCTGACTGGGTTGATCGAGGGCACGAGCCCCGCCTCCGCCAGAAACGCCTCGAACCGCGTATAACGCCCGGCATCGACGGCAGCGGGGCGCAGGGCAAAGCGCGGCAGGGTGTCGACCCAGGCTTTCGCGTTCAGCTCATCCTGCAATTCGGCGGAGGTGCCGGAGAAAATCTCCCAGCTTTCTTCGGGATGGTTGACGATGTACTGCGTAGCCTTCTCGGTCGCGGCGAGGAAGCGGGCGATCATGTCCTTGTCCATGGTTTCGGGATTGGCCACATAGATCAGCTCGTCATAGGAGGGGATGCCTTCTTCCTCCAGATAGAAACACCGCCCGGCAACGCCTTCGATCTCCATCTGGTTCAGCTCAAAATTGCGAAAAGCACCGATGACGGCGTCGACCTGACCGGACATCAGCGAGGGCGAAAGCGACCAGTTCACATTGACCAGTTCGATATCATCGAGCGTCACGTCATGGGGGGCGAGGACCGCGGTCAGCAGCGCCTCTTCGACGCCGGCGACGGAGAACCCGATCTTGCCGCCCTTGAGGTCCGCGATGGATTTCACCGGCCCGTCAGCCAGCACCAGAAGACAGTTCAGCGGCGTCGCGACCAGCGTGCCGACACGTTTCAGCGGCAGACCTTCATGGATCTGGAGATGCAGTTGCGGCTGGTAGCCGATGGCAAGATCCGCCTGACCGGCAGCCGCCAGTTTCGGCGGATCGGACGGATCGGCGGGGGCGATCACCTCCACCTCCAGGCCCTGTTCCGCGAAATAGCCGTTCTCTTCGGCGATGATGATCGGGCCGTGATCGGGATTGATGAACCAATCGAGGATCAGGGTCATCTTGTCCGCTGCCATGGCGGGTGTGGCGATGGCGATGGCCAGCGCGCTTGCAATCAGGTGTTTCATCAGGGGTCCTTTCAAAGGGTCTCTCCACAGGCGACGAGAGCGATCTCGCCGTCCCAGTATTTCGACAGGTTTTCGGCAGCGGCCCAGGCGCGCAGGCCGGACCGGCAGCACATCACGGCGCGCTGGCCGGTGGCGGGGGATGGGCCATCGGGGGTAAAATCATCAGCGGTCAGGCGCTGCGCGTGAAGCACGGCGGGGTGCGGTGCCTCCGTCTCCGGTCTGAGTTCGGCCACGAAATCGTGCGGGCTGATCGCAGCGGGGGCGATGAAGGCAAAGCGGCGGCCCTCAGGTTCCGCCGCGTTGTCGAAGCGAAAGCCGCCGAAGGTGAATGTCCTTGCATCGAATGTGACGAGACGACCAAGCGGTGATGGCTCCATCCCCAGCAGGACCGCCAAAGCCATCTGCGCCTGCATGGCCCCGATGGTCCCGACCACCGGCCCGAGCACGCCAGCGGTGGCGCAGCTTTGTGCCGTATTGGGCAAGTCGGGAAAGACAGCGCGGAGCGATGGCGCGCCGCCGCAAAAGCCACCGACATAGCCTGAGAGGCGAAGGGCGGAAGCGCTGATCAGGGGAATACGCTGCGCGAAACAGGCATCCGAAGCGATGTAGCTGGCCGCGAAACTGTCCGCGCAATCGAGGACAAGATCCACATCTTCATCGATCAGCATATCCGCATTCGAAGGGTCGAGCGCTTCGATGATCGGGCCGGGGGATATGGCGGAATTCAGCCTTGTGACGAAATTCGCGGCTGCATGTGCCTTGTGATGACCGATCTCCGCCTCGGCAAAAATGGTCTGTCGGTGGAGGTTCGTCTCGTCCACCACATCAGGGTCGACAATGGTGATCGCCCGCACCCCTGCCCCGGCAAGATACTGCAGGACCGGTGCCCCCAGACCGCCGGCACCGATGACCATGACATGCGCCTGGGACAGCCTGCGCTGACCGTTACGCCCGATTTCAGGCAGGATCATCTGGCGGGCATAGCGGCTCATCTGGTCACCTTTACCCATTCGTCGAGCCGGGCTTCGGGGGCTTCGTTCAGCGTGACGTCGGTGACGACCGAGACGATATCAGCGCCCGCTGCAAAGACGCCCGGCGCACGGGCCACGCTCATCCCGCCGATGCCGACAAGCGGCCGCGCGCCGATCAGGGCCTTCCATTCGCTGACCCGATCAAGCCCCTGTTCATGCCATTTCATCTTCTTGAGAATGGTCGGATAAACGGGCCCAAGGGCGACGTAATCGGGGGCGAGCGCGAGGGCGCGGTCAAGCTCCGCCCGGTCATGGGTGCTGATCCCGAGGCGCAGCCCGGCGCGGCGGATGGCGGGCATGTCCGCCTCATCCAGATCCTCCTGCCCCAGATGGATGAAATCGCAGCCAAGATCGATGGCATGCTGCCAGTGGTCGTTGACCACGAGGACTGCGCCATAGGCGGCGCAGATGTCACGGGCTTGCGTGATCTCTGCCCGCAACCGGTCATCGGGCAGATCCTTCGTGCGAAGTTGCGCCAGTTTCACCCCACGCGGGATCATGCGGGCGAACCAGTCGGCATTGTCGAAGATCGGGTAGAAGCGATCGAGGCTCATGTCAGGAACGCCTTGCCGATGAGAGGGGTGGAGGGGGCGGCCATGTCGCGCGGCTCCATCGGGTCGGCAATCGCGGCCAATTGGCCCGCCTCGATGGCGCGGGCCATCGCCTCCGCCATCTGCGCGGGGTCGCCTGCCTTGGCGACCGCCGTGTTCAGCAGCACCGCATCAAAGCCAAGCTCCATCGCCCGTGCCGCGTGTGACGGCAGACCAATGCCCGCATCCACCACAAGCGGCAGATCGGGAAAATGCGCGCGCATGGCACGCAAGCCATGTTCATTGGTCAGACCAAGGCCGGAACCGATAGGTGCCCCCCACGGCATCAGAACCTCGCAGCCGGCATCGACGAGGCGCTCTCCCACGATCAGATCGTCGGTGGTGTAGGGGAAGACCTGAAACCCGTCACGGTTCAGCGTCTCTGCCGCGCTGACCAGTTCGAACACATCGGGTTGCAGTGTGTCGGCATGGCCGATCACCTCCAGCTTGATCCAGTTGGTCTCAAACACATCGCGGGCCATCTGCGCGGTCGTGATCGCTTCTTTCGCGGAATGGCATCCGGCGGTGTTGGGCAGGACCTTGACGCCGAGGTCACGGATCAGGGTCCAGAAGGCTTGCCCCCCCTTGTCCGCCCCGCTTTCACGGCGGAGCGATACGGTGGCAACGCCCGCGCCGGATGCCTTGAACGCCTCCGCAAGGATGGCGGGCGACGGATATTGCGCGGTGCCGAGCATCAGGGGGCTGGCGAGCGTTTCGCCGTAAAAGCTGCGCATGGTTCTACCCGCCCTGCATCGGTGCCAGCACTTCCAGCCGGTCACCTTCGGAAAGCGTGGTATCGGCGCGCGCGCCGCTGGCGACGAATGCCTCATTCAGCGCGGTGGCGACCTTCGCCGCGCCAAAGCCAAGCTCGACAAGCGCTGCGTCTAGGGTTGATGCGTGCACCTCCGCCGGCTCGCCGTTAAGGATGATCTTCATCCATCACCTCCGGGATTTTGCCGTCCAGCACCAGATCGGCGACCATCCGCGCCATGGCGGGCGCGAGGAGGAAGCCGTGGCGAAAGAGGCCATTTGCGTAAATCACAGTCCCGCGCCGCCGGATGCGGGGCAGATTGTCAGGAAAGGCCGGGCGCGCATCGACGCCGATCTCCAGTACCTCCGCCTCCGCAAAGGCGGGGTGGAGGGCATAGGCGGCAGAGAGCAGTTCGAGGAGCGAGCGCGCGGTGATCCGCCCCCGCTCCGCCGTTTCGATCATCGTCGCGCCTAGCATGTAGACCCCGTCACCGCGCGGCACAATGTAGAGCGGGATGCGCGGATGGAGGAGGCGCACGGGCCGCGTCAGCGTGATGTCAGGGCAGCGCAGAACCAGCATCTCCCCCTTCACGCCACGCAGATCGCTGAGCGCATCGGCTGCGGCAAGACCGCGACAATCGATGATGGTCTCGGCAGTGGTCTCGGCGGGTGCCTCGGCAGTGGTTTCGACGGCGGCCCCAGCAGGCGCGGCCGCCACGCCCTTCGCCGCCAGCCCGGCATGAAGCGCGGCCAGTGCATCGCGGGGCGCGAGATGCGCCTCCGTCGCGAAATGCAGCCCGGCGCGGTGTTTGCCCGCCAGATCAGGCTCCAGTGCCGCGATCTCTTGCCCCGTCACTTCGGTGTAACCTGATGTGCGGCGGGCGAAGCGGCGCAGCTCCCCCGCGTCGCGGTCGAGGGTGAGGACGAGCGAGCCCTTGCGTGTGACGTCCACGCCTTTCGCGCGCCACCAATCGGCGGCCTCCTGGCCGAGGCGGACCACGGGTTCCTCGGCGCTTTCCCCCTCGCAATGGGGCGCGAGCATGCCGCCTGCCCACCAGGAACAGGCATGGGCCCCCGGTTCTGGTTCGCGATCGGTCAGGCGCACGGGCGCGCCCCGCTCTGCCAGCTCCGCCGCGATAGCGAGGCCAGCGACCCCGGCCCCTATGACCTGAATGGCTGTCATGGAGCAGGCCATAGATCATGGAAATGATGCACCGGGCCGTGCCCCGACCCGATGGAGAGGGTATCTGCCGCACGGATCGCGCCCTGCAGATAGGCATGCGCCTCACCCACTGCCTGTGTGGCGTCGAGCCCTTTGGCAAGGCCCGCCGCGATGGCGGAGGAAAGCGTGCACCCGGTGCCATGCGTATTCTTCGTTGCCAACCGCTCAGCCCGGAACGCCACAGGCACCTGCCCTTCACTGATGAGGAAATCGACGCAGTCATCCCCCTCGCCGTGGCCGCCCTTCATCAGGACCGATTTGGGGCCAAAGGCCAACAAGGCCTCCCCCTGATCGAGCATCGCATCCTCGCTCCAGGCCGAACCGGTGGACAAAAGCCGCGCTGCCTCCGGCAGGTTCGGGGTCAGGAGGGTGGCGAGCGGCAGAAGGTGCTCTTTCAAGGCCGCCACCGCATCATCACGCAAAAGCGCATCGCCGGATTTTGCGACCATCACCGGGTCCAGTACCACAGGTCCGGCGAAGCCCCTCAAACCATCGGCAACCGTCTCGATGATCGGGGCGGAGGACAGCATGCCGATCTTGATCGCCTTGATATCGAGATCATCGCGCACGGCGGCGATCTGCGCGGCGATGACGGCGGGGGAAACCTCCTCAACCGCCGTGACGGCGCGCGTGTTCTGCGCGGTGATCGCGGTGATCACGCTCGCCCCATAGACGCCGAGTGCGGACATCGCCTTCAGATCGGCCTGAATGCCCGCGCCGCCGCCGCTGTCGGAGCCTGCGATGGTCAATGCGATGTCAGTCAAAACGTCTCTCCCGGTCGGAACCGGGATCAGGCGGAAGGTGATCGGAGGGGGAGGTCATGCCCTGTTTCCGTTCCCTACGCCGGATTTACCCGGATCAGGTTCGATGGGTCAGCTTGCGCCTCTCAGCCCTTTCGGACACCCCAACGGATCTGTAATGAATAGCAATCGGTCAGCCGCAAGACAACCGTGTTCGGCACGGCGACCGATGCCGGGCGTTACCTGCTCAACAGAAGATTGCTGAGGTCTTCCGAGGCACTGGCCAGCAGGCCACGAAACTGCATCAGATCATCCTTCGTCTGGCGCTGGATCGGAGCATGGACGGATAATGTGGCCAGCAATCGGCCGAGGTCATCCTTCACCGGAACCGCAATCGCGGCCATGCCTTCCATGAATTCCTCATTGTCCGTGGAATAGCCGCGCTTGTGAATCTCGCGTATCTCAGCCCGCAGCTGGTCGGGATCGGTGATCGTTTTGCGGGTCCGCCGCACGAGCGGAAGATGGTCGATGATCTTGTCGCGCTGCGCAGCGGTCAAGGACGACAGGTACATTTTACCTGCAGCCGTGCAGTAGAAAGGCACGGTCGTGCCGACCGGCAACTGGATGCGCAGGGGCCATTTTGTCTCCACCCTGTCGAGATAGAGCATGGCTTCCCGGTCGGGTGTTGCAAGGTTGCAGGTCTCGCCGATCTTGTCGGCCAGCGATTTCAGGATCGCCAACCGCGCTGTACGTATGTGCAGTGACGAAAGCGTGTTCACAGAAAGCTTCCTGAGCCGCCATCCGGGGCTATAGGCCTTGCCGTCGATATCACGCTGAAGAAACCCTTCCGCCTCCAGCGTATGAAACAGACGATGCACTGTTGGTTTTGGCAGGCCGAGCGAGGCATTCGCCGCTGTCGGCGTGATCGGAACCCCGGCCTGCACGATCTCCTCCAGCACCATCAGAAGTCTGAGGTTCGTCGGAATCTGTCCTCCTGTATCCGACGAACCGTCTTCGGGCATCAACAGCGACCTCTATCGAGCAGGCAACAAAACCAGCGCAAACCAGGGCATCAGGGCCACGAGGAACCATGTGCTGATCAACGCTATCAGATAGGGCACCGTATACCTCAGCAACCTGAAGTAGGGAACGCCCGTCACACCACTGGCTACATAGAGATTGAGGCCATAAGGCGGCGTGATGAACCCGATGGATGCCCCGACAAGGAAGATCACCGAGAAGTGGATGGGATCGATCCCGACGGATGCCGCAATCGGTGCCAGGATCGGCGCGAGGATGATGGTCACTGGCAGACTTTCGAGGATCATGCCTGAGACGAACACGATGACCATCGAGGTCAGGAGAACGGCATGATAGCCGCCCATGCTGGTTACGAAATCACCGATCACTTGCTGGGCGCCCAGAAGCGAGAGGATTTGCTGCATCACCACGGATACCGCGATCAGCGGTGCCAGAATACCAGTGATCTGGGCCGAACGTACCACGATCGATGGCACCTGAAACGGCGTGAACCCTTCGACGACGAACATCTCTCCGTAGCCTTTTTCAGCCACAGGCTTGTCGGCGTCAGAGCCAAGGACCTTGTTCAGAGGCCAGCAAATGATACCCACGATGATACAAAAACCAACGGTCACGCCCGCCGCTTCGGTCGGCGAGAACTTGCCGGTATAGATGCCCCAGAGGACGAGGCCGATGGCGAAGAAGCCGAGCCAAGCGCCGAAAGCGGTTTTCAGCACCCGGTTCAGTTGCAACGGGATCAGGAAGCCCCAGCCGTTCATCCGGCAGATGATCCAGCAGGCGAGCTGCATGGCGAAAACCATCATCGCACCCGGCACGATTCCGGCCACGAAGAGGTCGGAAATCGGCAGGTTCATCAGGAACCCATAGACAATGAAGATGATCGAGGGCGGGATGATGATCCCGACCGTACCGCCCGCCGCGGCCGTCGCGGCCGAGAACCGCTCATCATAACCGCCCTTCACCATTTCGGGGTGAAGCATGGAGCCGATCGTCGCGGTGGTGGCGGAGTTGGACCCCGAGATCGCCGCGAAGAGACCACAGGCCGCCAGTGAGGCCATCGCAAGACCGCCGCGTAGCCAGCCCAGACATGAATAGGCAAAGTCGGACAACCTTCGGGCAATGCCCGACTGATTGATCAGGTCACCGGTCAGGATGAAGAGGGGCATCGCCAACAGGGCAAAGCCCTTGTTGAAGACGTTCAGAAGCTCCGCCCCCGCATTGTCCAGCGACAGGCCGAGCACAAAGCTGCACCCGATCACCCAGTACATGATGACCAGGAGGACAGGCACGCCGATCATGAAGAAGAACGTGACGGTAAGCGAGATGATCGTGATCCATGTTCCGTCGGTCATCACGCATCCCCCCCGATAACGGCCTGTTTGATCAGCGGCTCGCCCTTCTTGTAGTTCTCCAGATCTTCGAGAAGGTTCTCGATGACCCGTGCGGCCATCAGTACGAAGGCCACGGGCACCGTCGCAATGAACCACCACTGAAGGGTGTTGTCGGTCCCAAGGACGATCTGGAAGTTGGCGGCGGAGTTGATGGCAACCCGCGTGGTCGTCGTGACCACGATGACGCAAAAGCCGAACCAGAGGATCGCATCCAGTATCAGACAACAGAGCTGGAGCTTCGGCGGCATATTGGTCCGAAACTCACTGAAACTCAGATGCGTGCGGAGCCGCACGTTATAGGAACACCCGAACCATGCCATGATCATGAACAGAAGCGGCGGAATGGTTGTCGACCATGGTGGTTGCCCGGACAGATAAAACCGCTGGATCACACCGGCGAAGATGATGAACGCGATCACAAGATACGAGTAAATGATGATCGAGCGTTCGATATTGCGGTCCAGCCATGGCACCAACCTGTAGACGAACAGTGTCACCAGCGCGCCAACGACCGTCAGGGTGGTCATCACGACCCATGCGCCACTTGTCCTGAAGGCGTTTTTCATCTCGAAAGCGTCATTAGAAAAAAGCGAGGCGGCGGCCGCCCCTGTATCGGCCCAGATGGACATCTCGGCGTTCCCCCTATGGGTTGGTCAGCGCCGCATTAGGCGCAGTCCTCTGACGAAAAGGGCCGGTCCACTTTCGTGGACCGGCCTTTTTTCATATGGCCTGTCAGCCTTTCCACCAGCGACGTGGTTCCACGTTTTCGGCGAGCATGTCCTTGGGGATCTCGCGCGCGACATTGTAGATGTCCTGGTAGGTGTCGATGCCACCGGCCCAGCCATTGATCCGTTCGCGCCACTGCTCCCAGAGCTGCGGCTGGAATTCGGGAGAGCACATCTCTTCCGCGATCTTGATCTGGTCGTCGGCAAGGAAGGCGTTGCGCACGCCGGCCTTTGCAAAGATGGTGTTGGGCAGTTGTGGATCGGAATGGCCGACCGTGTTGACCAGCGCCGCCTCGTTGGCTGCCTGGACATGGGCCTGCGTCCAGTAGGCGCTTTCGAGAACCGCATCCTGCAATTCGCCCGACAAACCATCGAAGGCTGCCGAAGTCATCGCCGTATGCTCGGTGCCGCAGAAGAACTTCAGGTCAACCGACTGACTGACAACCGGGCTCATATTGGCATATGCCACGGCGGAGGCCCATGTTTCGGCACCATCGATCAGGCCCTGCTTCAGACCATCGAGGGTTTCTTCCCACGCGACTGGGACCGGGTTCAGGTTCAGTGCCTGCATGGCAATACGGCCAAGCTGCGTGCCCGTGACACGGTTTTTCGTGCCGAACAGCTCTTCCACTTTTGTCACTGTCGGCTTGTCTTTCCACGACAGACCCATCTGGATGCCGCGAAGCTCACAATGGCTGAAGAGGAATTTCAGGCCATGACGCTTCTCGAACGGATCACGCAGGATGCGCTGCGACTCAGGGCTGTATAGGAAGTGATACTGCGCGGCACGGCTCGGGAACATGTAGGCATAGTCGAGCACGTTCAGATAGGGCGCGGCACCGGCGGAGTTCTGTGTGGATGCAGCATAGATATCAACGATGCCCTGCTGGGCCTTCTCGGCGCAGGAAGTCTGGTTGCAGATCGCGTTGTCGCCGATGAACTCCACACGGATTTCACCATCGGTGCGTGCTTCGAGGTCACGCGCGAATTCCAGCGTGCCCGCGCGCTCAATCAGCATGTTGCGGGCATTGAAGCCTGCCGCACCGAATTTCAGGGTGTGCTTGGCTTCCTTGGCGAAGCGACGCTCATAGGTCGACTCGGCAGCGCTTGCCAGATTTGCAAGGCTCATCGCCCCGCCAAATCCGGTTGCAGCGAGCAGCGTTGAGCTCATGCCATAGCGGCCTGCGACGCGGAACAGGTCTCGCCGCGAAATCTGCGAAAGTTTCGTTTCCAAGCCCATTAAAGGGTCCTCCCTGGTATATGCTCATTATTGAGACTATCAGTTTCAAAAAAGACTAGTTTGTCTTTTCGATTCTGTATACATTTTTTTTCCGTCACAACGGGAGGCAAGAAATGGAAGCGGATTATATTATCGTGGGGGCCGGGTCCTCAGGATGTGTCATCGCTAACCGGCTCTCGGCGGACCCGTCAGTTAAGGTTGTCTTACTCGAAGCTGGCGGTCGGGACCTCAATCCCTGGATTCACATCCCGGTCGGCTACTTCAAGACGATGCATAATCCATCGGTCGACTGGTGCTACCACACCGAGCCCGAACCGGGGCTGAACGGTCGGTCCATCGACTGGCCGCGCGGCAAGGTTCTGGGTGGGTCATCTTCGCTGAACGGCCTCCTCTATGTGCGCGGACAGAAGCAAGACTACGACCGCTGGCGCCAGATGGGCAATGCCGGCTGGGGCTGGGAAGATGTCCTGCCGCTCTTCAAACGCGCCGAGAATAACGAACGTGGTGCCGATGATTATCACGGCGATGACGGCCCCCTGTCGGTGTCGAACATGCGCATCCAGCGCCCCATATGCGACGCTTGGGTCGCCGCCGCTCAATCCGCGGGCTATCCTTTCAACCCGGACTACAACGGGGCGGAGCAGGAAGGCGTCGGCTATTTTCAGTTAACGACCCGCAATGGTCTGCGCTGCAGCGCAGCCGTCGCCTATCTGAACCCGGTGAAATCGCGCCCGAACCTGAAGATTATCGTCAAGGCGCAGGTGCAGAAGGTCGAACTAGAGGGCAAGCAGGCAACCGGCGTGACTTACCGGGACAAGGGCGGAAAGCTGCAGACGATCAAAGCGCGCCGCGATGTCATCCTCTCATCCGGGGCGATCAACTCCCCCCAGATCCTGATGCTGTCTGGCATCGGCGATGGCGAGCATCTGCGCCAGAACGGGATCGAGGTCGCGCATGATCTGCCCGCCGTTGGCCAGAACATGCAGGATCATCTCCAGGCACGCCTCGTTTACAAATGCAACGAGCCGACGCTGAATGACGAGGTGCGCAGCCTGTTCAATCAGGCGAAGATCGCACTGAAATACGCGATGTTCCGCGCTGGTCCGATGACGATGGCTGCCAGCCTCGCGACCGGGTTCCTGAAAACGCGGCCGGAGGTCGAAACGCCCGATATTCAATTCCACGTTCAGCCATGGTCAGCGGACAGCCCGGGCGAAGGTGTGCATCCGTTCTCCGCTTTCACCATGTCGGTCTGCCAGTTGAGGCCCGAAAGCCGCGGTAGAATTAGCCTGAACGGCAACGACCCGATGACCTACCCGAAGATCTTCGCCAACTACCTTGCGACAGAAACAGATCGCCAGACGCTGGTCGAAGGCGTGAAGATCGCGCGCAAGATCGCTCGTCACGCACCGCTCGACGGGAAGATCGCGAGCGATTTCCGTCCCGGCGCAAGCATCGGTATGGACGACTATGAAGGCACGCTAGACTGGGCGCGAAACAACTCTGTATCGATTTATCACCCCACTGGCACATGCCGGATGGGCAATGACGACAATTCAGTGGTCGACAGTCAGCTACGCGTCCACGGCATCGACGGACTGCGAGTCGCGGACTGTTCGATCATGCCGGAGATCGTCTCCGGCAACACCAATGCGCCTGCGATCATGATTGGCGAAAAGATGAGCGATATCCTCCGCGCAAACTGATGTCTCATCAACGCGGGATAAGAATGAAATCAAGTCATGCCGTCCTGCCCGGGCCGCGCCACCGCAGGGTCGGTATCCCGGTCAGAGACGCGCTGCTGGCTCGCAAGCCAGTCGAGATAGTCGGCCGATGCGGCGGTCACCGCCGACAGATGCGCATCATGCCGCATGATGACCTCGTGGCCGAGAGGGGTCAGCGCCGCCCCTCGGTTGGCCCCTGATCTTTTGGTGACGAATAATGGCGCTTCGAAACATCGCTGCAGCGTTTCCAGAAGAAACCACGCCCTCTTGTAATCGACGCCCATCGCGCGCGCGGCACCGAGAATCGATCCCTCTTTGGCCACAAGTTTCAGAAGGTGGACCTTGCCGCCACCGATCATGTCATCTGCCATGTAGATCTTGACCCGCAGCCCGGGCCGGTCGCGTTGCCCGGCGGCTTCGCGTTTCGATTTCGGTCGGCTCATGGCGATCTCCGATTGCCTGCGATGCGTTGACCGCGTGCCGCAAACCTGCGGCGAGAAAGGGTGCCGGTCAACCACGCGCCTGCCGTCGCCAATAGTTGCAGTTTTCTGAAATTGGATCGCAATCACGGTGCGCATGCGATGTGCGCTTAAACGTTTCTTTACAGCCATGCCGCAATGGTCCCGACGCCCCGCCTTGTTGTGTTCCTGGGGCGTGAAGAAGCCGGCATGCTTTGCGTGACCTCCGGCAACGCGACGAGACGTGGGTGATTGGAGACTGATCTGATGAAACTGTTTGACAACCTCAAGGTGTCGCTGAAACTGCCGGTATTGATCGTCGGGCTAAGCATCCTGGTGGCCATTTGTACGGGCACGGTCGGCTTTCTGAACAACAAGGCATCCCTGACCGCTGCGGTGCAGGAAGAGCTGAGAGTAGCAGCCTCCAGCCGGATCAGCATGCTGGAAGACTGGAAGGAGCGGGTCAGTGACGGGATTTCGACCCAGGTGCTCAATCCCGCGATCATTGACGCTACCACCGCCTTCACCGGCAGTTTCGCAGCCATCAGCGATAACCCTGAACAGCGGTTGCAGCGGCTCTACATTGGCGACAACCCGAACCCCGTCGGGCAAAAAGACAAACTCGAAAATGCTGGTGACGGCTCTGCCTACAGCGACGTGCATGCGGCCTATCACCCCTATCTGCGCAAATATCAGCGGGATTATGGATATTACGACATCTTCCTTTTCGACCCGCAAGGCAATCTCGTCTACTCTGTCTTCAAGGAACTCGACTACGCGACCAATTTCGTCACGGGCCAATGGGCGACGACCGGTCTGGGAAAGGTCTTCCGCGAGGCTCTGGGGTCAGGCGCATCTGCTGAACCTGCCTTCGTCGACTTTGAACCTTACGGACCCAGCGCCGATGCACCGGCGAGTTTTGTGGCAAAACCCATCTTCGATGCTGCGGGCACACTGATCGGCGTCCTCGCGTTTCAGATGCCCGTCGACAAGATGAATGCAGTGCTTCAGGGTGCCTTGGGCCTTGGAGAGACGGGCGAAACTTTTCTGGTTGGCGAAGATGGTCTGTTGCGGAGCGATTCCAGGTTCTCCGAAACAACCGACATTCTGAGTACCAGTGCGGAACCACAAGTAACGGCAGCGGCAGCATCCGGCACCGCCGGGTCATTCAGGGGCCTGAACCGCTTCGGCCACGACGTTATCGCCCAGTATATCCCATTCTCACTCGCGGGCGTCAACTGGATGGTCGTCGCGGAGCAGGACGTATCCGAAGCGCTGGCTGGCGTGACCAAGCTGCGCAACACGATGCTGCTCAACACTCTCATCGTAAGCGCCGTGGCACTGGTCATCGGCCTGCTCTTTGCCCGCTCGCTCAGCCGTCCGCTTACCCGTGTCGGGGGAGCGATGAGCGCCGTTGCGGATCAGTCTTACGATATCACAGTCGCCGATACGGACAGGAAGGACGAGATCGGAAGCATCGCAACCGCGCTCGAAGACTTCCGCCTCAAATTGATCGCAGCGCAGGAACAATCCATTGCCGCGGCATTCAAGAGCGCCGGTTTCGAGCAATCGTCCGAAGCCCTGCTCATGCTCGACCGCGAGATGACGGTGACTTACATGAACTCTGCCGCAAAGGCGTTCTTCGAAACCTACAAGGGCGCTTTTTCAACCATCTGGCCGAACTTCACCGATGCCGACATGGTCGGTATGAAAGTTGATTTCTTCCCGCTGCAGCCCGGCCATCAGAAACGGGTCTTCAGCGACGCAGACGCGTTGCCCTTGGATGCCGATATCGAGGTCGCGACCTGTCAGATCGGTCTGCGCGCCAATGCGATTACTGATGACGAAGGCGCGCTGATCGGCTGCGTCGTGCGGGTGAACGAGGTGTCACAGATCAGGATGAACGCCGGGATCATGAACGCCCTGCGCGGCGATCAGATTATTGTGGAATACGATGCAGACGGGACACTGCTGAAGGCCAATGACAACTTTCTCAAACTGGTGGACATGACAGAGGAAGAGGCGAAAGGCACCTCCCTCGCATCATTCCTCGACCAGCGCACGGCTGACCCGGTGGCCTTGCTGGAGTCGCTCAAGGCTGGCAGATTCCAGTCCGGCAAATACCTTCGAAAGGGGTCGACTGACGCAATCATCTGGACCCAGGGTTCCTTTACGCCGATCGTTGATAAGTCAGGCAAGCCGCGAAGATTTGTCGAGATCGCCAACGATGTCACCGATGTCGAGACGGCGGCCTTTGCCAGCCAGAAGACGGTCGACGCGATCTCCAGCAATCAGGCAGTGGTCCAATTCACACCCGACGGCCACATCATGAAGATGAACCGCAACTTCCTCGACGTGGTGGAATATGAGGAAGCGGAACTGATCGGCAAGCACCACTCGATACTTGTGCCCGAACTGGAACGCGACAGTCTCGATTACCGCGATCACTGGGTGCATCTGCAAAACGGCAAGACCATCACCA
Organism: Pseudomonadota bacterium; assembly: GCA_039030855.1. Lineage (GTDB taxonomy): Bacteria > Pseudomonadota > Alphaproteobacteria > Rhodobacterales > Rhodobacteraceae > Pikeienuella. The sequence continues at coordinate 167,206 of JBCCDJ010000001.1, forward strand.
GCGTGGTCGAACGCATTACGAAGAGCGGAAAGCGGATCTACCTGCAGGCCTCGTACAACCCTGTCCGCGGTCTCGATGGAGAAGTCGTACATGTCGAGAAATTCGCCACCGACATCACGGCGGCAGAGACCGAGCGCCTTAGCCGCTCCGCCGAACGCGAACGGATGCAGGCGGATCTGTCGCGGGTAATCAATGCGCTGAGCATCGGCCTGAGCCAACTGGCAAACGGCGATCTGACGGCGGATCTTGCCGATCGCTTCCCCGAGGAATTCGAACAGCTCCGCAGTGATTTCAACCTCACCCGCGCGCGGTTGAGCGAAGTCATCCAGGATATCGTGACAACATCCGGCGGTATTCGCAACGGTGCCGGAGAGATCAGTCACGCCGCCGATGATCTCTCTCGCCGCACGGAAAGCCAGGCCGCGGCGCTCGAGGAAACGGTTGCTGCCCTGAAGCAGCTGACCGACAGCGTCAAAACAGCGTCTTCGGATGCAGTAAAGGCCGACAGCTTTACCACCGCCGCTGCCGAAGACGCGCGCGCGAACGAACAGATCGTGAAACAATCGCTCAGCGCGATGAAAAAGATCGAGAGCTCATCCGACAAGATCTCCCAGATCATTGGCGTCATCGACGATATCGCGTTCCAGACCAATCTCCTGGCGCTGAACGCCGGTGTCGAAGCCGCGCGTGCTGGCGAGGCCGGCAGGGGCTTTGCTGTCGTTGCCTCCGAAGTCCGCGCGCTGGCGCAGCGCTGTTCCGACGCCGCGAAAGAGATCAAGGATCTGATCTCGGTCAGCACGCAGCAAGTCGAAGATGGTGTGAAATTCGTCGGCGAGACCAGCACCGCGCTCGATAAAATTATCAATATGGTCGGCGAGATCAACGGCCTCGTCTCCGGTATTGCCGAGGCTTCGAAAGAACAGGCCACCGGCGTCGGCGAGATCATGACAGCCATGGATCAACTCGACGGTGTCACGCAGCAGAACGCCGCCATGGTCGAGGAAATGACCGCAGCGAGCCATGATCTGACATCCGATTCGCAGAAGCTCGGCGGCCTTGTGAACCGGTTTCACCTCTCAGGATCAGACCGCGATCAGCCAGCATCTTCGCCCAAGCAGGATCTTCCGGACACCACGGAACAGGCACCCGCCGCGCGGCCGCAGCCCATCAGTTCCGGTAGATCTTCGGCAGCCGTCAGCATCATGGCCGAGGTCGAGGATGACTGGGAGGACTTCTGAGCCGCCTTCCCCCGACCATGGCCGACCGGGCCCGGTTGACACTCGAAGATGGAGAGAAATGTGAAAAAGATACGAGTGTTGATCGTGGATGACTCGCCGATCATGCACAGCCTGATCGCAGGCACGTTCCGGTCCTCGCCCGATATCGAGGTGATCGGAGCCGTTAAGGACCCGTACGAGGCGCGCGAGGCGATCAAGGTCTCTTCCCCTGACGTCATAACACTCGATGTGGAGATGCCGCGCATGGATGGCCTCTCGTTCCTTGAAAAGCTGATGCGCCTGCGCCCGATGCCGGTAGTGATGGTCTCTGCGCTCACGCAAAAAGGTGCGGCGGCAGCGATCAAGGCCCTGATGGCGGGTGCCGTTGATTGTGTCGGAAAGCCAAATGGAACGGCCGCCGCTGAAGAAGCATTCAACCGGCTTCCTGACATCGTGCGCCACGCGGCCAGGGCCAACCTCAGCCAAAGACCATCGGTGGAGCGATCGGAGCGCCCCTCGATCACCAATGCTCATTCTGACGACCACGTGATTCTCCTCGGTGCGTCCACGGGCGGTGTCGATGCACTCTGCGCAGTGCTGGCGGAATTTCCGCGGGATTGCCCGCCGACATTTATCGTCCAGCACATGCCGAAGGGCTTCACATCGACATTTGCTGCGCGCCTCGACCAGTTATGCGCTGCCCATGTGACCGAAGCCTCTGATAGGCAGCCACTGAGCAAAGGGCATGTCTATCTCGCACCGGGTGGTTGTCGTCATCTGGTGCTGGAGGGGCGCGACCGAATGTGCTGCCGCCTGCGGGAAGGACCCGCCGTCAATGGGCATACACCATCCGTGGATCAGCTTTTCCATTCAGCGCTCGACCACGCCCACCATGTCTCAGCTGCGGTCTTGACGGGCATGGGCAATGACGGTGCAGCAGGGCTGTCAGCACTGCGCAAGGCCGGTGCCATGACGCTGTGCCAGGACGAGCAGAGCTCAGTCGTCTATGGGATGCCGAGAGCCGCATTCGCATCCGGCGGTGCCATTCACCAGCTCCCGCTCAACAAGGTCGGGCACGCGTTGCTGACAGCGCGCGTCGGCGCGAAAGCCCCGACATGAACGTCGCAGGTGCCGCGCCACGCACAGGCAGGCCGATACATGTCCATCAGGGCGACTATGCGGTTTCAGCTAGCGACAGCGATATGATGACATCCGTGCTCGGCTCATGTGTCGCAACCTGCCTTTACGATCCGCATGCTGGTGTGGGGGGGATGAACCACTTCCTACTGCCGGATGCCGGATCGGACACCGGCAGGACCCGGCTTTACGGTGTTCATCTGATGGAACTTCTCATCAATAACCTGCTCAGGCTCGGGGCTGAGCGGTCGAACCTGAAAGCCAAACTGTTTGGCGGCGGCAAGGTCATCGCCGGTCTCTCCGATATCGGCGCGCGAAACGCCGCCTTTGCACGCCAGTTCCTATCCGACGAAGACCTGCCCTGCATGTCGGAAAGCCTTGGCGGGGAATTCGGGCGACGGATCAGGTTCTGGCCATCGACCGGGCGAGTGCGTTTGATGACCCTGACGACAACCAGCGAGCAGATTCCGAGAACCGCGCCTACAGCCGCGCCAGATCTATCCGGCACATCGGGAGAGTTGGAACTATTTTGATGACTGTAAAGCCCGAAGGCAAAAAACCTGTTCGGACCTTCTTAACATCTGAAATTTATAGATTTCACAAGCCAGAATCAGAGTTTTGCAGAGACGGAGCGACCAGATGAGCGGACAGGATCAGGGGGACGACATGGCTCTCGCAACAGCCCACAATATTACGCTGGAACCATCTCTGAAGACGGCTGCGGCCGGCCCGCTCCTCTCCGCGCTTCGAACCTACCGGGGGAGCCCCATCGCACTGGACGGATCCGCGGTCGAGTTCCTCGGCGCTGCCTGCTTTCAAGTGCTGGTCTGCGCCAGCGCGACCTGGCGGGCAGACGGCGTCGCGCTCTCAGTGTTGACCCCGTCGACCGCGATGCGCAATGACCTGACGTTGCTGGGCGCGGGTAACCTTTTGAGCATCGAGGGGGAGTGATCTCGATGAAGCTGACCATTCTTGCCGTCGACGATTCCCGAACAATGAGAAACCTCCTGAAGCAGGCGCTCTCTGAGGCAGGCTTTGACGTGCACGTTGCCGAGGACGGCATCCACGGCCTTGAAACGCTAGAGAATTGTGCCCCCGACGTCATCATCACGGACATAAATATGCCGCGCCTGGATGGTTTTGGCTTCATAGAAGCCGTGCGCGCAGGCCCACAGTGCAAAAGCGTGCCGATCCTGACCCTGACGACGGAAAGCGCCCCCGCCATGAAAGAGCGGGCGCGTAATGCGGGTGCAACAGGATGGATCGTGAAACCTTTTGACAAGGCGAAGCTTGTCGCGGCGATCCGGCGAGTGGCGGCTTAATCATGATGGATGCAAATGACGAACTGCGCGAAACCTTCTTTCAGGAATGCGATGACCTGCTCGAAACCCTTGAGTCGGGTCTGTTACAGCTTCAGGCGGGGGACGGCGACCGCGAGACGGTAAACGCGGTCTTCAGGGCCGTCCATTCGATCAAGGGCGGTGCCGGTGCATTTGCGCTCGATGCTCTCGTCAAGTTCGCGCACAAGTTCGAGACCAGCCTCGATCGCGTCCGCGACGGTGTCCTTGAGCCAACCCCTGATATTCTCGCAGTATTTCTCAGAGCGTCCGACATTCTGTCGGATCTCGTCAACACTGTCCGCGACGGGTCGGAGCCGAACGAGGCGATATCTGCCGACGTCCTGGCAGAACTTAGCAAACTGGTGGAAAGCAGCAGCGATGCAGTAGACGCTACGCCTGACGATTTCGCACCACTTACCATCGCGCTTGACCTGGACTTGGGCGATACTGAACCAGGGACAGGCGCGCTGCCGGAAGCAACGTCTGTAGCGACATCCTATACCATTCGCTTCAAGCCCCATACCGGCCTTTATGTTCGCGGCAATGAACCGCTTCTGATCCTCCGAGCATTGGCGGAATTCGGCGACTGCGAGGTTGAATGCCATATCTTGGGCGAGCGTGATTTCGAACAACTGGAACCTGAGGATGCCCTGTTGTCCTGGGACGTCACGTTGATGACGTCCGGCGCGCCCGAAGACCTGCGTGACGCTTTCGACTTCGTGGTGGATGACTGTGATCTTGAAATCTCGCCAACCATCGGCGCGGACGACACCAAATCCGAAGACAGCGACATGTTCGACGCACCCGTCCCTGTCGATATGGATAGCGTACCGGCAGAGCCGTTAGATGCGGCCACACCAACGACTGTCGATGTTGCGGATGCAGAACCGGGCAAAAAGAACATTCCAGAAACCGAGCGCCCGTCAGAACCCGCACTTGACGCGCGCGACAAGGCGAGCCAGATGCGCGCGCCTGAAGCTCCAAAACAAACGATCCGCGTAGACCTCGACCGGATCGAACGGTTGATTAACCTGGTTGGAGAGCTCGTCATCACACAAGCAATGCTGACCCAGCGCGTTCATGAGGTTGACATGCCTCAGCACGCCTCGATTTCCGAGGGTCTGGACGATTTCAAGATGCTAACGCGTGACATTCAGGAAAGCGTAATGGCAATCCGCGCGCAGCCCGTGAAACCACTGTTCCAGCGTATGACGCGCATCGTGCGCGAATCCGCACTGTCCACCGGCAAGGCCGTTCGCCTCGTCGCCGAAGGTGAAGCCACCGAAGTCGACAAGACCATCGTCGAGCGGCTGGCCGACCCGCTGACGCATATGATCCGGAACGCAGTTGACCACGGACTGGAGACGCCGGAGGCACGTCTCGCCTCCGGAAAACCCAGAGAGGGTGTCGTGCGTTTGATCGCAGCCCACCGCTCCGGCCGCATCGTAATTGAAGTCGCGGATGATGGTGCCGGGATCAATCGTGAGCGCGTCCGCAATATCGCGATCGAGAAGGAATTGATCGCCCCCGATGCGCAATTGTCCGATTCCGAGATTGACAACCTCCTGTTCATGCCCGGTTTTTCAACCGCGAAGGAGGTGTCAAACCTGTCGGGCCGCGGTGTCGGCATGGATGTGGTCAAACGTGCGATTCAGTCACTCGGCGGCAGAACGCTGATCTCATCGGAGCCGGGCAAAGGCACATCTTTTTCGATCAGCCTGCCCCTGACCCTAGCTGTGCTGGACGGCATAGTTGTGACTGTGGCCGATCAGACGATCGTCGTACCACTTACAAACATCGTCGAAACTTTCCGCCCCAATTCAGACGAGATCAAACGCCTCGGTGCAGGCACCTCAGTTGTACTGGTGCGCGGAGAGCCACTGCCCATTATCGATGTCGGGCACGAGCTCGGCTTCCGCCCTCCCGTTGAGTTGACTGATGCGTGCGTATTTATTGTGACCGAAACCCATGACGGCGCTCAGAATGCTCTCGTCGTCGACAGCATTATCGATCAGCGTCAGGTGGTCATCAAAGGGCTGGAGGCAAATTACGGGGAAGTTCCCGGTGTTGCCGCCGCAACGATACTCGGCGACGGACGTATCGCGCTGATCCTCGATGTCGATGTGATCGTCCGCGGCGCATCCACGATCCCGACTACCAATTCCCCCTCAATCGCGCTGACAGGATAAAGAGATGATTGAAACGGATCAGAACGTACTGGCGACGCAGCATGAATACATCGTCTTTTGTGTCGACAACGACGAGTATTGCATCGACATCCGTGCGGTGCGCGAAATCCGGCGCTGGACCCATGCGACACGACTGCCCCGAACACCCAACTATGTCAAAGGCGTTGTCAATCTGCGAGGTGCGGTGCTGCCGGTCATCGATTTTGCCTGCCGCCTTGGTTTGGGCGAAACTCAGCCCACACCGCGTCATTCGACGATCATCGTCGAAGCCCACAATCAGCTTCTTGGCCTGCTGGTCGACACTGTGTCAGACATACTGACGGCAACCAACGAGCATATGCAGCCGACACCGGCGATTGCTGCCGACCAGGTGCATGAGATCGTCAGCGGCCTGATCATAGTCGAAGGTCGGATGCTGAGGATCGTTAATGTCGGCAACATCTCTCCGCATATCGAGGTCGAAGCAGCCTGATCGAGGGACAGTTCAGTGAAAACACGGGTTGACGCACTTTCCGATGCCAATCTCGGATGTATTGCAGAGATGATCAAGGCAGATGCGGGCATCGCCCTATCGCCATCAAAGGCGTCTCTGGTCCACTCGCGCCTGAGCAAGCGGGTGCGCAACCTTCAACTCAGCGGCTTTGATGAATACTGCGAATATGTGCAAAGCGCCGCGGGATCAGCCGAACGCCGCGAGATGCTCAGCGCACTCACAACCAATGTGACCAGTTTCTTTCGCGAATCCCATCATTTTGATGAGTTGAGGGAGCATGTGCTGCCACCTCTGATCGCTTCGGCGCGCGCGGGCGGGCGCGTGCGGATCTGGTCTGCTGGCTGCTCCACCGGCGAGGAAGCCTATTCGATCTGCCTCACGCTTCTGTCGATGTTGCCAAATGCCCATTCGTTCGACATCCGCATCCTTGCAACTGATATCGACCCCAATGTTCTGGCCACCGCGCGCACTGCTTCTTACCCCACCGAGGCATTGGCGCGGGCACCAGCAGATCTGGTCGAGAAGTATTTCGAGCCGGACCACGACAAAGGATCCCCAACGCTTTGCGCCGAAAGCGCTTTGCGTCAGCTAATCTCCTTCAAAGAGCTGAACCTCATTGCACCATGGCCATTCACAGGTCCTTTCGATGTCATCTTCTGTCGCAATGTTATCATCTATTTCGATGCGGACACTCAGGCAAAACTGATGGCAAAGTTCGCAGCCGTCATGAAACCCGGCAGCCGTCTGTTTCTCGGCCATTCCGAGCGGATCAGCTCCACCTCTGCCAACCTTTTCCGAAGGGGTGGCCTGACAACATATTCGCGTATCTGACACGCGGACTTATCAGGTCATTAATCTGGCGCATATAGCAATGCGCAGGACGACCTCTAGGGAGAATGAGATGTCACTTCGCAATAACCTCCGGATCATGGTTGTGGACGACATGACGATCAGCCGAAGCGTTCTGACCATGGGGTTGGAGAAGATCGGATTTCGAAATGTGATCCCGCTTGACCATGCGCACAAGGCCCTGAAGTCCCTTCAGGCGTCACCAGTGCATCTGATCATGTCCGACTACAACATGCCGGATATGGACGGCCTGGAATTCCTGCTGGCCCTTCGCAAGAGCCCCAAGACACAAAGAACCGGCTTCATCATGGTGACGGGCGAACACAACCCCATCGTTGCTGACCTTGGAAAGCGGCTCGGCATGAACAACTACCTGACGAAGCCGTTCACCGAACCCGTATTGCAGAAATGTATCGAATCCGTCACTGGCCCTCTTGGCTGATGGACGCGCCCACTGACCACCACCTGACGCTACCCGAGGCCTTGGCCCGCACCGGCCGCGAGATTGGTCGCCTGCATCAGATCGGGCTGGATCTGCAGGATGCCTTGGGTGAGCTGATATCCGTCCCAACAACGTCAAGCGATGATACCATGCAACGCCTGCAAATGCTTGATCAACTGACGCAGGAGCTGCAGGACCTTTCCGCTTTCCTCGATCATCTTGGCAGGTATTCCGTCAATGAAAGGGAGACCGGCTCCGATACCGTGTCTCATGCTCTGTCCAGTTTGCGCCTTGTCACGTTGCGCAATCGGTTGCTGAACGTCGCGCCCGCCGACGCGGATTCTGAAATCGATCTTTTCTGACGAACCGGAGATCCCGCAGAACGATTGACCGGCAATGATATTATTTCATCACAATACCCATGAAATGGGCCGACACTTCGAACGGTTGGAACGACTACGAAGCACCTACCATAATTTCGGCCCAAAGTGCGCCGCAAACGCCAGGCTCATTCAGCCTTGCCAAGCCCAAGCACCTGCTGAACCATACCGGCTGACAGCAGGTAAAAGGATGTCGCAAGCAAGCCCAGCGTACAGATGCGCGGCTGCTCGAAATGGGTCCATGCTGCCCATCCTGCGAACCCGATCCAGCCAAGGCAGACAGGCAGTGTCGCCTTGCGCCACATTCTTGTCCTGACGGGGTGCACGAAACGAACCGGCAGAAAATGGGCGATACCGATCGCTGCAATGATTAGAAATCCGCCAAGATTTGTCTGGTCCGTCGCGAAAAGGACCAGAACCACCATGTTCCAGCACCCGGGAAATCCCTGAAAACTGGCATCCTTGGTCTTCATACGGGTATCGGCGAAGTAGATGGCCCCCGTCATGATGATGATCGCCGCTGCGGGTATCGCGAGCGGGTAGTACATCTCCCCTGATGTGACCAAGGCAACCGCCGGGATAAATACATAGGTGAGGTAATCCACAATCAGGTCGAGGAGGTCCCCCGACCACCGCGCAGCATATCTGTGAACATCGACACGCCGCGCAATAGGTCCGTCGATACCATCGACGATCAATGCAGCACCGAGCCAGCCAAACATCTCCGCCCACGCCCCGCGCATCGCCGCCAGCATCGCAAGGAAAGCCAGAAACGCGCCGGAGGCAGTGAACAGGTGAACTGAGAAGGCGACCAACCGAGGTATCATCATTGCGTCCTAAGACGTTGCGCGCAGATAGGCCAGCACTTTGGGCACCCTATGTCGCACGCATGGTCCACCAGAAGCGCCCTTTTTGAGTGCCAATTGCAACAACAAACCTGTAAATTCGGCTGCGAACGTAACAGGAATAGGCGATCAGCCAGCCCGAACGTCGGTTGAGAGCACGAGCATCAATGGCAAGCCGATGGATTGCAGATGCGGTTCTCGGACGAGCGGTGCCGTGGTCAATCCATCTCGGAAATCGGCAACAAACCGAGCAGAGCTGACCGCGCGGCAAAAACGGCCCTTGCGTATTTCCGGCGATCGGCGCTCTATCGCAAAAATATCCGATGACATGGAGAGATCAGATGGCAATGGATGGACCGCTTTCAAACGCGCAGGCCCGCGATGTCGAGGCCTTGCTGCACCCCTACACAAACGCTGTTCAGCACCGCAAGGTCGGCCCCCATGTGATCGAAAGCGGCCAGGGCATCTACGTCTATGATGACCACGGCAAGCGGTTTATCGAGGGGATGTCGGGCCTTTGGTGTGCGGGTCTTGGTTTTGGTGACGAAGAACTGATCGAGGCGGCGCGTGAGCAGATGGGCAAACTGCCCTATTACCACCTCTTTGGCGGTCGATCCTTCGAGCCTGCGATTGAGCTGGCCGAGAAGATCAAGGAAATCGCACCCGTTCCAATCTCCAAGATTATCTACCAGTCATCGGGGTCCGAGGCGAATGACACGCAGATCAAGCTGGTCTGGTACTACAACAACGCCCGCGGCAAGCCGGAGAAGAAGAAGATCATCAGCCGGGTGAAGGGCTATCACGGGGTCACCATCGTCTCCGCCTCCCTGACCGGGCTGCCTTACAATCACAAGCATTTCGACCTGCCGGTGGATCGCATCCTCCACACCTCCACGCCCCATTTCTGGCGCGAAGGCCACGATGGTGAGACGGAGGCGGAGTTCTCGGCCCGCCTCGCCGACGATCTGGAGCAGATGATCCTGCGCGAAGGCCCCGATACCGTTGCCGCCTTCATCGCCGAGCCGGTGATGGGCGCGGGCGGCGTGATCGTGCCGCCGAAGAGCTATTTCCCCGCGATCCAGCAGGTTCTGGAGAAATACGACGTCCTCTGCATCGATGACGAGGTGATCTGCGGCTTCGGGCGTACCGGCAACTGGTTCGGGGCGGAGACGCTGGGCATGAAGCCGACCTCCATCTCCATGGCCAAGCAGCTGACCGCCGCCTATGCGCCGCTCTCCGCCGTCGGGATCAATCAGGAGATGGCAGAAGCGATCGAAGGGCAGACCGGCGATGTCGGTGTTTTCGGCCACGGGTTTACCTATGGCGGCCACCCGCTCGGCTGCGCCATCGGTGTGAAGACCATTGAGATCTACCAGAGCCGCAATATCGTCGACCATGTGCGGTCGCTTGCCCCGATGTTCGAGGCGCGACTGAAGGCGCTCGGCGACCATCCGCTGGTCGGAGAGGCCCGCGCGGTTGGCCTGATGGGCGGGCTGGAGCTGTCCCCCGATCCTGCATCGGCCGCGACCTTCGCCGAGCCAGGCAAGGTCGGCCCCTACCTCGCGAACGAGCTTCTGAAACATGGCATCATCCTGCGCGCCATCGGCGACACACTGGCGTTCTGCCCACCGATGGTGATCACGGAGCCGGAACTGGAAGAGTTGTTCGCTCCGGTTGAAGGTGCACTGGATGCGACGATGGCCTGGGCGAAGGCGGAGGGGCATTTGGGGTGAGCGCTATTGGAAGCGTTCACCTTAAAAGAGGGATCAGGTCAGCTTTCGCCCAAAACAAATGAGACAGTTTTCGCAGGTGGCCGCTAAAGCAAGCTAAAGCGCAAGGGCTATGCAGCGATTGAAAGCTTGGCTGCTTCGATCCTCATGCGATCTCCAATCAATTTGGCAACTTGCCTGTTTGCACCTGTGATCTTGAGGTGCGATTTTATCATAGGCATCCCGAAATGCTCCAGCACTTCAATGAAGGCCGTATTCACAAAGGATGATGTCACATTGTGTACATCTGAAAAGTCCAGTGAGATTGCATCGTTTTGCGAAAAGCTGGACATAATCATATCTCTCACAACCGCGCCCTGCACGTTCGTGTCACAGCCTTCTAGATGATCAGCAATCCTCACCACCACTCAACCTCCAAGCCGTCGGCTGGCTCATCAACGTCAATAAGGTCTGTACGGAAATCGATATCTATCATCGTGCCCGGACAGAACCCATCTGCCTTATATGGCACAGTCCTTAACGAATTTCCATGTCTCGCGTACCAAACGGCCCCAGATTGCGAGCGAACGGAGATCTTTCCATCGAACCGTTCGACAACATTCTGGTGAAGCAAATGCAAACCGACGCCTCTGTTTCGTGGCGTACTTTGAGAGGAAAAGCCATCATCGAATGCCCTGATTATTGCATCATTATCTGACAGACCGGGCTCTATCCTGCGCACGGTTTCAGGAATGCCTGATCCAAAATCGGCAATGGAAATCTCTACGAGATCCTTTTTCGGGAACCACTGCGCAAAAATACACCCTACATCATACGAACTATGGTCATTGATATTGTTGAACAACTCTCCAATGCAGGTTGTCAGATCGCTCAAATTTCCCATCGGGACACCTGAGCAATCGGAAAGCCAAGGCATAAACTCGCTACGTAGCCAAGCGTGGCTATTCTTGTGAGACACCTCTTGCAATGGTTGGGTTGTACGTCGAGGCTTGCTCCACTGTCGCAGTTTTTCTCCAATGTGTTGCTCGAAGAAGAGCGCGTCGTCTAGAAACCTGATGGCTTCTGTGTTGGGCCTCATATTCACAAATCGAACATCGCATTTCCGTCGGGTCAGAAAGCGAGAGAGATTGCTCAGAAAGACCACTCCCGACGGTCGTGCAAACTTCAATTCTGAAAAATCAAATTCCACTATCGGCGGCAACTCAGACAAATCGCCGAGAGTACTCCACACCAAAGGAAATATTGCACTCGCTTGGAATTGGGCTGGTAATGCGATTTTCAACCGATGCCCCTACCTCGTAAACTTCTTATACTTGATCCGCTTCGGCTCCACCGCGTCCGGCCCCAACCGTCTGATCTTGTCGGCTTCGTAATCCTCGAAATTCCCCTCGAACCATTCCACATGGCTGTCGCCTTCAAAGGCCAGGATGTGGGTGCAGAGGCGGTCGAGGAACCAGCGGTCGTGGGAGATGATGACGGCGCAGCCGGCGAAGCGGCCGAGGGCGTCTTCGAGGGCGCGCAGTGTCTCCACGTCCAGATCGTTTGTTGGCTCGTCGAGGAGGATGACATTGCCGCCTGATTTCAACAGCTTGGCCATGTGAACGCGGTTGCGCTCGCCGCCCGACAGCAGGCCGACGGGTTTTTGCTGATCGCCGCCCTTGAAGTTGAAGGCCCCGCAATAGGCGCGCGAATTCATCTCCGCCTCGCCAAGCTGCACGATGTCGAGCCCGTCGGAGATGACCTCCCACACGGTTTTCTTGGCATCGAGATCGTCGCGCGACTGGTCCACATATGACAGTTGCACCGTGTCGCCAAACTCGATCGTGCCGCTATCGGGTTGCTCCTGCCCGGTGATCATGCGGAACAGCGTCGACTTACCCGCGCCGTTCGGGCCGATCACGCCGACGATGCCACCGGGCGGCAGGCTGAAGGACAGGTCATTGATCAGAAGGTTGTCACCATAGCCTTTGGACACCCCTTCCAGCTCAATCACCCGATTGCCGAGGCGGGGGCCGTGCGGGATGATGATCTGGGCGTTGCCGACCTGCTCTCGTTCCGACTTGTTGGCCATCTCGTTATAGGCGTTGACGCGCGCCTTGGATTTGGCCTGCCGGGCTTTTGGTGACTGGCGGACCCATTCCAGCTCCCGCGCCAGGGCTTTCTGGCGGGTCTTGTCCTCGCGCGATTCCTGCTCCAGCCGCTTGGCCTTCTGTTCGACCCAGGAGGAATAGTTGCCCTCGTAGGGGATGCCGCGCCCGCGATCGAGCTCCAGAATCCATGTGGTGATGTCATCGAGGAAATAGCGGTCATGGGTGACGATCAGGATCGTGCCCTTGTAGGCGATTAGGTGCTTTTGCAGCCAAGAGATCGTTTCCGCATCCAGATGGTTTGTCGGCTCGTCGAGCAGCAGCATTTCCGGCGCTTCGAGGAGCAGCTTGCAGAGCGCGACGCGGCGACGTTCACCGCCCGAAAGGTTCGTGACCGGGCTGTCATCGGGCGGGCAGCGCAGCGCCTCCATCGAGACATCGACCTGGCTGTCGAGATCCCAGAGGTTGGCGGCGTCAATCTCGTCCTGCAATTTCGCCATCTCGTCGGCGGTCTCGTCCGAGTAATTCATCGCGAGATCATTATAGCGGTCGAGGACCGCCTTCTTGTCGGCGACGCCTTCCATGACGTTTTCACGCACGGACTTGGTCTCGTCCAGTTGCGGCTCCTGCGGCAGATAGCCGACGCGGGCACCCTCGGCAGCCCAGGCCTCGCCGGTGAAATCCTTGTCGAGACCGGCCATGATACGCATCAAGGTGGACTTACCCGCGCCATTGACGCCGACAACGCCGATCTTCACGCCGGGCAGAAAGCTGAGGCGGATATTCTCAAAGCATTTCTTGCCGCCCGGATAGGTCTTAGAGACGCCGTCCATGTGATAGACATACTGGTAAGAGGCCATGGGAATGCTCCGCCGTGAAAGAGAGTTTCGGCGGTGTTATCCGATGCGCGTCATCCGTTCAATCGGCGGCCCGCTTTTCCAGCCAAGCCCGCGTCGGCGGATGGGTGCAAAGGGCGATAGCTTTCGCGAAAGCCGCGCCCGCGTCCTGACCGGCAGCGCGCATGAGATGCGCGCGGGTCGCCCAATAGGGCTGATAGCCCTGCGCGTCCTTCGCGGCGATCTGATCAAGCGCTCGCAAACCGACCTCAGCACCGAAAGCCTCGCCAAAGGCGGCGGCGCGGCCAGTGGCGGCCCCGATGGTCGGGGCGGTTGTCACCAGCGCCTCGTATAGTGCGGCAATCGCGGTCCAGTTCGGCGCTTCGCCCGGTTTTCGCGCTGAGTGGGCGGACTGGATCGCGGCCTCGATCTGGAAGCGCCCGATCCGGCCATGGCCACCAGCGCGCCGAAGGAGGGTTTCGCCGCGCGCAATTGCGCGGTGGTCCCAGGCGGCCGGGTCCTGATCTTGCAGGGGCGTGAAATGCCTTCCTGCCCGTGCCGCGCCACGCGCATGGGAGAAGGTCAAGAGCGCGGCAAGGCCCAACGCCTCCGGCTCCTCCGGCAGCATCTCCACCGTCAGGTCAGCCAGATAGATGGCCTCACGCGTCAGGTCCTCGCCCGCCATCCAGTCGAGCGCATAGGCCCCATAGATCGCTTCCAGCACCGCCTCCAGCCGGACCGGCATGTCACTGCGATCCGGCGTGATGAAGGGAATGGCGGCGGCCTTGATCTTGCGCTTGGCGCGCACCAGCCGTTGGGCCAGCGCGCTGCCGGGTATGAGGAACGCGGCAGCGATCCGCTCCGCCTCCAACCCCAGTACGGTCTGGAGCATCAAGGGCGTTCGGATAGAGGCGTTGATGGCCGGGTGGGCGGCCACGAACATCATCATCAGGCGGTTATCGGAGATCATTTCGGGGTCGACCTCCTCCAATGCGGCCTCCTGCGCCTCGTCCAGCGGGGTGGAGGTTCGGCTTGCCGCGCTTTTGATCCGGTCGCGCCAGCGGTTGCGTGCGACGGTCAACAACCAGCCTTCGGGATTGTCCGGCGCGCCCTCCCGCGACCAGGTGGTCAGCGCCGCGGCGAATGCGTCGGATAGCGCGTCCTCGGCGGCGGCGATGTCGCCAGTTCGCGCCGACAGGATCGCCAGAAGGCGGGCATAGGACGCGCGGGCAATGCCATCGATATCGCCCACGCATCGATCCATCGCTCAGGCCCCGTTGCGATCCGGCGGCATGGCGGATGGGCGCACCTCAATCAGCCCATAACGCGCTGCCGGGCATTTCTCGGCCCAGGCGAGGGCCGCATCAAGATCGGGCACGTCAATGGCGAAATATCCGCCCAACTGTTCCCTTGTGTCGGCATAGGGACCATCCTGAACCCGCCGCTCGCCATCCTTCAGCGTGATGACGGTGGCGGTTGGCGCGGGTTGCAACCAATCGGTTTCGATAAAAACGCCTGCTTCTTTCAGCGCGCCGATATAGGCGCCGAAGGCAGCGAGATATTCCCGGTCGTCCTCCGCTGAGGCGGTGTCGACGACGGATTCTTCGCGATAAAGCAGCAATGTGTAGCGCATGATATCCTCCCCTCAGACCACGTTTGCGAGGTTCTTCAACCCCTGCTCGTAAACCGGACCAAGCCGGTCATCCATGAAAAGGCCGATGATACGACCAATCGGGTTCAGTCCGAAATCGGCCCGCGTCGACCAGATCACGCGCACGCCCTCGCCAGCGGGCTCCAAAGTGAAGCTTTGCACGGGCTTGCCCATCGCGCCAAGGTCGATTTCGGTGACGACGCGGCGCGCGGGATCGAGCGCGGTGATTGTCTGCGTCCCTTCGCCATCCTTGCCGCTAAAGCTGAAGGCGGAACCGATGCCAGCCTCAGGCCCGCTCAGCGTGATCTGGAGGGTGGGATCGGCGTCCTTCCAGGGATTGATGCGCTGAAAGCCCTGGTTGCTGCTCAGCACCTGATAGACCGCCTCAGGCGACGCATCGATGACCGCCTCACGCTCGATCGTGACCTCGCCGGGCATCACATAGGGGCTGATCCCGATCAGCGCCAGCGCCCCGACGGCGAAGGCCAGTGTGGAATTGATGGGCATTGGATATCTCCTGTCTTGTCCGTGAAAGCCTGTCGCTTTCACAGTCATGACGATCGAGGATGGGCCCGATCGACATCGCGTGAATATTTTTCTGCAAAATCGTGACGTGCGGTTAAGTTGACATCGCGGGCGCATCCCGGCGATGTGCTCAGGAGATCGGCGCGAGGCTGGCTTTGGGGGCAATTTTCCATGCATGACGGACCACATGCGCGTCCGGGCCAGCGGATTGGTCTTTTGGGTGGATCATTTGATCCGGCCCATGAGGGCCATGTTCATATCACCAAATGGGCGCTCCGCCGGTTCCGCCTGGATGGGGTCTGGTGGCTCGTCTCACCCGGCAATCCGTTGAAGGCCCACGGGCCGGCGGATATGGAACGCCGCCTTGCCGCCTGCCGGGAAATTCAGACCTCGCGCCGGGTGCAGGTGACGGACATCGAATGCCGTCTTGGCACCCGCTTCACTGCCGACACATTGAAAGCCCTCGCGCGGCTTTACCCGCAGGTCAGATTTACCTGGCTGATGGGGGCCGACAATCTGGCAAATTTCCATGAATGGCAGGACTGGCGCTGGATCATGCAGCATGTACCGGTCGGCGTCTTGGCACGGCCCGGCCAGCAGCTGAAGGCGGGCCTGTCGCCGGCGGCACGAAGTTTCCGTCGGTTTCGCCTGCCACGGGCGGAGGCAGGACTGCTGAGCCATAAGCGCCCGCCGGTATGGGCGCTGCTGACGGGTCCGATGTCCGCACATTCATCTAGCGCCATACGGGCCCGGGGGGACTGGCCATGACACGCATGTTAACCCGGCGTCTTTTGATCGCGGCATGTCTCATGGGCATGGCTCTCAGCGCATCAGCCAACGCGCCCGGATTTGCCCCAGCACCGCGCGCGAAACCGTCGATTACGGCCCCGACAGGCAGTGACCTTATCAGTCGTGCGAACCTGCCCGGCACCGTTGCCTTTGCTGTCATTGATCTTGCAACCGGGCAGATGCTGGAGGCGTTTCAGCCTGACCTGCCGTTGCCGCCAGCCTCCGTCGCGAAGATCCCAACAGCCCTTTATGCGTTGGAGGCACTTGGCCCCGATCATCGCTTCGAGACCCGGCTGGTCGCGGTCGGCCCGATCGAAGATGGCGTGCTGAAGGGTGATCTGATCCTTCAGGGCGGCGGCGATCCCGAGGTGGATACGGCAGCGCTTGATCTGCTCGCCTATCGTGCGGTTAGCGGTGGGCTTCGCAAGGTCGAAGGCCAGTTCTTGGTCGATGACAGCCTCATACCCGCGATCGATCGCATCGATCATACGCAGCCAGAAATCGCCTCCTACAATCCGTCGATCAGCGGGCTCAACCTGAATTTCAATCGCGTGTATGCTGAATGGAAACCCCGTGGGGGCCAAGTAAACATGAATGTGCAGGCGCGTTCAGACACGCTCAGCCCCCCGACGGACGCTGTCACAATCGAGGTTGTCGACCAAACCCCGAACGGGCGCATCTTTCATTTCCAAGGCGACTTCCCGAAGGAGCTGTGGAAAGTGCGCCGAAATGCCCTCCGCAAGGCCGGATCGCGCTGGCTGCCTGTACGCCAGCCAGCACTGTATTCAGGCAGCGTGTTCCAGCGATTGGCGCGCGATGCCGGGTTGAACCTTTCAAACGCCGTGCCGGGCCAGGCCCCGCTGGTCGCGGATATCGCCGCGCGCATCGAAAGCCGGCGACTGGCCGACATTCTGACCGACATGCTGCGCTATTCGACCAATCTGACGGCCGAAGTGACGGGTATGGGCGCAACCCGCACAGTTGTGGGTTCTGCCAGCTCTCTGCTCGCATCGGGGCAGGCGATGAGCGCCTGGGCCGGAACTTTTGCAGGATTTGCGCCGGGTGATCCGGGGTTCGTGCTGACCAATCATTCAGGATTGTCGGGCGACGCACGCACATCCGCGCGCCGCCTTGTTGAGCTTTTGGCTGCTGCTGACCGGCGTGGGTTTCCGTCACTGTCAGGCGGTCGCGGGGCAACGCTGAAGGCACTGCTGCCGCGCAAACGCTATGATGATGAAGATGCGCGTGCACCAGAAGTGGAAGCAACGATGCGGGCGAAAACCGGCACCCTGAATTTCGTGAGCGCCCTGGCCGGCTATATCGATACCGACGCCGGCAAACGGCTTGGGTTCGCGATCATCACCGCCGATCTGCCGCGCCGCAATGCCATCACCGACACCACGATTGAGCGTCCATCGGGGTCACGGGCCTGGGCCAACAGGTCCCGCCGGTTGCAGCGGGCTCTCGTTCGCAGCTGGATCAACCGGTTCGGCACCTTACCGAACCAGCCCTAGTCGTGGTCGCAGTCAGCGCAACACCAGTTTCGGCGAAATGACATCGATGCCGAGCGCCTGACCGACGGCGAAATAGGTCAACTGCCCGGCATGCACGTTCAGTCCCTCAGCCAGATGGGGGTTGTCCTGACAAGCCTGCTTCCACCCTTTGTCGGCAAGCGCCAGCATAAACGGCATCGTCGCATTGCCGAGCGCGATGGTAGAGGTCCGCGCGACCGCACCCGGCATATTGGCGACGCAGTAATGCACGACCTCATCGACCATATAGATCGGATCGTCATGCGTGGTCGCGTGGGACGTCTCAAAACAGCCTCCCTGATCAATGGCCACATCGACAATGGCGGCCCCCGGCTTCATCGCCTTAATCTGATCAGCGCTGACCAGCTTCGGTGCGGCGGCCCCCGGCACCAGCACAGCCCCGATCACCAGATCGGCGGCCAGAACCAGTTCCTCCGTCGCGCCGCGGGAAGCATAGCGGGTGCAGACGGCACCTCCGAAGATATCATCGAGATACCGCATACGGGGCAGCGACAGATCGAGGATCGTCACCCGCGCGCCCATCCCGGCCGCGATCTTCGCCGCATGGGTGCCAACGACACCGCCACCAATCACCACAACCTCTGCCGGGCCGACGCCGGGCACGCCGCCCATCAGAACCCCACGCCCGCCATTGGCCTTTTGCAGCGACCACGCACCAACCTGCGGTGCCAGACGGCCTGCAACCTCCGACATTGGTGCCAGCAGCGGCAGGCCGCCCGCCGCATCGGTCACGGTCTCGTAGGCAATGGCCGTACAACCCGATGCAATCAAGTCTTCGGTCTGCGCCCGGTCGGGCGCGAGGTGCAGATAGGTGAAGAGTATCTGCCCCTCGCGAAGTTGCTTGCGTTCATCAGGCTGCGGCTCCTTGACCTTTACGACCATCTCCGCCTTGGCAAATATCTCGGCAGCCGTGTCCACGATGCCAGCACCGGCGGCGATGTAGTCGGCGTCGGGAAACCCCGCGCCGATACCCGCATTGGTCTCGACAATGACATCGTGACCACGCGCAACAGCATCACGCGCCGCCGCCGGTGTCATACCGACGCGATATTCCTGATTCTTGATTTCCTTCGGACACCCGATCAGCATTGCGAGCCTCCTCCATGAGAATGTCGATGCCGCTTATTTAGGCAGTTTCAGGAGATGTGTCCTTGCGTATCTCTTGTGTGCAATGCAGAAAGAATGGAACTTTATTCGATCAGATACGGGAAATATGGATGAATCTGCCAATCATCGATCTGGATGCCATAGATCGCCGCATTCTGGATCTGCTGCAGCGAGAAGGACGGCTCACCAATGCCGATCTCGCGGATCGCGTAAACCTGTCGGCCTCCGCCTGCCACCGCCGCGTCAAACGGTTGGAGGGGTCCGGGGTCATTCGTGACTATGTCGCGATGCTCAATCCCCGTGCCATAGGGCGGCGCGCCACCGTATTCGTGGAGGTCACACTGTCCGGCCAGTCTGACGAAATTCTTGATGCGTTCGAGCGCGCGGTCGCAGAGGTGCCGGATGTCATGGAATGCCACTTGATGGCGGGCACTGCAGATTATCTCCTGAAGGTCGTCGCTCGCGACAGTGACGACTTTGCGCTGATCCACAGGCGTCATCTGACACGGTTGCCGGGGGTCGCGCAGATGCATTCGTCATTTGCGCTCCGAACGGTTTTCGGCGCAACCGCATTGCCGCTTTCCTGATGCGCGCGTTGTGGCTTCTGGCCCTGATGGCCTCACCGGCGATGGCGGAGCCGGTCGAAATGGGGCCCCGCCCCCTCGCCCTCGTCAACGCCATGGCGGATAACGACCTGAAAACCCGTTTGCTCGCCTGCGCTGATGATCCCGTTAGACAAACCGATTTCTCAATCGGGCACCGCGGCGCGGCGCTGAACTACCCCGAACATTCCGTTGAAGGTTACCAGGCGGCAGTCGCCATGGGTGCCGGGATCGTCGAGTGCGATGTCACCTTCACGAGCGACCATGCCTTGGTCTGCCGCCACGCGCAGGATGATCTCGCCGAGACGACCAACATTCTGGTTACCGATCTGGCCGCCAGATGTACCCGCCCGTTCAGCCCGGCGCGTGGTGCCGAATGTCGCGCATCCGACCTGACACTCGCCGAGTTTCGCGCACTCGAAGCAATGATGGAGGGGGCGGACAAGACCGCCCGTACGGTCGAAGGGTTCATGGCCGGGATACCGCCCTGGCGCGGCACCGCCCATCAGCCTGCCAGCCTGATCACTCATGCCGAGAGCATCGCGCTCCTCCGCGATCTCGGGGTGAAGTTCGCACCGGAATTGAAGGCTCCGGTCGTCGCCATGCCCCGTGGTGCGTGGACGCGCGAAGCTTATGCGCAGGCGTTGATCGATGACTATGAGGCAGCCGGGATTCCCCCCGAACACGTTTGGGTGCAAAGCTTCGATCTCGACGATATTCGCTACTGGTTAAAGGCGGAGCCCGAATTCGCCCGCCAGGCCGTCTTCCTCGATGGACGCTTCCGTCACGGGATCGACCCGATGCGACCGGAGACGTTCCACCCCTCCATGGCGGAGCTGAAAGCCATGGGCCTCAATTACATCGCGCCCCCGCTATGGATGCTGCTGACGCTCAGCGAGGGTGCTATTGTGCCCTCTCCCTATGCAACCGCCGCCACAAAGGCCGGACTGAAGATCATCACATGGACACTGGAACGGTCCGGGCCGCTCGACAATGGCGGTGGCTGGTATTTTCAGACCATCACCGATGCTGTCACCGGCGATGGCGCAGTTTACGAGGTACTCCATGTGCTGGCACAGGATGTAGGTGTCGTCGGCGTCTTTTCCGACTGGCCCGCCACGGTAAGCTATTACGCCAGTTGCATGGGGCTCGACTGATCGGCGCGCCGGAAATCTGGGTAAATTCCAGCGATGCACCATGGCGGAATCGGGTGGCTTCATGCTATCCCTAGCGGCATGAACGCCCCAAACCGCAATATATCGCCTGAACCGCGTATTCGCCGCCTCTCCGCCGCCGCGTCGAACCGCATCGCGGCGGGCGAGGTGATTGAGCGCCCCGCCGCCGCCGTGAAGGAGCTGGTGGAGAACGCGCTCGACGCCGGTGCCAGCCGCGTCGACATCGCCATCGCCGATGGCGGCAAGACGCTCATCCGCGTCGCCGATGATGGCGACGGCATGACGGCGGAGGAGCTGCCGCTGGCGCTGGAACGTCATGCAACATCAAAAATCGACGGCTCGGACCTCCTGAACATCCGCTCCTTCGGGTTTCGGGGGGAGGCGCTCCCGTCCATGGGCGCGGTGGCCCGGCTACAGATCACGACGCGTCGTCACGGCACCGACAGCGCCTGGCAGATCGAGGCACGCGGCGGGGCGCTCGGCACCGTTCGCCCCGCTGCCCGGTCGCGGGGGACTGAGGTGGAGCTGCGTGACCTCTTCTACGCCACCCCTGCCCGCCTCAAGTTCCTCCGCACTGATCGCGCGGAAACGCAGGCCGTTTCCGAGACGGTCAAACGCCTCGCCATGGCCGCGCCCGCAACCGCCTTCACCCTGTCCGACATCTCGGACGGTGCACCGCACGTTCTGTTCCGCGCCGAGGCTGAGCAGGGCGACCTCTTCGATGCCCGCCTTGGCCGGTTACGGCGCATTCTCGGCGCTGACTTTGCCGAAAACGCCCTCCGGATCGATGCGGACCGCGATGGGTTACGGCTGGCGGGATGGGCCGCCTTGCCGACCTATTCGCGCGGCTCCAACCGGCAGCAATATCTCTTCGTCAATGGCCGCCCCGTGGCGGATCGCCTCCTGCTCGGCGCGCTGCGCGCAGCCTATGCCGATTTCCTCAGCCGGGACCGCCACCCCGCCGCCGCTCTCTTCTTCGAATGCGACCCCGAACGCGTCGATGTGAATGTCCACCCCGCCAAGACCGAAGTGCGGTTTCGCGAACCCGCGCTCGCTCGCGGCCTCATCGTCTCCGCGCTTCGCCACGCACTGGCGGAGGCCGGGCACCGTGCCTCCACCACTGTCGCCAATGAGACGCTGCGCGCCTTTGCCCCCGGCCAACTGGGCCAGACCACAGCCCCTTCGCCCGGCTTTCAGTATCAGCGCGACTACAGCCAGCGCCCGACGCCGGGCATGGCCGAAGCCGCCTATCGCTTTCAGTCACCGGGGGCGGAGGCCGAAGGCCTTGCGCTTTCGGGGCTCGATGCCCCGACCGCGCATGCCCCTCTCCCGCCCGAGCCTGAGCTGGAGCAAAATCCCCTCGGGGCCCCCCGTACGCAGGTGCATGAAAATTACATCATCGCCCAGACCGAAACCGGCATGGTCATCGTCGACCAGCACGCCGCCCATGAACGGCTCGTGTATGAGAAGTTCAAACGCGCACTCGCCGTAAAGGGCGCGGCGGGGCAGGCGCTCCTCCTCCCCGAAATTGTCGAGCTGAGCGTTGAGGATGCCGAGCGCGTGCTTGATATCGCCGATGATCTTGCCGGGCTTGGCCTTGCCGTCGAGCCCTTCGGCGGCGGGTCGGTCTGTGTGCGCGAAACGCCCGCCATCCTCGGCGCGTGCGATCCGTCAGCGCTCGTCCGGGATGTGGCGGATGAGCTGGACAGCGACGGGGCCTCCCGCTCCGTCACCGAAAAGATCGAGGCGGTGCTGAGCCGTATGGCCTGCCACGGCTCCGTCCGCTCGGGCCGTCGCCTCACCGGCGAAGAGATGAACGCCCTCCTACGGGAGATGGAGGCAACGCCCCATTCCGGCCAGTGCAACCATGGCCGCCCCACCTATGTTGAGTTGAAACTGGCGGATATCGAACGCCTGTTCGGGCGGCGCTAGATGGATCGTTTTCTCGCAGGCCTCAATCTGGATGACCCACTGACGCTGATCATGATGCTCGGCACCGGCCTGATGCTGATCATCATGCTGATCCTCCTCTTCGCCCTCGCCGCCGCAAGACGCAGCGCCAAGGCGGCGGAGCCCCTTGCGCTGGCGATCCAGCAGCTTGGCGGTGCCGTGCAATCGCTCGATAATGGTCAGCAACAATTGACCGGAGGTCTGCGCCACGTCTCCGAAGCGCAGGCCGTCGCGCAGGCGCGCATGATCGAAACGATGGAGCGGCGGCTGGAAGAAGTGCAAAAGAACATGGGAGAAAGCCTCCACGGCTCTTCCCAGAAAACCACGCGCTCGCTGACGGAATTGCAGGAACGGCTCGCCGCGATCGACAAAGCCCAGACCAATATCGAGAAACTGTCGGGCGATGTGCTCAGCCTGCAGGATATCCTGTCGAACAAGCAGGCGCGCGGGGCGTTCGGAGAAATTCAGCTGAACGACATCGTCTCCAAGGCCCTGCCGCCGGATGCGTACAGTTTTCAGACAACGCTTTCGAACGGCAAGCGTGCCGATTGCCTGATCCGCCTGCCGAACCCGCCCGGCTCCATCGTCATCGACAGCAAATTCCCGCTGGAGGCCTATGAGGCCCTCCGTGCCGCCGATACCGACCGCGCAAAGCTGGAGGCATCGCGCCTGTTCAAGACCGCCGTGCAGACCCATATCAAGGCCATCGCCGAGCGCTACATCATCGATGGCGAGACCGCTGACAGCGCGCTGATGTTCCTCCCCTCCGAAGCGGTCTATGCGGAGCTGCACGCCACCTTTGCCGATGTCGTGCGCGAAGGGTTCGCCCGGCGTGTCTGGATCGTCTCGCCCACCACCTGCATGGCGACGCTCAACACCATGCGGGCCATCCTGAAGGATGCGCGCATGCGCGAACAGGCGGGCACGATCAGGGCGGAATTATCGATGCTGACCAAGGATATGGAACGGCTCGTCGACCGGGTCGGCAATCTCGACAAGCATTTCGAACAGGCCCGCCGCGATGTGGAGCAGATCAAGACCAGCGCCTCCAAGGCCGGCAGCCGGGCGGAGCGGCTTGAGAGTTTCGAGTTCGACGAACCCGTCGATGTCGCCGCGCCGCTGAAGGCCGTGTCGGGCAGCTAACATGGCAACCGACATGACGGACGCGCCCGCCTACGATTTCCTGACCACGCTGCCAGATGCAGAAGACCACATGCGCCTCAGACGCGAAGCGGGGATGAGCCGGTTTTCGGCGGAGGCGACGCGCATGGCCCTCAAGGGGACCATCCATGGTGTGACCGTCGTGCACGCGGACGAGACCGTGGGCATGGGCCGCATCATCGGTGATGGCGGCTGTCTGTTCCAGATCGTCGATATCGTGGTGGCAGTAGATCATCGCGGGCGCGGCCTCGGCAAGCGGATCATGCAGATGCTGATGGATTTTGCGCATGATGACCTGCCCTCCGGCAGTTATATCAGCCTGATCGCCGATGTACCCGCCAACTTGCTATATGAGCAATTCGGATTTCGGGAGACTGCACCGGTCTCCCTCGGCATGGCAATCACGACAGGAGCGGAACGACAAGCAGCTTCGCCCTTGAACCCCGGCCCCACTGAATGATCTAACGGTGCCACGATCATTCGAGGGACCCCCAACATGCCATATGATTTCGACCGCCCTATTACACGGCTCGGCACCCATTCCGCGAAATGGGACAGCATCAAGGCCCGCTTCGGGGTGGAGCCTGAGGGCATGTTGCCAATGTGGGTGGCAGACATGGAGTTCGCCGCGCCGCCAGCAGTCAACGATGCGCTGCGTGCTGGGATTGATAATGGCGTGCATGGCTATTACGGCGATCCGTCGGACTACCTCGCCGCCATTCAGGGCTGGATGAAGCGCCGCCATGGCTGGGAAATCGACAAGAGCTGGATCCTGACGACCGCCGGGATTGTGAACGGCGTGAATCTCGCTCTGCAAACCTATTGCGAGCCAGGCGACGGCGTGATCCTCCAGCACCCGATCTATCACCCTTTTGCGCCGTCGATCCGCAACAATGGCTGCCATGTGGTCGCAAACCTGCTGACCTATGAGGCCGGGCGTTACACGATGGACCTTGAGGCGCTGGCCAAACAGGTCGATGCCAAAACGCGAATGCTGATCCTCTGCTCGCCGCACAACCCTTGCGGCCGCGTCTGGACCCGCGAAGAGCTGACCGCGATTGCAGAATTCTGTCTGGAGCGCAATATCCTCATCATCTCCGACGAGATTCACCATGATCTGGTCTTCGACGGCCCGCATACGGTTCTTGCGACGATCAGCCCGGAGATTGCCGAGCGGACGATCACCTTCACTTCAGCCTCCAAATCCTTCAATCTGGCAGGTGGCCATACCGGCAATGCGATCATCTCCGACGCTGAACTGCGCCGCGCCTATGCCCGCACGTTGGAGCGGTGCGGGATGAACCAGGGCAACCGCTTCGGGTACATCATGGCCACTGTTGCCTATGCCGAATGCGAGGACTGGCTGGAGGGCCTGCTGATCTATCTGAAAGGCAATCGCGACTATATCGACGATGTCGTGGCGGAGCGCCTGCCCGGCGTCACCTCGGTGAAGCTGGACGCGACCTATCTCAGCTGGTTGGATTTTTCCGGCACCGGCATGAACGACGCGGAAGTCCAGCGCCGCTTTGCCAAGGGTGCCGGGGTCCTCTGCAATCCGGGGCCGAGCTTCGGTGCTGGGGGCGAGGGGTTCATGCGTCTGAATTTCGCCTGCCCCCGCGCGATGGTTGAAGAGGGCATGAACCGGATCATCGCCGCCTTCGACGACCTGCAATAGAGGCGCGACGGGCATTGGCCCGGATACCGCTACGGCGTGACAACGATATTGCCGGTATGCTGCTTTTCGATGAAGGCGGACTGGGCGGCATGCAGGTCCTTCAGATCGTAGACCGCTGCCAGTGCAGGACGGATTGCGCCTTCCTCGATGTAGCGGATGAGATTCACTATGACCTCATGATCGATGACCGTCGATCCGGTGAAGGTCAGGTCGCGCAGATAGAACGTGCGCAGATCGAGCGTCACCATCGGCCCCGCGATGGCCCCTGAACAGGTGTAGCGCCCACCACGAACCAATACGTCGATCAGCTTCGGCCAGTAGGGGCCACCTACCACATCGGCAACGACCGTCACCCGATCTTCGCCCAGCGCCCCCTTCAGGGTTTCGGGTGCCCGCGGCAGGATGCGATCGGCACCAAGGGCCGCCACGGCATCATGCTTGGTTTCGGATGCCATGGCGATAACACGCGCGCCGCGCCGTTTGGCAAGTTGCACCAGCGCCCCGCCAACCCCGCCAGAGGCACCGGGCACGAGCACCGTATCCGCCGCTTCGACCCGGGCGCGGGTCAGCATCCCCTCGGCAGTCGAATAGGAGCAGGAGAATGTCGCCAGCTCCGCATCTGTCAGGTCGGACCGGACCGCAAGTGCATTGCGCGACGGCAACGTGGTGTATTCGGCAAAACCGCCATCGCGTTCGGAGCCGAAATAGCCACATTTTTCCTTGTTATCGAGGTCATGGGGATCACGCAGCCAGTTGTCTGTGATCACACGCTCGCCGATCCGGCCGGTATCGACACCCGGTCCGACCGCAACGATCTCGCCGCAGGCATCGGCACCCTGAATGCGGGGAAAGGTAATCGGCGCGCCGCCCCATGACGGATCCTCCTCGCCAACTTCGACATAGGCCGAGCCTGTCGTCGCATCGCTGACGCTCTTTGAATACCAGCCTGATCGCGTATTAACGTCAGTGTTGTTCAGCCCACAGGCCCCGACGCGGACCAAGACCTCTCCCGACGCCGGATCGGGGCGGGGCCAATCTTCGTGCCAGACCATCTGATCCATGTCTCCATGTCCCATCGTGACCATGGCGCGCATTGTCTTGGGCAAGTCCATCATTCAATCTCCCAGTTGCCGGGCCCAGCGGTTTCTTCGTACCCATCGCGACCAGCACCTGCCTACCGGCGATCACTGCGTTTGGGTAGGGCAGCTGGCGCAAAATAGCGTTTCGGGAGAAGACCTGGTCGTCAGTGCATCGCGACGCACCGCCCGCGTTGGACAGGGCGACGTTTGCATCGATGCCGACAGTGGCAGCAAGAACGCGGCGCATCCGTCGCCGAAGAAAACGTGAGAGAGCCCGCCGCAGTGAAACTGATGTCGCCAGCGCCGTCGAGCGTCAGGCCACCTGCATCCATCATCAGCTGGGTGCCGGTCTTATGGGTGACAGCAGTCCTTCGCGCATTATCGTCGAGGACGACCGTATTGCCGCCGGGCGTGCTGGGGGTGATGATCTTCTTCTCGTCCTCGAAAAGAATGCGCAACCCGTTAGGCGTTCTGATTTTCTTTAGGACATTATCAACGGTGGCATCGTTCGGCGGATTGCCAAGCGGGCTATGCAGCGCGCAGAGGATGACGGGAGAGGCAAGGCAGTGTCATCAGCCAGCCCCAGACTGATCTCGGTGGTCCATTTGCCGGCCTCGATCCCCAAGGTACAGGGCGCTGAAGAAGACAGTGCCCTCAAATCGCTGTCCCCCCCGATTTCCACCGCATCGCCCGGTGTCACACGGCAATTTCCCGGCACGCGCACCTTTCCCGCAGTCATCGAAATCTTCGAGTGACGGAGAACCGCTGACGCAACGGCGGCGCGCTGCTGAGCCTTCAAGGGGGCGGGCGTTGCGAAGGCTGGCTGCACATCCATCACGTTCACCAGTTTCACTCTGCTTTGGTTGCCTCACTGGCCTTCCTGCGGCGTGGCTGCGTCGCCCGCAATTGCCGTCTGCTCCGCGATTTCCCATGCGGCGAGCAGCTCCTGGCGCTCATCTGACAGCGAAGTGATGAGCGTATTGGTCTCGATTTCCTCCGCCTGCGCAGCGTCGATGACATCACGGAGCCACAGGACCAAAGGATCATCCCAAACCGCGACACCGCGTTTCAGAACGAGGTTCGGATGCTGTGTCCCGCCTGGCAGGCGGTGGACAAACTGGTTTTCGCCGCCTTTGACGACCTCCCCCGTTTCGATCGCAGCACCGAGCGTGGACACCTCCCGAAGCATCGCACCATCTTTGTCGCCAGCGTCTGCGAAGCGCACCAGAAACCGGCCAGAAACCGGAACACCGCCGGTCGCCGGATTCAGTCGGTCGCCAGCAGATGCCCTCCACCTGAGTGGACGCAATCGGTATCAGGCGCATCCGCAGATGCACCGACGGCAGATAGGACCCACCCATCATGCGCCAGATCGTGCTGGTCGTCTCAAGGTTATGAGTGCACGCTTCCAGCGTCAGTCGCGTAATTCCTCCCAGCAGTTTGGCGGCGTTCTGCGGCGTCAGAATCTGGCAATCCTGCACATGTGCAACACACGCAGTCACGACTGATAGTCTCTGCAGATACATCGCCGCACCGGCATCACATGCCGATGCCAACATCCAACATAACGTCGACAGTGAATGGCGGAGCCGGGTTTCAACTGTGGCCCACGCGATGTCGGCCCATTTGGGGCATTGTGCTTGGCGAACACTCCTTCGTCTGAATGCTGGTGACACAGCACGCGACACCGCCCCGCATAGCCTCGATCAGATTGCCGCTGTCATCATAGATCGGGTCGACGACGATAAGATCTTCATTGACCGGCAATCTGCTGCGGATGAACCCGTTCAGTCGCTTCGCTACGAGGAAAGCGCCAGATCGGTCATTGCTGGCCTGCATGCGCCATCTGCATCCCGATACCCCTCGGCCCCATCGTCGCTTCAGCCCGGGCGCGGTCTGTCGGAGTGCAACAAATCTCTGTCCGGTCGCGGTCGCGGCTTGTCGAACGTCACCAGCCAAAGGCAGCGACGCAATCACCTTGGCCGGCCTGCGCAGTCATATGGACTCCCCCACTGGTCCTGTGGTTACCATGCCGCGCCGGTCGGCCGCGCCCTGCTGGGCCCGCCGGGCGGGACGGGGTGGCGAAAGGCCGGGTCATGGCAAAACCAAGGAATATTCTCTTCATAATGTTTGACCAGTTGCGGTGGGATTACCTGTCCTGCGCGGGTCACCCACATCTGAAAACACCGCATATCGATGCGCTGGCCGCCAGCGGCGTGCGATTCAGCCGGGCCTATGTACAATCGCCGATCTGCGGTGCGTCGCGCATGTCCTTCTATACCGGCCGCTATGTTCATTCCCACGGCGCGTCATGGAACAATGTGCCGCTGAAAGTTGGCGAGCAGACCATGGGCGACCATCTTCGTGATGCTGGCATGGCGTGCTGGCTGGTCGGCAAGACCCACATGGCCGCCGATGATGCCGGAATGGACCGCCTCGGTATCCCGCGCGACACGGTGATCGGCGCGCGGGTCGAACAATGCGGCTTCGACGTGTGGGAACGGGACGACGGAATGCGGCCCGAAGGCCCGGACGGATTTTACGATGATCAGGGCGCGATCCGTTACAACGAATATCTGCGCGAACGCGGCTATCGCTCCGCCAATCCCTGGCACGATTTTGCCAATTCGGGGCGTGCGGATGATGATCCTGAAGAGATGGCTTCGGGCTGGTTTCTGAAGAATGCGCGCAAACCGGCGGCCATCGCCGAAGACGACAGTGAGACGCCCTATATGACAACGCGCGCGATAGAATTCATGGAGCAGGCAGGGGACAAGCCCTGGTGCCTGCATCTGAGCTACATCAAGCCTCACTGGCCCTATATCGCGCCCCCTCCCTACAATGACATGTACGGACCGCAGGACGTTATCCCAGTGGTCCGCGATGAGCGGGAACGCGCCGAGGCACACCCCGTCTACAAGGCATTCATGGAAGGGCGCGTCGGCAAGACGTTCTCGCGGCCCGAGGTCCGCGACGCGGTCATCCCTGCTTACATGGGGTTGATTAAGCAGTGCGACGACCAGATGGGGCGGCTGTTCCAATGGCTCAAGGACGCCGGACGCTGGGACGATACGCTGATCGTTCTCACCTCGGACCATGGCGACTATCTCGGCGATCACTGGATGGGGGAGAAGGACCTCTTCCACGAACCTTCGGTGAAGATCCCGCTGATCATCCGCAACCCCTCTGCGGA
Source organism: Pseudomonadota bacterium (assembly GCA_039030855.1). Taxonomy (GTDB): domain Bacteria; phylum Pseudomonadota; class Alphaproteobacteria; order Rhodobacterales; family Rhodobacteraceae; genus Pikeienuella. The sequence goes on from JBCCDJ010000001.1 coordinate 197,211, forward strand.
GGCCGATGCCACGCGCGGCACGGTGTGCGATGCGCTGGTGGAAGGGATCGATCTTGCGCCGACCTTTCTTGAATTTGCGGGCGGGGCAGCACGGCCCCACATCCTCGAAGGTCGCTCTCTATGTCCGTGGCTGCGCGGTGAGGAGCCTGACTGGCGCACGTTCGTGGTCAGCGAATACGATTACGCGGCCCGGCCCATGGCAGAGAAGCTGGCTGACAGACCCGCCTCCGCCCGCCTTTTCATGATCGCCGACAAGCGCTGGAAATTCATGCATGCGGAGGGGCTGCGCTGTCAGCTATTTGACATGGAGGAGGACCCGAACGAATTCATTGACCTCTGGGACAGCCCCGATCATCGCGAGATCATCGCGATGATGTACCAGCGCCTTGGCCAGTGGGCGCGCCGGATGTCGCAGCGCACGACGCTGAGCGATACCGACGTGATCGCCAAACGCGGGGGGTCTGACGGGACCGGCGTGACAATCGGTGTCTATGACGAAACCGACGCAACCGCTGCCGCGACGCAATTCTATCGCGGCAAACCCCGCCCCGCACCCTAGGCGGATGCCCAGTCGCTCTTTGGCTCCATCACTTGCATGAGCCGTCGAAATTCGAGATCAGGCCAGGCAGCGTCCACATCGTATCGGGTGTGTGAACCTGAAATTCCCGCCGTTGGCCAAACGCGCTCCACCCGTCCGCGTCGCGAGGCAGATCGAAGCTTTGCAGCGATCCGCCGGGCGCATAGAGCGTGACCAGCATCGGGTCTTCATAGGATGAGATCGCCCCGAGATCGCCCGCAACGTCCTTGAGATCAAAGGAAGCGTAATCGGCGAAATGGGGCGTGCGCACCATGTGGATGGCCCTCAGCAAGCCGGTGAGGCCAGTGCCGTCGGGCGCGACAATCTCCATCGTCCCGGTCGACAGATATGACACCGTCTCCGACCCCAGTTTCATAGACTGACCTTCTGCATACCGGATCGTGCCCCTGAGCAACGTACCCAGAGGCAGGGTGCCGTGATCGGCACCTGTCTCCACGTCGAATGTGACCAGGCAGTCATTCGCCAGCACGGGGCTAGCGAACAGCGCGGTAATGGCGGCAAGGGCAAGGCGGCGGAGCGACATGATGGTACTACCTCAGCATATAGGTGAAATCCGACGGCTCCCCCTCGGAAGTGCGCGCGAGCGCATGACAGCCGAGGCAGGTGCCGTTTAGATCGGTCTGGACATAGGTTTCGAGCGCCGTATTGCTCAGATAGCGCGGCAACTCCCCATCGCGGAAGATCGGGTCAGGATTGGCCCCGCGCCACTGGGCGGAGATCAGCATGTAATTGGCAAGCGGCGTGTCCGACAACTGTTCCTGCCAGACGCGGTTGGTCGCTGCCGTCGGCTCGAAGATCCGCCAGCAACGCACAATCTGCGATGGTGGTGCCGGGCTGCCTGTTTCGCGCCGCGCAAAGGGCATCTTCGCATCCCACATGATCGTGGTTGAAGGCGGATCATTAATCGCGCAGTCGGGACAGTCGGGCGCAAAAAGGCGGTAGGATCGATCATCCGCGCTTTTTGGCCCTTGGCATCCGTCAGGGAAAAGATCCGGTGCGTAGAGCGAGTTGATGCCGCGCGCATTGGCGGCTGTCGGCACGTTTGTGCGGTGCTCAAACGTCGCCCAGATCCATTTGTCGCCATGGCCGCTCTGCACCTTGGTGGCGATATGCATCCCGATCAGGCCCAGACGCACGGCAAGGCAGCGCGCCGTGCCGTCTGCGCTATCTTCGGCAGAGATCGGGATCAGACCATCAGCCTCGATCATTGTTGGGTCGTCTTCGGGCAGGATCTGCCATGCGGTCTTGATCAGTGCGGCGGCAGGCTGCGCCGCATTGATTCCGCGCGGAAAGGAAATCGGCCCATTAAAGGCAGCGCGCCCTTCTGCCGTGGTCAGCCGGTTACTGGTCAGGTACCGCGCAGCCACCGGGTTCATCCGCGTCTCGTAGACCACCAGATTGCCACGCTGGTCGATCAGCACATTGCCGTCCGATTGCTCGAAACCCGCGATCACTGTCCCAGGATGCACATCCGCCCGCGCGCAGGGGCCGGTGGGTCGGTCGAACACATCCGTCCGGCGCGCGTGACCGCGCCAGCCCGGTTCACCGGCATCACCGTCCACATCCTGCCAGTTCAGCGCAACGAAGGCCTGCCAGGCATATTCATCAAAAGGGTGCTGCGCGACATCGTTGATCACCCGGTATTCAAAGAACCGGCTGAAATCCGGCTGATCTTCGGGAAATACAGGGCAGATGCGATCATCGGGCGGCGTGAAACAGAATTTGCGGGCGGGCGTCTGGGCATGTGCCTGAGCACCAAGCAGGACGGCGACCAAGCCGGTGACAGCGCATATAAAACGGATCACCCTTTTTGTATCCATATTTTTATACTGGATACAGATTCGCCCTTCTGTCAATCCAGCCCTCTGTTAGACTGCAATCATGACCCCGCCGATCCGTACCGCCGCGGCCTATCCGCCCGTCAATATCTCCAGCCCGCAGGTGGCGGAGATCGTCACGAGCCTGCGCAATGACATTGTCAGCGGTGCCATTGCACCGGGAGCGCCGCTGGGCCAGGAGTTTCTGGCGGCGCGCTACGGCGTCAGCCGCATGCCTGTCCGCGAAGCCATCCGCCATCTTGAGATGATGGGTTTCGTCACGGTCGAGAGCAACAAGCGCACCCGCGTGGCGGAGATCAGCCTTGGCGATCTCACGGAGATATACGACATGCGCATGGCCTTAGAGGTGCTTGCGATACGCTCGGCGATGCCGCATCTGACCAATGCCCAGATCGACGAAGCTGCGGCGCTGCAGAACAGCCTCACCGGTGCCGATGCCCTCACTTTCGGTATGCTGAACCAGGCATTTCATATGACGCTTTACCGCCCGTGCAAGCGGCCGCGTCTGCTGGCGCAGGTCGATATCCTGTTCAATGCGGCCGACCGGTATCTCTGCATCGCGAAATCACCGCCAGGCCAGCGGGAAAAGTCCGACCGCGAGCATCTTGAGCTTCTGGACGCCTGTCGGCGACGCGATGAGGGTGCAGCGGAAACCTGTCTCATCCGTCATATCGGCGACGCGCGCACAGTGTTCGAACAACTGGTCTGATCGGTCACGACTGTCCTGCGCAAAGTTCGCAAACAAACAGGGCGGGCCGATCAGCCCGCCCAGCGCCCTTGTGTCAGCGCTGCTATTCGCCGCCACCAAGACCGTGAACATAGACCGAGACCTGGCGAATTTCCGCCTCGGTCAGCCGGTCCGACCAGGGCGGCATGACGCCATAGCGGCTGTAGCGGATGGATTCCTCCACCGTCTCCGGATCGCCGCCATAGAGCCAGATCGCATCCGACAGGTTGGGCGCACCCACATCCACCATCCCCTCGCCCGCATCACCATGGCAGGCGGCGCAATTGTCGAGATACAGTTCCTCACCTGGGGCAGCCAGCGCCGCATCATGCTCTCCGCCCGAAAGCGACAGCACATAATTCACCACTGAGGTGATCTCCTCATCCTCCAGCAGATCATCGAAGGCGGGCATCTCGGAATAGCGCGCATCATCATCGACCTCGTTGCGGATACCATGGGCGATGGTGGCGTGAATGGCCTCGACATCGCCGCCCCAGAGCCAGTCATCATCCAGAAGGTTCGGATACCCGACCGCCCCTGCCGCGCCGGAGCCATGGCATTGCGAACAATAGGTCCGAAACACCGCTGCCCCGCCATTGACCGCGTAATTGCGCAGATCGGGATCATCCTCAATAGCTGTCAACTCGGCGGCAACGATAGCCTGATCCAAGGGGGCATTCATCGCCTCGAAACGGTCAATTTCCTCCGCCACCGCACCGCGCGATGAATAACCAAGCACACCGGGCGTTGCCCCGGAAATCAGCGGCCATGCCGGATAGGCGATGGCATAGCCAAGCCCCCAGACGATCGTCGCGTACATCGTCCAGAGCCACCAGCGCGGCATCGGGGTATCAAGCTCGGTAATCCCGTCCCATTCATGCCCCGTGGTCTTGGTGCCAGTGGCTTCGTCTCTGTCTTGCTCGCTCATCACTGCACCTCGAACTTGATCGTCTTGCAGGCCCCGCCGTTCTTGCAATCGGGGCAGGCGTTTTCGCATGTCGGCAGGGTCTCGTTGCGAAACGGGATCTGCGAGATGTCGTCATGAACCGCCCGCACGCCCGGCCGGAAGACCCAGACCACCACGCCGAGGAAGAAGACGGTCATCGCCAGCAAGGCCCAGCTATCGGCCAGCTCACGCAGGAAAGTGTAAAGTTCCATGATGCCCTCCTCAGCGGCTTTGATCTGGAATGAAGGTGGAGAAGTCGACGAGCGTGCCGAGCATCTGCAGATAGGCGATCAGCGCGTCCATTTCCGTCAGGTCATCCGATCCATCGAAATTCGACACGACCGCACCGGGATACCGCTCCAGCAACCCATCGAAATCGCTGTCGGGATCGGCCTGCGCGCGAAAGTCAGCCAGTGCCTCGGCAATCATCTCATCCGTGTAGGGCACACCCACCATGCGGTTGGTGGCCAGCACATCGCCGATATGTTTGCCATCGATCTTCTTCTCCGCGAGGAACGCGTATTGGGGCATGATCGATTCCGGCACCACCGATTGCGGATTGATCAGGTGATCCACATGCCATTCATCCGAATAGCGCCCGCCAACCCGCGCCAGATCCGGCCCGGTCCGTTTCGACCCCCACTGGAACGGATGGTCATACATGCTCTCCGCAGCGAGCGAATAATGACCATACCGCTCCACCTCGTCGCGCATCGGGCGGATCATCTGGGAGTGGCAGGTATAGCACCCCTCGCGCACATAGATGTTGCGCCCCGCTATCTCCAATGGTGAATAGGGGCGCACGCCGCTGACCTTCTCGATCGTGTTCTCCAGATAGAACAGCGGGACGATCTCGACGATCCCGCCGACCGTCACGGTGAGGAAGGAAAGAACCAGAAGCAACGTCGCGTTGCGCTCGATCTTTTTGTGTCCGTCAAGAAATGCCATCTCTCAGATCCTCCTTATTCTGCCGGGACGGCGGTAAGGGGCTCAGTGGCTTTCGCCTCCCCCTTGAACACCGTCATCCAGAGGTTCCATGCCATGATCAGCGCCCCGGCGAGGTACATCACACCGCCCAGACCGCGCACCACATACATCGGGAATTTCGCGCGCACCGTGTCGGCGAAGGCGTTCACGAGGAAGCCCTGGTCATCGACCTCCCGCCACATCAAACCTTCCATGATGCCCGTGACCCACATCGAGGACGCGTAGAGAACGATCCCGATGGTCGCGAGCCAGAAATGCCAGCTGACAGCACGAATGGAATAGAGCGCCTGCCGGTTCCAGAGCTTCGGCACAAGATAGTAAAGCGCCCCGAATGTGATCATCCCGTTCCAGCCGAGCGCACCGGAATGCACATGCCCGATGGTCCAGTCGGTATAATGGCTGAGCGAGTTGACGGCCTTGATCGACATCATCGGCCCCTCGAAGGTCGCCATGCCGTAGAACGCCACCGCCGTTGCCATCATGCGCAGGATCGGATCGGTGCGCAGCTTGTCCCAGGCACCTTGAAGGGTCATCAGCCCGTTGATCATCCCGCCCCAGGACGGCATCCACAACATGATGGAGAAGACCATGCCCAGTGTCTGCGCCCAGTCGGGCAGCGCCGTGTAATGGAGGTGATGGGGTCCCGCCCAGATATAGAGGAAGATGATCGCCCAGAAGTGGATGATCGACAGTTTGTAGCTGTAAACCGGGCGTTCGGCCTGTTTGGGGATGAAGTAATACATCATCCCCAGAAACCCTGCCGTCAAAAAGAAGCCCACCGCGTTGTGGCCATACCACCACTGCACCAGCGCATCCTGCACGCCCGAAAACAACTGCACGGACTTGGACCCGAAGATCGACACCGGCAGCGAAAGGTTGTTGACGATATGCAGCATCGCCACCGTGACGATGAAGCTGAGGAAGAACCAGTTCGCCACATAGATATGCGGCTCCTTGCGCTTGATGATCGTGCCGAGGAAGACCGCGAGATAAGCGACCCAGACCATGGTCAGCCAGATATCGATATACCATTCGGGTTCGGCATATTCCTTGGACTGCGTCCCGCCGAGGACATAGCCGGTCGCCGCCAGAACGATGAAGAGCTGGTAGCCCCAGAATACGAACCATGCCAGATCGCCGCCCCAGAGCCGCGCGCCGGAGGTCCGCTGCACGACATAGAAAGATGTCGCGATCAGCGCGTTGCCGCCAAAGGCGAAGATCACGGCGGAGGTGTGCAGCGGGCGCAGCCGCCCGAAGGTCGTGTATTCGAACCCGAGGTTCAGTGCCGGAAAAGCCAGCTGGAATGCGATGACCACCCCAACCAGGAACCCAACGATGCCCCAGAGCGTCGTTGCCGTTACCCCGGCCCGGACCACGTCGTCCATATAGCCGGTCACGGGCACCGCCTTTGGCTCACCGATACTCCGCATCACCCAGACAAACATGCCCAGCGCGATGAGGAAAATCAGGATCGCATGCACCTGATAGGATATATCATGTGCATAATTGGCCCCGATCAGCGCGAAAACCGCGATCAGGGCCAGCACGATCATCTTCACTCCGTCCAACATCCCTCGTCCTTTCTCCCCATGCCATCCTTGATGCGCGCAGGGTCGTCCAATGCTGATCGGAGGAATGGCGCGGATCACCGGCCCGCGCCTTGATCCACATCAAGACGACGGCGCAGATCGTCACCTAAGTTTCGGGAAATTCACTGAAAGGACAGATCACATGGCCTATCCATCGCTCCTGACAATCTGGGACGGTGCCGAGACCAGCGCCGCCGCTCTCGACCGCGCGATGCATCTCGCATCAGATGGCAGGCATCTGGACGTATTGTGCCTGACGACCCATTTCGTTCCGACAACATTCTATGCTGCCGATTTTTCCTACGATCTTGGCACCAATATCTATGAAAACGCGCTCAAAAAGGCGCAGACACTGGCTGAAGAGGCCAAGACCAGACTGGGTGCGACTGACATACCCCACACGGTGCGCCACACATCACTCACCACAGCGGAAATGCCGGCCAGTCTCGGCAATGCCGCATGGCCCTATGATCTGGCGATCCTGCCCAAACCCTATGCCGATGGCGACAGCCTGCAGGGCGAAGCGGTTTTGGATGCTATCCTCTTCAACACAACGACCCCCATCCTGATGATCCCGCCGGGACAGGAGCCAAAATCCCCCCAGCGGATCATTATCGCCTGGAACGGCTCCCGAGAGGCGCTGCGCGCCATCCGCGCCGCGCTACCGATCCTGAGGGAAGCAAGCCTCGTCGAGATCGTCATGTTCGACCCGCCCCGACACGACGCTGATGAGCCCGACGCGGGCCGTCGGCTGGCGGAGATGCTGGCACGCCACGATGTGAAGCTGGAGCTTGTCCACCTGCCGCAAACCACTCACAGCCTCGCCGATGCGCTGATGAAACGCGCTGACGAAATCGGTGCAGATCTCATCGTGATGGGGGCCTATGGCCATTCCCGGTTCCGCGAACGCGTCCTTGGCGGCGCAACGCGAGACATGCTGACAGCAGCCCGTCTGCCGGTCTTCATGGCGCACTGAACGACAAAGGCGGGACCAGAACCCCGCCTCTTTCTCTTCCCCAAATATCCAGTCGTTTTCCCCAGACGGGGAAAACCGGCAAAAGGTGCCGCGCGTCAGCGCGTCCGCTGGATCAGCCCTTTTTCAGACAGCGCCGGCCCAGCAATTCCGCGATCTGCACGGCGTTGAGCGCCGCGCCCTTGCGCAGATTGTCCGACACGCACCAGAGGCTCAGCGTGTTGTCCTGCGTCGGATCCGTGCGAATGCGGCTGATATAGGTCGCGTATTCGCCAACACATTCGACCGGCGTGATGTATCCGCCCGCCTCGCGCTTATCGACGACCATGATCCCCGGTGCCTCCCGCAGGATGTCGCGGGCCTCGTCCTCGTCCAACTCGTCCTCAAATTCGATATTCACCGCTTCCGAATGGCCGACAAAGACCGGCACGCGCACGCAGGTGGCATGGACGCGGATCTTCGGGTCCACGATCTTCTTGGTCTCCGCCACCATCTTCCACTCTTCCTTGGTGGAGCCATCTTCCATGAAGACGTCGATATGCGGGATCACGTTGAAGGCGATCTGCTTGGTGAATTTCGCTGGATCAACCTCCTGACCCGGAACATACATGCCCTTGGTCTGGTTCCACAGTTCATCCATCGCGTCCTTCCCGGCACCCGAGACCGACTGATAGGTGGACACGACCACACGCTTGATCGTCGCCCGGTCATGGAGTGGCTTCAGCGCCACGACCATCTGTGCGGTGGAACAGTTGGGATTGGCGATAATGTTCTTCTTCGCATAGCCTTCGACCGCATCCGGGTTCACCTCCGGCACGATCAGGGGCACGTCCGGATCATAGCGGTAGAGAGACGAGTTATCGATGACCACGCAGCCAGCCTTGGCCGCGCGCGGCCCGTACTTCTTCGTTGCGTCCGACCCGATGGCAAAAAGCGCCATGTCGAAGCCGGTGAAGTCAAATGTGTCGAGATCGAGTGTCTTGAGCGTCTTGTCGCCATAGCTGCATTCCGTCCCCAGCGACTTGCGGCTGGCAAGCGCGACGACCTCATCTGCCGGAAACTCCCGGTCGGCGAGGATATTCAGCATTTCGCGGCCCACATTTCCGGTGGCACCGACAACGGCGATTCTGTAGCCCATCTCTCCTGATCTCCAATTATGGGAATGGCGCGCATGCCATATCCCCCCCGGCGCGGGATTGCCAGCGAAGAGACCGCCACCCGGCGCCACAATTGTGAATGGCCTCCATAGCCAGCGATGATAGACTTACACCCATGATCAAGACACTCGCTGCGTCCGCCCTCGCGATCACGTTGCTCGTGCCCGGTATCCAGGCCGGGGAGGCCGAGATCGTCAGAGCATCCGCCGTCAACACCGGGTCGGGCTGGACCTTCGAGGTGACGCTGCTCCACGACGACACGGGGTGGGAGCATTATGCAGATGCCTGGCGGGTGGTCGGCGAGGACGGCACGATCTATGGCGAGCGCGTTCTCCTCCACCCCCACGAGACCGAGCAGCCCTTCACGCGATCGCTCAGCGGTGTCTCCATTCCCGATGACGTGACCACCGTCTCGATCGAGGCGAAAGACAATGTCCACGGCTGGGCCACCACAAAATACAAGATTGAGCTCATCCCGTAGGGTGGGCCTCGGCCCACCGCTGCCCTACCCCGCAGCCCGCGCGGCCGCCACCGCCCCATCCACGAGAGGTATGCGCTCCCCAACCCGCGTCACGGCTGGATCATAGGGCGTGCGCCCGAAAACCTGCCGCGTCATCTCCGTGAAAAACTCAATTGGCTCCGACTTGTAAGCTGGATCGAAGCTCGCCTGGTCCCAACGCTCACAAAAGGCTGCGCAGTCCTCGAAATAGGGATGCCCGGCATAGCCGTCGCGCTTGTGCTGATTGCCGCCGACATGGTGCCCATAATACAGCATCTGGAAATCACCGTGCTTCTCCACCACCCATGTGCATTGCTCCCGCACGAAGGGTTTCAGGATCGTCGCGGCGTATTCATCGTGATTATAGGGCGCAAAGATATCGCCGATATCATGCAGCAGTGCAGAGACAACCCAATCCTCATCCGCCCCGTCACGCCATGCCCGCGTTGCCGATTGCAGCGAATGGCCGAGACGGGTGATCTGATAGCCTGACATGCTCTCATCCAGCTCCACCAGCGCCTTGAGGAGGCGATCCGCGGTTCCGTTTGCGTATTCGACTTCGAGAGGGTGGAGAAATTCATAATCCTCCCGGTCGCCATCCTTCATGGCAGTGAATTTGACGTGATCCATGACGGGCCTCCTTATCCGGCTGATGACGCGTAGAGTTTCACACGCCCCGCCCCCGCAGCAAGCGCCTTGGCCTGCTCGCCCCGGATCTCATCATAAAGCCGCAGCGCTGCCGGATCGAACAATGCGGCAGGCTGCGCGATCAGCGTAAAATTGCCGGTGGTATCGCGACCGCGGACAAGCATGGCATAATCGCGATCCGCAACCTCCTGCTTTACTTCGGGCGTGATGTAGCGAATGGCGACGCCGATGCGGCGATCATCCGATCTGTTGGGGCCGGAGGCATGGAAGGTAAGCCCGTGATGCAGCGACATCTGACCCGGCTGAAGAATGATATCGGTCGCCTCGTCCTCGTCGACCTCCACCGCGATTTCCTGCCCGCGACTGAGGAGGTTATTATCCGCAAAGGTATCCTGATGCGGCACGATGGCCTGATGATGGCTACCGGCGACGAAGCGCATGCAGCCGCTGTCAACCGTCGCAGACGACAGGGCAAGCCATGCCGTGCATTGACCATCCGTCGCACCAAGACCCCAATAGGTCAGATCCTGGTGCCAGCTGACGATATGGGTTGTGCCTGCCTCCTTGATGAAGAACTCGCACGACCAGACGAGCAGATTTTCGCCCAGCACACTTTCGACCGCGTCCAGGATCGCCGGACATGATGCAATTTCAGCCGCCAGCGGCATGACCACATGGGCATTGACCCGCTTATACTGGTTCAGCGGGTGCGGAAGGTCAGCGGTCAGCCAATCCCCCTCAATCTCCTCCAACGCCGCACGCCAGGTTTGCGCCTGATCGGCGCTGACCGCCTGAAGCGGAGACACAAACCCTTCTTGGCGATAGCGTTGGCAAAGCGCGTCCGGCATCCTACCTTCAACCAACACGAGCGGATGAGCCATGGGGGCCTCCTCTGGTTTCGGACCTGCATCAGGCTGTCACCGAATCGTCACCACCCCTTGCTTGTCCGCGACCTGACCATGCCGCTATCGTCGCGGCGGATATCTTTTGCAGGAGCCCTCCCATGACCAAATTCGGCATCAGCCAGCCCGTTCGCCGGGTTGAGGATCAACGCTTCTTGCGGGGTGAGGGGAAGTATGGCGAGGATATCGCAGTGCCCGGCACTGCGCGCGCTGTATTCCTGCGCGCGCCCGTCGCCCATGCGGACATCGCCGCAATCGATACCGCGACAGCAAAGACTACCAAGGGGGTCCTCGGTGTCTATACCGGTGCCGATCTCGACAAACTGATGGACAATTCCATCGACCATGGCGTGCTGCCGAACCGCGACGGAACCATGGGCGCGAATACCCACCGCCCGACAGTCGCGACCAACCGCGTGCGCTATGTCGGCGAGGCTGTCGCCATGGTCATTGCGGAAACAGTGGAGGCCGCGCGCGACGCGGCGGAGCTGATCGAGGTCGACTATGATGAACTGCCGGTCGTCTCGGACACCGATACCGCCCTCGCCCCCGATGCGCCGCAGATCCACCACACCGCCCCCGGTAACCTGATCTTCGACTGGGCCTTCGGAGACGAGGACACAACGGCCAAGGCCTTCGCTGATGCAGCCCATAAAGTCTCCGTCGATATTGTCGACAACAAGGTGATCGCCCACGCGATGGAGACGCGCAATTGCCTCGCCCAATGGGACGGCGAGCGGTTGCATGTCACCTTTGGGGGACAGGGCCCGTGGGGCGCAAAAGCGCAGCTCGCGGCCAAGTTGGGGTTGGAGCCGGAGGCAGTGCGCGTCAGCCACCCGGACATTGGCGGCGGGTTTGGCACCAAGGCATTCCTCTACCCCGAATACCTTGCCGTGGCCTGTGCTGCACGCGACATCGGCACACCCATCCTGTGGGCGTCCGACCGGGTCGAAGGTGCGCTGACCGACAGTATGGGGCGCGACCATTACACCACCTGTCAGGCAGCATTTGATGCGAACCACAAATTGACGGCACTCCGCTTCGACTGCGTCGCGGGCATGGGGGCCTATTGCGCGCCGAACGGACAATACATCCCGACGGTTCTGGCACAGAAGGTCCTGACCGGGGCATATGACGTGCAAACCGTGTTCATGGCCGTGAAGGGCGTCGCCTCCAACACCACGCCCGTCGATGCCTATCGCGGTGCAGGGCGGCCCGAGCAGATCTACGCGCTGGAGCGTCTGATGGACCATGCTGCGCGCGAGATGAAGATCGACCCGGCGGAGCTGCGCCGCATCAACTTCATCAAGGAATTTCCCTATGTCACCGCTGTTGGCGAGACCTACGATGTCGGTGACTATGACCGCGTGATGACCCGCGCCCTTGCCGATGCAGATATCGAAAATTTTCCCGCGCGTCGTGAGGAAGCGATGGCACGCGGCAAGGCGCTCGGCCTCGGGCTGGCTTTCTATGTCGAAAGCATCCTTGGCCAGCAGACCGAGACCGCCCGCATCGCCTTTGCCGAAGATGGCGGCATCGACCTTTATGTTGGCACGCAATCCACAGGTCAGGGGCACGAGACCGTCTTTGCCCAGATCCTCCATTCTCGTACCGGCGTGCCGTTTGAGAAGATCCGCATGATTCAGGGCGATAGTGATATTGTGCCGAAAGGGGGTGGCACCGGTGGTTCACGCTCCGTCACCATGCAGGGGAACGCGATCAACTATGTTGCCGATAACATGATCGACGCGTTCCGCCCGCTGGCGGAAGACGAACTGGAAGTCTCCATGGCCGATCTGGTGTTCGAGGACGGCGCGTTCCGCATCACTGGCACCGACCGCGCCGTCGATCTGGTGACGCTGGCCAATCGCGCCCGCGCCGAAGGCAAGATGGAGCTTTTGGACCATGAAGGTGAAAATGAGGTCCCCGCCCGGTCATTCCCCAATGGCTGCCATCTGGCGGAGGTGGAGGTGGACCCCGATACCGGCGTCATGCAGGTCGTCCGCTACACTGTCACCGATGATTTTGGCATCCTGATGAACCCGATGCTGGTCCAGGGCCAGATCCATGGCGGCGTCGTGCAGGGCATAGGCCAGGCGATCACAGAACATGTCGCCTATGACGAAGACGGCCAGCCGCTGGCCACCAGTTTCATGGACTATGCGATGCCCCGCGCATCCGATGCGCCGATGATCGATTTCAGCCATGAGGGGACGCCCTCGACCGCCAATCCCATCGGCATGAAAGGGTGCGGCGAGGCCGGAACGGTCGGCGCGCTGGCCGCTGTCACCAATGCGGGCCTCGATGCGCTGGCAACGCTCGGTGTGAGCCATGTGGACATGCCGATGACACCTGTCAGGGTCTGGGAATGGATCGAGGCGGCGAAGAAGTCCCGCGCCGCCTGAATTTCGAAATTATCGGGTTTTCTCGCAAATCCCTTCACGCCGCCGAAGCGGCCCGCTATCCCTTGTGAAAACGATCCAGCAAGGGAGGGGCTGTTATGCGGCTCAAGGGGAAACGCGCGCTTGTCACAGCGGCAGCGCAAGGCATTGGACGCTCCTGCGCGGAAGCGTTCGCGGCCGAAGGGGCAGAGGTGTTCGCGACCGACGTGAACACGGACCTTCTGTCCAGTTTCACTGGGGGAGAGACCTTCGCGCTAGACGCGCTTGATCCTGCCTCAATCGCTGCGGGGGTCGACCGGGCGAGGCCGGATGTCGTCCTGAATGCCGCCGGGTTCGTGCATGCGGGTACGATCCTTGAGGCAACGGAAGACGACTGGGATTTTGCTTTCAACCTGAACGTCAAATCCCAGTTCCGCGTCATGAAGGCCGTCATACCGGGGATGATCGAACGGGGTGGCGGCTCCATCGTCAATATCGGCTCCGCCGCGGGTGTGCATGTGGGCGCGCCGAACCGCACCGTCTATTGCGCCACCAAGGCCGCCATCGAAGGGCTGTCGAAGGCCGTTGCGCGCGATTTCATCACCCAGGACATCCGGGTGAATGTCATCTGTCCGGGCACCGTGGACACGCCGTCGCTGCATGACCGCCTCCGCGCCACCGGCGATTACGAGAAGGCGATGAAGGATTTTGTGGCGCGTCAGCCGATGGGCCGCCTCGCCGGACCACAGGAAATGGCCAATCTTGCCGTCTACCTGGCCTCTGATGAGAGCAGTTTCTTCACCGGCCAGGCCCATGTGATCGATGGGGGGTGGAGCCTGTGAACCAGTACGACCTCAGCGGCAAACGCGCCGTCGTCACTGGCGGCGCGCAGGGTATCGGCCGCGCGATTGCCGAGCGCTTCATCGCCTCAGGCGCGACCGTGACGATCTGGGATTACGACCGCTCCCTCGCCGAAGCGATGTGCGCTGCGACCGGCGCCAGCCACGTGAACCCCGATATCTCCAAATGGGAGGAGGTTCAGTCGGCAACCGCACGCACTCACGCAGAGATGGGCGGCATCGACATCCTCGTGAACAGCGCCGGGATCGCCGGTGCCAATGCCACCGTCGCCGATTACGATGTCAGCGAATGGAACCGCGTCCTTGCGCTCAATCTCACCGGCACGTTCTACTGCTGCAAGGCTGTCGCTCCCCTGATGCAAGCGGCGGATTATGGCCGCATCGTCAATATCGCGTCGATTGCGGGGAAGGAGGGAAACCCAAATGCCTCCGCCTATTCCGCATCCAAGGCGGGCGTGATCGGGCTGACCAAATCAATGGGGAAAGAACTGGCAGGCACCAACATCGCCGTGAACTGCATCACCCCCGCCGCCGCGCGCACCGCGATCTTTGACCAGATGAGCCAGGAGCATATCGATTACATGCTCTCGAAAGTGCCGCGCGGGCGTTTCGTCAAGGTCGAGGAAATCGCCGCCCTCGTCTGCTGGCTATCCTCCGAAGAGAACAGCTTTGAAACAGCAGGCGTCTTCGACATCTCGGGCGGCCGGGCGACTTACTAGAATCGAAAGGGCAAGCACTATGCGGGTACTCATTACGGGCGGCGGCGGTTTTCTCGGGGTCAAGCTGGCTAGGGCGCTGGCAGCCAAGGGGGAGGTGCGCGGCGAGGCGATCAGCCATCTGATCCAGGCCGACCTTTTTGCGCCGGAGCCCGTGGAGGCCGGGTTTCCGGTGGAAGGCGTGGCGCTGGACATCGGGGACCGCGCAGCGGTCGATGCAGCTTTTCAGACCCTGCCCGACTGCATCTTTCATCTTGCCGCCGTCGTCTCGGGGCAAGCTGAGGCCGAGTTCGATATCGGACTGCGGGTCAATCTGATGGGGACTATCAACCTCCTCGAAGCGATGCGCGCTGCGGGGAACAAGCCGATCCTCGTCTACACCTCCTCCGTTGCCGTCTACGGCGGCGAGATCCCGGACATGATCGAGGACTGGACGATCCTGAACCCGCAAACCTCCTATGGCGCGCAAAAGGCGGCAGGCGAATTGCTGGTGACGGATTACAGCCGCAAGGGCTTCATCGACGGGCGCGGCCTGCGCCTGCCGACCGTCACCGTCAGGCCGGGCAAGCCCAACGCGGCTGCGTCGTCCTTCATGTCGTCGATCTTTCGCGAGCCCTTGCAGGGCGAGACGGCCAATTGCCCGGTGTCGGAGGATTACCCGATCTGGAATTCCGCCCCCCGCACCGTGGTCAGCAATCTCGTCCATGCCGCCGAGGTACCGGAGGAGGATTGGGGCCAGAACCGCTGCCTCGCCATTCCCGGCCAGACCAACACGGTGCGCGAAATGGTCGATGCCATGACCAACGTTGCAGGCACCAACGCCGCCGGGCGCATCACCTGGAACCCCGATCCCTTCGTCCAGAAGATCACCGATGGCTGGCGTGCTTATCTGAACCCGGCCAAGGCGCTGCGGCTCGGCTTTCATCAGGATAGCGGGTTCGAAAACAACATCCGCTGGTTCCTTGAGGACGATATCAGGCGCTGACGTTTATGCTGCCCGCCCGTCTCATCTATTGTTCGCACTGATCGTGCCCGGCCGAACACCCCTGCCATGCTGAAACAGCGCGAAGACCGGCCAGGGTTCGCGGTTGGTCTTGTCCTGATCGTCTATATCTGCTTCGCGGGGATCGATGTGTCGGCCAAGTGGCTGGTGGAGGCAGGGTTGCCGGTCGGCGAAGTCGTCTTCATTCGTTATCTCGGTCATCTGATCATGGTGGTGGGTTTGTTTGCGCCCTCGCAAGGTGCCAACCTCTGGCGGATGAAGCGGCCATCGCTGACGCTTTTGCGGGGTACGATGCTGCTGTGTGCGACGGCGGCCAATTTCACCGCATTGCAGTATCTCAGCCTGACCGTCACCACGTCGATCTTCTTCGCGTCACCGCTGATTGTCACTGCCTTGGCCGCGCTGTTCCTGGGAGAGACGGTCGGGCCGCGCCGCTGGGCCGCCATCGCGGTCGGCCTCGTCGGTGTGCTGATCATCACGCGGCCATGGGGTGAGAGTTTTCAGTGGGCCATGCTGATTTCCTGCATCCCACCGATCGCGGCGTCCATATATATCCTGATCACCCGGCGTCTGGCTGGAGAGGAAGCGCCGGACACGATGCAGTTCTGGGCCGCTTTCATCCCCGTGGTCGCTATCGCGCCCTTCGCCTTCGCCGGTTGGCAATGGCCATCTGACCCGTGGGCATGGGTTGCTTTCTGCGCAATCGGGTTCTTCGGCTGGCTGGGGCACCAGTTGTTCACGCTTGCGCATCGCTACGCGGACGCGTCGACCCTGGCACCGCTGACCTATATCCATATCGTCTATATGACTGCGGCAAGCTGGCTGATCTTTCATCAGCCGCCAGTGTTATGGACGATCATCGGTGCCTGCGTGATCATCTTCAGCGGACTGTATGTATGGATGCGAGAACGGGCCACCGCGCGGACGTAAATGCGCGCGGGCCAGTCAGGCACCTTCGACAAGATCGTTGATATCGACGCTCATCTCGGCCGCGCGGACGAGGCTGTCTTCGCCTACCCGCAAAAGGCGGGCAGCGACGGCATGCATCGCGATGACGTTTTCCGTCGCACAACAATCGCGAAGGCGGGCCGCAACCTCGCTGACACCCCGGAGGCCAATCTGCGCGGCAACAGCGATCAGGTCATGGGAAAGACGGCCAACACCATCGATGTCGGAACGCGCTGCCAGTGCCTCCAGCCGGGCAAGGCGTTCCGTTACCTCGAACACCGCATCCTCAAACACTTCATCGAAGGCCTGCGCGCCTACCGATACACGCAGCCGGTTCAATGCGTCGATGTCCAACGGCGCATCGGCCGCCACGCAAGGCGGACGATGGGCGTCGATATCGATGGGGGCGGACCCCCTGATGGCTGCGTCGGTCATGCCGCGCTCCTGAAATTCGTTTCCGGAGGCGATTTATCGCGGTGAAACCTTAACTTAGCGTGACGTTCGTGACGATTTCTGCCGGAGCGCCGCTGCCGCAAACAATTCCACGCCGATTAACCTCTGACGGGGTCAGCCATTTGGTGACTTTGGGGTCGTCGCCATTCAGCTCACCCAACGCGACAAGCAGCCCTGCCATAACCGATTCCGCCGCAGCCGTGTTGCCATCGTCGATCTTGACCATGATGCCAAGGCCGCGCTCGGGAATGATACCGGTGAAGGACCCTTCCGCGCCCGTCTTGATCACGAACCGGCCCCTGCCGACCGTCATCAGCTCGGTGCAGCAGCGCCCGTCGCCCGCGACCTCAAAAGGGTTCAGCGCCATAGCCTCCCGCAGTCGGATCGCGGCGGCGCGTCTGGAACCATCCAGCGCTGTTTCCGCCGCAGCAATTCGCGCCATCGCCCGCGCCATGCCATGGGGTGAGACCGCGTAATTCGGCGCTGAGCATCCGTCGATGGCGAAACCTGCCGGCACCTCGCCCGCCAACTCGGCGGTGGCATCGGCGACGGCCCGCTGCACCGCGTGGTCATTGTCGATATATCCATCGGTATGCGCGCCCAGATGCCGGGCCTGACAGAGAAATCCGGTGTGCTTGCCCGAACAATTGTTGTGCAGTTGGCTTGGCTCATCCCCGGCCAATCGCAAGGCAGCGCGGGTTTCGCGATCATTGGGCACCTGCGGGCCGCACATCAGGTCCGCTGCCGATAGGTCCATCTCCGCGAGCCATTTTTCCGCCAGCGCGGCATGGCGATGAGATCCTTGATGCGAGGCGCAAGCCAGCGCAAGGCGTTGCGGGGTCAGGCGCGCTGCATCTGCGGCACCGCTTTCGACCAATGGCATGGCCTGCAGTATCTTGCAGGAGGAGCGTGGCAGAAACGGCGTCTCGACATCCCCCGCAGCAAAAAGCAACGCGCCTTCAGGCCCTGCGCGCCCATCGATGATCGCGATCCGGCCCGTATGCGTGCGCTCGACAAAACCGTTGCGGCTGCGTGTCGCGAGGATCGGGTTCTCTGGCCGGATCGCTGTTTCAGTCATCGAAAAGTCCCTCTCCAAATTCGGGGCCAAGCACTTTTCGCAAACGCTCCACCGCCAGACGCAGGCGCGATTTCACCGTACCGAGCGGCACATTGATCCGGGCTGCAACCTCCGGATGGCTGAGACCGATGAAGAAGGCGAGGCGCACGACCTCGCGCTGCGGCTCCGTCAGGGACCCGACGGCATCACGCAGCTGCGAATCGCGTTCGGCGGCGACCATCTCCGCATCCGCCAAGGGCGGTGGATCAGGACGAAATACCGGATCGTTCGGATCGGGTTCAGGGCGCTGACGTTTGCGGATCAAGTCGATCCGCCGATTGCGCGCAATGGTGAAAATCCAGGCAGAGGCGCGCGCCTTGGCCGGATCGTAGCTGTCCGCCCGCCGCCAAACAGCCAGCATCGCCTCCTGCGCGGCCTCATCCGCTTCGTCGGGTGCTGCCCCGGCCTTCACCAGCACTCCTTTGATTCGACCAGCATATCGCCCGAAGAGTTCCTCGAACGCCTGCTTGTCGCGGCAGTCCGCAACCCGTGCGATCAGGTCCTCGTCGTCCAGCGCCGACAGGTCGGGCGGGGTGACCGTCGTCGCTTTATCCTGAGCATCCATCAAGACATTCGTTCCGGCGATGTTACGCGCGCCTGACAGCGGGCGACGATTGCATGTTGCCGCTTTGCGGTTGTGAGGCTAGCGTCGCCTCTTGTTTTCGGCATATTATTCATATTGAACGGTCGGAAAAAAGGGGCATCTAGGTCCCATGCGGTGTTCAGTCGGAGAGCAGGTATGGCAAAAAGAGCAGACACAGGATTGATCGCAGCTGTTGGTGGAACGGTTGCAGCGGTCGTCGTTGCGGTAATTATGGCGCTTCCAGGTGCCGCCGTCGCACAATCGAGCGAGGCCGTAGGGGCCAAACGCGACTGGAGCATTTTTAAGCAAGGGTCAGCAGCCGACAGGCAGTGCTGGATCGTCTCGCAACCCACCACATCGACCGCATCGCGTGGCGGCAGGCCAGTTGACGTGAACCGGGGCGACATCTTTCTGATGGTCGCGATCCGCCCCGGCGCGCAGGTTAAGAACGAAGTTTCGATGATCGCGGGCTATCCGTTCCGATCCGGCAGCTCCGTCACCATGCAGGTCAGCAACTCGAAATTCGAGATGTTCACCGATGGTGAAGGGGCCTGGACCGACAGCGCAGCTAAGGATGACGAGGTTGTCGCGGCCATGCGCCGCGGCGCCAACGCAAAGCTGACAGGCACCTCAAGCCGTGGCACGCAGACCGTGGATACATTTTCGCTGATCGGCTTCACCGCCGCGCTGGAAGAGGCGCGCGCCCTCTGTAACTGAGCCGGTTTCGTGATATAGGAAGCGCCCTCCGGTCAGGCCGGAGGGCGTTTCTATTTGGCAAGGACATGACCCGATGGCAGATCCCGTTCCGACAAAGGCAGAGGCCGTCACGCCCGATGCCCGCGTTCTGCCGCGCATTGCGCCCAAGCGCTTGAAGCCGAACCTGATCGGGATGCCGCGCGATGCGATGCGCGAAGCGCTAATCGCGATTGGCACGCCGCCCAAACAGGCAAAGATGCGCGCCGGACAGATCTGGGGCTGGATCTACCAGAAAGGCATCTCCGACCCTGCCGAGATGACCAACCTGTCAAAGGACTACCGCGCCCTCATCGCCAATCATTTCCGGATCGAGCGGCCTGAGATCGTTACCAAGCAGATCTCCGAGGACGGCACCCGCAAATATCTCCTGCGCATCGATGGCGGGCATGAGGTGGAGGCGGTGTACATCCCTGAAGAAGATCGCGGTACGCTGTGCGTGTCTTCGCAGGTCGGGTGCACACTGACCTGTTCCTTCTGCCATACAGGCACACAGCAACTGGTGCGCAACCTGACTGCGGCGGAAATCGTCGGACAGATCCTCGTCTGCCGCGACGATCTGGACGAATGGGGGCACGACGCCATGCAAAAGCGCCTCCTGAGCAATATCGTGCTGATGGGAATGGGGGAGCCGCTCTACAACACCGATAATGTGCGCGACGCGATGAAAATCGCAATGGACAATGAGGGGCTGTCGCTCAGCCGCCGCCGCATCACCCTGTCCACATCCGGTGTCGTGCCGGAGATTGAGCGCGCCGGCACGGAGATCGGCTGCATGCTGGCCATCAGCTTTCACGCAACAACGGATGAAGTCCGCGACAAGCTGGTCCCGATCAACCGGAAATGGAACATCGCGACGCTGCTGAAAGCGTGCCGCGATTACCCGCGCCTGTCGAATGCGGAGCGGATCACGTTCGAATACGTGATGCTGAAGGATGTGAATGACAGCGACGCCGATGCGCGCCGCCTGGTCAAACTCATCTCCGGCATCCCGGCCAAGATCAACCTCATCCCCTTCAACCCCTGGCCCGGATCGCCTTATGAACGGTCCGACTGGGACCGGATTGAAGCCTTCGCTGATATTGTGAACCGCGCCGGCTATGCCTCCCCTGTCCGCACCCCGCGCGGTCAGGACATCATGGCCGCCTGCGGCCAACTGAAATCTGCAACCGAGCGGGCGCGCAAATCACGGGCGGAGATTGCGGCGGAGGTCGGAGGCTAACAGGTCGTGAACCTGCAAGCCTGATCATGTCTTGATCATTAAATTGATGGATCAACAAAAATATATCTATTTATAAGTCCTTTAATTAATAGTTATCGATAAATTAGCCTAGAATGAAACCATATCGTATTATTACACGAATATCGTTGATCCGAACTGCAATTGGGAAGAACGATGGAATTTTCGGAAACCGATCTCTCAAGCATTGCCGGAAAGTCGGTGTTCATATCTCTTCGCGATGAAGACATTCCTCATGTCAAAGGCATAGAAAAGCTTTTGAAATCGTTGGGCACGACCATTTATTGGATGGGTGATTTCCGGAAGGGCGAATGGCGAAAGCAGATCTACGATCATCTGGAAAACTCAGATTGCCTCCTGATCTATATTTCCTATCAGAAAGAGAAATCCAAATACGCCAGAATACTCTCCGAGATCTTCCGCAAGATCCGGACGAAGATCTTTCTGCGGGAGGATGAAGACCCGGATGACTGGATCAAACACGAATATGAGGTCTTCACCAGAAAGAAGGGAACCGGTGACGTCATCGTCTATCTCGAAGCCGGTGCGCAAAATCCGGGCTTCCTGTCGGAGCAACAATTCCACCGGTTCTCCAACGCATTGTCGGATATTCGCGACAAGTGGGAGGAGCTGAAAGACCGAAAGATCAGCAAAGGCGAGGCACGAAAGGCGGTCCTTGCGATGCTGCGTGAAAAAGGTATCGACCTTGGCCAGGCCGATGAGTTTTTCGATGTTTTCGGCGTCCATAGCCTGACATCGCTTTGGCGGTTCTTCATGTTTCGGTTGCGCGCCGCGTTGATGTGGGTGCCGGTCGCGGCAACAGTCGCTGCAATTGCTCTATTTGGTTTCATAGCGGGTGATCTGACGGCTGCGCCGCCAAAGGTGATGGAGCCAAAGGTCACTCAGGCTGCCCTGACCTTCGGGCAGAATGGCCGCTTGGCCTGTCAGAAGCAGGGTATGGCGTGCGTGTCCGTATCGCAGACACATACCGATTTTGGAACGCTGCGTGACAATGCCAGGTACGGATATGTAACGCCGACTTGCGAATCGACCATCAGACGATCCCATTCCTGTAAGACAACATGGGACAACGATTACGAGATAACCGGCGTCTATTATCTGAAGTCGAAGCACAGCAACATCCCGACGACCTTGAGCAAATCGAGCATGTGTCTCGCCCAGCCAGAATACCAATTTGCAAATTGCGTGCCTGCCCTCGGCGACTAAGGCAAACCGCGCATCAAAAAAGATATATCGAACTTACCTGATTCCCCCTTAAGTTGTTGATTGGCGGTTGCGGTATGGGGCACCCGCACCTCCCACACAAAAGGGAGTGACTGATATGGCGACGTTGAACATCAATGGGGCTGCGGCTGAGGTAGATGCCTCCCCGGACATGCCTCTACTCTGGGCGCTTCGGGACATCGCGGGCCTTACGGGCACGAAATACGGTTGCGGGATCGGCCTTTGCGGTGCCTGCACCGTGCATGTAAACGGCAAGGCGGAAAAGTCATGCCAGTTGACGGTTGGTGATGTGGCAGATGCCAGGGTCACCACGATCGAAGGGCTGGACCCCGCAGGCGATCACCGCGTGCAACAGGCCTGGCGGGAGCTGAATGTGCCGCAATGCGGGTTCTGCCAGTCGGGTCAGATCATGCAGGCATCCTCCCTGCTGGCTGAAAATCCGAAGCCAACGGATGAGGAAATTCTCGACGCCATGTCCGGCAATGTCTGTCGCTGTGGCTGCTATCAACGCATCGTCGCCGCCGTGCGCCTTGCCAGCACGGGGAGCTGAGCCATGCTGCATTATCTGAAAGATATGGACGTCGCCCCCGACGCGCCGCGCCTCACCATCGGCAAGCTGTCGCGACGCGCCTTCCTCGGCACCTCGGCCGCCTTTGCCATTGGTGCTTTTGCATCGCGCGCCGATGCCTTCCCCCGCTGGCCTCATGGCGGCGAGGCGATGCCCCATGGCGTGGTGGAAGACCCGCTGATTTTCGTCTCCATCGATGCTGACGGCACCGTCACGCTGGTCGCCCATCGCTCCGAGATGGGCACTGGCGCACGCACGTCGCTGCCCATGATCATGGCTGACGAGATGGAGGCTGACTGGGACCACGTGAAGATCGTGCAGGCCGAAGGGGATGAGCCGAAATACGGCAATCAGGACACTGACGGCTCCCGCTCGCTCCGCCATCATATCCAGATGGCGCGCAAGATCGGCGGCTCCGTCAGGCACATGCTGCGCGAAGCAGCGGCGCAGGAGTGGGGCGTGCCGGCAGGCGAGGTCACGGTCGCCAATCACGAGGCCAGGCATGGCTCCAAAACCCTCGGCTTCGGTGATCTTGCGGCGGCGGCCATGGCGTTGCCCGTGCCCGCCCATGAAGACATCACCTACAAGACGGAGGCGGAGTTCCGCTATCTCGGCAAGGGTGAGGTGCAGATCACCGACCTGCATGACATCACCACAGGTAAAGCCATCTATGGTGCCGATGTGACCCTGCCAGGCATGAAATACGCCGTCGTCGCCCGCCCGCCTGTGGTCGGCGGCAAGGCGAAATCCTACGATGCCAGTGCCGCGCTGGCAGTTTCAGGCGTCGAGGCGGTGCATGAGTTGCCCTATGCGGGCCTCGCCGCGAAATTCGCGCCTCAGGGCGGGATTGCGGTTGTGGCCAATTCCACCTGGGCCGCAATCGAGGGTCGCGCGGCGCTGGTGATCGACTGGGACGCCGGTGAGCACGGCAGCTACAACTCCGCCGCCTATATGGAGGAGATGAAGGCAACAGCCGAACAACCGGGGGTGGAACTTCGCCGCCAGGGCGACCCGGATGCAGCCTTCGGCAACGCAGCGAAAACCTTCGCGCGCACCTACACCCAGGACCACATGGCCCATATCCCGATGGAGCCGCCGGTAGCGCTCGCCAACGTGACGGGCGCGAGCGCGGAGATATGGGCACCTGTCCAAAGCCCCTATGCCACGCGCACTGATACGGCGGCGGCATTAGGTCTGGAGCCTGCGAATGTGAAGGTGAAAGTCACGCTGCTCGGCGGTGGTTTTGGCCGCAAGTCGAAGGCCGACTATGTGACCGAGGCCGCACTGCTGAGCCAGAAGGTCGGCGCGCCGGTGCGTGTGCAGTGGACCCGTGATGACGATGTGAAGCATTCCTACTACCACACCACATCTGCAGAACGGATCGAGGTTGCGCTTGATGATGCGGACAAGGTTACGGGGTGGAAGCACAACTCAGTCGCCCCATCAATCCTGACCACATTCGCACCAGACAGCGGACAGCAGTTCTTTATCGAAACCGGGATGGGGCATGTCGATATGCCCTTCGACATCCCCAATGTTTCGGTCCAGAACGGCAAGGCGATGGCGCATACGCGCATCGGCTGGTTTCGTGCCGTGTCCAACATCCCGCGCGCCTGGGCCATCGGATCATTCGTCGGGGAACTGGCAGCTGAGCTTGGCAAGGATGACCGCCAGATGTGGCTGGACCTCATCGGTGCGCCACGCACCATCGATCCAACGGCAGAGGGGTATCCCGAAGACTGGTGGAACTACGGCGAGCCCGCCGGTGAGTTTGCTGTCGAAACCGGGCGTTTGGCTAACGTGCTGAACATCGCGGCGGATGCGATCGGCTACGGCAAGGGCCTGTCACCGGGAGAGGGTATTGGCCTCGCCGTTCACCGCTCCTTCGTTTCATATGTCGCGACGGCAGCCCATGTGAAGGTCGTCGATGGCACGATCACGGTGCCCGAGGTGCACATGGCCATCGATTGCGGCTATGCCGCCAATCCGGAGCGTATCCGAAGCCAGATGGAAGGTGCCGCGGTCATGGGCATGACGGTCGCGCTCCATTCATCGATCACCCATGAAAACGGTGCGGTCGTCCAGTCCAACTTCACTGATTATGATGTGGTGCGATCGGATAATTATCCGCTGAACGTGGTCACCCATATTGTACCGCACCCGTTCAGCGAGCATTCGACGGTCGTTGGGGAGCCGGGCGTGCCGCCCGTCGCCCCTGCGATTGCCAATGGGTTGTTCCACGCAACCGGAGAGCGGCGCAGAACGCTGCCCATAGGCGTTAACGTCTGACATCGGCGTCAGTGAAGGGGAGCCACAAACCGCCCCTTCACTGGCTTTGATCGCGCAGCGCGATTACTTGATCGGACGGCCCTCGCTGTCAGTGTTGCGCATGCAGCGGCTTGGGAACACGTCGCTCGCGAGATCCAACTGGGATGTATCCCCGGTCGGGTATTCAGGCTTGTCCCTCAGTGCAGGTGGCCATCCGGCCATCCGCGCACCTGCATCTGCACGTCCATCATCATGATTGGTCATTTCCCACACTCCTTAAACAAGCTACTCCACCCTCCCAAGTGAAGCCTGTCATATACGGAGTGTGGTTAACGATTACGGCGCTGTGAAGACCTATTTTGTGCAGATTTTCACAGTATCGTGTGTTTTCTGGGGTCAGCCACGTCCGACATAGGGCATTTTTGTCGCCATTATGGTCATGAACTGCACGTTGGTTTCCAGCGGGAACTCCGCCATCTGAACCAGCGCCTCGGCGACGTGATTGGGGTCCATGACCGCCTCAACCTTGATCGAGCCATCCGCCTGCGGAACCCCTTCGGTCATCTTCTGGGCCATCTCCGTCAGGGCATTGCCGATGTCCAATTGCCCAACGGCTATGTCATGTTTGCGCCCATCAAGGGACAGCGTCTTGGTCAATCCGGTGATCGCGTGCTTGGACACCGTATAGGGAACGGAGCCGGGGCGCGGCGCGTAGGCGGAGATCGATCCATTGTTGATGATGCGCCCGCCATGGGGGCTTTGCGCCTTCATCTGCGCGAAGGCCGCGCGAGCGCAGAGGAACGAGCCGTGCAAATTCGCATTGATCACGCCGTACCAGTCATCCAGCGGCGTCTCATCGATGTCGAGAGGGGGCGATCCGCGGCCCGCATTGTTGAAAAGAAGGTCCAGCCGTTCCCATTTCGCGGCTGATTCGGCAAAAATCCGCTCAACATCGTCGGGGTCGGAGATGTCACCGGATGCCATAAGCGGCTCCCCCGCGCACAGCATCGCCGTCTCTGCCAGCGGGTCGGGTCGTCGCCCGACGAGGGTCAGCTGCCAGCCGCGCGCCGCCAGCGCAATCGCGGACGCACGCCCAATGCCGCTGCCTGCACCTGTGATCAGAGCCGTTTTCATCATGTCTCTCTCCCGCAGAATTGCTCATCGCGCGGGTTTATCTCCGCGCCCGCCACCGCCATAAGTGTCGGAGGGAACCTTTCACAGCCTCGCGGGGATGAAAAGCCAGATGACCAGTTTGCCAACCGAAATGCGCGCCATCGAGATCTCCAAACCCGGCGGCCCGGACGTTCTGACCCCGGTCAGCCGCCCGGTGCCGGAACCGCGAAGCGATGAGATCCTGATCCGCATCGCAGCGTCAGGCGTGAACCGTCCCGACTGCCTGCAGCGCGCCGGGGCCTATCCGCCCCCGCCTGGTGCATCGGACCTGCCGGGGCTGGAGGCTGCGGGCGAGGTCGTCGCCATTGGCACCAGTGTGACCCGCTGGAAGCTGGGCGACAAGGTCTGCGCGCTTCTCGCCGGGGGCGGCTATGCCGACTATGCGGTGACCCATCAGGATCATGCGCTGCCCGTGCCCGAGGGCATGTCCATGGAAAAAGCGGCCGCATTGCCGGAGACGTTCTTCACCGTCTGGACCAACGTGTTCGATCGGGGCCGGCTGCAGGCGGGTGAGACGTTTCTGGTCCATGGCGGATCATCCGGCATCGGCACCACCGCAATCCAGCTCGCCAAGGCGTTCGGCGCGCGGGTCTTCACCACAGTCGGCAATTCCAAGAAGGCAAAGACCTGCGAAACCCTCGGTGCCGAAGTAGCCATCAACTACAAGGATGCCGATTTTGTCGAGGTGATCCGCGAAGCGACCGGCAAACGCGGCACTGACCTGATCCTCGATATGGTCGGCGGCGACTATATCCAGCGCAATATCAAGTTGGCCGCCGATCAGGGGCGGATTGTGCAGATCGCATTCCTGCACGGCCCGCAGGCTGATGTGAATTTCGTTCAGGTCATGCTGAAACGCCTGACGATCACCGGATCGACACTCAGGCCACGCTCCATCGAGGAAAAAGCGACCATCGCCGACAACCTGCGCACAAAGGTCTGGCCGCTACTGGACAGCGGCCAGGTCAAACCTGTGATGGCAAGAACCTTCGCCATGGATGACGCTGCCAAGGCTCATGCACTAATGGAAAGTTCTGACCATATCGGCAAGATCGTCCTGACGGTCTGATCCCTTGCATGCGGCATGTGGCGCTCAGCCGCCCATGGTCAGGACGACCTTGCCCATGGCGCGCCGCTCCGCCAGGTCATCATAGGCCTTGACGAAATCGGCCAGCGGGTAGGCGGCGGAGATGCGGGGTTTGATCTGGCCCTTTTCGAACATCTCCAGAAATTCGTTGGTGTTCTGGCGATGGGCCTCAGGGTTGCGGGCCAGCCATTGGCCCCAGAAAACACCGCGCACATCGGCGGATTTCAGAAGCGTCAGGTTCAGCGGCAGGCGCGGAATGTCGCCGCCAGCGAAGCCGACCACGAGGTAACGACCGCCCCAGGTCAGGGTGCGAAAGGCAGGTTCCGCAAGGGCATCACCGACCGGATCATAAACCACGTCGACCCCACCGCGCGTCAGTTGGCGTACCGTTTCCTTTATGTCATCCCTTACATAGTTGATGACCATGTCGGCCCCGTGCTGGCGCGCGACCTCGCATTTCTCATCCGAACTGGCACCCGCGATCACTGTAGCGCCCATCGCCTTGGCCAGTTCAACCGCCGCCAGGCCAACACCGCCCGCCGCGCCGAGAACGAATACTTTGTCCCCCGGTTTCACCTCCGCCCGGTCCTTCAACGCGTGGTAGGAGGTGCCGTAGACGAGGTTGACGGCGCTGGCCTGCTCAAAGCTCATATCCTTGGGGACACGAAAGAGAAGCGCCGTCGGAACCACGACTTCCTCGGCAAATGCGCCGTGCATGGCACCGAAGAACACTTCGTCGCCAATCTTATAATCCGTGACACCCTCGCCCAGTTCGGACACCACACCCGCGCATTCGGACCCGGGGATGAAGGGGAACGGGGGTTTCAACTGGTATTTGCCTTCAACGATCAGAATGTCGGGGAAATTGACGCCCGCCGCCCGCACCGCGACACGGACATGGCCGGGCTTGATCTCAGGGGCATCAACCTCCTTCACCTTGTGTGACTTATAGGGGCCGAAGGCCTCGCAGATCAGCGCTTTCATCGGACAATCCTCTCCTCGTTGTGATTGCGACAGAAAGGCTGATCGGAGCCGGTTTGGCAACCGCTCGCGGGCCTTGACCTTACGTTGAGGGAGGGGCAACGGTTCGCGGAACATTTGTACTGGGGGTTCTGATGTCCGTACTTGTCATCACCGGCGGATCGCGCGGCATTGGCCGGGCCGTCGTGCTCGGCGCGGCAGCGCGCGGCTGGCCCATCGCGTTTTCCTATCTCAACGATACAAAGGCGGCGGAGGCAACACGCGATGCCGCCCGTGCACGGGGCGCTACCTGCGAGATGGTTCGGGGCGATGCACAGGACGAAGCGCATCTGGCAACACTCTTCGATCGGGCGACAGCAATGGGGCCGGTCACCCGCTGTGTGGTCAATGCCGGTATCGTCGGCCCGGTTGCCGATCTTGCGGACATGGATACCGCCCGCATCCGCAATCTGGTCGACGTGAATGTTACCGGCGCTCTCCTCACCGCGCGCGAGGCGGCACGCCGGATGCCGGTTTCGCGGGGCGGCACGGGCGGCGCGATGGTGTTGTTGTCATCGGCGGCGGCGCGGATCGGCAGTGGTCACACCTTTGTCGACTATGCCGCCACCAAGGGAGCCATCGACACGCTGACACGCGGGCTGGCGATAGAGCTTGCGCCATCGGTCCGCGTCAATGCCGTGCGTCCTGGGATCATCGAGACCGACATCCATGCAGCGGCCGGTCTGCCCGACCGCGCAGCGGAACTGGGCCCAGAACAGCCCCTGGGCCGCGCTGGCACAGCGGAGGAGACTGCGGCAGCGATCCTCTGGCTGCTGTCGAGCGACGCGTCCTATGTCACGGGCACTCACGTTGATGTAGCAGGCGGCAGGTAGTACACTTGATGCCTCCCTTTTGACGCGAAATGGGATATATTGGGGTTCATGAGATATCTGCTGATCCTGCTTGGTACCATTGCTCTGTCCGCATGTGCGGCAACGACTTCGACCCTGACCGCGTCGCAATGCGATGCGAATTGGAGCGATGTCGGCTTTGCCGACGGGGCCGAAGGGGCCGCCAGTGGCAAGTTGGCCGATTACCGCAGCGCCTGCGCATCATCCGGCGCGTCGCTCAGCACTGATGATGAGCTGGCATGGCAGGATGGCTATCGGGACGGGCAGGACGCCTTGTGCGAAACCGATCCCTCGCAGCTGACGGACCGCGAACTTGCCGCTCAGAACCGGCTCTGCGTTACCCGTACTGCAGCGGCGGGCGGTGGCAATGACGGTTATTACGGCCATCGCCATTATCGCAGACCCTATTACGGGTATTACGGGCCGCGCATCTTTCCCTTTCTGTCGATCGGATTTGGCAGCGGCGGCACGCGGGTACGAAGCGGTGTCGGCATCGGTTTCGGCGTCTTCAATTTTGGTTTCTTTCACTGACAGTTCCGCGGCGGGCATCCATCTGGCCCTTGAAACCTGCGCGGCAGCCTGACAGCACTGTCAGCAAGACCGTTGCCGTGAAGGAGCATGACCGATGATCCCCGAATTTGCCGCCGCAGGTGACGAGGCGCTGCCAGTTCGCCTGATCGAGGCTGACAGAGCCGAGGCCGCCCTTCGCGCACTGCCCAAGGCGCATCGCGAGTGGGCGCGCCGTCACGGGTTCACCGGCAGTCTGGGGCAAAGCGTCATTCTCCCCAATGGCAAGGGCGGGATCGCAGGTGCCCTTTTCGGCTGGGGCGACGCAGGCCGGCGGGCGGCGCGGCGCTTCGCCATTGCCGATTTCGCGGCCAAAGCGCCAGAAGGCGCGTGGCAGATCACCGGCGAGCTGAGCGCGGAAGAGACTGAAGAAGCCGCCCTTGGCTGGCTCCTCTCCGCTTACCGGTTCGGACGCTACAAAAGCGCGACACCGCAAAAGGCGATGCTGGTCGCCCCTGACGGGATCGATGCCGCGCGGATATCCACCATCGCGCGGGCGGCCTATCTGGCGCGTGATCTCGTCAACACGCCAACCAGCGATATGGGCCCTTCGGCGTTGGAGGCGGCAGCGCGCGATGTGGCAAAGCGCAGCAAGGCCAAGGTCACCATCACCGCCGGCGATGATCTTTTGACGAAGAACTTTCCGATGATCCACGCCGTTGGCCGTGCCGCCGCAGATGCGCCGCGTCTGATCGACCTGAAATGGGGCAAGGCCAAGCACCCGAAGGTCACGCTGGTCGGCAAAGGTGTCTGTTTTGACACGGGCGGGCTGGACCTGAAACCGGCCTCCGCCATGCGCTGGATGAAGAAAGATATGGGCGGTGCTGCCAATATCCTCGCGCTCGCCGAGATGATCATGGCACGCAAATTGCCCGTGCGTTTGCGCGTGTTGATCCCCGCGGTTGAAAACAGCGTATCGGCGAATGCCTTTCGGCCCGGCGATGTTCTGACATCGCGCAAAGGCCTGACAGTTGAGATCGGCAATACCGATGCAGAGGGGCGTCTTGTGCTGGCCGATGCGCTGGCCCTGGCATCGGAAGAAACGCCGGATCTGATGCTTGATATGGCCACCCTGACAGGGGCTGCGCGGGTGGCGACCGGCGCGGACCTTGCGCCATACTTCACCGATGATGCGGCACTTTCCAGCGATCTTGACGCCGCCGCTGCCGTCGCGCGCGATCCGCTGTGGCGCATGCCGCTCTACGATCCCTATGATGAGGACATAAAGTCGCCGATTGCTGATCTGGACAACGCGCCGCCCGGCGGTTTCGCCGGCGCGATCACTGCCGCGCTTTTCCTGCGCCGGTTTGTGGGCGATGACATTCCCTGGGCGCATTTCGACATCTATGCCTTCACCACCTCTGCCAAACCCGGTCGGCCAAAGGGCGGTGAATGCACGGCCGCCCGCGCCTGTTTCGCGATGCTGGAGGCCCGGTATGGCCGATAAGACGAAGGCCGAGGATCCGCGCATCATACCCGCCCGCCCCGATCTGGCGGCGCTGCATCTGCGCGGCCATGTGGAGGCGGATGCTTATGCGTCCGGCCAGCCCATGCGCATTGCGGTACCTGCCGCACCGCTGACCGACAGCCGCGATGCCTATGCGCCGCTCACCTCTCAGGTCCTGTTCGGCGAGAATTTCACCGCCTATGAGGTGGAGGCTGGCTGGGCCTGGGGGCAATGCGCCCTCGACGGATATGTCGGCTATGTGCCCGAGGCTGATCTGATGCCGGAGCCTGACACGATCCCCACCCACCGGGTCAGTGCCATGCAGGCGCTGATCTACCCCGAAGCGGACATTAAGACGCGCCCCATGGGTGCGGTCCCGCTCGGCTCCCGCATGACGGTGCGCGATGTGGATGCCGGGTTCGCGGCGCTGGACCCGGGCGGCTTTACCCCGATCCGGGCACTAAAGCCGTTGGATGAGCCGGAGCCGCTCTGGGTTGCGACGGCAGAACGCTTTGTCGGCATACCTTACCTTTGGGGCGGGCGGTCCACTGCCGGTGTCGATTGTTCGGGTCTTGTGCAGATCGCACTGCAATCGGCGGGCATGTCCTGTCCGCGCGACAGCGATCAACAGCAAGCGGCGCTGGGCCGCGATGTGACCAATGCCGTGCGCAAACGCGGCGATATCGTGTTCTGGAAGGGCCATGTCGGCATCATGACCTCCCCCACCAAGATCCTGCATGCGAATGCGCATCACATGGAAACCGCCATCGAAAGCTATGAAGGTGCGGTGTCGCGCATCGGCAAGAACGAGTTTGGCGAGATACTGGCAATCAAGCGCATCACTGTCTGACACGGATACCAACGCACATCAGAGGCGGAACACATGAGCAAACAGGCATATTTCAAAACGCCCGCATTGGCACTGATGCTGGTTGCGGGCGCGAGCTGCGCGGCACCTTCGAACGGGGCTTCGCCCGCTGCGGCTGCGGCACCGCAAGCGGAGGTCGTTCAGGCGGCAACAAACACCTATTCCAGTTTCAGCGACTGGCGCGCCGCATTCCGGGGCCGCGCCGCAGCCAAGGGCATCTCTGGCGCCACGTTCGATCGCGCCTTCGCAGGCGTCGGCGTGAATGACCGGGTGCTGGAGCTTGACGGCAGGCAGGCCGAATTCACCAAGGCAATCTGGGAATATCTGGACAGCGCCGTCTCCGACACCCGCATCGCGAACGGACAGGAGAAAGCCGCCCTTCATGCTGCCACGCTCCGCGATATCGAGGCCGCCTATGGCGTGGAAAAGGAGGTCGTGCTGGCCATCTGGGGGTTGGAGAGCGCCTATGGCTTCAACTACGGCTCCATCCCCGTGATCGAAAGCCTCGCGACCCTCGCCTATGACGGGCGGCGACGCGCATTTGCCGAGGAACAGCTGGTCGAGGCGCTGCGCATCATCCAGTCGGGTGACGTCACGCCGGAGCGGATGATCGGGTCCTGGGCCGGGGCCATGGGGCACACACAGTTCATTCCGACGTCCTTTCAGGCCTATGCCGTGGATTTCACAGGCGACGGACGGCGCGACATCTGGTCGGACGATCCGGCGGATGCGCTGGCCTCCACAGCCAATTACCTCGCAACATTCGGGTGGGTGAAGGGACAGCCCTGGGGGGTGGAGATCACCCTGCCCGCCGGGTTCGATTACGCCATTGCCGATCAGTCGATCCGCCGCCCGGTCGCGGACTGGCGCGCCATGGGTGTGACCCTCGTGGGTGGCGGTACGCTGCCTGACCATGGCGAGGCGGCAATCCTTCTGCCCGCTGGATCCTCCGGCCCGGCATTCGCTGTCTACAAAAATTTCCGGGTCATCAAGCGTTACAACAACGCCACGTCCTATGCGATGGCGGTTGGGCATCTCGGTGACCGGATCGCGGGCAAGGGGGCATTTCAGGCCAGCTGGCCGCGCGGCGACCGCCCCTTGTCGCGTTCCGAAAAACAGGACATGCAGCGCCGTCTGACGCAGCTTGGTTTCGACACGCAGGGGGTCGATGGCATCATCGGGCCAAACAGCGTGAAGGCGATCCGTGGCTTTCAGTCATCGCGTGGCATGGTGCCGGACGGCTATGCCTCATCCGGCCTATACGACGCCCTGCGCGCTGCCTCGGGCGGGTAGCGCGGCGGTCAGATACTTTGGTCGCCAAATCGCGACAACGGCAAACGCAGCTATGGGCGCAGGACGCGGCGAATGGCTTTTGTCGCTCAGTCAGTTCGCACTACCCGTCCCGACCGGGTTCGTCTGGATTGCTGGAGAACAGCGCGATCTTGTTGCCTTGAGGGTCGCGCAGATACCCGACATAAAAACGAGGGCCATACGATGCGCGAAAGCCCGGCTGGCCCTCGTCTGTACCGCCAGCGGCTAGCGCGGCGGCGTGAAGGTCACGAACCTGGCTTTGCCGAAGTGCCTCGAATGCGATCATGACACCGTTTCCGGCCGAGGCCGGACGTCCGTCAAATGTTGGTTTAACGTAGAAATCCGGCAGAACGGGAGACTGTCCCGGCTCTACGGGCGGCGTGTAACTCAGGCCCTCAGGACCCTCCTTCAATTCATAACCGAGGGCCGGCAGCAAAGCGGCATAGAACCGCTTCGCGCGGGCGATGTCATCAGCGCCGACGGTCACATAGGCAATCATGCTGCGTATCCCCTTTCGAACATCTGATCGTCGCGGAGAGATTACTGTATCACAGCAACCCGGCAACCAATGCGGTGCAATGAACGACAGGCTGTCGATGACCACCTTTTGAGCCCATCCTGCTCCGATCGCAGCGAAAACTCGCATTGGCCAGGGCCGCCGGCACTGTCACGTCCCTGCCTCATCAAGGATGCGCAACTTTCCTCGGATAGACCCGCATGATGCGCTGCGCCGCCATGGCAGGCAAAGGTGCGGTCATGATGGCCATCACAAGCCACGGGTGGCGGACCTCCCATTCGAAATCGAAATTCGACAGGAATACCCGATCCGCAGGCAGGCCCGTCAGCGTTAGGTGCCAGAGATATTCGAGCCCCGCTGCGCTGGCACCGGCGAGGACCGCTATGATCAACACTCGGATCTCCGGCATCACCGTGCTGCGCGATACCATGCGATGATAGATCAGCCCGACGAAAACGCCGGCCAGCATGGCAGCATCTGCGACATCGACCTTTGCCTGCATAAAGAAATGCACGATACCGAGCGCCGTCAGGGGATAGATCAGCCGGTGCAGACGGTGCCAGTTGCCCCCCATCCGCCGGATAGCGGCATCGAATGATGTTGCGGTCAGCGCAGCCATGCCAACAAGCACGAAAAACCCGATGCTGAGATAACTGCGGCTGACAATCTCTGACGCGACCTTCACCAGATCACCGTTCTGGTAAAGCACGTAGAGACCGAAATGCCCCAGCACATAGGCAAAGGCAGAGACACCGACCATCCGGCGCACCCCGATCAAGGTTGACCATCCCAGAAGTCGGCGCAGGGGCGACACGGCCAGTGCTATCAGAAGCCCCCAAAGAGCCCATTCACCGGTCAGATGCGTCGCCGCCTTGAATGGCTCCACCCCCAGCCCACCGGTCGCGGTCAGCCAGCCAAGCCAGCCCGCGGGCGCGATGACCATCAGGAACACCGACATCCGCAGGGCGGAAAACCGCCCTGCCCGGTCCATCCAGGGTTGTAAATCAGCCGATGTCATGTGCCCTCTTACCGTGTCCACCGCCGGTACATAAGCGCAGGCGGTGGCTCGCGCTCTTGTCGATCACGGATTCGTCAGCGCCTGAAGGATTGACCTGAATCAAGGCATTCCGTCCACCGCCCCTCGATAAGGGGCAGCATACGCTTAAGGATTGTCCCGCATGTCATCGACCGAGACCACGCCACCCAAACTGTTCGAAGCGCGAGAGCCGATCTTTCCGCGCCGGGTAGCCGGTTGGTTTCGCACGCTAAAATGGCAAATCATGGCGGTCACGCTGGGTATCTACTACCTGACGCCATGGATCAGGTGGGACAGGGGCCCGAACCTTCCGGATCAGGCGGTTCTGGTCGATATGGCCGGGCGGCGGTTCTTTTTCTTCTGGATCGAGATCTGGCCCCACGAGTTCTATTTTGTTGCAGGTCTCCTGATCATGGCCGGGCTTGGCCTCTTTCTCTTCACCTCCGCTCTCGGGCGCGTGTGGTGCGGATACACCTGCCCGCAGACGGTCTGGACCGATCTATTCATCCTTGTCGAACGCTGGGTGGAAGGCGATCGGAACGCTCGCATTCGCCTTCTGAAACAGAAATATGACTTACGCAAACTGCGCCTGCGCCTGACGAAATGGTCCCTCTGGCTGATGATCGGCGTGGCGACAGGCGGGGCATGGGTGTTCTATTTCGCTGACGCGCCGACCTTGCTGGTCGACCTCATCACGGGGGCGGCGCATCCGGTCGCCTATATCTCCATCGCCATCCTGACCGCCACGACATTTGTCTTTGGCGGCTTCATGCGCGAGCAGGTCTGCATCTACATGTGCCCCTGGCCGCGGATTCAGGCGGCGATGATGGACGACCAGTCCCTGACCGTTGCCTACCGCGAATGGCGGGGGGAGCCGCGCGGCAAGCATATCAAATCCGAGGAGGCCGCAAATCTCGGCGATTGCATCGACTGCAATGCCTGCGTTGCCGTTTGCCCCACGGGCATCGACATCCGCGATGGCCAGCAGCTTGCCTGTATCACTTGCGCTCTTTGCATCGATGCCTGTGATGACGTGATGCACAAGCTGGGGCGCGAACGCGGCCTGATCGATTACCTGTCGCTGGCCGACGAAGCGGCGGAGCGGGGCGGCGCGAAGGCCCAGCCTGCGTGGAAGCGTATCTTCCGGCCCCGCGTCATGATCTATACCGCGCTCTGGTCGCTGGTCGGCCTCGGGCTTCTTTTCGCGCTCTTCATCCGTTCGGAGATCGACATCACCATCGCAGCAGTGCGCAACCCGGTCTACGTCACCCTGTCCGATGGCGGCATCCGCAACGCCTATGACATGCGCCTGCGTAACAAGCATGGCGAGGATCGCGCCTTTCGCATCTCCATCGCGTCGGATGAGGTTCTGCGCCTGCGCCTCGAAGGGACGGAGGAGCGTCGCGTGACCGTTCCCGCAAACGAGACAATGCTGCAACGGGTCTATGTAATTGCAAAACCCGGCACCGACGCCGCCGACGGCGCGCGCACGCCGCTCCGGTTCTGGGTCGAGGATGTCGTTGATAACGAGCGGACCTATGCAGATGCCAGCTTCGTTGGAAAGGGAGACTGAATATGGCCACCAAACCCCTGACGGGCCGCATGGTCCTCATCTACGCTTTGTCCGCTTTCGGTGTCATCCTCGCGGCCAATCTGGCATTAGCTTTTGCCGCAATCGGCAGCTTCCCGGGGATCGAGGTACGCAATGGCTATGTCGCCAGCCAGAAATTCGAGGCCGAACGCGCCGCGCAAGTTGCGCTCGGCTGGACCGCTGATGCGCAATATGAAAACGGCGTCCTGCATGTCGCGGTCAATGACAGGCAGGGCTATCAGGTGCCGCTTTCGGACATTGCACTGAAAATCGGCCGCCCGACGACGGAGGCGGTGGATGCCGCTCCGCTGCTCGCCGCCGATGCCACCGGTTATCACGCTGATGCTGATCTCGCGCGCGGCCTCTGGCGCGTCGATATCTTGGCCACGGGTCATTATGGTGAGCGGTTTCGCCAGCAGCTTCAGATCGAGGTGAAATGATGACGACCGTCGCCGCCTGCCCCGCCTGCACCGTCGCACCGGCGGCGGAAACGGTTGCGCAGCGCGGCGCGCGGCCCGCGCCGCAGGTTATCCATCTTTCCCTGCCCGCCATCCATTGCGCTGGCTGCATCGGGTCGGTTGAGCGCACCCTGCGCGCGGTGCCAGGCGTTGCCAGCGCCCGCGTGAACCTCTCACTCAAACGCGCCACAGTGGAGGTGGATGCCAGCATCCGCGCGGACAGCCTCGTTGCCGCACTAAAAGGCGCAGGCCACGACGCGCAGGAGCTTGACGGTGCAACCCTCGCCGCAGGCGACGACGATGGTATCGGGCGCGGATTGCTGATCGCGCTCGGTGTTTCGGGCTTTGCCATGATGAATGTCATGCTGCTCTCGGTCGCTGTCTGGTCGGGGGCGGAGGCTGCGACCCGTGATTTCCTCCATTGGGTCTCCGCCACCATCGCGCTGCCTTCGGTCGCCTTCGCCGCCCGGCCCTTCTTCAAAAGCGGATGGAACGCGCTGCGCGCCGCCTCGCTGAACATGGATGTGCCAATATCGCTGGCGATCCTGCTGGCCGCCGCCATGTCGCTTTACGAGACGGCGGCGGGCGGCGCGCATGCCTATTTCGATGCGGCGCTGTCGCTGACCTTCTTCCTCCTCCTCGGTCGTTATCTCGACCACCGCACCCGTGTCGCCGCCCGCTCCGCCGCACGCGAACTAACGGCGCTGGAGGCCCCCAAAGCCGTCCGCCTGACCGGCCAACAGCGTGAAACCGTCACGCTCGACGCCCTCGCCGTCGGCGACCTCATCCACCTCGCGCCCGGCATGCGCGCACCCGTCGACGGTGTCATCACCGATGGCATGTCCGACATGGACCGCGCCCCCCTGACCGGCGAGACGATCCCGGTACCTGCGGCACCCGGCACCGAAGTTCAGGCTGGTGAGATGAACCTGACCGGTGCGCTGACCCTGCGCATAACCACGGTGGGCGAGGACACATCCCTGCGCCGCATGGCCGAAATGGTGGCCACGGCAGAGCGCGGCAAAGGCCGCTATGCCTCCCTCGCCGACCGCGCCGCACGGATTTATGCGCCCGGTGTGCATCTTCTGGCGCTGATCGCCTTTCTGGGATGGATGGGGGCGACAGGCGATCTGCGTCTTGCGCTGAACATCGCGGTCGCGGTGCTGATCATCACCTGCCCCTGTGCACTCGGCCTTGCGGCACCGGCGGTGGCAACCGCAGCCGCAGGCAGCCTCTTTCGGCGCGGTGTCCTCCTGAAAGACGGCACCGCGATGGAACGTCTGGCGGAGATTGACGCCGTCGTCTTCGACAAGACCGGCACGCTGACCACAGGCACTCCACGCCTCGCGTCCCGCCACGATCCGAGGACGCTGTCCATCGCCGCTGGTCTTGCACAAGGCTCGGCGCACCCCTATGCGCGTGCCATCGCGGCCAGCACCGACGCCCCGGCCCCTGTCTCGGGTATCAGGGAAGTGCCCGGCAAAGGCGTGGAAGGGATGCTGAACGGCATCACCATCCGCCTCGGCAATGCAGCCTGGCTCGGGACCGAGGACAAGATCGGTGCTGCAACATTCCTCACCATCGGCGACGAAGCCCCGCTTCGGTTGTCCTTCGCCGATGACCTCCGCCCCGGTGCCGCCGATCTTGTCGCATCGTTCCGCGCACAGGGGCTGACCACTTACCTGCTCTCCGGTGATGGCGAGGATGCGGTTAAGGCCATGGGCACGGCGCTTCAGTTCGACCATGTCGCCGCAAGGATCACGCCGGAAGGCAAACTGAATGCGCTGAATAACCTCGCCACAGCGGGGCACAAGGTGCTCATGGTCGGCGACGGGCTTAATGATACAGGGGCGCTGGCAGCCGCCCATGTGTCTGCCGCGCAAGGGTCAGGCCTCGATGCGGCGCGCACCGCATCCGATATCATACTACTCAACGGCGATCTGAACGCGCTTGGGCGCGCCGTTGCCACTGCCCGCTCCGCCCGCCGCCGCATTCTGGAAAACTTCGCCATCGCCGGGGTCTACAACCTGATCGCCGTACCCATCGCGTTGGCGGGCTTTGCCACGCCGCTGATTGCGGCGCTGGCAATGTCGGCTTCGTCCATCACCGTTTCACTGAACGCCCTGAGGGTGAAATAATGCAAATCCTGATCTTTCTTATCCCCGTCTCTCTTGCCCTTGGCGCGCTTGGCGTTGGCGCTTTCCTCTGGGCCATCCGCACCCGGCAGTTCAGCGACCTCGAAGGCGACGGTGCGCGCATCCTGTTGGATAAGGAGCCTGAGGACTACTAGCGTCCGCCGGTGCCTTCAGCCATTGTCGGGCGATGAGCCAGCCGCCGATCCTTACCCCCGAACCCGGCCCCGCCGCACCGCGCGGCCTTTGCACCGATTGCGGCGTCTCGCGGATGAAGGACCCGCGCGCCTGCGGTCGCGCCTGCCAGTTCATCGCTCCCGACTATCCAGCGATGGAGACGCATCTTCACGGTCGCACTCGTCACAAGGACGGTGATGAGCGGTTCTTCGGCCCCTACCGGCGCATGGCGCGCGCCCGGATGCGCAAGCCGAAGGACGGCGCACAATGGACCGGGATCACAACATCCATCGCGCAAAGGCTGCTGGAGCGGGGCGAGGTTGACGCCGTCCTAACCATGATCCCGGACGAGGCTGACCGCTGGCGGCCCAAACTCGCGCTGATCACCGACCCGGCCGCCATGGCAAAGGCGCGCGGCATGCGCATGGGCTACGCCCCGCTCCTCGCACTTCTGGAACCAGCACGCGCCGCAGGCTTTACGCGCCTCGCCATCATCGGCATTCCCTGCCAGGTCTATGCCCTTCGCGCATTGGAGGCATCGCTGGGGTTTGAGCGGCTCTACGTGATCGGCACGCCCTGCTCCGACAACACGACGACGGAGCGGTTTCACGAATTTCTCGCGCTCCTCTCCGACAAACCCGAGACGATCTCCTATCTCGAATTTCGCGCCGACTATCATGTGGAACTGCGCTTCGACGATGGCAGGCATGAAGAGATCCCCTTCCTCAAACTCCCCATCTCCGACCTCGCGCCCGACTTCTTTCCCCTGACCTGCCGCACCTGCGTCGACTACACAAACAGCCTCGCCGATATCACCGTCGGCTATATGGGCGGGGAGGGCGAACAATGGATCATCGCGCGCACCGCGCAAGGCGAAGAGATGCTCGCCGCCCTCGGCGATGACATCATCCTCAGCAAACCGGGCGAAGCTGGCAAACGCGCCGGGGCGGTGAAGGGCTTCATCGCCAATACCGAACGCGCCGCTGGCGGCCTGCCGCTTCGCCGCATGCCGGACTGGCTCCGCCCCATTGTCTCATGGATCATGCCTCGCTTTGGCCCGCGCGGCCTCGAATTCGCCCGCGCGCGGGTGGAGATGAAGGCGGCGGAGACGGTCATTCATCTCAGACGCGAGGAACCGGCAAAAATGAAGAACATGGTGCCAGATCACATCTGGCCCCTGGTCGCGCCCTACGGTCTGACATCCAAGAAGGACGAATGACCGGCGCGCCGCATCCACATCTTTCTCTTCTCCAAATATCCAGATGCCACGCGTAAAACCCGCGCAGGCTCAGCCGCCTTTAAGCTGCTGTAACAAGACGACCTCACTATCCGGCCCAACGGGCTCAGATAGTGAGTTGAAGATGATGCGCCCGTCGATGGCGACGGACACACCGGATTCGATATGCGGCTCCAACCCCGGATGCGCCTTGACCAGCGCATCCAGAATCTCGCCGACGGTCTCGCCTTCGACCTCCACTTTCTCGTTACCACCCGCGAAGGAGCGCAGCGAGGACCAGAGGGCGACCTCGACCATCGTTACTTCGCGCCATCCAGCGCCGCGAGGATGCGCGGCGGGGAGATCGGCAGTTCGGTCATCCGAATGCCAACTGCGTTGGATACCGCATTGGCAATGGCCGCGAGCGGCGGGCAGATCGATGTCTCGCCGACGCCGCGCACGCCATAAGGGTGGCCGGGGTTCGGCACCTCCACGATGACCGTATCGATCATCGGCAGATCACTCGCGACGGGGATCCGATAGTCGAGGAACCCGGCATTCTGCAACCGGCCATCCTCGCCATAGATATATTCCTCGTTCAGCGCCCAGCCGATGCCCTGCGCCGCGCCGCCCTGGAACTGTCCTTCGACATAGGACGGGTGGATCGCCTTGCCCGCGTCCTGAATGACCGTATAGCGGGTCACGCGGGTCGAGCCGGTTTCCCGGTCGACCTCGGCATCGACGATATGGGTCGCGAAGGAAACACCCGCACCTTCCGGTGTCGCCTCATAATGCCCCACAATCGGTCCACCCGTGCGGCCCATGGATGACGCGATCTTGGCTAGTGTCATCGGCTCGAACTCGCCCGCATTCGGGCCCGAAGGTTTGGCACAGCCATCTTCCCACACGACCGCCTCGGGATCGATCTTCCACTTGGCTGCCGCGCGGGCGCACAGCTTGCGGATCGTGTCGCGCGCCGCCTCGATGGTGGCGAGGCCCGACGCATAGGTCACGCGGCTGCCATGGCTGATCTCATTGTAGCCAAGCGTCGCGGTGTCAGCGATGGTGGTGCGGATCTTCTCGTAGGGAATACCCAGCTCCTCCGCCGCCATCTGGCCCATCGACGCGCGGGAGCCACCGATATCCGGCGTGCCGACCGACAGGGACACCGTCCCGTCCTCAGCCAGCGCCAGCGACACCGCCGTCTCGCCGCCATGGTTGAACCAGAACCCGCAGGAAATCCCGCGTCCCGCCCCTTCGGCGAGGGGGGCGGAATAATGCGGATGCGCTTTGGCTTCCTCCAGCGTCTCCACGAGGCCAATACGGTCGAAAGTCACGCCGTAGGAGGCTTTCGTACCCTGACGCGACGCGTTTTTCAGCCGCACATCGATCGGATCGAGGTCGAGCCCCTTGCAAAGATCATCGATCACGCTTTCCACTGCAAAGGCCGCCATGGGCGAGCCGGGCGCGCGGTAGGCCGCCTGTTTCGGGCGGTTGGACATCACGTCCCAGCCGATCTGCTTCACATTCTCCAGCGCATAGGGCGCAAAGGCGCACATGGCGGTGAAGGATGCAGGAGCACCGGGGAAGGCCCCGCCCTGCAGACGGAACACGCCGGACGCCGCCGTGATCGTGCCGTCCTTCTTCATCCCGATTTTCACATCCATCGAGGTGGAGGATGTCGGGCCAGTGGCGCGGAAGACTTCCGAGCGGCTCATCACCACCTTCACCGGGCGGTTGGCCTTTTTCGCCAGCGCCAGTGCGACAGGCTCGATAAACACCGCCGTCTTGCCGCCAAAGCCGCCGCCGATTTCAGACGCGGTCACGCGGATCTGGCTGGCATCGGTACCCAGCAGCGCGGCGCAGACCTTGGCCACGTGGAAATGGCCCTGGGTGCAGCACCAGACCTCGCCCTTGCCATCATTGCCCATGGTGGCAAGGCAGGCATGAGGTTCGATGTAACCCTGATGGGTCGCCTCGGTGCGGAAGGTCTCCTCAATCACCAGATCCGCTTCGGCGAACCCCTTGTCCACATCGCCATGGCCGCTTTCATGGTAGCCGACGACGTTCGGATGCATGCCTTCGGGCGTGCCGGGGGCCGCTGCTCCTTCGCGGATCACCGGCGCGTCCTTCGCCATCGCCTTGTCGACATCGGTGACATGGGGCAGGATCTCATAGGTCACCTCGATGGCCTTCGCTGCATCGCGCGCAGCAAGCGTCGAGGTCGCGCAGACCGCAGCAACCGCATGCCCGTCATAAAGGGCCTTGTCGCCCGCCATGACGTTTTCGAGGACATTCCACATCTCGCCCTTCAGGCCATCGATGAAATCGGCGCGGGTGACGACCGCTTTCACGCCTTTCATCGCCTCGGCCTTCGTCGTGTCGATCTTCACGATCTTCGCGTGGGCGTGGGGCGAGCGGACAATCGCGCCATGCAGCATCCCTGCCGCATAGGCGTCCGCGCCAAATTTGGCACGGCCCGTGACCTTGTCGATCCCATCGGGGCGCAGGGGGCGTGTGCCGACCAACTTGAATTCAGATTTCGATCCGTCGAGTGCCATTATGCAGCCTCCCGCATGTCTTTTGCCGCGTCCATGACGGCGCGAATG
This sequence comes from Pseudomonadota bacterium, assembly GCA_039030855.1. GTDB lineage: Bacteria > Pseudomonadota > Alphaproteobacteria > Rhodobacterales > Rhodobacteraceae > Pikeienuella. The sequence continues at coordinate 240,270 of JBCCDJ010000001.1, forward strand.
ATTTTGTCATAACCGGTGCAGCGGCAGAGATTGCCCGCCAGCCAGTAGCGCACCTGCGTCTCCGTCGGGTCCGGGTGCTTTTCTAAGAGCGCCTTCGTAGCGACCAGAATGCCCGGCGTGCAGATCCCGCATTGCAGCGCCGCGTGCTCCAGAAACTTCTGTTGCAACACATGCAGCTTTTCACCCGTCGCGATACCTTCGACGGTGCCGATTTCGCGGCCATCGGCCTCAGCGCCCAGCATCAGGCAGGCGCAAACGAGGCGGCCATCGACGGTGATCGAACAGGCGCCGCAATCGCCGGTGCCGCAGCCTTCCTTCGCGCCGGTCAGCGCCAGCTTGTCGCGCAGCACGTCCAGCATGGTCTCACGCGGATCACACAGGAACTCCGTCTCGTCACCATTGATCTTCGTGTTTACGTGGATCATTTGATGGCCCTTTCATAGGCAGTCTTCGCCGCACGCTGGGCAAGAACACCAGCGACCTTGGTGCGGAACGCGACCGTGCCGCGTTTATCTGAAATCGGGTTCGCCGCCGCCGATGCCGCTTCGCCCAGCGCGGTCAGCGCGGCCTCATCAAGCGATGAGCCGATGATCGCCGTTGCGGCATCCTCGACCAGGAGCGCGGTAGGTGCCACAGCGCCGAGCGAGACACGCGCCGCCGTGATCTTGCCGCCCTCGACGGTCATCGAGACCGCCGCGCCGACAACGGCGATGTCCATTTCGGTACGCGGGATGAACCGCAGATAGCAATCGCCGCCGCCCGTGCCGCGCGCGGGCAGGAAAACCGAGGTGACCAGCTCACCCAGTTTCAACGATGTCTTGCCGGGGCCGGTTGCGATGTCTTCGGCCTTTGCCTCGCGCTCTCCATCCGGCCCGGCAATCGTGACGACCGCACCAGCCGCGATCATCGCCGGCACGCTGTCGGCGGCGGGGGAGGCATTGCAGAGGTTCCCGGTCAGCGTTGCGCGGCCCTGAACCTGGGTCGATCCGATCAGATCCAGCGCCTCGCAGACCCCCGGCCAGTCCTTCTTGACCTCAGGGTGCTCGTTCAGTTCCGCACCCGAAACCGCAGCCCCGACGCGCCAGCCGCCGCCCTCAGCCGTTACGTCATGGACACCGGGGATGCGTTTGATATCGACCATCAGGTCGGGCGTGAACATGTCGGAGCGGAGCTGCACCAGCACATCCGTGCCCCCCGCCAGAACACGCGTCGTGCCGCCCTCAGCGGCGAGGAGCGCGACTGCCCCCTCAAAACTGTCCGGAGCTTCAAACCGCATCATGGGTCTCCCTCTCTCTGGCTCTTTGGCCTTCATGTCTCTTGCATGATGTAAGGGCGTTCCGCGCAGCGCTTCAAGCCGATTGCGACAATGTTTCGGACCTTTCAGTCGCGAATCTCAAAAAGCCGCCCTGCCGCGCGATTATCGGTCGCGATAGCGCACCGATGCAAGGTAAAGCCCGTCAGGTGGTGCCACGGGCCCGCAGGCCGCCCGCGCCTTCGCGCCGAGGGCCTCAGCGACTTGATCAGGCGTCCAGGCACCCATGCCGACCCGCTCCAACGTGCCGACGAAACTGCGCACTTGATTGTGCAGGAAACTGCGGGCACGGACATGGATCGCAACGCGGTCCCCGTGCCGCTCCACCCGGATCTCGTCCACCGTTTTCACAGGCGACTTGGCCTGGCAGATGGAGGAGCGGAAGGTCGTGAAGTCATGATGCCCGATCAGGTGATCGGCACCTTCCTGCATGGCGGCGATGTCCAGATCACCCTGCACCCGCCAGGCGGTGCCCTTGTCGATGGTCAGGGGCGGGCGACGGTTCACGATGTGATAGACATAGGACCGCTCCACCGCATCGAAGCGGGCATGGAAATCGTCATGCACCGGCTCCACCGCAAGGATCGCGACCGGCTCGGGGCGCAGATGATGGTTGAGCGCCTCGCGCAGGCGAAACGCCTCCCACTCCCGCGCCAGATCGACATGGGCCACCTGACCGAGGGCATGGACCCCCGCATCCGTGCGCCCTGCCCCCTGCACGACCGCGTCATCACCGGTCAGCGCCAGCACGGCTGCCTCGATCCGCCCTTGGACGGAGGGCTGATCGGCCTGGCGTTGCCACCCGGCAAAGGGCGCGCCATGATATTCTATCGTCAGCTTCCAGCGGGGCATGAGGGTCCCCTATAACAAGCCGGGCGCGGGCGAAAGACGGTGCCTTTCGCCTTTTTGCCGCAAAGCCCATATATCGACGACAAAAGCAGAGGGACGCATACGTGGGCATATCCGATCTGGCAGACGACATCCTGAAATTGGCGGAGGATGCCCGCGACAGCGCCAGCGAAATGCTGTTTGAGCCGCGATTGCGCCTTGGCGTCACGGGGCTGAGCCGGGCGGGAAAGACGGTTTTCATCACCTCGCTCGTGGCCAACCTGATGGCGCGCGGGCGCATGACGCAGCTTTCCGCCGTTGCCGATGGACGGATCATCGCGGCCACCACACCGCCCCATCCGGATCGGGAAACACCGCGTTTCGACTATGAAACCCATCTGGCTGCGCTGTCGGGGGCAGAGCCGCACTGGCCAGAAAGCACGCGCCGCATCAGCCAGATCCGCGTTTCGCTGCGCTATCAGCCGACCGGGTTCTTTGCCGGGCTGACCGGGGCTGGGGCATTGCATCTCGACATCGTGGATTATCCCGGCGAATGGCTCCTGGACCTCGCGCTTCTCGATCTTGATTACAGCGAATGGTCGGCCAAGGCGATGATCGCCGCCGAAACCACCGCACGCGCGCCCCATGCCACAGAATGGCGCGAACTGGTTGCCGCACGCGACCCTGCGGCAGAGTTTGCGGAGGCCGCCGCCAAGCCGCTGGCAGAGGCGTTTACCCGCTATCTCGCCCAATGTCGCCTTGGCGGACAATCGGGGCTGGCGCCCGGACGGTTCCTGATGCCGGGCGATATGGAAGGCTCCCCTGCCCTCACCTTCTGCCCACTGCCGCCGTCCACCGGGCGCGACGACATGCGCGCAGAATTTGCCAAGCGGTTCGAGGCCTATAAGCGATCCGTGGTCAAACCCTTCTTTCGCGATCATTTCGCCAAACTGGACCGCCAGATCGTGCTGGTCGACCTGATGACCGCGCTGAATGATGGCCCCGCTGCGGTGGCTGACCTGTCCGGTGCTATGACGGAGATATTGGGGGCGTTCCGGCCCGGCCAAAACTCGTGGCTATCGTCCATTCTGGGGCGGCGCATCGACCGCATTCTCTTTGCCGCGACCAAGGCCGATCACCTGCATCACCACGAACATGACCGCCTGACCGCGATCCTGACAGCCTTGTTGCGCGACAGCGTCGCGCGGGCGGAGTTTCGGGGCGCCGACACCCACGCGCTGGCCATTGCGGCCCTGCGCGCGACGGTGGAACAGGACGGAAACGGCATCCGCGCGGTGCGCGGCAAGTTGCTCGACACTGGCCGCGAGGTCGCGCTCGACCCAGGCGAGCTACCAGCCGATCCCGCACCGATCATCGCCGCGGCCCGGTCGGCGGAGGCCGGGAACGGCTGGCTCGACGGTGAGTTTCAGGTGATGAATTTCGCGCCGCCGACGCTCGGCTCGGGCGAGGGGCTGCCCCATATCCGCCTCGACCGGGCGCTCGAATTCCTGATCGGAGACCGTCTGTCATGAGCGATCCCAAACGCCGCGGCCCGCGACTGATCGAAGACGGTCTGGATGCCCTACCGCCAGCACCGGCGGGAGCAGCCGAGGCACCCGCCATCGACGCCCCACCAGCGGAGGCGAGCGCAGCTGCCGCCACACGCATCGTCGCGGCAAAACGCGGCAGCCTTCTCGTCCGGCTCTTCTGGTCCTCGCTCCTCGGGCTTTTATCGCTTGGCCTCGGCCTGTGGTTTTGGGAGACGGTCGAGGCCCTCCTCGCCCGCAACGTCTGGCTCGGCCGCGCCGCGCTGGCGCTTGCGATCCTCTTCGGCACGACCCTCATGATCATCGCATTGCGTGAAATGGCCAGCTTATCGCGGCTGAAACGCATCGATGGGCTGCGAGATGGCATTGTGCGCGCTCACGCCACTCGTGACCAGGGTGCGGCGGAGGTGGCGCTGCATGGGGTCGAAGCACTTTATCGTAGCCGCGCAGAACTAAGCGATGCACGCACAACGCTGGCAGCACAACGCGCGGATATCGTTGACGGCGATGCCCTGATCGATCTGGCTGAGCGCACGCTGATGACGCCGCTCGACCGGGAAGGTGCGGCCGCCGTGCGGCGTGGTGCACGCGATGTCGCCGCCGCGACTGCGCTGATCCCCCTCGCGCTGGTCGATGTGCTGGCAGTATTGGCGATCAATCTGCGCATGATCCGCCAGATCGCAGAAATCTATGGCGGGCGCGCAGGCTGGCTCGGCTCCTGGCGGTTACTGCGCGCGATTGCGAGCCATCTTGTTGCCGCAGGTGCCATCGCGGTGGGCGATGATCTGCTCGGCCCGGCCCTTGGCGGCGGTATCCTTTCGAAAGTGTCACGCCGGTTCGGTGAAGGCATGATCAACGGTGCCCTGACCGCGCGTATCGGCGTCGCGGCAATGGATGTATGCCGCCCGATGCCGTTCCATAAACGCAAACGCCCCAACATCACGACGCTGATCCGCGGGGCTCTCGGCGACCATGTTGCAACAGCAAAATAGTTAAAATGCGCTTTAACTCGTCCCGGGTCCTAACCAGGCGTTAAGACCACGCTGCTAGGCGCTGTCCGTGGGCGTCAGCGTGGCCCGAGGTGAGCAATGAAGCATTTTGATCAGAAGTCGGAAATCGAGGCGACGGAGGTGCCAGAGGCCCTGTCTGTCGCCGCAAATCTCTGCGATGCGCTTGGGAATGAAGCCCATCGCGCGGTGATCCAGCTGGTCATCGACAATCTGGAACCCGGCGTGATCTTCTGGGGGCCGGACGGCACCTGTGAGATGATCAGCCAGCGCGCCAATGACATGATCGAAGCACCGGACGGGATGGTTGAGCCGGGCAGCCTCCGCGATGATCTCTTCAGACGGCTGGTTGATAAAGGCCTCCTGACCCAGGAAGCATCGGACGATATCCGCGATCTTTATGGATCTGGCGATCATTTCACGCGCCAGCGCAATACGACATCGGGCCAGCGGATCATGGTCAACGTGCGGGCACGGTTCGATGGCGGTCACGTCGTCACCATGAGCGATGTTTCCGACTTCCGCCAGACGGACGAAATACTGCTGGCAGCCCGCGCCCAGACGGAACAGATGGAGGCGGAGCTTGCCCGCCTGAATGACGAAAAGAAAAAGGTCGAAGCGCGGCAGGAGGAACTGTTGCGTCTCAGCCTCGTCGCGGCACATGCCAAAGACCTGATCCTTATTTCCGATGCGACCAACCGGATTGTCTGGGCGAACGAGGCGTTTCGCCGCCATAATGGTCTCGACCTCGAAATGGACCTGATCGGCAAGTCGGGCCGTGATGTACTGACGGGCGAGCAGAGCGATCCCGCGGCCCTCCAAAAGGTCGATGAGGCCGTGCGCAATCGACAGACCACCATCGTCGAGATGGTCTGCCACAAGCGGTCGGGCGAGACCTACTGGATGGAGCAGGAGATTATTCCCGTTTTCAACACCAGGGGCGAGCACACGAACTTCATCCTTGTCGGCCGCGATATCAGCGAGCGCAAGAAGGCCGAGGTCGCCGCCAACGAGGCCCGCCGGTTCGAACAGGCAAAACGGGCGGAGAGCAAACTGCTGTCAGAATTCAATGAATGGCTACAATCGAGCGATACGCTGGGCGAGCTGTTCAACGTGGTCAGCCTGTTTCTGGCCAAGCTGCTGCCCGGCTCAAGCGGCGCGGTCTACACCTATGGTGCCTCGCGCGATGTGCTGGAACTGGCCTGCGGCTGGGGCGAAGACGGGGACACCGTGCGCGATCTGGAGCCTGCCGATTGCTGGGCCCTGCGCCGTGGACGCAGCTACTTCTTCGGCGAGAACACTGTCGATATCGCCTGCAACCATGTGAAGGCGGGCCGCGATGCGGTGACCGATCATCACTACTGTCTTCCCATCATCGCCCATGGCGATACTGTCGGCCTGCTGACGACCGCAGTGAAGGGCAATGCCGGGCAGGACACGCAAAAGCTGGTCAATTTCTGTGCCGAGCATATCAGCCTCGCCATCGCTAACGTCAAGCTGCGCGAGCAATTGCGCGAACAGTCAACACGCGATCCGCTGACGGGTCTCTACAATCGCCGCTATTTCCTCGATGCCGCCAAACGCGCCATTGGCCGAAGCGCGAAGCAAAGCCGCCCGTCCGCGCTGATCTCCATCGACGTCGATCACTTCAAGTCATTCAACGACACCTATGGTCATGAAGCGGGCGATGCAGTGCTGAAGGGGCTGGCCGCCGTTCTAAAACGGCTGTTTCGCGATACCGATGTACCCTGCCGGCTTGGCGGTGAGGAATTCGTCATCATCATGCCAGGCGCCGGTTCAGACCGCGCCGAGGAACGCGCAGAAGACCTCCGCCGCGCCGTTGAAGAAATGGAGATGCGCTATAGCGGCGAGACCCTGAAGGTGACGATCTCCGCCGGCGTCAGCGCCTTTCCGGACCATGGCGACAACCTCACCGATCTGATGGAGGCTGCGGACCGCGCACTCTACCGCGCCAAGGACGCGGGGCGCAACTGCTTCATGCTTGCCGAAGCCGCGGCCACCCTCGCCAATCCGGGTAAGCGCTAGGACCCACCGACAGCACCGGATCGGCCCATCCACGCAAAATTTCTTTGCCGCTGATGCATGCATTCCCCGTGGTCAGATGGAATGGCGTCCGATATGCAATGACGGACCGTTGATGAGGTCTATCGAGGAGCGGCCCCAATGAACGAAGAGCCCAAATCCGACGAACGCGCGGAAGAGGCTTATTCGATCAGCCAGACCGTAATCGATGGTATTTTCGAAGCGCTCGAGGCTGGCGACGATACGGCTGTCCGCGCACAGATAAAACCGCTTCATTCCGCTGATTTCGCCGACTTCCTGGAACAGATCGCACCAGCAACGCGCGAGCGGCTGATCGCGGCAATCGGCAGCGATTTCGATGCCGAGGTTTTTGCCGATCTCGATGAGACGATCCGCGACGAGATCATCAACCTGGTCGAGCCCGACATCCTCGCCGAGGCGGTGAAAGAACTTTACAGCGACGACGTCGTCTACCTGGTCGAGGATCTGGAGGACGAGCAGAAGGCGAAAGTGCTCGAAGCGCTTGACGATGATGATCGCGTCATCGTCGAACAATCCCTCGCCTACCCTGAGGACAGCGCCGGGCGAATGATGCAGCGAGAGCTGGTCATGGCCCCGCAGCACTGGACTGTAGGACATATCATCGACGCCATGCGCGCCGATGATGATCTGCCCGATCAGTTCTACGACGTGATCATCGTCGATCCTCTGATGCGCCCAGTAGGGACGGTGCCGCTCAGTCGGGTGATGGGCGCAAATCGCCCGGTTCTCCTGAACACGATCATGGATAATGATTTCCGCGCCATTCCCGTGGATCAGGGTACCGAAGATGTCGCCTATGCGTTCAGCCAGTATCATCTCGTTTCCGCCCCGGTCGTGGATCCGGATGGGCGTCTGGTCGGTGTCATCACAATCGACGACGCGGTCGACGCCATGGGCGAGGAAGCCGAGGAGGATATCCTGCGCCTCGGCGGGGTCGGCGACGAGAGCCTGGCCGACAAGGTCTGGGATACGACAAAATCGCGGTTCCCCTGGCTGGCCGTCAACCTGATCACGGCCATTCTGGCCAGCCTCGTGATCGAGCAGTTCGAGGACGTGATTGCCCAGGTCGTCGCGCTGGCCGTGCTGATGCCGATCGTCGCCTCGATGGGCGGCAATGCCGGGACACAGTCGCTGACCGTCGCGGTGCGGGCGCTGGCCACGCGCGATCTGACCGCATCGAACATGTGGCGCGTAATCCTGCGCGAGACGCTGGTTGGCCTTGCCAACGGGCTCGCCTTCGCGGTGGTCATCGGCCTTGTCGGCTATGTCTGGTTCGGCGATGCGGTGCTCGGCGTCGTGCTGGCCATCGCCATGGTCGGCAACTTGCTTGTGGCCGGCATTGCCGGGATCATGATCCCCATCGGTCTGGACAAGGCAGGGGCCGATCCGGCGCTTGCCTCTGGCGCGTTTGTGACGACCGTGACGGATGTGTTCGGCTTTTTCGCCTTCCTCGGTCTTGCGGGCGTCTTGCTGCTGTAGGCGCTCAGGTTTCGCACTTTCGCGCAGGCGAAAACTGTCCATAACCTTGGGTAAAGCGATTCGCGGCACCGCGCCGCAACCGTCCGAACAAGGGACCTCACTATGAAAACCTTCTCCAAGATCCTGATCGCGAACCGGGGCGAGATCGCCATCCGCGTGATGCGGGCCGCTAACGAGCTTGGCAAGCGAACGGTCGCCGTCTACGCGGAAGAGGACAAACTGGGGCTGCATCGGTTCAAGGCGGACGAGGCCTACAAGATCGGCGAGGGGCTGGGCCCGATCGAAGCTTATCTTTCCATCCCCGAGATTATCCGCGTGGCCAAGACATCAGGCGCTGACGCAATCCATCCGGGCTATGGCCTTCTCTCGGAGAACCCGGATTTCGTCGATGCCTGCAGCGCGGCGGGCATCGCCTTTATCGGCCCGAAGGCGGAAACCATGCGTCTGCTCGGCGACAAGGCCTCCGCCCGCGAGGCGGCCATCGCCGCCGGGGTGCCTGTGGTGCCCGCCACTGGCGTTCTGCCGAAAGACATGGGCGAGGTTCACGCGATGGCCGCCGAGGTTGGTTATCCGCTGATGCTGAAGGCTTCCTGGGGCGGCGGCGGGCGTGGGATGCGTCCGATTTTTAACGAGGAGGAGCTCGAAGCAAAGGTTCTGGAAGGGCGGCGTGAAGCCAAGGCCGCCTTTGGCAATGACGAAGGTTTCCTCGAACGCCTGGTCCAGCGCGCCCGTCATGTGGAGGTGCAGATCCTTGGCGACGGCCACGGCAAGATTGTGCATCTCTTTGAGCGCGACTGTTCGGTCCAGCGCCGCAATCAGAAGGTGGTGGAGCGAGCCCCTGACCCCTATCTCACCGACGCGCAACGGGCGGAGATTTGCGATCTGGGCCTGAAGATCGCCAAGTATGCCAACTATCAGTGCGCCGGTACCATCGAATTTCTGATGGATGCCGACACGTCCGAGTTCTTCTTCATCGAGGTGAACCCCCGCGTTCAGGTCGAGCACACGGTAACCGAGGAGGTGACCGGCATCGACATCGTCAAGGCCCAGATCCGCATCACAGAAGGTGGACATATCGGCGACCTGGAGGAAACCGGCGTGCCGGAGCAGGCCGACATCCACCTGCGCGGCCACGCCGTCCAATGCCGTGTGACGACCGAGGACCCGCTGAACAATTTCATCCCCGACTATGGCCGCATTACCGCTTATCGCGGCGCGACCGGGTTCGGGATCAGGCTGGATGGCGGCACCGCCTATTCCGGTGCGGTGATCACCCGTTTCTATGACAGCTTGCTGGAAAAGGTCACCGCCTGGGCGCCGACACCGGAAGAGGCGCGCCTGCGGCTCGACCGGGCGCTCAGGGAATTTCGCATCAGGGGCGTCGCCACGAACCTCGCCTTTGTCGAGAACCTGATCAGCCACCCGAAGTTTAAGAACGCGACCTACACCACCAAATTCATCGACGAGACGCCGGAGCTGTTCCATTTCAGGAAACGGCAGGATCGCGCGACCAAGCTGCTCACCTACATCGCCGACATCACCGTGAACGGCCATCCGGAGGCCGCTGGCCGCCCGAAGCCCGCGGCGCACGTGAAGCCGCCAAAACCACCTGCCAACCACGCCGACAGCCCCGCATCCGGCGGGCGGCAGTTGCTGGACGAAAAGGGCCCTCAGGCGGTCGCCGACTGGATGTTGGCGGAAAATAAGCTGCTGATCACCGACACGACCATGCGCGACGCGCATCAGTCGCTATTGGCTACACGCATGCGCACCCATGACATGCTGAAGGTCGCGCCCGCCTATGCCCACAGTATGCCGGAGCTTTTTTCGATGGAATGCTGGGGCGGCGCGACCTTCGACGTCGCTTATCGGTTCCTGCAGGAATGCCCCTGGCAGCGACTGCGCCAGCTGCGCGCTGCCATGCCGAACCTGATGACGCAAATGCTACTGCGCTCCGCCAATGGGGTCGGCTACACGAACTACCCCGACAATGTGGTCCAGAAATTCGTCAGCCGCGCGGCGGAGACGGGGATCGACATCTTCCGCATTTTCGACAGCCTCAACTGGGTCGACAATATGCGCGTGGCCATCGACGCCGTTCTGGAAAGCGGCAAAGTCTGCGAGGCAGCGATCTGCTATACCGGCGATATCGCGGACGCCAACCACGCGAAATATGATCTGAAATACTATGTCTCCATGGGGCAGGAGCTAAAGGCCGCCGGCGCGCATGTGCTGGGGCTGAAGGACATGGCGGGCCTGCTGAAACCCGCCTCCGCCCGCATCCTCGTAAAAGCGCTGAAGGAGGAGGTCGGCCTGCCCGTCCATTTCCACACCCATGATACATCGGGCATCGCGGCAGCTTCCATCCTCGCGGCGTCCGAAGCAGGGGTCGACGCGGTGGATGTGGCGATGGACGCTTTTTCATCGGGCACATCGCAGCCCTGCCTCGGCTCCGTCGTCGAGGCCCTGCGCGGCTCAGAGCGTGATACCGGCCTCGACGGGCAGGCGATCCGCGAGATTTCGAATTACTGGGAAGGCGTTCGCGCCCTCTATGCCGGTTTCGAAAGCGGCACGATCTCCGGCGCGTCGGAAGTGTACCTCCATGAAATGCCTGGCGGACAATTCACTAACCTAAAGGCACAGGCGCGGTCATTGGGGCTGGAGGAACGCTGGGGGGAGATCGCGCAGACCTATGCGGATGTGAACCAGATGTTCGGCGACATCCCGAAGGTCACGCCGTCGTCGAAAGTTGTCGGCGACATGGCGCTAGCGATGGTATCAGCCGGAAAAACCCGGGCAGATGTGGAAGGCGCGGGCGATTTTGCCTTCCCCGACAGCGTTGTCGATTTCTTCCGCGGTGGCCTCGGCCAGCCGCCGGGCGGTTTTCCCGTGGCCCTGCAGGCCAAGGTGCTAAAGGGTGAGGAGCCGCTGACGGTGCGACCGGGCAAGGACATGCCCCCTGTCGATCTGGAGGCTGTGCGCAGCGAGGTCGAGGCAGAGCTGAACGGCTTTAAGGTCGATGACGAGGATCTCTGCGGGTATCTGATGTATCCGAAGGTCTATCTCGACTATATGGGCCGCCATCGCGACTACGGCCCGGTTCGGGTTCTGCCGACGCTGACTTACTTTTACGGCATGACCGATGGCGAAGAAGTTGGGATCGAACTGGAGGAAGGCAAGACCATGATCCTGCGTCTTCAGACCGTGTCAGACGCCAATGCGGATGGTGAGGTGAAGGTCTTTTTTGAGCTGAACGGCCAGCCTCGTGTCATTCGCGTGCCCGACCGGTCCATGGCTGCGACTTCCAGCCGCCATGTAAAGGCAGAGGCTGGAAACCCTGCCCATGTGGCCGCCCCCATGCCCGGCGTAATCGCCGCAGTGGTGGTCAGCGAAGGTCAGACCATCGAGGCGGGCGAGGTTTTGATGTCCATCGAGGCGATGAAGATGGAAACCGCGATCCACGCGGAGGTTGGCGGCGTAATCAAACGCATCGTCACGCCAAGCGGTACCCAGGTCGATGCAAAAGATCTTCTGGTGGAGTTTGAGGCCTAGGCAGCCTCGGCCTCCTTCTCCGCCAAAAGGCGGCGCGCCAGTTTCTGGTCGTGGATATTGTCCACATCAATCGGTGCCTCGCCATGGGGCATCATGATGGGAATGATCGTCAGTTTGAACCGATTGGACAGCCGTTTGAACGCGTCCTCCAGCGACAGCAGGCCGTATTTGTAGATCAACAGGTTCACCAGCCCGAACGCTTTGAAAAACCTGATTTTCTTTTTACCGAATTGCCCGCCGCCCTCAAACGCCTTGACGGAACGGACGGCCTGATGGGTCTTCAGGCCAAAAAGGTTGCAGTTGCCGTAGCGCCCGTCCTTGAACCGGTGCGGCGCGGGGCGGCCGCGCAGATAATCGGGCAGGATGACGGATTCCTCGCAGAATGCGACGGATACGTCCGCCCCGGATTTATCAAACGCATCGCAGTAGAAATCGACCATCTCCACCGTATGCATCGCATTGTCGCCGGTGGAGACGAGAACTGGAAAGATCGAAGGATCATCCAGCGCGTCGAGGACACTGAGATAGGGATTATCCCCGGATTTGGCGATGCTGACCCGACCTGCGGCGATGCCGTCCCGAACCACGGCAACATCATCCAGCGCGGACGGCTCATCGATGGAGATGATGACATTGCCGATATGGCGCGAACCGGTGAGCGAGGCAAGGACACGCTCGATCATGGGTTTGCCGTTCATGTCGAGAAGACATTTATGCGAAACCCCTTCCGCCGCTGCCAGCGGATTGACCTCTCCCTTGCGGGACGCCGCCATGATTAGAGCTGTGTAGGCCATGTCATCCTCTTGCAAGTCCTTGCACATGCCTCGGACGGGCATTTCACAGGGAGTTAATACAACACAAATTATATTAAAGGGCAGGAGTATTCACGACTAATCTTCACCCCTTTGCGGCGATGCGTGCCGCGACAGCAATGCCGCGCGATCGAGCGCAAAATCCGATGCCAGCCAGTCCGCCTCGATCCGGCGCAACACTGCGCCCAGCGGAGGTCCCGGCACCATGCCTCTGCGCATCAGATCGTCTGCCTGAACTGGCATGATCGCGGCAAGCCCGCGGGCAATCTCCGCCCGCCAGGCCAGGGGTGCTGCCCGTCCGGCAGCCGCCCTGAGGACAGCGACGTCACGGGCGACCTCATCGCCCCAACGCCATGCCGCCTGCGCTATTGCCGTGTCGTCGGCGAGTGCCTCCGCCATCGCTGCAAGGTACTTTTGTGCCTTGCGTGATAGCCGCAGATGCACGGCTGCAACGTCAGGCACGGCGGCCAATGCGGCGAGGCGGCGTAGGGCATCCGGTTCCACTCCCAAGTCTCTTTCAGCATCGACCAGCCCTTCGGGCAGCACCGCGCCGGGCAGCACATGTTTGAGAATCTCACCCATTGCGGTCAGCGCCGGTACCGGATCAGGAGCAGCAAGCAGCTTCAGCATCTCGTCGCCAATCCGCTCGGCAGAAATGCGCGACAGACCGGCCACCCCCTGGTGGCAAGCCGCCAGTGCTGCCGGATCAAAACTGTTGATCGCAAAAACCGCGTGGAAGCGAAAGAACCGCAGGATACGCAGATAATCCTCCGCTATGCGGGCGGATGCATCGCCGATGAACCGGATACGGGGGGTTAGTGCATCGTCGATGCCCTCACCCAAAGGATCAATGACCTTTCCATCGGGCGCGGCATAGAGAGCGTTCATCGTGAAATCACGGCGGGCGGCGTCGTCGGCCATGCTGGTGGTGAAGGCGACTACCGCACGGCGCCCGTCGGTCGCCATATCCCGGCGCAGGCTTGCGATTTCGAAGGCATGCCCGTCCTTGGACACGGTCACCACGCCGTGGTCGACGCCGGTCGGGTGCACGCCGAGGCCCGCAGCCTCAGCCAGCGCCATCGCCTGATCCGGCGGGACCGCCACGGCGATGTCGATATCGCCGCCCTGCCGATCCATCAAAGCATCACGCACACAGCCGCCAACAAAATGCGGATTGGCGGGGTGGAGGGCATCGATAACCGCGCGAACCGCCGGATCGTTCAGCCAGTCCGGGCTGATGCGGGTCATGCGCGCTCGGAAAGGGCGGCGATCCTGTCAGACAGACTTTTCAGCATGCCTGCCGTCGCCCCCCAGATATAGCGTCCGCGCCAGGGGATCGCATAATATTGCCGCTGATGCCCACCCCATTCGCCGGTATGGAGGCGCAGATTGGCCGGGTCCATCAGAAAATCCAGTGGTGTCTCGAAGATGTCATCCACTTCGCGCGGATCGGGGCGCGCAACAAAGTCAGGATCGATTGCGGCGATCACCGGATCAACGCGAAACCCGGTGCCGGTCTCATAAGGGTCAATCAGACCGATAACAGATGCGGCACTGGCAGGCAGGCCGATCTCCTCCTCCGCCTCGCGCAGGGCAGCGGCGACCGCACCCTCATCATCGCCGTCGATCTTGCCGCCGGGAAAGGCGATCTGACCGGCATGTTCGCGCATGGTGGACGGGCGCTGTGTCAGAAAAACGTGGAGGCCGTCAGAGCGTTCCACCACACCGCAGAGGACCGCTGCCGGGCGCAGCAGCCGTTGCTTGTTCAAGCCGGTCTTGATGTCCGGGTTCAGATCATAGTCCGAACGCCGCGATCCGTTCAGACGGACCGCGCGCTCCACATCCACATGACTGAGAAGACGGCTCATAATCCATCCACATGCGCCCTGGCGGCTGATCTGGCAAGAGGCTGAATTGTAATAATGCTGAGCCAAAACCGGACGGTGTCCGACCCATCGCGTAGCTCAATGGTTAATAAAAAGTTACTGAAATCAGTTTCTGATTGTATTGCTTGATGACAAAACAATTAACGGAGGAAATCATGGACTGCCCCAGCTCTAATGAATCTGACGATAAGGCCCTGTCGCGGCGCCAGGCGTTGCGCGCTTTCGGTGTCGGCGCTGCCGGTCTTGCGCTGACCGCATCGACGGCATCTGCGGAAAGCCATGCCGGGCCGACATCGCCGCCGAGCACGGTCACGACGCCACCGCGTAGCTTTGCACCCGACGCCCCGCCCAATGTATATTTCTGGGACCCGGACGTGATCGCAGTCGATCCCTCGTTCAATGGCCTCGCGCAGCCAAACGCCCCGATCCAAAGACTGTGGACAGGCGCACTATGGGCCGAGGGCCCCGCATGGAGCGCGCAGGGCCGCTATCTGGTTTGGAGCGACATTCCCAATAATCGCCAGATGCGCCTTCTGGAAGAGGATGGCCATGTCAGCGAATTTCGCGAACCATCGAACAATTCCAACGGCAACTCCTTTGATTTTCAGGGCCGTCAGCTGTCCTGCGAGCATCTGACCCGGCGCGTAGTGCGGTATGAGCTGGACGGCTCCACCACCATTCTGGCCGACCGCTATGACGGCAAACGGCTGAATTCACCCAACGACGTGGCCCCGCATCCCGACGGCAGCTACTGGTTCACCGATCCTCCCTATGGCGGGCAGCTTTATGAGGGGGCACCCGACGCACCGGGTGGGCCGACCAATCCCGACGGGCTGGTCAACAACCGCCTCGGACAGCCGCCTGAGATCGGCAATGATGTGCGTGAATTACCAACGCAGACCTATCGCATTGACCCGAACGGTCAGGTCGATCTTGTCGCGACGGAGGAAGACGCGCCCGATCCGAACGGGATCTGCTTCTCCCCCGATTACCGCACGCTCTACGTCGCGAGCACGGGTAAAGGGCCGGGCGATCAGGGCGAAGGCGGCAAGGGCGAGATCATTGCCTTCGATGTTGGCGATGACAACACATTGTCAAACCGCAGGATATTCACCGATTGCATGGTGGATGGCGTGAAATGCGGGCCCGATGGTGTGCGCGCAGATGTCTACGGCAACATATGGGCATCCAGCAATGCAGGCCGCGCTGTCGGCTATAGCGGTGTGACGGTGTGGAGCCCATCGGGTGCATTGCTCGGCCGCATCCGGATACCGGAGATTTGCGGCAATGTCTGCTTTGGCGGGCCAAAGCGAAACCGACTGTTCATGGCGGCCAGCCAGTCGATCTATGCGGTCTATACAGCAACGCAGGGCGCTGGCCCCGCCTGAAGCAGGAAGGACGGCGGGTTCTGCCCGCCGCCCCCTCTGATTGCTTACGCCGCCATCAGCGACAGGGCTTTCGCCTCTGCCCGGTCGGCGCGCATGCTGTCACCGAGGCCCCGGAAGGCACGCGAGACGCAGCGCCAGTTCTGGGCCGAGGTCGGCTTCAGCGCTGTGCGCTCATTGGCAAGGCCCAGCGCCAGATCGAAGCGTTTGGCGCGCAGGGCCGCCTCAAGCAGTGTCCAGCCGATGACATCGCGCTGAGCGAATGACCCGCCAAGGCGGTGCGTCATGTAGCGGACCGGCAGCAACCGGTCGACGCAGGCGGCATAGTTTTCCGACTGGAAATCCTGAATAGCCAGGCAGAACGGCATCCCGATCTCTCGGCTCATCGCGACATTGGCGTCGGATGCTTTCTCGCAATACCGCTCGTTCGCCGTCAGAAGCGCCTTTTGCGCGTCCTTCCGGTCATCCGCCACATAGGCCATCATGGCATGAACGTCGTTGAAGGCATAAAGCGTGTCCTGCGCGGCAGGCTCCCACTTGTCGGCCAGATGCGACCAGCGGTCGCCGACATCGACACCCACCAGTTTCAGCCGCCACAGGAGGGCAGCGGCGTCGAGTTCTTCGTATTTATCCTGCTGCTTGCCCTTGGAGTTCAGATGCGCGTCGTAGATCTCCAAAACCTGGGGATTATTCTCCACATCAAGATGAAACAGCGATGTGTGCCACCAGAGGTGATTGGCAAAATTTGAGGTGCCCCAGCGGTCTTCCTGTTCCTTCATGAACCGGATACCGCCCTGCTGGCGACCGTTCATCTCCATCACGTGGGAGACGGCGTGGACGGCATAAGGATTGTCGGGGCGGATGGCGAGCGCCTTGCGGCCCATCTCCTCGGCCAGCGCAAAATCGCGGTTCTCCTCCAGTCCGAAAGAATAGAAGCCGAGGACAAATTCGTAGCCCGGCACGCTTTCATCCCAGAGGTTGAAGACCCGCGCGACGCAATCACGCTGCCCAACCACATCTCCGAGGAGCACGCCGGTATAGTGGATCAGCTCCAGCGCGAAGAGGTCCATGGGGTATGCGACCAGGACCGCCTCCCATTTCTGGACCGCGCCGTGAAAATCACCCTGCACCCAGGCGCGCACAGCCTCCAGATGGCCACGCTCGCGATCATTGGCCATGGCTTCGCGCCTCTCGGCCTCACGCAGCGCCTCCACCATCATGGTGTAAATGCGTGTCTCCATGGCCTGCGTTAGCCACCCTGCCTTGAACAGCCAGCCCATAACGAAATCGGGGTGATTTGCCAGCACCTTGTCGATCTCGGCGATGGCATCGCCACGGAACGACAGCGACATCTCCAGCGCGCGCTCCAACCCGTCGATTGCATCCGCCGAGCCGTAGGAGACCGGCACACCGCGCGGATCATGGCTGGCGCGTGGGGCACTCATGCGGGTGTCAAATCCGTGCATCGTAAGCATTCCTTCCGATCACTGCCGAGATAAGCGTGAAACTGTTACGTAGGTAGGCGGCTTTTACGGCGGCGTTAAGTGCATCGCGATCACGAACGGTTGCACCGAACCCACCCATCGCCTCGGCCACCGCTGTCAGGTCAGTGCCGGGGAATTCGACCCCGAGATTGGGCATCTGGGAATTGCGCTGCTTCAGCTCGATCAGGCCAAGTTGCTGATCAACGAACACGATAATGGGGATACCGAGCTTCAGGTCGCGGGCGGTTGCCAACTCACCCAGAAACATCTCCACGCCCGCGTCACCGATGAAGGCGATGACCGGGCGGTCAGGCTCCGCCAGCTTGCGGCCCATGGCGAGGGGAACGGCGCAGCCCATGGTGCAAAGCGCGGAAGACTGCAACATGCCACCGAGATGGTCGCATTCCCAGACGTGACTGGCGACGATCCGGTGGGCACCACTATCGGCGGTGGCCACGGTACCGGGCGGCGAGGCGAGGCGAGCCTCGTTGACAACGGCAGCCGGGCCCCAGTCTTCGTCCACATGAAAGAGGTCGCGAAGCCGCGCCTTCACCGCCTGCGCCTCGCCGCCAGGCCAGGTCTCGCGCGGCGGGACGCCGGTTGAGATGGCATTGAGCGAGGCAGCAATGTCGCCGACAAAATTCAGCGGGGCCTGATGCATGTAATGGTCGTTTGAGACGGCTGCGATATCGATCACGCGCTGGCCCTCGCCAAAGGGGTCACGCCAACCGATGCGCATCTCGATCGGATCATATCCTGCGAGGATAACGCAGTCGGAGGACTGGATGAGCGGCAGGAGTTCCCGGTCGGCGACCGGCGAGAGCCCTGCCCCGCCAAGGGCAAGGGGGGCATCCTCCGGCACGACGCCCTTGGCCTTGTACGACGCGATGGCAGGCACGTGATGGCGTTGGCAGAACGCGGCAACGGCGTCACCTGCCCGCTGGGTCAGCACATCGAGACCGGCGATCAGGATCGGACGCTCCGCCGCGGCCAGCCATGATTGCGCTTCGCCAAGCGCTGCACCGGCGGGGGCCATGGGGGCCTCGGGCGCGTGGGCGGAGCGATGGAAGGCAAGCGGTGCATCGCGCTGCACATCGATAGGCACATCCAGAACGACAGGGCCCGGGCGGCCTGACGTCGCAATCTTAAGGGCCTTGTCGATGGCCACGGCCGCGGTGCCGGCCTCCACCCGGATCGCGGCCTTGGTGATGGGTTTGAGGAATGCGACATGGTCGAACACCTGATGGGTGTACGTCATACTCTCCACCGCCGGAACGCAGCCGGTAAGAACGATCATAGGCACCCGGTCCTGCCAGGCATTGGCGATCACGTTGGCCGCGTTGGCGATGCCGGGTCCGATCGTGGCGAAGAGGACACCCGGCGCGCCATTCGCATGCCATGTGCCCTCGGCCATGAAGCCACCGGAATTTTCGTGCTTGACCAGAGTGATCGCGAGACCCGCACGGTCGAGCGCGTCCATCAGGGCGAGAACCTCACCCCCCGGAATGCCAAAGGCGTGACGACAACCGGCTTCGGCAAGTCGCGCGGCGATCACCTCGGCGGCGGTCTGGTTGGCAGCTTCGGTGTCTTTCATCATGGCTCCAGCAATTGCGCCCTCAAGCCATGTATCCAGCCCGGCTTTGTGGCGTCTTCATGTCCAATACCCGACCCGCGACGAGATTTCGCAGCATCTGCGCGGTCCCTCCCCCGATTGTGAACATGCGTGCATCGCGCACCATGCGCTCAATCGGGTTATTGCGCGAATACCCTGCAGCGCCGTGCATTTGAAGGGCTGTATTGGTCACGTCCACCGCCATTTCGGAGGCCATTATCTTCGCCTGCGCGGCGAGGAGCGGATCGGGAAAACCGGTGCCCGTCGTCTCGGCAGACAGCGCCGCACGCCAGATCATCAGGCGCGCTGCGTCGATCTTCATCGACATGTCGGCGAGCATCCACTGGAGGCCCTGAAATTCGGCGATAGGTCGCCCGAACTGGTGCCGCGTTTTCAGAAAATCGCGCGCCGTCTCAAACGCCCCCTGCGCGATACCCAGGGCGACGGTCGCCGCGCCAACGCGTTGGGCGTTATATGCGTTCATGAGGTCCGCAAACCCGCGTTTCAGCCCCTCCGGAGGGGTGATCAGACGGTCCGCGGTCAACCGCAGGTTTTCGAAAATCACTTCGGTCTCCGGTATGCCGCGCAGTCCCATCGCAGGCTCGCGCTTGCCGATCTTCAACCCGTCTTCGCCCAGGAACGCGATGAAGCCGCCGATCCCCTTGTCCTGCCCGCTATCGATGACGCGGGCGAAGATGAGGTGCAGACGTGAGACACCGCCGCCGGTGATCCAGTGTTTCTTTCCGTTCAGGACCCAGGCGTCACCATCGCGTGTCGCGGTCGTTGTCATTTCGGTCGCCGCGCTACCGGCATCAGGTTCGGTGATGCAGATGGCAGGCTTGTCGCCTGACAGGACGTGATCGGCGGCCACCTGCCGCTGGGCATCGGTGCCGTAAGCCAAGATCGCCCCGACCGCGCCCATGTTACCCTCGACCATGATGCGGGCGGAAACACCGCAGCAGCGCGCCAGTTCCTCGATCACAAGGACAGTCTCAAAATAGCTGCGCCCCTTGCCACCCAGCACCGAGGGGACGGTTTGTCCCATCATGCCTGCTGCCGTCAGCGCATCGACCACGGCTGTCGGATATCGTTCGCTTCGGTCGGTCTCCGCTGCGCCAGGCCGCGCGATCGTCTCCGCCAGATTACGCGCCTTGGCCCGAAGCGCGATCTGATCGTCGGTGAGATCGAAACAGGGACCTAAGCCCCCGGTTATCGGTTTGGTGGTTCCATCTGTGTCGTACATGATCGCCCCCTCGCTCACATTCACGTGGATAGAATATTGCGTTAGCGATGCTCATGAAAGCGAGAAATGGGAACGTCTTGTGCGAGAAAAACTGACGACTCAGTCAGTTCAGATCGAACGTAACGCCGTCAGGAACGTGTCGATCAGACCAGACGGTGCACCATCGGGGGCAATCAACGCGCCGACATCGCGGGTATAGGGCGGATCACCGAAAGGTATGGCGCGAACGCCTGAGGGAAGCGGACGCGCGCCCTTGCACATCGGCACGATGGAGATACCCAACCCTGCCGATACGAGCGAGGCGATAGCATCGAGTGAATCGACCTCCATATCCGATGCAACAGTGATACCGCGCGCATCAAGCTGCGCCTCGATCCCGCGCCCGGCCCAGGATTTGCGGTTGAACCAGATGAACGGACGAGTCGTCAGCAGGTCCTTGTCGGTGTCCCCGTCAAAGGCCACAGGCGCGATGACGTGAAATGGCTCCGACACGATCTGGTGCCATTCGAGGCCCGGCGGTGAAGGATCGGGCCGGGTACAGATCGCGATGTCCAATTGGCCCCGCTGTAGATCCGCGGCGAGGCTGGCCGAACTGCCAGAGCGGATCTCGATCCTCAACTCCGGATGATGATCGCGCAATATGGTCAGCGCCGGAGGCAGGATCGACGATAGCGTCGTTGGAACGGCCCCCACCGTCAGCTTACCCTTGACAAGTTCACCCGTCGCCACCGCCCGGGCGGCATCGAAGAGGTGCAGCGTCTTGCGGGCGTGATCGGCCAGCGCCCGGCCGCGGGCCGTCGGCGCCGGTGGCCGCGTCGTCCGATCAAACAGCATGACGCCCAGTTCGTCCTCTAGCGCCTTAATCTGGAGGCTGACGGCCGAATGCGTCACGCCCACCGCTTCCCCCGCCGCCGCGAAGGAGCCGCGTTCAACCGCCGCGACGAGTGTGCGAAGATGTTTTATGTTCATGACCGGAGCGTATGCGACACGCACCGCCTTGCACAGTGGCGGAAATTCAGGACCCGAACAGCACCGCGCGGACCGTGTCATTTGATATGATTGTCCACAACTGGCCGATGACAGCCACGGTGAGCCACAAGCCAACGCCCGCAAACGCAACGAAGAGCATCATCAGGATGACTGCGCCAAAGCCCTCATCCGCAGGGGCACGCCTCTCGTGACTGACCAATGCGCCACGGCTGCGCCGGTCCTTGCCAGCCAGCAGGTTAATGTAGAATTGCGCGATACGGACGGTTGCACGGGGCCGCCAGTCAACGGCATGGACGCGCGTGATCTCGGCGCGGTCGATGCAGTCGGCAATGCGTTCCTGTTCGACAGAGGAAAAAACATCCAGTGTATCAGGCGGCATTCTGCTGATCACCGACGCCGCAAGCGGACCACTGTTTCGCAGTTTGCCGTGCTTTGGCGCAAAGCCCGACTGCAGTACGACATAGTACCGGAAACGGCCGAATCCGAGGGTCGTTCGCGCCTCGATCAGGTGATGCACATCCATATGGGCGTGGCCGAGCATACGGACCAGTTTCGCCAGATTGGCCGGGTGGATCTCAGCCCCGATGACTTCTTTCAGATTGGCGGTCAGGTTCGCTTCGAACGCCTTGCGGCGCAGCTCGGCGCGCGTGGCTGGGCGCAGCGTCGTCTGAACATAAGCGGTCGTCATCTGGAAACCCTCCGACTGTCACCGACGATTGTCCGCCAGAGAGATTGAAAAACCGCTAATCGGCTCGCGGTGCGGCGTCATCGAGGGTGAGCTTCAGAACGGTGATTTGGCGGTAGGTCTCGCCAGGTCTGAGAACGGTCTCGGGGAAATGCGGATGATTGACGGCGTCCGGCCATCGTTGGGCCTCCAGACAGACACCGCTACGAGGACGTCCGGGCAGATGCTCGCTGGTATAGGCCTGCAGGCCGGGTTCGGTTGTTTCAACCGTCAGGTGGACATCCGGCGCGCTGAGCCGCGCCGCGAAGTGCGGCATGTCTCGCTGCGCTTCAGACAGCACGTAATTGTAGTCAAGCACCGCATGCCCCACCCTGCGACCACCGCGAAAATCGAGGGAGACTGGCAGATTCTCAACAGCGCCTGTCGGGGTCATGTCCGCGCCAAGCGGCGTATAATGCGCTGCCGCAATCTCCAGAACATGATCCTCGATCCGGCCGGTCCCCGCGAGGTTGTAATAGTTATGCTGCGCGAGGTTGAGCGGCGTCGGCGCATCGCAGGTCGCGCTCATCTCCATGGTCAACGCACCATCGGCCAGCCGATAGAGGCAGTCTGCCTTAACCGCACCGGGGTAGCCCTGATCACCATCGGCGCTACAGATCGTCAACCGGGCATGGTCGGGACCCCAGTCCTGCAACTGCCAGAGACACTGACCGAAGCCCCGCGTTCCGCCATGAAGATGGTCGCGCCCCTCCACATTGCGGTCAAGCTGATGGGCCATGCCGTTCAATGAAAACTGCCCGCGCCGGACCCTGTTGGCGACCCGGCCTGCAATCGCGCCGACATGTTCGCGGCCATAGCGTACGTAGTCGGCGAAGTCGGGCCAGGACAGGATCAGCGACCTGTCCAGTGCACAAAGGCGCAGGTCCAGCATCACGCAGCCCCATTCCATGACCGTCGCCTGCAAACCACCGCCACGCAGGGTCACGGCGCGGACCGGCACCCCGGCCAGATCGCCGTAGACCCGAACGCTCATCTGTCCGAAACCTGCCAGCGCGGGTTGATCCATGGGCTTTTGTTGGAGGCGGGCAGCGGAGCCTTGCCGAGGATGTGGTCCGCGGCCTTTTCCCCGACCATGATCGATGGCGCGTTCAGGTTGCCGTTCGTGATCCGGGGAAAGATCGAGCTGTCGGCGAGGCGCAATGCATCCACACCGATCACCCGGCATTCGGGATCGACAACGGCCATGGGATCATCGGATCGGCCAATCCGCGCTGTCCCGCAAGGGTGATACGCGCTCTCGGCATGTTCGCGGATCGTGTCGTCAAGCTCATCATCGGTCTGAACATCTGCGCCGGGCTGAATTTCCTTGCCACGATAGGCGTCGAAAGCCTCTTGCGCAAAAATTTCCCGCGTCAGGCGAATGCAGCGCCTGAAATCGATCCAGTCCTGTTCCTCAGACATGTAGTTGAAAACGATCTTGGGGTCGTCCTTCGGATCGGCGCTGCGCAACGTCACCTCGCCGCGCGAAGGCGACCGCATGGGACCGACATGAGCCTGAAATCCATGTCCCTCAGCCGCCACCTGACCGTCATAGCGCACGGCCATGGGCAAGAAATGAAACTGGATGTCAGGGTATTCGACACCGGCGCGCGACCGCAGGAAAGCACAGCTTTCGAACTGATTGGATGCACCAAGGCCGGTCTTGGTGAACAGCCACTGCGCGCCGATCACTGCCTTGGAGACGATGTTCCAGTGCTTGTAGAGCGTGATCGGCTGGGTACAGGCCTGTTGGACATACATCTCCAGATGATCCTGCAGGTTCTTGCCGACACCCGCACGGTCCGCGACGATGTCGATGCCATGTGCGGCCAGTTCGTCTGCCGGACCGATACCCGACAACATCAGGAGCTTGGGCGAATTGATCGAAGAGGCCGCGAGGATGACCTCTCTGCGCGCTGACACGATCTCCGTCCGGCCGCCGCGTTCAACCTCCACCCCCACGGCGCGTCCATCCCTGATGACGATGCGGCGCGCCAGACATCTCACGATATCAAGGTTCTGCCGTTTCAGCGCAGGCTTCAGATACGCATTCGCCGCCGACCAACGACGGCCCTTCCAAACGGTTTGCTCAAACGGGCCAAAACCTTCCTGTTTTTCGCCGTTGTAATCATCCGTCAATTCAAATCCGGCCTCCGCCCCCGCGTCGACGAAAGCCTGGAACAGGGGATTGCGGCGCGGGCCGCGCGTCACGTGCAGGGGACCCGACCTGCCGCGCCAGTCGGCATCGCCGCCATGGCCGCCGGAATGCCACTGCTCCATCCGTTCGAAATATGGCAGCACGTTAGCGAAAGCCCAGCCATCGGCACCGGTTTCAGCCCAGTGGTCGAAGTCGCGGGCGTGGCCGCGCACATAGACCATGCCGTTGATGGAGGACGATCCCCCGATCACCTTGCCGCGCGGACAGGCCAGCCGCCGACCGCCGAGATGCGGCTCCGGCTCCGACTGGAACCCCCAGTCATAGCGGCGCATGTTCATAGGATAGGACAACGCGGCGGGCATCTGGATGAAAGGCCCAATATCAGTGCCGCCATATTCGAGGACGAGCACAGAGTGCTTGCCGTCCTCCGACAGACGCGCCGCGAGGGCGGACCCGGCGGAGCCGGACCCGACAATCACAAAATCAGCTTCCACAAGACCCCCTCAGAACCGGTGTTTCTTTGTCTTCTTGAAAAAGGTGCGGCCCATTCAGTCGTCCCGCGCGCGCAGCGGCTCATAGGATACGCAATTGTGCTTCAGATAGGCCGGGCGTGTCCGCAAGCGGTCATAGTAGGCACGCAGCGCCGGTGTTGGTGCGCGTTCAAACTCATGTTCGAAATAGCGGTAGAGGAGATTGCCCGTCAGGATATCGGCGAAGGTGAAATGCGCCCCGGCCAGCCATGGCCCGTTTCCGATCCGCGCATCCAGCATGTGCGCCAGCGGTTTTGTCGCCTCCACCGCCTTGGCGATCGCCACATTGTCCCGCTTCGATGCAGCTGTGCGCACTGAAGGGACGAAGACACCGTAATTGAATTTCGGACCGAATTCGGTCTTGCACCATTCGGCCCACATATCGAGCGGTGCACGTACCGCAGGATCACGCGGCCAGAACACCTCGTCACCATATCTGGCAGCGAGGTAACGCAGGATCGCGCCGCTTTCCCACATGACAAGATCACCGTCCCGGATCGTCGGTACGAGGCCCATCGGGTTCATCGCCAGATATGCGGGCGTGTCATTGCCGCCATAGGAGTGGCCGATGTCGTGACGCTCACATTCGAGGCCGAGTTCGGCAATCGCCCACATGACGATCTGGACATTGGACGACGTGTCGCGACCATAAACGGTTATCATCAGGACATCTCCGATCTGAAGGAGGTCCCGGTCGGAACCGGGACCTCACAACGCTCAGTGAACGGTTTCGATCTTGTCGAAATCGAGCGTGCGATCTTCTGGCGATCCCTCGATCGCCATGACCTCGCTGCGCTTGGTGGTGAAAATGAAGATCAAGCAGGCGAAGTAGATGCCGACGACCACCGCCCCAATCCACTGGATCTGCAACCACTGGCTCTGGAACAGCAAGGTCAGGCCGAACAGCACCGCGACATTGCCGAGCACATAGGGTGCCTTGCCGAAGCGTGCGACCGTGATGGACAGGTTGTCCGAATAGAGCCGGATCAGGCTGTCGAGCGAGTTGATCACGAAGGTAATACCCACGACGATCATCGCGAGATTCACGATCCCGGTCGTGTCGATGCCGTTGGAATAGTAGAAATACAGCACCGAGAACCACACCGCGAGCGGGATGGACGGGAAGATCAGAAGCGCCGCAAGTAATTGCTGCGTCGTCAGCCCGCCGACAAAGCGCGACGTGAACTGACCGATCATGATCGACCATGCAAACCACCAGAACAGATAGAATTCATGGTAGTCGTTGATCGGGAGGACGAACTTGTGAAGGTTGGCAAAATAGCCGCCGACATTGGAGATCGTCGAGGCAAATTCACCCAGCCCCATGCCTGCATAGATCCACATCCCGAAGATCAGCAACGCAAAGAGGAAAGTGGAGCCGACGGAGAGGATCTTTACATATTTGATGTCGGTCGACGAATAGGCCGCCGCCAGGATCACCACGAAGACGATTACGTAGAAGGTCGCAACGACGCTTTCGCCGTCGCCAATCTCTGGAATGTAGAAAGGCAGGTAGATCAGGAACAGGCTGGCCGTGAAGGCGCATGTGCCGATGATGACGATATTGTTGATGATCTTCACGGCGGGGATATCGAAGAATTTCACCCGCGGCTCAACCACGCAGAAATAGAAACTCGTAAGGAAGTAGAAGGCCCAGATGAGGAAGCCCCAGAACCCGAACTCGATTGCCAGCGGGTTGGTGAAACCATAATCCGCCGCAGCCTCGGGGTCGGCATAGGTCGGAAATTCGCCCAAGGGGAACATGATCAGCCCGACGTCGAGGCCAGATGTGAACAGAATGGCGATGAAAGTGAACACCGGCACCGGCGTGACGCCGATACAACGGACATTCCACCATTTGACAACGCAGAAGATCACCAGCGCAAAGGCCAGCAGAACCCCTGCTGAAAGAATATAGGTCATGCACTCCCCTCCCGTTTCCGAGGTTTTGGCGGCCATGCGGCCTTATTGATTGTGCGCGCCTCATAACACGAGCAACGCAAAGGCAACAGAAAAACTTGTATAGCCATTCAAGTTTTGAAATCGAGCACCAGAAATGCTACCGACGAAAGCAGACAAAGGCACCGCATGACCCGCAAACGCATCCGCGATATCCGCCACGAAGAACTGATCGGTGCCACGATCGCGGCGCTGCATGAAAATGGCTATGCCGTCGTCACAATGGCCGACATCGCGCGACGGGCAGGTGCGTCGGCGGCGAGCATCAACTACTATTTCGGATCAAAGGAACGGTTGCTGGAGGCAACCATGCGCCACCTCCTCACCCTGCTACGCAGTGCGATGCGCGACCGCTACAAGACAGCGACAACACCGCGTGAACGATTGTTCGCCGTGGTGGAAGCCAATTTTGACGACCGCCTCTTTACCACTGCCCAATGTAATGTCTGGATCCAGTTCTGGGCCAACGCCCCCTATTCAGAGCGCCTCGCACGGCTACACCGTATCAATCTTGCCCGCGTCACCAGTCATTTCCGGGCAGAGTTGCGGTCGTTACTGCCTGAGGCGCGGCGAGAGACCGCGCGCGCAGTCTTGCAGGCCTATCTCGACGGCGTCTGGCTGGCAGCAGCACAGGGTGGCGCAGTGGAACCGGAGTACGCTCGCGAAGAGGCACGGCGGGTCGTCAACGCGCTGGTGGGCTGAACAGGCGGCAGGCGCTGGCAAACCGAAACGTCTGCCGGTTTCGAAGGACGGCGTCGTCAACAACAGGGCGCTCCGCCGGCAAAAAGTGCCACCAAGGATCAGGCGCGCGGTGACCTCAACCTGTATAGGGTTCGGTCGTTGTTTCCGTCATGATGTAGCCGGTCTCGGCGAGATCGGTCTCGACTGCCGCCGTGTTGAAGCGCCCGGTCGCCCAGATTGGGTTCCACAACCCATCTTGATGGGTCGGCTCCTGAAAACGCAGGAATACGATCTGGTTCGCGGGGGGCGGCGGCACATGGATGCAAGCCCCGACATAAGGCACCAGCAGACCCTCGGTCACGCCTTCGCCATCCATTGTCAATGGCACGACATAGCCGGGGATGCGCACCAGCCGTTCATTGAAGTCACTGACCATTTCGACGGGCGCTTGTTTCAGCCACGGAAGTGTCTGACCGTGCTGAATGAGGTTCATCTCCCTCAGCGTGTCGATGAACGTGCCGCCGCCCTGGGTCGCGGGCACGAGGTCCTCCCAATACAACGTCGTTGCGGGCGGCTCATCATCAGCGAATGCGCCAAGCGGCCGTGCCGCTGCCAACGCCAATCCTGCGAGGAGCATGCGTCTATCAAGTCGGCTCATCTGATGTCTCCCTAAGAGATCTTCGCTTACATCTTTACAGACATACCATCGCTTAGCGAAATGAAATAGGCGCGAGCCGCAGGCGCAAGCCCTGCAAGCGCACCAGCACCCACCGCGGCGGCCAGCGTGATCACCTCGCGTTGACCAAGTCCGGCTGGCGCGATGTAGATGCCATAGGTGGCATCCAGCCAGGATTGCAGCATCGCGAGGGCCGCATAGAGGATCATGACGCCAACCGCAGCACCGGCGGCGGCGATCAGCGCCGCTTCCGCAATCAGCATCGTCATGATCAGGCCGGGCCCGGCACCGACAGATCGCAGGATCGCCATTTCCCGTCGTCGCTCATTCAACCCGGCGAAGATCATTGCCGCCATGCCGATCAGGGCGGTTGCAACAACCATCAACGAGACCCCCAGCAACGCCGTCTCGGCAACACCCACCACCGCCCACAGTTCCTGAAGGGCCACGCCGGGCAGGACAGCCAGTAGTGGCTCTTCCTCATATTCGTTGATCGCCCTTTGCAGGGCGAAAATCCGCAATTTCGATTCCACACCGATCATCGCCGCCGTGATCGCCTGGGGCGACAGGTCCATCTGGCGGGCCTGATCGGGGCTCACGCTTCCCAATGCGCGCGAGCCACCGGCCCAGTCGACATGGATCGCCTCAATACCTTCGAGCGAGACGATGACGGTGCGATCCACTGGCGTGCCGGTCTTGGCAAGAATTCCCGCAACGCGGAAGGGTTTGTCATCGTGATGGGTGAAGGACGCGATCCCGTGCGAGACGATGATGGGATCATCCAGATTGTATTCCAGCGCCGCCGCCACATCCGCGCCCAGAACGGCGTCGAAGATGTCATCGAACGCCCCCCCGGCCGTGAAGGATAACCCCTGGCCAGCACGAAACTTGTAGCGGTCAAAATACTCGGTCGTTGTGCCCAGCACACGGTAGCCCTGATGACTATCCCCCAGCGACAAGGGCACTGCCCAGTCGACGCCGGGCATGTCGCGAATGTCTTCGAAGCTTTCCCAGGTAACGTTGTTCGTGGCATTGCCGATGCGAAAGACCGAATACAGCAGCAATTGCACACTGCCCGACCGGGCACCGACGATCAGATCGGTACCGGAGATCGTATCTGCGAAGCTGGCCTTCGCCCCGTTTCGCAGTTTCTCGACCCCCAGAAAAAGTGCCACGGACAGGGCAATGGCCAAAACGGTCAGTGACACCGTCAGCCAGCGAGCGGCGAGCGAGCGGATGGCGAGGCGCGCGAGGATCATGCCGCGACCGCACGCTCAATCCGCGCGATATCATCGATCCGCACGGCGCGGTCAAAGCGGCCTGCAAGCCGCTCATCATGGCTGACCATCAGCAGTGATGCGCCCGCCGCTTCGACATGGGTGAACAACGTATCAACGAACGCGGCCTGGGCGGAGGCGTCCAGCGCCGAGGTCGGCTCATCCGCCACGATAAGCGCCGGTGATCCGATCAGTGCGCGCACGACCGCGACACGCTGTTGCTGACCGACCGAAAGCAACCCCGCGCCGCCCTTTTTCATCTGGGCAGCGTCCAGTCCCAATGCAGCAGCGAGGCGCAGCACCTCGGCCCGTTCATCGCCGATCCGTGCGCGGCGTCGCGGCGCGAAACGCAGCGGCAGCAGCGCATTGTCCAGCGCAGTGACATAAGCCAGCAGGTTGAACTGCTGGAAGACGATTCCAATGTTTTCGGCCCGGAACCGGTCGCGGCGGCGGCGGCTTAGCCGCGCGATATCCGTGCCATCCACCTCAACCGAACCGGCATCGGGCGTGGATATCCCGCAAATCAGGCTGAGGAGCGTCGATTTGCCCGAGCCGGACGCACCCAGCAGCAGCGTGCGCTCACCCTTTGGCAGGGCGAAGGCATCGACCTCCAGCGCAAACCCGGCGGCACCGGGCCAGGAAAAACGCAGGTCTTTCAGCGCAAGCGCGCTCTCGCCGGTCATTGCAGCAGACGCGGAAGAAGATCAGATCGCGCCCGAGAGGCTGAGCCGTGGTTCGTCCCGTTCAACTTCAAACCCTTTCGCGCCCTTATCCGATATCATTTGGATATCGAGTTCGAGCGCATTGGGAAACAGGCCAAAATACGCAAACTCGATTGACTCGATGGCCGTGGGGTCCGCGCAGGTGAGGGCGTATTGCGCACGGAATTCGGTGTGGCTTTCTCCCTTGGCTTCATCGGCATGATGGGCATGCTCATCACCATGGGCGTGATCAGCGTGCTCGTCACCATGGGCGTCTTCGGCATGATCGGCGTGCTCATCACCATGGGCTTCATCATGGTCGTGAGCATCCTCATGGCCGTGAGCATCGCCATGATCGTGCGCGTCTTCATGGTTTTCCTCACCAATCAACGCGACATTGGCGGTTGTGACAGTGCAGCCTGCTGCCTCCGGGATCGTGAACAGCTCCAGCGGTTTTGCCAGTTGCGCGATGGCGGCGTCGATCAGCGCACGGTCCTCCGCAGTTTCGGCAGGATGCTCAAAACCGACAATGTCAGCACCTGGTGCCTCAAGCTCCATCGCGACGGTTGCGCCTTCAACGGCGATGTTAAGCGTTCCATGTCCGTGCTGATGCGCGTCCAGTTCCCGGCTTTCTGCATGCGCTGCGACTGCGGCAAGAACTGTCAGACTAAAAGCGGCGGTGAGTTTGAACGTCATGGGGGCTCCTGTCGCCATCTGATCATGTTGTAATGTTATCTCATAGCATTGCAGATGAGTCCCGCATTTTTTGCCCGTGCGGGACGGCATGGCTGTCGGTGCGATACGACCCATCCCGGTGCCATGACCTTCTGATCCGAACACTGTTTGACGCGGCTGCGCGGGCCGTGTCAGTCAGGCTCATCGTGGCAAACAGCTTCGATATTGTGGCCGTCCAGATCATACACGAAAGCCGCGTAATAATGCGGATGATAGTGCAGGCGCAGACCTGGCGGGCCATTGTCCACGCCGCCTGCGCGCAGTGCCGCCGCGTGGAAGGCGTCGACCTCGGCACGGGTTTTCGCCTGAAAGGCAATGTGGAGGAGACCTGTCGTCGCCTTCTCCTCCGCCAGCCAGAACCACGGGCGATCATCGCCATAGCCGCTCACTTTCACGCCGCCTGACTGATCCTCGGTCAGGTCAAGCAATCGCGCGACACCAAGCGGAGCGAAGGCAAGGTCGTAAAACGCCGCAGACCGCCCATGATCCCTGACGCCGAATGTGATGTGATCAATCATTTCCCAGCTTCCTCATCCGCATTGGTCTGCATCATCCGGACCACCGCGACCGGACTTGCAGCGATCTACCCATCGTCGCTCCGCAAGCGGACCGCGCTGGTTCCCACCGGCACATTCAACCCCCTCCGGCTGCGGATGGCGACCCCGCGCGCCGCGTCGACCCTTGCGCAAACGGTTCATAGACCGCCATGCACCGCGTGGATCAACAATCCGGATCAGTTTGCCAGCCTGCCGCGACCACCCGGAAACGCGAAACTCTGGCCGCTATCTGAAGTCAAATGTTTCGGCCGATCCGGTCCGTCACTCAATCTCAAACATATCGACCCGTGTTACCCCGAAGAACTCAGCCTCCACGGTCGCAGGGGATGAAACAACACCGAGACGCGCACCCTCGACGACCAAAGCCAGTCCCAGATTATCATCGGGCGCACCGGATATGTTGTCGATCGCAAACAACTGCTTCCCGGTTTCCGCATCATGGATATGAACCGCCCCAACCTTTCCTTTGTCAGGCGTCGACAGATCAGGCGATCCAATAATCAGCAAACCGTTGGACACCTGCATATCTGCGGCAAAACCCGATCCCTGCCGACCCGCGAGCCAGTCTTCCTCCGACAGCGGCGCGTAGGGATCCTGAAGCCGGTATCTAAGATCACCCGTACCCAGATCGAAGGCTGAAATCTCCGTGACCGGGAAATTGAGCTCTCCGACATTACGAAACCCAGATACAAAAGCCATCGTATCGGACAAGGCGACGGATAGGCCAAAGCTCATCCGGGGCTGGGGGTCAGCCGGCCAAAATGTATGCAGAAGATCCGCTGTCTCGGCATCGAAGAGAAACGCCGCGCCCACGTCGCTCATCTCTCCAAGATCCTTTTGCCAAGCGCTGATCAGGGCATGTCTCGGTGTCAGCGCCTTGTCGATGCCGAAAATGGTACGCTCCGGATTGCCGGAGCTACCGTCCTTATTGAGCGGCTCGTCCAGCGTCTGCAAAATTTCACCGGTTTCTGCATCGAAAACCCATACAGTGCTTTGATTGTCTTCGGTCGATGTGACCCCCGCCATCACTCGACTACCTGACATGGCAATGGCCGTCTGGCCGAAACGGCTGCTGTCAGCGGCGCGCGGGTTGGGGATGCTGCGTAGGTGCTGGCCGGTAGACGCGTCAAATACCTGCAATGCACCGCCATCCTTGCGATAGGTTGAGGTCACCATGAACCGCGTGTTCGCTGCTATGACGTCGCCAAGACCGGCGAAGACTTCTCCGGTGGGGTCTTCGATGGTCTGAACATGCGCCCCAGTATCGGCATCGAAGACCTGGATCGCCTGTCGCCGGTCTTGACCGATCTGTATCGAGCCGCCAATGAACAACCGCTCTTCGGTCAATGCCAGATAAGGCTCAAGCGCCCTTTCCGTTCCCGTCGCCGTGCCTTGTATTCTCCAAAGATCCTTCAAGGCGATCTCGGACTGCGCGATTGTCGTTACTGGTGCCGCCAGCAAACCGCCGACAGCCAGTCCGACCAGTGCTTTCTTTACAGATGACATACATCTTCCCTCGTCAAAGTTCTGCGGACACTGGGGCCAGCCGGCTTCGCCGGTCGCATGACCGTCATGATACATAATGGAGTTAAAGCGAATGCCCACAGATTGCCGCCCATTCTGGATCACTGCCATATCTCAGCCACGTCGCACCGCGCGCCCTCCGGTGTGTTATCTGGAAGGTCGTTCGTGACGTTGTCCTCCAACAGATCTAAACAGGGGCTTTCGGCTTTACTCCCCGCGCGGAAAGCGCTGATTCTCCTCCAGCACATTCAAATCCATGTGGTTGCGCATGTATCGCTCGGACGCCTTTTGCAATGGCTGGAAATCCCAAGGGTAGTAACCGCCCTTGCGCAGCGCCTCGTAAACGATCCAACGGCGTGCCTGACTTTCACGCACTTCGGCGTCGAACCGCGCCAGATCCCAGCGGGCCTCCGATTTCGCGCGGAGAGAATTGACCGTGCCCTGATGCGCCGGATCGTTGGCCAGGTTTCGGGTCTCCAACGGGTCGGCCTCCATATCAAACAGCTGATCGGGGTCGAGCGTGCAGCGGTTATATTTCCATTTGCCATAGCGGAGGGAGACGAGCGGGGCCTCCGACGCCTCCGCCGCATATTCCATTGCAACCGGTGCCGTCCGCTCCCCGCCCTGGCCAAGATGGACGAGGCTTTCGCCATCGGTCCAAGGCATCACCTCCGCCATCGAAACCCCGGCAAGCTCCGCCAGCGTCGGAGCCATGTCGATGGTAGAAACCGGTGCCGTGATCAGCCCCGGTTCCATCATCCCGAATTTTTCCGGCACTGCGATCATCAGCGGGACACGGGCAGAGCCGTCATAGAAAGTCATCTTGAACCACAGCCCCTTCTGCCCAAGCATGTCGCCATGATCGGAAACAAAGGCGACGATGGTGTTTTCCGCCTGCCGGGTTTCGGTGAGCACGCGCAGGATCTCGCCGACCTTGTCATCGAGGTAGGAGATATTGGCGAAGTAGGCCCGGCGCGACCGACGCACATCTTCGGGCGTGATGTCGAAAGCCGTGTAATCATTGGCCAGCATGATCCGCTTCGAATGGGCGTCGTAATCCTCAAATGCATAGGGGGCTTCGGTCGGCTCCAGATGGGCGCATTCTTCGTAAAGGTCCCAGTGCTTCTTGCGCGCCACATAAGGATCATGGGGATGCGTGAAGCTGACGGTCAGGGACCACGGCCGATCATCCAGCCCGCGCGACAATTGATAGAGTTTTTGGGCTGCATGGGCCGCCACCTCATCGTCGAATTCCAGCTGATTGCTGATCTCAGCCACACCGGCCCCGGTGACCGAGCCCATGTTGTGATACCACCAGTCGATCCGCTCGCCCGGCTTGCGATAATCAGGCGTCCAGCCGAAATCGGCGGGATAGACATCGGTGGTCAGCCGTTCCTCGAACCCGTGAAGCTGATCGGGACCGACGAAGTGCATCTTGCCGGAGAGGCACGTGTAGTACCCCGCCCGGCGCAAGTGATGCGCATAGGTCGGGATGTCGGAGGCAAATTCCGCCGCGTTATCATAGACCCGCGTCCGGCTCGGCAATTGCCCGGACATGAACGACGCCCGGCCGGGTGCGCAAAGGGGCGAGGCCGTGTAGGCATTGCAAAACCGGGTGGACCGCGCCGCGAGCGCCTTCAGATGCGGCGCATGCAGCCAGTCTGCCGGACCATCTGGAAACAGCGTCCCGTTCAACTGGTCAACCATGATGATCAGGATATTGGGGCGCGTCATAGGCTTTCGTCTCCTCGGATCTGGCGGCGGATTGTAGATTTTATGAGCAAGATTGCTGCCAGAGGGGTCCAAAAGCGACGTGAGAAATGCTCGTACGACGTAGGGTTTCGTGTACACCGCGCGAGGTGGGCCTTCCGCACCTCGAATGAAAGTGTTAGAGGCCAACCCCAATCCGATGGCTGCCCAGAGACCGGAGCACTCGAGACGAGGTAAATGAAGCTGACGCCAGACCTGAACGTTGCCGCCCCCTCGGCCAGCGGTGTGCCATTCAGGCCCGCCGATTTCACGAATTTCGTGGAAGCGCTGACCTATGCGGCAAAGGGTGCCACGGGCTTCACATACTACACTGCACGTGGCGAACCCATTGAAACACTGTCCTATCGCCGGCTTCACGCCGAGGCGCTGATCGTCGCCGCGCAGTTGACAGAGCTCGGTTTGAAGCCCGGCGACAGCGTCGGCATCATCGCCGAGACCGAAGCCAATTTCGCGCGCAGTTTCTGCGGCGCACTGCTGGCCGGACTGATTCCCGCGCCACTGCCCCTGCCCGTCGCCTTTGGTGCGCGCGAGGTCTACAATAATCAGCTGCGCCGCATCATCACAGTCGCGGGCGCACGTGCGGTCTTCGCCCCGGCGGAGTTTGCATCATGGGTTGCCGAGGCGATGACCGGCCTTGATCTTCTCTTTTGCGGTGAACTCGGTGACCTGCCGGAAGCTCCAACGGGGATGGCACCGCATATTCCGGACCCCGATTCGCTTGCCTATCTGCAGTTTTCCTCCGGTACGACGGGCAGCCCCAAGGGCGTTGCGGTCACGCACCGCTCAATGATGGCCAATCTGGCCGCGATTTCGGCACATGGCCTGCATTTCGCCGCCGGTGACCGAGGCGTCAGCTGGCTGCCGCTCTATCACGACATGGGGCTGGTGGGCTGTTTCCTATCGCCCATCGCCAACCAGTTTTCCGCCGATCTGATGTCGACGCGCGATTTCGTGCGCCGCCCGCTTTTGTGGTTGGAGTTGATCGATCGCAACCGCGCGACTGTGACCTATGCCCCATCCTTCGGCTATGACCTTGCCCTGCGCCGGGCGCGTGGGAAGGCGCCGGAGGGGCTCGATCTGTCCACATGGCGCGTGGCAGGGATCGGCGGTGACATGATCAAGGCTCCGATCATGCGGGCCTTTGTCGACACTTTCGCCCCCGCAGGGTTTGACGGTGACGCCTTTACACCCAGCTATGGCATGGCTGAGACAACGCTTGCGCTGTCCTTTGCACCGCTTGGTCAGGGCCTGGTCACCGAACGCCTCGACCTGGCGGCGCTGGAGCGCCAGATGGTCGCCCAACCCGTCACATCCGGCGATGCGGGGCCAGCGCGAGATTTCGCCCTTTGCGGCCCTGCCCTGCCCGGTCACCGGGTGGAGATTCGGAACGCGGCAGGGCACGTCCTCGGCGATGGCCAGGTTGGGCGTATCTTCGCTGCCGGGCCGAGCCTGATGCGCGAATATTTCCGCGATCCGGAAGCGACGGCGTCCTCCCTCGCCGACGGCTGGCTGGACACAGGCGACCTTGGCTTCATGCGCGATGGCCAGATCGTGATTACCGGGCGCGCAAAGGATCTGATGATCATAAACGGCCGCAATCTCTGGCCGCAGGACATTGAATGGACCATCGAGCGCAAGATCGAACATGTGCGCGAAGGCGGCGTGGCGGCGTTCTCCGTGACGCCTGATGACAGCGGTGCGCGGATCGAGGAGGAGATCGTCATCGTTGCCGAATGTCGTCTCCGCGATCCGGCCGAGCGCGCAACTTTCCGGGCCGAAGTCCATAGCATTGCGCGCGCAACGCACGGCGTCGACGCCCGCGTCATGCTGTGCCGCAATGGCTCGCTGCCGCGCACATCCTCGGGCAAGCTGAGCCGCGCCAAAGCCCGGATCATGTATCTCGACGGGCTCTTCGATCCGGCGCTTTATGCGGAAACCTCCGACAGGTGAGCCGCCTTGCCGCCCTGACCGGCGGGACGGGGTTCCTTGGCCGCCACACAATCCGCGCCCTCGCCGATGCGGGATGGCGCATTCGCATTCTCACCCGTTCCGCTCCGCACCTGCCGGAACTGGCGGATGTTCCGATAGAGCTGATCCCCGGTGACCTTGGCGATCCGACAGCCTTGCGTCGGCTCTGCACTGGTGCCGACGCGGTGGTTCACATTGCCGGTCTGGTCAAAGCGCCGAGCCGCGGTGCCTTCATGGCCGCCAACGCTGACGGAACGGCGGCATTGGTGGATGCGTGGCAAGGCGTGGCGGCAGAGGCTGACTTCACGCTCGTCTCATCCATGGCCGCACGCGCACCTGATCTGTCGGATTACGCGGCCTCCAAACGTGCGGGGGAGGCGCATTTGATTGCGGCGGCAGCACCAAATCACCGCATTCTGCGCCCTGCCGCCGTCTACGGAGCCAATGACAGCGAGAGCCTGAAGGTCCTGAAATTGGCTAACGGCCCGATCCAGCTGATGCTGAATGCCCCGGATGCGCGGATCGCCATGATTGATGCGCGCGACGCGGCCACAATGATCGCCGCCCTCGTCGGCACCGGGGCGGGGGGTGAGCGATACGAGTTGACCGATGCAAATGTGGATGGGCACCGTTGGGTGGATCTGGCACATGCCGCGGCGGCCGCGCTGGGCCGGTCGCCGCGCCCGGTTCGGGTGCCGGCTTTCGTGCTGAAGGCCGCAGGCGGGATCGGCGGCAGCCTCAGTGCCCTCACCGGATCGCCGGAGATGCTGACGCGCGGCAAGGTTCGCGAAATCCTGCACCCTGACTGGTCGGGCGATCCCGGCGCAGTGGTCCCTGCCAGCATAGCGGTGCCGAAGATCGAACTCCCGACCGGTCTGACGGACATGGTCGCATGGGCGCGCAGTGCTAACCGTCTCTGACGTCACGTTCAGCCGTTGCAGAGCCGGCGAATACAAGGCAAAGACACGGGCCCAACGCCGTGCAGATACCGCATAATGGTGGAAAGCCTGCCTGATCCGAGAGAGGCACATGACATGACCAAGGCCGATCAAACTCCGCTCGTCGCGAGCCTTCCCTCAACTGTCCCCTTTGTCGGGCCGGAAACACAGGAACGAGCCCGGGGTAGCGCCTTTGCCGCACGTCTTGGCGCGAATGAAAGCGTATTCGGGCCGTCACCCAAGGCCATCGCGGCCATGACCGCTGCGGCGGGCGAGATCTGGAAATATGGCGATCCGGAAAACCATGAACTGCGCCATGCACTGGCCGCCAAACACGGCGTCGAGCCGGACAATATCGTGGTCGGCGAAGGGATCGACGGTATGTTTGGTTACATCAACCGCATGTTCGTCGAACCGGGCGTGACCGTGGCCACATCGCTCGGCGCTTACCCGACCTTCAACTTTCATGTCGCGGGATATGGCGGGCGGCTGGTGACCACGCCCTATGTGGATGACAAGGAAGATCCGGAGACGTTGAGCGACCTTGCCCGCCGCGAAAGCGCACGGCTGATTTACTTCGCCAATCCAGACAATCCGATGGGCGGCTGGTGGCCTGCGGACCGGATGCAGGCGCTGATCGACACGGTGCCTGACGGTGCGCTCCTCTGCCTCGACGAAGCCTATATCGATTTTGCGCCCGACGGCACGGCCCCGCCGATCAATCCGGACGATCCCCGCGTAATCCGGTTTCGCACCTTCTCGAAAGCATATGGCATGGCCGGTGCGCGCGTTGCCTATGCGATTGCGACAGCGGAGCTTGCGACAGCCTTTAACAAGGTACGCAATCATTTCGGCGTCAATCGCATCGCACAGATCGGTGCGCTCGCGTCGCTGAACGATCCTGACTGGATCCCCTATGTCCGTGCCGCAGTGGAAAAGGCACGCGCCGATATTGGTGACATCGCGGCCCGTCATGGGCTGACGCCGCTACCTTCGGCAACCAATTTCGTGACCATCGACTGCGGCAGGGACGGTGTCTTTGCCAAGGCGGTACTCGATGGGCTGATCGCGCGCGATGTCTTCGTGCGCATGCCGTTCGTCGCCCCCCAGAACCGCTGCATCCGGGTCAGTGCGGGCACGCCGGCCGATCTCGATGCATTCGACGCCGCACTGCCGGGCGCGCTCGCCGACGCTCAGGCCAGCATCGGCGCCAGTGCCTGAAGATCGTCTGCGACGAAATCCCAGTCAGCGGCGGCTGTCACCTCCCCCAGACCCGGCCCCTTTTCATCGGGTCGCGAGATAAACGCGGTACGCAGTCCCGCCGCTCGCGCCGCCGCCAGGTCGTCATTATGAGCGGCAACCATCACCACATCCGCCGCGGGCAGGCGTAGCGCGGCGCAGGACACCTGATAGACCTTCGGATCGGGCTTGTAGCCTTGCGCAATCTCCGCCCCGAGGATGCAATCCCAGGGCAGCCCGCCAAACCGTGCCAAAGCCGTCATCAGCGCGATGGAGCCGTTGGAGCAGGGCGCGATCGGCATATGATTGCGAATAAAGGTCAGGCCATGAAAACTGTCCGGCCAGGGCGGCAGCTGTTCCCAGGCATGGTTAATGCCGTCGCGTTCCTCCGCGTTGAAAACATCATCGAGGCCGCGCTCGTTCAGAACGATATCCAGATTCTCGCGGTGCAGATCGTCAAGCGGCACATATCCACGCACGCCGGATCGGATACGCTCCATCGCCGGCTGATATTGCCCGCGCCAGTCATCGGCGAAAGCATGGGCATCATGGATAATTCCCTTGGCCGCGAAGGCACGCTGAAGCACCGTGGCGACGCCCGTTCGCCAATCGACAACCGTGCCGAATACGTCGAAGATGGCTGCCCGGATGTGCATCGCAGACCCCTCTAGGTTGAAATTCAGGCTTTATGAAGTCAGCGCGGTGGTCAAGTGCTTGCATTGCGCGCTCAAAACCTCTCATTCTTCGTCTGGTTTACCAAGTTGAATCGTAACAACGATCCATCACGTTGACTGGGAGGTCACATGAATAAGCTATTCTCCTCGGCGCTTGTTGCCGCGATCATTGCGGGCGGGTCGCTGGCCGGGTCGGCCGCATCCGCCGCTGACGTCACCTTGCGCTGCCAACACTTCATCTCTCCTAAAGGGGCAGTGCCCTCGCGGTTCATGGAGCCGTGGATCGAAAAGGTCGAAGCGGAAAGCGGCGGAAAGCTGAAGGTCGAACTGTACCCGGGCATGCAGCTTGGCGGGAAACCGCCCGCGCTTTACGATCAGATCCGGGACGGGGTCATCGACTGCGGCTGGGCGCTGCCCGCCTATACGCCGGGTCGCTTCCCTTCGACCGAAGCGCTGGAACAGCCGTTCGTGACGACGAACAACGCTGAAGAGAGCTCCATGGCCGCGTGGGACTATATCCAGAAACATGGCCTTGACGATCTCAAGGACGTGCATCTGATCGCGGTCCATGTCCATGGCCCCGGCGTGATCCACAAGAAGGGCCCGCCGGTGAAGACGCTGGAAGACATGAATGGCCTCAAACTGCGCGGCCC
Source organism: Pseudomonadota bacterium (assembly GCA_039030855.1). Taxonomy (GTDB): domain Bacteria; phylum Pseudomonadota; class Alphaproteobacteria; order Rhodobacterales; family Rhodobacteraceae; genus Pikeienuella. Next base: position 280,256 of record JBCCDJ010000001.1, read on the forward strand.
GTCCCGTGCCGCAAATGGCCTTCTGGAAAGCATGGGCGCCACGCCGGTCGGCATGCCGGTTCCGGCCTTCCCCGAAGCTTTGTCCAAAGGTGTTGTTGATGGCGGTGTGATCCCCGAGGAAATCACCGTACCCCTGAAAGTGCATGAACTGGCCGACAGTCACACCTATATCGGCGGCGACCGCTCGCTCTATAACACCTTCTTCATCTGGGCGATGAATAAGAACAGCTACGAAAGCCTGCCTGACGATATCAAGGCGGTGATCGATGCCAATTCGGGGCTCGAAGCCTCCGCCTGGGCGGGACGCGCGATGAAGGAAGGTGACGAAGCCATGTCGCCGGTTATCAAAGGCACCGGCAACGAGATCTACACCTTGACCGATGAGGAGCGCGCCCGCTGGGAGGACCAGGCCGCCCCGTTGGTGGAGGCATGGGCCGCCAATACCGAAAACGGTGCGGAACGCCTGGCCGATGCCAAGGCGCTGATGGAAAAATACGCCGGAACGCGTAACTGACCGGCAAGGCCACACCAAAGGACAGGGGGCGCGCTGCCATGCGGCGCGCCCCTTTTCATTTCTCCCCGCACATCCTAGAAATATCGAAGGTGGAGTGGAAAGGCATATGATGAGCGAGGCAGGTCTGGCCCCCGATGCGGAGCGCGCGGTGGGCAATGCGCTCGAAAAGGCGGCCTACTGGCTGGCGCTGTTCGGGGGCGTCATTCTCGCTGCGATGGCTCTCGTCACTGTCGCGTCGGTCATCGGCCGGGCCTTCATCTTCGCTGGTCTCAGCCCGATCCGCGGTGATTATGAACTGGTGCAAATGGGCTGCGCCATCGCCGTATTCTCCTTCCTGCCCTGGTGTCAGATTAAGCGCGGCCATGTGACCGTGGACATCTTTGTCAGCGGCATGTCCAAGCGGCTTCAGCTGTTCTGGGAGCTTCTGGGCAATATTGCGCTGGCCACTGCTGCCATCCTGATTGCATGGCGGCTGTGGCTCGGCACCGCCGACAAGTTCTCTTATGGAGAGGAGACTTATGAGCTGGGTCTGTCGGTTGGCTGGGGCTATGGGCTGTCGATGATCGGCGCGATCCTCTTTGCCGTTGCGGCCACCTACACCGTCTGGCGCAGCGTGAACGAGCTGATGCGGGGCGAAAAACCAGCCGATATGGCCGCCTGATGGACGGCTTCACACTCTCGCTTCTCGGCTTTGCGCTGATGCTGGTCCTGATCTTTCTCAGGATGCCCATCGGCGTTGCGCTATTCCTTACTGGCTTTATTGGCATCTGGATCGTACTTGGTCGCCCCAGCATGATGATGGCACAGCTGAAATCCGTCAGTTACGAGACGTTTTCATCCTACTCCCTGTCGATTGTGCCTCTGTTCCTTCTGATGGGTCAGTTCGCGACGAAGTCGGGGATGAGCCAGGCGCTGTTTCGTGCCGCCGCCGACTGGATGGGCCATCTGAGAGGCGGCGTCGCCATGGCCTCCGTCGGGGCCTGTGCGGGATTTGGCGCGGTCTGCGGATCGTCCCTCGCTACGGTCTCCACGATGGGTCAGGTCGCCCTGCCGGAGATGAAGCGCTATGGCTATTCAGGCCGCCTCTCGACCGGGGTTCTGGCGGCAGGCGGCACGCTTGGCATTCTCATCCCCCCCTCTATCATTCTCGTTATCTATGCGATCCTGACCGAGCAGAACATCGCCAAGATGTTCGCTGCCGCCCTCCTGCCCGGCATGCTGGCAGCGGCGGGCTACATGGCCACCGTCGCCATCTATGTGCGCCTGCGTCCGGATGAGGCGACGAGCCTGCCACGCAAACCCATTGGCGAGCGTATGCGCGCCCTTGTCGGCGTCTGGCCCGTCGTCCTCATCTTTGGCCTCGTGATGTGGGGCATTGCGGGCGACAGCAACTGGTTCCGCCCCGGCCAGCAGGCGCTCTTCACCCCGACCGAGGGCGCCGCCGTCGGTGCCGTGCTCGCCGGGCTTTACGGCATTCTGACGGGGGGTCTGAACCTCAAGACCTTCATCGAATGCGTGCTGAACACGGCATCGACCACGGCGATGATCTTCTTCATCGTCTTCGGCGCGCAGGTGTTCAATTCCTTCCTTGCCCTCACGCAGACGCCGCAGGGGCTGGCCGATTGGGTCACCGGTCAGGGTTTCGGCCCCTATACGATCCTGATTGCCATGCTGCTTCTATACCTCGTCTTTGGCTGCGTCATGGACAGCCTCTCGATGATCCTTCTGACCATCCCGATCTTCTTTCCGGTCATCGAAAGCCTCGATTTCGGCATGACGGCGGAAGAGACCGCGATCTGGTTCGGCATCCTCGCGCTGATTGTGGTGGAGGTCGGGCTGATCACGCCGCCGGTGGGCATGAACCTCTTCATCATCTCCTCCATCGCGCGGGGCGTGCCGATCTCGGACACCTACAAGGGCGTCGCGCCCTTTGTGTTGAGCGATCTCATTCGCGTCGTTATCCTCGTCGCGTTCCCGGCAATTTCGCTGTGGCTGGTTGGAGTGATATTTGGATGACCGATCCCGAAGACGAAATCCCGCAGGAAATGCGCGACAAGGTGGCGGCATCCGATTTTGACCGCGTGATGAAATTCGATTGCGGCAAGGATGGCGTCGTCATCATCAACAAGCGAGAGGTCACAAGGCAGGATATGGAGGCGGATTGCACCATCACCCTGTCGCGCAAAAACCTCGAAAAACTGGTTAGCGGCAAACTGAACCCGATGACGGCTTTTCTGACCGGCAAAATCAAGGTCGAAGGCGATATGAGCGTTGCCATGCAATTGCAGACGCTTCTCTGATCATCCTGCCAGAACAGCGCTTCCCAACGCCGCGCCCTTGGCGCTAGTCTCCTCCCAAACGCGAGAACGCGTGCAGGAGGAGACCCCATGACCGACAAGAAACGCTTCCGCTCCGCCGAGTGGTTTCAGAACAGCCATCGCCCCGACATGGCCGCGATCTATATCGAGCGGTACACGAATAACGGCTACACATTCGATGAGCTGACCTCCGGCAAGCCGATTATCGGGATTGCGCAGACGGGGTCTGACCTCTCGCCCTGCAACAAGATCCACGAACATCTCGCCCCGCGCGTGCGCGAAGGCATACGGGAGGCGGGCGGCATTCCGATGGAATTCGGGGTCCATCCCATTCAGGAGACATCGAAGCGCCCGACAGCTGCGCTTGACCGGAACCTCGCCTATCTTGGCGTGGTTGAGGCGCTCCATGGTTATCCCATCGATGCAGTGGTGCTGACGACGGGCTGTGACAAGACCACACCCGCGCTCCTGATGGCGGCGGCGACGATGAATATCCCGGCCATCGTCCTATCGGGCGGGCCGATGCTGGACGGGTTCTTTGAAGGGGACAATCTTGTCGGCTCCGGCACCGCGATCTGGCGGATGCGGCGGCGGCTCGGCGCGGGGGAGATCACCGAGGAGGAATTCCTGCGCGGCGCAGCGGGCTCCGCCCCGTCGCTCGGCCATTGCAACACGATGGGCACAGCCTCCACCATGAACGCGCTGGCCGAAGCGCTCGGCATGTCGCTGACCGGCTGCTCCGCCATCCCCGCACCCTATACGGAGCGGATGGCCATGTCCTACGAGACCGGCAAGCGGATCGTCGAGATGGCTTATGACGATCTCAAACCCTCCGACATCATGACGCGTGAGGCGTTCCTGAACGCCATCGCCACCAATTCCGCCATCGGCGGGTCGACCAATGCCCAGCCGCATCTTCATGCGATTGCCAACCATATGGGGGTCGATCTGAAACCCTCCGACTGGCAGATCCACGGCCATGACGTGCCGCTGATCGTGAACATGCAGCCCGCCGGCACCTATCTGGGAGAGCGGTTCTTTCGCGCAGGCGGTGTCCCCGCCGTGATGGCGGAACTGGAAGCGGCAGGCCGGCTGCACGAGGCACAGACCGTCACCGGCAAGACCATGGCCGAGAACGTGAAAGGTCAGCATAGCTGGGATCGTGAGATGATCCGCAGCTATGACGACCCGATGCAGACCAAGGCGGGCTTCGTGGTGATGAGCGGGAACCTTTTCGACACCGCAATCATGAAAACCTCCGTCATCTCCAAGGAATTCCGCGACAGGTATCTGAGCGAGCCGGGCAATGAGGGCGTCTGCGACGTGCGCGCCATCGTCTTCGACGGATCGGAGGATTATCACGACCGGATCAACGATCCCGACCTCAAGATCGACGCCCATTGCGTACTGGTCATCCGGGGCGCGGGTCCCATCGGCTGGCCCGGCTCGGCGGAGGTCGTGAACATGCAGCCGCCCGATCATCTTTTGAAGGAAGGTGTGCTGAGCCTGCCGACCATCGGCGATGGCCGCCAGTCCGGCACTGCTGACAGCCCCTCGATCCTGAACGCATCGCCCGAGGCAGCGGCGGGCGGCGGGCTCGCTTACCTCAAGACCGGCGACATGATCCGCATCGACTTGAACAACGGCACCTGCAACGCGCTGGTGGACGAGGCGGAATGGGAAGCCCGCAAAGCCGCTGGCCCCCTCGTCCCTCCCGAAAGCCAGACCCCCTGGCAGGAACTGGCGCGCAACCACGTCACCCAACTGGCGCAGGGCGGCTGCATCGATCTGGCGATCAAATTTCAGAACGTTCGCTCGACCACGCCGCGTCATAATCACTGAAAAAGACATGTGCCCCGTTGCGGCGGGGCGCACGCATATCGGCTTTCTCTTCTTCAAATATCCATACTCCGCCCTTCGCCCCCCACGCCGCGCCCACCCCCTTGGCACTTTGGTCGCCATCCGGCATTGTCCGCCGATCACGCGAGAGGACCCCTCCCATGCCCGCCACCAAAGATGACCACCTCTACATCGTCGATGGCTCCGGCTTTATCTTTCGCGCCTATCATGCGCTGCCCGCACTGACGCGCAAATCCGATGGCATGCCCGTCGGGGCGGTAAGCGGGTTCTGCAACATGATCCACAAGATGCTTGAAGATCTGAAAGGCGATGACACGCCCACCCATGTGGCGATCATTTTTGACGCCTCGTCGAAAACCTTTCGCAATGAGATCTACGACCAATACAAAGCGCAGCGCCCCGAGCCGCCAGAGGATCTGCGACCGCAATTCGGGCTGATCCGGCAGGCAACCCGCGCTTTCAACCTGCCCTGCATCGAAATCGACGGGTTTGAGGCTGACGACATCATTGCGACCTATGCGCGCCAGGCGGCGGCGGAGGGTGCGGAGGTCACCATAGTCTCCTCTGACAAGGACCTGATGCAACTGGTCGATGAGAACATCTCCATGGCAGATCTGATGAAGAACAAGGAAATCGGCCATGACGAGGTGTTCGAAAAGTTCGGCGTCGGCCCCGATCGCGTGATCGATGTTCAGGCGCTCGCCGGGGACAGCGTGGACAACGTGCCCGGCGCGCCCGGCATCGGGGTGAAGACCGCCGCCCTCCTGATCAATGAATACGGGGATCTGGAAACGCTGTTGGAGCGGGCGGAAGAGATTAAGCAGCCCAAGCGCCGTCAGGCGCTCATCGACAATGCTGAGCTAATCCGCATCTCCAAACGGCTGGTCACGCTGGACGATCGGGTACCGGACCTGCCCGACTATGACGAGCTGGCGCGCAAGCAACCCGATGCCGACGCATTGCTCGGGTTTCTGGCCGAGATGGAATTCAGCACACTGACCAAGCGCATCGCCGCATCGCTGGGCGAAGAGCCGCCGAAGATCACCCCGGTTGCCAGCGCCACCGCAAAGGCCGCGCCGGAGGCCGCCGCGGTGCCGGAGGTGACGGCGATCGACCATTCCACCTACGAGGTTGTGCGCGATGGCACCGCGCTTCAGGCGTGGATCGATGCTGCCTACAAGCGCGGCGTGGTCGCGGTCGATACTGAAACGACATCGCTCAATGAAATGGTCGCCGATCTGGTCGGTGTCTCGCTCGCCACCGCACCGGGCAAGGCGTGCTATATCCCACTTGGCCATGTCACTGGCGATGGTGATCTGCTGGGGGCGGCGCAGCGGGCCGAAGGGCAGATGGACCTCGAAGACGCGCTGGCGATGCTGAAGCCGATGCTGGAAGACGCATCCGTTCTGAAGATCGCGCAGAACATGAAATATGATCTGAAGATCCTCGCGCGCCACGACATCACCGTCGGCCCGTTCGATGACACCCTGCTTTTGTCCTATGCGCAGGATGCGGGGATCGGAGGCCACGGGATGGACGCGCTGGCGCTCCGCCATCTCGGCCATGAATGCATCCCCATCAAGACCCTGATCGGCAGCGGCAAATCGCAGATCACCTTCGACAAGGTGGAGATCGACAAGGCCGCCCCCTACGCCGCCGAAGATGCGGATGTCACCTTCCGCCTCTGGCAGGCCTTGCGGCCGGGGCTGGTGACCAAGCGCGTCACAACGGTCTACGAGACGATGGAGCGTCCGCTGGTGCCGGTATTGGCGCAGATGGAGCGGCACGGCATCCTCGTCGACCGCGATGCGCTCTCGCGTCTCTCCAACACCTTCGCGCAGAAGATGGCGGGGCTGGAGGCGGAGATACATGAGCTGGCCGGGCAGAATTTCAATGTCGGCTCCCCCAAGCAGCTTGGCGAGATCCTCTTTGACAAGATGGGGCTCGAAGGCGGCAAGAAGGGCAAGACCGGGGCCTACGCCACCGGCGCGGATGTGCTGGAGGCATTGGCCGCTCAGGGCCACGACATGCCCGCGCGCGTGCTGGACTGGCGGCAGCTTTCCAAACTGAAGGGCACCTATACCGATGCCCTCCAGAACCACATCAATGCGGAAACCGGGCGGGTGCACACGTCCTATTCAATTGCCGGGGCGAACACGGGCCGCCTCGCCTCCACCGACCCGAACCTGCAGAATATTCCCGTCAGATCCGAAGAAGGGCGCCGCATTCGCGAGGCGTTCATCGCCGGGCCGGGCAATATCCTGATCAGCCTCGACTACAGCCAGATCGAATTGCGCCTCTTGGCCCATATCGCCGATATCGCCCCCCTGAAAGAGGCATTCGCCGAAGGCCAGGACATTCATGCCGCCACCGCGTCGGAGATGTTCGGCGTGCCCATCGAAGGTATGGATCCGATGATCCGCCGTCAGGCGAAGGCGATCAATTTCGGCGTGATCTACGGCATTTCAGCCTTCGGTCTTGCCAACAATCTGCGCATCCCGCGCGAGGAGGCAAAACGCTTTATCGACGCCTATTTCGAGAAATTCCCCGGCATCCGCGCCTATATGGACAAGACCATCGCAACCGCCAAGGAACAGCAATATGTCGAGACGGTGTTCGGGCGGCGCATAAATACTCCCCAGATCAATGCTGGCGGCCCGCAGGCCGGGTTCCAGCAGCGCGCCGCAATCAACGCCCCCATTCAAGGCAGCGCCGCAGATGTGATCCGCCGTGCCATGATCCGCATTCAGCCTGCATTGGCGAAGGCCAAGCTGACTGCACGGATGCTGTTGCAAGTACATGACGAGCTGATCTTCGAAGTGCCAGAGCGTGAGGCGGACGAGACCATCGCCGTTGTGCGCAAGGTCATGGAAGCAGCCAACATGCCCGCGGTCGAACTGTCGACCCCGCTGGTCGCAGATGCCGGTACGGGAAAGAGCTGGGCCGAGGCTCACTAAAGCCTGACCCGACCCAAGGTCGGTCCTCAGAAGGATTTACGACGCAAGAGAGCCAGCGGCGTCACCGCAAGAATCCAGATATCGAGCCCCAGCGACCATGACCGAACGTAGCGCTGATCCAACGACACCCGGTGGCGATAAGGCAGATCCGCTCCGCCGCGCACCTGCCACAGACCGGTAATGCCAGGCCGCACCCTGAGATACGCCTGAAAGGCCAGGCTGTCGGCATAGGCACGGTCCGCCGGGTAGCCCCGATTGTCAGGCGTGATGACGGGGCGGGGACCGACGAGGCTCATTTCGCCGCGCAGCACGTTAATGAGTTGCGGCAACTCATCAATCCCCCATCGGCGCAGATGGCGACCGAGCGGTGTGATACGCGGATCATGCCGTAGCTTCTGACGTTGCGCCCAGTGATCGGCAGCATTCCGGTCAGCCCCGAGAACGGCGGAAATTGATGCTTCCGCGTCCACGGCCATGGTCCTGAACTTCAGGCAATCAAACACAACACCGCCGCGCCCGATCCGACGCTGGCGAAAGAAAAGCGGAGCTCCGGCGAAGGTCATCAGCATCATCAGCAGAAGAAACACCGGACTGGTCAGCACCAGACCCAGCACAGCGCCAAGGATGTCCATCGCGCGCTTGATCCCGTGCGACACGGTCAGGATTTCGCGGTCGTGATACCGCGCCGTCAAATCGGTCATGCAAACCTCTCCACAAAGGTCACCCGCACGCCCGTCGCCCCGCGCCTCTTCTGAGGTCGACTCAATTAATGAAGAGTTAAATTAATACTTTATTCGAATTTAAGGCATCAGCGAGCTGCGCAGACCGCAGAACATGCGCAAATGCCATCTGCGCACTCATTCCCTCCTCTTTAATAAAATTTTTGCCTTTCTGCGCGATAAGCCCCCGTCGTGATCTGCGCTGCCGGATCGCCCCGTTCCCCCGCCCTGTGCACGTCCGATCCGGCCTTCTGGCCGGTCGGGCACCCTGTTTTGACCGTCGGAGGCCTCATGCTCGGCTTTTCTCTCACTCTGCCCTCTCTCGCTCGCAAGGCACGCCGTTTCGGGCCCCCGCCGATCATGATCGAACCGCCCGTCATGCCACCTTTGGTCGTCGATTTTCCACAAACCGCCTTCGCCTGGTGGGAGGGGCAGGGACAATCGAACATGACCGGCTTCAACGAAGTCGGTGATGCGCCTGCCCCGCTGCGGGTACTGAACCCGGCGGTGGAGATGATGACGGATGCGCCCGGCTGGCGACCCTATGGCCTGCTGGCCAGCGGCGAAAGCGCTGATCTGGATGGCGTGACCTATGAGGGCAAGCTGGACGAGGCTGATATTCCACCCGCTGCCGGGGGCGCAGGGCCGCTGATCGGTGTGCATGAGGCGATTATTGACGGCGATATGAGCGGGCCCGACGGTCTCTACGCCGCTGGCGTTCTGATGGCGAAATTCTCCGATGCTGGCAAAAACCTCGATGCGTTCATGCCTGACTACGATGATGGCTCAGCCCCGCTTGGCGGCGTTAACTTCAATGCGCGGGCGGTGACGCTGCCGGGTACGATGCGCGCACGTCTGGCTGCTGGCGAGGCGATCTTCCTGCAGGGCAAGGTCTGGTTGCAGGGCGAAACCGACGCAGCGGAGGCGCGGGCATCAGACGATCTCTCGCATCCCTCTCTGGCCAATTACGCCATGCGACTGGCGCAGTTGCGCGCCTTCGAGCGCGCGCAGGTGAACATCCCCGATGCCCCCTGGTACTTCGTGACGATTGCGGAACAGGACGAATATGCAGCGGCGATCAACGATTCGCTCGCCGCCCTGTCGCGCTGGCGGGTCGGGCCGGACGGAGTGGTCAGCGACCTTGGTGCCGGGCGGGACGAGACGAGTTATGTGATCGATCACATGATCATCCCGAATGGCGATGTGCACTTCTCTATGACGCAGATGCGCGCCATCGGTGCGCTGGTCTGGGCGGCGCATCAGCATCTTGCCGGGGGCACCCACGGTCTGACTGATCGGTTCCCGCTGGCAGCGGTCCTGCCGGTCTGGCAAAAGGCCCCTGAGGCTGCAAATGTCACCCCGTCCACGATTACCGTCGAAGCGACCGCGAACGAGGACGGCACGCTGCACGTGCTCGCCCTCCCCACGGGCAGCCCCGCCCCGGACGCAACCACGATCATCGGATCAGGCACGGCAGCGGCCGGCCAGCGCGGCCGCATTGCCAGCGTGATCGCGCCCGGCCTTTCACCCGATCAGACTTATGATATCTGGTCGCTCTACCTCGTCCAGTCGGGGGAGATGACGCCGCCGATCACCATCACCGCCGCCACCGAAGCGGAAGAGGCACACCCCCCCACAGCTGGGTGGAGCCCTGCGGACGCCGGAATACTGTCATGGTGGGACGCGCAGACCCTCGCGACCCTGACCCTCGACGGAGCGGAGGTCACGGGCTGGACTGACAAGTCCCCATCCGCGGTCACGGTGACCGCGTCCGAAACCGCCCGCCGCCCCATTCTGAACCCGGTCGGATTGAATGGTCTGCCTGCGGTGGACTTCAACGGCGACGATGATCTCGAAGGGGTCGGTGCGGCGCTCCACCCGGATATGTGCCTCCTCCTGGTTGCCGAGGTCGATCTGGTAACCAACGGGTCCGAAGCACTGCTCGAATTCAGGAACACCAACCTTGCCATCCGCGCCCAGAACGGAACGGAATTTCGCGCCCGGTACGAGTTGATGAACGGCGTGAACACCAATCTCTCGCCTTCGCCAGTGGTCGATTACAAAGGGGCACCGCATCTCTTCCTCAGCCGCTATGACAGCGCGGCGGACGAGATGCAGATCTGGATCGATGGCACGCTGGTTGGATCGAAGTCGACCTACAGCATTGATCTGGCGGCAACCGACGACATTCGTCTGATGCGACCCTTCGGCACTGCGCTCAGGCTGGATGGAAAGCTGGGCGAGGTTGTCGCCATCGCGTCCGCCGATCAGGCTGATCGGGAGCGGCTGGAAGGTTATGCCGCGCATCGTTGGGGGTTGGCGGAAAACCTGCCCGCCAACCACCCGTGGAAGTCTGAGGCCCCATGACCGGCCCTTGGGCGTGACTAGCGAACGATCAGCTTGACCTTGTCGCCCGCCCGGACCGCTCCGCCGGTCGGGATGCCGTTCAGCACGCGAAAGCGGTTCCTCTTGAAGTCGTTGAAGGGCGTCTGGTCGGCCAGTCGCGCCACCGTGTCGCCGCGCTGTACGGTGCGGATGCCGATCCGCAGCGGTCTTTCGCGCGCCGCCTGCTGCGCGGTCAGGGCGTTGAAACTGCGGGCCGCCTGCGCCATGGGTCTGGCCAGTCCGTCCTGACCCTGCGGCTGCACACCGAGAAAGCGGTAGATGGTGTCGCCCTTGCGGATCGCCGTCATGCGCAAAATGCTGACACCGTTCCGGGTTTGGACAGGCAGGACCGCCTCTGCTGCGCTCAACCCGTTGATGTTGAGACGCCGCAAGCCGGACAGTTGCCCGACACGGGCATTCTCCGCAATGCCGGGTGCCCAGACGCGGGCGATATAGGCGTCGACCGAACCGCCGCGAGCACGATCGCCATCAAAGATGATGCCTGACCCGTTCGGACCGGCTGCCGTCACCTTGGCGGCGGAGTTCTGAATCTTGAACTGGCGCGGCATGGTGAACTCAAACCGCAATTTGGGGTGAACGAAGCGCTGGCCGCGCACGAAGCCCTGCTCGGCGCTGTCGCCATATACCATGCCATCGATTGCCGCGAGAAAACGGTTTCGATTGCGCGGCGCGCCTTCGACACCAAGCCGCTGCGCGATGGCAGCGGCCTGGCTGACACGCTGCGCCGTCGCCGGGTGCGATGCGAAAAAATCGACACGGTTTGGATTGTACCTGCCGCCTGCAATCCGGGCCTGCAGCTTGGTCTCTGCCTGAAGGTTGGCCAGAAAATCAGATCCCGCCTGCGGATCGTAACCAGACTGCGCCATGTATCTGATACCTAGATTGTCAGCCTCAAATTCCTGATTGCGAGAATAGGAGGCGACATAACCCTGGCCAAGCGTGCTGCCAAGCTGCGTGACAGATTGCAGCGCTGGACCGGAAAGGCCGATGGCGGCTCCAAAAATCGTTGCACCCAGAACGCCCAGTTGTGCGATTCCCGCCTGTTCCTGACGCTGCGCCGAATGGGCGGCGGTCACATGGCCGATTTCATGCCCGATCACGCTTGCCAATTCTGCCTCGTCATTGGCGAGCGCCACCAGTCCGCGCGTGACGTAGATGTAACCGCCTGGCAACGCAAAGGCGTTAACCACCGGGCTGTCGAGCACCGTGAACGTCCAGCGCGCATTGGGCTGCTCGGTCTGCGAAGCAAGGCGCTGACCGATATTGCGAACATAGGCCTTCAGTCGCTCGTCAGCGATCTCCCCTCCAAATTGCGCGAGTATCTTCGGGTGGTTTTGATCGCCGGTGCGCTGATCGCTGGCACTACGCTGCGAGACGGTCTGCGGCCCTGATCCCGATCCGGGCGGGGCCTGCGGGCCACCAGCGGGCGCGCAGGACGCAAGGGCGAGAATAGAAACACTGGCAATCAGCGAGCGGAGTGATTTGGCAAGCCGCATGGGCCACCTCCCTGTTCCATTATCGTCGGTTGCCACCATTGGTGCACCGATCTCACGGCGAAAATGCGACAGCCATTAGGCCGAGTATGGATCATCAGGCACCCATCGCAAGAGCGCGCATATCCACGCGGCCACCAGATGCTTGCAAGGGCGCGACGAGCGACGCATAAGATGGCCGCACGACCCCGTGGCTCAACTGGATAGAGCAGCCCCCTCCTAAGGGGCAGGTTGCAGGTTCGAATCCTGCCGGGGTCGCCATGATCGTCAGTTTTGCAAACGGGCTTGGCAGGGGATGGGGTCTTGGCACCTGAGAGCTATGGGCTGGCCAGTTGCCCGCGCCCGTGAGGCCGTAATCGTGGCGGGATCGCACGGGCTTTGGCAGCCAGTCGGGGGACAGGTAGTGGTGCCCGGAGACAGATTTGAACTGCCGACACGCGGATTTTCAATCCGCTGCTCTACCAACTGAGCTATCCGGGCGATCTCGGCGAGCCGAAAACTTGGGTTGTTTATGTCAGCGCTGATGGTCTGTCCAGACCGATTTCACGGTTTTGCCCAATGGGATCAGTCGGACCCAGGTTTGCGTTCAGCTTCAATTGCAGCCAGCAGGTCTTCGGGCTCTACTGGCTCTTCTGAGGGGACCGCGTAACCGCCTGTCATCCATCTACCAAGATCGATATCGGCGCAGCGTTTGGAACAGAACGGGCGATAGTCGCGCACGGCTTCCTGTTTGCAGATCGGGCAGTCAGGCATCGGGCAGGACCTCCGTCAAAGGGCGGCGTTCGCGCTTTCGCGTCAGTTCAAAACAGCCAAGCGGGGTCCAGCCCGCCAAGGTCGTCTGGATCGGATCGGCGGCGAAAGCGCGTTTCAGCGCCGTCTCGACGGCCTTGCGGTCGACCTTGCGCATGGGGGCGAAGTCGACGGTGATCTGGCCACCAAGACCGCGCAAGCGCAACTGCCTTGGCAGATCAGCGCAGGCCGACAGGTTCGCCTTGGCTGCCGCGTTGCCTGCCATGTCAGGACCGGTATTGATATCAACGGCGATCAGGGCGGCGGTAGGTTCCACCGACATCCATGCGCCTTCGCGCAGATCGGCGCGGGGGCGGCGGATGGCATCGATGGCGTCCCACAATCCCATCCGGTCAAAAAGACCTTCCTCGCGGATAACCTCGTCAGGTTCTCCCCATTCGCGCCAGGCAGTGACCTCTGCCGCCGGGGCTTCGGCGAGCTTCCCGGGCGGGCCACCTGTGGCGACAGCCTCGGCGATGACAGCTTCCATGGCCAACAGATCGTCGATATCGGCAAGGATGCGGTCACGCTCTTCGCCCGCAGCGGCTGTGCGGAGGATGAGGCCGGCGCCCTCCTCGCCGATGCGCTCGGCACCTATCGCGGTAAGGCGCGAGCGCTCCGCCGGGTCCTTCAAGGACCGCGCGATGTTCACGCCGGGTGCATGCGGCGTCAGGATCGCATATTTCCCCCGATGAAGGCGGCGCGATGTCATCGGAACCGCCTTGCCCGGCTCCGCAATGCCGGAGACCTGCGCGATAACCAATGCGCCTTCCTTCAAGCCAGATGTATCGCGCAGATAGCCCGACAGCCCGCCTTCAAGCTTCACCATCGCGCCGCCCTGTTTGGGGATCAGTCGGCGCACGCGCACGCGATGGATCTCCTCCATCTGGGGCGCATCGTCGGTGGTGGGCGGATCGATCAACAGGTCTTCTAGTTGACCATCGACCACCAGCGCGACCAATGTGCCGGTCTCGCGCGGCTCTATCGCAATTACACGCGTCATGGCGCATCTGCCTTGGGCATCGGATATCCAGCGGCCTGCATCAGCCCGGAAACCTCGCAGAGCGGCAGGCCGACAATTGCCGTGTAGCTGCCGGAAATCCACGGCACAAAGGCCGCCGCGCGGCCCTGAATCGCATAGCCGCCCGCCTTGCCCCGCCATTCGCCGGTGCTGATATAGGCGGTGATCTCGGCATCCGAGAGGCGCTTGAACTTCACCTGCGCCTCGCTCAGCCGGGTCCAGACCCGGTCACCCTTTCGCAAGGCGACGCCCGTACGCACGCGATGGCGGCGGCCTGACAGCAGGTTCAGAAACGCAGCCGTCTCAGCCTCATCAGCCGGTTTTTCGAGGATACGCGCACCGACCGACACCACCGTATCGGCGCACAGGACCAGATCATCCGGCGCAGCCTCCACCGCTGCCGCCTTGTCCTTCGCCAGCCGCAGCGCATAGGCGCGCGGGCTTTCGCCCTTTTGCGGGATCTCTTCGATATCGGGCGGCAGGATTGCGTCCGGCACCACACCGATCTGCGCCAGCAACTCGCGTCGCCGGGGCGAGGCGGAGCCGAGGATCAGGCGCATGGCGGCTTACTTGAAGCGGTAGGTGATGCGACCCTTGGTCAGGTCATAGGGGGTCATTTCCACCGTGACCTTGTCACCTGCCAGCACGCGGATGCGGTTCTTGCGCATCTTGCCTGCCGTATGGGCGATGATCTCATGGCCGTTCTCAAGCTCCACCCGAAATGTCGCGTTGGGCAAAAGCTCGATCACGACCCCGGGGAACTCAAGCGTTTCTTCCTTGGCCATACTGTCTCCGTGACGTGTTGCATGCCCGCGCAGAACGAGCGCGCGTTACATGCAGCGAATATCGCCGAAAAGCAAGATGTGGCGTGGCTGCTGACATATCCACGGTGCCGCAGCCACCATGCAGCGAGGAAGCGTTTGCGTTTTGCACCATTTGCCGCTGAGATCATGTGGTATCTTCGCTCACGAACCGGGAGAGAGACGATGAAAGCCATCCGCGCCCATGCCTTCGGTGGACCCGAGGTCCTGCAACTGGATGATGTCCCGGACCCGGAGCCTGGCCCCGGCGAGGTTCTGATCGAGGTGAGGGCCGCCGGGATCAACCCCGCCGATACCTATATGCGCGGCGGGGCTTACGCCATCGTGCCCGATCTGCCCTACATTCCCGGCGGCGATGCGGGCGGTATGATCGCGGCGGTCGGCGACGGGGTGAAAAGCTTCGGCATCGGCGACCGTGTGGTCGTCGGCACCGCGCTCGGCTTCGACATGACCGGATGCTATGCAGAGAAAGTGGTGCGCAAGCTGACCGATGTGCTCGCGCTGCCGGATCGCGTGACGTTCGAGCAGGCCGCCGCCTTCGGGGTCCCTTATGCCACGGCCCACTATGCCCTCTTCCGGCGCGGCGGGGGCGAGGCAGGGGAGACCGTGTTCATCCACGGGGCCAGCGGCGCGGTCGGCACGGCGGCGATCCAACTGGCAAAACGCGCGGGCATGCATGTGATCGGCAGCGCCGGGACCGAACGGGGCATCGACCTGATCCTGGCGCAGGGCGCTGATCATGCGGTCAATCACCTGACCGATGGCTATCTTGACGAGGTTACCAGCCTGACCGGCGGTAACGGCCCGTCACTGATCCTGGAGATGCTGGCCAATGTGAACCTCGAAGCAGACATGCAGATCGCCGCGAAATACGGGCGGATCATCATCATCGGCAATCGCGGGGAGATCACGATCACGCCCCGCCTTGCCATGATGAAGGAGCTGGATATCCGCGGCATCGCCCTCTTCAATGCTGACCATGCCGACATGATGGCTGCCATGGCCGATATCATGATGGCGGCTTCGGACGGTCAGATCCACCCCGTCGTCGGGCGCGAGTTTCCGCTGGCGGAGGCTGCTGCCGGACATGCGGCAGTGCTGGAACCGGGTGCCCATGGCAAGATCGTATTGATCCCCTGAGTGGCGTCAGCCAAACCGCTCCTTGATCCACCCGGCGAGCTGATCACGGGTCTGGCGATAGGCGGCCAGCTTTTCCTCGCGGCTTTCGCCGAGGCCCGTCGGATCCAGCGTCGGCCAGTATTCAACCTCCAGCGCAAAATGGCGGGTATATTCCAGCGCCCGGCGCTGCGATGCTGGGGAGAGAGCAACAATGAGGTCGAAGCTGTCGATATCCTCTCCCCAGTTCTCCAGATCGTCGAAGCTTTTGACCCGGTGTCTGCCTAGCGGCACACCGATCTCGCGGCAGACCTCTATGGCGAAACCGTCGATCTCCATCTCCGACTTGACGCCGACCGACTGCACGAACACACGGTCCCCGACGAGCTGCTTGGCGATCCCCTCCGCCATGGGCGAGCGGACCGCGTTATGGTCGCAGCAAAACAGCACGGAACCGGGGAGGTCCGCCAACCGGTCAGCCCTTGAAATGCAGGACGCAGACCAGGGTGAACAGGCGACGAGATGTCTGATCATCGATCTCGACCTTGCCTTCGAGGCGTTCCTTCAAGACGCGCGCACCTTCATTGTGGATGCCGCGCCGTCCCATATCGATAGCCTCGATCTGGCTCGGCGGCAGTTTCTTGACCGCATCGAAATAGCTCTCGCAGATCTGGAAGTAGTCCTTGATGATCTGGCGAAAGGGCGACAGCGAAAGGTGAAACTCCGCTGCGGGCTCATCCATTTCCGAGTGGACATCGAAGACCAGTCGACGATCGCGAACAGCGAGGTTGAGCTTATAGGGACCTTGTGCCGCGTCACGGTTTGGCAGCGCGAAGCTGTTCTCTTCCAGAAGGTCGAAGATGGCGACTTTGCGTTCCTGATCCACCTCTGGCGTCGGGGCGGGCAGGCCGCTGTCGTCAAGCTGGATGTCACTCAGGCGATCGGTTTCAGACATGGGGATCACTCGTTCATTGTATCGAGACGTCGGCGGACGGAGAGGCCATGCGCCTCCAGCCTTTCCGCATGGGCCAGTGTTTCGGCCGCAGGGCCGATCTGGGAGAGGGCACCGGGTGTCATACGCGCCAGCGTCGTGCGCTTCATGAAATCCAGCACCGACAGACCGGAGGAGAACCGGGCGGACCGCGCCGTTGGCAGCACATGATTGGGCCCGCCGACATAATCGCCGATCGCCTCCGGCGTGTGGGCACCAAGAAAGATCGCACCCGCATGGCGGATCTTCGCCGACAGGGCATCGGTGTCAGCCACGCACAGTTCCAGATGCTCCGGCGCGATCCGATTTGTCAGATCAGCCGCCTGATCGAGATCGCGCACGACGATGATCGCACCGAAATCAGCCCAGCTTTTCCCGGCAATTGACGTGCGCTGCAAAGTCTCCAACTGGCGCGTGACAGCGGCAGCGACGGCTTCGCCGAAATCCGGGTCAGTAGTGATCAGGATCGACTGGGCGACCTCGTCATGTTCAGCCTGGCTCATTAGGTCCATGGCGATCCAGTCGGGATCGTTGTCGCCATCCGCGATTACGAGGATCTCCGACGGCCCGGCGATCATGTCGATACCCACCTGGCCGAAGACACGCCGCTTGGCCGCCGCGACGAACGCATTGCCGGGGCCGGTGATCTTGTCCACCGGCGCGATGGGTCCGGCACCATAGGCAAGCGCGGCGATCGCCTGCGCCCCGCCGATGCGCCAGATCATCTCCACCCCCGACAGGCGCGCGGCCAGAAGGACGAGCGGGTTCAGCGCGCCATCCGGGGTGGGCGAGGCGATCACCAATCGCTCCACCCCCGCCACCGATGCCGGGATCGCGTTCATCAGAACGGACGAGGGATAGGCGGCCAGCCCGCCCGGCACATAGAGCCCGGCGCTGTCGACCGGCGTCCAGCGCCAGCCAAGCTCCGCCCCGGCCTCATCCTGCCACCACGCATCCTCGGGTAACTGGCGTTCATGATAGGCGCGGATGCGCGCAGCAGCCAGCGTCAGGGCGGCGCGCTGATCATTGGGCACGCGGGAGATAGCCTCGTCAATTTCAGCACTGCTGATGGCAAGCGTATCGGCGGTCAGATCGAACCGGTCAAAGCGCTTCGTCAGTTCCAGAACCGCGTCGGTACCCCGCGCGCGGACATCGGCGATGATCGCAGCGACGGCATTGTCCACATCCTCATCCGCTTCGCGCTTCATCGACAGAAGATCGCGAAACCGCTCATCAAAATCGGTCTGCTGGTGTGAGAGGCGAAGAGGCATGGTGTCAGGGTCCGCTCAGATTAGGGCTCGGACCGGTTTAGGCGGCACCCTGCACGAGTTCAACGGGTGACCATGCCGCGCCTTCAGTCATGCAGGGGCAACAGCGCCGTCTCGCGCGCCGCGACCAGGGCCTCGACCGGCAGACCAGCCTTGGCCATGACACGCATGCCAATATAGGCAGCGAACAGCCCCTCAGGCGTCGCGCGGGTCGGCTTGCAGGCTTGCAACGTTTCTTTGATAGTGTCGAAGATGGCATTCAGGGCGGTGGTCACCATGTCTTCGGCCGCTGGGTCGAACGGGGCGAGATCGACCGCCGCGTTGCACAGGAAGCAGCCGCGCCTGTCCCGCCGGTCCGTCACTGCCGCAATTGGCATCTGCATCAGCGTCGCAATGCGCGCTTCGCCAGTCAGGGAGGCATCAGTGAGTAGCGCGCCTGCCTGCCCCACCTCACGATCAATATAGCGCTGCAGCGCCCGGAGATAGAGCGCCTGTTTATCGCCGAACGCCGCGTATAGGCTGCCCTTGCCAAGGCCGGTTGCCTCCATCAGGTCGGCATAACTTGTCAGTTCATACCCCTGCCGCCAGAACAGATCTTCCACTGCATCAAGGGCCAACTCTTCATCGAACGAACGCGGACGCGGCATGTCTAACCTTCTCGTGATTTCCGGTTTTTATTCTTGACTGTCTGGTCATGAATAGCAAGGTAGCTTTATGGAATGAATAGTCCATAAAATACTCTGAAAGGAAATCCGATGTCTGCCGAGCTTTACTGGTTGACCGCCACCGCCCTCATGACCGCTCTCATGTGGATGCCTTATGTCCTGAACCGGATCGCTGTGCGCGGGCTGATGGGTGCGTTGGGTAACGCAACGCCGAACTCGGCACCCCATGCGCCCTGGGCTGAGCGGGCAATGGCAGCGCATCGGAATGCGATCGAGAACCTGATCGTGTTTGCCGCCGTCGTCCTCGCCGCGAATGCGGCGGGCATCTCGAACGAGGTGACCGCGACAGCGGCCATGTTGTTCTTCTTTGCCCGGCTCGTGCATTTCATGGTGCAGACCGCAGGCATTCCGGTGGTGAGGACGTTGGCCTTCGCTGTTGGCGCATTCAGCACGATTGCAATCGCGCTCAGCGTTCTTGGTCTTATCTGACAGATCATCATCGGCGCGCCAAAAAGGGCGCGCCGAGGCCGTCAGGCGAGAAGCGCCTGCCAGCCAAGTATTATGATGCAGATCCACGTACCTGTGAAAATGACCGGGCGCAGCGGCATCCGAATACCCGCCCACATAACCGCCGCGTGGACAAGCCGAAGCCAGAAGAATGCTGCTGCCGCACCAACGGTCCAACCGTTTGATATTCCCGCAAGATGCAGGATTACGATCAGGACAGCATAAGGCGCGAATTGTTCGACCAGGTTCATATGTGCGCGGTTGGCGCGCTGAACCCATGGCGGCAGGCGCGCGGGGCTTGGCGGGATCACGAAATTCTCGGCGACATTGGCGCTGTCATACTTCACCGATCCCACAATGAATGGCACCCAAAGCGCGGAAAGCCACAGTGCTGTCAGCGCAAGATAGAAAAGTTCCGTCGTCATCTCACCACTCCGCGCCCAGCGGCTCGCCCGTCTCAAGCAGCGTCTTGATACCGCTCACCGTTACCATCCAGCCATTGCGCACATCCTCCATGCCGTCCGGCAGATCGAAATGCATGATTGTCAGCTTGCATACCCCACCCTCCGCCGCGATCTCGTAGATGCAGCGGGAGGACGGCAGATTCTCCTCCCAATGCGGTTCAAACGTCATCTCGAGCTTCTGTCCCGGATCGAAGGTCAAAACGTCCCCCGACAGCATTGGATTACCGTCCGGCGTCAGATGCGTGATCCTGCCCGTGCCGGAAATGGGCGCTGCCGGGGCCGCGCCGTTGACATTGTACTTGCTGATCATCTCGGGCTGCGTCAGCGCATTCCACAGCGCCTCGGGTGTTGTCTTGATCCAGGTCTCCAACAGGAAATCAGGTTTGCTCATCTCGTCTTCTCCTTCGAGGACGGCCTTCAAGTCGAGCGCCATCCGCGCCATGGGTTTCGCCAGGAGCGGCTCGATCCAGCGGTCGATGACCGTCTGCAACGGAGCCGCGTTCAGATAGTGGTGCTTGAACCGGCCATCCCGGCGCACCACGATCAGCGACGCATCTTCCAGAAGCTTGAGATGTTTCATCACGCCAAAGCGCGTCATCCCGGTATCTGCCTCCGTCTGCTCGACCAACTCGCCCAGGGTCTGCCCATCTTTTTCTCGCAAAAGATCGAGCAGCATCCGCCGTGTCGGGTCGTTCAGCGCTTTGAAGATCGCATCCATGGAGGGATTATTAAGTAATTTATTAGTCACGTGTCAATATGGTCACCTATCAGGTGCGTTGCAGGCTGCGGGACAGACGGGCCCTCATACATTGGTAATGTTGCAGGCTCCGGCAGAGTGGCGTGCCCTGACGAGGCCATTACGACTGTCTTCTGACCATGCAGTTTTGATCGCTGACCTCGCATCATCCGGGCAACGAGCCTGCCAGCTCCTCATAGGAAATCGCGACATGGCTGCGATAGGCTGGCCTGTCCAAGAGGCGATCGAAATAACGGCGCAAAGCAGGCAATTCAGGGCGCTCGATCTCGATGTCAAAATAGCGATAGAGGACATGGCCGAACTGAATGTCAGCGAGGGTAAAATCCGCCCCACCGAGCCATTTATGATCCTGCAGACGTCGCTCGGCGATCACAAGGAGTGCATTGAATGACGTCAGCGCCGCGGCAATTGCGTCCGGATCGCGATCCTCCACCGGCGTGCGGGCGACACGCCAGAAGATCGGGCCAGTGAAGCCCATCGCGACATTGATCTTCGCCCATTCGGCCCACATATCGACATGCGCTCGTGCAATTGGGTCGTTAGGCCAGAATGAGGCACCGCCATAGCGATCCGCCAGATAGCGCAGGATGGCCCCCGTCTCCCATATTGGCGAACCCCCTGCATCGCGGAGAACTGGTACGGTCCGGTTCGGGTTCATAGCAGCGAAAGAAGCGGAGTCGGTCACGCCGTAGATATACCCGGCGTCATGGCGAATGTGGTCGAGGTTCAGCTCTCCCACACACCACATGAGCGCCTGAACATTCGACGATGACCGGCGTCCCCAAATCTCCAACATCAGCTCGACATCTCAGTGGACCCCGTT
This sequence comes from Pseudomonadota bacterium, assembly GCA_039030855.1. Taxonomy (GTDB): domain Bacteria; phylum Pseudomonadota; class Alphaproteobacteria; order Rhodobacterales; family Rhodobacteraceae; genus Pikeienuella. The sequence continues at coordinate 301,745 of JBCCDJ010000001.1, forward strand.
TCAGCCAGACTATATCGGGATGCGTCGCAACGGCAGGCAGCAATGCTATCCGAAATGCTGCGGTGTTCCCCCCGCAGCCCAAGGGCGCGTCAGATCGACGAGGCCGACATTCACGCATTCGACCTGCGCCTGAAGCGATGCGCCAGCCGAGCATGTGAGGGTCAGAAGCCCCGTGCCGTCCTCCCCTCCATCAAAGCTAAGCGACAGAAGGTTCAGCACCTTCTCCCTGTCACGTGGATCGATCTTGGCGGATCGAACGCGGATGCAATCGTCGATGGTCAGCGCAGCGGCGACGCGTTCGGGGGTCCGCTTCTCGCGATCAGCGCGGGGCTTGTCCTCCCACCGGAACCGGTAGAGCAACAGCGAAAGGCGGCGGCGGCGCGGCGCGTAATGCACATTGCCGGTCTTACCGACCGCATCCTGCACGAGCGAGGAGATTACCGTAAGGTCTTCGCTGCTTTCCGCCCTCAGCCGGATCGCCCTCTCGCCACCCTGTTCGAATGTTGCATCACTGCTCATGCTTCTTCGCGTATCCTCTCGATATTCGCGCCGCAGGCGGAAAGTTTCTCCTCCACCCGTTCATAGCCGCGGTCGAGGTGATAGACCCGCGCGACCGTGGTTTCACCTTCTGCCGCCAGCCCCGCCAACACAAGAGAGGCGGATGCGCGCAGGTCCGACGCCATGACCGGCGCTCCGCGCAATGTCTCGACGCCATGCACCGTTGCAGCGGAACCATCGATGTCGATCTTGGCCCCCATGCGCACCAGTTCCGGCACATGCATGAAGCGATTCTCGAAGATATGCTCCTCGACGCGGCTCGTGCCCTCTGCCAGCGTCATCAAGGTCATCAACTGCGCCTGCAGATCGGTCGGGAAGCCGGGAAACGGCTCCGTCTGGAAATCGACAGCACTGACGCGGCCATTGCGGCGATGGACACGCAGGCCGTCATCGACATTCATGACCTCCACATCGGCAGCCTCCAGCCGGTTGGCGAAGGCGGCGACGAGCGCGCGGCTGCCGCCCTGAAGCACCACATCACCCCCGGCGATGGCAGGGGCGATCATGTAGGTACCAAGCTCAATCCTGTCCGCGACAACGCGATGCGTCGCCCCATTCAGCCTGTCCACGCCCTGAACAGTCACGGTCGGGGTCCCCTCGCCTTCGATCTCGGCACCCATGGCGCGCAGACAGCGGGCGAGGTCGACAATTTCCGGCTCGCGCGCTGCATTTCTTATGGTGGTCGTGCCCTTGGCCAGCGTTGCAGCCATCAGGACATTCTCCGTCGCACCGACCGAGACGAACGGAAACTCCACCACGCCGCCCTTCAGCCCGCCGGGGGCCTTTGCATGGACATAACCGTCCTTCAGGTCGAACTCGGCCCCCATCGCCTCCAACCCCGTAAGGTGCAGATCAACCGGGCGGGCCCCGATGGCACATCCGCCGGGAAGCGAGACGACCCCATGCCCTTCACGCGCCAGAAGCGGCCCGAGAACCAGGATCGAGGCGCGCATCTTCCGCACGATGTCATAATGCGCGAGGTGATTGGTGATGGCCGTCGCGCCAAGCGCAAGCACCCGCCCGTCCTGCAATGACGCCACCTCGCAGCCGAGCGAGGCCAGAAGTTCCGTCATCGTCCGAATATCGGCCAGACGCGGCGCGTTGGTCAGGGTCAGCGGCTCCTCCGACAACAGGGCGGCGGGCATCAGTGTCAGGCAGGCATTCTTGGCACCGCTGATCGGGATTGTCCCTGCCAGCTCCCGCCCGCCCTTGACGACAATCTTGTCCATCTTGGTCTCTTAACTCTCGTTGCGCTCGTCGTCTTTGGCGGTTTCATTGGGGCGATTCAGAGGCGTCTCCGTGCGATTTGGGTCAAGACCGGAAAGATCATCGCGTGTCCGCGCCTGCGCCTTGCGCCGCTTCAGATTGGCCCGCAATTGCGCTGCCAGCCGCACCGCGCGGTCTTCCTTCTCGGTCTTCGCTTCATCCACCATGGCGAGGGTTTAGCGCCGCACGGCATGGCCGTCCAGATAATGCAACGAGATTACGACATCCCCGGCGCAGTTTGGGCTTGCATTTGACCCACCAATAGGGGAAACCCCGCCCGCGCCGCTGCTGTAGCTCAGAGGTAGAGCACTCCCTTGGTAAGGGAGAGGTCGAGAGTTCAATTCTCTCCAGCAGCACCATTTCACAAACAGCACCGATTTTATCCCCTAAAACCTTGAAAGGAAACGATAATTCTGGAGTTCGATAACCGCTTTCTCGGTCATACTTAGGGGGATGCGGAAACGCCAATCTCAGCACTACATGCTTAAGCTGATAGCTCCCTTTTTCGTATATATCCCAAGGGTTTGACAGGAACCGCATGGCGAGTTCGATAAATGCATCCAGCCGTCCCGTCTTGGGGTGCGATTTCTCCACTTTTTCAGCCAAGATCAGCTTCTCTTTCTCCAAAGACTCGATGCGGTTTTCATAGGCTGCGATCACTTTGGGCGATGACGCATCCACGATCCGATCCAACAGTTCTTCGATCTTGCGATCAACGCCAGCCAGTTGCTTTTGCATGGTCGCCTTCGCGGCCTTCGCATGAGCCTCTTTCTTACCCCATGCATCGGCCATCATCGCTTTGACGACAGCGAGCAGCTTCGGAGAGGGCTGCATCTCTTTCAGCAACTCCGCCATGCCATCTTCAATCTTGGCGCGCGGGATCGACTTGCGCGACGACGGGCAACCCGGCGTACCGCACAGATAATAGGGATAGTGTCTCCGGCAGCCCTTCGACCAAGCCGCCGTATAGGGCTTTCCGCAATCAGCGCAGGCCACGAACCCACGCAAAGGAAAGTCCTCTTTGAAGTCCATCCGCGCAGCAGGCCGAGCGCCTGCATGCAGGTTCGCCAATATCTTCTGATGCGTCTCATATGAGATCAGCGGTTCATGCTCGCCTTTCCGCATGGAGATGCCCCATTTGGGAGCTTCCACATATCCGGCATAGACCACCTTCTTGAGCAGGCGCGTGATGCCCATAGCCCGAATGCCGTTATTGGGCATGTCCTTCGGATAATACGGATCAGCCTCTAGGAAGCGGCGCACTTCGGCTTGTGAGTTGAAGCGTCCATTAGCGAAGCCTTCGAGGGCTTCCTTGACCACAGAGGCCAACGGCTCATCGGGAACAAGGATTTTGCCCCCGCCTTTGGCTTTCTCATAGCGATAGCCCACACGTGCAGAGAAGACCCAATAGCCTTTCTCCACACGAGCCTGCATCTTCTGTACAACTTGCCTGCGGTTTTGTTCCCGCTCCAACTGGCTTTGCGCGGCCAAGATGGTTTCGATGAAGGTGCCTTCTGGGGATTCATCAATCCGGTAGTTCAGGCATTCGATGGTCGCACCGCGCGACTTGAAGGCTTGACGCAATTGCAGATGGAACTGCGTATCCCGCGCCATGCGTTTCAGATCATCAAAGATCACTACATACGGCTTGCCCTTCTGCGCATCCAAGTAACTCAGGAGCGCCGCCATACCGGGACGAGCCATGAAGTCGCCACCGCCCGATGCATCATCAGGAAAGACGGCTTCAACGTGATAGCCCTGCGCCAAGGCATATTGCCGACAACGATGTTCCTGGCTTTCCAGCCCACCACCGTCGATCCGCTGACGGGTGCTCGATACCCGGCAATAGATCACCGCCGTTTTGGGTGATTGGTTTGCATGAGCTTGGTTGTTGTCCATCAGCGACTCCCTTTCTCCTCCCTCACGGCAGGCGCAGGGACGGCTTGTTCTCGTTGTTCGTTTGGATTGCCCCCACAGGATAACACGTCAGCGATCACGCGCTCATCCAAAAGAGGGTCTTGTCCACAGGCTTGCTGGACGGGGTGAACGCCAAAGCCCAGATCAACGAAGCTGACCACAATGGACCACAGAGCTTCGATCAGTTGGCGCTTATCCTCATCGGAAATATCTTCATCTTCGAAGAAAGGGAGATAGACATCCCAATCGATTTCTAAACGGGGCGGAGCCGTCTCAGGGTTAAACTCAGGGGGGATGTCTTTCATGACAATGCTCTCTTTCCGCCTTCCGGCTTTTTCTGTTTTGTGTCGGGTCTCCTTCACGTTTCGTCCTCTCCCCATGAGAGAACATAAAGTGAACATAATAGGATAATATTCCTCTCTTGTGAAGAAGAAATTCATCCTTCCCGACGACTAAGCCGCAGATTAAGCTCGACAAATACGCCGGGAACGATGTCAAGCGCGGGTAAGAGCGGGTATTCGAAGGCAGGAATATTTAATGAGTATTGATTGGCTCAGGTCATCGGAGGATCAGAGAAAGCGTCTCTACGTAGCCACCCGCGCCATCGCCTCGGCAGCCAATCTCTCAATCGATGAGATCATGGATGCTGCGATGGGCCGGAAAATGCTCATGGGCACGGATTACATCTCCAACTTCCGCCGAGGGAAAATCCGCAGGAGCTATGCCAAGCTTATCTATGAATGGCTGGAACGACATCATGGAGAGATTGCCAATAGGCTGGCCCCTGATCTCTTCCCGCTTACGCCTCTCACGGCATGGGAGCAGTTAATCGAGGCGCGTGGGATTGAGGGACAGCTCAACGCCATCCCGATCCCGAAGCGCATGGGGCTGACCCGGCGGCGAGCCAATGTTCCAACGCCAGCCACGGAGCTACGTCTCAATCAGGATTATTGCTTCCAGCTCGACAGCGACATGGAGGGCTACGCGGTCGGTTTCGAAGGCTATCGCGGGGAATGGCACGCACTGCCTCTAGGCGCGGATGATCGGCATCCCACAGCCAAGATCATCCAAGGCAGGCAGTTCGTGCCCTCAGATGAAAGAGGCAATCCCATCCCCTTGGTCGAAACCGATGATATCGGCCTGCATCAATTCGTGGTTGTTGTTGTGATGGCTGATCTGGCTGGCGGGATAGACATCGACGCGCTCACGGAGCGTCACGCATCAACGCCTATGCAGGTTCACAGTCTGAGGGTGCGGTTCGTCGCTTAAAACAAGCGCCGTGTGACTTGGACGACTTAATAGACAACCGGAATTAGACGAGGATCAAGTTCGTCGAAAAGGCCCAGCAAGGCTCGATGTTTTGAGCCGTAGCCCGGTTAATTTTCTCTGTATAGACTGTTTCCGCTGATCGATTTTGTGAGGACCGATGACACAAGATACTAAAGAGGTTCGTCCTCGCTATCCCGATGAGCTTCGTGCTGAGACGTTAGAATATCTTCGGATTTGGGCGGGATTGCCGGGAGAACTCTTTCAGGCAAGCTTTCCAAATGAAGGGGAGAACACGCACTATTCCCCAGACAGACAGTTCATGCGATCCGAAACGATCTTTCTTGCAGAACGAGACGCCAAAGATCAAAAGGCCAAGGAAAGAAAGGCCGTATGTGAGCAGATTGCTAAGTCTGAATTCTCCCTAGAAAGACTGTTTGATAGCCAAGATATCGATTTTCTTGAGGCTCTATTTTACGAAGTTTCGGCAATTCAAACTATACACCACAATCAATCCATATCTCTTGAGCATAGACCCGGAAGGGACTTCGAAGAGCAACAAGGATCATCATTTATTCATCTAATAAAGTTCTTTATTATTAAGTCAATATGTTGTAATATGCAAAACATAGAAATAAGTGTTTTGAACAGAAACGATCATTTGGTGAGTGATACAGAATTAAGACTAAAACATATTGAAATGGAAATCTCGAACTTACTTCGAGAGGCCTTCGCTCTTGCATCAAACGATGAGAGCAGAATGCGCGCGTTTCAAGAGTGCATCCTTAGGCGGACTCTACAAGCGGAGGAAGCCGTTTCGCCACCTGATGTAGCGCCCGAACTTTACGCAGAGCGCGAGGACAGGTCTGAGAGAGCAGAGGCGTTTATTCGTCGCGTTTACGCTCCGTGGTTAGGCAGAGGGCTACTCAGGCCGCATCTAAAGGCGCTCGATAAATCCGCCTATCAAGCACTCTACAAACAGGGAATTCCGGACGACTTCGATACGCTTCTTCCAAAAGCCCCGGGTCAAGCGGCTAAGCGAAAAGGTGTCCTTGGAGACATTGAGTATCTGGAGGAACGTCGCACACTCGCGCGGGAGGGAGCGAAAGCCCGATACAAAGGAGCGCCGAGACGGACATAAATCTAGAAGGAAAAAGTCCTTTCACAACTGTTGACCTTTGGCGTGAGTACGCGTATCAAGCTCGCGGCGGATGCACCCGCGAAAACCAAAGGAGAAGAAGATGTCGTTCAACCAACAGCAGATCGACCAGATGAAACAGATCGGAGCTCAGGGCGGCAACGTGTCGACTTCCGGGATGAGTTCTCACGACAAACAGATCGTGGACAAAGCCGTTCTGGATGGTCGGAACGGGAAGTAAGCTCTTCAAGTGATGGCAGCCTTTGAGGGGCGGCGGTGATTACCGTCGCCCTTCTACTTTCAAGAGATGTTCCACGCTTCGAAAAACTGGCACTAGGACACGCTCTTTGAAGTGCTCACTAGGACCCAGTGAAGGGTCATGCCCATCCTGTTGTTTTGCACCTTCTGGCGACGCCGAGATTGCCCACATCTGCACGACAAGCGCCTGCAACTGAGCGATCCGATGCTTGGCAGGGGGATGCAGAGATTGCCCTTCTGGAAGCGCTGCATCTGCTCTATCAATCAGCACCATGACGGCAGCGACGCAGGCGATGCGATAGCGCAACTCCTCCCACTGATCGTCTGAATAGGCATCGAGCAGCATCTCGATTGCATCGGCATCGGCTTCCATTTCCAGCCGATACATCTCCTCAATTTCTTCTTCACCCGGTTTTGATTGGGTGGCGGCCTTTGCGCTGTCTCTTCGCCGCGCCAACGCAAACTGCCGCCCTCGTTCCGTCTCAGCGAGGAAGGCTGTGCCGACCTTCTCGAAATGCCCCAAATCATAATGCTGCAACTCGTGCAGGATCAGCCAGACCAGCGAGACATGGACGAGGACATCATTGGCGGGTTGGAGGCCGTCATCGTTCACAAGAACGCCGTTGGCCAATGCACGCTTCCAGAGATCATCAAGGGCGCTGACACACCCTGTGCTGATCACCAGATGCAGCTCTCTTTCGCGTAGTTCCACCAAAGCCCAGAAGCCGTCATCCTCTTCGACGTGGAGGATCGGCGTCGTGCCCAACGGCTCATCCATCAGCTCGATAATCTGCGCCAGTGCCGTATCAAGCGCGGCCTGTAGTCTCTCAGATGGGGTAAAGGATTGTATCTGGGGCAAAGGCATGGCGGGTCAGCGTGACCCCGAATGGTGGATTCAGTTTCGGTTCATGGGAATGGATTGCAGGGGTTAGAGTTGATCGCAAGATGTGCGTGGTATTACCACGCCTCTTGAAAAGGGGGACGCATGCGCTCCCCCGTTTTATCCCCCAAGCCAATAACCAGACCTACGCATTGAGCGCGGCCTTGGTCATGCAAACATCATCGGTGTTTGATCCCTCGTCAGGGAGAAGTCATCTCTCCCCAACACCCCATAGACCAAAAGAGCGTTTCTGCCCCTTTGGATACCCAGACCAACCGTGCGCCGATTGGATGCCGTCAGCGGGATCGCCGCTGAACCCGACCAAAGGGTGTATCGCCACCCCTTGGAAACCTCACTCATCGCGCCGTTTTCTCAGGCGGAAGATATGCATCCCAAATAGAATGCACATCGCGACCAAGAGCGCCTGTATTGCCAAGTGCAGCTCAAGGGAGCTTCCGCTGTCATAGACGAACGCCTTAGCCTCGGCATAACTCCGCCCCGTTGCATCCATGAAGCTGTCGATCCGGTTGAGGTTGAAGCGCAGGATCAGACCGATCAGCGCAGTGATAAGCGCGGAAAGACCAAGCCCGATCCACGCCATCTCAACCGATGTCGCAATACGAATGAACGGAGCTGACGCTCTGCCCGTCATCTCGGCGCGTTTCTCCGCCGATACGTTCCGTCCGATGATCCATCGCAACAGGATCAACGATCCAACACAGCCAGCCGCAAAAATCAGGCCCCAGCGACCAAGCTCGCCGCTCTCGACAATTGCTGTTTGGCTATGCAGGGGTGATCCGCTGAATTGATCCAACGACATCATCACAGCGAAGCTGAGAAACGCCAGACCAGCAGCTCCGGCGAAGAACTGCTTCCTATTGCCAAATAGGGCGAAGACATAGGCCACTGGAACGAGAGCGAGCAGGATCATCGCCACGATCAGACCGCCAAATCCGCCGGTCTGTTCAGAAGCCGCCAACCCAAGGTGACCGATGGCGTAAAGCGGCATCACGAATGACACGACTGCAAAGCCAATGATCGCCAGCACGGCGACAAACGCGAAGATGCCGGCCAGGCCGAAACCGGCGTCACCTGGCGTCCCTTTGTTGCCGGTCATCTGACCCAGCACAAAACCAGAAAAGAAACTCATGATCCGAACTCCTTCGGCAAAGGAGCGAGATCAGAAAAAGGGAACCCTTTTGATATCGATCCCTCCCAACATGGGGCGTGATCAAGGTCGTTAGGTTTTCCACAGGTTTCTTTGCGACGGTCATAGCCTCAAACCATTGCTCAAGGCGAGGTCCAAAAGGGTTCCCTTTTGGCAAGAGGAAAAGCGTTATGAATCATGGTTTTGATGATGATATCGCCTGCTATGATCGATGCATGAAATCCCTCAATCCGACAGGACGGAAGATCGGCTATGTGCGCGTCTCGGACAAAGACCAAAGCGAAGCCCTGCAACTCGACGCGCTAAAGGCTGCGGGCTGCAAGATCATCTACGGCGATCACGGTGTGTCGGGGAAGATCCGCAGGCGCGCGGGGTTGGATGAGCTTCTTTCCAAACTGAAGAAGGGCGACACTCTGGTGGTGTGGAAATTGGATCGGCTCGGCCGATCCACGATCCATCTTCTCCAAATCATGAGCGATCTAAGGGAACGAGGGATCGACTTTCAGGCGCTAACACAGGGGATCGATACGACCACGGCGGTTGGGCGGATGCTATTCGGTCAACTCGCCGTCTTCGCCGAGTTTGAGCGCGAAACTATCAGCGAACGCACCAAGGCTGGGATGGAGGCCGCCCGCAGGCGCGGTGTTCATATTGGTAGGCCGAGGAATGCGCGGTAGGGCTTAAACGTATGGACGCTTTGGTATTGGACGAAAGTTACGCTCTTTCCAATCAGCATCAGCCGCTGCAAGTGCCGCTGAACTCGTATATGAACGACCATCTCTGCCGATGAAGCTATATGCATGACGCTTGAATGCGGCATCCGCTCTGGCTAAATCGCCAGCATCGGCGTAGCTTTTCCCGTCGCGGCCTATGAAGAAAATCTTCTCGCTAGTGCGACAGTTGTCTGGCTTCTTTTCTAAAACAATCTTTTGGTTTTCCTTAAATAAGTCCATTTTATATACTCCAATTATTTATATGTATAATATATCACAATAAAAATCCAAAATTCAAGTTTTTTATTTTATTATCCTATTAAGAAATATATGACGTCTATAGGCACTCCTCGTAGATACCAGTTTCCAATCCTTCCAAGAAGTCTTCATAGCCTTCGGGCGGCGATCCGGGCGGACAGGAACGCCCCTGTTTGTATCGACTACATTCCAGCTTCCATAGCGCTCCCCACATGTTGTCGCCTATCGTGAGTTCGGGTTTGCGCGCCCTATCAACGACTTGGGTCCACTCTTCCATGTCCCAGCCTTGCTCAACACACCAATCAAAGTAGTTCCATGAGGACTGCGGCATGACCGCAACTTCCTCAACTCCAAATGCGTTTTTTACTTTGCGTCCAATATATTCGCCTCCGGGAACACCCCGTAGACGCAACTCATCTTCATCCATATTCTATAATAACACAAGTATTGTGTATTTTCTATATCTCCATGCCGGGGTCGTCGGGCCGATCACGTCTATGGTGACCGCCTATTGAGTTGGGTTTTTCCTGCGCTGGCTCTTCTTCCAGCCCGTTATGTTCTTTCTCTGCCTCCATGACCGCTTGAACTGCGGCAAAAGTCTCCGCCTCATGATCCCATTCGCCATTCTCGAAATGTGCGAGGATGCTTTCTTCTCCGATCTTGCCTTCTGTGACCGTCAGACGAGAAACACGCCCTCCCTTTAAGCCTCTCTCGCTTGGGTGATCATCAATCCGCAGGAGGACGGTCAGCCCATAACGTTGCTCTTCAAGCGTAATGTCATTGCGATCTAGCAGAATCGTCTTTGTGCCGGTCGTCTCGGTTTGGACTGTGACCGTGATATCCGTTTCGTTGATCTTCTTCACTGGGACACTGCCAGTTGGGCTGAAGGAAGCCGCCCCAATGCTAATTGAGTTGCGGGGTTTGTTACGCTTTTCCGTCCCGTCGTTCTCCGCAGCTTGGCGCTGATCTTCGCCTTCAGTTTTCCCCTTTGCGCTATCCCAAGCCTTCTTTGCAGATGGGTCGCCGCTCTCATCATCAGCCATGCGCTAATGCCTCCTCAGCAGTTGGGGTCTCCGGCTCAGTCACTTCGTCAGCTTCGGCATACAAATCCACACCCAGTGGTTTGAGGATGGGATTATCGAACCAACGCTCTCGCTTGGCCTTAAGCGGATGCATGTTTTCGATGAGGACGAGTTGTTGATCGCCTTTAAGGCGCATCAACTCATCCGGAAAGATCAGTTTGCGTTGGGCGGCGGAGCGCGTGTCCGTGTTCGACTCCGATGAACTTGCGCCACCAGCACCATAGCCGACGGTGTGGGCTATCGCCGAAGATAGGCTCCACACCGTCGTTTCTCCGCATAGGGCGGAGAAATACTCCGAGGTCATGCGGTCGCTCGACCCGAAATAGTTAATCATCCCCGCATTGGCGACGAATGATTGCCAGCCCTTATCGTAAAGCCGCTCAAGTTGGTTGAAGTCCTGCACGATCCCCCAGAGCTGAATGCCGTATCCAGCCATTAGCCCATAAGCTTGTTCGATCATGGTCAGCCTGCCGAGGGCCGCGAACTCATCGAGGATGAACAGCACGGGCTTTGCAGGCTTTGCTACGATGTTCCTGGCATTGACCGTTACGGCTTGCTGGACGAGCAGTCGCAACCACCGACCAAACGCATTGAGGCGATCCGCAGGTAGAACCAGATAGATCGTCATGGGTTTGGCCTTCAGCTCTTCAAAGCCGAAGCTCGACGCATTCATGCAGCGTGTGACCCGCTCGCTTTCCAAGAAATGTGTATGGGCTTGTGCCGAGGCCATCACGTTGGACCGGAGCTTTTCGTCTTTCTGGATTGTCCGCGCTCCGGTGCTGGCGATGATCCGGTGCATGGGTAATCCCCCCATTTTTAGAGGGGCGCATTAGTAGAATCTAAGCTGCCTTCAGTTTCTGCACCGGGGTCATCCCGCCGATCCCCATGTTTGGCCTTTCGTTGTTGTATATCCAGAGCCAGCGGGTGGCGTGGTCTTGCAC
>JBCCDJ010000002.1:0-311667 GCA_039030855.1 Pseudomonadota bacterium
CCAAAATACCGGCCTCAAGCAGCCCTCCGGGCGATAGGCCAGAAATACCGCGGGGTGGAGCAGCCCGGTAGCTCGTCAGGCTCATAACCTGAAGGTCGTAGGTTCAAATCCTACCCCCGCAACCAAATACGCTACAGGCAGTGACCTGCTCCCCTTTGAGTCCGCTATTTTAGGTTAGCGCTGTTCAGGTTTTGGTCCTCTTTTGACCGGCTAGCATATTCCGCGGGTGTGATACCAGCGAGGCTGGAATGGGGGCGGTGGTGGTTGAAGTCGTCACGCCATGCCGCCACCAAATTGCGGGCATGGCGCAGGGACGGGAACAGGTGTTCGTTGAGGCATTCCTCGCGCATCCTTCCATTGAAGCTTTCTACGAAGGCGTTCTGCATTGGCTTTCCTGGCGCGATGTAATGCCAGCCGAAGCCAGTATCCTGACACCACCTCAGCACGGCGTGCGATGTCATTTCGGTTCCATAGCACGTCGGGAGGAAGCGCTGCAGAGAGGTTATGGCCACGCGCGCGGCCCTCAGATAGCGCAGCGGGTGGCCATAACCGGGTCTCAGGTCTCAACAGTGGTTTTGCACAACCACACCGCTGAGGAGACCGGCTATGACCGCCACCAATACTACCGCTTCGACCTTGCTGGTCGCTATCGACATTTCCAAGCATCGCCATGAGGTGCTGATCGGCGTCCCTGGCAAGAAGCGCCGGCGCCGAATGACGATCCTGAACACGCTTGACGACTTCCAGCGTCTGTCCGCAACCCTTGCAAGCTACGGCATGCCAGTGCGGGTCGGGTTCGAGGCGACCGGCAACTATCACCGGACATTGGCGCACCATCTCGGCTGGGCCGGGTTCGATCTCAAGCTTGTCTCCTCTGTCGGCCTCGCCCGGACACGCGAGGCCCTGCACAACAGCTGGGACAAGAATGACCCGAAAGACGCTCAGGTCATTCTGCACATGCTCGAGATCGGTGCGGTGCAATTCTTTCACGATCCTCTGACCGTCGGAACGGCAGACATCCAAGAACTGTCGAAGACGCACGAGATTGTCTCGCGATCGAAGACCGAATTCTGGCACCGCATCCTGACCCACTACCTGCCGCTGTATTTGGATCGCCATTTGTAAAAAGTCGCGTCGCTGACACCATGCTTTCGGCACAGATCAGCGGCGGTCGCGCCCGCCTGATGCTCCTTCAGTATCCCAATAATCTGTTCTTCGCTGAAACGGCTTCTCTTCATCACCTGTCTCCTCAGTTAGAGAACAGGCTAACCTCAATTCGAGGACATTTCAGGGGAGCAGGTCAAATACACCCGAGATGGGACCTGGCCGGTTGCAGGTCTATGCTGACGCAACCAGGTTTTTCAGGTGTTCTATTGCTGGAGTTGTATCGTTCACATGATAGGCGATCCCGCCGAGCTTTTCGAAGACTTCGCAACTGGTTCTTGAGTCATCCACCAGCACCGCGTCGGTGATGTCGCCGGTGAGATATCTGATGAAAGTTTCTCCGTCGCCATCGGTCTTCAAACAGCCTTCGCTGGACGAATTTGCGATGCCATCAAAAACAGTATCGAGGCAGAGAGCCGGCAATGTAAATCTGTCGAAGCAGTCCATGTTATCAGTTATCAGAACGACGCGGCACACTTTGCGCAATACTGTAATCTCTGCAAGCAAGTCCGATGAGATGCGCATGGATTTGCAGTCTCGCATGAAGGTTTGCCACAACCGGTCGAACGGGAGGCCAGTTATTTCCGCGACCAGTTCGTTTATCTCTTCAGAGGAATATTTTCCCCGCATCCAGTCGTTCACTAATGATGGGTCCGCCTCGAAGAGCGCCCGCTGCACGCGTCCGAAGCTGTCACTCCCAAGGCTGCGCCAAAATCGATCATGACAAATCGTACCATGGAAGTCGACGAACAGGGTACTCACGGATCTGGCTTATCCCGCATCACGGCCATACGCTGATGGGCATATATGAGGTACTCCCCATTTTGGACAGGGTCTGGTGTAAACCGATCCACTTTTTGCACCTGTTAATCGGGGTTGGTTGTTTCAGTTCTTTGCCAGTGAACCACGACGGGCGGTCATCCGCCAAGAGAGGAATGCGGGCGCTTGTGATTGTAGAACTTGATCCATTTTCTGACGCCAGCCTTGGTTTCTGATCCAGTCTCCGACGCGTACAGATACGCCTCGGCCGGCCCCTCAGGTTCTTGCCGCCGTGAACGAAGACAGCGGCCATACCCTCGGCCCCCAGACGCTTCCATGTGCTAACCCGGTTCGGAGACATCTGATGCCTTGTGGCGATCTCATCGATCGTCTCGTCACCATGCAGGGCCTCAAGCGCGAATTTCACTTTGAAATGATCAATGAACGACCGGCGCTTCGTCATCTTACATCCCTCCAAAGGTTTGGGATATGCCTGAATTTGCTGTTCGGATTTCTGGGATTACCTGATTTCGGCGCCTGTCGCATAGACGGTACAGATCCCGGGAAGAAGCGTCTGAAAGCGCCACTTGCTTCATCGTGGTTCCGCCGCATAATCGATTGGCCAGATCGGCTGGGCCCCCTCTGATGCGAGCCCGCGCACTGGCTCAAAGAACCTGCCGACGGACACCGCACCGCATGACTGAAGATTACTACAGGCGAAGCGAAGATGTTGTGGACGTTGGAATCATTGGTGATTTCATCTTTGAGGGCGGGGCGGAGATTGTGATTGACGAGATCTGCAGAACCTTCCCGAACTCCACCCTCTATGCGTCCATTTACGACCCCAAGACGATAAGGCGTTATCCTCACATCGAAATTCTGCACAGGTCGCGTCGGATTCGAACAGGGTTCTCCCAAATTGCTCAGCGGATTTCGTCGGTATTTCAAGGCTTGTCACTTTATCATTTCTATTGGTTGTATTTCATTTCCGCGCTCACTCAGCGTACTGCCACACATGATGTATTTGTCTATTCATGTTGCGCGCAGTCGAAACTGATAAGACCGCCGAAAAATGCCAAAGCAGTCATCTATTTTCATACGCCGACGCGTTGGCTCTATCCCGGATTGGTGACCCAAGAGGATCTTGCAGCGATACCTCGGCCCCTTCGGGGTGCGATGAAGATCATCAATCGTCTGCTGCGCCCTCTCGATCAACTCGGTATGCGGCGATTGAAGGCGCTGGACCCGATCTGGCTTTGTAACAGCAGTTACACCCGCAAGACCGTGAGCAGATTTTACGGCGTTGACTGCGAGATCGTTTTCCCGCCCGTAGACACGGGCCGCTTTGCGGAGGTTGAGCGACAGCCTTCGGATTTCTTCGTCTATCACGGACGTCTCACATTTCAGAAACGCGTCGACGTTGCGATTGAAGGCTGCCTCCTTGCGGGCAAGCGGCTGGTCATCTCTGGCGAGGCGGTGAGCCCTGAAGTCGAACGGCATCTACGCCGGGTCGTTGAGAATGCTTGTCGTGATGATCCCAGCCGCGCTGAACTGGTGACGTTCCTCGGGCGAACGTCCGATGATGAGGTTCGTCGACTATTCTCCGAATGCGCTGCGATGATCTTTCCGCCAAGAGAGGATTTTGGCATCGCGCCGATCGAAGCGATCTCGGCTGGTGTGCCGGTCATAGCATTCGGCGATGGCGGCGCGCTCGACTATATCAAGCCGGGCGTCAACGGATGCTTTTTCGAAGCGCAGACGGGAGAAGCGCTTGCAGCCGCGATCACCCGGTTCGAAAGCCTCGATTTCGACCCTGACGTTGTCGCTGCGTCGATCGGGGACCTCTCAAGCGAGCGTTTTTCGAAGGAAATCGTCGCCTATGTCAGGCAGATCGCTGGAAGAGCCGAACACCAACGCCTGGCGCAGACCTGACGCGATGGTGAAAGACTGCCCATCCCCCATACATATTCTCATGGGTGTGCGTAACGGGGCGGCACATCTTGGAGAGCAATTGCAAAGCATCGCCGACCAGACGCATCGTGAATGGCAGCTCACCATGAGCGACGACGGCTCAGACGACGACAGCACGCAGATTGCAGAAGCCTTCGCCGCCGATTGGAGTAACCGCGTTGCGGTCTCGTCCGGCCCTCAGAAAGGGTTCGCGGAGAATTTCCTGTCGATGGTGCGCGGCCTGCCGGATGAGCCCGGATTTGTCGCATTCTCCGATCAGGACGACGTCTGGATGAGCGAAAAGCTGTCGCGCGGGATGGCTGCGCTGTCGGCCGTTGATGGGGGTTTGCCCGCTCTCTACGGCTCCGCCAGCTATATCTGGAATGTCGCGGCAGGAACGCGCGTAGAGACGCCGCCGCTACGCCGCCCTGCATCCTTTGCAAATGCTCTGGTTGAGAATTTCGCCACGGGGAACACGATGATACTGAACCCGGCTGCCGCGCGGCTGCTTCGCGATGCGTCGCGGAACATCGAAGAGGTCTACGCCCATGACTGGTGGGCTTATGCGCTGATAAGCGGTTGTGGTGGACGGGTGATCCATGATCGAGAACCAACGCTCCTCTACCGGCAGCATCCAGACAACGAAATCGGCGCTGGCGAGACGCTTCTCAGGCGCATAAGACGGGACATCGCGGTCGCTGATGGCCGCTATGAGCGAAAAGTCGGGCAGCAGATCAGGGCGTTGAGACAGTGTGAAAACTTGTTGACCGCAGAAAACGCCGCCGTCCTTGATGCCTTTGCATCGGCTCGGACGTCGTCGCCGGCGCTTCGGCGGTTTTCAAGGATCGCGCGCTCTGGCGTATACCGGCAGTCGATGGGGGATTCGATTGGCTTCTACATTGCGGCACTGATCGGCAAGGTCTAGGGGCGAGGGAAAGGACTGCGAATGCCGATCTTCCGGAGCGGTGGAAAAACCTTTTACTTTGCGCATGTTCCGCGCTGTGGTGGCACTTCGGTCGAGGACGCTGTCACTGCCGGAGGGGCCGCGCAGTCCTTCCTGGATCGCAGATTCCACGACCGCGGTCCGAAGCCCTGGACAAGAACTTCGCCGCAACATGCGCTCGCCGCCGACATCGCGCATTTGTTTCCGGGTGATTTTTTCGACCTCACTTTCGCAATCGTCCGGCATCCGTTCGCGCGCTTCGTCAGCGCCTTCAACTTCAATCGGGAGAACAGCGTCCTTCCGGCAGAAACACACCCGAAAACCTTCATCGAAGAACTGGCGGCGCGTGGCGACGGGATGGCCGGCACTTATGATAATCATTTCGTTCCCGCCAGCGATTTTGTCCCGAAAGGCGCGCATATCTTTTTGCTTGAAAGCGGTCTGGATGTGGTCAGCGATTGGTTGCGTGAGGCGACCGACGGAACGCTTGCACCCGTGATAAAGGAGAAAAACTCCAAATCCATGAGCCTGAAAGCCTATGAGCGACGCGCAAAACGCATTGTCGGCCTGGCACCGCGCATCCTGCCGATCAGCCAGGCTGATCTGGATGAGGGGGCGAAATCGACGCTCCGGCGCATCTATGCCGCCGATTTTGATCGGTTTCCACGCGAAACCGGCGACCCTGATCGATGGGAGCGGGATTAGGTGAGCCAGCGCAACGGCGTCGGTCGAATTCTCACCAACGGCGCTTTCCTCTCAGGCGTCGTATGGGCCGAAGCGGTGGTTGGCGGTCTCTATATGATCGCGATCACCCGCTTTATGGGACCAGCTGAATACGGGTTATGGAGCTACTTCATTGCCACATATGTCGTGGCCATCGCAGTCATTTCGGTGGGCTTCGAAAGCATCGTCCATTTTGCCTATGGCGAGGTCGACGCCGACGGTGATGAGATTTTCGAGGCCGCGCTGTTCTGGCGAATAGCGCTGAGCGCCCTCGGCTGTGCCGCCTATATCGCCACCGCGATCGTCCTGCTGTCGCCTGACAATTGGTCAACATTAGCGATGCTGTTGATCGCGCCCGCAATAGCGGGCCGTTCAATCGCAAATCTGGTGCGTGCGTCATTTGTTGCGCGTGAGGACGTGAAGCGCATTTTCCCCATCAGCGTTGCATTCAGATTTGGCGAGTTGCTCACAGGTGTCATGCTGATCCTTCTGGGTGCAACGCTGATCGAACTGATCGTCCTGCATGTCGTAAGCTGGTGTCTTGAGGCGACCGCAAGTCTGTTTCGGCTGAGCAATGACCGCGCATTCAGGATCAGACGCCCGAAACTGGATCGCAGTGTGGAGCTTGCGCGGAATGGGGGGCCGAGAGCCGGGCTTAACCTCACTCTCGCATTGATGATCAGCGCGCCCTTGGTTCTCTACAAGCCCCTTGCGAACGACCTGAGCGATCTGGGGTTCTTTGCGCTGGCCTTCCAGATCGTCGCGCTCGTCTTCTGGAGCGCGCAGGCCTTCATCAACGCGAGCGCGCCGGAGCTGGCGCGTCAGGCGACCGCGGTCGGGGGAAACGAGCTTCGCTATAGCCTGCATGTCGCAGTGGCCGCTATTGCGATATTTGGTGCGCTGAGCATCGGTCTGATGACGGTCGGATCGCCCGCCTTCGCGTTCGTCTTTGGCGAGGGCTATTCCGAAGTCGCCTTTCTGACCGCTGCGGCCTGTCTGGCCGGTGCCCTGCAGCTTGTCCCAAGCGGATTTCAGCAAGCCCTTCTGGCGCGCAGGCGGCACTGGCAGGGGCTTGTTGCCAATCTTGCCGGTTGCATCACGCTGGTGGTCGGTTTCTCGATCGCTCAGCCTGATCTGGACCCGATGGGTGGGGTGTGGATCGTCTGCGCCGGCTGGGCAGTGCGACTTCTGACCTTTTTGGCCGTGGCGGTCACCACCCGCGCACTGTTCCTGGCCCGGTCCGGCAATCGATAAGTCGTGACCTGCTCCGGCAGGGTTTTTGTAGTGGAATGCGCCGAAGCTCTTCCTCACATCCGAGCTCCCTGCCGATGGCACCGAGTTGGAAAAACTTCGGCGAGAATATCGCCAGGATATTTTCAGTCTTTGCCAGACGGCACATCCCAGCGGGCCAAACCCCTCATGTCACAATCGGACCACAGGCTGCTGCGAGTGGTGGGCAACAAAGGAACGAAGGCTCTGCCTGGAGCAAGTTCGTTTCCATAACATTTTTGAAAAGTTTGGCGCGCCGAGGAGGATTCGAACCCCCGACCCCCAGATTCGTAGTCTGGTGCTCTATCCAGCTGAGCTATCGGCGCTTGTCGTTCGGCGCTGCTGTCCGATTGACGAATTGTCGTTTAGCGGGGTGGGCGGGGCATTGCAAGGGGCGATCTGGCAGGATCTCCGGGTGGGTTTTCGGGCCCCGCGCTGCATGGGCCGGGGGCCGGATCAGGCGGGGAAGGACAACTCGAACACCGTGCCGTCGGTCGTGCTGCTGATCAGGGTCAGCTCGCCGCCATTGGCGCTGGCCAGCTCAAACGCGATGGCGAGGCCGAGGCCGGAGCCGCCGCGTCGCGCGCCGCCGAGAAAGGGCTGGAAGATGTTCTCGATCGCCTTGGCGGGCATGCCGGGGCCATTATCGGCGATGGTGAATTTCGTCCGGTCGTCGATATGCGTTGCGGTCACCGTCACCAGCCCGGCACCGCCCTGAGTATCCAGCGCCTCGCGGGCGTTGCGGGTGAGGTTCACGAGCACGCGAAAGAGGTGATCCTGATCGACATAGCAACGCAGATCGGGGTCGACATGGGTCTCCAGCCGCACACCGCCCTGGGTGTCGAAAACGGCGTCGGCGACATCCTCGATCAGGCGCTGGACGACAACCTCGCGGGGCTCTGGCGGTGCCTCCTCGGCCTTGCCGTGGCGCAGGGTTGAGACGCAAAGTTGCGCGGCGCGGTCGATGGAGCCGATCAGCTTTGGCCCGATGCGCGAGACGACGGGATCCTTGCTGCCATCGAGCCGATCGGCCATCAATTGCGCGCTGGCCAGCATGTTGCGCAGGTCATGAGAGATCTTCGCGACCGCAGCGCCGAGTTCGGCGAGGCGCGTCTTTTGCAGGAGGGCCGAGCGCACGTCGTGCTGCATCTCGGAGAGCGAGCGTTCGGCGCGCGCGATTTCCACCAGTCGCGAGCCGCCAGTCATGTTGGTCGGCGCGCGTTCGGGATCTTTCTGGAAGGCCACGATGTTCTCGACGACCCGTTCCATCGGGCGCACGATCAGGCGGCGGCAGATGAAGAAGACGAGAACGCCGGTGACGGTTGAGATGATCAGCGACAGGATCAGGATGCGTTTGCCAAAGGCGAGCATGGCGCTGCGCAGTGGGGCTTCGGCCATCGTGATCTCGATACCTTGCCCGGCGTTTTTCATCGGGTCGCCAATGACGCGAATGGTGCGTGCCTCGCTGCGAAAGAGCACGGCAAGCGCATCGCCGATGAGGGTCCATGGGGGCACGTCGCGCAAGTCATATGTCGCGGCAACCTCGGCCCCGAGCGGGGCCTGAAGGATCAACTGGCGTGCCAGATCGCGGCGCAGGACGATCGAGGATACCTCCGCATTTTTCAGCAGCTCGCGTTCCAGCGCGTCCTCCACCATCGCGTCATCGGCGGCGAGAAGGGCGAGCGAGGCGATCTGCGCCATTTGCAGGCGCTGCGAGAGGTAATCCTCGCGGTAGCGCGCAACGGAGGGCAGGAACACGAATACCTCCGCCATCATGACGATGGTCACGGTAAGCAGAAGTAGACGACCGGAGAGAGTGTTGACACTGAACATGGGTTTTCGCCGTGGTTGTGGCGAGACCCTATCCAATCACCCGAGTTTGGCAAGAAGGCGTACAACACGTTTGACGAAGGCGCTTTCGAAAAGGCGCGGGCCGAAATAGGCACCGGCGGCGCGTTTTGGCAGCTCGCCATAGGTAGGGTAGGGTGCCACATAGCCTGCGACATCCGCGACCTTCAGCCCCTTGGAGATCGCCAGCGCCCAGATGGAGATGAGATCCCCAGCGCGGTCGCCGACGATGGAGGCACCGACCGGCTTGCCCTTGACGATCATGACCTTGGTCAGACCGGTTGTTTTGAGCTCTGCCCGGCCGCGGTCATTCTCGGCATATTCGGCGCGGTGAACTTCCAGTGCGTCGCCGTGTTTTGTGCGGGCTTCCGCCTCTGTCAGGCCGACCTGCGCGATCTCGGGATCGGTATAGGTGGCCCAGGGAATGTGATCGGTGCGGTTCTTCACCGGCAGGCGAAAGAGAGCGGAGCGCACGACGAGCCCGGCCTGATAACCGGCGACATGGGTGAATTGCAGCCCGCCCGCGACGTCGCCGATGGCGTAGACATTGCGGTTGGTGGTGCGCAGGCCCGCATCGACCTGTATGCCGGTCTTCGTGGTTTCGACCCGCGCGGCGTCGAGACCCAGATTTTCGACATTGGCACGCCGCCCGACGGCGGTGAGGATCAGGTCGCCGGTGATGTCCTCGTCCCCTTCCAGGGTGAGGACGACCTGATCGCCGTCCTTGCGGGCGCTTTCGACCTTGGCACCCTCACGGATGTCGATCCCTTCGCCGCGCAATTTGTCGAGCGCGATGGCGGCCAGCTCCGGATCATCCTTGCCGAGGGCCTTGACCGCCTCCAGCACCGTGACGCGGCAGCCGAGGCGGCGATGCGCCTGCGCCATCTCAAGCCCGATGGGCCCGCCGCCGATGACCAGCAGATGCTCAGGGCGCTCGCGCACCTCGAAGATTGTTTCGTTGGTGTGAAAGCCGGCCTCTTCAAGGCCGGGGATCGGCGGCGTCCAGGGGCGCGATCCGGTCGCGATTATGAAGCGGCGCGCGCGGATCGTCTTGTCGCCCGCCTTGACCTCCTTCGGGCCCGTGAAGGTGGCCATGGCCTGAATGACGGTGACACCCAGCCCTTCAAATCGTTCCACGCTGTCATGGGGCTCGATCCCGGCGATGACGCGGCGCACATGGTCCTTGGTGGCGGCAAAATCGACCTCTGGTACGACAGGGGTGACGCCAAAGGGCGCACCGGCACCCATGGCGTGGGCGGCCTTGCCCGCCGCGAGCAGGGCCTTGGAGGGGACGCAGCCGTAGTTCAGGCAGTCGCCGCCCATCTTGTGACCCTCGATCAGCACGACCGAGGCCCCCATCTGCACGGCCCCCGCTGCAACCGACAAGCCGCCGGAGCCGCCGCCGATCACGCAGAGATCAGGTGTCAGGATGTCCATGATGCAACGCTCCTTGCCGCGTCCGCCGCGATGCTATTTGCCGCGGAATTTTTTGATTACGATCGGCAGGGCCGACAGCGCCGCCAGACCGAGCAGGGGACCGAGCACCTGCGGCTCGAAGATGAGGCCGAAATTGGGGTCCTCGCCCGCCGCAAAGACCGCGCCCAGACCCGCGCCGACGGAGGCATAGACCAGTGCGCCGGGGATGATGCCGACAAAGGTGGTCCAGGCGTAGTTGATGGTGGAGGCACCGAGAAACGCGGGCACGATATTGGCGGCAAAGAACGGAATCGCGGGAACAAGGCGCATGATCAGAAGAAAGCTGATCTCGTTCTCGCGAAACCCGGCCTCCGCCTTCTTGACCCAGCCGCCCGCGCGCGAGCGGAGCGCATCGCCAAGCCCGGTCTTGGCCGCGAGGAAGATGGCAATCGCACCGATTGTGGCACCGGTGACCGCGAAGGTGCCGCCGAACCATGTGCCGAAGAGAAAGCCGCCGGTCAGCGTCAGCGCGAGGCCGCCTGGAAAGGAAAACGCGGTCGCCAGCGCGTAGATGGCCATGAATGTCAGGGCGGCGACCGCGTAATTGGCATCGCGCCAGGCCAGCAAAGCCTCGCGGTTCTCTTTCAGCGCCTCGAAGCTGAGATAATCGCTGCCAAAGGTATAAAGCGCCACGGCGCCCACCACCGCGATCAGGAGGGGGAGAAGCTTGCGCAAGGTGATGCCGCTGGCGGCACCGGGTTTTTCGTTGCTCATGGTCTGGTCGCTCATGGGTCCTCGTCCTGATCCAATGTGGTGTCGCGCACATCTGTGGGTACTTACAGCCGGGTGCCAGTCAAATTGCAGCGAATGACGCGGGCGTGATGGGAGGCGGGGTTATGTTTCGCCCAGATAGGCGGACATGAGGTGATAATGCTGCCGGTGGCGAAAGCCCTGCGCCTCGTAAATGCGCATGGCGGCCTCGTTTCCGGCCATCACTTCCAGATGCATGGCCTTGATTCCTCTTGTCGCGGTGCCTTTGACGACGGTCATCAGTGCCCGGCTGCCGATGCCGTGCCCGCGATAGGCCGGGCGCATGAAGAACTCATCAAGAAAGGCATCGCGGCCATTGAATTCGATGGCAAATCCGTAGGCAATGCAGATATAGCCTGCGATCTGGCCGTCCACCTCCACCATCCAGAACTCGCCGAGGCTGCGATCGGCGAGGATCATCGCGACGGCATTGCGGCGGTTTTCCGCTGATTGATCGACATGTTCGGCGGCGTGAAATTCGGTGACCAGCGTCACCGCGTCGTCAAGATCGGCGAG
Source organism: Pseudomonadota bacterium (assembly GCA_039030855.1). Classification (GTDB taxonomy): domain Bacteria; phylum Pseudomonadota; class Alphaproteobacteria; order Rhodobacterales; family Rhodobacteraceae; genus Pikeienuella. The sequence continues at coordinate 11,399 of JBCCDJ010000002.1, forward strand.
GTCAGCCCAGCGGAGGGTGAATTCGGGGCTGGTTTCGGCCGATCGGCCCGGTTTTGTTGTCATCTTGGTGCCTTGCGGAATTGACAGCGCGGGTTTCGCCGTCTATCTCCGCCTCTCTGATTTACGTGGCGCATGGGCGCCCCCTTGTCCGCAAGGCATACGACGAAGGACCGATGCGATGAAACGCCCTTTTCAGCCGAGCAACCTGGTGCGCGCACGCCGTCATGGTTTTCGCGCCCGTATGGCCACCAAAAACGGCCGTAAGATCCTGAATGCACGCCGCAATCGCGGCCGCAAGAACTTGTCGGCGTAAGCTGACCGGCGCTGCCAATACAGGAACGTCTATGATGAATGCGCCGGAGGGCCGCGAGGACAGAGGGGATCACCCCGGTCCGGACGGCCCTCCGGCTTTTTTGCCGTCCGGTGATGCGATTCGGGCGGGCGCAAGACCGGTGATGATCACCAAGCGGCGCGATTTTCTGGCGGCTGCCAGGGCGCGGCGCTGGTCCGCACCGGGCCTGACAGTGCAGGGGCGCAAACGCCGCGCGGCGGAGCCGTGCGGGCCGGATGCCATTCGTGTCGGCTATACCTGTTCTAAAAAAGTGGGCAATGCCGTGCAGCGCAACCGCGCCAAGCGCCGTCTGCGCGCGGCTGCCGCCGATGCCTTGCCGCGTCTCGGCAGGCCAGGCTGGGATTATGTGCTGATCGGGCGGGCGGAGGCGACGGCGGGGCGCGGGTTCGCCGATCTGGTGGCCGATCTCGAAAAGGCGCTGTCGCGTGTTCACGCGCCGAAACCGGCGCGCCCGTCATGACGCCGCTTGCCCGCCTGTTCGCGCTGCCGGTGCATCTCTACCGCGCGACATTCTCGCCCATCGTCGGCATGAATTGCCGGTATCAGCCGACCTGTTCCGCCTACGCGCTGGAGGCGTTGGAGGAGCATGGTGCCATCAAGGGCAGCTACCTTGCCGCGCGGCGCATCCTGCGTTGTCACCCCTTGGGCGGGTCGGGTTACGATCCGGTGCCGTGTAAGAAAGGGGAGGATGACGATGCTCGATAATACCGACCATCCGCTGTTCGCCGACATGCCGGAGAGTGGCGCATTTCAGAAACTGCGCAAGCGCATCATTCGCCAGACCCGCGAGGCGATGGAGGCTTATGGCATGGTCCGGCGCGGGGATCGCTGGCTGGTGTGCCTGTCGGGCGGCAAGGACAGCTACACCCTGCTGGCGGCGTTGATGGAGCTGAAATGGCGCGGCCTGCTGCCGGTGGAGCTTCTGGCCTGCAATCTCGATCAGGGGCAGCCGGGGTTCGACAAGACGATCCTGCCTGCCTTTCTGGAACGCCTTGGGGTGCCACACCGGATCGAATATCGCGATACCTATTCGGTTGTGACGGACAAGGTGCCCGAAGGGCAGACCTATTGCGCGCTCTGCTCACGTCTGCGTCGGGGCAATCTTTACCGCGTCGCGCGCGAGGAAGGCTGCGCTGCCGTCGTTCTCGGCCATCACCGCGATGACATGCTGGAGACGTTCTTCATGAACCTCTTTCATGGCGGCAAGCTGGCAACGATGCCGCCGAAGCTGCTTAATAATGAGGGCGATCTGATCGTCCTGCGCCCGCTCGCCCATGTGGCGGAGGCTGACTGCGCCCGCTTTGCTGCCGCGATGCGGTTCCCGATCATTCCCTGCGATCTGTGCGGCAGCCAGGATGGGCTGCAGCGTGCGCAGATCAAACGCCTCCTCGATGAGTGGGAGGCGCGCAGCCCCGGCCGTCGACAGGTCATGTTCCGCGCCCTGACCAACGCGAATCCCAGTCACCTTCTGGATCCGGGCTTGTTCGATTTTGCCGGGCTTGCCCCGAAGGATTGATCCGGCTTTCCCTTTCCTCGCCCCGCCTTACCTGTCAGAAGCGCGAAAGGCACGGACCGGATATGAAAGACATGGCAGCAGACAGCATCAGCACCGAAGAGGACCGCCGCGCGTTGCGGATCGCGTTCGGGGCCTTCATGACGGGTGTGACCATCGTGACCACGATGGACGGCGACGGGCCGGTCGGGCTGACCGCGAATTCCTTCACCTCGGTCTCGTTGGAGCCGCCCTTGTTGCTGGTCTGCATTGCCAAGACATCCCTGTCGCTGCCCGCCTTTCGCGAGGCGCGCGGTTTTGCGGTGAACATCCTCGCCAAGGACCAGAAACCCCTGTCGAACCGGTTTGCCCGGCCTTCGGAGAACCGGTTCCGGGATGTGGCATGGCATGAGGGGCCGGTGGGTAATCCAATCCTCGACGGGGCCTGCGGCTGGTTTGACTGCCATCACCATGATCAGGTGGAGGCAGGCGACCATGTCATCCTGATCGGCCATGTCCACGGGTTTGACCATGCGGGCGGCGAGCCGCTGGGATATGCGCGCGGGGACTATTTTTGACTTTTGATACGCAGCCCGTCCTGACCAGTGAGATGCTGCACCTGCGCCCGCTACGGGCCGACGACTTTGAGGGGCTATATGCCGCCGCGCGCGATCCGGCGACATGGGCCGGGCATCCCGCCAAAACCCGCTATCAGCGTGATGTGTTCAGCCCCTATTTTGCTTCACTGCAGGACAGCGGCAGCTGTCTGGTGGCGGAGGACCGCAGCGCCCTCCGCATTATTGGATGCAGCCGCTACTATACCGCGCCTGACATGCCCGGCAGCATCTCCATCGGGTTCACTTTCCTTGACCACGCCTATTGGGGCGGCGCGGTGAATTTCGAGATGAAGCGCCTGATGCTGGGTCATGCGTTTCGATCATTCGATGAGGTCTGGTTCCATATCGATCCGACGAACATCCGCTCGCAGAAAGCCACGGCTAAACTCGGCGCGGTGTTCGTCTATGATGCGGCGCTGAAGCTTGGGCCGGCGGAAGCGCCTTGGAAATGCTATCGGCTGACGCGGGACGCCTGGGCGGAGGTGGTGGCGGCGAAAGAGTGACATCCCGCTGAAGGAGTGGGCGCCTGGCTTGGCCGAGGCCCCGGCGCAAGGCCGGGGCGGTCGGGTCCTTTGGGGTCGCGGCCTGCTCAGGCCTTCCATTGGGGTTTGCGTTTGGCGAAGAACGCATCGACCCCTTCATGCGCTTCGGCATCGTCCCAGGCGTCGGCGAGGGCTTCGATCGTGGCCTCCAGCGTGACCTCATCCAGCTTTGGCCCCAGCATCCGCGCGAGGCGTTTGGAGCGGGCGACAGCACCCGGTGCGGCGGACAGGTAAGGCCGCACTTCCGCCTCCACCGCGTCATCGAGATCGGCCAGGGGCACGGCGCGGGCGGCGAGGCCCATGGTGACCGCCTCATCCGCGCCAAAGAGGCGGGCAGACATGAACACGCGCCGCGCCATCCCTTCGCCCATGCGCGCCAGCACGTAAGGCGAGATAGTCGCGGGGATCAGGCCGAGGCGGGTTTCGGTGAAGCCAAATTTGGCATGATCGGCGGCGATTGCCACATCGCAGACCGACATCATGCCCATCCCGCCACCATAGGCCTGCCCGTTCACCCGCCCGATCAGCGGCTGGGGCAGGGTGTTCAGCGCGCCGAGCATGTCGGCGAGCTTGCGCGCCTCCGCGATCCGCGTTGCGCGGTCGGCGGCGAATTGTTCGCGCATCCAGCCGAGGTCGCCGCCGGCGCAGAAGCTTTCGCCCTCGCCGGTGAGGACGACCACGCGGATCGCGCTGTCGGCGGCGATCTGATCGGCGGCCTGATGCAGTTCGGTGATCATCTGCGCGGACATGGAATTGTGCTTGTCGGCGCGGGAGAGGGTCAGCGTCGCGACGCCCCGTGCGTCGGTGGAGAGGGTGATGGTTTCTGGCATCGTCGTGCTCCTCTGGCTCTGACGAGGGGGCGGCCCCCGATCACGTCCGGGGCGGTCAGATCTGGTTTCAACCGCCCCGGACGTGATCCGGGGCCCGCGCCTCAGGAGCGCAATTCTTTCGCGAACAGTGCCGCCTCCGCCAGTTTCCCGGCGTCGAGCCCGGTTTCGAAGCCTCGCGCATCCACCAGCGCGGCGACGGCTTCGGTGGCGACATTTCCCTTGGCCCCCGGCGCATAGGGGCAGCCGCCGAGGCCGCCGACGGCGGTATCGAAGACGCGCAGGCCCTTGTCGAGGGAGACTTCGATATTTGCCAGCGCCCGCCCGGCCGTGTCGTGGTAGTGGCCCGCCAGCCGCCGGGCAGGCGCGACGTTCAGCACAGCCTCCAGCATCGCCGCGATGCTGTCCGGCGTGCCCTGCCCGATCGTGTCGCCGAGCGAGACCTCGTAACAGCCGAGCGCCAGCATCGCCGCCACCGCCTGCGCCACGTCGCCGGGGGCGGTCGGGCCGTCAAAGGGGCAGTCGGTGACGCAGCTGACATAGCCGCGCATGGGGATGGCGTCCGCCTTCGCGGCCTCGGCGACGGGGCGGAACATCTCCAACGCGTCTTCGCGCGACTTGTTGAGGTTGGAGCGCGAGAACCCTTCGGAGGCGGAGCCGAAAATAGCGATCTCGTCGACCAGCGCGGCCTTCGCATTCGCATAGCCCTTCATATTGGGGGTCAGGGCGGTGTAGCGCACGCCTGCGCGGCGGGAGATCCCCGACAGGACTTCGGCCCCGTCGGCCATTTGCGGGACCCATCTGGGGCTGACGAAACTGGCGACCTCTATCTTGGAAAAACCCGCATCGGTCAGCATGTCCACGAGGCGGATCTTGTCCGCCGTGGCGATCATGCGTGCCTCGTTCTGCAACCCGTCGCGCGGGCCCATTTCGAAGATCGTGACGGCCTCAGCCATCTTCGGGCTCCAGCTTGATGAGGATCGTGCCTTCCTCCACCTGGTCCCCCGCCGCCGCGCCGACGGACGCGATGGTGCCTGCGCGCGGGGCCTTCAGCGTGTGCTCCATCTTCATCGCCTCCAGCACGCAGAGCGGTGCGCCCTGTTCGACCGATTGCCCGGCAGCGGCGTTCATCGTCTTGACAAGGCCGGGCATGGGCGAGAGGACCATGTCGCCCCCTGCGGCACCATCACCGCCAACGGCGAGCGGGTCCGGCACGCCAAATTCATGGGCCAAACCATCAAGGAACACTGTCAGCCGCGTGCCATGGCGCACTGCGCGGGCGGTCAGGTCGCGGCCTTCGTGGTGGATCGACATGAGATCGCCCATAGGGCGGGCGGTCAGCGATATGGCCTCCTCACCCATAGTCACGGTGAAGCTTTCACCGGATATCTCGACCACCGCGCGCAGGGCCTCGGCGCCATCGGTCAGCGCGATGAACGCCTTTGCCACCTCCCAAAGCCGCCAGCCGCCGGTCTGCCAGGTCTGTGGGCCGGTCAGCACCGTGGCCGACAGCGCGGCGATGGCGCGGGCGAGGGGCGGCGTCGGGGGCAGGGCGGTCAGCGCCGCCTGATCACGCGCAATCAGCCCGGTATCCACCTCGCCGCGCGCGAAGCCTTCATGGGCGGCGAGGTGGGCAAGGAAGGCGACATTGGTGACGGAGCCAGCAACCTCGGTGGCGAGCAAGGCGGCACGCATACGGGACAAAGCCTCTGTCCGGTCAGCGCCGCGCGTGATGATCTTGGCGATCATCGGGTCATAGAAGGGCGTGATCTCATCGCCGGGGCGCACACCGGTTTCGATCCGGGCATTGTCGGGGAATTTCAGGTGGTCGAGGCGGCCTGTGGCGGGGAGGAAGCCCCTGGCCGCGTCCTCGGCATAGAGCCGCGCCTCAAAGGACCAGCCATTGATGGAGAGGTCCTGCTGGCGTTTGGGAATCGGCTCCCCCGCCGCGACGCGCAGTTGCCATTCGACGAGGTCGACGCCGGTAATCTCCTCCGTCACGGGGTGTTCGACTTGTAGCCGCGTGTTCATCTCCATGAACCAGAACCCGTCGGGGCGGAGGCCATTCGCGCCGTCGACGATGAACTCGATGGTGCCGGCACCGGCATAGCCGATGGCCTTTGCGGCGGTGACGGCGGCATCGCCCATGGCGCGGCGGACCTCGTCTGTCATGCCGGGGGCGGGGGCTTCCTCGATCACCTTCTGGTGGCGGCGCTGGAGCGAGCAGTCGCGCTCAAAAAGGTGGACGGCGTCAGTGCCGTCGCCAAAGACTTGAATTTCGATATGGCGGGGGGAGAGGATGTATTTTTCGATCAGCACCGCACCGTCACCGAAGCTGGCGAGACCTTCGGACGAAGCGGAGGCAAGCGCATCGCTGAAATCCGCCGGATCATCGACCCGCCGCATCCCCTTGCCGCCACCGCCCGCGCGGGCCTTGATGAGGACCGGGTAGCCGATCTTGTCGGCTTGTTTGGCAAGGAAATCAGGGTCCTGTTCTGCGCCGTGATAGCCGGGCACGACAGGCACGCCTGCCTCCTCCATCAGTTTCTTGGCGGCGTCCTTCAGGCCCATGGCGCGAATGGCGGCGGCGGAGGGGCCGATGAAAGTGAGGCCCGCTTTTTCAACCGCCTCCACGAAGTCGGGGTTTTCGGAGAGGAAGCCGAAACCGGGATGGATCGCCTGCGCACCGGTGGCCTTAGCGGCGGCAATGATCGTGTCGGCTTGCAGGTAAGAGGCGGAGACGGGCGCGGGGCCGATGCGCACGGCCTCGTCCGCTTCTGCTACATGGAGCGAGCGGGCGTCGGCATCAGAATAGACCGCGACCGTAGCGACGCCCATGCGGCGGGCGGTGCGGATGACGCGGCAAGCGATCTCGCCGCGATTGGCGATGAGGATCTTGGTGAACATGGATTGGCCCTCAGGTTACGTGATGGAGCGCAAATCCGGCGGCCATGCTAAAAACGTAAGCGCAATAGATGGGAAGTGCTGCAGCAAGCCTACTATGGCTGATGCCTAACAAGGGTCGCTCTGGCATCGGCAACTTGTCTTTGATGTCGGCATAATAAGCGTCTGCATACTGAATGGATCGACTAACACAAAGGAAAATGCCGACCATCAAAATTACTCCAAGTGAAGCAGCTATTAAAGCGAATTCGGCATAATTTTGAAGCAACGCCGTACAATAAATGCCTATCAATAACCACGCTGGTTTCAAGGCGGAGAGGGAGTAGCGTTCACTATCTTTACGAAAACCCTTCCAGAGGTCCGTTTTTTTCTCTGAAGAGATTCTGTCCTGCTTATCTGGCATTAATCTTCTCCGATGTTAATGAAATGCTCACATCCTGAACACGCCGAAGCGCGCCTCCCCGATCTCTGCATTCAGCGCTGCTTCCAGCGATAGCGCCAGCACCTCGCGCGTCTTGCGCGGGTCCACGATCCCGTCATCCCAGAGGCGGGCGGAGGCGTAGAGGGGGTGGGACTGGTGCTCGAACTGCGCGAGGATCGGGTCCTTGATCGCGGCTTCTTCTTCGTCGGTCAGCGCCTCGCCCCGTTTTTCCCGCGCGTCGCGCTGGACTGTGGCGAGGACCCCGGCGGCCTGTTCGCCGCCCATGACGGAGATGCGCGAGGACGGCCATGACCAGAGGAACCTCGGCGAATAGGCCCGCCCGCACATCCCGTAATTCCCGGCACCGAAACTGCCGCCAACGATCATCGTGACCTTGGGTACATTGGCGGTCGCGACGGCGGTGACGAGTTTGGCGCCGTGGCGGGCGATCCCCTCCGCCTCGTATTTCCGGCCGACCATGAAGCCGGTGATGTTCTGGAGGAACACAAGCGGGATCTTGCGCTGGCAGCAGAGCTCAATGAAATGCGCGCCCTTGGCGGCGCTTTCGGAATAGAGGATGCCATTATTGGCGATGATGCCGACGGGGATCCCCTCGATATGGGCAAAGCCTGTCACAAGGGTCGGGCCGAAGCGGGATTTGAACTCGTCAAACTCGGAGCCGTCTACAACCCGCGCGATCACCTCGCGAATGTCATAGGGAGTTTTCAGGTCGGCGGGGACGACGCCGAGCATCTCTTCAGGATCATAGGCGGGCGGGACGGGCGTGCGGCGCTGCACCTGATCGGGTTTCCTGCGGTTCAGCCCGGCGACGATCTGTCGGGCGAGCGCGAGGGCATGGGTGTCATCTTCGGCTAGATGATCGGCGACGCCGGAGAGGCGCGTGTGGGTGTCCCCGCCGCCCAGTGTCTCCGCATCCACAACCTCGCCAGTGGCCATTTTCACCAGCGGCGGGCCGCCGAGGAAGATCGTGCCCTGATTTTTCACGATGATCGTCTCATCCGACATGGCAGGCACATAGGCTCCGCCCGCGGTGCAGGAGCCCATGACCACGGCGATCTGGGGGATGCCCTGCGCGGACATGTTGGCCTGATTGTAGAAAATGCGCCCGAAATGGTCGCGGTCGGGGAACACCTCGTCCTGCTGGGGCAGGTTCGCGCCGCCGCTATCGACGAGGTAAATGCAGGGCAGGTGGTTCTGCATCGCGATTTCCTGCGCGCGCAGATGCTTTTTGACGGTCATCGGATAATAAGTGCCGCCCTTCACCGTCGCATCATTGCAGACGACCATGACATCGCGGCCGGAGACCCGCCCGACACCGGCAATGACGCCCGCGCCGGGGGCCGCGCCATCATACATGTCATGGGCGGCGGTTGCGCCCACCTCCAGAAACGGCGTGCCGGGGTCCAGAAGGGCGGCCACCCGGTCGCGGGGCAGAAGCTTGCCGCGCGCCACATGGCGGTCGCGCGACCGCTGGCCGCCGCCTTGGGCCGCCGTGTTGGCAGCGGCCTTCGCGACCTTGATGGCTTCCAGATGCGCCTCGCGGTGGGCGATGAATTCGGGATCGCGCGGCGCGGCGGTGGAGACGAGTTTCATGGGTCAGTATTCCAGATAATCGATAAAGGATCTGAGCTCCAACGCCCGCCTTGCGGTGTGCTGCATGATGCAGTCGGCGGCCCAGGGCTGCGAGAGCGTGCCGCGCACGAAGACATGGGGAAACTCGCAATCGGCGGTGCGAAAGGCGACCCAGGCGCGCTGGGCGGCGTGCAGCACGCCGGTCTGCTCATCATCAAGACGGGTGCGCAGATTGGCCAGTTCACGCTCCATCACCGTCTCCCACGCGGTGATCTCGGTATTGATGCAGGCCACCATGGCCTGCGTCGTGTCGCCCCCTTCGGCGCGGGTGCACGGGTCCACATGGACACCCATGCAAAGATCGGCGTGATCGGCGGGGGAGCTGATGCGCCCGATGCAGCCGTCGATCTTCGCGATCAGCTCAGTCTGGTCGTCCGCTGTGGCGGCGGGGGGCGCGAGGAGGACGGGTATCAGGAGGAGGAGACAGACGATACGGATCATGGACGGTCCTGCAAGTTGAGGATCAGTGCGTAGACATCGCCGGAGACGATCAGCGCGCAGAATGCGCCGTTCACGGCGCGTTGGCCGGTGGCGAGCCCGGCGGAGGCATCCTGACTGGCCATCACCGCGCAGGAGCTGTCCCCCGCAGCGCGGCTGTCGGCGAGGTAGAACTCCACCTCCTCCACCTTTTCGGCATTGGCGGCGGCGAGGATTTCGGTTTCCGCCGCGATATGTGTTTCGAGATGGATGCGCAGATCGCTGATGCAGGCAACCGCGTCGCTGGCGGTCGCGGAGGCACCACAGGGCGCGGCAAGGGTGCCGGTACATTTATGATAGGAGGTCGTGATCGCGGCCTCATCCACCGCCGCCACGCAGGCGCGAAAGGCCCGGTCTTGGGCGCTGTCATCGGCCAGCGCGCCATGGCCGCCAAGCAGCGCCATGGCGAGGACGGTCAACAGAAATCGCATCGAGATTTTCCCCCTCGTCATTTCAATCCGCCGCCAGCTTGAAGGCAAAGCGGTCGATATCGCCCCGGATCACCGCAAGGCGCCGGATGCCATGCTGAACATAACAGGTATCGCGCGCCTCATCTGCACCGATCGTGTCGAGGCTGGTGCTGCGATCGACATTGCAATTGGCATCGCGGTAGGTCAGCCAGGCATCATGTGCCGTTGCCTCCGCCGCTGCGAAGCCGCCATCGAGCGCTGCATCCAGTTGATCCAGAAGGGGCAGAAGGCGGGCGCGGAAATGGATGAGCGTGGCGTTCACCGCTGCCGCGGCGGCCTCGGCACAGGCCTGACGATGAAAGAAAGCCCAGGACGGATCGCAGAGCGGGGCCGGCACGCAGGTCTGGATATCGGGCTCCTCATCCACGCAGGTGATGACGGTATCCGCCTCAAGCAGCACTTCCGACGCCGCATCGGCACCGGTGCCTGACACGGACAGAACGGTCAGCGCGGCGATAAGCGCACGGATCATGGGATAAATGCCCCCATATGCACCAGCCGGGCGACACGCTCTGCCGTCAGTTCGGCAGTGCAGGCGATTTCGACATTGTGAAGGTCATTCTGCCTGAGAAATGCGGATGGCCACGCACATTCAGCATCTCGAAAGACGATCCATGCGCGCTGTGCGCGGCGCAGTTGCTCCGGCGCGTCCGGGAAGGTGGTGCCAATCCCCGAGATGAGATCGCCATATGTCCTGTTCAGCAGGGCGTCCCACTGGGCGGTTTCGGCAGCCCAGCAGAAACGGTCATTTTCCTTCCAGGTGAACATCGGGTCGTCATCTTCCGGCGGAGGCAGGGTCCCGAGGCAGGCGTTGTAGGCATGGCCGAGACATGCCTCCACTTCGCTGGCGGCCTCCACACAGGCGGCGATCCCATCCTGCGCACGGGCCGTGGCGGCGAAGGACAGGAGCGCGACCGCGAACAGGGCGCGGAGGATCGCGAGGCGCTGCCTCACGCGGTTGCTTTCATCAGCTCGCGCCCGCAAAGCATGCGGCGGATTTCGGATGTGCCGGCACCGATCTCCATCAGCTTGGCATCGCGCATCAGGCGTGAGACGGGACTGTCATTGAGGAACCCGGCCCCGCCCATGGCCTGCACCGCCTGCACGGCCTGGTTCATGCCCTGCTCGGACGCATAGAGCACGCAGGCCGCTGCATCCTGGCGCGTCACCTGCCCCCGGTCGCAGGCGGCGGCGACGGCATAGACATAGGCCCGGGCGGAGTTCATGGCGGTGTACATATCGGCGATCTTGCCCTGCATCAGCTGGAAATTGCCAATGCTTTCGCCGAACTGCTTTCGCTCATGCATATAGGGCATGATGTAGTCGAGGCAGGCATGCATGATGCCGACGCCGATGCCGGACAGCACCACACGTTCATAATCGAGGCCGGACATCAGGACATTCACGCCCTTGCCTTCCTCGCCGAGGATATTCTCGTAAGGGACTTCGACATCTTCGAAAATAAGTTCCGCCGTGTTCGATCCGCGCATTCCCATCTTGTCGAAATGGGGCGAGGTGGAGAACCCCGTCATTTCTTTCTCGATCAGGAAGGCGGTCATGCCGCGCGGGCCGGCATCGGGATCGGTCTTTGCATATACAACCAGCGTATCGGCATCGGGGCCGTTGGTGATCCAGTATTTCGTGCCGTTCAGCACGAAGCGGTCATTGCGTTTTTCGGCCCTCAGCTTCATCGAGACGACGTCCGATCCTGCGCCCGCCTCGGACATGGCGAGGGCACCGACATGGTCGCCCGAGATCAGACGTGGCAGGTATTTCGCCTTCTGCTCCGGCGTGCCGTTCAACTGGATCTGGTTGACGCAGAGATTGGAATGGGCACCGTAGGAGAGGCCGACCGAGGCGGACGCGCGGGAGATTTCCTCCACCGCCACTGTATGGGCGAGATAGCCGAGGCCGACGCCGCCATATTCCTCATCCACGGTGATGCCGAGCAGGCCGAGATCGCCCATTTCCTTCCAGAGGGGCATGGGGAAGGCGTTGGATTTGTCAATCTCCGCGGCCATCGGTGCGACGCGATCCTGGGCCCATTGATGGGTCATCTCGCGCAGCGCTTCGACATCTTCGCCAAGGGCGAAATTCATGGATGCGTTGAACATGTCGTTGTCTCCATCGGGGAAAGGGCAGGGGAGGTCGGGCCGGGCTGAACCGCCCGCGCCGCCATGGACAGGTAGAGATCTTCGATGTCCTGTGGCGACAGTCGGCCGCCCTGACGGTACCAGCTTGTCACCCCGGTCAGCATGGCGATCAGGGCCATGGCGGCGATCTTGGCCTCCGGCGCATGAAAGACACCGGCTTCGTGGCCACGGGTCAGAATGCTGGTCAGCCGGTTCTCATAATCGCCGCGCAGACGCTCGACCCGGTAGAAATTCGGCTGCTCAAGGCTGCGCAGCTCCATGTAGGAGACGAAGACTTCATCCGCTTTCTGGCGGTGAAAGCGGATATGAAAGCGGGTGAACGCCTCCAGCGCCGTTTTGGGATCGGCATCGGGGGCTGCTGCCGGATCGGCGTCCCAGGCGGCCAGCAGCACCTGCATGTGATCCACCATCAACTCGTTCAGAAGGTCCTGCTTGGTGGCGAAATGATTGTAGAGCGCCCCGGCACCGACGCCGACCTCGCCCGCAATTTCGCGCATGGACACGGCGGCATAACCGTGGCGCGCGAAGAGCCTCAGCGCGGCGGCGCGTGCGCGGGCGGCCGTGCCCTCGCCTTTTGGTCCTGCCATGGGGGAATCCTTTTGCCTTCAATAAATGAACGTTCATTTATTTTTTTCATGGCGTCAATGGGCACCATAAGAAAGGCCGCGATAACGTCACGAAACAGTGTGTTCACCAGCCTGACGGGGTGCACCATTGGGCAAACGGCCCTACATCTAGCCGCACGCCCTATCGCGGCAGCATCTGCCGATCCTTGAGGAACAGAGACGACACCATGACAGAGACGACGACCTATGAGCCCCCGAAAGTCTGGAAATGGGAATCCGAGAGTGGAGGTGCCTTTGCCAGCATCAACCGCCCCATCGCCGGCCCGACCCACGATAAGGACCTCCCGGTCGGCGAGCACAAATTGCAGCTTTATTCGCTGGCGACCCCGAATGGCGTGAAGGTCACGGTTCTTCTGGAGGAGCTTTTGGCCGCAGGGCATAAGGATGCCGATTATGACGCCTGGCTGATCAAGATCGGCGATGGCGATCAGTTCGGCAGCGGGTTCGTGGACATCAACCCCAATTCCAAGATCCCTGCGCTGATGGATCATGGCACGGCGGAGCCGACGCGGGTGTTCGAGAGCGGGTCGATCCTGCTCTATCTCGCTGAAAAATTCGGGGCGTTCATCCCGACCGACCCGGCGGCACGGGTGAAATGCATGAACTGGCTGTTCTGGCAGATGGGCAGCGCGCCCTATCTCGGCGGCGGGTTCGGGCATTTTTATGCCTATGCGCCGATGAAGATCGAATACTGCATCGACCGGTTTGCGATGGAGACCAAGCGCCAGCTTGATGTGCTGGACCGGCAACTGGCCGAGACGAAGATGATCGGCGGCGATGAGTACACCATCGCCGATATCGCAATCTGGTCATGGTATGGGCAGCTTGTCCTCGGGCGGCTTTACTCGGCAGCCGAGTTTCTGGACGTCGAGAGCTACAAGAACGTCATGCGCTGGGCGAAGGAGATCGACGCCCGCCCGGCAGTCCAGCGCGGCCGTATGGTCAACCGCACCTTTGGTGAGCCGGAAACGCAATTGCATGAGCGCCATGACGCCAGCGATTTCGAGACGAAGACGCAGGACAAGCTGGAACCTGCCGAATAGGTTTGGAAACGCCAAAGCGCTCCGGGGCGGTCAGACGCCCCGGAGCAGCCGTGCGCGGGCACGGGGTACCCGCTTGATCTCCAGCCCCGTGAAGACGTGCAGTGTGTTAAGGTCATTGTCGACGACGGCGTGGTCGCTGACCCATCCCCCCATCATCAGATAAGTGCGCAGGAGCGGCGGCATCTTGCCGAGCGCCGCCTTCATGTCGGGGCGTCGGATGCGCAGGCGCTTGGCAAATTCGAACACTTTCGGGGCCTTCACGCGCGGCAGCCAGCGCTTGGGGGCGAGATGGCGCGCTTTCAGCAGCGCGAAGGCATCGCGATAGGCGTCCGCCTCCGTCCCTTCGAAGCTGGAGCAGCCGAACAGCATCTCCACCCCCCGCGCATCGACATATTCGGTCATGGCACCCCAGGCGACGCGCAGGATATCGGGATCGGTCAGACCTGGCAGGACGCAGAAGCGGCCCATTTCAACCATTGGCGCGGGATAATCGCGCAGGGCGTTCAGGTCGTAATACTGGGCCGAATAGCAGCGGTCGATCTCAGCGCCGGATCGCAGCGGCATCATCCGGAAGCAGCAGACCAGCCGGCCGGAGCGCCGTTCCTCCACCAACATATGGTCGCACGCATCGTCCAGATGATCCGCGTCGCTGGCACCGGGGCGCGGCGCGACACCATCGCGATGGGCGATGAATGCTTCGAATCTGAGACGCTGGGCGGCTTCCACATCTTCCGGGGACGTGGCGAGCCGCGCCTGGTAGGCACCTCTGACAAACCGGAACATCGGACATCTCCTCGGTCAGACCTTCACCTTTACTTTGCCTGATATATATAGGCTGTGAAGACAGAAATATGGCACCTCGCGGGAGCATGTCGAACATGGATAAAATTGTGAAGTCGGACGCCGAATGGCGCGCCCAGTTGAGCCCCGAAGCCTATAAGGTGACGCGCAAGCACGGTACGGAACGGGCCGGCAGTCATGAGGATTTTCCGAAAGGACCGGGCACATATCGCTGTATTTGCTGCGATGCCCCGCTGTTTGATCAGGCCACGAAGTTCGAAAGCGGCACCGGCTGGCCGAGCTTTTACGAGCCGCTGAGCGAAGAGGCGGTGGGCGAGACTGAAGATCGGAGTTTCTTCATGCGCCGCACCGAAGTGCATTGCGCGCGCTGTGATGCGCATCTCGGCCATGTCTTCCCCGATGGGCCGCATCCGACCGGTCTGCGCTACTGCATGAACGGTGTTGCGATGACCTTCGATGCCGCTGAATGACATCAAGGTCTTCGAACCCGCATCTTCATGAAAAATAGACGTCTGATCGTGCTGATCGGGCCAAATAAACGCCAAATAGGGGCTGGCCGGTTCGCCTAACGTCAGCAATAGTCACGCTATGTCACTGTTCATCCTCGTCGCTCTTCCCTTTCTTGGTGCCCTGCTTCCCGGTCTGATGTATCAGGCGGGCCGTCAGGCCTGTTTCATGGCGACCTTTCTGGTCACGGCCTGCGCTGCCATCGGTCTTTTGACCCATGCGCCCGCAGTGCTGCTGCGCGGCGAGGTGGTTACCGCGAAACTGGACTGGCTGCCGGGGCTGGGTCTGAATGTGAACCTGTTCCTCGATCCACTGGGATTCATGTTTGCGGGGCTGATCCTTGGCATCGGGCTTCTGATCATCGCCTATGCGCGCACATATCTTTCGCGCAGCGACAATATGGGAGAGTTCTTCACCTATTTGCTCATGTTCCAGGGGGCGATGGTTGGCATCGTTCTGTCCGACAACATCCTGATGCTGCTGATTTTCTGGGAGCTGACATCGCTGTCCTCCTTCCTGCTGATCGGGTTCTGGAAGCATCTGCCCGAAGGGCGGCAAGGCGCGCGAATGGCGCTGACGGTCACCGGCATGGGCGGATTGGCGATGATCGGGGGCATGCTGATCCTCGGCCAGATTGCGGGCAGCTATGACCTGACGGTGATCCTCCAGCAGCGGGAGGTGATCCAGCAGTCGCCGCTTTATGTGCCTGCGCTGATCCTGATCCTTCTGGGTTGTTTCACCAAGTCGGCGCAGTTTCCGTTCCATTTCTGGCTGCCGCACGCGATGGCGGCCCCGACGCCCGTGTCAGCCTATCTACACAGCGCGACCATGGTGAAGGCTGGCTTGTTCCTTTTGGCGCGCATGTGGCCGGTGCTGTCGGGGACAGAAATCTGGGTCATCATCGTCTGCACGGCGGGACTGGCGACCATGGTGCTGGGGGCGATCATCGCGCTTTTCAAGGATGATCTGAAGGCGCTGCTAGCCTTTTCGACGGTCTCGCATCTGGGGCTGATCACATTTCTTCTGGGCACGGGGACTACGTTCGGCGCGATGGCGGCGGTGTTCCACATTATCAACCATGCGAGCTTCAAGGCCGCGCTCTTCATGTCCGCCGGGATCGTCGATCATGCGGTGCATACGCGCGACATGAAACGGCTCGGGGGCTTGCGACATACCATGCCGATCACCTTCGCCATCGCGACGCTGGCGGGGCTGTCGATGGCGGGCATACCGTTATTGAACGGGTTTCTGTCCAAGGAGATGATGCTGGAGGAAGCCTGGCGCACGACGCTTTACGGCTCACCCATGCTGGTGGCGGTGGTGGCGACGGTCGGCGCACTGTTCTCGGCGGCTTATTCGTTCCGCTATATCTCCCACACCTTCCTCGGGGCGGAGCGGGATGACTACCCCGCCGCGCCTCACGATCCCTATGCCAGCCTCTGGCTGCCGCCGGCGCTTCTGATTGTGCCGGTGATCGTCATCGGCCTTGCCCCGCATCTGGTGGAGCCCTTCGTGCGCACGGTGACAGCGGCTGTCATCGGCGGCGTTGCCCCCTTGCCGGATGCACATCTAAAGATCTGGCACGGGCTGGTGCCCGCGCTTTACATGTCGATCATCGCGGTCGTGGGTGGCGCGGTTCTGCTGGCGCTCTATCGCCCGCTCGCCGCAGCCTGGAACGGCGCACCGCGACCCGAGGCGAAGGTGATCTTCGAGGGGCTGGTCGAGGCCATCGCCGCGCTGGCGGGCGGCATCACGCAGCGTCTGCATGACGGCAGATTTACACGCTATGCGGCGATCATGGTGCTGACGGTCGTTGCCATTGGGGCCTATGCGTGGTCGACGGGGACAAGCACGGCGGGCACGCGCGAGATGCTGCCGATCACCCCGGCGGGACTGGCGGCTTGGGCGATGCTGGTCGCGGCGGCGGGGTGCCTGGTAATGTTCCAGCGCAACCGGCTGGCGGTGCTCATCTTCATGGGGATCATCGGTCTGATGGTGTCGGTCGGGTTCAACTATTTCTCCGCACCGGATCTGGCGCTGACGCAGATCTCGGTCGAGGTGGTGACGATTATCCTACTCCTCCTCGCGCTGAACTTCCTGCC
This sequence comes from Pseudomonadota bacterium, assembly GCA_039030855.1. GTDB lineage: Bacteria > Pseudomonadota > Alphaproteobacteria > Rhodobacterales > Rhodobacteraceae > Pikeienuella. Next base: position 28,386 of record JBCCDJ010000002.1, read on the forward strand.
GGATCGCACGCCTGTCGAAAGCGGGGCCCTGCGCCGGACCCGCGATGGTATCATCGCCATCGGCGGCGGGGTCGCAGCGGCGGCGCTGATCTACACGATCCTGATCAGCGATTTCCCCTCTGCGTCGATTTCCGAATACCACCTCGCCAATTCCTACAAGGGCGGCGGCGGCGACAATGTCGTGAATGTCATCCTCGTCGATTTCCGCGGCTTTGACACCTATGGCGAGATCATCGTTCTCGGCATCGCAGCGCTGGTGATTTATGCGCTGACCGAGACATTGCTGTCCGGCCCGGTGCGCGCGCGGCTGCTGAACCGCCCCTATGACAAGGCGCAGGCGGGCGATGCCCATCCGCTGATGATGGTGGTGATGACGCGGGTGATGATGCCGATCGTCCTTATGGTGGGGGTCTTCATCTTCCTGCGCGGCCATAATCAACCGGGCGGCGGGTTTATCTCCGGCCTCGTGGTCGCCATCGCGGTGGTGATGCAATACATGGCCAGCGGGTTTGCCTGGGCGGATAATCGCCAGCGCTATCCCTATCACGGGATCATCGGGGCCGGGGTTCTGATCGCGGGCCTGACGGGCATAGGGGCGTGGTTCTCTGGCACGCCCTTCCTCAGCTCCGATTTCGGCTATTTCCGCATTCCGCCGATGGAGGAGTTCGAACTGGCCACCGCGCTCGGCTTCGATCTGGGCGTTTTCCTCGCCGTTGTCGGTGCGGTGATGCTGTCGCTTGAAAGCTTCTCGCGCCTGTCGCGACGGGCGGGAACGGAGGTGAGCGATAGCCCCATGGATATCGACCTGACGGGCAGTGACACGCCGGATGGCAAAACCGGACAGGGGGTCTGACATGGAACTTCTGGTCGCATCCGCCATCGGCGTTCTGACGGCAGCGGGCATCTACATGGTGCTGCGCCTCAGGACCTTTCCGGTGATCATTGGCGCATCGCTGCTCAGCTATGCGGTGAACGTGTTCCTCTTTGCCTCCGGCCGTCTGGCGGTGTTCGCCCCGCCGGTGCTGCGCGACGGGGTGGAGGTTTATTCCGATCCACTGCCGCAGGCGCTCGTGCTGACCGCCATCGTGATCTCCTTCGGGATGACGGCTGTGGTGGTGGTCATCGCGCTCGGCTCATGGCTCAGCGCCTCCGACGATCTGGTGGACGCGCCGAAGGATGATGCGGACGAGGGGAGGGCCGCACAATGACGCACTGGCTTGTTCTTCCCGTGGTGCTGCCCGGGCTGTTGGCAGCCGTCATCGTTCTGGCGGCGCGCTATCACCTGACCTTGCAGCGCGTCTTCTCCATGGCGGGGACACTGGCCCTGCTGGCGATTGCCATCGGGCTGTTCTGGCAGGCATCTGATGGCACGGTGACCGTCTATCAGCTGGGCAACTGGAAGGCCCCGTTCGGGATCATCCTGGTGGCCGACCGGTTGTCGACGCTGATGTTGCTCCTGATGGGAATGTTGGCACCTCTGGTCCTGCTTTATGCGATGGGATCGGGCTGGGATGCGCGCGGTCGGCATTTCCATTCGCTGTTTCAGTTTCAGCTTATGGGCATCGCCGGTGCGTTCCTGACCGGGGACGCGTTCAACCTGTTCGTCTTTTTCGAGGTCCTGCTGATCGCATCCTACGGGTTGATGATCCATGCGGGCGGGGCGAAGCGGCTGAGGGCGGGCACGCAATATGTGCTCTATAACCTCCTCGGCTCCACTCTATTCCTCTTCGCTCTTGGCACGATCTATGGCGAGACGGGGACGCTGAACTTCGCTGATCTGTCACTGCGGATCAGCGCGCTGGACCCGGCGGACAGCGCCGGTATCCGGGTGGCGGCCGTGCTTCTTCTGATGGTGTTCGCGATCAAGGCGGCGGTGCTGCCGCTGCATTTCTGGCTTCCGGCCAGCTATTCCGAGGCGCCGGCACCGGTTGCGGCCCTCTTTGCGATCATGACCAAGGTCGGGGCCTATTGCATCATTCGCTGCTACACGCTGGTCTTTGCGCCTGATCTGGAGATGACGCAGGGCCTGTTCGATACATGGCTGCTGCCTGCCGCATTGTTGACGCTGGCGCTGGGCATGATCGGGGTGCTTGGGTCGCGCCGGGTCGACCGGCTGGTCGCTTTTGCGGTGATCGGCTCCATGGGCATGTTGCTGAGCGCGGTCGCGGTCTTCACCGAGGCGGGGATCACGGCAGCGCTTTACTACGCCGTTCATTCCACATTCGCGGCAGCGGCGCTGTTCCTGCTGGTCGATGTCATCACCCATCGGCGCGGATCGGTCGGTGCGGGGCTGAGCGATGCGCCGCCGATGATGGGCGGTGCCCTGGTGGCGGGGATGTTCTTCGTCGCCGCGATTGCGATGACGGGCCTGCCGCCCTTGTCGGGGTTCGTCGGCAAGTTGCTGATCCTCGATGCGGCGCGCGGCTCTGTGCTGATCTGGTGGGTCTGGGCGATCATCCTCAGCGGCTCGCTGGTGGCGGTGGTGGGGTTTTCGCGCGCGGGATCGGTGGTGTTCTGGAAAGCGCATCAGGATCGGGGAGAGGACATTCCCGAGGATGAGGTCGAGGACAGTCCGCGATCGGCAGTGCCGATGGTGGCCATCGGCGGCTTGCTCGCGCTTCTCATTGCGCTGACGGTTGCGGCGGGGCCGGTCAACCGGGTGCTGGCGGCGACGTCTGCGCAGCTTTTCGCGCCGACCGCCTATGTGGAGACGGTGCTGAACACGCCGGGCAAGGTGATCGCCTATGGCACGGATGACGGTCATGGCGATGAGGGCAAGACCGGCGAGGCTCATGGCGAAACCGGCGACGACCATTCTGGCGACGACCATGCCGGTGACGACGAGAAGGAGGATCACTGACATGCTGATGCGCATCGTACATGGCCTCTTTCCACACCCGATCCTCAGCGCGTTGCTTGTCGTGGTCTGGTGCCTTCTGATCAATGGCATCAGCCTTGGCACCGTGGTCTTCGGGCTGATCCTCGGCGTTCTGATTCCGATTGCGACGGCGGCCTACTGGCCCGACCGCCCCAAATTGCCGCGCCCGTTCCTGATGCTCAGCTACAGCGTGCTTGTAATCCGGGATATCGTGGTGGCCAATATCGAGGTCGCGATGATCGTCCTGTTCAAGAGCAACCGCAACATGAAGCCGAACTGGGTGCCCATTCCGCTGGAATTGCGGACACCGGAGGCGATTACCATTCTGGCCGGCACGATCACGCTGACGCCCGGCACGGTCAGTGCCGATCTGTCGACCGATGGCAGTATGTTGCTGGTTCATGCGCTGGACGCGCCCGATCCCGATGCGGTGCGCGACGAGATCAAGACGAGGTATGAGCGGCGGTTGAAGGAGATTTTCGAATGATCGATATCGTACTTTACATCGCGCTGGGCGCGGTCAGCCTGGCACAGGCCATGGCGATGGTGCGTCTGCTGATGGGCCCGCAGATCGGCGATCGTATCCTTGCGCTCGATACCATGGTGGTGAATGCCATCGCGCTGATCGTGCTGATGGGCATCCTCTGGGGCACGCAGATCTATTTCGAGAGTGCGATGATCATCGCCATGCTCGGCTTCGTGTCCACCGTTGCCATCGCGCGCTTCGTGCTGCGCGGCGATATCATCGAGTGAGGCTGACATGATACTGGAAATTCTGACCGTCATTTTCCTGATCATCGGCGCGGCGTTCATCCTCGTCGGCTCCATCGGTCTTTTGAAGCTGAACAACCCGATGTCGCGGCTGCATGCGCCGACTAAGGCGTCGACGCTTGGGGTCGGCTCGCTCCTGATGGCTTCGATGCTGAACTCGTTCGCCATCGGCGAGGGATCGCTGCACGAGGTTCTGGTGCTGGCGTTCCTGTTCGTCACCGCCCCGATCACCGGCAATTTCATCGCCAAGGTCAACCTGCACAGGAAGCGCGGCGAGGCCGATCTGCCCCCGCCCCCGCAGGAGGAGATCTGGATCACCTATGCGCCGATAGACAGTCAGGCGACTGGCGGCAATTGACATGCCGCCCCGCGGGTGATGACCGGTCCCGATCATGCTGCCGCTGCGCTTTTGCGCGGCGCGGGCCATTTCACCGATGACCACAAGCTAACAGATCCGCTGATTGCGGTGTTTTTGCGCAGCAGCGTCTCTGCTGGGCGGATCATCGGGTTGGACGCTGGGAATGCGGCGGCGATGCCGGGCATTCAGGCGGTGCATACGGCCGACGATCTGCGCGATCTCGGGGCGCTCGCGGTCAATCCGGTGGTGCCGATGAAGGCATCGCCGGTGTTTCGCGCCCTCGCCTCAGACGAGGTGAGCGCCGTTGGCCAGCCCGTTGCGCTGATCCTCGGGGAAAGTCGCGCAGCCGCCGACGACGCGCTGGACGCGGTGGAGATCGATATCGATGATACTGCGCCACCTGCTGCGCGCGAGGTTGCGGCGCAGACATGGGCCACGGACGGTGTTGCGGCGGCGTTTGCCGAGGCGGCGCATGTGGTCGAGGCGACGATCCAGCACCCACGCCTCGCCCCGAGCCCGATGGAGCCGCGCAGCATCGCCGTCGAATATGACCGGGCCAGCGACAGCGCCACGATCTGGCATTCGACCCAGACCCCACATCGCAGCCGCGCAACACTGGCGGCGATCCTCGGCATCGATCCGTCGCGCATCCATGTGATCGCGCCGGATGTAGGCGGGGCGTTTGGGATAAAAGCCTCCATCTGCCCTGAGGACGTCGCGGTGGTCTGGGCGGCTTTCCATCACCGCCGCAGCATCCGCTGGACAGCCACCCGGTCGGAGGAGTTCCTCTCCGCCACCCACGGGCGCGGCACGCGGATGTCGGGGCGACTGGCGGTGGCGGCGGATGGCCGGTTTCTGGCGCTGATGGCGGAGGTGACCGCCCCGCTCGGTCACTGGTTGCCCCATTCGGCGCTGGTGCCGGTCTGGAATGCGGGGCGCATCCTGCCCTCGGGGTATAGGGTGGCGGAGGTCGATATCGCGGTGCGCGCATGCGCCGACAATCGCGCGCCCGTGGGCATCTATCGCGGTGCCGGGCGGCCTGAGGCGAATGCGCTGATGGAGCGGCTGGTCGACAAGGCCGCCGCCGCGATTGGGGGCGATCCGCTGGCACTCCGGTTGCAGAACATGCACCCGCCCGACGCTTTGCCGTATCGAACCGCGACGGGCAATCTGCTGGACAGCGGCGATTACCCGCGCGCGCTGCGCACATTGGTCGATGATGGGCATTACGTCGCTGCATTGGCGGCGCGTGACCGGCGGCGCGAGGCGGGCGCGCTGGTCGGTGTCGGTCTGGGGTTCTTTCTGGAACCTTCGGGGGAGGGGTGGGAGAGCGCTGAAGTCACCCTGCGCGCCGATGGCACCACCCTGATCGCCAGCGGCAGCAGCGATCAGGGCCACAGCCGCGCCGCCGGCTATGCGGCCATTGCCAGCGAAGCGCTGTCGCTCGACCCGGAGGCGATCACGGTCATCTGCGGCGATACGCGCACCTGTCCCGAAGGGATCGGCGCGCTGGCGAGCCGTGCGACCGCCATCGGTGGCAGCGCTGTGCTGCTCGCCTGCCGCGAAGTGGCAAAGCGCCGTGATGGGGGCGAGGCGCTGCCGATCACCGCCTCCCTTCGCTATGAGAACGATGGGCAGGCCTGGGGCTATGGCTGTTATCTGGTCACCCTGTCGGTCGACCGGGATACCGGTGCGCCAAATGTGGAAGATGCGATCTGCGTCGATGATGCAGGAGTGATCGTGAATGAGGCCGCGGCAGCCGGGCAGATCATCGGCGGGTTCGCGCAAGGCTTGGGCGAGGCGATGATGGAGCGACTGATCTATGACGAGGACGGGCAGCTACTGACCGGGTCCTTCATGGATTACGCGATGCCGCGCGCGGTGGATATGCCGCCGATGACTTTGCTGAGCCTCTCCACGCCGTCACGCATGAACGCGCTCGGCGCGAAGGGGCTGGGGGAGGCTGGGACCATCGGCGCACCCGCGGCGATCTTGAATGCAGCGTATGACGCATTGGCACCTCTGGGCGTTGAGACGCTTGACATGCCGCTGACGTCAGCGACGCTCTGGCAGGCGATGCGGGATGCGCGCGGGGGAGGGAAACGATGAAATATTCTCGGCTGGATGCGAAAGACCATGCGCGCGAACACATGCGCGGTATATGGGCAGCGGCGCTGAACCCGTTTCAGCCCGATGGCGCGCTGGATGAGGCTGGCTTGCGGAGCAATATCCGCCACTGGATCGACGATCTGGGTATTCAGGGCCTCTTCATCGCGGGCAAGCAGGGCGAGTTCTTCTCCATGTCGCTGGCTGAGCGCAAACGCAATTTCGAGATCGCGGTCGATGAGTGCGACGGGCGCGCGGGCACGATCATGTCCGCCTCGGACCAGAATTTCGACACGGTGCTGGAACTGGCGCGCCATGCGCAGGCGTGCGGCGCGGATTACATCGTGGTGCACGCGCCGGTGCTGCATTTCCTGACCGACCGGGACGAGACGGTGTTCCAGTATTACAAGGCGCTCTGCGACCGGCTCGACATCGGCATCGCGATGTGGAGCCATCCTGACAGTGGCTATCTGATGAGCCCGGAGCTCTGCGCCCGTATCGCCGATCTGCCCAATATCGTCGCGATCAAGTATTCGGTCCCGCGCGAGATGTATGTGCGCCTCAGCCATATGGTCGGCGAAAAGATCCACGTCTCGACCGCGTCCGAAGTCGAATGGCTGGACAATATCGAGGAGTTGGGCTGGAAGCTCTATCTCTGCTCCTCTCCGCCCTATCAGATCCAGACCAGGGCCGATCAGCGGATGAACGACTATACGCGGCTGGCCTTTGCCGGGGACTTTGCGGCGGCGCGGGCGGTGCGCGACAGTCTCGATCCGGTGCGCGATGCGATCCGGCGCACGAAACCGGGCGGCAAGCCGCAGGCGCATGGGAAATACTGGCAGGAACTGCTGGGGCAGGCGGGCGGGCCGGTGCGCCCGCCGCTTTTGCAACTGACCGACGAGGAGAAGGCGCTGACGCGCGAGGCGTTCGAAGGCTGCGGGCTGAAGCTGTAGCGCCCGTCAGACGCCGAGATAGCGGTGCCAGATCGTTTCGTTGGTGGAGAGGTCCGCGCTGCTGCCGGTCCAGACAATGCTGCCCTTTTCAATGATGTAATGGCGGTCGGCGAACCGCATCAGGCGGCGCACATTCTTGTCGACCAGAAGGATGGACTGGCCGCGCGCCTTCAGCCCTTCGAGGCAGGTGAAGATCGCCTCGCGGATGAGGGGCGCTAGGCCCTCCGTCGCCTCATCGAGGACGAGGAGCTTGGGGTTGGTCATCAAAGCCCGCCCCACGGCCAGCATCTGCTGTTCGCCGCCCGAGAGGGATGAGCCGAGCGCATTGGCGCGTTCGGCAAGGCCGGGGAAGAGGTCAAACACCCCCTCCAGCGTCCAGGGATTGGCCCTGCCATGGCGGTTGGCAGCGGTCGCGACCAGATTTTCGCGCACGGTGAGGGTCGGAAAGATATGCCGCCCCTCCGGCACGAGGCCAATGCCGAGACGGCAGATGGCGTGGGGCTTCAGGCGGGTCAGATCTGCGCCCTCCATCGCCAGAGAGCCGGATGTGGCGCGCATCAGGCCCAGGATCGCGCGGATCGTCGTCGTCTTGCCCATGCCATTGCGGCCCATCAGGGTGACGACCTCCCCCGCGCGGACCTCCAGCGTCACATCATGGAGGACCTGGCTCTGCCCATAGGCGGCTTGAACGGCGCTGAGCTGGAGCATCAATCCTCCCCCAGATATGCGGTGCGCACGGCAGCATCGGCGCGGATCGCATCGGGCTGCCCGCAGGCGATCACCTGACCGTAGACGAGGACGGAAACCCGGTCTGCCAGCGCGAAAACCGCATCCATGTCATGTTCGACGAGAAGGATCGAATAGCGGCTTTTCATGCCATCCAGCATCGCGATGATGCCTTCGCTTTCCTGTGGCCCCATGCCCGCAAGCGGCTCATCCAGCACCAGCATCCGGGGCTTCAGCGCCAGCGCCATGGCAAGCTCCAGATGGCGTTTCTGGCCGTAGGACAGGGCATCGGCCAGCGTCGCCGCCGCCCCTGCCAGCCCGACCGTGTCGAGCCATGACATCGCTTCTGCCCGCAGGTGCCGGCCGCGTGCGGGAGAGGGGAAGAGGCGAAAACTGCGCCCTTCTGCGACCTGTGCGGCCAGCATGACATTCTCGCAGACCGAATATTGCGGGAAGATGGACGTGATCTGGAATGAACGCGCGAGGCCGAGGCCGGGCCGGTCCACGTCGGGCATATGAGTGATGTCCTGTCCGTCGAAATGGATCGAACCGGCATCGGGCATGAGCTGCCCGCAGATCTGCGCGATCAGCGTGGTCTTGCCCGCGCCGTTTGGGCCGATGACGGCGTGAAGTTCCTGCCGTTCCACCGTCAGGTTTACAAGGTCGGTGGCCTTCAGCGCGCCGAAGGATTTGGTGAGGTCCTGAATGTCGAGGATCGGGGCGGTCATGACGCGCCCCGCTTGCGAAAGAGCGCGCCATGCAGGCCGGAGCGTGTCATCAGAACGACAATGATCAGGAGCGGGCCAAAGACGATGCGCCAGTGTTCCTGCAAAAGATCGAGGCCCAGCATGTCGAAGATTACGGGCAGAAACTCCTCAAGGATCAGAAAAGCCGCTGCGCCGAGAATGGGGCCGAGAAGCGTGCCGAGACCACCGAGGATGACCATGATCATCAGCTCGCCCGATTTGGTCCAATGGAGGATATCGGGGCTGACAAATTCCGTGTGATTGGCGCTGAGCACCCCTGCCAGCCCCGCCCCGCCGCCTGCGATGGCGAAGGCCACCAATTTGTAGGTATAGGTCGGCGCGCCGAGCGCGCGCATGCGCGGCTCGTTCTGCTTGATGCCCTTGAGGACACGGCCAAAGGGGGAGTGGATCAGCGCATGGGTGAACCAGAAGAAAAGCGCGCAGCAGATCATCGAGACGAAATAGAAGGTCGTACGCCCTTCGATATCGATCAGCGGCACCTCGCTGCGCCCGGCGGACATGAAGAGGCCGTCGTCGCCGCCATATTGTTCGAGCGAGACGAAGAGAAAGAACAGCATTTGCGCGAAGGCCAGCGTCGTCATGATGAAATAGACGCCCGTCGTGCGCAGCGCCAGCGCCCCGATCAGCGCGGCGGCGAGCGCCGAGATCAGAACCGCCAGCGGCCATGCGATCAGCGCGTTTTCGGTGCCGGGCAGGCCGAAGATCGGGATCCCCTCGGCCCCGTGGAAGGAGAGGATGCCGACCACATAGGCACCGACCCCGAAATAGGCGGCATGGCCGAAGCTGATCATGCCGCCAAAACCGAGGATGAGATTGAGGCTCATCGCGGCGATGGCGTAGAAGAAGACCCGCGTGACGGTGCCGATCAGATAGCGATTGCCCGTCGCCTCCAGCACCATCGGAAGGGCGATGAGCGCGATCAGGCAGAGCGCGGCGGCGATGAGGTGGCCTCTGGTCATCGCGTCAGTGCCTCGATGTCTGCACGGGGAAGAGGCCGGAGGGCCGCGCGATCAGGATGATCGCCATCAGCACATAGATCAGCATCGATGACAGCCCCGCGCCCATGCCGCTGGCGGTATCGGGGGCCATGAAGAGGCGCAGAACATCGGTCACGAAGGCCCGGCCGAGCGTATCGGCGATGCCGACCATGAGCGCGGCGATCAGCGTGCCGTGCACCGATCCGATACCGCCGATCACGACGACCACGAAGGCGAGGATCAACTGGCCCTCGCCCATGCCGACCTCGACCGACACCAGCGGCCCGGCCATCGCGCCCGCAAGGCCCGCGAACATTGCGCCGACACCGAACAGGGCGGTGAAGATAAGGCCGATATCGACGCCGAGCACCTCCACCGTTTCGCGGTCGGTTGACCCGGCGCGGATCAGCATGCCAACCCGCGTGCGCGCGATGATCCAGTAAAGCAACAGCGCGACCGCCGCGCCCACAGCAATGATGGCGAGGCGGTAGACCGGGTATTGCAGCCCCGGCAGGATCTCGACGGAGCCGTTCAGCCAACCGGGTGTGCTGAAGAACTGCGGCGCGCGGCCCGCAAGCATCACGACCAATTCGTTCGTGAAGAGGATCAGCCCGAAGGTGACCAGCACCTGATCCAGATGGTCACGCTCATAAAGATGGCGCAGGATCAGACGTTCGGCCACCACGCCGATGACGCCGGTGGCAATGACCGCCAGCACCAGACCGCCGAGGAAAGAGCCTGTCACATCGGTCAGCGTCGCTGCCAGAAAGGCACCGATCATGAAGAGCGAGCCATGGGCGAGATTGATGAACCCCATGATCCCAAAGATCAGCGTCAGGCCCGCGGCCACCAGATACAGGAAGATGCCAAGCTGGATGCCGTTGAGAAGTTGTTCGGCGAAAAGATGCATAAAGGGTCCTGTGGCGCAGCGAAGGGGCGGTCGCCCGCCCCCGCGCGTCTGTTCAGCGGAACCGGGTTATTTGTTCCAGTCGAGCGCGCATTCGCCCGCATAGGCATCCGCCAGCGCCGGAGCCACGATGCCCTTGGAGCGCAGCACAAGCGCGCCATCGGCGTCTTTTTCGACTACCTGATTGATCCAGTCATTGATCGGGTGCTGGTTGTTATTGAACCGGAATTCACCCCGGACGGAGGCGAAATCAGCGGCCCGCATGGCGTTGCGGAACCCGTCCTTGTCCTCCAGCACCTTGCCGCCGGTGGCTTTCAGTGCGCTGGCGATCAGCTTGGCGGTGTCATAGCCCTGGCTGGCATAGACGGAGGGGAGGCGGCCATATTCAGCCTCGAACCCGGCAACGAACGCCTTGTTGGCTTCGTTGTCGAAATCCGCGCTCCAATGGGACGTGCTGGCAACGTTCAGCGCCGTCTCGCCAACCGCGCCGAGGATGCGGCTTTCCATGCCAGCGCCCGACAGAACCTGCGGAATGGTTCCACCAAGGCCCGCCTGCGCGTATTGCTTGATGAAGTTGATGCCCATGCCGCCGGGCAGGAAATGGTAGACCATCGCGGGCTTGGCATCGCGGATCGCGGCGATCTCGGCGGCGTAATCCGTCTGGCCGAGGGCGGGGTACAATTCGCCCACGATCTCGCCCTTGAAATAGCGTTTGAAGCCCGCGATGGCGTCTTTGCCGGCCTGATAGTTGGCGGCCATGATGAAGGCGTTGCCATGGCCGAGATCGTTCGAGAGGACGCCGACGGATTCGTGCAGGCTGTCATTCTGCCAGGCGACGGCGAAGTAATCCTCGTGGCAGCCCGCACCGGCATAGGCGGAGGGGGCGGAGTTTGGCGTCACATAGAAAATCCCGGCCTCTTCGGCCAGCGGCCAGACGACGGGCGAGATGTTGGAGAAGATGACGCCGGTCATGATCTCCACCCCGTCACGCTCGATAAAGCGCTGGGCGATCTGGCGGCCGGTGCCGGGCTTGCGGCCGTCATCCTCCACCAGCACCTCGACATCGGTGCCGCCGAGCTTGCCGCCCTCTTCCTTCACTGCCAGGAGAAAGCCGTCGCGCACATCCTCGCCGAGATACCCGGCCCCGGTGGACAGGGTCGTGACCATGCCGATCTTCACCGTCTCGGCTGCCGCCGGAGCGGCAAATGCCAGTGCGCCCGCAAGCGCCATCATTGTTGTCGTCTTCATGTTGTGATCCTCTTTCCCTGTCAGATCCGTTTGGTGTCGCCTGACGGCGATCTAGAGTGTGACCCACCCTTCCGGCGCGTCCTTGCCGGGGTGCACGGTGTTACATGCCGGGCATGTGCGCGCTTCCTCCGAGCCATAGAATGCCTGATAGACCGGCGGCAGGTCATCAACGATGGATGTTAGCTGCATCTCGGCCCGGTGCACCAGCGCCTGGCAGTTGAAACAGTACCATTCGATGGCATCCAGTTGCCCGATCTGGCGTTTCGGCTCAATCACCAGCCCGATGGAGCCTTCCTGTGGGCGCTGGGGCGAATGGCGCACATGCGGGGGGAGCAGGAACACATCCCCCTCGCGGATCGGCACATCATAGAATTCGGTGCCATCATAAAGCTTCAGCAGCATGTCGCCCTTCAGCTGATAGAAGAACTCCTCAACCGGATCGTCATGATAATCGGTGCGCTGGTTCGGCCCGCCGACCACCGTGACCATCATGTCGGCATCCTGCCAGACCATCTTGTTGCCGACAGGCGGTTTCAGGAGGTGCTTGTGATCCTCGATCCAGTTCTGGAAGTTAAATGCGCTCAGTCTCGCCATGCGTTGCCCACCCCGGACGATTGCAATTGTTCTTTTAACCTTAAAACATTTTTTGCGCCGATCCCAAGTGTTAAATTTCGGGTCGCGAGACCGTTTTGCCGTTCCGCCCGCCTTGTCGTAGACAGGCGGGGTGAAAGCCATCCCAATTCTTGAAGGCGGAGCCCCATGAAAGAGATCGAATATTTCTATTCCGCGCATTCGGCCTATGCCTATATCGGTTCGCGGCGGCTCTTGGAGATCTGTGCCGCGACAGGGGCGCGGCTGGTGCATCGCCCGATCACGCTGTCGCCGGTGGTGGAGGCGGCGGGGGCCTATCCCTTTGCCGGGCGCACGAAGCGCCATGTGGATTACTATTTCGGACGCGAGATCGAGCGGTGGTCGGAGTATCGCGATGTGCCGGTCATCAATTTTCGCCCGACCCATCATGACAATCCTCTCGATCTGCCGAACGGGGTGCTGATCGCGGCCATCGTGCAGGGCGCGGATGTGGATGCGCTGGCCCACGGGTTGCTGGAGGCGCATTGGCGCGACGATATCGATCTGGCCGATCCGGCGGCGCTGTCGGTGGCGGCGCGGGGGGCTGGGGTCGATCCCGATCCCCTGCTGGATGCCGCCCTGTCGGAGCAGGTGCAGGCCATACACCGTGCGAATACGGAGGAGGCGATTGCCCGCTCCGTCTTCGGCTCGCCCACATATTTTGTCGATGGCGACATGTTCTATGGGCAGGACCATCTGGAACTGGTGGAGCGGGCGCTGAAACAACCCTTCGCCGCGCCCGGCTTTATCAACCCCTGAGCGTCAGAGGGCGGAGTAGATGCCAACGCCGCCCACGAGCACGAGGCTGAGCGCCCAGACCGCATCCAGGTTGAACCAGGCGCGAGAAAGGAACTTCAGCCCTAGCCAGGAATAGATCACCAGTGCCGCGCCCGCCCCCGCCGCCGTCATCGCAGCCGTATGGGCGATGGCAACGAGAAATGCGGTCATGACATTGCCCGCCATCAGCGTACCCGCCGCCTGATGGCCGGCGTCAAGCTCGCTCACCGCGCAGATGCCGAGGAAGATCGGCACCAGCATCAGGCCCGCCCCATGGGCGATGGCTGCCAGAAAGGACCAGAGCGTCAGTTGCTGCGGGCGCACCCGTGCCAGAAAGCGCGGATGGCGGCGGTTGATCAGGAGGTAGACACCAAGGGCGACGACCAGAACCCCAGCCCCGATGCGGATATCCTGTTCCCAGATCACAAGCGCAGTCATCAGTGAAAACGGCAGCAGGATCGCTGTCATCGCCAGGAAATGCCCCGCCGCCAGCGCCCCGACAGCGGGCCAGAGGGCGGCGCGCCGACGCTCCATCAATGCAGAGGACACCGCGAGCGGCCAACCCATGCCGGGGTTCAGCCCATGGTAAAGGCCGGAGGCCAGCACCGCCGCCCAAAGCGCGGTCATCGTTGTCAGATTGTCCAACGCAGCACCTTTTGCATCGACGTCACCTACAGGGGCGCAGGTTTGCAGCGCCGTGCGGCGCTGCAAATCAATCGCGGATCAAAGGTTAACACTAAACCGACGGATAGCAGAAACTGTCCGTGGAACAGTCGCCCCCTTCCAGCCGGATCTGATGCGCGCGCAGGCCCTTCGGGAAATCGATGTAGAAATCCTTGTCGAGCGCAAAGCTGCCATCATCGCCGACCCGCGCCATGACCATCTGACCGCCTTCATCATCGGGATAGAACTGGTCATCCCATGTGGAATAGAGCGAGTTGGTCCAATAGACGCGCTTGCCGTCGCGGCTGATCTCCACCATTTGCGGGCCGTAGGCGAAGGGTTTGCCGTTGGGGTGGTTGGTGCCGCGGGCGATGCCGCCAAGCTCCACCTTGCCGGCCATAACCGGGTTCATCGGGTCGGAGACGTCATATTGGTGCATTTCGCCGAGACCCCAGCAGGCGACATAGAGATATTTGTCATCCAGGCTGAGATCGATATCGGTGACCAGCGGCGGCACCGCGCCGAAACCTTTCAGCAGCTCGGGCAGCTTGTCGGCGTCCTCGGGCCGCGGGTCGATGGTGATGGTTTTCTTGGCCTGCCAGGTGCCGTCATCACCCCGCCACCAGGTGAAGATCGCGCCCTGCAGATTGGTCGTGTCGACCACCACGCCGCAGAACCCGTAGGATTTCGACGGATCATGGGCAGGGCGGATTTCGAGCGCCATCTGGTAGTTCTCGCCAAAGTCGAGTGTCTGGATGTTCTTGCGCGCCCGTAGATCCCAGAAATGGATCGAATGGCCGTATTTGTTGGACAGGAGGTCCTCCGGCACCACGCCGTTTTCAAATTGCGGCGGCAGGCCCCATTCGGACGAGACCATGTAATCCTGCGGCAGGTTCCACCAGAAGTCATAATGCTTGTCCTGCTTGCCGCGATCCATCTCATAGCGGCCGATGATCTCAAACGTCTCGCAATCCATGATGAAGATGCCGGGTGGGCCATCGGTCCCGTCCTCGCCGCCGCCGCCGAGGGTGGAGACATAGATGCCCTCCGGCCCGCAATGGATGGTGTGGGGGCGCGAATAGCCGGTTTTCTTGAAGATCTCTTCGGGCTCGATCACTTTGTGAATTTTGGCTTTCAGCGGCTCTTTCACGTCGATCACGTAGATGCGTGAGGACCGGATGCCCGGCACGATCAGATAGCGCCGTTCCAGAAAGGCATGGCCCGACATCGGTGAGAGGGAGGACGAGCAGGCGTTCCAGCCGAAATGGTGAAACTCATCACCCTTGGAGGGCACGATCACCTGATGGACGATCTGGCCATAGGTTTTTGACTTGGGATCGAGGTCCACCACCGCAATGCCGTCCGACTGGCTGCCATCCGGGCTGAGCATGACGGTGAAACCATAGGTCTCCACCGGCGCTTCCATCGCCAGTTTTGCGGTTGCGTGAAATGTCGGATCGGGTCTGATATTCATAGTTCATCCTCCCAGCTGCAAAATGTCTTGTTCCGGGCCCGTATTTTGGTTGCCTATCTTTTGAAAGAGCCGGACACGGGCCGATTCTTTTTTTCGACCTTCGTAATATTGCACAATTTTTGTGTGGTATGTCGTCAGAGTTCTGCGTGTTGGAAATCCACCTTGCGGAGGCCCACCGATTGACCGTCATCGGACCACGGCGCAGGCATTTTGGGTGCGCGCGTGCCGTATCCGGAATCCGTTTATTCATACAATCCTAACGAAGCGATGCCATGCATTCCATACGGCTATGTGACTGCCGGTGGGGGATTGCTGCCATGAGGATGATACCGGTTCGGTGCTATGTCGGCGGGAGGTGTGGAGGGGATGCGGAACGGTCCGCGCTGTCGCTTATCTGCGCTCTCGACCGGTCTGCGTGGCATGTCGTTAACGTCGGCCCGCACCCGAGGTGGCTATCCGCCGGGGTCGCCAGGCCATGAAGGAACATGACACGCGAATGATCCTGCGCCGCAGGCTTCTCGTCTGGGGCAGCGACCAGCCGGAGCATGACAGGACGAGCAGCCTGCGTGCCCAATGGGACATCCTCGTCGCATGCGACGTCGATCAACTGCGAGGGGTCCATGAGGAACAACCGCTCGATGTGGTTGTCTTTCCCGCCGATCCCGTGGATCGGGACAGTCTGAAAGCACTGGAAGACATTGTCGGCACCCTCAGCCCCGATCCGCCACTGATCTTTTCCTACTCGGAACAAAGCCCGGTCTGGGTGCCGCTGGTCTGCGGTTTCGCGGGTGCCGATCTGCATTATTCCGGCCTGCCATCCCTTGGCGAGGCCATCGCCGTGATCGAGGCGCATATATGCCAACAGGCACGCGTGCCTCTGGAAGTACCGGCGATCTAAGGCATTTTCGGAGGCGATTGTTGCAGCCGTCGTGCCGCAGATGCGCATTTCCTCGCATCCGCGGTTCAGATTGATCCTAATTGGCCCCGGGGTGCCGGCGGGGTATCGGCCGGTTGCATGAGAGGGGATGGATCGCGCAGGTGGCTGAAACCGGTGACATTTGCTGTGGTCCTTGCTTGCCTCATGGCGTGTCGTTGCATGGCAGCTGTTGATCCGGCCATCGGGTCGGGACCCAAAGGCCGCTATCCCGGCCCTTAGGGGGCAGGACGCACAGAAAAGGCCCGGTAGGATATCCCGCCGGGCCTCTGGCCTCCTTGCCGCCGCGACAGGCGACGGCTCAGCCAGGATCAGTTCAGTGCCTGATCCGTGATCACGTGGGTCCAGGCCCCTTCGGGTTCCTTGGTGATCACCGGATCGGAGGAAGAGGCGAGAAGGGACGCCACCGTCCGCTCGTAATCCGCCGGGTCAAGCGCACCGTTGGAGCCTGCGGTCAGCTTGGCGATCTCGCCCATCATCCGCTTCTGATGCTTTTCGGTCTGGGCACCGGTAGCGTCGTTTTCCAGCACGATCTCGGCGGCTTCGTCCGGGTTCTCCTCGGCGTATTTCCAGCCTTTCATGGAGGCACGGACAAAGCGGACCATCTTGTCGACGAAGACCGGATCGTTGAGGTTTTCCTCCAGCACATACATGCCGTCTTCGAGCGTCGAGACGCCTTCATCCTCATATTTGAAGACGACGAGGTCATCGGGCGTCAGGCCCGCATCGATGATCTGCCAGTATTCATTATAGGTCATGGTGGACACGCAGTCGGCCTGCTTGTTCAGGATCGGATCGACGTTGAAGCCCTGCTTCAGGACCGTCACGCCGTCCTCACCACCCTCGGTCGGAAGGCCAAGTTTGCTCATCCAGTTGAGAAACGGATATTCGTTGCCGAAGAACCAGACGCCCAGTGTCTTGCCCTTGAAATCGGCGGGGGTGGCGATGCCGCTGTCCTTGCGGCAGGTCAGCATCATGCCCGAGGACTTGAAGGGCTGGGCGATGTTCACCAGCGCCAGACCTTTTTCGCGGCTGGCGAGGGCGGAGGGCATCCAGTCCAGCACCACATCCGCGCCGCCACCTGCGATGACCTGCGCGGGCGCGATATCCGGGCCGCCGGGTTTGATTTCGACGGTCAGGCCCTCTTCCTCGTAAAACCCCTTGTCCTGGGCGACATAGTAGCCTGCGAACTGGGCCTGGGTGACCCATTTCAGTTGTAGCGTGACGTTGTTGGCGTGCCCCGCCGCATGGGCGGCGAAGGCCCCAAGGGCCATCGCACCAGCGACGGCGCTTGCTATCAGTCTGTTCATTCTCGTCTCTCCTGTTGTTGTGGCATCGTCGCTGTCTTTTTGCGATCATCCCCGTTGCGACGGATGCCAGAAAGTCACGGCGCGCTCGATCAGCGCGACCGCCCCGTAAAACGCGGACCCGACAATTGCCGCGACCGCGATCTCTGCCCACACCATGTCGACATTCATACGGCCGACCTCCGTGGAAATGCGAAACCCCATGCCCACGATGGGGGTGCCGAAAAACTCCGCCACGATTGCGCCGATCAGCGCCAGAGTCGAGCAGATCTTGAGACCATTGAAGATGAAGGGTGCAGCGGCAGGCAGGCGCAGCTTCATCAGGGTCTGGCCGTAGGACGCCGCATAGGTGCGCATCAGGTCCTTCTGCATCCGGTCGGCGGCCTGCAACCCTTCCACGGTGTTCACCAGCATCGGAAAGAAGCACATGATGATCACAACAGCGGCCTTGGAATGCCAGTCGAAGCCGTACCACATGACCATGATCGGCGCGACGCCGATGATCGGCAGGGCGGCGACGAGGTTGCCGATGGGCAGCAATCCGCGGGTCAGGAAGGGCGAGCGGTCGATGGCGATGGCGGCGAGGAAGCCGACGGTGCAGCCGATGAAGTAGCCCGCAAAAACGCCTTTGGCGGTCTGCAGGAAATCGGCCCAGAGGATATCGGTGGAGGCGGCGAAGCGGGCTGCGATGGCGGAGGGCGGCGGCAGAATGACGGGCGAGATCTGCGCCCCGCGCACGACGATCTCCCAGATGAGGAGGAGCGTGATGCCGAAGATTAGCGCAGCGGCGGGCGTGGCGGCGCGTCTGCCATCGAAGACTTCGGCGACCACGCTGACGCTCTTCCACGCGATGATCCATGCGCCGATCAGCGCGACCCAGAGATAGCCGGGCGCTGGCTCGCCCGCCGCTGGCAGCGTCAGGAATGCGCCAAGGAACAAAAGGGCCGTTCCGACCAGCGATACGGTTACGACGATCCAGTGCCTTATGGGGATCATCGTCCCATCCCCATGCGCTTCATCGTGGCCTTGCCCGCCCCGCCAATCATCGCAACCAGCACGCCCGCCAGAAGTGACGCTGCGATCAGCGCGGCCCAGATCATCATCGTCTGTCCATAATAGCTGCCATTCAGAAGCCGCGCGCCGAGGCCGCCATCCTGGCTGAGCGTCATCTCGGCGACCACTGCGCCGATCAGCGACGCTGCCGCCGCGATCTTCAGCGACGGGAAGAGGAAGGGCAGCGACGAGGGCAGGCGCAGCTTCCAGAATGTGGCAGAAGCCGAGGCGTTATAGGTGCGCATCAGGTCAAGCTGCATCTGGTCGGGGGCGCGCAGACCCTTCACCATGCCGACCACCACGGGAAAGAAGCTCAGATAGGTGGAAATCGCGGCCTTCGCGACGGCCCCTTCCACGTTCAGCGCATTGAGCACGACGATGAACATCGGCGCGAGGGCGAGGATCGGGATGGTTTGCGAGGCGATCACCCATGGCATCACCGACCGGTCCATCGCCCGGCTGTGCACGATACCCACGGCCAGCGCGATGCCGAGGATCGCGCCGAAGGCAAAGCCGAGCAGCGTCGCCGAGAGCGTGATCCAGCTGTGCCAGACGAGGGAGCGTTTGGAGGTCAGCTTTTTCTCCGCCGTCGTCTCCCATATCTCCGCCGCGACCTGATGCGGGGCGGGGAGCATGGGGCGCTCCTGGCTCATGGTGTTGGCGACCATTTCGGTGAAGGGGATTTCAACCCCGGCCCGCTCCGCCTGATCATATTCCCACTGGGCGTTCATGCGGATGGTCCCGGCGTACCAGATCGCAATAATGGCTGCACAGATGGTGATGATCGGGAGAAGGCTGCGCATCACGTGACGCCGCCGTCCCGGCCCCGGCACATGGCGGCGATGAAGGGGACGGTGCCATGGGCCCCGTAGTGCCACCGTCCCGGCCCCGAACCGGGAGCCCGAGGCCTGAAATGGTGCCTCATGGTTTGAGGCCCCGGCTCAAGGCCGGGGAGAGGGTAGCTGTTTGCTTTGTGCTCCATGAATGGCCCCCTCACCGCGGGCCCTCGTCCATTTCGCCCCATTGCAGTTCCTGATCCAGCGACCGCCCCCAGAGGGTCAGGAGGAGGACAGGCAGGCCAAGGGTGAAGAGGAATGCCGACAGGATCAGCGGTGCGAACGGGCCGATCAGCGCGCTGACGGCCACGGTGCTGGCAACGAATTTCAGCCACAGGCCGAGGATGATCCGCGCCTGGGCGAGAAAGTGCTGAAAAGGGGCCGTGACCGGTCTGAGTTCAATCTTCATAGCTGTGTCCTGAACGCAGACCTTCCCGCACCCGCGCCGCAATTTCAAGAAAGCTGGGCGTTTCGCGGATATCCAGCGGCCGCTCCCTCGGCAGCGGGCTGTCGATGACGTCGATGATGCGGCCGGGGCGGGGGCTCATCACCACTATTTTCGTGGAGAGGTAAACGGCCTCGGGGATCGAATGGGTGACAAAGCAGATGGTCTTCTCCGTCCGTGCCCAGAGCGCCAGAAGCTGCTCGTTCAGATGGTCGCGCACGATCTCGTCCAGCGCCCCGAAGGGCTCATCCATCAGGAGGAGATCGGCATCATAAGCCAACGCCCGCGCGATGGAGGCGCGCTGCTGCATGCCGCCCGACAGTTGCCACGGGAATTTCCTGTCGAACCCGGCGAGATCCACGAGGTCGAGGACGCGGGTGACCCGCTCCGCCTGTTCCGCCTTTGGCACATCCATGATTTCCAGCGGCAGGCGGATATTGCCGCCGATGGTGCGCCAGGGATAGAGCCCCGCCGCCTGAAAGACGTAGCCATAGGCGCGGGCGAGGCGGGCGGCCTCGGGCGTGCCGCCATTGACAGTGATCTGACCGCCTGTCGCCTGCTCCAGATCGGCAATGACCCGCAGAAACGTGGTCTTGCCGCAGCCCGAGGGGCCGATGAAGGAGACGAAATCGCCCTTCGCGACCTCCAGGTTCACGTTGGAGAGCGCGTGAACGGGGCCGTCATTCGTATGGAAGACGAGGGAGAGGTCGGAGGCGGAGACGACGGACATTCTATTTACCCCGAAAGACGATGCGCGCACCAAGCAGCGCTGTCAGAATAGAAGCCGCTATCGTCAAGAGAACCAAGCCCTGAGGCGCAATATATGTGATTTCATCCCAGCCGACGAAAGTCATGGTGATGAACCAGGCCGCAGCGGTCCACGATGCGCTGATCAGCGGTCCGGCGGACTGCATGTCGCGGTCCGGTTTTCTCAGAGCGAAGTAAGTGAGGTACATGACCGGCAAGGCCACCAGATGCGCGACAACCCCCGCCGCGATGCCTGTCGCGAAGGTCTGGCCGAGTATGACCAGCCCCTCGGCCAGATCGACGTTCGTCGATGTCCCCCCTTTGGGCGCGAACATCGCCGCCGCCACGACGAAGACCGCGGCGAAGCTTGCGAGGCATGCCACGATGCTGAGCCGCCAGAGGTCGTTTTTCAAAAGCTGCTCCAAGCGCGATCTCGCCATCATTCGGGTCGACCCAGGAAAATCTGGGGCCACCGCCTGTCGGTTCGCAGAAAACAGATCGCGCCTGTACAGGCGCATCGGGCGATGCAACGCGACGTCATTGATCGATCACGCATCATCTGACCCTCTGTTATCGACGGCGCGCGCGAACTGTTTCCGCGCAAACAGAGGCGCGACCAATACGGCCACTGGCGTTCCGACGAGGATTGAGAGGAACAGGATATGGAAAATACTCACCGTGGTGGTCACGAGCGCAGTTCCCGCCAATCCGATCAACGATATGGTGAGATTGGCGCCTAGGATCGACAGCGCCGCGTTCAGCGGTCTCGGACCGAGGCCTGAGAAACCGAAGCTTTCGGCGCCCCGACCGATCAGAACGAAGAAACGAGTGGCCGGGTAGATCACAACAAGAAACGAAACGACCGCGGCGACGAGAGTATAGGGCAGCGTGAACGAGATACCAGAGGACAGAAAGTCGAAGAATCTCTCCATTCGCCCGGTCTCCGGTTCAGCGCCTTCGACAAGGCCGCTGTCGAACTCAAACTCCACTTGTCGCAGCGAAAGCCATGCGTTAAGCGCGACGGTCGTGATGACGGCTGATGTGACCGCTGACCAGAAAACGGTGATGACTAACTGTCGGATCAAACCTGTAATCGGTTGCCATCCTGCCATCAAACCCCGCTCGCCGGAATGCCCGTCCGCTCGACCTTGCGCGGGGCGGTCAGCTCTTTCCATGTGGAGAGCGCCTTGTTCACCGGGTTCTTTGCCTCGCGCTTGACGAACTCGCCATGGCCCTCCTTCGGCTTCAGCGTGCCGTCCTCCACCGCGACGCGGCCGCGGGTGAGGGTGTAGCGGGGCAGGCCGGTGACCTCCTTGCCTTCGAAGACGTTGTAGTCGATGGCGGATTGCTGCGTTCCCGCTGTGATCGTCTTGGATTTTTCAGGATCCCAGACCACCAGATCGGCGTCTGCGCCGACCAGCACCGCGCCCTTTTTCGGGTAGAGGTTCATGATCTTGGCGATGTTCGTGGACGTCACCGCGACGAACTCGTTCATCGTGATCCGGCCCGTCGCGACGCCGTAGGTCCAGAGCATCGGCATCCGGTCCTCAAGGCCCCCGGTGCCGTTGGGGATCTTGGAAAAATCGCCGACGCCGTAGCGTTTCTGTTCCGTCGTGAAGGCGCAATGGTCCGTCGCCACCACCTGCAGGGTGCCAGCGGCCAGACCGGCCCAGAGGCTGTCCTGATGCTGCTTGTTGCGGAACGGGGGCGACATGACGCGGCGGGCGGCGTGGTCCCAGTCCTTGTTGAAATATTCGCTCTCATCGAGCGTCAGATGCTGGATCAGCGGCTCGCCATAGACGCGCTTGCCGTTCTGGAGCGCGCGGCGGATGGCCTCGTGGCTCTCCTCGCAACTTGTGTGGACGACGTAGAGCGGCACGCCCGCCATGTCGGCGATCATGATGGCGCGGTTGGTCGCTTCGCCCTCCACCTGCGGGGGGCGGGAATAGGCGTGGCCCTCAGGGCCATTATTCCCCTCCGCCAGCAGTTTCGCGGTCATGTCCGCAACGATGTCGCCGTTCTCCGCATGGACCATCGGGAGAGCGCCGAGCTCGGCGCAGCGGTTGAAGGAGGCGAAGAGCTCATCGTCGTTCACCATCAGCGCGCCCTTATAGGCGAGGAAGTGCTTGAAGGAGGTGATGCCCTTGTCCTGCACCACGGTCTGCATCTCGTTGAAGACCTGCTCGCCCCACCAGGTGATCGCCATGTGAAAGGCGTAGTCGCAATGGGCGATGGTCGATTTGTTGTGCCACCGGTCGAGCGCGGCGAGGAGGCTTTCTTCGGGGTTCGGCAGCGCGAAGTCGATCACCATCGTCGTCCCGCCCGCCAGCGCCGCTCGCGTGCCGCTGTCGAAATTGTCGGAGGAATAGGTGCCCATGAAGGGCATCTCCAGATGCGTATGCGGATCGATCCCGCCCGGCATGACGTAGCAGCCGGTGGCGTCGAGGGTCTCGTCGCCCTTCAGGTCCGGCCCGATCTCCGTGATCTTGCCGCCGTCTACCGCCACGTCCGCCTTGTAGGTCAGGTCGGCGGTGACGATGGTTCCGTTTTTGATGATGGTGGTCATGGAGTACCTCCTTCAGGAAAACTGAGTGTAGAGCCAGATGGCCCCGGCGATGATCAGGATCGCCGGGGCGACGATGGCGTAATTCCGGACAGCCGCATCGAAGGCCCGGCTGATGGCGTAGAGCACGCCGCCACCGACAAAGGCACCAGCGATGCCACCCACGGCAGCGCCGATCTCGCCCCCGTAAACGCCGCCGACGACCACCCCGACGATGATGCAGGCGACGATGATCGCGATGGCGATCCAGAGGCCGTAGGCGTCGCCGTCAAAATCAAACATGGCGCGCCGACGGTTGTGCGGGTTTGGTTTTGGCGATGAAGGTCACCGGACCCGCCCCGCCACCGCAACCGTCCCGGCCGCGCGCCGGGACCGCTGCCAGAGTCGTGCCGAGGCCCCGGCTCAGGGCAAAGGCGGTCGGGGTCAGGCGAGCGGGATGTCCTGCGAAAGGTCGCGCCAACCGGGATTCGCGGTTTCGATCAGTTCGGTCTTCCAGGCGCGTCGCCAGCGTTTCAGGCGCTTTTCGCGATGAATGGCGTCGCGTGTCGTGGCGTGTTCCTCGAAGTAAACCAGCGTCTTGATGTTGTAGCGGTCTGCGTGTGAGCCAGCGCGGCTCCGCATATGTTGGTCCATCCGCGTCGTCAGGCTGGCAGTCGCTCCAATGTGGATCGCGCCTCTTGGCCTGTTCGCAAGGATGTAAACGAAATGCACCATCGCGCCATGACGCGCATTCGTGGTTAATAATGCGTAACCGCCCCGGCCTCGCGCCGGGGCCTCCCGCAGTTGGAGCGCGGCCCCGGCGCGAGGCCGGGGCGGTTATTGCTTGGGGTCGGTGTCTCACCCAACAACCTCCGCCGTCTCCACCACCGCGTGCATCAGCACGTTTGCTCCGGCGGCGGCCCAGTCCTTGGAGATCTCTTCCGCCTCGTTATGGCTCAGCCCGTCGACGCAGGGGCACATGACCATCGCGGTCGGCGCGACGCGGTTGATCCAGCAGGCGTCGTGGCCAGCGCCCGAGACGAGGTTGCGGTGGGTGTAGCCGAGGCGTTCGGCGGCGTTGCGCACGGCGGTCACGCAGCCCTCGTCGAACTCCACGGGGTCGAAGCCGCCGACTTTTTCGAATTCGACCGAAAGGCCCATTTTCTCGCAAATCTCCGTCGCGCCCGTCTTCATTCGCGCTTCCATATCCTCGATGGTCGCGAGATCGGGGGAGCGGAAATCGACGGTGAAGACGACCTTGCCGGGGATCACATTGCGGCTGTTGGGGAAGACGTCGATATGGCCCGCCGCGCCGACCGCATTCGGGGCGTGGGACCAGGCGATCTCGTCCACGAGTTCGAGCACCTTCGCCATGCCAAGGCCCGCATTCTTGCGCATCGGCATGGGGGTGGAGCCGGTATGGCTGTCTTTGCCGGTGATGGTGACCTGAATCCAGCTCAGGCCCTGCCCGTGGGTGACGACACCGACTTCCTTGTTCTCGGCCTCCAATATCGGGCCCTGTTCGATATGCAGCTCAAAAAAGGCGTGCATCTTGCGGTCACCGACGGGCTCATCACCCTTCCAGCCAATGCGGGTCAGTTCATCGCCGAAGGTCTTCCCCTCCGCGTCGGTGCGGGCATTGGCCCAGTCCTCATCATGGATGCCCGCGAAGACGCCGGAGGCGAGCATGGCGGGGGCGAACCTCGTGCCTTCCTCGTTCGTCCAGTTGGTCACGACGATGGGGTGCTTGGTCTTCACATTGAGGTCGTTCAGGGTGCGGATCAGCTCCAACCCGCCGAGAACACCGAGGACACCGTCATACTTCCCGCCCGTCGGCTGGGTGTCGAGATGGCTGCCCACATAGACGGGCAGGGCATCGGGGTCCGTCCCCTCGCGCCGGGCGAACATGTTGCCCATCGTGTCGAGGCCCATGGTCATGCCCGCCGCCTCGCACCAGTTCTTGAAGAGGTGACGGCCCTCGCCGTCCTCGTCCGTCACGGTCTGGCGGTTGTTGCCACCGGCGACGCCGGGGCCGATTTTCGCCATTTCCATCAGGCTGTCCCAAAGGCGATCAGCGTTGATCTTCATGTTCTCGCCGGGCGCTGCCATTGGGTACCTCCATTGCCTTGACCAATTGGTAAAATTAACGCTAGCAAAGTCACATCGGTCGTCAAGGAGAAATAGTCTGGCCCGAAAGACCAAAATCCAGCTCGAAAACCGGGCGAAGATCGCGGCTGCGGCGCTGGAGGTTTTTGCGGCCAAAGGGTTCAACGGCGCGACCATTGACGCAATCGCGGCGCGGGCGGGCATGTCGAAACCGAACCTCTTATATTACTTCGCGTCCAAGGAACTGATCTACCATCATCTTCTGGAGGATCTGCTGGACAATTGGCTGGCCCCGCTGCGGGCGCTGGACAAGACTGGCGATCCGGCGCGGGAAATCGCGGCCTATCTCGACCGCAAGATCGAGCTGGCGCGCGATTTTCCGCAGGAGAGCCGTCTGTTCGCCAACGAGATCCTGCGCGGCGCGCCCAATCTTGGCGATGTGCTGGCCGGGGAACTGAAGGCGCTTGTCGATGAGAAGGCCGCGGTCATCCGTACCTGGTCGGCAGCAGGCCGGATCGTGCGGATCGACCCCTATCACCTGATCTTCGCGATCTGGTCCACGACCCAGCATTACGCGGATTTCGATGTGCAGGTGCGGGCTGTCCTCGGCAATGACGGGGAAGGGCGGTTCCATGACGGTGCCGCATTTCTGAAGCAGTTGTTCCTGAACGGATTGAGGCCGCGCTGACGCGGCCCCAAGCGGTCAATGGCCTGTTGTGCGGATCAGTCCGCCGCAGGAGGTTCCGTCGGGTTGGCCGGAGCTGGATCATCACGCTGCAGGTCTGGCAGCGAGAAGCCACCGACCGAAGGCGTGTCGGTGTCGTCGGAGCCGGGGATGCCGGTGCTGACCCCTTCGATGACGGAGCGTGAGCCGGAATTCGTCGCCGAGATGATCGTCAGTGTCAGGGATGTTGCGATAAACGCGGTTGCCAGCAGCCATGTGACCTTGGACAGCGCCGTCGCCGCC
Organism: Pseudomonadota bacterium; assembly: GCA_039030855.1. Lineage (GTDB taxonomy): Bacteria > Pseudomonadota > Alphaproteobacteria > Rhodobacterales > Rhodobacteraceae > Pikeienuella. The sequence goes on from JBCCDJ010000002.1 coordinate 54,558, forward strand.
CCGCGCGAGGATACCAGTCCGCCGCCGCCACCGCCACCGCCGCCACCCATGCCAAGTGCGCCGCCTTCCGATCGTTGCAGAAGGACGACCACGATCAGAAAAATCGCGATGATCAGGTGGACGATCAGGATGATGTTTTCCATTAGCGGGACCCATCGGTTTCGATTGCAGACGGCCAGATAGCGCACTGGGGCAGGGATGTCGATAGGCTGCGCCGCGTTCTGGCGGTCATGTCATGCGAAGTATCGGACGGAGCAGATGTAATGCGTCAGGATCGGCGGCCAGGTGCCGCGCGCCGCCGCTCATTCGTCGACGTCATCCACATCGGACTGGCCGGAGAGCGCGCGGCGCACATGGCTCCAACTCATGCCGAGGCCGAGGATCAGGCCGACACCGATGAGGCCGATCCATGTCAGAACGCCGACATCATCGACCCGGAGGAGCCCCCTGTCGATCAGCACCCACAAGAGCGCACCGGCAACTGCCGCGATCAGGAGGATGCCGACCACCCCGATGGAGCGCAGCGTCGCGCGCAGAAAGATGATCCAGCCGATCAGGAGCACGAGCCCGATCAGAAGGGCCATGGGCATATCGGTGGCGAAGGCCCCGCTCGCCCAGCGCGCATAGCTGAAATCGGTGGGGTTGAAGGTGGAGAGAACGAGGAGCTGCGCAAAGACCCAGCGCCAGATGAAATCGCCCAATCCGAATGTCGCCCGCGCCATATGCGCCTCCCGCAGCCTTTTGTTTCGCTGCATATCAGCGGAAAATCTGAGCTCATGTCCAGTCTGCGGCGCTGTCGCCGAGGGTGGGCTGGACCGCCGTGCCGTCAGCCTTGCGGGGTCGTCTTGCGGGCGCTGGCGCGCTCAGTCCCCGGCTGACATTCGCGGCAGATGATGCCAGCGGCCGTGACTGTCTGGGCAGCATATTGTCAGGGCAGCATCTGGTTGTCGCGAAACCGCTCCCATATCCGCTCGCCGATCAGGCAGTCATATTCCGGGGCGGGCATGACATGGAAATTGGCAGGCCGGGGCCGGGTTTGATCGGGCGGGCCGCTTGCCAGTTCCTGGATCAGTTTCAGGCGGACGGCGGCGGGAAACTGATCCCATGACAGGACAGGAATGTTGAACGAGCCGGGCCCGCCGATGACGCAGGCCTCGTAATACTTATCGAGATCATCGAGATGCCACTGGCTGCCAAGCCCTTCGCGCGTCATCAGGGGCAGGCCGTTGATGACGATCCCCCTGGCCAGCACATCCGCGCGCGCGTCCAGCACCGGGCGACCCTGATTGTTGGGCCCGTCGCCGGAGACGTCGATCACCTGCCGCCAGGAGGAAAAGCCGTTATAGGAAAAGCTTTGCGCCGCGAAATCGAGCGCGCCGGAGATGGAGGTGCGCCGAAGCGCATCATTGAATTCGGCGGTCAGCATACCCGCAAAACGGGCGGCATCGGCGCGGGTCTCGATCAGGGTCCAGTCGACGATCACCCGCTGAGTGCCCGCCCATTCCATGTAGCTGAGCGCGATGCGGCCATGGGCGCCTTTGGCGATCGCGGCGATCACCTCGTCCGAGACCAGCGCTTCGGCATAGCCTCTGCGCTGTATCTCCAACTCGCGCGGGGACATGGAGCGCGAGACATCGACCGCAAGGACCAGTTCCACATCGACCTCGACATCCTCCGCCGCGACGGGCAGGGCGAGGAACAGGAGGATCAGGAGTGCGCGCATTGGCAGAGTGTGCGGCAGGGGTGTCAGCCTTGTCCACAGCCAAGAAATGGAAAGCCCCACCGGGGCTTGAGACGTTACCTGAGGGCGGCTGCGTACCAGCCGAAGGCTGCGATGGCCGAGATGCCGACCACGGCGTTGCCGGGCGGGGCGAGCCGGGCTCGGTCGCCGCGATTGCCACGGATCGCCCGGTAAAAGCCGACGTCCAGCAAAGGGCGGTGACAAAGCGACCCGGTATTTCCGGTGCCGTGCGCTGGAACATGTCATCAGCTTTGTTGATGGCAAGACGGCCTTTGCGATGACTTCTTGCGCACATGAAACACCCCGCACCGGGACGGTACGGGATGCTGTGGTCATCATTCGATCATCGGCAGGGCACTGCCGATGGCGTCAGTTCTTATCCTTGTCGACCAGCTTACCCGCCGCGATCCACGGCATCATGGCGCGCAGTTTTTCGCCGACTGCCTCGATCTGGTGGGCGTCGTTATTGCGGCGGGTCGCCTTGAAGGAGGGCTGGCCGACCTTGTTCTCGATCATGAAGTCGCGCACGAACTTGCCGTTCTGGATGTCCGCGAGCACCGCCTTCATCCGCGCCTTCGTCTCGTCATAAGGCAGGATGCGCGGGCCGGAGACATATTCGCCATATTCCGCGGTGTTGGAGATCGAGTAGTTCATGTTGGCGATGCCGCCTTCGTAGATCAGGTCGACGATCAGCTTCACTTCGTGGAGGCATTCGAAGTACGCCATTTCCGGCTCGTAGCCTGCTTCGACCAGCGTCTCAAAGCCCATGCGGATCAGCTCCACCAGGCCACCGCAGAGCACGGCCTGCTCGCCGAAGAGGTCGGTTTCGCACTCTTCCTTGAAGTCGGTCTCGATGATGCCCGAGCGGCCGCCGCCGATAGCGGAGCAGTAGGAGAGGCCGATCTCAAGCGCCTTGCCGGAGGCGTTCTGGTCAACCGCGACGAGGCACGGGACGCCGCCGCCCTTGACGAACTCGCCGCGCACGGTGTGACCGGGGCCTTTGGGGGCCATCATGATCACGTCGACATCATCGCGCGCTTCGATCAGCTTGAAATGGATGTTGAGGCCATGGGCGAAGGCGATCGCCGCGCCGGGCTTCATGTTCTCATGGATATGGGCGTAGTATGTCTCTGCCTGCAGTTCATCGGGCATGGTCATCATGATGACGTCGGCCCAGGCGGCAGCCTCGGCGATGCCCATGACCTTCAGGCCCTCGGCCTCCGCCTTTGCGGCGCTTGGCGAGCCGGGGCGGAGCGCAGCCGCGACGTTCTTGATACCGCTGTCGCGCATGTTCAGCGCATGGGCATGGCCCTGGGAGCCATAGCCGACGACCGCGACATTGCGGTCCTTGATCAGATTGATGTCGCAGTCGCGATCGTAATAGACGCGCATGGCGTGTCCCCTTGTTGTGGTTATCGATAGGGGGAGCATAGGGGTGCTGGGCGCGAAAACATGTCGGACTTGTTCTGTTCTGCTGATTTTGGGGTATGGATATTTTAAGAAGAGAAAATTATTAGATGATTTATGCACATTCTCGATGATACCGATAAACGCATCCTTCGTGCCTTGCAGGAGGATGCCAGCCTGTCATCCGCCGCGCTGGCGGAGCGGGTGGGTCTGTCCGCCTCGCCCTGCTGGCGGCGAGTGAGCGCGATGGAGGCGACGGGGGTGATTTCGGGCCGGGAGGTTGAGGTCGATCTGCGCAAGCTCGGATATGAGGTGCAGGTGTTCCTGCGCGTCCGGCTCGACAAGACGGTGCGGGGAGCGTTCGAGGAATTTATCGCGGCAGCGCGGCGGGTGCCGGAGATTCTGGTGATCCAGACGCTGCTCGGCCGGGTCGATGTTCGCATGGACGTGGTGGCGCGCAGTCTGGACCATTATCAGGACATCCTGAAGCAGCAGATTCTGGATCTGCCGCATATCGCGGATATCGAGGCGCTGATGCTGGTCTCCGAGATCAAGAATGACGAGTGGCTGGCCATATGACGCCGGATCGCACGGATCTGGCGCTTCTGCGCGCGCTGATGGCTGACGGATCGCTGACCGCGAAGGAGGCGGGCGCGGCGGCGGGGGTGACGCAGCCCGTAGCCTGGCGGCGCATCCGGCGGATGGAGGAAGCGGGCGTTATCCGGGGGCGGCGCGTGGCGCTGGACCGGGCGAAACTTGGCTATGAAGTTGTGGTGTTTCTCGGCGTGAAGCTGGCCGCGAAAGGGCGCAGCCGGGTCGAGGAGTTCGAACGGGCGGTCACCGCCATTCCCGAGGTGCAACTGGTGCAATATGTGCTTGGTGTCTACGATTACCGCCTGAAGGTCGTGGCGCGCGATCTGCCGGATTTCGAGCGCATCCTGCGCCGCCGGATCATGACATTGCCGGGAATTGGCGAGGTCGAGAGCAATGTGCTCCTCTCCGAAGAAAAAGCGGCGGCGGCCCCGTTTTGAGTTCTAAGCGCCCCCTTCTGATCGCCGGGCCGACGGCTTCGGGGAAATCAGCGCTGGCGTTGAAGGCGGCGAAAGCGGCGGGTGGGATCATCATCAACGCGGATGCCAGCCAGATTTATGCGGGCTGGCGGGCGCTGACCGCGCGGCCCAGCGCGGCGGAGGAGGCGGAAGTGCCCCATCGCCTCTATGGCCATGTTGATCCGTCGGTGCGGTTTTCGGTCGGCGACTGGCTGCGCGACGTGGCCGCGCTGATGGAGAAGGCGACGGAGCGGCTGATTTTCGTCGGTGGCACAGGGCTCTATTTCAAGGCGCTGACCGAGGGGCTGGTGGAAATCCCGCCCGCGCCCGCCGAGTTACGCGCCGATGTGGCGGCGCGGCTGGCCGACTTGGGGCGCGAGGGATTGGCGGCGGAGCTGAGCGCGCGCGACCCGGCGACGGCGGCGCAGATCGATTTGCACAATCACATGCGGGTTGCGCGGGCGTTGGAGGTGCTGGATGCGACCGGTCGTGGTTTGGCGGATTGGCATGCGGACACGCCGCCGCCCCTGATCCGCGATGCCGAGCGGTGGCTGATCGCGCCGGATCGCGGCGCGCTTTACCAGCGCTGCGATGCGCGCTTTGATCAGATGATCGCGGATGGCGCGTTGGAGGAAGCGCGGGCGATGCTGGCGCGGGGGCTCGATCCGATGCTGCCAGCGATGAAGGCCGTCGGCGCGCCCGAATTCTTCGCGCATCTGCGCGGCGAGATCACGCTGGAGGCGGCGGCAGAGCAGGCCAAACAGGCGACCCGCAATTATGCGAAGCGCCAGATGACATGGATGCGCAACCAGATGAAGGATTGGACGCAGGTCGGGTAGCTATCCGATGCGCCCGTCGCGGCCCCGCGCCGAGACCCCATTTGATTGTGGCGGGTTGTGGAGCATATGGGCCCCGGGTCAGGCCCGGGGCGGTATGTGGGATTTTCAGGTGCCGCGCGCCATAGCCGCGATGTCTGTTGCCACCGTCCCGGCCTTGAGCCGGGACCCCAGTTTATCGTGGTGGGTCGTTGGCAAGCAGGACCCCCGGGTCAGGCCCGGGGCGGCAGGTGGTCCTGTCAGGTGCCGCGTGCCATGGCCGCGACGCCGGTGCGGGCGATTTCGATGAGGCCGAGCGGGCGCATCAGCTCGACAAAAGCATCGATTTTCTCTGGATCGCCCGTCAGCTCGAACACAAAGCTTTCCAGCGTGGTGTCGACGACGGAGGCGCGAAACACGTCAGCCATGCGCATCGCTTCGAGCCGTTTTTCGCCGGTGCCGCCAACCTTGACGAGGGCCAGTTCACGCTCCACCGCCGCGCCTTCGACGGTGAGGTCATGGACGTCATGGACGGGGACGAGGCTGCTGAGCTGGGCCTTGATCTGCTCGATGATCTGGGGCGTGCCGCGCGTGACGATGGTGATGCGGCTCAGATGCCCGGTATGATCGGTTTCCGCCACTGTCAGGCTTTCAATATTGTAGCCCCGACCGGAAAAGAGGCCGATGACGCGGGCCAGCACGCCTGCCTCATTGTCGACAATGACCGACAGCGTGTGACGTTCCTCCACATTGGAGAAAGTGGGGCGCAAATTATAGGCGCTCTTGCGTGATGAACCTTTTTTAAGGGACAAGGCGTTCATAGTCGTTGGCTCCGGATATCAGGCAGCGATCCACGGGCGGATCGTGGTGAGAGTTAGGGCAGGATGAAACCGCTGATCTATATCAGTTACGGAATGGCGAAGTCGGGTTCCACCCTCGGCTTTCAACTGGTGACGGCCATTCTGGAAGAGGCGGGCATTGCGCAATCCGATGTTGATCTGCGCGCCGAAGGGATCGGCGACCATGCGCGGTTTGTCGAGGTGATCCGCCCGGTGGAGCTGAAGGCGCTCAGACGACTGGCGGAGGATCGGGGCGGCGGGCCGCTTGCGATCAAGACCCATAGTGGCCTTTGGAATTGTGTCATCGAGGGGATGCGCGAGGGATGGGTGATCGGCCATGCGATCTGCCGCGATCCGCGCGACATCGCACTGTCGATGATGGACGCGAGCCGCAAGAACCAGCCTTGGGGCAAGCGCGACGGCCAGCCCCTGCGCCATATCGAGGATGCACTGGACTATGTGCGCGCCCACGCGACCAAGTTCCGCAAATGGGCGGCGTACCCTGCGATCATGCCGCTGGCTTATGAGCCGCTCGCCTTCGACACCGAAACGGTGGCGGGGCGTATTGCCGAACAGCTGGGCGTCACGGTCGACCTGAAGCGTGTCGTGAAGATGGCCAAGGCGTCGGACACCAACATGAACAAGGGCAAATTGCGCCGCCACGAACAGGAGCTGAGCGAGGCGGTCAACGACCGAGTGCACCGGGAATTTCAGGGTTTCATCGAGGACTGGTGCGCGCCCGATTTCACCGCACCTTCGCGCGGCTTCTTCGGGCGCCTGACCGGTCTCTGACCTGCCGTTGAGATGCGGGTGATCAGACAAGCACCGCGCCTTTGCTCTCAATGGCACCCTGGGTATCGGCATCGCCCAAAAGCATCTCGTTATGGGCCTTGCCCGACGGGATCATCGGGAAGCAGTTCTCATGCTTTTCCACCAGGCAGTCGAAGATCACCGGCCCGTCATAGGCCAGCATTTCGGCGATGGCCTCATCGAGATCGGCGGGGTTGTCACAGCGGATGCCCTTGCAGCCGAAGGCTTCGGCCAGTTTGACGAAGTCCGGCAGGGCCTCTGAATAGGATTGCGAATACCGCTCCCCATGCAGCAATTCCTGCCACTGACGCACCATACCGAGGCGTTCATTATTGAGGATGAACTGCTTGATCGGCGCGCGGTACTGCACGGCGGTCGACATTTCCTGCATGTTCATCATCCATGATGCCTCGCCCGCGACATTGATCACCAGCGATTTTGGATGGGCGATCTGAACGCCGAGCGATGCCGGCAGGCCATAGCCCATGGTGCCAAGCCCGCCCGATGTCATCCAGCGGTTCGGATCTTCGAAGCCGAGATACTGCGCCGCCCACATCTGGTGCTGACCGACCTCGGTGCAGATATAGCGATCCTCGTGCTTGGTCAGCGCCTCCAGCCGCTCAAGCGCGTATTGCGGCTTGATCGTCGTCTCGGAGTTCTTGTAGCCAAAGCAGTTCACACCGCGCCAGCCGTCGATCACGCCCCACCATTTCTTCACCGCATCGGCCTTGGTCTTCGATCCGCGTGCCTTCCAGATCTTCAGCATGTCCTCCAGAATATGGCCGACATCGCCGACGATGGGGACGTCCACACGGATGTTCTTGTTGATGGAGGAGGCATCGATGTCGATATGCACCTTCTTCGATTTCGGGCTGAACGCATCGGTGCGCCCGGTGATCCGATCATCGAACCGGGCCCCGATACAGATCATCACGTCGCAGCCATGCATCGCGAGGTTCGCCTCGTATGATCCATGCATCCCCAGCATCCCCAGCCAGTTGTCGCCCGATGCGGGGTAGGAGCCCAGCCCCATCAGGGTTGAGGTGATGGGAAAGCCGGTCTTGGCAACCAGTTCACGCAGGAGCTGGCTGGCTGCCGGGCCTGAGTTGACCACGCCGCCACCGGAATAGAGGATCGGGCGTTCCGCCTTTTCGATCAGCGCGACCGCTTCTTCGATGGAGGAGATGTCGCCCTTCACCTGCGGCGCGTAATGGGTCCGTTTCTTGCCCTTGAGACCCTTGTAGGACGCGGAGGCAAACTGAACATCCTTCGGGATGTCGATCAGCACCGGGCCGGGGCGCCCGGCGGTGCTGACGTGAAACGCCTCGTGGATCACGTCGCCCAGTTCCGCCGTGTCCTTGACCAGCCAGTTATGCTTTGTGCAGGGGCGCGTGATGCCGACGGTATCGGCCTCCTGAAAGGCGTCGTTGCCGATCATGAAGGTCGGCACCTGCCCGGTGATGCAGACGATGGGGATCGAATCCATCAGCGCATCCGTCAGGCCGGTGACGGTGTTCGTCGCACCGGGTCCGGAGGTCGCGAGGATAACACCCGGCTTGCCGGTGGCCCGGGCATAGCCTTCGGCAGCATGGGCCGCGCCCTGTTCATGACGCACGAGGATGTGGCGAATGTCATTCTGCTGAAAGATCGCATCGTAAATGGGTAGGACCGCGCCGCCCGGATAGCCAAATACAGTGTCCACACCCTGATCCTTCAGGGCCTGAACCACGATGTCTGCGCCGGTCATTTCACGTGCCATCTCACGTCTCCATCATTGCCCCGTCGGGGCATCGCCAAAAGGATTGCCCGAAGGCCATCCACCAACAAAAAAGGCCCCGGTGGGGCCCATACGCACGCATCGTCGGAAGTATCACTTCCGTCGGGGCGCGCGCCTTCCAAGTACGACAATTTCAGTCCACATAAGACCAGTTCCTTGTTGTGATGGTTTCGTAGCTTTCCCATCCGGACGGGTCAAGGCGGAATTGCGAAAGAAAACTTCGAAATTTCGATTTTTTTGTAATTTTCGGCCGGTGTGGGTCGGTTTGAGGTAATTATCGAAAATCGAACGACCTTAAGCGTGCATTGCATGCAGTTACGGGGCCGGAAAACAGGTTTACCACCCGTCCGGGCGGTGATCGGTCTTTTACCATGCGCCATAAGCCCCTAGTCTGAATATGCGTTTCAAAAGGAAGCATCATGGTTGCGAAAACCGTCCCGGTGGAGCCGTTCGATCTGATCGTCTTTGGCGGCACCGGCGATCTGGCCCGGCGCAAGCTGATCCCCGCACTTTTCCATCGCTTCGCTGCGGGACAGGTCCCTGAAGGTTCGCTGATCATCGGGGCTGCGCGGGGCGACATGACGCGGGACGCGTTTCAGGATCATGCCCGCGAGGCGCTGGCGGAATTCGTGAAGGAAGAGGAACGACCCGACGATCTGGTCGCCGCGTTCATCGCCATGATCGACTATGTGGCGGTCGATGCGACAGAGGGTGCCGGGTGGGAGGCCCTCCGCCAGCGACTGCAAGGGCGGGGCGATCGCCCGCGGGCCTTCTATCTTTCAGTCGCCCCACGTTTCTTCGGCCTGATCTGCGACAAGCTGGGTGAGAACGATCTGGTGACGCCGGCGACAAGGCTGGTGGTGGAAAAACCGCTGGGCCGCGATCTGGCGAGCGCGCGGGCGCTGAACCAGCAACTGGCCGCGACGTTCGACGAGGCGCAGATATACCGGATCGACCATTATCTCGGCAAGGAAACCGTTCAGAACCTGATGGCGCTGCGCTTCGCCAATGCCCTGTTTGAGCCGATCTGGAATGCCCACCATATCGACCATGTGCAGATCACGGCGGCGGAAAGCGTCGGCGTTGGCTCGCGTGGGGGGTATTATGATCAGAACGGCGCGATGCGCGATATGGTCCAGAACCATATGCTGCAATTGCTGTGCCTGACGGCGATGGAGCCGCCCTCGCATTTCAACCCAGATGCGGTGCGCGATGAGAAGCTGAAAGTGCTACGCGCCCTGACCCCACTGACCGGTGCGGGGGTCGATGCGCATATGGTGCGCGGGCAATATGCCGCCGGGCCGGACGGGCCGTCCTATCTGGAGGAAGCGGGCGACCCCGACAGCCGGACGGAATGTTTCATCGCGCTCAAGGTGGCAGTGGAAAACTGGCGCTGGGCCGGGACGCCGTTCTATCTGCGCACAGGCAAGCGCCTGAAAGACCGCCATACGGAGATTGCGATCCGGTTTCGCGATGCGCCGCATTCCATCTTCGACAGCGCGGTCGGCGGCATCAAGGGCAATGTCCTGATCATCACCCTGCAGCCGAATGAGGGCATTCAATTGCGCCTCAATATCAAGGACCCCGGCCCCGGCGGCATGCGCATTGTCTCTGCCCCGCTGGACATGAGCTTTGCCACCGATCTGGGGCGCGATCTCAGGATGCCGGATGCTTATGAGCGGCTGCTGATGGATGTGATCCGGGGCGATCAGACCCTGTTCATGCGCGGCGACGAGGTGGAGGCCGCCTGGGCCTGGATCGATCCGATCATCGCGGCCTGCGATGACGGCCATGCCGCTCCGGTCACCTATGATCCGGGCGGCGACGGGCCGATGGAGAGCCATATCCTGATGCATCGCGACCAGCGGCGCTGGCGGGAAGTGAGCTGATGGTCGAGGTGATCGCCTATGACAGCCGCGGGGCGCTGGCGCGCGGGCTTGCGGGGCTGGTGGCCGGTGATTTGCGGGCGGCGCTGGCTGCCGAGGGGACAGCGTCACTGGCCGTACCGGGCGGGACGACGCCGCAGCCCTTTCTCGAGGAATTGGCAACGGCGCGGCTCGACTGGTCATCGGTCACGGTGATAGCCACGGACGAACGCTGGGTGCCGCCTGATGATCCACGCTCCAACGAAGCGTTGATCCGGGAGGCATTGATCGATGCAACAGGTGCTGCGTTCCTGCCCTTCTGGCGCGGTGATGCAATGCCTGAGGCTGCGGCGGGCGCGCTGGGGGCGGCGCTGCGCCCGGCAGCGCCGCTCAGTAGCGCGGTTCTGGGTATGGGGCTCGACATGCACTGTGCATCGCTCTTTCCCGGCATGGACGGGCTGGAAGGGGCCATGGATGAACAGGGGGAGGCGATGTTGCAGGCGCTGCCGTCGCCGATCGTCACTGATGGAGCGGTGGAAATGCGCCTGACCTTGACCGCGCGCATGCTGAGCGGTGCCGCGCATTTGCGTCTTCTGATCACCGGCGCGGACAAGCGCGCGGCGCTGGAGGCGGCACTGGCGGAGGATGATCCGCTGCGCGCGCCGGTCGGTGCGATCCTGCGCCGCGCGCGGGCGGCTGAGGTTCACTGGGCCGCGTGATCGATGGGTGCCGCGCTGACAAGCGAGAAGGAACAGGATGATGACTGACTGGAAACTGACCGCCGCGTGGGGCGCGGTCGATGCCGCCGCTGCCCGTCTGCGTCAACGCAGCTTGCGCGACCTGTTCGCCGATGATCCACGGCGCTTCGAGACCTTGAGCTATCGTCTGGATGACCTCCTCATCGATCTCTCGAAGGAAAAGATCGATGCTGCCGCGCTATCGGCGCTGGTCGATCTGGCGGAGGCCGCAGGCGTGACTGCCCGGCGCGATGCAATGGTGGCGGGCGAGGCGATCAACGAAACCGAGGGCCGTGCTGTCCTCCATATGGCGCTGCGCGGCGGGGCCGGGCCATCGGTGCTGGTTGAGGGCCACGATATCATGCCCGATGTCACTGAGGTGCTGAACCGGTTTCTGGCCTTTGCGGAGGATGTCCGCACCGGCCGGTTCGCGCCGGCGGGCGGGGGGCGTTTCACCGATGTGGTGAATATCGGTATCGGCGGATCGGACCTCGGCCCAGCGATGGCGGTGCGCGCCCTTCGCCCCGACCATGACGGCCCGCGATTGCATTTCGTCTCCAATGTCGATGGCGCGCATCTGACCGACACGCTGGCGGGGCTGGATGCGTCGACGACGCTGGTGATCATCGCCTCCAAGACCTTTACGACACAGGAAACGATGACCAATGCCCGCTCCATCGCCGACTGGCAGCGTGCCCAGGGGGTGATTGATCCGGGCGCGCATATGGCGGCGCTCTCCACCAATCTGGAGGCGACGGGTGCTTTCGGCATCGATCCCTCACGGGTCTTCGGGTTCTGGGACTGGGTTGGGGGGCGTTATTCAGTCTGGGGCGCGATCGGCCTGCCGCTGGCGATTGCCATCGATGCTGACGGGTTTCGCGCTTTCCTCGATGGCGCGCGGGCGATGGATGAGCATTTCCGCGGCGCGCCCTTGGCGGAAAACCTGCCTGCCCTGCTGGCCCTGACGGGCATCTGGCGGCGCAATGCGATGGGCTGGCCGACGGTTGCGCTGATCCCCTATGACCAGCGGCTGGAGTTCTTCGCGGCCTATGTCCAGCAACTTGACATGGAATCAAACGGCAAGCGTACGACGCTGGGCGGTGCGCCCCCGCGCGGTGTTACCGGCCCCGTGATCTGGGGGGAGCCGGGCACGAATGCACAGCACTCGTTCTTTCAGCACCTTCATCAGGGAACCGACACGATCCCGGTCGACTTCATCGCGGCCTGCACCGCGCGGGAGGATCTGGGGGATCACCATGGCCTCCTCCTCGCCAATTGCCTCGCGCAGGGGCGCGCGCTTGCCTTCGGGCGGACGGAGGCGGAGGCGAAGGCCGCGATGAGTGCGGCGGGGATGGACGCGGATGAGGTGGCACGGCTCGCCCCGCATCGCAGTTTTCCCGGTGATCGCCCGTCGACCACCATCCTGCACCAGCAATTGACGCCCTATGCCCTTGGCCGGCTGATCGCGCTTTTTGAGCACAAGGTATTCGTACAGGGCGTCATCTGGGGTGTGAATTCCTTTGATCAATGGGGTGTTGAGCTTGGCAAGGTGCTGGCGGGCGAGCTGGTCCCGGTAATGATCGGAGAGGCCGCTGCCGAAGGGTTCGATGCGTCGACCATGGGGCTGATCGCGCATATCAAGGGGGAGTAAGGTAGAGAGCCGAATGGCGCTGAGGGCGACGATCGGCCCTGGACGAGCGCGTTGGTCGGGTTGATCAGCTTGGTTTATGTCGTCACGCACATCCGCTGCTGCCGCGGTTTGAGCCGTTGCAATGCTCTCGGCCTTGGGGAGGGCCGAGCGCCGCCCGTGCTAGTCGCACGGGCAGACGTCAAATTTGGGTGGAAGACGCTTCGTCGCGTTCCTCAACTCAGAAAGGCCACCTCGTTGCCGAAAGGCAGCGAACGCAGCCGCTTGCCCGTCGCGGCGAAGATCGCGTTGCCAAGCGCGGGAACTGACGGCGGCATGCCCGGCTCCCCGGCACCGCCCATATGGTCGGCATTTTCCAGCACCGCCACCTCGATCGTTGGGCATTGCGCCATGCGCATCGCGTCGAAATCCCAGAAATTACCTTCCTGCACCTCGCCATCGGCCAGCGTGATCTGCTGGTTGATGGCGGATGAGAGGCCAAAGACAATGCCGGATGACATCTGAGCGGAGACGATGGCGGGATCGAGCGCGCGCCCGACATCTGCGGCGCACCAGACATTGTCGATGCGGATGCCGTCCGGTGTATCCGTCACCTCCGCCACTTGCGCGACCCATGAGCCGAAAGAGAAGGTGAACGCCACGCCGAGGCCACGATTGGCACCGGGATCACGGCCCCAGCCCGACATCTCCGCCACTTTGGCGAGGGTCTTTTGCGCGGTCGGGTAGTTGGCCATCAGCTTCAGGCGCATCTCCACCGGGTCCTGACCCGAGGCAACCGCGATTTCATCCATGAAGCCTTCGTGGAAGAAGCCGTTGAAACTGTTGCCGACCGAGCGCCAGAACCCGATGGGCAGGTTCTGGTCTGGATGTATGGCGGCGACGGAGACATGTTCGAAATCAACGGGTTGATCGAAGATACCCTCGACCGCCGTGCGGTCAGGTGATGGCGAGGGCGGTGCGAACACTGCCCGGCCCATGACCGACTGCATGATGGACGGGGTCGCGACCTTGGCATGAAATGCCGTCGGCTCGCCGCCTTGCGGTACCACCGCCTTGAACCTGCCGATGGCAGCGGGGCGATAGGTGTCATGACGGGTATCTTCCTCCCGCGTCCAGGTGACGTTCACCGGGCGGCCATCAGTTTCCTTGGCGATATGGGCGGCATAGCGAGCGAAATCAGGCTCTGCCCGCCGCCCGAATCCGCCGCCGAGATAGGTTGTGTGGACGGTGACATCGTCGCGATCAACATCGACCGCCGCTGCGCCGGCCATGGCGATGATGGTTGGCGACTGGTTCGGGCACCAGATGGTCAGTTTGCCCTCTGCGAACTGCGCTGTGGCGTTCATCGGCTCCATGCAGGCATGGGCGAGGAAGGGCGCTGTATATTCAGCCTCGATCACCTCGGCGCCCGGCGCATTGGCGATGGCAGCGGCTGCATCGCCGACGGCGCGGAAGGATGCGCCATCCTCTGCGTTCAGCGCAGTGCGGTAGCCGTCCATGATGTCTTCGACGGTCTTGGGGTAGGTTGCCTCTTCCCATTCGACCTCAATCGCCTCGGCGCCCTGAAAGGCAGCCCAGGTATTGGAGGCGATGACACCGAAACCGTGGCTGTCATGGGTGTCGATGCGGATGATCTTCTCGACCCCCGGCACCTTCAAGGCTTCGGTATCGTCATAAGACACGACGTCGGCACCGAAGCGCGGGCTCATCCGTACCGTACCGTAGACCATGCCCGGCAGATCAATATCGGTGCCGTAGACGGCGGTGCCGGTGACCTTGGCGCGGACATCCGTGCGGGGGAGGGAGCGGCCAAGAAGCCGCCAGTCCTTCGGATCGCGCAAGGTCAGCTTTGACGGTACGGGCAACGCGGCAGCCTCGGCGGCGAGATCGCCGTAAGCGATGCGCTGATCGCCTGCGATCACATGGCCCGCCTCGGTCGAGAGCCCTGCGGCATCGACGCCGAGTCGGGCGACAGCGGCGGCTTTTAGCATCTCGCGCGCGGCGCATCCGGCAGCGCGCATCCGCTCATACCCGTCGCGGGTGGAGGAGGACCCGCCGGTCGCCTGCGCGCCGATAATCTCCGCCACGGTGGCCATGGCGGATCGCTGCATGTTGGCTGAAAAGCTGTCATCCCAGGGGCGCACCATCGCGCCTTCGCGCAGCATTTCGATATTGCGGTAGGCTGACGATCCGGGGCCGTGTTCGACCGTGATCTGATCCATCTCCACATCCAGCTCCTCCGCCACATAGGCGGCGAGGGTGGTGGAGACGCCCTGACCCATTTCCGCCCGTCCGGTATAGACGGTGATCGTATTGTCGGAGCCGATCTTGAGATACGGGTTAAAGGTGCTTTCCCCCTCCGCCAGCATGGCCTCGATGGGGTTCTTCGGATCGCGCTGGTAGTAATAGTAACCGAGCGCGACACCGCCGGTGACGGCAGCAGCGCCAATCAGGAAGGTTCGGCGGGCGATGGTTCCGATACGGCTCATGGCTCAGACCCCCATTTCGGCGGCGCGGCGGATGGCGGCGCGGATGGCGGGGTAGGTCCCGCAGCGGCAGAGATTGGTCATCGCATCGTCGATATCGGCATCCGTCGGCTGCGGGTTTTCGGCAAGCAAGGCGGTTGCGGCCATGATCTGACCGGACTGACAATAGCCGCATTGGGGCACCTGCGCCTCTATCCAGGCGCGCTGGACATTGGTCAGCGTTTCATCCGGGGTCAGCCCCTCGATCGTGGTGATTTCGGTGTCCGCAGCATCGGCAACGGTTATACCGCAGGAGCGTGCGATCTCACCATCGATCATGACTGAACAAGCCCCGCAGGCCTGCACACCGCAGCCGAATTTCGTGCCCTTCAGCCCCGCCAGGTCGCGGATCGCCCAGAGGAGAGGCATATCCTCCGGCGCGTCAATCTCATACGAGGTTCCATTGATCGAAAGCTGCATTGGAGGGGCCTCCCATTGCGTTACGCCTGCCGCAAAAATGCGCCTTTACCGGGGAGGATCAACCCCTGCTGCCAAGAAAACTGACAATATGTGCAATTAATGTCAGAATTCACTCCCGTGCGGTCAAATGCCGGTCTTGGCTGCCAGCATCTCCAACGCCATGGTCGCGGCGACCGAGTTGCCAAAGCTGTCCAAAGGCGGCGACCAGGCGCAGGCGACATACCCTTTATTCGTGTTGACGGCCAGAATGGCACCGCCGACGCCTGATTTGGCAGGCAGGCCGACCCGGAACGCGAACTCACCTGACTGATCGTAAAGCCCGCAGGTCCGCATCACGGCCCTGAGGCGATGGGCATGCACCCCTGCGTGGCAGGCGGCATTGCCAGCCTGGGG
Organism: Pseudomonadota bacterium; assembly: GCA_039030855.1. GTDB lineage: Bacteria > Pseudomonadota > Alphaproteobacteria > Rhodobacterales > Rhodobacteraceae > Pikeienuella. The sequence continues at coordinate 70,584 of JBCCDJ010000002.1, forward strand.
CCGGAGGAGGAACAGCGCCGATCTGGCGAGCTGACGCGCGCTCATCGCCAGACTGCAGAAATGGAAATAGGCGTTGGTGACCAGAAGCGCATCCTCCTTCAGGTTCCCGCGCGCCTTGAGCAGATAGGCGGCTGCCCGGTTCAGATCGCCGGTTTCTATTTCCGAGTGGTGAACTTCCGCATCATAGCGGATCGCTTCGTCAGCGGCGAGGAGACGCATCTGGTTGCGAAACCCGATCTCGATCAGCGGGCGATGATGCAGGAGGGCATCCGTGACCACGATCGCACCGGCATTGATAAAGGGATTGCGGGGGATCCCGGCCTCTGTCTCCAGCTGGATGATCGAGTTGAAGCGCATGCCCGACGGCTCCCGCTTGACCCGTGACCAGAGCGGATCGCCGATCCATTCGAGCGCCAGCGCGAGCGTGAACAGCTTCGATACCGACTGGATCGAAAACGGCTCGTCCGCATCACCCGCAGCGTATTCGTCGCCCTCTGCGGTGATCACCGCCAGCGCGAATTTCGTCGGATCGATCCGCGCAAGCGCCGGGATGTATTGCGCAACACGGCCCTCTGCCGCCGAGGGGCGGGCGGCATTCGTCACTTCGTCGATAACCGATTGCATCTGGTCTCCGGCATCCGTCTCATCGTGTTCGTCAAGTATCCCCGCCGGAGGCATTTGCGAAGCGAAAACCGGAACAGGCATGAAAAAGGGCCGCTCCGTTGCCGGAGCGGCCCTCGATCTGTCTGAGCGTCAGGCTCAGGCAGGCATGATTACATCATGCCGCCCATGCCGCCCATGCCACCCATGTCGGGCATGCCGCCGCCAGCACCACCTGCGCCCTTCGGCTCAGGCTTGTCGGCAACCATGGCTTCGGTGGTGATCAGGAGCGAAGCGACGGAGGCCGCGTCTTCCAGCGCGTGGCGGACAACCTTGGCAGGATCGATGATCCCGGCCTTGATCAGGTCGCCATATTCTTCGGTCTGTGCGTTGAAGCCGAACTTGGTGTCATCGCTTTCGATCACCTTGCCCGCAACCACAGCGCCGTCAACACCGGCATTTTCCGCGATCTGGCGGAGCGGCGACTGGATCGCCTTGGCCACGATCTTGATGCCTGCGGTCTGGTCGGGGTTCGCCCCTTCCATACCCGCCAGCGCCTTGCCTGCGTGGACAAGGGCGACACCGCCGCCGGGCACAACGCCTTCCTGCACGGCTGCGCGGGTTGCGTTCAGGGCGTCGTCGACGCGGTCCTTACGCTCCTTCACTTCGACCTCGGTGGAGCCACCGACGCGGATCACGGCAACACCGCCTGCGAGCTTCGCAAGACGCTCCTGCAGTTTTTCGCGGTCATAGTCAGATGTCGTTTCCTCGATCTGCGCGCGGATCTGGGCAACGCGTGCTTCGATCTCTGCCTTCTCGCCGGCACCATCGATCACGGTGGTGTTGTCCTTGGTGATCTGAAGCTTCTTGGCGGTGCCGAGCATGTCCATGCCGACATTTTCCAGCTTCATGCCGAGATCTTCGGAGATGACCTGGCCACCGGTCAGGATCGCGATGTCCTGCAGCATGGCCTTGCGGCGGTCGCCGAAGCCCGGTGCCTTGACGGCAGCGATCTTCAGGCCGCCGCGCAGCTTGTTTACGACGAGGGTCGCGAGCGCTTCGCCTTCGACATCTTCCGCGATGATCAGAAGCGGCTTGCCCGACTGGATAACGGTTTCCAGAAGCGGCACCATCGGCTGCAGCGAGGAGAGTTTCTTTTCGTGCAGTAGGATGAGGCAGTCATCGAGATCGGCCGTCATCTTGTCGGCATTGGTCACGAAGTAGGGGGACAGGTAACCGCGGTCGAACTGCATGCCTTCGACAACATCGGTTTCTGTTTCCAGACCTTTGTTCTCCTCGACGGTGATCACGCCTTCATTGCCGACTTTCTGCATCGCGTCGGCGATCTGCTGGCCGATTTCCATCTCGCCATTGGCCGAGATGCCGCCAACTTTCGCGACTTCGTCGCTGTCGGCGACGGGACGGGACATGCCCTGAATGCCTTCGACGACTTTGGTTACTGCAAGGTCGATGCCGCGCTTCAGATCCATCGGGTTCATGCCGGCGGCAACCGATTTCATGCCTTCCTTGACGATGGCCTGGGCCAGAACGGTCGCGGTGGTGGTGCCGTCACCCGCTTCGTCATTGGTGCGCGAGGCAACTTCGCGCACCATCTGTGCGCCCATGTTCTCGAACTTTTCGTCCAGTTCGATTTCCTTTGCCACGGACACACCGTCCTTGGTGATGCGCGGGGCACCGAAGGATTTGTCGAGGACGACATTGCGGCCCTTGGGGCCGAGAGTTACCTTAACGGCGTCGGCGAGGATATTCACACCGCTCAGCATGCGATTGCGTGCATCTGAGCTGAATTTTACGTCTTTAGCAGCCATGGGGGATGCTCCTTAGAATTCAGGGTTGCAGCGAGGGCTCAGGCCATTACGCCGAGGATATCGCTTTCTTTCATGATCAGCAGCTCTTCGCCGTCGATCTTGACTTCGGTACCGGACCATTTGCCAAAGAGGATGCGGTCGCCGGCTTTGACGGCCATCGGGATCAGTTCGCCGCTGTCCTTGCGGGCACCTTCACCGCAGGATACCACCTCGCCCTCCTGGGGCTTTTCCTTGGCGCTGTCGGGAATGATAAGGCCGCCAGCGGTTTTTTCTTCGCCTTCTGTGCGGCGGACCAGCACGCGGTCGTGCAAGGGTGTGAACGCCATGTTGTCGCTCCTATTGGTTCAACATTATCGATGGGAGGGGAGTCTTCTGTTAGCACTCACCTCCCATGAGTGCTAACGACGTCGTCCACGTAAGAGATTTGCTGTGGCCGGTCAAGGCTGTGGTGCTGAAAAATGGGCTGTTTTTACGACCCGAAAGGACCGGGGCGACGGGCCGCAGTGGCGCTGGCCGACGGATTGGCGCAGAAGGGGCCATCGCAGCGCCGGACGGAGCACCCCCATGACTGAAATCATCACCGCCTTTGCCGATATCTCGCATCGCTATGATGCGGTGTTTTGTGATGTCTGGGGCTGCTTTCACAATGGCGTCGCGCCGCTGCCGGGTGCCATTGCGGCGCTGCAGGCCTATCGGGCGGCGGGCGGCAAGGTCATCCTGCTGACCAATGCGCCGCGACCCGAGGCATCGGTAGCAGCGCAACTGGATCGCATGCAGGCACCGACCGATGCCTGGGACGCCATCGCTTCGTCTGGCGGGGCGGCGCGCGCGGCGGTGCAGCGGGGCGACTGGGGCAAACGGGTCTATCACATTGGCGATCCGGACCGCGACGAGGGGTTTTTTGAGGATACGGATATCGAGCGCGTTGCCCTCGACGAGGCGGAAACGATCGTCTGCACCGGCCTGCGCAATGACCGGACGGAGACACTGGCCGATTATGAGGACGAACTCACCGAGGGCGCGATCCGTCGGCTGCGCTTTCTCTGCGCCAATCCCGATCTGGTGGTCGATGTCGGGACCGAGCGGCGGCTATGCGCCGGATCGCTGGCCCAGCTTTACCGCGACAAGGGCGGCGAGGTGACTGAATATGGTAAGCCCCATGCGCAGATATATGATTATGCGCGCTCCGTTCTGACAGGTGTTGCCGGCCGCGAGATCGCGGATAATCGCATCCTCTGCATTGGCGACGGAATCATCACCGATATCAAAGGGGCGGTCGGCGAGGACCTCGACAGTCTTTTCATCACGGCGGGTCTGGCAGCGGCGGAGCTGAACGGTGCAGACGGCGCGCCCGATCCGGGCAAGCTTGCGGCTTTTGTCGAGCGCCACATGATGACACCCACGGCGGCAATGGGGCTATTGGCCTGACGGTTTGGGGTCTGCTCAAAGCTGAATGTGGATGTGGTCGTCATGGCGCGCGGCACCGCAGCCCTGAAACCTGATCTTGTCAGAAGACAGGCGCAGCCGTGACTTAAGGTGCGGCTCAAGGAGGATTTTGCCAACTCTCTCGTCCTTCGCGAGCGTGGACAGAAGGAACGCGGTTCGTGCCTCGTCCAGCTCATAAGTCCGCCAGAGAGATTGCAGCGACCTCAGGTTCCACCGCAGCGTTGGCCAGACTTCGGGGCAGGTGGAGGGGCCATCCTCGAAGGCGAAATATCCGATTGGGGATCGGGTGGCAGCGGCGATGTAGTTTCCCTCGTTGGCATAATAGAATGCCAGATCGGCCTTCTCGCCGTCATCATGGGACAGATGGGGGAGCAAGGGGAAACCCGTGACGAAAGGAAAATTGGCATCGAGAACCAGTGTCACCGTTCCCGGAAAGCGTCGGTCCACGGCCTCTGCCATGTCATACAACAGCGCCTTTGCGTCTGGCGTCACGTAGTGGCGATTCAGGCCACAATAGAGCCAGCTTTGCATCTGCAACGGACCGGTGTCCCAGCAGCTGAGCGCGGTGCGACCGAAGACGGGCGCAATCCAGACTGCTGCGGCCCACATCACGGCGTAGAGGGCAATGAAAGCCAGCATGCGGGATTTGAAAAGCAGGGCCGCCAGCCACGCACATCCACCGATTTGGGTCAGAACCGTGAGACTGACGACGACAATAGAATGGACGAGACCTCTGAGCATCACACAATCTTGCACGCAGCCGCCCCCGTTACCAATGCTGACGCGATCTCTGCAATCGGGATGAAGGGGGCGGCAAATGATGCCGGCTCCCGATGCTGTCAGAGAATCCTTGGGTAACAAAATTACACACTGCGACACGCTGGCGACAAATAATTGCGCAAGATTATTGCGCGGTTAGGATTTCCCGACTATGCCTTCGCATGTGCAGCAAGGAGGCAGGCCATGTATGATTCGAACGGGTTGGACGACATCGTCCGGGGCACGATCTGCATTGAGGATATCGAAATCGGCATGTCGCGCCGCCTGCGCAAGGTGATCGATGATAGCGATATCGAGCTTTTTGGCCGCGTCTCCACCGATCGCAATCCGGTCCATTTCGATGATGAATATGCGCAGGATACGATTTTCGGCGGGCGCATCGCCCATGGCATGCTGACCGCCGGGCTGATCTCCGCCATCATCGGGGAACAATTGCCGGGTCATGGCACCATATACATGAAGCAATCGCTGACCTTCCTCGCCCCCGTGCGCCCCGGCGACATGGTGGAGGCCGAAGTGAAGGTGGCGGAGATTGACTACGCCAAGCGCCGCGTGACGCTTGCGTGCAAATGCGCAGTGGGCGATACCGTGGTTCTGAAGGGGGAGGCGCTGGTTCTGGCACCTTCTGCGAAGTTCGACTAAGCGGCATCTCAAGCCGCAAATGAGCGGCGAGGCGCGATGAAGATCATCGAAGGGCTGGAGCAGGTCCGGCCAGAGGACCACGGAGCCTCTGCTGCGATCGGAAATTTCGATGGCGTGCACCGGGGACACCGGGCCGTGCTGGATCTGGCGCGGCGCGGCGATGCCCCGCTTGGCGTCGTGACATTCGAGCCCCACCCGCGAGAGGTCTTCGCCCCGGACGCGCCGCCCTTTCGCCTGATGCGCATCGGCGCGCGGGCCGACCGTCTGGCGGCGCTCGGCGTGGATCGCCTTTTCGTCATTCCGTTCAATTTCGATTTCGCCGCCCTCTCCGCCGAGGCGTTCTGCGAAGATGTGCTGACGCGGGCGCTGGGCCTGTCCCACGTGGTAGTCGGCGCGGATTTCCGGTTCGGGGCCAAGCGGGCAGGCGATGTCGCATATCTGCAAGACGCGGGGCGGCGGCTCGGCTTTGACGTCACGGTCGCTGATATCCTGTCCGACGAGGCCGACGAGATCTCCTCCTCCGCGATCCGCGCGGCGCTGGTCGAAGGGCGGGTCGCGGATGTGACGCGCATGCTGGGCCATCTTCACCGCATCGAGGGGGCGGTGGAGCATGGGGAGAAACGCGGGCGCACCCTCGGCTATCCCACCATCAACCAGTCGCTGGAGGGGTTGATGGTGCCCAAGCACGGCGTCTATGCGGTGCGCGTGCGGGTCAAGGACGGCCCGCATGAGGGCGACTATGATGGTGTGGCATCACTGGGCGTGCGCCCTATGTTCGGGGAGAACAGGCCGAATTTCGAGACCCATATCCTCGATTTCGCGGGTGATCTATACGGCGCTCGCGTTTCGGTTGGCCTCGTCGAATGGCAGCGGCCGGAGCTGAAATTCGACGATCTTGATGGATTGGTCGCGCAGATGAAGGCGGATGAGGCGGAGGCCCGCCGGATTCTGGCGACCGCGTAGGAGTTGTTGCCGAGGGGGCAGTATGAGCAAGCCAAGAATTGTCACCTTCAACGTCGTCTTTTACGGCGTGACGTTTTTCTGGGCGATGTACATCGCCACCGCCTGCTATTTCGTGTCCGGCGACAGCGCGCGGGCGAAAATCCGCCGCTGGTGCCATTGGACGCAATGGTGGGTCAGAGTGGGCCTTGGCGGCCGGATCGAAAAGCGGGGGCGCGAGAATGTCCCCGACGGATCCTTTGTGATCGCCCCGAAACACCAGTCCGAACTGGATGTGGCAGTGATATTCGGCGAGCATTCCGATTGCGGGGCCGTGGTGATGAAGGAACTGGCGGACCTGCCATTTCTTGGCAAGTTTATTACCAAACTGGATCTGATCGCGGTCAGCGTCGAAGGAGGGCCGCAGGGTCTGACGGACATGATCCGCGAAGGGGCGCAGCGCGTCGCCGCGGAGGGCCGCCCGATCCTGATCTACCCGGAGGGTGAGCTGATGGCCCTGGGCGCGCGGGAGCGGTACAAATCCGGCGTCTTTAACATCTACGATGCCGCGCAGATCCCCGTGGTGCCAGTTGCCCAGTCCTTGGGCGCGATCTGGCCCAAGCGCGAATGGTGGAAAAAGCCGCGCCACACCGGCGCGATCGAATATCTGGAGCCGATCCAGCCCGGTCTTGACCGCGACGCGTTCATGGCCCTTCTCGAAGAGCGGATCGAGGATGGGTCCATGGCCCTGATCCGCGAACATGCGACAGGTGAGGAACTGGCTCTGGCTGAGGACCGTTATGCCCGCCGGGCATCGAATGACGGGTAGTCGACCGCTATCAGGCGCGGGCAGGTTTGCCTTTGGCATCGGATCGGTCATTGTAGCGCGAGTTGCAGTCGACAGATGACAAATGGACCGGCAGATGATGACGGGTGAAGAACGCAGCAAGGTGCGCGAAGCGCTTTTACGTCATCGGAGGGTCGACGAGGGTGCCACCCTGCGCGAACAGGTTGGCGTGCAGGTCGGCATCATCCTGATGATGTTCGCGATTTTCCTTGTCGGTGCCGTGCCGGTGGAGCCGCCGCTGCGCCTGCCATTCCTCTGGGCTGCCTTTATGTCTGCCTTCTTCGTCGCGAGATCCGTCAAACACACACTGGATGCCAGAAGCGAGCGATCCGATCGCGGCAGATGAGTGGTTTCGGGGGCTGCCGGTTTCGCATCACCCGGTCCTCGTAGCAGGGGCACGGAGCGCCCGTCCGGTACTGTGACCTTCGGCCTTGATCCCACCGCGGTAAAATGCGCAACTCAGCTCGACAGATGGGCCGGTTGAGACGGTCGACAGTAAAGAGATCGATGTGAGCGACCAGACAATCATAGACACGCCGAGCGAAGGTGCCACGAACCAGTTCGCGCTGTTCAAGACCCGCCGGTTCTGGCCGCTCTTCAGCGTTCAGTTCCTTGGGGCCTTCAACGATCAGACCTTCAAGAACGCTTTTGTGGCCCTGCTGACCTATCGGCTGGCCGATCAGATGAGCCTGACAGGGGCGGAGGTGGACCTTTATGTCCAGATCTCCGCCGGACTTTACATCCTGCCTTTCGCGCTTTGCGCTGCGACTGCGGGGCAGATCGCCGACGGAATGGACAAGGCGCGGATGATGCGCTGGGTCAAATTTGCCGAGATCGTGCTGATGGGCGTCGCCGCCACGGCATATCTGACGCAAAATCTGACCATCCTGATGATCCTCATGTTCCTGATGGGTGCGCAATCGGCGTTCTTTGCGCCGATCAAATATGGCGTGCTGCCGCAATATATGCGCCGGGACGAGATGCCCTCGGCCAACGGGCTGATCCAGGGGGCGACGTTCCTTGCCATTCTGCTGGGCCAGATATTCGGGGCGAAACTGGTGCTGACGGAAGGGGGAGTCGAGCTTGTCTCCATCGCTGTCGTGCTGATCGCGATCATTGGCTGGCTCGCCAGCTTTGCCGCGCCACCCGCACCGCCTATCGGGCCAAAGCCGAAGGTCGACTGGATCATGCCCCGTGCCATGATCCAGATCATCGGCAGTTGTCGCAAGGAACGCGACGCCATGTTCGCGATGCTGGCGCTGGGCTGGTTCTGGTTCGCTGGCGCGACATTCCTGTCACTGATCTTTCAGATTGCCAAATTTTCGCTTTTTGCGTCCGAAGATGCCGCACTCGTCCTGCTGACGTCGTTTTCGGTCGGCGTCGCGATCGGCGCAGTAATGTATTCGGTGATCGTGAAGGGCAAGGTGACGCTGATGACCGCGCCCTGGGGCGCGGCGGGGATCGGTGTCGGGGCAATCCTGTTCTGGCTGGCTGTCGGCAACTACGCGGGCAATATCGGCACGCCGGACGAGCTGATCAGCATCGGCGCGTTCCTTGCCAATTTCGATAGCTGGCTTGTGATCGGTGCGCTGGTGATGATGGCGATGTTTGCGGGCCTTTACGTCACCCCGATGAATGTCGAATACCAGGTGAAGGCCCCGGAGGGCGAAAAAGGGCAGTTTGTGGCCTGCTCCAACGTCATTGATGCCTTGTGCATGGTCGGCTCGGCCGCGCTGGCGGCGGTGCTGATCGGTGTGGTTGGCGTGCCGCGGGAGATGATGTTCGCGCTGGTCGGGCTGACCGGGTTCGGCGCGGCCTATGTCATCTATCGCAAGGCCCGCGAGGAGGGGTGAACGGCGCGGGCCGGCGCTGACTTTCCATCACCGTGGCGGATCGTTATGACGTGCCACGAAGTACGGGCGGTCTGCCCGTCCTGACAGGCGATCCCGGAGCCGGATATGAGCGATCCATCCCTGAGGCCCTTCTTCTGGCGCGAGCACGCGCTTGAGGAGCTGAGCCGCGCGGAGTGGGAGGCGCTGTGCGACGGGTGCGGGCAGTGCTGTCTGATCAAGCTGGAAGACGAGGATAGCGGCGAGATCGCCTATACCGACATCGCCTGTCGCCTTTTCGACGATGCGACCTGCCGATGCGGCAATTATGCGCTGAGATTTCAGCTGGTCAAAGGCTGCGTGCGTCTCTCGCCCGAGACCATTCACGAGGACAAGAACTGGATGCCGCGCACCTGTGCCTATCGCCTGCTGGCCGAGGGGACGTCGCTGCCTGACTGGCACTACCTGATCTCCGGCAGTCGCGACACCGTGCATGAGGCGGGGATTTCGGTTCGGGACCGCACGGTCCCCGAATATGAAATTGACGAAGATGACTATGAAGACCGGATCATCGAAGGAATGAATTGATGTGGTTCACATCCGACAACGCAAGCGGCGCACCGGCCGAGGTGATGGACGCACTGGGCCGCGCCAACGAGGGCTGGGCGAGTGCCTATGGTGCCGACGACCCGACGAGCCGGGCTTGTGACGCGATCCGCGACGTATTCGAGGCACCGGAGGCGGCGGTCTATTTCGTCTCCGTCGGCACGGCGGCCAATGCGCTGGCCCTTGGTTGTCTGACCCGCCCTTGGGAGGCCGTGTTCTGCCACCGCACTGCCCATATCGAAGAGGACGAGGGCGGCGCGCCGGAGTTTTTCACCGATGGTGCCAAGCTGACGCTGGCCGGCGGGGCTGATGGGATGATGGATATCGCGGGGCTCACCCGCGCGCTGACGGAAGCGGGCGACAGCATCCACAACGTCAAATGCGGGGCGCTGTCGATCACCCAGACCACGGAGGTCGGCACGAATTATCCGATCGAGACGGTGACGGCGCTGACGACCCTTGCGCGCGATAACGGCATGGGCGTGCATATGGACGGCACGCGGCTGGCCAATGCGCTGGCCGCAACCGGGCTGAGCCCGGCGGAGATGACGTGGAAAGCTGGCGTTGACATCCTCTGCCTTGGCGGCACCAAGAACGGCGCGCTGGCGGCGGAGGCGGTGATCCTGTTCGACAAGGCGAAGGCGTGGGAATTTGAGCGTCGTCGGAAGCGCGGCGGACATCTCTTTTCCAAGATGCGGTTCATGTCGGCACAGTTCGAGGCGCTGATGACCGATGATCTCTGGCTGCGGCTGGCGGCCCATTCCAATGGGCGCGCGGCGCGGCTGGCGGAGGGGCTGCGCCAGATGCCGGATATCCGCATCCTGCACCCGGTCGATGCCAATCTGATCTTCGCGGAGATCCCGGTTGCCCTGCATGAGGCGATGATGGCGCGCGGCGCGGCCTATTATGCCATGCCGATCTTCGGGCGGCCCGATCATCTGCGCATCCGCCTTGTCTCGTCCTTCCAGACGACGGATGAGGATGTCGACGCGCTTCTGGCGGCGTTTCGGCAGGGCTGCTGATCAGGGCAGGCGGGTGACGGTGAATCCCTCGCCGCGCATCAGTTCGATCAGGCCTGCCTCGCCCGGCAGATGAAGTGCGCCGACGGCCATGAAGACACCGCCCTGTTGCAGTTCGGGCAGGGCGGTCGCGGCCATGTTGCGATTGCGCTCCACCACGATCAGGTCCCACCATTCGGCGGCGATCGCATCGACATCGCGGTCGGTGATCATGCGGCGCGCCTCCATCAGCGACAGCTCCCAGATCAGCATGATCTTCTCGCGCTGATAGTAACGCTGCATGGTGGCCTGAAGGTCTGCGGGATCGAGCGTGCTGGCCAGTTGCAGGCGCACCCCGTCGCGCTGATCCTCGACGCTGGCTTCGGCGAAAATGCCGATCTGGGCGCGCCATGTCTCCAGCCCTGCGACCGAGACGCCGGCATCGGCGGCGGCACTGGCCAGTTCCTGATCCATGGACTGGCGGCCTGCCGCGCGTTCCTGCAGAACGCAGGGCGGCAGTGCAAGGAGCAGGCTGAGCATCCAGGGTTTTAGCACACCGGCAATCGTCTCGTTGAGACCGACGCCGGGCAGACGGGCCTCGGCAATCTGCAACAGCTCAGGGCTGAGCCAGGTCGACAGCGGCATCGCTTCGGTATTCATGAAAAGCTGCGGCTCGGTGGCGAAGGCACCCTGCATCGCGGCCTCTTCCTCCGGCGCGATCTCGATGAACATCGTGCGCGCGGCGACGGCCAGATCGCGGGCCTGGAGCGTGCGCGGCGTGTCGCTGACGGTGCCGAGATGGTAGGTCCCGAAGAGATAGGATGCGGGCAGGCCGTCTTTCGTGATCTCCCACAGCAATCCCTCGGCATAGGGCGTGGCCGCTGCACGCGCTTCCGCGCGGGCGAAGGCGTCCGGGTCGCTGGCGCGGATCGTGTCTGTCAGGTCGCGACCCTGACAGAGGGCCGCCGCATAGTTTGCCGAGAAGATCAGCAGGAAAAAGGCGATGAGATGCTTCACAAGAAAGGCTCCGCTTGTTTTCGGGTGCCGCGCGTTCACGTCTTGCCGGCTTTCAGCCGTTCGATATAGGGCGCGCCGTACATGAAGGGGCCGACATGGCCGACCCCCGGCCCGACATAGGCAATCACCGGCACGGTGCCAAGCTGGCGCACGCGGTGGCAGAATGAATAATCCTCCGACAGCCGGTCGCCACCTGTCTGTTCGATCTGACCGAAAAAGTCCCAGATGTCTCCTTTCAGTCCGGCCATCCGCAAGGTGGTGGAGGTGAAGGGGCTGACGATCTTTTGCTCGATCAGGGCCTCGAACACGGTCCGGCGGATCAGAACGCAGCCGAAACCGACAGCATCGAGTTCCACCATCTGGTTGCTGACCTTCTTCTTCCCCGGCTCCATCCGGAGCGCGAAATTGGATGCGAGCGCGCGGGCGCGGGCCATGTCGGGCTCCTCCGCCATCGCATTGGTCAGGCGCTGAAGGTCCATATGGCGTTCGGTATAGGCGGTGCCCGCAAAGGGCGCATCAAGTGACAGAAGATGGCGCAGGGCAACGCTGTCCACTGCCATATCGCTGTCGATGAAGAGGATATGGGTGCATTCCGCCTCCGCCAGCACCTGGTGTGCCAGTGCATTGCGCGCGACAACGACATCGGCCCCGTCAACGGTCAACAGCCGATAGCTGCCGCCTTTCTCGCTGATCGCCTGCGTTGCCGCGATCAGCGTCTGGGCATAGGCGGCCATCACGGTGCCGCTGGTCGTCGGGGTTGCGATCAGAACATGCATGGTCTGGCCTTTGTCAAAGGGAGTGTCAGGTGAGAGGTGGCTTGTCGCCCTTGAACCCCAGATCGGCCGGATCGAAATCGTAATGCGCCCCGCAGAACTGGCAGTCGGCAGTAACGCGCCCGGCATCGGTCGTCATGGTCGCGATATCCTTGGCGGAATACTGCGCCATCGCCGCCTCGACGCGGGCGGGGGAGCAGGTGCAGCCGAACCGGGCTGGTGTCGGCGGATAGACGCGGGGCCGTTCCTCGTGAAAGAGGCGTATCAGCAAGGCCTCGGGCGCGAGATGCGGCCCGACCAGCTCGTAAGTCTCCACCGTGGAGAGGAGCATCGCGACGCGGTTCCAGTCTTCCTCGCGGTCGCCCATCACGGCCACGTCGTCGCCGGTCATCAGCCCGTCATCGCCTGACGGCGCATCGGGGGTGAGGCCGCCTTCGGTCGGCAATTGCTGGATCATGACGCCACCGCCGCGCCAACGTGCATCGCCGCCCGGTATGGTGGCCAGCGCCGCCTCGATCTGGAAGCGGGTGGCAAGCTGTTCGGATTGCGCAAAATACGTCTCGGCACAGGCCGAAAGGGAGCCGCCGGTCAGCGGGGTCATGCCCTGATAGGGGCGCATGTCGGGGCCCTGATCGATGGTCACCCCGAACACGCCCTGTCCCAGAAGATCAAACGGCGCGCCGCCTTCGATCCGATCCGCTTCATAGCTGGCATAGGCCCTGAGGCGCCCGATATCGCCTTCGACCTCTGGCGCGAAATAGTCGGTGGCGATCAGGCGCACCGGCCCATCGCCGCGGATCTGGAGCGAGAAATTCCACCGCAGTTTCACCGCCTGCCCGATCAGCGCTGTCAGGAGGACCGCCTCCGATACCAGCGCCTCCACCTCGGGCGGGTAGTCATGCTGGCCGAGGATCTGGTTCAGCGTGTCGTCCAGCCGGGCAATGCGTCCGCGCATGCCGGCGCGGTCCAGCTGAAAGGGCAGGATGCTGTCATCGCCAGTGCTGGGGCTGGTCCCTGGATCTTTGCTGAAGCCGCTATTTGGTTCGGTGGAGGTCACTGATATCTCGCTTGTCGATCTGGTCTGGCGCTCACATAAGGCGGATCGCATGGCGCTGCAAACCGTGCTATGGCCCGGCCGTTATGAAACGTTTTGGCCCTCCGCCGCTGCCGAACCAGCGTTACATCCGCCGCCCCGGTGCCTATGGCGTCATTCTGTCGGGCGGGCGTGCGATGCTTGCGGTCAACAACTGCAAGGGGGAGGAATGGGTCCTGCCTGGCGGCGGTATCGATCCCGGCGAGACGCCGCTGCGCGCCCTTCACCGCGAAGCGATGGAGGAGACCGGCCACCGCATCCGCGTCGGTTGCCGGATCGGGGCCTACAAGCGGTTCACCTATATGCTGGAATACGACATGTGGGCCGAGAAGATCTGCCATATCTACCTTTGCCATGCGGTCCGGCAGGTGGCGTCGCCGACGGAGCCGGATCACATCCCCGTCTGGATGGACCCCATTGATGCGGCAGCGATGCTGAGCCTTGATGGCGACAGGGTGCTGTTTCTGGCCGGGCTGCGCCGTGCGGGTCTGGTCTGAGGCTAGTTCGTCGCGTCGGCAGCGATTTGCGCGAAGATCACATCCAGCTCCGCCCCAATGGCCGCCACATCGGGGCTGTCGCCTTCATAGGGTTGGAAGATGAAGCTTGGCAATTTGTAGCTGAGCGTGGCCGTGCCGTCCGGCTGTTCGGTGACGTAGAAGCGAACCGGAGCCTCGATCATCGCGGCCTCCGACGCGGTCAGCATGCGCACGGCGAACCTGTTGTTGAAGACGCCCAGCACCCTGTTGCCGGGGATGGTGATGCCGCGGCTGGCGGCAGCACCGGTCGGCCCGGCCTGTGTGACGAGGCCCATCTTGTTGGCCTTGATCGCGCCCTTCAGCCGGTCGAGGAGGGCCTCATAGGTCAATGTGGTCTCCGTCACCGACCAGCCATCGCGGTGGGCGGGGCTGGCAATGGCACCGAATGCAAAAAATGACAGGGCGAGAATCAGAAAGCGCATCTGTCTCTCCTCAGATAGCGGGGCGAAGGGCGCGGGGCAGGGGCGGGTCCATCGAGAGCCGTGTGCGCATCCAGACCCCGAGATAGGAGCCTGCAAACCCCCAGACCAGCCACCACCAGCCATGGAGGGAGCCTGAGACGAGCCCGCCAAGATAGGCCCCGATATTGCAGCCATAGGCGAGCCGCGCGCCATAGCCCATCATCAGCCCGCCAATCACGGCGGTGAGGATGTCGCGCGATGAAAGCCGCCAGACCGGTGCCCATTTCCCGGCCAGTGCCGCGGCGGCCATGGCCCCGAAGACGATGCCAAAATTCATCACTGATGTACCATTGGCGAGCAGTGACGCATCGATCTGCGCCGCGCGCCAGCCCGACCAGTAGGCCCAGTTGGATACGTCCCCGCCGATTGCGACCCATGCCTTCGCACCCCAGAGCGCAAAACCGGCGGTCACCCCCCAGGGCCGTCCGAGAACGACGAAACAGAGGATGCCGACCAGCGCCAGCGCGACGGCACCGAGGATCAGTGACCAAGGGCCGGTCAGGATGCTGCCGGTGCCCCGCCGCGTCTCCAGCGCGCCATGGGCGCGTCGTTCGATCATCGCGGAGAGAAGCGCAATGCCCCCCAGCACCACGCCCATCAGCAACAGCGCGCCCACGGCACCCAGTTCCGACACCAGCGAGATGCCGCGATTGTTGTTGATGCGATAGGACGTGATGTCCTGCAGTGCCCCGAAGGTCGCGCCGGGGGCTGCGGGCTGTGTCCAGAAATCCCAATGCGCGGTGGCGATCACCGATCCGGTGATGAAAAAGATCAGCACGATGACCATTCGGGTCGATCCGCCGCCGACGGTGAACAAGGTGCCCGACGCGCAGCCACCGCCAAGCTGCATGCCCGCCCCGAAGACAAAGGCCCCGAAGGCGGAGGCAACGCCCATGGGGAGGATATAGCCGCGTGCCGTGATGCCGATCGCGTCGCCCCAGGCCATCAGGGGGAAGGAGACGAGGCAGGTCAGGCCGATCAGCAGCATCTGCGCGCGCAGACCGGCACCGCGTCGTTCCCGCACGATCCGACGCCAGGCGGCGGTGAAGCCGAATGCCGCGTGGTAGAGCGCGAAGCCTGCAAAGCCGCCGATGGCGACCGCACCGGCAAGCGTGGCACCGCGCTCTCCATAGGCCAGTACAGCGACGAGCAGCAGGCCGAGAATGGCAGCGGCAAGGGGTGTGCGGTTCATCAGCGTCTCCGGCGACCGATTGCCAGTGTTCCTTCACATTCAGTTCACTATCTGTGGCGCAGGCAGGACGCCAATCATATTGACGGTGGCTCACTTCTTGGTGATCGGCCGCCGGGAACCAACATCTCCACCGTAGGATCAGACTATGTACCGAGGCAAATCGACCTATCTGATATGCGGTCGGGCCCTCGCTGAAGGAAAACGCGCGTGAATGTGAAGACTGGTGCCACCCTCGTGACCAAACCACCGCGCGACCTGCGGCTGGATTTCTTTCGCGGCATTGCGATGTTCATCATCCTGCTGGCCCATACGCCTGGCAATACATGGACATTGTGGATCCCCGCGCGATTTGGCTTTTCCGACGCGACGGAGATTTTCGTTTTCTGCTCGGGCATGGCGTCCGCACTGGCCTTTGGCGTGGTCTTCGCCAAGAAAAGCTGGTTTCTCGGGGCGGCACGCATCTGTTTTCGTGTCTGGCAGGTCTATTGGGCGCATATCGGCGTTTTCATAACGACCGCGCTGTTGATGGTGGCGATCGACCAGACTGGCCTCGGCGAAGAGGGCAAGACCTATGCGGACTGGTTTTCTGTCACGCGCTTTTTCAGTCACACCCAGGACACGCTGCTGGGGCTGATGACGCTCAGCTATGTACCTGGGCTTTTTGACATTCTGCCGATGTACCTTGTCATTCTGGCGATGGTACCGGTGGTGATGCTGGCACACCGTTTCGGCGGCCGCTGGGCGGTTTTCGGACTGGTTGGCGCGATGTGGCTGGCGGCCCAGCTGGCGCTGTGGCACCGCTCTGTTGGCACCGAGGAAACCCATCTCCTTGGTGCTGTACTGGCTTCGATCGGGTCGATGTTCTCCATCCTGAACCTGCCCGCAAGCCCATGGAACCCCACCAATGTCTGGTTCTTCAACCCGTTTGGCTGGCAACTGGTGTTCTTCACCGGTTTTGCTTTCGGGATGAAGTGGATTCCAGCACCGCCGGTGAACCGGACCCTGATCCTGATCGCCGCCGGGTATGTGATCCTGACGCTGCCACTGGCATGGTTCAAGATCCATCGCGCTGTCTACTTGCCTGATGAGTGGTTGCTGCATGACTGGATTTTCTACGCGCGTGAGTGGATCGAGCCATTGCGGTGGAAGACGGGCGTCGGCCTGATGCGCTATGTCCATTTCCTTGCCATCGGGTACCTCGCATGGGCGGCTGTCGGCCCCTCGGGCATCCGGCTTTACGAGGGCTGGTCAGTGCCGCGAGTGGCAAAACCCGTCACGCTCGTGATCATGGGCGTCATCGCCTTCGTGACCATTCCATACGCCTATGTCGAAGAGATCCGGATGGTCTCGCCGGCGGCGAACCAGTTGATCTTCGATCTCTATCAGCCGCTTGGCCTGATCCTGCCGGAGGAGCGGATCGGCATGGCGCAGATCGCGCATATGATCGCGATGATCATCCTTGCCTGGGCCGCTATCGGCGCGGTCTGGCGCAAATGGTTGGTCACCAAAGGGTTTTTGTCGCTGGTTCCGATCATCCGCAAGGTCGGCACGCAGTCGCTGGCCGTATTCATGATGTCCATCGTCCTCAGCCGCTTCAATGGCTGGTGGCTGGATGTGATCGGGCGCGACGTCTGGGACAAGGCGTTGGTCAACCTCACGGGTATCGGCATCCTGATTGGCACCGCATATCTGGTGGGCTGGTTGAAAGCTGAGCCGTGGCGCAAGGAAGTGAAACCACAAGTGACTGAAAATGCACAAACATCGGTGGCAAGCCGCTCGCCGGCGGAATAGATAAGATTCATGAACTTGCTTGCAAAGAACACCGATGGACCGCTCACGCCGCTCGCCATTGATGGCCCGGTGGTTGTGGCACAACTCGGCCAGAGCCTTGATGGCCGTATTGCCACGGCGACAGGGGCATCGAAATACATCTCGGGCTTCGAAGCCCTGAAGCATCTTCACCGCCTCAGGGCGGAGGTTGATGCCGTTCTGATCGGTGTCGGGACACTGATCGCCGATAATCCGGCGCTCACCGTGCGTCACGTCGCAGGCAAACATCCGGTTCGTGTGGTGATCGACCCCAATGGACGTGCGCCGCATGATGTGCAGATCCTGACCGATGGCATGGCGGATGTCGTGTTCCTCACGAAACCCGGTGCGCCGGTGCCGCCGGGCGTGCAGCAGGTGGAGATGGAGCCATCGCCCTGCGGCAGGTTTCTGCCGGGTGCCATCATCGACAAGCTTGCCAGCGTCGGGCTGACGCGGGTTCTTGTAGAGGGTGGCGCGGATACGCTGGCGCGCTTTCTTGATGCGGGTGAGATCGATCTTCTGCACGTGCTGGTGGCACCGATCATCCTCGGCTCCGGCAAGGCAGGGTTCTCGCTGAACCCGATTGATCAGCTTGACGAGGCGATCCGGCCTCAGACGACAGTGCACCTCTTTAACGATGGCGATGTTCTTTTCACATGTGATCTGAGAAAGAAGCTGAAAGCCGCCTAAAGAGCACTATCATCAACCGAAATCGGGAGATGTGATCATGCGGTATTCACTGACACAACGGATGCTCCATTGGGGCATTGCGGCCATCGTCATCGGCGCGCTGGCCGTCGGCACTCTGATCGGCCAGTTCGGGTTTCAGGGGCTGGTCGATACCTTCGGGCAGTCGACCACCAATCTGATCTACAAGTATCATAAGACATTCGGCGTGATCATCCTGTTCGCGATGGTGATCCGCCTGCTTGTCCGCCTGCAGAAGGGCAAGCCGACCTATGATCCACCGATCAGCGATTTCGAGGCGAAGGCGAGCCGCGCGGCGCATGGGCTACTTTACGTCTGCCTCTTTCTGATGCCGATCTTTGGCTGGCTCGGCACCGGGGCGGGCGGGTTTCCGGTGGAGTTCTTCAACTGGACCCTGCCCGGCATCCTGTCAAAGGACAAGGCGCTGTCTGATCTGCTCTACCAGGCCCATGCAATCACCGGCTGGGTCCTGCTGGGACTGATCGTGATCCATATCGGAGCCGCGCTGAAACATACGTTCGTGAACAAGGACACGGTTCTCAGACGAATGCTCTAACGCCCTTTCGGCACGGCCAGTATATCCGTGTGACCGACCATGACCGATTGCGCGGCCATGCGGTCAGCGGCCCATGTCGCATGCCTCTGCGCCGGCAGGGCTGATCGCAGCGCCTCTGCGCCGCCGGCTGCGAGCGCGTCCATCATCGCGGAATCGCGGTGCCGCTCCAATCGCCAGTCGCTGGGCGCGGTTTTTACCTCAAACCCCGCAGAGGTCAGCATCTTTTGCAGGCACCCTGCCGCGCCGGGGCCGAGCGCGCGGCCAAATCCCTTGTCGCGGCGCATGTCGTTGTGGAACGCCATCAGCGCGTGTTCTTCGAATTCCGACCGGGGGTGCCAGTCTTCGCGCCCGTCATAGGTCAGAGCAGCGTAGAGCGGAATCTGCGCCTCGGCCAGCAGCGCGGTGAACCGCTCCAACCATTCGATAGAGACGAGATCGAAGAATGCTGAT
This sequence comes from Pseudomonadota bacterium, assembly GCA_039030855.1. Taxonomy (GTDB): domain Bacteria; phylum Pseudomonadota; class Alphaproteobacteria; order Rhodobacterales; family Rhodobacteraceae; genus Pikeienuella. The sequence continues at coordinate 89,695 of JBCCDJ010000002.1, forward strand.
GCAGTGATCAGTGTCGGGCCGCCCGCTATGGCGGCTTCCGGTGCCGCCGCCAGATCGGTGACTTCGGTGGTGATCTTCGGCCCCGTTTCGATCAATGCCAGAAGCGCCGGGTCATGGTCGAGGATACGCCAATACGCAGCGGGCAGATGTGGCCCGAGCACGCGCATCGTCGCGCCTGATCCGCCGCCAAGATCGGTGATCCGCGCATCCGGAGCGGCGGCAATGCCGACGGTATCGATCATAAGCGCCGCATCACGGGCGCGGTCGTCGGCAGCTTCGCGCAAGCGTAGCCATTCAGCGGAAAACCCGGTCATGTGGCATGCTCCATCAGGGTTCTGATTGTGCGCCATGTCGCGTCCCATCCGGGGATCGAAAGCGCGAATTCGCGGCCCCGCTGTGCCATGGATGTGCGCAATACGGGGTTGCGCAACAAATCCCCGATGGCCGATGCCAGCGCGGCGTCATCATCCACCGGCACGAGCCGTCCGGCGGTGCAGGGGACAAGATCGGCAACCGCGCCCGCATCGCAGGCGACGACCGGCAGGCCACGCATCATCGCTTCGGCGAAGACCATGCCATAGCCTTCATAGCGTGACGGCAGGCAGAAGATCGTGGCGCGGGCGTAAAGCGCATCCAGTTCCTCCGCGCTTTGCGGGCCGATCATGTGGATGCGGTGTTTCATCTCCGCCGCCGCGATCTGGGCGCGGAGCGCGTCAGCCGTCGCCGCATTACGATCATCGGGTCCGGCCAGAAGGCAGGTCCAGTCCTGATCCTCAATGCGTGCCAATGCGCGGACCAGCACATCATGACCCTTGCGCGGGGTGATCGAGGCGACGGTCAGGATCAGCGGCGGGCCTGCTTTCGCGCGGGCGGGCGGCGCGCGATCGAGACCGGGCGGCGCAACGGTGATAGCCTCCGGCACGAGGCCGAATTCATCGACCAGCGTGCGCTTGGTGGTCTCGCTGGTCACGACGGTATGGGCGGCAAGCGCCAGCGCATGGCGCTCCATCGCGATGAGACGCTCGGCAATATCACGCTCCAGCCCCGGCTCATGGCCAAGCGGGTGATGGCAGAGCGCAACGGGGGCGAACGGCAGGCTGGTGATGATCCCCTCCGACAGCGCACCATAAGCCAGCCCGTCGATCAGCGCCGGGCCGGGCAGGGCGGCGAGCGTTGCCTGGGTCTCGGTCAGCTCCGCTGCTGTCGGGAACGGAAACCCGCTCGGCAGCGCGACGGGCACCAACGCACCACCAGACGCATCGATGACCCGCGCGTCATAGATATACCCCCCGGTTTTCGTCGTCAGATCACCGGGGATGGCGAAGGGTATGGTGGTCAAAGCGCGCCTTCGTACCAGGCCAGCGCCGCGTGGCTTTCATTCAGGGTGATGCGCAGCCGCTCCACCTGATCGCCGCCGGGGCCGAGTGCACCGGCTTTTGCGGCCGCCGCGATCTCGTCGAAGATCCACTTGGCGATCCACTCGGTGGTGGTCAGCTCCCCCGGCAGGATCTCGTCGAGGTCATTATAACTGAGCTTGCCGAGAACCTCTTTCAGCGTATCGGTGGCGCGGCCGATATCGACGACGATGCGCTCCTCGCCGAGGGTTTCGCGGTAGAAACAGGCATCGACCACATAGGTCGCACCGTGCTTTTTCTGGGCGGGACCGAAAACCTCACCAGGAAGTGAATGGGCGATCATGATGTGATCGCGGACCTGAACGGCATACATTGGGCTACTCCTGTTCGTAGCGCACGACGGTTGCGATGCCGGGTGCGCCGGGGGCGAGAATCTCGCCGATCTGATCGGGCAGATCGCCGAAGGCGACCTCGGCGGTGATAAGCGCATCGAGGGCCGGATCGTCAAGAAGCTCCATCGCCTTTGCCAGCCGGCGCGCATAATCCCAGCGCGGACGGCGAGACGGGCTTACCGATCCTACCTGACTTGAAATAATCTGAAGCCTCTTCTGATGGAAGGCTCCGCCGAGCGGCGCGCTCGTTGACCCCTCACCATACCAGCTGAGTTCCACAAGCCGTCCTTCAAACCCAAGGGAATCAATGGCTTGCGAGAGGCCTCCGGCGCTCGCGCTAGTGTGTATCGCTATGTCGAAGTCGTGAGTGCCGATTTGGTCCTGCCTGAAACTCACATTAAGTTGCGATGCAATATCCCGTCGGTGGTCTAACACATCGTGGAGCACTATTTCACTGCCCGGAATGTGCGATGCGAGCCGCGCGACGAGCAAGCCGACCAGGCCGCCGCCAATGACGGCGATGCGGTCACCGGGACCGGCACCGGCGTCCCAGAGGGCGTTAAGTGCGGTTTCCATATTGGCGGCGAGCGTGGCGCGGCGGGGCGGGACAGAGGCTGGCACCGGAATCATCTGGGGCCTGCGTAGAACGAAACGGGTTTGATGCGGATGGAGAGCGAAAACATGATGACCGACCAGATCGGCTGGTCCGCGTTCGACAAGGCCAACGGCCGCGTAACCGTATTTCACGGGGAAGGTGAAGTCGCCTTCCTGCATCGGCGCGCGCATGGTCGCGTGCTCCGCCGGGGGAACGCGCCCCTCGAACACGAGACGCTCCGTGCCCCGGCTGATCAGGGACCAGAGCGTGCGAATTTCGACTTCCCCCTCGCCCATGGCGGCGGGGCGGAGGGCAGATTGCCTCGGGGCATCATACCAGAGGGCGAGGGCATCAGACGCTTCGTTCATGGCCAACCCATAGCGCGCGGGGCGGCGCAGTGCATCAGAAAGTGGATCACATGACTGACATGAGTGCTCAAACTCCGGTCGAGATGCCCGGCAAGATTGCCAAGCTTCCGGGAGCAGTCCCGGATGGCGACCTGACACCTGCGGGGTTGCAGTCGGCGCGCATGATGACAGGACGGCGCGTGTTCGTCGCGTTTCTCAACGTCGTCACGTTGGGCGCGCTCGCCGCGGCGCTGATGAAGATCTTCGGTGCCGGTGGCTGGACGATAACGGATATCACCATTTTCACCTGCTTTCTGATCGGTGCACCCTGGACCGTGATGGGGTTCTGGAACGCCATTATCGGCCTGTGGCTGTTGCACGGGGCGAAGGATGGCCTCGCGCAGACGAGCCCGTTCATGTCGGCAGCGGACGAGGACGCGCCGATCCGTGCCAAGACCGCGATCTGCATGACCTTGCGCAACGAGGATGTGGATCGCGCCTTTGCCCGCCTGATTGAAACCAAACGGTCGCTCGATGCGACGGGCTGGGGACATCGGTTCGATGTCTATGTCCTGTCGGACAGCAACGATCCGGCCGTTCAGGATCAGGAACGCGCTGCCTTTGACGCGGCACGTGCCGAGCTTGGCGCTGGCGCGACCTACAGGCTGCGCGAGAAGAATACCGGTTTCAAGGCCGGTAATATTCGCGATTTCCTGCGCCGGTGGGGTGAGAAATACGAATTCTTCCTGCCGCTCGACAGTGACAGCATGATGTCGGGCGATGCGGTTCTGAGGCTGGTGCGTATCTGTCAGGCCCATCCCCGGATCGGGATCCTGCAGGGCCTCGTGGTCGGTGCCCCGGCGCCGAGCGCCTTTGCCCGCATCTTCCAGTTCGGAATGCGGGCGGGCATGCGGTCCTTCACGATGGGTGCGGCCTGGTGGCATGGCGATTGCGGGCCGTACTGGGGCCACAACGCGCTGGTGCGCATTGCGCCATTCCGCGCGAAATGCGGCCTGCCCGTGCTGCCCGGCAAGGGGCCGCTATCTGGTCATATCCTCAGCCATGACCAGATGGAGGCAGCCCTGATGCGGCGCGCCGGTTACGAAGTGCGCGTGGTGCCGGTGGAGACGGAAAGCTGGGAAGACAATCCGCCCAGCCTCTTTGATTTCACACAGCGCGATCTGCGCTGGTGCCAAGGCAACATGCAGTATTGGCAGCTTCTGGGCCTCAAGGGGTTGAAGCCGATGAGCCGCTTTCAGGTCTTTGCTGCGATCATGATGTATTTCGGCGCACCTGCGTGGATGCTGATGACTTTCGCCGCCGTGATGAAGGTGTTCGACACGGATCACGCCAATATCGACTTTGCCTTCGCGATCTCGATGTTCTTCATCATGTTTGCCGTATCGCTCTTCCCCAAGATCGCGGGCTGGATCGACATTGCCTTGCGAAAGGGCGGCGTGGCCAGTTACGGCGGCGGGCTGCGGTTCTTTGTCGGTGCGGTTGTCGAGACGCTGTTCTCGATCATCCTTGCACCGGTCGTCGCCTTCCGCGTGACGATCTTTATGGTCGGGCTTCTGTTCGGCAAGTCGGTGAAATGGAACGGCCAGCAGCGCGACGCGCAGGAGCTGAGCTGGGGCACCGCCATTCGTGGGCTCTGGCCGCAGATGCTGTTCGGCCATGCGTTGATGGCTGTCATTGTCTACGGTGCGCCCTCCGCACTGCCCTGGGCGATGCCGGTTCTCCTCGGGCTTTGCTATGGCATTCCCTTTGCGGTTCTGACATCGCATCCCGCGGTCGGCCGGGCGGCGGAGCGGATCGGGTTATGCGCGATCCCCGATGAGGTCACGCCCCCAAAAAGCATCCTCGCCCTGCGTCGGAGCGAAGCGGCCCCGGTCCCGGCTCCGCAATTGGCGGCCTAGGGGCGATCAGCGGCCAGTTCGGCCAGTAACCAATCCTTGAAAGGGGTCGCGGTCGCCGCGGCCCCTTTTGTGATGATCAGGTAATACGCGCGTTCGGCGGGAGCAGCGGCGGCGAAGGGGCGGATCAGCCCCCCGGTGGCCAGTGCCTCCGCACAGGTGATCGAATCGCCGAGCGAGACGCCCAGCCCCGCCTTGGCAGCGGCAAGCAGAAGCGTGACATCGCTGAAGATCACCTCTCGCCCCGCCGCCGCCGCGCCGTCGATCACGCTATCAGGCGCGCCGCAGGCGCTGGCCCAGACGTGCCAGTCACGCCGTGTGCCGAGATGCAGGAACGTTGCCTCGGCCAGAGCGGAGATGCGATGAAGCGCGGCGCGTTGGGCGAGGGCCGGGGATATCACCGGAAAAAACTCCGGCTTGGTCAGGAAGGTTGCATCCGCAGGTTCAGTGCCGGGTACGAGGAAGGGGATCGCGATATCGGCGCTGTCATCTTCCCCCGCGATCACGGTCAGCACGATATCGGGATGGGCTGTGCGAAAGCCCGCCAGTCTTGGTGTCAGCCATGATGTCGCGAAACCGGGCGCGGCTGCGACGGTCAGGGGCCCCGCGGCCTGGTCCTGACCCCTGGCGGTGGCGGTGGCGGTCGCGGATTTCAGCGTCGCAAGCGCGGGGCGCGTTGCCTCCAGATAGGACCGGGCGCGCGGTGTCAGGGTCAGCCCGCGCCCCTGCGCCACCACGCAGGCAAAACCGAGCACCGCCTCCAGCCCGCGGAGCCTGTGACTGACGGCGGAGGGGGTGAGGGACAGTGCCTCCGCCGCAGCCTGAACCGAGCCTAGATGTTCGATCCGGTCGAGTGCTTCGAGGGAAGCGATGCTTGGCGTCATGAGTACCATGTAATTTTTTTCAGCTAATAGTGCAATCATATTCAATTGTCCTGAGGAAAATTAAGCGCAAAATGACAGTGAGTTTCAGGAGGTCGCCATGGATGCCACGTTTACCCGCCGCAAGATCGTCACCCCGCAGCGCTTGCGCGACCTTGCGCAACGCTCCGACCTTCGCGGAATTGCGCAGGCGGTCAGCCATTTCGGCGCGATTGCGCTGACCGGGTGGCTCCTCTGGCAGACATGGGGCACGTGGATGGCGGTGCCCGTGTTCATGGCCCACGGGATCCTGATCAACTTCCTTTATGCCGGTCAGCATGAGCTGAGCCACGGCACGGTTTTTGCGACGAAATGGATGAACGAGGCACTGGGCCGCCTCATCGGGTTTCTGATGATCTTTCCCCGCGATTTCGATCAGATCCAGCATTTTGCCCATCACCAGCACACATCGAATTGGGAGAAGGATGGCGAACTGGCGCGCGAGCCCTACACGCTTGGCACCTACCTCCTCTGGGTATCCGGCATCAGTTACTGGCAGACCCGCATCGCACGTGTGGTGCGGCTGGCGCGCGGGATCGTGGTGGAGCCTTACATTCGCCCCGACCAGCATGATCGCGTCATCCGCGAAGGACGCATCCACGCCGCGCTCTATCTCGCGCTCATCGCCGGGTCAGTTGCGCTGAACACATGGGCGCTGGTGATCCTCTGGATCGCGCCGATGTTTGCGATGAAATTCGTGCATCAAATGCAGAACACGATTGAGCATCTGGGGCTGGAACATTCGGATGATATCCTCGCCAATACCCGCTCCACCGACACCAACGCAATCATGCGCTGGATGTGTTGGCAGATGCAGTATCACACCGCTCATCACATGTTCCCTTCCGTTCCGTTCTGGAAGCTGAAGGACCTGAATGCGGATCTGGAGAAAGGCATCGGCGGCCCGCCGCACCGGATGAGCTATCTCGGGTTTCAGGTGCAGGTGATCCGCAAGCTGGCCGGGGTGTCGTCGGAGGCGGATTTCCCCATGAACGAGGTCTGGATCGCGCCGCGTCCCGGTGGCGGGACCATGCGTCTGCCTGCTGAATAGGGCATGCATTGCGTGGAAATCAGGCGTTCAGATAACCGCCCACGATTGCGATGAACGCACCGACATGGACAACCATGATCGCTCTGTCCTTCCACATCACCCCGACCAGAAACCACAACAGAATACCGATGATGAATGCAAAAACGTTCAGTGGAACGATGTTAAGTCCCGTCAGGGCATATCCGAACAGTTGAACAACCGTTGCGATCCATTTGACGATGTCGACGCTTTTCATGTCGTGAAGCCCCCTTTGGGTTTGGCCAGCTTATTGCTGCATGGCGGAGATAAGACATCAAGGCAACGAATTGCTGTGGGTATGGATTGAGGGGATGATCCCTTCATGTCTGAAACCCGGTTTAGAGGTTGGCACATGAGCCGTGATCTGCATGTCTATCAGTCGCTCTGGGCGATGCGGCCTTATGATCTCGCCTCGCCGCCCTTTGCGGACATTTGCGCGCGGGTGGCGGCGGCGGGCTACAAGGGGCTGGCGCTGGACTTCGGGGCCGATGACATCTCCGTCGCCCGCGCCATCCGCCCGCATATGGAACGTGAGGGGCTGACGCCGCTGATCGTAGCTTTCCCGAAAACCGTGGAAAGCCTGCGCGAGACGTTGATCCTGGCCAAGGATTTCGGCGCACCTTTCGTCGACGTGATCGGACAAGTCATGCCGCTGACGGTGGAGGGGATGATCCCCGTGATCCGTCGATGGATCGACATGGGCGACGAGGTTGGTATGCCGGTGCAGTTCGAAACGCACCGCAATTGCATCACCAATGACCTTTACCCGACCTTGTCATTGCTGGATGCGATCCCCGAAATGCGCCTCTGCGCCGATCTTTCGCATTACGTGGTCGATCGGGAATTCTGGTATCCGCTGAGCGAGCGGGATATGGGGCTGATTTCGCGCATTCTCGCGCGGTCGGACAGTTTTCAGGGCCGCGTGGCGAGCCGTCAGCAGGTGCAGCTTCAGCTCGACTTTCCGCAGAACCGCAAATGGGTGGATCTGTTCCAAGGCTGGTGGCGCGAAGGGCTGGAAGGCTGGCGCGCCCGTAATGAGAGCGGTACCTGCATCTTCCTGTGTGAGCTTGGCCCGCCCGAATATGCCATGACTGGCCCCGATGGGCAGGAGATGTCGGACCGCTTTGCCGAAGCCTTGCAGATCAAGGCATGGGTCGAGGCGATGTGGGCGGAGATGGACGCCGCTATTTGAAGAACCCGATCTGGTTGGTGATCGCGATGACCTTGCCCGAGCGGGACCAGATGCGCCCGCGCTGGTCATACATGCCGGCACCGACCACATCGCTATCGCCATCCATGAGCAGGAAATCATCGCCGATGGCCGCGAGTTCCGCCGCCGTGGCGTGGACGTTCAGCGAGAAAGACACGGTCGATCCCATCCGCAATGTGTCGCAGAGGAAAAACGTGCGCGGCATATAGGTGTCTGAAATTGCGGCAAGGCCGACAGCATCCAGCGGGCGACCATCAACCTCGCGTAGCCAGTTGAGGGTATAGGCCCGCTCCGCCGCCTTGAAGGGCCGCCCCTTGATCAACCGCTGGTCATAGCGCTGCTGCCAGGCGGGCCCGGCGGAGAGGTCGGTGCGCTTCATGCCCTCTGGCGCGGGGGCGTCGGGCAGGGGGGTGTCGTAGGCAAGGTCAGTCTCGCGTCCCTCTGACATGACGATATCGGCGCTGAAGACGGGGGCGGTCGGTGCCGCCTCCGTCGCGATGGAGACGCGCCAGAAATCGGTGCGGGCGCGGCGGCTGAGGGGCTGCGTGGTGACGATCAGCGCCTCCTGTTTGAAGGACGCGAGGAAGATGGCGTTGACGCTGACCAGATTGCCGCGGGCACCGTCGCTCGCCAGTACCGCGCGCACGGCGGAGGCGACGATCCAGCCGCCGAATGCGCCGAACATGTTCCAGTAAGTCGGCGCTGATTGCAGGCGAAACGTGCCCGGTCCGGTACCCTCAAGTGCAGTTGCTTCATCGAGGAAATAGGTCATCGTCATCTCCGGCTTTCGGAGCCGCAGAAGAACAGACTTTACGTTAACGTCAAGTCATGACGTGGCGTAGGCCCGCCGCGATCATCCCGCTTGAACCCCGTGCTGCAACTTGATACCTCCCCCTTTGTCACCTCTGACATGGCCCTGTGGCGGAATTGGTAGACGCGCCGGATTCAAAATCCGGTTCCCTTGCGGGAGTGCCGGTTCGATTCCGGCCGGGGCTACCATATGCTGCTTTTCGATGACCGGCGAAGCGGTGGCGCGCAATAATGTCTGCGCCGTTGGCCTGCGATGGAGCCGGATATGAACTGGACGATAGAAGGCGGTCAGGTTGTCGGCGGCGATGTCACCGGGGTGCGGGATGTTCACATCGTCGATGGGCTGCTGGCGGATGATCCGGCACCCGATGCCCGCCGGTTCGATGCGCGCGGCCTGACCGTCGCGCCGGGGATTATCGATCTCCATGGCGACGGGTTTGAGCGTAATCTTTCGCCCCGCACCGGCGTCTTTTTCGATCATGAGACGGCACTGATCGAGACCGACCGGCAACTGATCGCCAACGGTATCACCACGGCCTATCTGGCGATGACCATATCGTGGGAGCCAGGTCTGCGCAGTCTCAAGATGGCGCAGGCGCTGGTGGCGGCGCTGGAAGTTGTGCGCCCGCGTCTCATCGCCGATATCCGCCTTCAGTTCCGGTGGGAGATCTATGCGCTCGACGCCGTGGAGGAGGTGGAACGCTGGCTTGCGTTGGAGCCGAAACCGACGCTGGCCTTCAACGACCATTTCACGCCTATGTTCGAAAAGGGCAGCCGGATGGCGCGGGATCTGAAGAAGCTCGCAGCGCGGGCCGGTTTGGATGACGAGGCCTATCACGCGCTGAACGAGCGCACCCGCGCACGCGCGGCAGAGGTGCCCGCTGCCGTCGCGCGGCTGGCCGCTGCCGCGCAGGCCGCCAATGTCATCTGTTTCGCCCATGATGAGACCACCGCCGAGATGCGCCAGCAGCATCGGGCGCTCGGCATCGCCGTGTCGGAATTTCCCCTGAGCCGCGCCGCCGCGGCAGAGGCCGCCACCCATGGCGAGGCGACGGTACTCGGTGCGCCCAACGTGGTGCGCGATGGCAGCCATATCGGCGCGCTCGATGCTGAACCGGCGTCGCGAGAGGGGCTCTGCACGGCGCTGGCTTCGGATTACTACTATCCCTCGCTATTGGCGGCGGCGGCGCGCCTGACAAAGACAGGTGACATGGATGCGGATGCGGTCTGGGCGCTTGTCTCCGGCAACCCTGCCGATGCGGTGGGTCTGTCGGACCGGGGCCGGATCGCTGCAGGCCGAATGGCCGATCTTGTGCTGTTTCGCCCCGATGCACCGGGCGTGGAGGCCGTCTTTCGACGTGGCGCGCCGGCGCTGATGGCCAGTCCCGTGCGAATGAAGCGATAGGGTGGCTGAGGGATCGACATTCCTGACGCCAATGACCGGGACTGGCCGCGCTTTGGCCTGATATCGATGTCGTAAATCTGCCCACCAATGCCGCTATGCGTGCCAGCGGATCGGGCTTCTGTCCTATGTCTGGAGGAGTAAGGAGCACGCATCATGTTTTTGTCTGTCTTTGACATCTTCAAGATCGGGATCGGCCCGTCCTCATCCCATACGATGGGGCCGATGACAGCGGCAGGCCGGTTTCTGGACGCGCTAAGCGGCGGCGCGGACCGGGTGCCCGGCGCGGGAGAGCCTGCGCGGCTGTCCTGCCGCCTTTACGGCTCGCTCGCATTCACCGGAAAGGGCCACGCGACCGACCGGGCCGTGGTGCTGGGCCTTGCGGGCGAAAACCCGCACGATGTGGACCCCGATGCGGCGGAGCGCATTGAAGCAGATGTCGCCGCATCGAAGACTGTCTCGCCGCCGGGCCTGCCAACGCTGGCGTTCGATCCGGCGGTCGACATCGTGTTCGATTACGGCCCGGCGCTGCCCGGTCATGCCAACGGCATGAAGTTCTTCGCCCATGATGCCGACGGGAACCTGGCGCAGGAGGAGACGTATTATTCAGTCGGCGGCGGTTTTGTTCTGACTGAGCGGGAACTGACCCGCGGCGAGACGACGACGGGCGCGATCAATGACAATGATGCGCACTGGCCCTATCCGTTCTCGACGGCGGCGGAGATGCTGGACATGGCGAAATCCTCCGGCAAGTCGATTGCCGAGATGAAGCGCGCCAACGAGATGGTGGCCATGGACCCGGTGGTGCTGACCAAGGCGGTCGACGGGGTCGGGATCGCGATGAATGCCTGCATTGACCGGGGCCTTGCCAAGGAGGGCGAATTGCCCGGCGGATTGCAAGTCAAACGGCGCGCCAAGCGCATCCATGACCAGCTTCTGGCCGAAAAGGGCCTGAACATCGCCCAGCCCCATATCGCCAATGATTACCTGTCGGTCTACGCGATGGCCGTGAACGAGGAAAACGCGGCAGGCGGCAAGGTCGTGACCTCGCCCACTAATGGCGCTGCGGGGGTCGCGCCGTCGGTCCTGCGTTACTACCGCGATCACTGCCATGGCGCGACGAAAGAGGGGGAGCGCGTGTTCCTGCTGACCGCCGCCGCCATTGGCGGACTGATCAAGCACAACGCTTCGATCTCGGGGGCGGAGGTTGGCTGTCAGGGGGAGGTCGGATCAGCCTCCGCCATGGCGGCAGCGGGCCTGTGCGCGGCGCTTGGCGGCACGCCGGAGCAGATCGAGAACGCGGCTGAGATCGCGCTGGAGCATCACCTCGGCATGACCTGCGATCCTGTTGGCGGCCTTGTCCAGGTGCCCTGTATCGAACGTAACGGGCTCGGCGCGATCAAGGCGGTCTCCGCCGCGTCGCTGGCCCTGCGCGGGGACGGCACGCATTTCATGCCGCTGGACAATTGCATCGAGACGATGCGCCAGACCGGCATGGATATGAACGAGAAGTACAAGGAAACCAGCCAGGGCGGACTGGCCGTGAACCTGCCGGAATGTTGAGGCGCGCGCGGCGCATGGACGGCTTTCTGACGCCCTCTAGTCGATCATCCTGATGATTGATCTCAGCACCTGATAGGTGGCATCGAGAACGCGGCGAACGGTGGGGATGAAGCGGTCCTCTTCGTGGCTGACGAGCCATTGTTCGTGATCAAGCTCTGGTATCGGGTCGTGCACCCTGATCAGGGACGGTGCCTGATCACCAATGAAACAGGGCAGAACGACGCGTCCGAGGCCTCTTTCCGCGAGGTCCTTCGCCAGTTGCGCCGAATTCACCTCCATGGCTTTTTGGGCCGCAGGCTGTGCAGCGAGCCATTTGGCGGATGGGGCAATGGAGGTGACGGCGATCCAGTCGGTTATGGACGCGTCCGCTGCATAGCCTGCGAAGGATACGGTTCCGACCTTGCGGCATGCCAGCCCGACCTGATGCGGGCGCTGGTTCCTGATGCCGATGACCGCCTCACGGTGGTTGATGTTCAGGTACTCATCCGACGAGATCAGCCTCAGAAGCGCATCGGGCGCGGCCTTTCTGATCCGGTGGATATGCGGCGATAATGCGTGCAGGGTCCACTGCCCTGCTGACAGCTTCACAAGTGTTTTCGCGCTGCCGTCAGTGGTGGAGAGCAGGGGGACTATCTGCGCCTCCAGCTCCAGCGCCTTTTCGAACAGGGCATGCCCGTCCGCCGTCAGGTCGTAGCCGCGCGCATGCCTGCGAAAGATTTCAATACCGGTTGCCTGTTCGAGGGCCTGCATGCGGCGTCCGAGTGTCGGCGCGCTGGAGCCGGTTTGCCGGGCAGCGCCCGACAGCCCCCTGTTACGAGCCACGGCGAGGAAGAATTTGAGGTCGTTCCAGTCCAGCGTCTTTTCACTCATGAAACATATATTGCATTTCTTTTTGTAGCGATGCCAGCAGATCCGGCCCCATGGTCGTCATCCACAACGTTCGGAGGGACGATGATCAAGCTACTGGAACAAGATGTCTTGCCGATGGGCATGGGATGCTGGGCAATCGGGGGGCAGTTCTACACTGGCGATGTGCCGCTTGGATTTCCCGATATCGATGACGCGGAATCGAAGCGCGCCATTCGCGCGACGCTGGATGCAGGGCTGCGCGTGTTCGACACCGCCGCGGTTTATGGCGCAGGCCATTCCGAACGCATCCTCGGGGAGGCGCTGAGGGACCGGTCCGATGCCATGATCATCTCCAAACTCGGCACCGCCATCGACGAAGACAAGCGGCAGGTGCTGCATGATGAAACCGAGGTCAGCGAGGTCATGCCGGCGATCGAACGCAGTCTGCGCCGCCTGAGCCGCGATTGCGTCGACGTGATGTTGCTGCATCTGAATGCGTTGCCGGTCGACAAGGCCCGCCCGATCTTTGAGGAAATGGAGCGCGCCCGTGAGGCGGGCAAGATCCGGGCTTATGGGTGGAGCACCGATTTCCCCGAAAGCGTGGAAGCGATGGTCGGTCTTGAAGGCTTCATTGGGGTCGAACACGCCATGAACCTGTTCGTGGATGTACCGACGATACAGTCGACACTGCGCAAAAGTGGCCTTGTCGCCTTTTTGCGCTCTCCGCTGGCGATGGGGCTGCTGACGGGGAAATACGATGATGCCACGGTGATGCCGGACACGGATGTACGTTCCGTCAACAGCGAGAAACGCGACTATTTTCAGGACGCCAAACCGGCAGCGGCGCATCTGCGCAACCTCGCCGCGATCCGCGAATTATTGCAGAGCGACGGCCGCACGCTGGCACAGGGCGCATTGTGCTGGCTGTTGGCAAAATCGGACGGGAACATGCCGATCCCCGGCGCACGGACCGCAAGGCAGGCGCAGGAGAATGCGGCTGCGATCGACTTCGGGCCGCTTTCGGACGAGGTGATGGCGGACATCGAAACACAGATGGTGCGCCCGGAGGAAGGTGAGGCAAGGGCCCGCTGAAAGGCGGCACCGACCGTGACCGCCGGGTCAACGGGCGTGCCGTTCCCGGAACCGGCGGCGATGACCTATTTGCTATAGATGTCGAACATGCACCGACGCAAACTTATCTGAAACAGGAGACGACCACCATGCAACGCACAGCTGTCAATCCTTGGAACTGGTCCCTGAACTTTGGCTATAATCAGGGCGAGATCATCGAAGGCGCATCGCGTCAGCTGATCTGCGCGGGCCAGACCGCCGTCGATGGCGATGGTAATCCGCAACATCCCGGTGACATGCGGGCGCAGATCGACCTCGCGCTCAACAATCTGGAGGCTGTGCTGGTAGCCGCCGATATGGACTTCAGCAATGTCACGAAACTTGGCGTCTTCGCGACCGACGTGGACGAAGCCATGAAGAACTTCGACCTGTTCGGCATGCGCTTTGGCCCTGTCCAATCTGCGCCGCCGATGACGTTGCTCGGTGTGGCCCGGCTCGCGATGCCGAGCCTGATGTTCGAGATCGAAGCTACGGCCGCAGCCTAGATATCGCGCGGGCCGTGCCCGAGGGCGCGGCCCCCTGTCTATTGGTGCGGCCGGAAGGTGCGGATCAGCGCCTTCATGGCGGGTTCATCCACCATTTCGGCGGCCTTTTCCTGGGCAAACCACTGCCGCAAGCGCTGGTTTTCCTCGGGATATTTGGCCTCTATCGCCTCGACCTCCTGCGGAAAGACGTCCACCGCAATGGGCTCCCACGAGGTCGGGCCGCGATATTTCTGATAAGCATATTCGCCGATTGGCGTGCTCTCGACGGCACCGATGACACCGGCTTCTTCCCAGGCCTCGATTGCTGCGGCCTCGGCCGGGCTCTTGCCATTCATCAGCCCGCCCTTGGGTGCGGTCCAGCGACCCGTACGCCTCGTCGTGACCAGCAGGATCTCGGTCCCCTCGGCACCGTGACGCCAGCACAGGGCCGCAACCTGCCGCCGTTTGGGAACGCGGAAGGATGCAATCAGACGTGCGGCACGGGAGATGACGTTGCGATACATGGAGGCGCGCAATACGACGTCCTGGTCGGCCTGTCGACAGTTTCCGCCGCTTGCAGCCCGAAAGGGCGGATCCGCTCAATCCCTAAGTCATGCACCGCCCCAAATACGTCACAGGCAGCAATCCTGCCCTTGCCCGGATGACCGCCAAGGCGAGAGGCCAGAAGAAGTCCGGCGGTGCCGCGCCGCGCGATGTGGGCTGCCACGCGGACAGATCCGGACCGAGAAAGGTTGTCCCCCAAACGGCGATCCGTCTACGGTCTTACGATGCCAAGCGCCTTGATTCTGGCTGTTGTCGTTCTTGTCGGAGCCGTCTTGCTCTGGCCCCGATTGGCCAACGCAAAATTGTGGCGCGCAACGATCACTCCTCTGGCTTCCATCATCGGAAGCGGGTTTCTTGTCCTCGGCCCGATACTTGACGTCAGCTATGGCGGCTACGCCCCCTTCGTGATGTTGGGTCTGTGCGCGGTCGCCTATCTTTTCGGAAGCGCAATCCGGTTCAATATCGCGCAGATCGCAAAGCATTCAGACATGTCGCCTTTGCTGGCGCGGTTGGAGACGGCCTCGTCCGTGGTGCTGGCATTCGCGTTTTTTATATCGGTCGCATATTACCTGAACCTGTTTGGCTCGTTCGGCGTGAGCCTGACTGACCTCAACGACAGTTTTCACGCAGATCTGCTCACCACCGCGGTTTTCCTGCTG
Organism: Pseudomonadota bacterium; assembly: GCA_039030855.1. Classification (GTDB taxonomy): domain Bacteria; phylum Pseudomonadota; class Alphaproteobacteria; order Rhodobacterales; family Rhodobacteraceae; genus Pikeienuella. The sequence goes on from JBCCDJ010000002.1 coordinate 104,941, forward strand.
ATCCTGATGGTCGGCTGGACACGCGGCTTCCGGGCGTTGGAGAGGATGGAGCAGGTCTCCGTCGGACTGAAGCTCGCGATTATCGCGGGCCTTCTGTTCGGCCTTATGCTGTATTTCGGCGAGGCCGCCCAATCAGATACGCTTCGGTTCGACCCACCAAAGGTAACCGGCTGGGCCTCCGTCACGCTGATGGCCGGGTTGATCGTGACCGTGCAGGGTTTCGAGACATCAAGATATCTGGGCGCGACCTATGATGCCGGATTGCGCATCCGGTCAATGAAGCTTGCACAGTGGATTTCGGTCGTCATCTACGTCATCTACATCGTGCTTCTGACCTATGCCTTCGACTCTGACCCGCTCTCCTTGGACGAAACCGCAATCATCGACATGATGAGGGTCGTCGCGCCAATCCTGCCTCTGCTGCTGGTCCTTGCGGCCCTCAGCGCACAGTTCAGCGCGGCGGTGGCGGATACAAGCGGCTCAGGCGGGCTGATTGCGGAGGTGTCGAGGGGCAAGATTTCCGAACGGCGGGCCTATGCCCTGCTTGTGGGGTTCGGAATATTGCTCACTTGGGTTGCCAATATCTTTGAGATCATCAGCTACGCATCACGGGCTTTTGCGGCCTACTACGCGATCCAGTCATGTATCGCGGCGATCTCTGCCGGTATGCGCCGCGAGATGTGGAAAGCAGCGCTGTTCACGGCGATGGCGCTCATTGGCTGCGCGATCGCGGTGTTCGGCACGCCTGTCGAATGAAGGAAGCAGACAGCCGGAAGTCGGATCCAGGGGGCAGTGGGTTTCGGCCCGCCAGTCATCAGGTGCATCCAAGGCAGTGTCGGACTTAAGTGTCTCGCATCTATGTTTACGCCATTATGACGTGACCGACGCATGACCTTCCCGAGCCATACGACACTGGTTGCGGCCTGATACGCTCAGGCGATGAAGCTGCCCCGCGCCGCATCGACCCGCGCGCGAATGGCTGATGAAAGCTCGTTCATCCGCCGGATCGTCTGGGTGGAGCGGTGAACGACGATCCAGTAGGTCAATTTGACTGCATTGGCCGGAAGGATGCGGACAAGCTCCGGCGCGGATGGCGAGGCGTAATCATGCACGTAACCAACACCACCCTGACGCAGCGCCTGCATCTGGCCGACAACCGAGGCGCATTCGAAGACCTGCCCGGCCCGCGCCATGATCGTCTCGCCATAGGTCAGCTGCGGCGAAAAGATCATGTCCTGCACATAGGTGACGAACAGGCACCGCGCGAGATCGTCGATGGAGGTGATGGCACCCACCTCTGCCAGATAGCGCCGCGTGGTGTAGAGGCCGAGCGTGTAATCCGTCAGCTTGCGCGCGATCAGCGATGGCTCTGTCGGGCGATCCAGCGTGATCGCGATATCCGCCTCGCGCTTCATCAGGGAAAATGACCGGGGCAGGGGGACCAGTTGCAGCCTGAGGCCGGGATGGGTGATTGACAGTTCCGCCAGCAATGGTGCGAGGAAATAGGTGCCGAACCCGTCCGGCGCGCCGATGCGGATCGTTCCCGACAGCTCCACCTCGTCGCGCCCGATGGTGGAGACGGCCTGCAATGCCTCGGTCTCCATCCGCTCTGCAATGGGCAGCAGGCGCTCGCCCGCCGATGTCAGCAGCACCCCGGCCTGAGAGCGCTGGAAGAGCCGCGTATCCAGCGCCGCCTCCAGCGCGCGGATATGGCGGCTGACCGTGGCCTGATCCTGGCCCAGTTTCTGCGCCGCACCCAATAGCTGTCCCGCGCGCGCCACCGCGAGGAAAACGCGCAGGTTGTCCCATTTCATAACGGGCATTTCTGCATGTCTGATCCGCCCTATTTCCGGTTTATCTTTGCAGGATTGCAGATCATGATGCCAGCAACAAGCATCGAGGAGGATTCCATGCAGGAACTGACGCATTTCATCGACGGCGCGCACGTGAAGGGCACATCGGGCCGTTTTGCCGATGTCTTCAATCCGGCAACAGGCGAGGTGCAGGCAAAGGTGCCGCTGGCAAGCGATGCCGAAATGCAGGCCGCCGTTGACAGCGCCAAGGCCGCGCAGCCGGGCTGGGCCGCGCAGAACCCGCAGCGCCGCGCGCGCGTCCTGATGGAATTCGTCCGCCTTCTGCACCGTGACATGGACAAGCTGGCCGAGGCGCTGAGCCGCGAGCACGGCAAGACCATCCCCGATGCCAAGGGTGATGTCATTCGCGGCCTTGAGGTTGCGGAATTCTGCATCGGCGCGCCGCATTTGCTGAAGGGCGAATACACCGATGGCGCGGGGCCGGGGATCGACATGTATTCCATGCGCCAGCCCATCGGCATCGCGGCTGGCATCACGCCGTTCAACTTCCCGGCCATGATCCCGATGTGGAAGTTCTGCCCGGCGATCGCCTGCGGCAATGCCTTCATCCTGAAACCGTCGGAGCGTGACCCCTCGGTGCCGCTGATGTTGGCCGAGCTGATGATCGAGGCCGGTCTGCCCAAGGGCGTGCTGAACGTGGTCAATGGCGACAAGGGCGCGGTGGATGCGATCCTCGATCATGAGGATATCTCCGGCGTCGGCTTCGTCGGCTCCACCGCCATTGCGCAATATGTCTATTCGCGCGGCACGGCGGCGGGCAAACGGGTGCAGTGCTTTGGCGGCGCGAAGAACCACATGATCATCATGCCCGATGCGGACATGGATCAGGCGGTCGATGCGCTGGTCGGTGCCGGATACGGCGCGGCGGGTGAGCGGTGCATGGCAATCTCGGTCGCCGTTCCGGTCGGTGAGGAAACGGCGGACCGCCTGATCGAAAAACTCGCGCCCCGCGTCGAAAATCTGAAAATCGCGCCTTATACCGACGGCGATGATGCCGATTTTGGCCCTGTTGTCACAAAAGAGGCGCAGGGCCGTATCCTCGGCCTCATCGATCGGGGTGTCGAGGAAGGGGCGAAGCTGGTCGTAGATGGACGTGGCTTCAAGATGCAGGGCTATGAGAACGGCTTCTTCGTCGGCGGCTGCCTTTTCGACAATGTCACCAAGGATATGGATATCTACAAGACGGAGATTTTCGGCCCCGTCCTGTCCACCGTCCGCGCGCAGACCTATGAGGAGGCATTGGGCCTCGCCATGGATCACGAATACGGCAACGGCACCGCAATTTTCACCCGCGACGGCGACACGGCCCGCGATTTCGCGAACCGGATCAATATCGGCATGGTCGGCATCAATGTGCCGATCCCGGTGCCGCTCGCCTATCACACTTTCGGCGGCTGGAAGAAATCCGTCTTTGGCGATCTGAACCAGCACGGGCCGGATGCGTTCAAGTTCTACACGCGCACCAAGACCATCACCGCGCGTTGGCCTTCGGGCATTCGCGAGGGCGCCGAATTCTCCATCCCGACGATGAAGTAGGGACTGGCTTTCCCCTCCCCCCACCGACCTTCGGTGAGGGGGCAGGGCACGAGGCGACACCATCCGGGAATTGATCACGGGATATCGGTGCGATCCACAATACGCTGTTGCGTCGCAGATGGGCGCAGGATACTCGTATGACGAGTTTGTATTGTGTATTGTGGGATCGAGATTGTGAGCGATGATCAAGTCGAGGCGTTCAATGAGCGTCTCAGACGCCGGGACGAGCGGGCCGCACGTGGTCCTGCGCAATTCAGCGAAAGACAACCTGATCAAGAGCCTGTGGCGGGCCGCCGGAAAGGTGGTTTCCGCAAAGCGATCTTGCGGGTGGGTGTTTACCTCAGCGTAACGGGCCTCTTCGGCGCTGCGGCGCTCAGTCTTGTACCCGGGCTCGACTTTGGCGAGATCGAAGCTTCGCTGAAAGCACCCTTCGAAGAACTGAACATGGCTGCAGAGGGTGCGACAGCACTCAACGACATGTATGCCGGTGCGATTGCGACTATTCGCCGAAGTGCTGAACAGGAAAAGCAGGTCCGCGCCGGTCTGGGGCATGTCAGCCAGGACAAGGTCGCTCCCGACGAGGCCACCCGCACTGGTGTCACGCGGTCCCGCATGGGGATCGGCACCGGACAGGACCTGGTCCTCGCCGCTGATGGACAGGCCTTTCCCGTGGAGGAGGTTGTCTCGGCGCAGCTTCCCCTGCCGCTGGCGGACGTGACGCGGGCTGTTGATCACAACACCCGGTGCGAGCTTGCGGTGCCGGATGCCGGGACCCGCGTTGTCGGCGTTCGATTGAACGGTGCCGGTGGCGTGGAGGCGGCGTAGATCACCTCGGACGAGATGCTTGAAGATGACCTGCTCGCCAAAGTCGGTCAGATCCGCAAAAAGGGGCTCACGATTGCCGAAGCCGTTAGCCGGGATATGCTCTACCGGCTGGCCGATGTTTACGTGACAGACGCCAGTGCCCCGCTTCATCTGGTGTTGCAGAGCGAGTATCGGACCTTGTGGCGCGTATTGCAGGCCCCGGGCGTGGAGGTCGCGCATATTGCGATCGTCGGCCGTAATGCGACCGCGCTGATATCGCCGCCGCAAGGTGCCACGTTGGAGAGTATCTCAAGCGACGGTCCGCGCGAGTTCGGCCGGTCGGATGTTGGCTACAGTGATATATTTTCGGGACAGTGGAGCAGCGACATGCCGGAGTGTTTTCCGCTGCCATATCGCGACCCCAATGAAAGCTGGGACGCCTGGAGCGGTTCGGCAAAAGGCCGGGGCGTGGATCGCAACCTGATCACGAAGTACCAGTTGGGCCACGCGGCTTACAGCGCGTGGTACAAGCGCCAACTCGGTGTTGCTGCGTCCGACAATACGGTTTCGGCCTCCTTTGCAGCCCATGTAATGGTCGGGCCGAAACCCTCTGAACCCGTCGCGTTCACCACGGGCGATCCGAAGGTGATTGCGGTGGGATCGGGCCAAACCGCAATCGCGGGGGATGCGGCGACGATCTCTGAGCGTGTTCTGGACGTCTACGAGAGCGAACTACTGGCGGCGACGGGGGGTGATATCGGAATTCTGACACCGTCGGTCGTGACACGAGGGGACTGATTGGATGTGGCGTTTGATCGTTCTTGCCGGCGTCATTGTCGTTGCGCTCGCCGTAGCGGGTGCGTTGCAGTTCGATAGCCTGCGGGTCGGTCTAGTCACCAACGCGCTGTCGAATATGAGGGAGACCACCGAAAGTAGTGCGAGGGTCGAAGCTGCCGCTGGACCAAGCGATAAGGTCCTGCGCCCGCGCGACGATAGGGTGGCCCGGCTGTCGCTGGCAGACCGCATTACGCGTGGGGCGGAAGACATCGACGGGACAGACGCATTCAGGCCCGATCTGTTCAGCCGAAACCGTATCATTGCATTCAGAGCGCGTTTCAACGTCGAGGACTTTTTGAACGAGGGTGAGACGCCACCTGCGCCGAACCGCGAACTGCTTTATTTCGATGCGCGCGCAGCCAAGATCGCCGCGGAGCAGTGCCATGTCATTGTGGAACATTTCGCCGTCAAATGCCGCGTCGTTGAGGTGGCGGCATCCAGAGACCGGCGAGGAGATTTGCCATTCAAACTGTCTGCCACGCTCGCCTATATTCCGAACTACGACCTTGGTGAGATCAACCGCAAGGAGGGCGATCTGGTCGAAGCCAGCATCAGGCTGACCGCGCCCGGCGGCGTTCAAGCGGGCCGCCCGATCGCACCTGAGTATCTGGAACGCACGCTGGAGATTTGCGACCACTTGCGTGCAACTTTCGGCAATTGCGTGGTCACCAAGCTGAACTTTGCCGAGCAACGTGCGGTAGGTGGTGATCCGGATGCCTCGCGCGGCGCGCATATGCGCATTGATGCCTCTTTCGCCGTTCATGGTATTTGGCCGAAGGCCAGCGTGGCGAAGCTGGAAGACGCGCTCGCCCTTTTCGAAGTAGAGGAATAGGCATTCAAGGTTGCGCGCTGCTGCCCACCCCGCGCCGGGTTTCCAAACGGGGTGGTGATTGCTAGTTTTCGCTGACCGGCTGCGCTTCGTGGCCTGACGGGGGTGGCTATCTTGACGACAGAACCCGATTTCACCATGGGGATCGAGGAGGAGTACCTCCTCGTGGACCTTGACAGCCTGGCTCTCGCCGAGGCACCACCCGAACTGATGGACGCGTGCGGCGCGGCACTGGAGGGGCAGTTCAGCCCCGAATTCCTCGCCTGCCAGGTGGAGATCGGTACCAAGGTCTGTGCCCATATCGGCGAAGCGCGGGAGGAGTTGAAACGCCTCCGCTCTACCGTCTCGCGTGAGGCGGCGAAGCATAACCTCGCGCCGATCGCTGCGTCGTGCCATCCTTTTGGCGACTGGAAGGATCAGCATCACACCGACAAGGATCGCTATCACGATCTCAGCCGGGCGCTGGGTGGGGTTGCGGAGCGGCTGCTGATCTGCGGAATGCATGTTCATGTGGGCCTGAATGATGATGCGTTGCGCGTCGATCTGATGCCGCAGGTCAGCTATTTCCTGCCGCATCTTCTGGCGATGTCCGGATCATCACCGTTCTGGCAGGGACGCGATACCGGATTGAACTCCTATCGGTTGACGGTGTTCGACAATCTGCCGCGGACCGGCCTGCCGCCGGAACTGGCCAGCTGGGCGGAGTATGAACGCACGACCGGCGCGCTGGTCGATCTGGGGATCATCGAGGACAGCTCCAAAATCTGGTGGGATCTGCGCCCGTCGCATCAGTTCCCGACGCTGGAAAGCCGGATCTGCGATGTCTGCCCGCGGCTGGAGGATGCACTGACCATCGCAGCGACCACGCAGGCGATCATGCGCATGCTCTGGCGGTTGAAGACGAAAAACCAGCGCTGGCGCTATTATGATCGGTTCCTCGTGGGCGAAAACCGCTGGCGCGCACAGCGCTATGGCACGAAGGAAGGGTTGATCGACTTTGGCCGGGCCGAAATCGTACCCTTTGATGATCTGGTGGATGAACTGATCGAGCTGATCGCCGAGGATGCCGGCATCCTGCGCTCGACGGAGGAGATCCTGCGCATGCGGGACATGGTGACAACCGGTGCCAGCGCAGACCGCCAACGCGCCGTGCGCAAGGAGGCTGGCGGCGATCTGAAAGCGGTCGTCAGCCATCTGATCGAAGAGTTTCACGCCGATCTTTGACGAGCCACCCGCGCCGCATAGATCAACGACTGACAGCCCGTGACGGGCCGCAGACGACAGAGGGATGAGCCGTGGATTTTGCCCTGACAGAAGAACAGACTGCCATTTTCGACATGTCCCATGGGTTCGGGCAGGAACATATCGCCCCCTTCGCCCGAGGGTGGGAGGTGAAGGGGACGATCCCGAAAGACCTCTGGCCAAAGGTGGCGGAGCTTGGCCTCGGCGGCATATATGTTGACGAAGCCTATGGCGGCTCCGGCCTCTCGCGGCTGGACGCGACGCTGGTATTCGAGGCGCTGTCGATGGCATGTCCCTCCGTCGGATCGTTCCTGTCGATCCACAACATGTGCGCTGGGATGATCGACAAGTTTGGCTCGGACGAGATGAAATCCGACTGGTTGCCACGTCTTTGTTCGATGGAAACCGTCATGTCCTATTGCCTGACGGAGCCCGGCTCCGGCTCGGACGCGGCGGCACTGCGCACGAAGGCGGCGCGCACCAATGAAGGCTGGGCGCTGACGGGAACAAAGGCGTTCATCTCCGGCGGCGGATATTCGGACGCTTACATTGTGATGTGCCGCACGGGCGATGACAGCCCCAAGGGCGTCTCTGCGATCATCATGGAGGACGGGGCGGAGGGGCTGTCCTTCGGCGGGCTCGAAGACAAGATGGGCTGGCGTGCGCAGCCGACGGCGCAGGTGCAGTTCGATGGGGCGAAGGCCCGTGCCGAGAACCTGATCGGCGAGGAAGGGCGCGGGTTCTCCTACGCCATGGCAGGGTTGGATGGAGGGCGGCTGAACATCGCTGCTTCGGCGCTGGGCGCAGCGCAGCAGGCGCTGGTGCAGACGCTGGCCTATATGGGGGATCGCAAGGCCTTCGGCAAAAGCATAGACCAGTTTCAGGGCCTGCAGTTCCGCCTCGCTGATATGGAGACGGAGCTGTCGGCGGCCCGCATCCTTTTGCGTCAGGCGGCGTGGAAGCTGGATAATGGCGCGCCCGATGCCACCAAGTTCTGCGCCATGGCCAAGCGGTTCGTGACCGACACCGCCTTCAAGGTCGCCAATGACGCGCTGCAGCTTCACGGCGGTTATGGCTATCTTGCCGATTACGGTGTCGAGAAGATCGTGCGCGATCTGCGCGTCCACCAGATCCTTGAAGGGACTAACGAGATCATGCGCGTCATCATCTCGCGCGCCATGCTGGCGGAGCGCGCGGCGTGAGCGAGATCGACATTCGCATCGAAGGACGTGCCGGGCGCATCACGCTGACCCGGCCGGAGGCGCTCAATTCCCTGACGGTGGGGATGCTGGAGGCGATTGACCGGGCGCTGGATACCTGGCGGCATGATGATCGCGTTGCGCTTGTGATGATCGACGCAGCGGGCGACCGTGCCTTCGCCGCCGGGGGAGACATCGTTGATCTCTACCGCACCGGGCGCGCTGGTGATTTTCAGTTCGGGCGCGATTTCTGGGCGTTTGAATACCGGCTGAACGCCAAGATCGCGCGTTATCCGAAACCCTATGTGGCCTTCATGCATGGCTTCGTGATGGGCGGCGGTGTCGGCGTCTCGGCGCTCGGCTCGCACCGGATTGTCACTGATGGCACCCAGGTCGCGATGCCGGAGGTCGGGATCGGCCTTGTGCCGGATGTGGGCGGATCGTGGATCCTGGCCAATGCGCCGGGCCGCTGCGGTGAATATCTCGGCATGACTGCCACGCGCATGGGGCCAGCCGATGCGATTTATGCCGGGTTTGCTGATACATACGTGCCCGCCGACCGCTGGGACGACCTGAAGGCGCGGCTGATCGAAACCGGCGATGAGGGCGTGATTGCGGGGTTTGGTGCGAAACCCGACGACGGTGAGCTGGCCTATTTCAGCCTCGCCATCGATGATGCGTTCTCGGCCTCCTCTCCCGTCGAACTGGAAGCCAAGCTGGAGGAGGGCGCGGAGGCAGGTCTCGAATGGTCGACCGCGACGCTCAAATCGCTTCGCAAGGGCTGCCCCCTTTCGGTCGCTGCGGCGATGGACCTGATCCGCAATGCCCGCGCCATGACGGTGGAAGAGGCTCTGGCACAGGAATACCGGTTCACCTGGCGCTGCATGACCGAGGGCGAGTTCCTCGAAGGCATCCGGGCCGCCGTCATCGACAAGGACCGCGACCCCCAATGGGCAAAGCCGCGCCTGCAAGACGTGACGCAGGCCGATGTCAATGCCATGCTAAGCCCGCCAACAGGCGGCGATCTGACGGTTTGAGGGAGAGTTGATATGAAAATCGGTTTTATCGGCCTCGGCAATATGGGGGCGCCGATGGCGGCGAACCTGATTGCCGCCGGGCATGAGGTGACGGGCTTTGACCTCGCATCCTATGACGTGGCGGGCATCACGGAGGCTTCCTCCGCTGGCGAGGCCGCATCGGGGCGCGATATAGTCATCACCATGTTGCCCAATGGCGCCATCCTGAAGGCGGTCACCGGTGACATCGTCCCCGTCGCCAGCCCCGGCACCTGTCTGATCGACTGTTCGACGGTCGATGTCGCCTCGGCGCGGGGTGCCCATGATGCGGCGGCGGGGGCCGGGCTCCTGTCAGTTGATGCGCCGGTCTCGGGCGGGATTGGCGGCGCAGCGGCGGGGACGCTGACTTTCATGTGCGGCGGATCGGACGAGGCGTTTGCCAAAGCAAAGCCGCTCTTCGACATCATGGGGCAAAAGGCCGTCCATTGCGGCGGCGGCGGCGCGGGACAATCGGCGAAGATCTGCAACAACATGATCCTCGGCGCGACAATGATCGCGACGTGCGAGGCGTTCGCGCTGGCGGATAAGCTGGGCCTCGACCGGCAGGCGATGTTCGATGTGGTCTCCACCTCTTCGGGTTATTCGTGGACCATGAACGCCTATTGCCCGGCCCCCGGCATCGGCCCGAAATCGCCTGCTGACAACGCCTACAAACCAGGCTTCGCGGCGGAACTGATGCTGAAAGACCTGCGCCTTTCCCAGCAGGCCGCCGAGGATGTCGACGCACCGACGCCCATGGGCGCACGAGCGATGGAGCTTTATGCCGAATTCGTTGCGGATGGCGGGGAGGGGATGGACTTCTCTGCCATGCTGCCGCGTTTTGAAAAAATGAACCGGAGCTGAATGATGAGCGACACAGTCCTGATGGAGCGGCGCGGCCGCGTGGGTATCCTGACCATCAACCGCCCCAAGGCGCTGAATGCACTGAACTCTGATGTGCTGCGCGAAATGCTTGGATATGCGCGGGAACTGGATGCCGATCGCGGCATTGGCTGTATCGTCATCACCGGCTCCGAAAAGGCGTTTGCCGCAGGGGCCGACATCAAGGAGATGAATGAGAAGTCCTATATGGACATGTATTACAACGACTTCTTTTCCGACTGGGACGTGTTTGCCAGACTGCGCACACCGAAGATTGCTGCCGTCTCCGGCTATGCGCTGGGCGGTGGGTGCGAATTGGCGATGATGTGCGACTTCATCATCTGCTCCGACACAGCACAGTTCGGTCAGCCGGAAATCAAGCTCGGTGTCATTCCTGGCATGGGCGGCTCGCAGCGCATGGCGCGCTCCATCGGCAAGGCCAAGGCCATGGATATGGTGCTGACCGGCCGCATGATGGGCGCGGAGGAGGCAGAGCGCTGCGGCCTCGTCTCGCGCATCGCGCCGGTGGCTGACCTGATGGACGAGGCGGTGAAAGCGGCCGAGATCATCGCAGGCTTTTCCAAACCCTCCACCATGGTCGCCAAGGAAGCCGTCGACCGCGCCTTTGAGGGCTCTCTTGCCGAGGGCCTGAATTATGAGCGTCGGACGTTCTTCGCGCTCTTCGCAACGCAGGATCAGTCAGAGGGGATGAGCGCGTTTTCCGAGAAACGCAAAGCTGATTTCAAGCACGAATAGCCGTCAGGACAGGCAAGCGGACAGAGGTATATCGGCCGCGGCGCTGTCATCGAAGCGACCGGTGACCGTGCTGTCGCCGATGGTGACGGACACCGTCGCGCCGTTGATTTCCGCGCCTGTGACACGGGTCTGGCCGAGGGCACTGTTTTGCTGCTGATCGTCGAGATCCATCGTGAAGGCTATGGTCACTCGTGGACGCAGGCTGCGCAGCGTGACCTCCAGCATCATATCGCCATCGAGGACGGTGCCGGTGCTTTCAACTTCGGGGGCACCGGCGACCAGTTCGACCGGCTGGAAGACGTCAACACCCGCTCCGTCAGCGGTCGTATCGAAAATCAACTGCCCTGCGCTCGACGACAGATCGATCAGGAGGGTGGCCGGGCCGATTTCGCATGTGCCCGTGTTGGTGATTGCGAAGCGATCTTTCGGTGCGCCCTCGGTGAACGTAACACGCATATCGGCAGCCGCGCCGATGGGCAGCAGAACCATGGCAATGACAGCGGCTTGTTTCATGTGGACCTCCGTTCGGATGTTGAGGCGATCCATCTTTTCGTCGGATCAACTGCAAATCCGGTGCTCTGAGCGAGATGGCGGCCCTTCAGTTCGCAGCCTTGAAATAATCGCTTTCCGAGATGCGATAATATCCCGGTGGACAGCGTGCCGATTCATGGGGTGCGCGGCTGTCGACCCTGCGGGTTTCAGGATGATAGCAGCGCAATTCGACGCTGCCGATATAGTCGCTCATGCTGATCTCGCCGGGTACGAAGACCGGTGACGGGGCGGGTGCGGGCTCCGCCGCGATGACCTCGTTTTCGGTTGTGGTCGGGGCCACCCTTACGGCAGTCGGTGCTGTCGGTGCCGCTGCAACCGGAGCAGCAGCGGCAGGCGCAACGGCTGTGGGTTGCGGCGCGGCGGGCGGGATTGCGGTCGGCGGCAGGAAGAAGAAGTCGCCTGTCAGAGAGGTCGCTTCCCACGGCAATTGCCGGTCATTGGTCTTGGCCAGCACATTGCGGCGCACCTGCTTGAACGTCTCTTCGATCTTGATGCCGGGCGTGCGGATCGCGGCGGCCAGTGCGTCGGTAAACGGGCTGTTGCGACCGACCCCGTCTGCGGCCACGTCGCCGGGCGCGGTCGAATAGGAAAGAAGCGTGCCGCGCGGCGCGTCCATCCGCGCCAAACCCTTGCGCCCGGACCGGGTGAAGGATCGGAACGGATTGTCCCGGCAGGCGTCCAGAATGATGATCGACAGCGGCACACCGCTGTCACCGATGGTGTCGAGCACCCATTGCGCCTCTACCGTTTCGTATTCGAGGTCTGGCTTCGCCTCGATCGTGGCATCGACGGGGATCAGGTAATTGCGCCCCTCCACCTGGACGCCGTGCCCGGCATAGTAGAACGCCGCAACCGCATCGGGCCCGGCATTGCGCAAACGCACGGCGAAGGCGCGGATGTTCTGTTTCATCTTGATCTGGTCGGCATCGATGATCTTGGTCACCTGGAAACCGGCATCGGCCAGCGCTGCCGCAGTCAAATCTGCGTCATTGCGCGGATTGGCAAGCGGGCTGGTTCGGTAGTCGCCATTGCCGATGACAAGGGCGAGCCGTTCCTCGGCGCTGCCGCCATGCCCGAAGAGCAAAGCCAGCGCGAGGCTTAGCAGCATTGCCCGCAGTGATAACATTGCAATCTCCTCCCCGCTTTCCACCAGCCACGGTGAATTGAACCGTTCCTCCATCCGAATTGCAACTATTGCCTGTCGGGGTTAAGTGCGGGGCAGGACGGGGATGGCATGGTGCAAAGGAAGACGCATGTTCGAAGAACGGTTGGCCGGCATGTTGCGGCGCGGTGTGAAAACCGGCGCGGTTGAGATCACATTTCCCTCCGGCAAGACGCAGGTTTTCGGCGATGGTTCCGCCCCCGTGGCGCGATTGCGGCTGACGGATGACGCGGCCGTCCGGGCCGCGTGGATGGACCCGTCGCTGCAATTTGCCGAGCTCTACATGCATGAGCGTCTGATCGTCGAAGAGGGGGAGATGTATGATTTCATGGCCCTCGCCAAGAAGAACGGCGCAAAGAATTTCGCCTCCGCCCCGGCCATCGCGCGTGAGGTCGGGCGCATGGCGCATCGCAAGCTGCGCCGCCATGTGCTGCCGGAGACATCGAAGAAGAATGTCGCGCATCACTACGATTTGGACGAGGGGCTTTTTCGCCTCTTCCTCGACAAGGACCTCCAGTACTCCTGCGCCTATTATGAGAACGGCGATGAGACGCTGGAGGAAGCGCAGCGCAAGAAAAAACGCCATATCGCAGCCAAGATGATGCTGGAGCCCGGTCAGCGGGTGCTGGATATCGGCTGCGGTTGGGGGGGCATGGGCCTGTATCTTGCGCAGACCGCGGGCGTTGATGTCACCGGCGTGACGCTGGCTGAGGAGCAGTTGCGCGTTGCCAACCAGCGCGCCGCCGAGGCGGGGCTGGCGGATCAGGCGCGGTTCCTTTTGCAGGACTATCGCAAGGTTTCCGGCAAGTTCGACCGCATCGTGTCGGTCGGCATGTTCGAACATGTCGGCCCGCAGCATTTCAACGAGTATTTCAAGACGATCTATGACTTGCTGGAAGATGACGGCGTCGCCCTCATTCATTCCATCGTGCGTGCCCGCCCCAACGCCGCCGATCCGCCCTTTGTCGAAAAATACATCTTTCCCAACGGGCACATCCCGCCCCTGTCGGAGACGTTTCCGGCCATCGAAAAGACCCGGTTTCTGGTCAAGGATGTGGAGATCTTGACCATGCATTACGCCGACACGCTGCGTGACTGGCGCACAAGGTTCCACGCCAATCGCGAGGAGGTGCTGAAGCTTTATGACGAGGTTTTCTTCCGGATGTGGGATATCTACCTGATCGCGTCCGAAATCTCGTTCCGCTATGGCAAGCTGGCGAATTTCCAGATCCAGTTGACCAAGCGCCATGACGAGGCCCCGCGCAACCGCAACTACATCCGCGCGGCGGAGGAGAAGTTGGCAAAGGCGGAACCGCCGCTTTAATTGCGCCGCAGGTAGCAGTTCACGCCTGTTCGCCTGATCCTGAGGCAGATGCGCCGCGCCTCTGCCTTGCTGTTCGCGCCGATCCGGGCTGTGTAGAGCGGGCCTGTGGTGCGCCGCCCCTTGCGAATGATGTGAAGCTGGCCGCGCGTCATCAGGGACGGTGCCTTGCGCCGGGCACGCTCGAACGCCAGCAGTGCCGCGCGCCGGTTTCGCCCGCCGGCAACGACCACGCCCCAGGGGGGGCGGGGCGAGGCGCGGGTTGCGATGACCGGCATCGCCTCGCAGCCCTCCAGAAAGGTCTTGTCCTTGGCCAGTGGCTTGATCACAAGCCGTTCCTTGCCATCACGAAACCATTCGGCCTGATGTCCGGTAATGGAAAAGACGTAGTCGCGCGTCTCGGCCGGCAGTCCGCCGCGCCGGGCGAGCCAGTTGGTCACCCGCGTCTCACCGCTGTTATAGGCCGCCGCCGCAAGGCCGAGATTGCCAAACCCGTCGCGCAGATCAGACAGGAAAGCGGCGGATGCCGGGATCGCCTGCACCGGATCGAAGGGATCGGCGAGGCCGCGGATTTTGGCCGTCGCGGGCATGAATTGCGCAACGCCCTGCGCGCCGACGGGGCTGATCGCCTTGATGTCGAAGCGGCTTTCCTTCCAGATCAGCCGCGCAAAGAACGGTTTGGGCAGATTGTGTGTCTCGGCGGCGGTGTCGATCAACTGACAGATTGCCTCGGCGCCTGTCTCTTCCGCCGCGACGGAGGGGGCGGGAGCGACAGCGAATGATCCGATCAGTGCCAGCAGGGATATCGTGCTGACCCTCATGCCCGATCAGTGGTGGTTGACGGACGGCAGCGTGGAGAAGGCGTCGCGGATCGCATCCGCCCATCCCTTGGAGATCGCCGAAAATACCTCGTCGTCCCGTTCGATCCGCCGCTGGATCGAGAACCGGAAAGCATTCGAATCCATCACCACAAGGTCAAGCGGCATGCCGACGCTGAGATTGGATCGCAGGGTCGAATCCATCGACAGGAACACCGCCTTCAATGCCTGTTCCAGCGGTGTCTCCGGCGTGATCACGCGGTCGAGGATCGGCTTGCCGTATTTATGTTCGCCGATTTGCAGGAACGGCGTGTCGGCGGTGGCCTCGATGAAGTTTCCGGCAGAATAGATCAGGTAGAGGCGTGCTTCGCCGCCCCGGCGTTGCCCCGCCAGCAGGATGGAGGCATCGGGCCCCGCGCCCTGTGATTGCAGGGATTCGCGATGCCGTGCCTGCACTTCGGTCATCGCATCGCCGATCAGTTGCGCGGCGCGAAACATTGTCGGCGCGTTCAGGATCGTTTCGATGGAGCTGTCATCGGCCGATTGCGCGATGCGGGCATTGATCCGCGAAAGGACGCCCTGGGTGATCGAAAGATTGCCCGAGCAGCAGCAGGCAAGCATCCGCTCGCCTTCAATTTCCCATGTGAACATCTTGCGAAAGCGCGAAATGTTGTCGAGCCCGGCATTCGTGCGCGTGTCCGACATCATCACGATGCCTGCATCAAGCTTGATCCCAACGCAGTATGTCATCTCTGAAGGCCCCTCAAAACCCGGGCTATTGCTGCGATTGCCGCACTTGGACCTCGGCTTCGAGCGCCTCGTCCACATTACCGGTAACGGAGCCACGTAAGGGTGCGGCGTCGGGTGCGTCAAGCCCCGATGCGATCCGGATATAATGATCGGTCGGGCAGATGCGGTTCGAGGGGTCAAAGCCGACCCAACCAAGATTGTCGATCCAGATTTCGGCCCATGCGTGGGTTTCGGCCTGATGGATCAGATCACTGCCGACATCGTCGCCGACAAAGAGGTAGCCAACCACATACCGCGCCGCCGCGCCGAGCGAACGCGCTGCCGCGATCAGCACATGGGCATGGTCCTGGCAGACGCCCGCGCCCTGGCGCATTGCCTCAACCGCTGTCGTAGTGGCAGTGGTGGAGCCGGGGCGATAGTCGATCGCGTCGCGCACGGCGGCGGAGAGGGCATGCGCCCGCTCCAGCCCCGATTCGATGTTCGCGAAACCGGCTGCCAGGTCGCGGATCTCCTCGCCTGGTTCCGTTAGGCTGGTGGGCCGCAGAAACATCGCCGGGCGCGCGGCCATCTGCCAGTTGCGCAGCACGCCGTCGCTGCCTCGTGTCTCGATCAGCCCTTCGGCGATGACCTCCACCTCTTCGGTGCGCTCTCCCATCCAGATGGCTTCGCCGTCGCCATATCCGTTGACGATATGGCTGTCGGGTGCCTCACCATTCACGGTGACGGTCCACGACCTCACCGTCTGTGAGGAACAGTCGGCGGGGAAGAGTTTCAGGCGCAGGGCGACACGCTGGGCGATGGGGTCGTAGGTATAGTGCGTGCGGTGACGGACGGAGAGGAGCATGAGACCTCAGAAATGATAGGCGCGGGAAATCGCGCCGGAAAGCTGTGCATTAAAGCGCATGGTATCGAGGGTGAATTCGTGGAGGCCGGACTGAAACAGCTCCCCCATCTCGGTATCGGCCAGTTTGGCCACCATGCTGCCTGCCATCATGTGGCAGTCATGGCGCTGCCCATAGGCATGGGACAGCATCTCCAGATAGCGGGACACCTCGTTGTAGCAATAGACCACGGATCGCGGAAACTGGTTGTTGAGGATCAGAAAATCGGTGATCGTCCAGGGGCTGAAATCGCTGCGATAGACGTGGTGATAGGCGCGCCGCGCCGACAATGCCTCCAGAATGGTGGTCCACTGGTGATGGTCGCGCCCGCCGCCGACGACTTCGCTTTCGGGCAGGAGGATATGATATTTCACATCCAGCAGGCGCAACGTCAGATCGCTGCGCTCAAGATATCCGCCGACGCGCAGGAAGAAATAGGCATCCCGGCGGAGCATGGACGATTCCGCCGCGCCCCGAAATCCGGCGGTGCGGTGTTTGACCCAGTCGATCAGGACCGGCAGTTCGCGCACCGCGGCGTCGAGATCGGCCGTCTCCAGCCGCCGCCAGCCATCATTGATCGCCTCCCACATCTCCATCGTCAGGGCGGTGCGCACGGCTTTGGCGTTCTCGCGCGCCCGGTCGAGGCAATAGCGGACGGAGGACGGCGTGTGCGGGCAGAGCACCAGCTTTTCGACGATACGCCGTTCGGTGATCCGCTCGTCCGGATCAAAGATGTCGGAGGCCGCCGCGACCGACACGACGGAGCGCCATTCATCGCGTCCGGCTCCGGGGATCAGGGTCATGCGCTGACCCATCTGCAAGAGGCGGGCGATGCCATCGGCACGTTCCAGATAGCGGGCGGCCCAGAACAGGCCTTCGGCGGTGCGGCTCAGCATGGTGCGATCCTCATTCCGACAAGACCCAGGTGTCCTTGACCCCGCCGCCCTGGGAGGAGTTTACAACAAGCGAGCCTTCGCGCAGTGCCACCCGCGTCAGCCCGCCGGGTGCCAGACGCAACTGCTTGCCGACCATGCAATAGGGGCGCAGATCGACATGGCGCGCGCCGATATTGCCGCTGGCCAGCGATGGCGCGGCAGACAGGTCCAGTGTCGGCTGTGCGATGAAATCGGCCGGGTCAGCCTCGATCCGCTTGGCGTAGGTCTCGACCTCCTCACGCGTGGCCTTCGGCCCGATCAGCATGCCATAGCCGCCGGAGCCATGAACCTCCTTCACCACCAGATCGGCGAGGTTTTCCATGACGTATTTGTAATCATCGGGTTTGGCGCATTGCCATGTCGGCACATTCTCCAGGATCGGTGTCTCGCCGAGATAGAATTTGATCATGGCTGGCACGTAGCAATAGACCGCTTTGTCATCGGCAACCCCCGCACCGGGGGCCGAACAGATGGTCACCCCGCCGGAGCGGTAGACATGCATGATACCGGGGATGCCGAGAACGCTGTCGGGGCGAAAGGTGATCGGGTCGATATAATCATCGTCGATCCGCCGATAGATCACGTCGACCTTTGTCGGCCCGCGGGTCGTGCGCATCCAGACCCGGCCTTCATCGACGAAGAGGTCCTGCGGCTCCACCAGTTCGACACCCATCTGGTCGGCGAGGAAGGAATGTTCATAATAGGCTGAATTCAGCGAGCCCGGCGTCAGCACGACCACATTGGGGTTGCCGGTACAGGCGGGGGGCGCGACCTCCTCCAGCGTTTTCATCAGGAGATCGGGATAATTGTCCACCGGATCGACGGAGATCGTCTGAAAGAGCTCCGGAAACATCCGCATCATGATCTCGCGCGTCTCCAGCTTGTAGGAAACGCCGGAGGGCGTGCGGCAATTGTCTTCGAGAACCTGAAAAGACTTTTCGTCGGTGCGCACAATGTCGATGCCGACGATGTGCGAATAGACCCGGCCGGGCGGGTCGACGCCGATCATCTCGGGCAGGAACGCCTCGTTCTGGTAGACGAGATGGTCAGGCACGATCCCGGCCTTGATGATTTCGCCGCGGTGATACACATCCCAGAGAAACGCATTCAGCGCGCGGGCGCGCTGCTTGATGCCCTTGTCCAGTCGGCGCCATTCATCGGCTGCGAACACCCGCGGGATCAGATCGAATGGGATCAGACGTTCCGGATCGCCCCCTTCACCATAGACGGCAAAGGTGATGCCGATCTTGCGAAAGATTGCCTCCGCCTCCTCGGTGCGGGCGAGAAGCGCGGGGATGCCTGTCTTCTCGATCCAGTCCTCGATCCCTTTATAGGCCGGGCGAGTGACCCCGTCGCTGCCAGACATCTCGT
This sequence comes from Pseudomonadota bacterium, assembly GCA_039030855.1. Classification (GTDB taxonomy): domain Bacteria; phylum Pseudomonadota; class Alphaproteobacteria; order Rhodobacterales; family Rhodobacteraceae; genus Pikeienuella. The sequence continues at coordinate 123,745 of JBCCDJ010000002.1, forward strand.
TGAACATGGATGCGTCCTCCTCATCACGCAAGGTAAGCATGTGCTGCGCTGCGAAACAACTATTGCTGTTGTGGGGCGCTGCCCGGCGATCGAAGGATATCAAGGTCTTGCGGCTCATATCTGTTGTGGCCGGGTTTCGCCCGTTTGGCCTTCCAGCAGCGGCGCGCGTCCTCGATGCTGGCACCGGGATTGGCATCGAAAAAGTCGCGCGTATAGCGGTTGTACTGGTTCGATGCAGGGATGGGCTGGCGTTTGCCCGCCTTTCGATCCGTCTCGATGGCCAGCCAGGCCGTCACGGCATCCGACATCGCGCGTCCAGTATTGGCCTTCATCCAGTCCATGAACGTGATGTTGAAGCGAAACCGGGATCCAATCTCCGTTATGAAGAAGTCGCGCACATTCGGCCCATTCGAATATCCGGCATCGATCACCGTATCGGGCGTGATCGGATCGCGGGCCCAGTTGAAGCCGGTGCGGGCACGACCCCGCGCGGCGGGACGCATGACCTTTCCAGTATCCAGATAGGTTGCAATCCGATCGATCAGGTCTTGTTTGGAGCCTGAGGTTGGCAGGTCGCGTCTCTGCGCCTCTACCAGCAATTCGGCCTTCAGCCAGTACCAGCGGCGTAATTCTTTGCCTGTGGTGATGGTGGTGATGTCGGGGCGCGTTTCTGTCATGGTTGGCGGTGCACGATGCAGATGATGATGGGATGCCGGGTGATCATGTCATTCTATCCTTGGGCAAAGAGATGCTTGGCCATGATGCCGACACGGGCCTCCACCGCCTCGCAGGCGTCGAGCACCAGATCCTCACGCCAGCGTCGCCCGATGATCTGCACATTGATGGGCTGCGGGCCTTGCGACAGGTCGGCAAGGCGGGCAGGGACATTGCCTGCGGGCAGGCCGAGATAGTTCATTGAATAGGAATAGAGCGCTGAGCCGAGCGCCTCCCGCACCCCGTCGGCCCCTTCCGCGTCGCGGTTTGGGGCGAAAAAGGGCTGTGGTAGGAAGGGGGTCAGCACCAGGGGGTATTCTTCAAGGAACAGCGACCAGAGGCGGGCGTAATGGCTGCGCTTGGCCATCATCTGCAGAAGCTCCTCCCCCTCGTAAGGCGGGAACTGGGCGTAGTATTCGTCGAAGATGGCATTCAGCGTGGCGGAGCCATGGGCGCGAATATCCGGCCCCATCAGCGCATTTACCTCGCCGAGGAGCGCACGGTAACCGGCGACGCCGATTTCCTCGATCAGTGGTGGCTCGACCTCCTCAACAATATACCCTGCGTCTATGAGGGCGTCGCGGGCGGTGTCGAGCGCGGCATCCACATCCGGGTGGAGGTCAAAGCCGAAGGTCGATTTGGTGAAGGCGACACGGATCGGCCCGTCGAGCGGTGGCATGGCTAAGGGCAGCGGCACATGCCAGGGATCGCGCGGGTCGGGCGCGGTGATGACCGACATGCCGAGGCGGACATCGCGTACCTCGCGGGCAATGAGACCCTGCACTGACATGGATTGCGCGAGCATGCCCCGCTCTGCCTTCTGGCTGGGGTTCCAGGCGGGGACGCGGCCCAGCCCCGGTTTGACTGTTGCGGCCCCGTTGGCAGCGGCGGGAAAGCGCAAGGACCCGCCGATATCATTGCCATGGGCCAGGGCACCGATCCCGGCCATGACCGCAGCCCCCGCCCCGCCGGAGGAGCCACCGGCGGAGATATGTGGCCCCCAGGGGTTATGCGTGCGGCCATGGAGCGGATTGTCCGTGTCGGCGCGAAAGGAAAACTCCGGCGTGTTCGTGCGCCCGATGATGATAGCGCCAGCGGCCTTGAGCGCTGCGACAAGCGGGGCGTCGTCATTGGCGACGGCGTCTTTCAGCACCGGCAGGCCGTTGGTTGTGGCGCTGCCTTTCTGGTCGACATTGATCTTGATCGTGACCGGCACGCCATGGAGCGGGCCGATGGGCGCGGATTTCTGGTCCAGCGCCGCGGCGGTGGCGCGGGCTTCGTCCGAGAGGTCCCTGACAACCGCATTGAGGTCGGGGTTCACGCCCGCCATCCGCGTCAGCGCCGCCTCTGTCGCCTCGGTGGCGCTTACTTCGCGTGCGGCGACGGCGGCGGCGAGGTCGGATGCGCTGAGTTGCCAGAGAGGTGTGGTCATGGAGGTCTCCTGCGAGTTAGAGAGAGTCTAGCGCGGTGCAGGGATTTGTGAAACGGGGCCGTGCGAGCGATGCTATTTCAGTCTCAACGGCAGCCCGGCGGCGACGAATTCGACATGGGTTGCGGCGGTGGCAATGCGTTGGTTGAGGCGGCCCTGCTCGTCGCGGAACCGTCGCGACAGCGGCTCCATCGGGACAAGGCCGAGGCCGATTTCGTTGCTGACGAGGATGACTGGTGTTGTCGCACGGCCGAGGGCCGTGATGAGCGCCGTGGTTTCCGCCTCTACATCCCGCCCGGCCGCCATGAGGTTGGAGAGCCAGAGCGTGAGGCAATCGATCAGAAGCGCGCGGCCCGCCGCGCCGTCGATGGCAGCGGCCAGATCCAGCGGGGCTTCGATCAGGTCCCAGTCCGCGCCCCGTTCTGCCTTGTGGGCGGCAATGCGCGCCTCCATCTCGCCGTCATGTGCCTCTGCCGTGGCAACATAGGCGCGGGGAGCCGGGGTGAGCGTGAGGGCGCGGGCGGTCTTGCCTGATCGCGCGCCGCCGAGGATGAGCGTGATGTCAGGCATCTGCCCCCCGATCCGGATCATCGCGGAGGGTGAGGTCGATCGGCGTGGCAAAGGGGACTGGATTGGCGAAAGCCTCGGCGAAGGACAAACCGTGCTGGATCATCATCGCCGCACGGATCGGCCCGGCATGGGTGATAAAACAGCCGCCGGGCGGTGCTTCCAGCAAGACCGCGCCAATGCGCGAATGGACCATGGAGTAACTCTCGCCCCTCGGTGGCGCGAGGGTCCAGGGATCTTCGGCCCATGGGTCGCTTTCGTCGCGGTCGATATCGGACCAGAATTCCCCCTCCCAGCGTCCGAAATTCATCTCCATCAGCCGTTCATCCGTCTCCAGCGAAACGCCCGTGGCGGCGGCGAGCGCTTCGGCGAGCTGCGTGGCGCGCCAGGAGGGGCTGGAGACGATGTAGCGAAAGGCGGGCGGCGCGGCGCAGGCGGAGGTGATCTCAGCCGCCGCCGATTTGGCGAGGCCGATATTCCAGCGGCCATAGCAGAGGCCGGGTGCGGCATCAGGGGTGGGATGGCGATAGAAAATCATGGCACGCTCGCGAGGGTGAGTAAGACGACCACCTGCCCGATCTGTTCGGCGGCCCCAAGCCCGTCGCCGGTATAACCGCCGATGCGATGGGTCAGGTAGGCGAGCCAAAGGCGTGACGCGAGCAAAGTGAGGAGAACGGCAAGGAGGCCCGGTGCCCCGGCGAGCAAGCCGGTGAGGGCGGCGATGAGGCATGCGATGCCGGCCTCGCGTGCCGTCACACCCCCCGCAACACCGCGCGCCGCGCCCTCATCGCGTGCATAACGGCCAGCGGCGAGCATGAGCGTGATTGCAGCGCGTCCGGCAACGGCGGCAATCAGCAGGCAGGCAAATCCATCCGCCGGAGCCATTGTACCAAGCGAGGTCCAGCGCAGGCCGATGGTGATGATCAGCCCGGCGGCCGCAAAGACCCCGATGCGGCTATCGCGCATGATCTCCAACGCCCGCGCGCGGGTCGTGCCGCCCCCGAGCCCGTCGCAGCAATCGGCCAGCCCATCTTCGTGGAGGGCACCGGTCACCAGGATCATCGCGCCGAGCGCCAGACCGGCGGCCAAAGGCGCGGGCATCAGCGCCCCGGCAATCAGCCAGATCATGCCTGCGATGGCCCCGATCAGGACGCCGACTACGGGGAAGAACGGTGCGGCGCGGGCCAGACGGTCGTCCTCATGACCAATCCAGGCGGGTACGGGCAGGCGCGTCAGGAACTGCTGCGCCGAGAAATAGAGCGCGATCTGGCGGCGAAGCCCGGTTTCGCGGCGCGCCTGCATCAGCTGTCCTTGCCGGAGACGCCTGCGCTCTCAAAGGTGGCCATGTCGGACAGCATCGCGGTGGCCGCGCTCAGTAACGGCAGCGCCAGCAGCGCGCCGGAACCTTCGCCAAGACGCAGATCGAGATCGAGCAGCGGCGCGGCGCGAAGATGGTCGAGCATGGGCGCGTGGCCGCCTTCATGCCCGCGATGGGCGAAGATGACATAGGGCGCGGCTTCGGGCCGGGCCGCCAGCGCGACGAGCGCGGCGGCGGTGGCGATATAGCCATCGACAAGCACCGCGCCGTGGGCGGAGGCCGCGCCGATCAGGGCACCGGCCATGGCCGCAATCTCCAGCCCGCCAAAAGCTGCCAGCGCGTCGAGCGGTGCCAGCGGTGCGGGGCGACGGGCGGCGCATGCCTCCAGAATGCAGAGCTTGCGAGCGACCCCTTCGGCATCGAGCCCGGCACCCGCGCCGACAAGATCGGCCAGCGGAATGTCGGCGACCGCATGGGCGAGCAGGGCGGCGGCGGAGGTATTGCCGATGCCCATCTCGCCGAGCGCAATCACGCCAGCGCCATCGGCGACAGCGGCGCGGGCATGGTCAGCGCCGAAGGCCAGCGCGGCGGTGACCTCATACGCATTCAGCGCATCTTCGTGCAGGGCGTTGCGGGTGCCGGGGCGGATGCCTGCGCGGCTAAGATCGGGGTGATCGGGCAGGGGGGCCATGACCCCGCAATCGAGAATACGGATCGCGGCCCCGGCACTGCGTGCAAAAACATTGGCCGCCGCGCCGCCGCCGAGGAAATTGACGACCATCTGCGCCGTGACTTCGGAGGGCCAGGCCGACACCCCTTCGGCAGTCAGGCCATGATCTCCGGCGCAAAGGAGGAGCGTCGCTTTCGCATGTGGTCTCTCGCTGTGCTGTGCGAGGGCGAGTTGCAGAGCCAGTGCCTCGATCCGGCCAAGCGATCCCGGCGGTTTGGTCTTGATATCGATCGCTGCCTGCACGGCATCACCAAGGGGGGCGGAGACGGGGTCGATTAGGAGGTCTGCAAGCATAGTCACGTCCTTGGGTCCTGTCCGCTTGGTGCAATGGCACCAGCCCCGACTTACTGGCGCAAAAACCTCGGGCGCGAAAGGACGCGTCGGCAAAAATCGCAGTCAGGTCAGCAATGCCAATGCCCCGGTCAGGGCGAATAGTACAGCCCAGCCGCGCCATAACTGCTGACAGGCGCGCCTGATGTGATCTGCGCCGGGGGTCCGCGTCCCCTCCGCATAGACGAAGGGGTCATCAGTGCGCTGACCATCATAGATGCGGGGTCCGGCCAGAGCGGTGCCAATGGCCGCGGCCATCGCGGCCTCGGGCCACCCGGCATTGGGGGAGCGATGGAGATGAGCGTCACGCATGGCGATCCGCCACGGGTGCGGCGAGAATGTGGAAAGAGCGAGGAGGAGCGCGGAGAGTCGCGCGGGAATGACGTTCACCAGGTCATCGAAGCGTGCCGCCGCGCGCCCGAATTCGGCATGGCGCGGCGTGCGGTAACCGATCATGCTGTCGGCGGTATTCGCGGCCTTGTAGACCAGCATGCCGGGCAGTCCGAAAAGGGCGAACCAGAAGGCAGGCGCGACGACACCATCGGAAAAGTTCTCGCTGCCGCTTTCGATGGCGGCGCGGGCAATGCCGGGGCCGTCTAGCGTGGCCGTGTCCCGCCCGACGATCTTGGCCACCTCATGGCGAGCCCCATCGATCCCCCGATCGAGGCCATCGGCCACAGCGCGGACATGATCGACTAGGCTGCGCTGAGCCAGGAGAATCGCACCGCCGATGACCTGCGGCAGAGGCTGCAGTGGCAGCGCCGCGATCAGCAGCCCGGTGCCAAGCGCCCCGCCGAGAAGGATCGCCAGTGCGATCAGCCCCCTTACCTGTTTGTGCTCGCCCCGGTTCAGCGCCGCGTCAAGCGCTCCGACAGCCCGTCCCATCAGCACCGCCGGATGCGGCAGACGTTGCCAGAGCCAGCCAGGTTCACCAAGGCGGGCGTCAAGAAGGAGCGCGATGAGAAGGGCGGCGGCGAGGCTCATTCGGTTCTGTTCATTTGGGGCGATGCGCGATATGCGCGGGCCATGAATGACCATGCCTCTTTCGTCAAGCCATGAGCGGAATCGAAGTCACAGCGCTGCAGGCGCTTTTGATCGCGCTGGCCTTTGTTTTCGGCGGCGTGGTCAAGGGGGCTGCGGGGTTCGGGCTGCCACTGATCACGATCTCGCTGATGCCGCTCTTCATCCCGCTCGACCTCGCGCTGGCGCTGAACACGCTGGTGGTCCCGCTGACCAATATCGCGCAATTCGTCGCCGCAGGGGGCTATCGGCGCAGTTTCGAAATTTGCTGGCCGTTGATCGCGGGGCTGTGCATCACCGTGTTCATAACGGCTGTCTTCGTCGTGTCGATCACGCCGGCTACCCTGTCGGCAGTTATGGGGGTGCTGCTGCTCGCCTATGTCCTCCATGCCTTTATGGGTCGCGGTGTTCGGATCAGCACCGGGGCGATGCGCCCGGCTTCCTTTGTCGCCGGGCTGGCCGGTGGCATTGTCGGGGCGGTGATGACCGCGCCCGGGCCGGTCTATGCCGCGTTCCTCTTTGGTCTGCGGCTGGAGCGACGGCAGTTGATTTCGGCAATGGGACTGGCGATGCTGGCATCGGGCATTCTGGTCACGGGCGCATTCGCCGCCGTTGGCATTCTGGACGGGCCGCGCGCATTGATGAGCCTGGTCTGTGTCGCCTTCGGCCTTTTTGGCATGTGGCTGGGTGACCGGATCGGCCAGCGCATCTCTGTGGAGGGGTTCAACCGGATGATCCTTGTCATGCTGTTGGGCCTCGGTCTCTACCATTGCGGGCGGGGGTTCCTTTGAGTGTGCGAGAGCGCAGGTCAGTCCCTGCTGCCGGGCTGTCGTTCCTGATTATTCTGGCGCTGATCTCGGCGCTTGGGCCCTTCTCCATCGATATGTACCTGCCCGCGATGCCGCAAATGGCAAACGCGCTCAATGCCTCGCCCGCGATGCTGCAACTGACGATTACCGGCTATTTGCTTGGTGTTGCGGTCGGCCCGCTGGTGCTGGCACCGCTGGCCGATGCCAAGGGGCGCAAGCCGGTCATGGCGCTCTTCCTCGCGCTTTACGGCGTGGCCAGTGCGGGCTGTGCGTTAGCGCAATCGGCGGAGATGCTGGTGATGCTGCGCGTTGCCCAGGCGGTGGCGGGCGGGGCCGCGATGGCGGTGTCACGCGCGATGCTGGCGGATGTCTATGAGGGCGATGCATTGTCGCGCGCGTCCTCCATTCTGATGACCGTCTTCACGATCGCGCCAGTCGTTGCTCCGCTCTTCGGTGCATGGCTTCTGGAGCTCGGCTCGTGGCGCTGGATCTTCTGGGCGCTGGTTGGCGTTGCTGGCGTATCGGTCGGCCTCTTGCAGCTTTTGCCCGAGACATTGCCGAAGGATCGCCGCCGACCATACAATCTGCCATCCGTCCTTGGCAGCTATGGCGAGATCCTCGCCAATCCGCATGGGCGACGCTATCTCGCGTCTACCTTTGCATTCGCGTTCATGTTCTTTGCGATGCTGTCGGCCTCTCCTTTCATCTTCATTGATCATTTTGGGGCCACGCCGTCTGAGTTTGCAGTCTATTTCGCGGCCATTTCCGGTGCCGCGATCATCTCCAACATCATGAATGCGCGGATCGTGTTCCGCGTCGGGTATGAGCGGATGCTGCGCGGCGCGACCTGGGGCCTCGTCGTGCTGGCGATGGTGATGGGAGTGGTGACGCTGACGGAGTTCGGCGGCGTGTGGGGGGTGTTCGGCGTGATGTTCTGGCTGATGGGCCTCTTTCACATCTCCATTGCGAACACGATGGCCGGGTTGATGCGGGCAGTGGGGCGTGGCGCGGGGGCAGCGTCGGCGACACTGGCTTTCGCGCGGTTCATTGGCGGGGCGCTTGGCACGGTGATGGTCGGTGCGTTCAATACCAGTGCGCCGTGGCCCTTTGCGCTGGTGATCGGCGTCGCGGCGGTGGGCGCGGTTCTATCGCTGCGGCTCGGTCAGAGCCGGGCGAGCCGTTCGGTCAACAACCCGTAGAACCCGTCTGCATCGAGATCGCCAATGAACAGCGCATTCGGTGCGCGGTCCGTCACGCGCCACCAATCGGCGACCGTCGCGCCGAGGGTGAGGGGGGAGGATACCTCCACCTCCACATTGATATGGCGTCCGGTGAAGAGGTCTGGCCGCAAGAGATACGCGATCACGCACGGGTCATGCAGCGGTGCCCCGGCGGAGCCGTATTTTTCCTTGTCATAGCGCTCAAAAAAATCCGTCAGCCCGGCCACCACATCGCCTGCGGGGGTGCCGAGGGCGCGAAAGCCATCGATGCGCGGGCGGGTCGTGAGGGCCTTGTGGGTCACATCAAGGGGCATCACGGTCAACGCGATGCCTGCCTCGAAGACGATCTTGGCGGCCTCCGGGTCGACATAGATGTTAAACTCGGCGGCGGGGGTGATGTTGCCGCCCTCGAAATATCCGCCGCCCATCAGGACGATCTCCTCAACGCGAGCCGCGATGTCGGGCGCGCGGGTCAGGGCGGTCGCGATATTCGTCAGCGGGCCGAGGGGGCAGAGTGTGATGGTACCCGGCGGAGCGGCGCGCAGGCTCTCAATGATGAAATCGACGGCGTGCTGGTCCTGCAACGGCATTTTGGGGGTGGGCAGATCAGCACCATCCAGACCGGTTTTGCCGTGGACGTGCTCTGCCGTCACCAGCTTGCGCTGCATCGGGGCGTCGCACCCGGCGAAGACCTTTATGTCGGCGCGCCCGGCCAGTTCACACACCTTGCGGGCGTTTAGCTCGGTCAGGGCAAGCGGGACATTTCCGGCAACGCAGGTGATGCCGAGCACATCCAGTTCCGGCGAGGCGAGCGCGAGCAGGATTGCAACCGCGTCGTCCTGCCCCGGATCGGTGTCGATAATGATTTTGCGGCTCATGCAGCCTCTGCCCCGATGCCAAAGACGGCACGGGCGAATTTGGGGTAGGGGTCGGCGATTTTCGCCGCGATGTCGCCCCGGATCAGCGCCAGATCATCGGGCGGCGGGGTTGGTGTTTCAGGCACGTGATCGGGGATGTCGAAGGCAAACCCGGTATTGTCGCGCACTTCCTCGACGCTGTGGCCGGGATGAACGGAGGCGAGGCGAAACCGCCCTTTCGCCTTGTCGAACATCATGACGCAGAGATTGGTGATCAGCGCATGTGGCCCGCCGGGTCGGTGGATGCCGGGTGCGGAGAGACCGGGGGAGGAGACAAAATCCACCTTCTCGGGAAAGACCCGGCGCGAGTGTTCGAGCCGGAAGAGAATGACGCGCGGTACAAGAAAGTAGAGATAGGCAGAGCCGAACGCCCCGGACCAGCGCACATCCATCTCCGGGTAGTCACCGACACCGTGGAGGTTGATATTGCCCTGCCCGTCGATCTGCCCGCCGGAGAGGAAGAACGCATCGACGCGCCCCTGCGCGGCTTGATCGAACAGCTCCACCCCGCCATCGCAGCGATATTCCGGCAGGTCGCAACCGATGATCGACACCCGCCCCCCGTGGCGGCGCGCGGCCAGCATCGCCGCCGCGCCGGGAATGGGGGAGAGAACACCGCAGGCGATATGCGGACAGCCTTCGAGCAGGCCCGCCGTCGCGTGGATCAGGCGTTCTTCGAGGCGGATATCGCTCATTCCGCCGCGCTCCGCGCAGGCGCGCCAAACACCTGTTCGCGCAGGTAGTCGGCGAAGGCATCGTCGTCACGGGCGCGTTTCGCATAGGCGATGACGTGATCCTCGTCGAACGGATAGCGACCGGGCGCGGCCAGCGGCCAGGCCCCGCGCGGCGCTTCGGCCATGGCTGCCACATAGATCGAGCCGATCAGATTGGGGGCTGCCGCCGGATCCTCGCGAAGGTCACCATCGACGATCTCCTCCACCGTCACGATGGTCTGGCGGGCAGCATGGGCGAGGGTTTTCAGCTCATGCCGCGCGCCCACATGGACATTGCCGAACCGGTCGGCGCGATCGGCGTGGATCAGTGCGAAATCGGGGCGGATCGCGGGCAGAATGGCGATCTCGTCCGATGGATCATAGGGGTTCGGCATGGTCAGATAATCATCCCGGCTCTCGAACACGTCGGAGCCGATCAGACCGCGGATCGGCACGAAGGGCTGGCCCTTCTCGCCCGCTTGCAAGGCCGCGTAGACGGCAGGGCAGGTGCTGTCCTTGATCCGGACCGCGCCGGTGCGCACCGCCTTGGTGAAGCGCGGTGCCGGGCCGAATTCGCCGAGCGATATGCCGGAGGTTTCCACCAGCCCCAAACAACCCGCGCCGATCATCAGGTCGGCCACATAGGTGGCGGTCGGCACTGTCACCAGATGCAGATCGCGCGCACCGCGCCGGATCAGAGCGCGGGTCAGCGCGACGGGCGATAGCGGCTCCTTCGCGATGGCGATCATCGCGCCATCGGGGATGAGCGCTGCGAGGGCGTCGGGGTCGGACAGGAACTGGGTCATGGTGCCTCCTCCCCGCCGATCATGGCGGTGGGGCGGCGGGCGTCAAGAGGGCGGTCAGGCCGCTTCGCTCGTCTCGTCATCCACCAGTTCGACAATGTCGAACATGATGCGATTGAGGTCGAAATCCTTTGGCGTGTAGACCTTCGCAACGCCCATGTTCAGCAAAGCCTCCGCATCTCCATCGGGGATAATACCGCCGACCACGACCGGCGTGCGGTTGCTGACGGCCTTCAGGCGCTGCATGACTTCCTCGATCAGTGGCAGGTGAGAGCCTGAGAGGATGGAGAGGCCGATGACATGCGCCTGATCCTCGGTCGCGCGCCGGACGATATCCTCGGGGGTCATGCGGATGCCCTCATAAGTGACGTCCATCCCGGCATCGCGGGCGCGCACCGCGATCTGTTCGGCCCCATTCGAATGGCCGTCGAGGCCCGGTTTGCCCACGACGAATTTCAGGCGGCGGCCCAGCCGGTCGGAGGCCGTGTTCACCGCCTCGCGGATGTCATCGAGGCCGGAGGCGGAGTTCGAGACCGCCTTGCCGACGCCGGTGGGCGCGCGGTATTCGCCAAAGGCGGCGCGCATGGCAATGCCCCATTCCCCTGTCGTCACGCCCGCCTTGGCGCAGGCGATGGAGGGGGGCATGATGTTGCGCCCGTCCTTCGCGGCAGCACGCAGATCAGTCAGCGCGGCCTTCACAGCCTCATCATCGCGGGCCGCGCGCCATTCGTTCAGGCGGTCGATCTGTTCAGCCTCCACCGCCGGATCGACGGTCATGATGCCGCCTTCACCAGCGGTCAGCGGGCTGTCCTCGCCTTCCTTGTACTTGTTGACGCCGACAACGGCGGTCTCGCCGCGTTCGATCCGACCGAGGCGGTCGGTATTGGCTTCGACCAGCTGGCCCTTCATGTACTCGATGCAGGCGACCGCGCCGCCCATGCCGTCGATGGTTGCCAGCTCCGCCCGCGCGCCCTCTTTCAGCGCTTCGACCTTGGCATCGACGGCGGGGTTGCCATCGAACAGATCGTCGAATTCCAAGAGGTCCGTCTCATAGGCGAGGATCTGCTGCATGCGGAGCGACCATTGCTGATCCCAGGGGCGCGGCAGACCCAGCGCCTCGTTCCAGGCGGGGAGCTGCACGGCGCGGGCGCGGGCGTTCTTCGAGAGCGTTACCGCGAGCATCTCCAACAAGATGCGATAGACGTTGTTCTCGGGCTGCTGCTCGGTCAGGCCGAGCGAGTTGACCTGCACGCCATAGCGAAAGCGCCGCATCTTCGGATCGTCGACGCCGTAACGCGTCGCGCAAATCTCATCCCAGAGATCGCAGAAGGCGCGCATCTTGCACATCTCTGTGACGAAGCGGATGCCCGCATTGACGAAGAACGAAATCCGCCCGACGACACGGAGGAAATCCTCGTCACTCACCGCGCCCTGCGCCTTTACCGTGTCGAGCACGGCAATGGCGGTGGCGAGGGCGAAGGCCAGTTCCTGCTCCGGCGTCGCGCCGGCCTCCTGCAAATGGTAGGAGCAGACATTCATCGGGTTCCATTTCGGCGCGTTGGAATAGGTCCACGCCGCGATGTCACCGATGAGGCGCAGGGACGGCTCAGGCGGGAAAACATAGGTGCCGCGCGACAGGTATTCCTTGATGATGTCGTTCTGAACGGTGCCCTGGAGTTTGGAAATATCTGCACCCTGTTCCTCTGCCGCCGCCACATAAAGCGCCAGGAGCCAGGCCGCTGTCGCATTGATGGTCATGGAGGTGTTCATCTGCTCGATCGGGATCTGATCGAAGAGCGCGCGCATGTCGCCGAGATGCGATACCGGCACGCCGACCTTGCCGACCTCACCGCGCGCCAGCACATGATCGCTGTCATAGCCGGTCTGCGTTGGCAGATCGAAGGCGACCGAAAGGCCGGTCTGTCCCTTGGCCAGGTTCCCGCGATAAAGCGCGTTCGATGCGGCAGCCGTTGAATGGCCCGCATAGGTACGAAACAGCCAGGGCCGGTCGGGTGTGCGCTGTTCAGTCATTTTGACCTCGGAATCGCGATATTGCTGCATTGCAGCGAAGATACGTGAGTAACAAAACTACGCAAGAGCGAAGTTTTCCCTAATTTAATGACCGAATTCGACCGATGCCGTGGTCGTGATCGGGGCTGGACGGGGGCCGCGGGGGAGGACATGCTTCGCCCATGCAGGGGGTTATAGAAATTCCGGTTTGGGTAGCGGTTCTGGGCGGCATTGCAGCCGCTATTGCTATTCTCGACCGGGTGCTTGCGCCCTCCGTGCGTTGGTATCTGCGCCGCCGTCTGAACAAGGCGGTGGAGCGGTTGAACACGCGTCTGTCACTGCGTATCCAGCCCTTCAAGCTGATGCGCCGCAGCGCGCTGATCGAGCGGCTGGCCCATGACCCCGAAGTGATGCGCGCGGTCGAGCATGAGATCCGCGAGACCGGCATGCCGCGCGGCATTATCCTCAAGCAAGTGCAGCGCTACGCGCGTGAGATCACGCCAAGTTTCTCCGCCATCATGTATTTCGGGGTCGGCGCACGCGTCAGCCGCTGGATTGCACGGCTTTTGTATCGCGTGCGTCTCGGCGCGCTGGATCAGGAGGCGCTGTCGAAGCTGGATGCGTCCTCCTCAGTCGTCTTCGTGATGAACCACCGCTCGAACATGGACTATCTGCTGGTCACTTACATCGCGTCGACATCATCGGCGCTGTCCTATGCGGTGGGCGAGTGGGCGCGGATCTGGCCGCTGTCGCGGCTGATCCGGTCGATGGGCGCTTACTTCATTCGCAGACAGTCGCGCGGCGGGCTGTATCGTGCTGTCCTGCGCCGTTACGTGCAGATGGCGACGGAGGGCGGGGTCGCGCAGGCGATCTTTCCTGAAGGAGGGCTGAGCCGGGATGGCCGCCTGGGTCGGCCAAAGCTCGGCCTGTTGAGCTATATCGTCGATGAGTTCGACAGCGATGCCGCGCTTGATGTCGTCTTCGTGCCGGTGGGCATCAACTATGATCGGGTGCTGGAGGACCGTATCCTTCTGGCCGCGGATGCCGGGCCGGCGGGGCGGGCGCGGTTCAAGGTGGATATTCCCTTCGCGCTGCGCGCCATCATCGGCTATCTCGTGGGTCGCATCACCGGGCGGACGCACCGGTTTGGCTATGCTGCGGTTAGTTTTGGGACGCCACTGTCGCTGTCACAGTTCATGCAAGAGAGCGCCGCAACCGATGTCAAAGCGCTGGGTCGGGAATTGAGCCGCCGTATCGGCGCGATTGTGCCGGTGCTGCCCACTGCGCTGGTCGCGTCGGTCATGGCGGCGGCGGAGACATCCCTGACCAGCGAGGAGATCGTCAGCCGATGCCGCAAAATGGCCGACCGTCTGGAGGGCGCAGGGGCCCATATCCACGTCCCGCGCAAGAATTTCGACTATGCGGTGGAGGTCGGGTTGCGGATGCTGACCTCGCGGGGGATCCTGATCGAAGATGACCGGCGGTTTGGGCTGGCGATCAGCGACGCTGCCCTTCTCGGCTATTATGCCAATTCGATTGCGCATCTTCTGGCGGAGGATGGCCCGACCGGGGCCTGACCGCGACGTCGCTATGAACGGCCGTTGGCAAGCTGCTTAGTGCGCGGCCTTTGCACTGGTCTGCCCCATTGCCAGCGCAGGATGGGCTGTCTGATGAACGACCTGCGCGCGACCAAATTTCGACGATTCTTTTGCAGCGCACAAAAAACGGCTTGCGCGAGTCACTTGATAATGTAATTAGCCTAGCAAGGTTGAAAACGAACGAATGTTGCGCGCGTGGTGGCGCGGCGCTGAAATCGCAGGAGAGATGCAATGGCCCTCGACGATACACCGAAGGACCTTTACGAAATTGGCGAAATTCCGCCGCTCGGTCATGTACCAAAATCCATGTATGCTTGGACGATCCGCCGTGAACGCCATGGCGAGCCGGATAAGTCCTTCCAAGTCGAAGTCGTCGATGTGCCGAAGCTGGACAGCCATGAGGTCCTCGTCCTCGTGATGGCGGCAGGCGTAAACTATAATGGCGTCTGGGCGGGTCTTGGCACGCCCATCTCTCCCTTTGATGTGCACGGGGCGGAGTTCCACATTGCGGGGTCGGATGCGGCCGGTATCGTCTGGGCGGTCGGTGACAAGGTCAAGCGCTGGAAGGTCGGCGATGAGGTTGTCATCCATTGCAATCAGGATGATGGCGACGACGAGGAATGCAATGGCGGTGATCCGATGTTCTCACCCACCCAGCGTATCTGGGGTTACGAGACGCCGGACGGGTCATTCGCCCAGTTCACCAATGTGCAATCGCAGCAGTTGATGCCGCGCCCGCAGCACCTGACCTGGGAAGAGGCGGCGTGTTACACGCTGACGCTCGCGACCGCTTACCGGATGTTGTTCGGCCATCGCCCGCATATCCTGAAGCCTGGTGACAATGTGCTGGTCTGGGGTGCCTCGGGTGGCCTCGGATCGTATGCGATCCAGTTGATCAATACGGCGGGTGCCAATGCGATTGCGGTGATCTCCGAAGAGGACAAGCGCGATTTCGTCATGGGCCTCGGGGCCAAAGGCGCGATCAACCGCAAGGATTTCAATTGCTGGGGCGAGATGCCCACGGTCAACACGCCCGAATACAAGGAATGGTTTGCAGAAACCCGCAAGTTCGGCAAGGCGATCTGGGACATCACCGGCAAGGGCAACAATGTCGACATGGTGTTCGAACATCCCGGTCAGGCGACTTTCCCGGTTTCGGTCTTCGTGGTGAAACGCGGCGGCATGGTGGTGATCTGTGCCGGTACGACCGGCTACAACCTGACCATGGACGCACGTTACCTCTGGATGCATCAGAAACGCGTTCAGGGATCGCACTTTGCCAATCTCAAGCAGGCGGCGGCGGCGAATAAGTTGATGGTGGAACGTCGTCTCGACCCCTGTATGTCGGAAGTTTTTGAGTGGAATGACATTCCTGCCGCTCATATGAAGATGATGCGTAACGAGCATAAGCCAGGCAACATGGCAGTGCTCGTATGTGCCCCGCGTACGGGGTTGCGCACTGTGGAGGACGCGCGCGAGGCGAACTGATCGCCCCGGGGAATGCGGCCACAAGAAAGGGCGGTCCCGATGGGGCCGCCCTTTTTCATTATTTGCCCGGCTTTTGCCGTCAGCCGCGCCTGGTGACGCGCCCACCAAGGACTGGCCCGCTGCGGATGGTACTATTCTTGCGCGATTTCGTGCTCAGAAGAGTCATCGGGATCATGTGCTTCGTGCCACTCATCGCCGAATTGCGGTTCTTGCGTGATGACAGGAGCGGAATGCCGAACGCCTGGGAGGCAAGCCCGCGGCGGCGATTGCCCTCGCTGAAGGTCAGGAATTTCGGGTGATCCCTCAGGACGCTGAAATTGAACAGCTCCTCGTCCGGCTCAATGCTCAGATACGCGTCTTCCTTGGCGATACCGACATGTTCCGGATCGGCTTCGTCCATGATGGTTATGACGCGCCGGGCCGTGCCGATCGGCGCAAATTCCGCGCGTACGACGACGAGCGCCCCGCCCTGTTCGACCTTGGGTGCGTAAATGGCGGCAGAGCTTTCAGGCACATCCAGCGCGCAAATGCGTGCCTCGGTATCCTCGCCGCTTGTGATGATCTCAGCACCGGCGCTGGTGGCGTCCGCCTCGACGAGCGCGGCGTGGACCGCTTCTGCCGCGGCCTTGTTCTTGTAGAGCCTTGAGACGATCGTGGTCATAATACCTCCTGACGATACCGGCAGCTGGACGCTGCACTGTTCGGGGCCCGCAGGCCCGTTGGGTTGCGCGATTATCCATTCATATAGACCCGGTCCGCATCCTGTCGAAACCGGGTGCGCCTGAGGGGCCGAATGGCGATGATGGCGACGAGAAGCAGCAGCGCTTCGAAGGCGAAGACCGGCAGATAGGGGATTGCCGGATTTTCGCCGCCGCCGGGCAGGGCGAGGATTACATCACGGGCGATGCCGCCCGCTGCAATCGCAACACCCGCAGCCGTGGCCTGTACGGCACCCCAGGCACCGAGCGCAAGACCGATCTGGTTCTTCGGGGCCGCACGCATCATCGCGGTCAGCGTGCCATGGCCGAAGAGCCCAGCGCCGAACCCACAGCCGAGCGTGCCAAGGGCGAAAAGCGCGCCGCCGCTCCAGAATGCCGAGAGGATGATTGCGGCGAAGGCCGGGACGCCGATCAAGGCACCGAGATAGGCAACCTGCAACGGGGTCATGCCGCGCGCCATGATACGCGCGGCCAGCGAAAAGCCGATCAGCCCGCCGCCCGCCAACAGGGCGGTCAGCTTGGTCGTGTCGGCCACGGTCAGACCAAGTGCCTGACCCCCAAAGGGTTCCAGAAGGACATCGGCCATGCCGAAGCCAGCAGTGCCGAGCGCGATCACGACCAGAAGGCGGATCGCCCCCTGACCAGACGCAAAGCTACGCCATGCAGTGCTGAAATCGAGATCGGATTTGGGGCTTGCCGCGCGGGTACGGTCGCGCGGTTCCTGTTTCCAGAGGGCAAGCAGGTTCAGCGCCACTGTGACCACGGCGGCACCCTGGATCACCCGGATCAGGCGACCGGGGCTGTAGTTTTCCAGAAGCGCGCCAAAGACAAGGGCGCTGACGATCATGCCCGCCAGCAGCATCACATACATCAGGCCCACAACCTTGGGCTGCTGATCTTCGGGCACAAGATCTGTTGCAAGCGCGAGGCCGACCGTTTGCACCATGTGCACACCGGCCCCGACCAAAAGAAAGGCCAGCGCGGCCGATCCATGACCGATCCAGAGCGGGGCATCCTTGGCTTCCGCATAGCCCGAAAGAACGAGGAGGGCGAAGGGCATGATGGCAAAGCCGCCGAACTGATAGAGCGTGCCCTTCCAGATATAGGGTGTGCGCCGCCAGCCGATGGCAGAGCGATGGATGTCCGAGCGAAAGCCGATGAGGGCGCGAAAGGGCGCAAACAACACCGGCAGGGCCAGCATGACTGCGACCAGCGATGCGGGCACTGCGAGTTCCACAATCATCACGCGGTTCAGGGTGCCGACAAGAAGCACGAGCGCCATGCCCACGGTGACCTGAAACAGCGACAGGCGCAGAAGGCGCGAAAGCGGTACATCCTTGGTCGCGGCATCTGCAAAGGGCAGATATCTCGGTCCGATCCGGGAGATTTTTTCGAGCGCGAATTTACGATAGTCAAACATCGTTCGCGACCTCAATTGCACAGGAATTGCTCGGGAACTGCACGGGGCGAAGAGCCGCCCGCAGGCGGCTCTTCGAATAGGGTGCTACTCGAATGTCAGAGACGCGAGGTCTATCGGTCTTTCAAGTATGGCCTTGGCCGTCGTGCCATCCGGCATCAGAACGAGCACGGCCTGGCGGCCATCACCGAGAGTCTCGATCACCATGGGTGCCGACTGGGTCAGCCCAACGGTCGACACCGGCGGTGTCGCGTCCATTACGGCTGCGGCCTTGTCGCCGGTGCCAAGTTCATTACCGCTCAGGAAATCGGACACCCAGGAGGTGTTCGTCAGAACGGCGACATGGACGGCGAAAGAGCCGATGGCGACCGCGGAGAGAAAGAGCGGAACGCCGACGGTCGGTTTTACAACCAGCCACATTTTTGCGTTGTTCATGGTTTTCTCCCTTAGCCGAGCCAGGGCGTTGCTGTCGCGACGAGCAGATGGGCAACAAGCGCAATCGCGCCGAATACCCGCGTGCCATCAATGAGGTAGCTGTGAACTTCCTCAGCTTCCTTCTCGGTCAGGCCGGTCGGCCAAACCTTATCGGGATCATCAGACATACCAGGTTCCTTCCTGTTTTTGCTGGTCGGAAGCAGTGGATGCACAAGATCTTTCGCACCCGGCTTCCCGAACCCGAAAATGGCGGAATCATCCGACAGAAGGCGGGCCCAAGAACAGAGTGTCACTTTAACCTTACACGCACAAGTGTTTTATTGGCTAGACAATTTTGTGGGATAGTATTCCACTAAGCGGATATTGGCTGCTGATGTCTACGGTAGTGGTGCGAGACAGGCTGCCGGAAATCAGAAACGGGGGTGACGTATGAGCGAGGCAGAACGGGCACCGGGACCACGGGCCGGCGCATCCCTCCAAACCATCGCGATGCCGACGGATACGAATGCCAATGGCGATATTTTCGGCGGCTGGCTGATGGGGCAGATGGACTTGGGTGCCTCGGTGGTTGCGCGGACGGTGGCGCAGGGACGTGTGGCGACGGTCGCCGTCTCGGACATGCTGTTTCACCATCCGGTTCGCGTCGGCGATGTTGTCTCGATCTTTCCGACCGTTGATCGCCTGGGCCGGACCTCCATCACGCTGAATGTGGAGGCGCGCATTTTCAACGCCGAAACCGGTGATGAACGCCGCGTGGTGGAGACGCGCATTGTCTTCGTGGCGATCGACCATGATGGGAAACCACGACAGTTGCCTCCGCAGTAATCAACTCTTAAGCGCGATGCGCTACCCCTGATACCGACCGGCCGCCACTTGGCCGGGCGCGGGTTTCGATCTCTGCCCGTCGGCATAGCCATCCAAGGGGCAGCAGGCATATGACAGATGACAGCACGCGTGCGGGGGCGCGGACCACCACAAAATTCGCTGTTTTTGTCATGCTCGGTTTCCTCGTGGCCACCGGCCTGGGGCTAAGCGCGGCGCAGATTATGATCGACCGGTCCGTCAAGCATTTCCAGAACGAGGTACTCGTCGCCAAAGCAGATGCCGCGGTCATCGCCATCGATCTGCTTGCCGAACAGGAAATGGCTGCCATTGGGCAAGTCATTGCTGATCTGTCTGACCGGGATCTGTCGCAGACGGACGGGGATCTGCGGCCTGAGATAGCCGCAATGGCGATATTCGACCGCACCGGACGACTGCTGATGCGCGGTGATGATTTTCCTGAAATCTACATGCCACAAGCCGGGGATCTGGTCGCTGACCTCATCGGTGCGGATGCACCGGATGGAATTGTCCTGCGCCCCTCCGTCGTGAGCACCAGTGTTCTCTACGGCCTTGCCGCCGCCAGCAGGGCTGGCGATATTGGTGTTGCAGTCGCGATCAGAACCTCGCCAACCGTCGGTCTGGGTGGTGATCAGGAAATGAAAATTGTCGAGACGGCACCCTACGACCACGCCGACCTGGCGGTGATGGCCGGCGACAGGATGACTTCGGTCTATCGGCCCATGGGATTTGGCACCGGCGGCCTGATCCTGAGCATGCCTGAGGATATGTTGGCAGAAAGGCGAGAGGCTATTCAGATCGTGGTATCGATCGCCATGATCATTGGCCTGTTTGCGGCGTTCCTTCTGATATTCATCATGGGCCGCCGCCTTATTCTGAGGCCGTTTGCGGAACTGCGTCTGTCGCGCGAAATGCTGCGGCGAAGCGAGACAGATGCCCGCCGGCTGGTGGTTGCTGTCGAAGCTGCGTCCGATCACATCATGATTAGCGACAGCGAGGGCATCCTGCTGTGGGTCAATCAGGCAATGATCGATGGCACCGGCTATGCCCGCAGCGACCTTATCGGACGAAGGGCATCTGAGGTCCTGTTTGGTGACGGGACACCGGAGGAGGTGCGCCGACTGGTGGTTGAGACCCGTGCGCGCCGCGAGAAAACCACCTTCCGGTCCTTCAACTACAAGAAATCGGGTGAACCTTACGTGGCAGATGTCTCTCTGACGCCCATTCTCAGCGATGATGGCGAAGATGTCAGCTATGTGGCGATCGAGCGCAACGCGACAGAAACCCATATCGCGGAAGAGCGGTTGAAAAACGCGGTCGATGCCATGAATGACGGGTTTGCGATCGTCGGAGCCGACGGCCGGTATCGCATCATGAATGCCGCGTTTCGCAAGCAGATCAATGCCTATGGCGTCCGCATCGAAATCGGCGATTCCTACGATGAAATGATCAAGCGACTGGCAGCCAGTGGCTCCGTCAATACCGAACACGGGGACCGCGAAGGCTGGGCCGCCGAGAAGATCGCGTCATTCCGATCCGCGAAATCCAAGGAGTTTTATACAACAGATCCATACGGTGTGACGGTCCTCAGACGTCAGCGGCGACTGCCATCGGGCGAGACAGTGTTTCTTGCGACAAACGTTACCGAATTGAACGAGGCTCGCGCCCGTGCCGTCGAAGCGATGGAGGCCAAGTCAAGATTCACCGCCAGCATCAGTCATGAACTGCGAACGCCGCTGAACGGCATGATTTCGATGTCAGAACTCCTCTTGAAGGGCGATATGAGTCAAAGTGACCGGTCTGGCGTCGAACTGATCCACCAATCCGGTATCGCCCTTCTTGATATCATCAATGACATTCTCGATTTTTCCAAGATCGAGGCAGGTCGGCTGGAAATCCGACCTGAGCCGTTTGATATCGTATCGGGGCTGGAGGATATCACGGCGTTGATGACACCGGCTGCCTCAGCGAAGGAGCTGACCTTGTTGTTCCGTTTCGATCCCGAAGCGCCGCGCCATCTGGTTGGCGACCTTGGCCGGATCCGCCAGATCGTTACCAATCTTGTCGGCAATGCCATCAAGTTCACGGATGTCGGGCGGATCGAATTGCGGCTCGGCCTTCGCAGGACAGACGGACGCGCCGAAATCCTCATTGAGGTGGAGGACACGGGCTATGGAATCGGGGAAGACGATCTGATCAAGATCTTCGCGCCGTTCGAGCAGGCACGCAATCAGGCAGCGGTCAGGGCGCAGGAGGGAACGGGCCTCGGCCTGTCAATCTGCCGCGATTTGGCGATGATCATGGGCGGGCATCTTTCGGCGCGGTCCACCCTTGGTTCCGGCTCGATCTTCTGCCTCACGCTGGAGGTTCCCATCGCGGACGCGACCGGTCCCGGTCAGATCTCGAAGATGGAGGACAGGGCCCCGGTTTCCGATGTGGCAGTTGCGCTTCATGCCGATCAGCATCTGGGCGGGGCCTTGTCAGATCAACTCCGGTCCATCGGTGCGACAATCATCGAAGATCAGGGTGACGAACGATCAGAGGCTGTCGCCATGCGCTTTGTGGTCCTTGACGATCAGGCACAGATCACCGGCACAGTCCCGTTGAGCGATGCGCCGCTGATCATTGTCGCCCCCCATACAAATGCTGAGCCGTGCCCGGTCGCCCAAGGGTACATGGACAATGCGGCACGTGTCCTGCGCCGACCTGTGCGCACAAGATTGTTGCGCAACGTGGTCGAAGGTCTGCTCGACGATGCCCGGCGGCGTGTCCCTGAAGCGGAGCTTGCATCTGCCCCCCCTGCAATCGGTCAGCCGCCGCGGCATGCGCGCAATGCCACCGATGCAGCATTGCCACTGATCGTGGCGGCGGAGGACAATCCGACCAATAGCTTCATTTTGCAGGCGATGCTGAAGGATGCACCGTTTCGCCTGGTCATCCAGCCTGATGCCGGCTCGGCGCTCGCGGCTATCGAAGCCGAACGCCCGAGCGTGGTTCTGATGGACCTGCACCTGCCCGACATGACCGGTGCCGATGCAACGGTTGAACTGCGGCGGCGCGAGGCGGCGATGAAGCTGCCTCCGGTCACCGTTCTTGGCTACACAGCAGGCATGACCGAAGCGGAGGAGGCCGAGTGTATGGTCGCCGGGATGGACGATATCATCATCAAACCAGTTACCCGAGACGATCTGATCGCGCGCTTGACTGCGGCGCTACCTGACGACCTGGCGGCTGCTGGTTAGCGCGTTGCGCCGCGACAGCTGTCCTGATCGCGGCACTTGTGGCCTTCGGTGGGGAAAGCGTGCCATTTCCGGCAAGAATGGACCGTTTTCTAATTCTACCGGATATCAAAACGATCTACAGACAAGGGATGGAGTTTTCAGAAGATCAGGCCGCAGCACGCGCGGCGATTGTGGAGCGGCTGGCCTCGGCCGGGATTGACATCGCTGCGGCTGATGTAGGTACCGCGCCCGACGGTGAGCAGGATGCGTCGGTCCTTGCCGTTCTCGGCAAGGCCGGATCAGGCAAGACGGCGCTGCTGGTCGATATTGCCGAAGCGCTGAGCGGCGCTGGTCTTGACGCGGTGGGGGGCGACTGGGAGCCTCGGCGCGCCCGCGGCAGGCGCAGCTATGCCGTCTTGGCACCGACCAACAAGGCGGCCTCGGTGCTCCGTGCCCGGGGGGTTCCGGCGACAACGCTGCACCGCGTTCTCTACATCCCCGTCTATGATCCCGAATTCGAGAAGATCGCAGCATGGCTGTCGACGCCCGGAGTGCCGCGCCCTGTCGTTGAAGGCATCGAGGACGATATGCTCGACCGCGCACACGCGTTCTACCAGGCGCAAGGGTCGATACCGGGCGCCCTGGCGACGGCGGGGTTGTCGGGGTCTGATTTCATTCAGGGCTGGACCCGACGCGATGAAGCACTTGACGTGGCGCTGGTCGATGAGGCGTCCATGCTGGACGACAAGCAATTCGCTGATCTGAAAGCGATTTTCTCGACCCTGATCCTGTTCGGTGACCCGGCGCAGCTGGCTCCGGTGGGGCAATCGGGGGCGATGGTTTTCGATTCCCTGCCGGCCACCGCCAAGCCGGAGCTGAGCCGCATTCACCGCCAGAGCGCGGACAATCCGATCCTCGATCTCGCCCATTCGCTGCGCGAAGGCGTCGGGTTCGAAGATTTTGAGGCTGAGATCGAACGCCTCGCGCGGAAGGATGACCGGATCGTCGTCGCGCCGCGCGCCGATCCCGATCTCATGACGCGCGCGCCGATGCTGGTCTGGCGCAATGCGACGCGGATCCGGCTGATCAGCGCTTTTCGATCAGCCCATGGCGCGTCAGCTGAGGCGCTCCTGCCTGGAGAGCCGCTTATCTGCGATGGAATCGAGTTGCCTCTGAAACACCGAAAGAAGCGAATTGATCTGGAGGCACGGGGCCTGATCAAGGGCGCGCAGGTCATCTTTCTTGGCGCTGGCAAACGCACTGGATTTGCGAAAATCCACGTGATGGGGGCTGAGGTGCCGTCGATCAGTGCGGCCGCGATCATCAAGATCGAGGCGCCGGGTCTGGATGAGCCGATCATCACCTCCGCCGCGCGCATGGGGGCGGCATTCGTGCACGGAGCCGCAACGACGATCCACAAATCGCAAGGATCGCAATGGCCCGAGGTGCAGGTCTTCGCACCCGATCTCTTTGCCGCGGCGCAGGCGGGGCGGATCGAAGCGGGTGCGCCGCTCTGGCGTCGGCTGGCCTATGTGGCGGTCACCCGCGCGCAGGAGCGGCTGATCTGGGTTACGCGCTATCGGATGGCCCGCCCGGCGCGAACGCTTGGCATCGCCGATCTTGCATGATCCGTCGCATTGACCTTGCACGAGCAGCCATGAATGGTGCGCCATATCTGTAACGGAGTAGACAGCCATGAAGACTTCCACGCTTTTAATCGGCGGAACCATCGGTGTCGCAGCCTTGTGGAGCGCCGGCTGGTTCATGGGTAAAGCCCTTTATGTCGAGCCGGAGGCCGACAAAGTGGTCGAGCAATTGCGTAGCGGGGAGGTGTTCTTCAGTTTCGATGTGCGCACCATCAGTGGTTTTCCGTTTGGCTATGATGTCTCGTATGAAAATGTGAAACTGTCCGATGGGTCGCTGCAATGGCAGTGGTCGGCCGCGGAAATGAAAGTCGGCTCCGGCGTGACCGATGCCGGAAGCTTGGTGCTGACCCCCGCTGCGGAGAGCAAGCTGTCGATCGAGGCGACCGCCTTTGGCGGCGCGCCTGATACCCCGCCCGCAGTGTTCGACATCGCCTCCGAAGGCATGGAGGTTCGGCTGTCAGATGCGGATGGCGGTGCAACGGTTGTCGCCGGGGCGACCTCTCTGCTGGCCACGCAGGTGGATGGCACGTCGGTTATCTCGGACGGCAAGCTGCGGTTCGACGATCTTGATATCAATCTCGATGCGACTGCCGATTTCGCGAATGTCGACAGCACGATGACCGCAGCCGAGATGGAGATCGTATACCGGATCAGCCTCGATGGTGTGGTGGAAAGCAATTCCGCCAGCACCTTGCAGGATGTGAAGGTCGCGTTCTCCGGTGAAGGGGTGAACACTGAGAACCTTGCCCAGTTCATCGAAAGCGGGGGAACGGCGGATTTCAGTTATTCCGCAGCCAGCTACACGGGCACTGGCGGCAATTCGGGCGGCCCAAGCGCGCCGCCGATCAATGTCGATATCGCAGGCGGTCTGACGACGGCGGTGGTTTCCGTCCGGGATGGCCGCGTGGCCTATTCGGCCGATGCGGCGGATATCGACTATGACATGAAAATGGAAGGCCCGCTGGAAGATGGCGGCGCGACCCTTTCCGGCATGGCAATGCGGTTTGAGATGCCGGTCAGCGCCTCACCCGATGCCGGTCCCTATGAGATCGTCATGACCTTGAGCGAGCTTGCGTTGGACGAGCCGGTCTGGGCGTTGTTCGATCCGGGCCGGGCGATCGCGCGTACACCCATGAATGTGAGCATCGATCTCGGCGGCAGGGTCCGTATCCTGAGCGGTCTTGGGGCCAGCAGCTCCGGCCAGTCGCCGGTGGATGTGGAGACACTGGATATTCGTGATCTGAGCATCGATGGTGCCGGTGTCGCGGCCAAGGTCGCCGGTGCGCTGGATATCGCGGGCAACGCAGCGCTGCCGGATGGGGACATCAAGGTGGAAGTGTCAGGCGCGTTGGCTCTGATCGATAAGATGGCGACGGGCGGCGTCATCCCGCAGGAAGCTGCCGAGCTTTACAAGACACTGGTGCAGAGCTACGCGCGGCCGGGACCGGGCCCTGACGATCTGATCGCCGAAATCGAGGTCGATAATGGTGTGGTATTGGTCAACGGACTGCCATTGCAATAAAAAAAGCGCGCCTGGAGAGGCGCGCATTTCAATTCTGATGTGCGGCTGATCAGCCCTGATAGCCTTGGCGGGCGGCGTTCGCCTGGCAATCGGCCTTCTTGGTGTAGCCTTCGGAGGATGCACCGATGATGTTGCCGTTGACGGCCTTGCGGCGCCAACGATGTTCGCCGCGCTTGTCGGTATAGAATTCCCATTTGTCTTTCGGATTGGGGCCGCGATTCATGTTGGCTTCGCAGTCCTTGCGACTTTTATAACCTTCCGATGCCGCTCCAACGATGTTGCCATTCGTTGCCTTGCGCCGCCAGCGCCATTCGCCTCTTTTGTCCTGATAGACGTCGAACTTGTCGTTCTCACCGGCCATACGTAGCTCCCCAGCTGTAAGGAATGCACTATCGGCACTCTCTTGTTTGAATGTGATACATGTCTTGCGACAGTAATTAAGATGCGCGGAAAGCCATGTTTCCGCAAGTTCGTGATCTTATCACTTGATACGTCAAAAAAAGGGCAAAGATGGCTCTTTTTGACGACCTTCGTGAACAATCGCGGGATTATGCCCTTCGTAAGGCGGCGCTGCACACCGGCGGTGGCTGACTTGCATGACCCGGAAGGGAAGATGATTGGCGTCGCCCTCGATTGGGATTATGATCGGACCCATGAAAAAAAGTCTGATGCTGGCAGGTCTTGCCGGTCTGCTCATGCCGCACATGGCACACCCGCAGGATGGCTCTCTCGCCGTTTGTGCCGACCTTTCCGCAAAGGCACCTGATGTCGCGCATCATTGCCGAAGGGCGCTTGCATCCGGGCAACTGAACGAGGCGCAGACCTTCGGCGCACAGACGAATCTGGGCGATGCGCTGATCGCGATACGTCAGCCGGATCAGGCAATCGATGCATTCGAAGCCGCGATTGCTTTGTTACCGCAAAGGGTTGAGCCTTATGTCGGACGTGCGCGGGCGCTTGAAGATATGAAACGCACCGCTGAGGCGGCAGAGGATTGGGACCGTGCGGCCTCTCTGGCTCCGAATAGTTTGGATGTGCGGCTTGACCGCGGTGCGTTCTTCTTGCGAAACGGATCGACGGATGCGGCACTGGCGGAGTTTGACGCGGCGGTCCGGATTAATCCACGTGATCCCGATGCGCTCTTCAATCGAGGTCTGACCCTGATCGCTGCATCGCGAATGCCCGAGGCCGAAGCCGACTTCACCCGGCTGCTGGCGGATGCTCCGAATGATGCGGGTGCCTATTATCATCGGGGCAGGGCGCGGGCCGGGCGCGATGATCGCGGGGCGCTTGAGGATTTTGAGACCGCGGCCCGCCTTGCGCCGCAATGGTCATCACCCTGGTTCCAGTCGGGCCAGGCGTTGGAGCGTTCAGGGCAGGTCGACGCTGCCAATCAGCACTTCCGGCGCGCGTTTGAGCTTGGCCACAAGGACCCGTGGCTGTTGGACCGTATTCAGCAGCTTGGCGGGTAGCGACCTTTGGGCAGTGAGCTGGCCAAAGTCAGCTGGCGGCGGAGACGAGCGGCGCGAAAGCATCCATGTCACAACAGCGCACGCACAGCTCAACCGGCTCGGGAACACCGGCCAGATTGTGCGGGCCGAGCGATGTCCAGCGGTCCGGCTCCACACTGGCAATGTCGCTGGTGACGATGACAGATCTGCCAAGCTGTTTCGACGTGTCGTCCATGCGTGCGACCTCGTTGACGACCGAGCCGATGACGGAGAATGACAGCCGGCCAGGCACGCCGATATTGCCGAACATCACCTCGCCGCTGGCGATGGAGATGCAGAACTGCATTATGGGCGACGGGAACTCCGCCATCGCTTGCTGGCGAAGTTGCAGGGCCTTCTCCATCGCGCGGGTCGCGGCGCGCACCGCTTCGTTGCGTCCCGTGTCACCACGGATCGGAAATATCGCGAGGACCGCATCGCCGATATAATCGAGAATTTCGCCGCCCTCATCGATGACAGGCTGGGCGGTGCAGTCGAAATAGCGGCGCAGAAAGCTGAGATATTCGTCCGATGGCATCGATTCGGATAGATGTGTGCTGCCACGCAGATCAGCATAGTAGACCACCGCATTTATCTGCTCGCCATCCCCGCGCCGGATTTCGCCAGACAGGGCCTTCCATCCGGCGGTCGGCCCAAGATAGGTGTTGACGAGGTTGGCGGTGACGCGGCGCTGGATCGCAACACGGCAGGCAACCGCGAAAATCCGCTGTATGCGGTTCAACGCCTCAAGGTCCGATCCGGTAAAGCCGCCGTCACGTTTGGTGGCCCAGGATGCAACGATGCCGGAGCGACGCGAGAAAAACTCGCTGACCTCGCCGATTCGGAAGTCCGAACTGGTCATAAGATAGTCCGTGTAGCCCTGATCTTTGAATTCTTGCAGGACCTCGAAATCCAGCAATGTCTCTGGCCCGGTCAGACGACGTCGCAACCGTGACAGATTATGTGTCAGGACATGGAAGAAGGGGCTCTTGAGCCATGCGTCGTTTTGCTGATTTGCGTGGGAATATTGCAGCAGCTTCGCACCATCTTCGGGGTTCCAGAAGATCTGCTCGGCCTGAAACAGCGGGTGCAATGTCGGCCAGGTCAGCGCCGCGCGGTGCAGGGGCACACCGATGGCGACAAGACGCTCGCACAGTTTTTGAAACAACTGCTCGATATCCGGATCGCCAAGCGACTTGTCGATCAGCCAGCTTTCAATTTCTTCAATCAGGACCGTGTGTGACATTCGTTCAAGATAAGGCCGGGCGCGTCATTGCGCCAGTGGCTTCATGGCGGGCCGGTGCATGGGCAAGGGGCACGTCCATGGCCAGTCCGAGCGCATCGATATGAACACTGTCAGCAAATTTCGCGGCCATATCGCGGCTGACGACCACTTCGAAGGCCCGCGCCAGCATTGGATCACGGCGCAGGGCTGCGCGCAAACGGCTGGTGGTCCAGCGGATGTACAGCCCGCCAGCAGGCAAGGTGACGCTGGCGGAAGCAGGGCGGTTGAGGAAGAAGCTGACCTCGCCGATGAACATGTTTTTGGGCACGTTGAACTCTCGCCCCTCTTTCCCGGCGACGGCCGCGCCTTCGGCAACGAAATAGAGACTGTCGGGCTGTTCCCCCTCAATGGTCATCTCGACGGACCGATCGGCGATTTTCATCTCGCCAAGACGCATGAGCTGGCGAAACTCACCTGGCTGCAGGCCCTTCATGGCCCGAAAGACGCTGCGTTGGTTCTTGGGGATGAACAGGACATAGCGGCTGTAAAGAATGCGTCCGAGCCCGATCAGGTTTGCGGTGATGATCGCGACCGAGGCATAGATCGCGTCCCAAAGCGGCTCCGCCGGGTGGAAATAGTAATACGCGATATAGAAGGAGGTGCCGGTCAGCGCCAGGCTGCGCAGAAGAACCTGATCGCGGAAGAGAAAGCCGAGCACGTAGCCTAGCATCGCCACATGGACCATCCACCCGGTCCCGATCGTCTCCACCATGGCAGTTCCCCTTCTGCGGTCTACAACCCTTGGTACGGCGAATGACGCTGTGGGGGGAGTGACCGACTACACCCGCACGATCATGTGCTGCCGGCAAAGCGCGCTTCGAGCGAGATGCGCTCTTCATCGCTGATCTTGGCGAACAGCACTTCGGGCGTGGTGAAACCATGACCGGGTTGCAGCGCTTTCAGCGCCTCTGACGCGGTGTCCGGCCATGCTGCGTCCACCGGCAGGTGAAGCGCCTTCAGCATCGCCTCCGCCGCATCGGGGATGAACGGGCGCGACAGAATCGCATAGAGGCGGATCAGGTTCAGCCCCACACGCACGACCGCGGCTGCCGCCTCCGGGTCGGTTTTGAACTTGGCCCAGGGCTCCGCATGCTGAAGGTATTCGTTGCCTGCGACCCAGATCGCCCTCAGGGCCTGCGCGGCCCGGCGCAGTTCGATCGCTTCCATCGCGGTCTGGTAGTCGGCGAGACGGGCATCGATTTCTGCGGCAAGAGCGGTTTCAGCGTCGCCATAGGTGCCACCCTCAGGCACCGCTTCGCCGAATTTGGAGCGGCAGAATTTCGTCACGCGCGAGACAAAATTACCGAGCACATCGGCGAGATCCTTGTTCACGCCGCCCTGAAACGCCTCCCAGGTAAAGTCGGCATCCGACCCTTCGGGCGCGTTCGACAGAAGCCACCAGCGCCAGTAATCGGACGGAAACAGATCCAGTGCCTGATCCATGAACACGCCGCGCCCCTGCGAGGTGGAGAATTTGCCGCCTTCATAGAGGAGCCAGTTCACGCCCTTGATATAGTCGACCAGCTTCCACGGCTCGCCCGACCCCATCAGCGTTGCAGGGAAGCTGAGCGTGTGGAAGGGGATGTTGTCCTTGGCCATGAACTGGACGTAGCGCACGTCGTCTGCGCCTTCGTCGAGGCGCCACCAGCGCCGCCAGGCACTGTCGCCCAACCCATTCGTATCGGCCCATTCGGCGGTTGCTGCGATGTATTCGATCGGCGCATCGAACCAGACATAAAAGACCTTGCCCTCCATCCCCGGCCACGGCTCGGCACCCTTGCGCACCGGAATGCCCCAGTCGAGATCGCGGGTGATGGAGCGGTCCTGCAGACCGTCGCCGTCATGCAGCCATTTACGCGCGATGGAGGTGGACAGCACCGGCCAGTCGGTCTGCCCGTCGATCCAGGCACTGAGCCGGTCGCGCATGGCCGACTGGCGGATATAGAGATGCTTGGTCTCGCGTATCTCCAGATCGGTGGATCCCGAAATGGCGGAACGCGGATCAATCAGATCGGTCGGGTCGAGCTGTTTGGTGCAATTCTCGCACTGATCGCCGCGCGCCTTGTCGTATCCGCAATTCGGGCAGGTTCCTTCGATATACCGGTCGGGCAGAAACCGCCCATCGGCATTGGAGAAGACCTGTTTTTCCATCACCTCTTCGATAAGCCCCTCGGCTGCGAGGCGCGCGGCGAAATGCTGCGTCAGCGCGTGATTGCGCGCTGATGAGGACCGGCCAAAATGATCGAAGGACAGGCGAAAGCCGTCGGCGATGCCCTTCTGGACGGTCCACATTTCGGCACAGAAGGCCTCAACCGGTTGTCCGGCCTTGGCTGCGGCCAGCTCCGCCGGGGTGCCATGTTCGTCGGTGGCGCAGATCAACAGCACCTCATGGCCGCGCGCGCGCATGTATCTGGCATAGGCGTCCGATGGCAGCTGGGAGCCGACGAGGTTTCCCAAATGCTTGATTCCATTGATATAGGGCAGTGCTGATGTGATCAGTATCCGTGCCATGACGCCTCTGCTTCGTTACATGCCCGGCGGTATAGCGGATCAGGTTGATCAGGGCGAGACGGGATTGCGCTGTCAGAAACGATCGAAGTTTAATCAATTATACAGATAATCCGGCTAAACATCTTCGCCTGCACAGGGACGATCCCGTCCCGTCTGGCGGAGCTATCCATGATCCTGATGAACGAACGACCCGCGAGAGCGGGTGCAGGCCTTCTATTGGCCGGACTGACCCTGATCACAGCGGCCTGCAGCACGGCACCGGTGCTGGCACCGGGCGGCGGTGGGGTGGCTGATTATCAGTCTTTGTCCGAAGCGCGCGATGCGGGGTTGAAGCTCTATGACGCGCTGCGCCCGGTTTTCGATGCTGATGCCGTGCGCGTGCGCTATGCCGCGTCACTTGGTGCTGAACAGATGGTCAGCAGCACGTGCGAGGCGCGTTATCATGCAGCGGCGTTGCGCGCCCGCTGCGCGGCCCTTGTCGCGGTGATCGCGGTAACTGAGGAGCAGGCGACCGGCATCGCCTCGGCACAGTCGCGGATCGGCAACCTGGCGCAGATGCTGAGCCGGTTTGCACCCGGTATTGGCCCGCTTCTCGGCCCCGCCAGCGGTCGGCTTGCCGCGGCTTTCGCGGGCGGGCAGAGTGGACCGGCGCTGACCGCCCCGGCGCAGGCATTGATCGAAGCGCTTCGCGCCGATGCGCCTGCCCTGTTCAGCCTCGGCCGTGCGGCACGGGCTGAGGCGTTGGAGCAGGCAGATTTCGCCTGGCTGGCCGAGATGGATACGGTGTTTGATCGCGCCGCAGAGCGGTCAGTGCCGTCCGGGCTGAACAGCCTTGCTGCATTCCACCAGCTCAGCCGCCGCATCGAAGCCATGCTTGTGCGCGAGGAGCCGCAATATGGGGCCGCCTCGCTCTACGAAGTCATGACCGAAGGCGGACGCCGCTTGCAGTCAGCGGATATCGCAGCGATGGCGGAGGCGGTGGCACGGGCCGAGCAACGGCTGGCCAGTTTCGACGAGATCGCCGAGGAATGGCGGATCATCGCGGCTGCGATCAATGACTATGATGCGCTTTTGGCTGCTGCCGGGCAGGGCGTCGGCGCAAATGGCTTTCGCGGCGCTGTCGAAGATCGCCTGACGGCACTTTTCAGTTTGCGCGCCCATTCCGCCTCGCTCCTGACGCGCCTCAATCAGATCGGAGCCGTGCAATGACAGTCTCATATCATTTCATCGGCCTCAGCCGCGATGCCATTTCCCGGATTGCCCGCGACCCGTCCGAGCCGATCCTGCGCCGGCATGCCGCGCGGCGCTACCTGGTCGCCGATACCAAGGCCACGGCTGCGACCGCGCGCGAAGCGTTTGAGCGGGCGACGCAAAAATTCGAGAAACTGGCCCAGAGGATTGGACGGCCCCTTCCGCCCGCAGGCAAGATTCCTGAGAAAACAGCGAAGCCGCCGTCGACGACGAAGCCGATCGCGCCCGCTGAGGACGCATCGCCATCCGACCCGTCGCCGCCCGTCGATCCGGCTCCCGTTCCACAGCTGCCATCAATGGATGCGAAGGCAGCCCCGGTCGTGTCCCGCAAATTTGCCGATCTTGGGCGAGAATACCTGTCCTCCTGGCAGGTGGCCGTACTTGACGAAGCGCGCATGGCCGTGATCGACGCGGCCTGTGCGCGGCTTATGCAGTCGGCGGGCCGCTATCGTTCCCTCGAAAGGCTGATTGGCGTCCCCTGGTACGTGGCAGGCGCAATTCACGGGCTGGAGGCGAGCTTCGATTTTACTTCGCATCTCCATAATGGCGATCCGCTGACGGCCCGTACCAGGCGCGTGCCGCGCGGCCGGCCCGCCCATGGCAGCGCTCCGTTTACGTGGGAGGAAAGTGCAGAAGATGCCTTGCGCGGCCATGGGCTCGACAAGGTTGCGGATTGGACGCTGGATCGCATTCTCTATGAATTCGAGCGCTACAACGGGTTTGGTTACCGCTACCGCCAGACCCACAGCCCCTATCTCTGGAGCGGGTCAAGCCGTTATGTGAGCGGGAAATACGTTCGTGATGGCGTCTTCGACCCTGCTGCGGTGTCAAAGCAGATTGGTGCTGCCGTCTTGCTGAAACGAATGGTGCAAACGGGTGATATCGCCGGTTTTCCGCCGGGTGCGGTAAGCTGAGCTTCGTTCAGCCGAGCGAGAGGCCAAGCGCCGCGCCGCAGCGTGACATCTCATCCTGCAGGCTGGGCGACCAGTCGCCGACCTGGCCGGTGGCGCGCAGCGAATACTGCAGCACATAGGTGCCACTGGCGATAAAGCGCAGTTGGGGGTTGGTGGCCGCCTCTTCGATCAACATGTCCAGATCTTCCGTCAGGTCCGATCCGATCAACCGTCGGATGATCCCACGTTCGGCATGAGGGTCTGCGGCGATCAGGGGAAAACCGCGCATCATGCGGGTCTGTTCTGACACATCGTAAAGCAGGCCGCGTGTAAGGTAGGCGTTGCAGATCATGCCCAGCAGGCCGACCTGGTCGGGCAGGCCCCGCGAGGGCTGCAGGAAGAAGCGTTCGCACTGACTGATTACGGGCTGAAGGACGGTTTCGGCGTGGGCCTGCCCGGCGGCGGTCAGGCAGGATTCAAGCAGTCGGATCGTCTCGCGTACATAGCGCTCGCCAAGCTGGGCCATGGCCGCCACGTCATTGTCGTCGACATAGACGTCCTGTTGTTCCGCCAACTTCGTCATGCGGTCAGCAAACCTGTCGCGAGAGCCATGCGCGGTCAGCGCGGCTTCGACGAGATTACGCATCATCATTGAGACCATCTGAATATCCCCACGAAACCAGAATCAAGCCAGCGTCCGGCGGAATCCTCCGACCCGCATGCAGAGGAGAGGAAAGCAACGTGGCGAAAATGGGGCGTCAGCGGCAGCTTCATGGCCAAAATAAGGCAAGACGAACGTCCGCTTCATCAAAAGCCCCTAGTTACAGTATGTTGTGCTTTTGTGGCCAATTACACAATTAGGCTATCGTTTGGTCCCAAAAAGGCGGCCCAGTATGAAACTGGTGCGCGGAATATAGGAATGGGGGGTCTTCTCCGCGCTGATCGGGCGGCGGGTCATTCGCCATAATCCGAAGAGAATCAGCACGACATGGGCGATGGCGATATAGATGAAGAGCGAGTTCGGGCCGAAAAGATCCACAAGACGCGCCGCAGCCAAAGGCGAGATGATCGCGCCGACGCCGTAAAAGAACATCATCGCCGCGTTCAATTCGACCACGTCTTCCGCGCTTGCAAAGTCATTGGCGTGTGAGACTGCAACTGAATAGAGCGGGAATGCGGCCGCGCCGAACGCGAATGAGGACGCATAAATGATCCACCATGTGCCGCTCACCAGTTCGAGCGATATCACAAAGCACACAAGAGCCGCAGCCGTGGAGAGGACGATCAGCACCTTGCGCCGGTCGAACTTGTCCGACAGCCACCCCGACGGCCATTGGGCAAGTGCGCCGCCAGCCACGCCAACGGCCATGAAAAGCGCGATCTCCTGCACCACAAGCCCGTTTTGCAGCGCATAGATCGGCCCGACCATGCGAAAGCTGGCATTGGTCACACCGACGACGACGACGCTGAGGACGCCTAAAGGGGACAAAAGGATCGCCTTCATCGGGCGCAGTCGCAGGGCCTTCTCCGCGTTCGCCTGCGGCGGGGTAGAGCGTGTGACGGTCAGCGGGATGACGCAAAAGCAGCAGAACGCCGCGATGATGTTATAGGCGACGTAGGAGGTCGGATCGAGCAGCGCAACGACGCCCTGCGCCGCGATGGAGGCGGTCATGTCGACGAGGCGATAGGTGCTGGTTACACGGCCACGATTGGAATTGTCGACCTTCGCCTGGATCCAGCTTTCGGCAATCGTGTAGGCCCCAGCAACCGCGCAGCCCGACCCGATGCGCAAAAGCGCCCAGGCGATCGGGTCAGGAACGACCGGATGCATCAGCGCGGCAATTGCGCCGATCGCCGCGAAGGCGGCAAAGGCGCGGGCATGTCCGACAGTGCCGAGCAGGATCGGCGTAAACCAGCAGCCAATGAAGAAACCGAGGAAGTGGGCCGAGCCGAGCAGACCGATCTCGGCCGTGGAGAATCCCCGCGCCGTGCCTGCCAGGGCATCAATGGGGCCAAGCGAGCCTGATCCAAGCTGCACGAATGCAATCGAGATGAAAAGCGCGGCAAAGGAAATCAGCGTGCGCATTCGCCCTCCTAGGCGAAAATCTGCTGTCCACTCCTGCGCCGAATTCACGCAGCTTTCAATGAAAGACTGCGGAATGCCGCATCAGCGGCGTCAAATCCGCACGATGGCATGGCCTGATCTTGCCGCAGATCGTCACACAAGGTTACATCAGCGCGCAAAATGGGAGCGCGTATGGCCGAAGAACGCAAGAAGAGCAAAACCGTCAGACCACTGCGGGCGCTGGCTCCTTTTATGGTCCCCTACACCGCGCTGGTGGTTGGTGCGCTGGTGGCGCTGGTGACCACTGCGATGCTCAGCCTCATCCTGCCGCTGGCCGTGCGCCGGGTGATCGACGGGTTCAATGCCGAAAGTGCGGTGTTGATGGATTTCTACTTTTCGGCGGCGATTGCGATTGCCGGTGCGCTCGCCATCGCGACGGCGCTTCGCTACTATCTTGTCACCCGTCTTGGTGAACGGGTGATCGCCGATATCCGCCGCGCCGTCTATGACCACGTGATCGGGATGAGCCCCGGTTTCTATGAAAAGGTGATGACGGGGGAGGTGATTTCCCGCCTCACGACCGATACCACACTGATCCTGTCGGTGATCTCGTCCTCCGTGTCCATCGCGCTGCGCAATGTGCTGATGTTCGTCGGCGGCATGGGTCTTCTGATCTGGACCTCGCCGAAGCTGGCGGGCTTTACGCTGCTGATCGTGCCGCTGGTGGTTGCACCGATCCTGATCCTGGGGCGTAAGGTCAGGGGCCTGTCGCGCGAAAGTCAGGACAAGGTTGCCGACAGTTCGGCCCAGGCGTCGGAGACGTTGTCTGCCGCCCAGACGGTGCAGGCAAATACGGCGGAGAGCGCCAGCCGCGACCAGTTCGGCCTTCTGACCGAGGAAAGCTATGACGCGGCCCGCCGCCGGGTGTCGGTGCGTGCACAGATGACGGCGATTGTCATCTTTCTGGTTTTCACGGGGATTGTCGGTGTCCTCTGGATCGGTGCCCGCGATGTGCGCGCTGATGTGATGACACCGGGGGAATTGGCCCAGTTTCTCATCTACGCGGTGCTGGTTTCTGGCGCAGTCGCAGCCCTTTCGGAGGTATGGGGCGAGTTGCAGCGCGCCGCCGGCGCGACGGAGCGTCTGGTGGAGCTTCTCCACAGTCCCGATCCGGTCGGTGTGCCCGCGACCACGGTGCCTCTGCCTGCCAATGCGCGCGGCGCGATCAGCTTTCGCGATGTCTCCTTCAGATATCCTGCGCGGCCCAGCATTCCTGCGCTGACGGGGCTGACGCTGGACGTGGCGGCGGGCGAGACGGTGGCGCTGGTTGGCCCGTCCGGGGCAGGCAAGACGACGGTTTTCCAGCTGTTGCAGCGGTTTTATGACGTTGATGAGGGTGTGATCACCTTTGACGGTGTGGATATCGCTGACGCTGATCCGGCGGAGACGCGTGCCCGCATCGCGCTGGTGCCGCAGGACCCGGTGATCTTCGCGGCCTCCGCGCGCGAAAACATCCGTTTCGGTCGGCCCAATGCCAGCGACGCGGAGGTGGAAGCAGCAGCCAAGGCGGCGGCGGCGGATCAGTTCATCGCCGCACTGCCAGAAGGATATGACAGTTTTGTTGGCGAGCGGGGCGTGATGCTGTCAGGTGGCCAGAAACAGCGCATTGCCATTGCCCGCGCGATCCTGCGCGATGCGCCTGTCCTGTTGCTGGATGAGGCGACATCGGCGCTGGACGCGGAAAGTGAGCGTCTGGTGCAGCGGGCGGTTGAGAGCCTGTCCAAGGGGCGCACCACCATCGTCATCGCGCACCGTCTTGCCACGGTGAAACAGGCAGACCGGATCGTGGTGATGGAAGGGGGGCGCATCGTCGCCATCGGCAGTCATGATGACCTCGTGGCCGAAGGCGGGCTCTATGCGCGGCTGGCGCGGTTGCAGTTTACTGAGGGCGTTGCGGCCTGAACATGTATGTCCGCGCAACCAAAGGGATATGAGTCCATGAATAGATCGACCCTGATCGCGATCTGCTTTGCGGTATCCTTCGTCGGTCATCTGGCGCATGCGCAGACGAAACTGGAAAAGGCGGAACGCATCAGCAGACTGGCAATCACCGAAGCGACGCTGGGCGATATGGCCGCGCGCGCCGGGCAGTCCTTGGCCAGCCAGATCGAACAGGGGTTGCAGGCCAAGGGAAAGACCCTGCCGGCCAACGAGAAGACGATGCTGATCAGACGGTTTTCCAGCGCCATGATCGGCCTGATGCGCCTGATGGAGCCTGAAACCGCCCGCATCTATGCCGAAGAATTCACGGAGCGTGAGCTTGACCTGCTCCTTCGGATCTATGACGACCCGGAGATGGCGAACCTGATGGCGAAATTGCCTGTCGTGATGGACCGTCTGACGCCATTTATTCAGCGCGAGTCGATCAGCATGGCGACCCAGGTGATCGCCGACATGAAGGCGGAAGGGTTCCTCAGCGATCTCTGATCGCGCGGCCTAGGCCTTCACGAAAATCTCCTGCGGGATATCGGCCAGTCGCCGCCCGCCATCAGGGGTCACCACAAAGCTCTCGGTAATCGCAACGCCCCAGTCGGGCGTCCAGAGGCCGGGCATCAGGTGAAAACACATGTTCTCTTTCAGAACCGTTGTGTCGCCGGGGCGCAGGCTCATCGTGCGCTCGCCCCAGTCGGGCGGGTATGAAAGGCCAATTGAATAGCCCGTGCGGCTGTCCTTGTGAAAGCCGCGCTTGGCGAAACTGGCATAGACGGCGCTGGCGACATCCTCGCAGGTTGCGCCGGGTTTGGCTGCGCTCAGCGTGTCGGCGATGGCCTCGATCACGGCTTCTTCGCCGCGCCGGATATCGGCCGGGGGATCGCCCAGAAAATAGGTCCGGCTGATCGGGCAGTGATAGCGGCGGTGGCAGCCAGAGATCTCAAAATAGGTCGCTTCGCCACGCTGCATGGGGCGGTCGTTCCAGGTGATATGGCTGGCTGACGCCTCCACCCCCGATGGGGCGATGGGGGCGATGGCAGCATAATCGCCCGCAATACCGGGCACGCCGCGAATGGCGGTGCGCTGGGCTTCGGCCACCAGTTCGTTCTTGGGCAGCCCTTCGCGCATCGTCTCGCGGATGGTCGCGTGGATCGCGGCGGAGATGGTGCCGGCTTTCTCCATCAGCGCGACCTCGGCATCGGATTTCACGGCGCGCTGCCAGTTCACGAGGCCGGTTGCATCGGTGATGGCGGCATCGGGCAGATCGCGGCGCAGAACCTCCAGGCACCGGGCGCTGAAATAGTAGTTGTCCATCTCCACCGCGATGCGCGACCGGTTCTGCCCCCGCTCGGCGAGATGATGTGCCAGCGTCTCATAGGGATGATGCGGCGGGTTCTGCACATGCGCTTCTGGATAGGTCAGCACATTGTTGCGGTCGATCCAGGCCGTCTGATAGGCGCCGGGCATGTCCTGTGTGCGCACCCAGATCAGGGGTTGGCCGGTCGGCATGACGATCACGGCCTGATGGACATAGAATGACCAGCCATCATAGCCGGTCAGCCAGTTCATGTTGCTGGGGTCGCAAACGATCAGCGCATCAATCCCGCGCGCGGCCATGGCAGTCCGCGTCTTTGCCAGCCGGGCGTCGTACTCGGCCTGAGCGAACAGGAACGGCGACATCAGTTCGGGTCGGACAGATCAAGCAGGACAGTACGACCGGGGCGCCGCACGCGCGGGGTGACTTGCCGGGTGATCGCCTCGAACTCGGCGCGCAAGCGCTCTGTCAGGTCCTCGGCCTGTTCGGGCGATGACAGGATATGGGGGCGCAGAAGAGCCAGCAATTCGGTCCGCCCGGCCTGTTGTTCCCGCCGCCCGAAGGCTGCGCCGAGGATCGGTATCTCGTTCAGCACCGGAATACCGGTGCGTCCGGCGGATGAACTGTCCTGTATCAGCCCGCCAAGGACCACGGTCTGGCCTGATCGGATCGTTACATCCGTCGTAACAGAGCGGCGCGAGATCGTCGGGCTGTCGATGCCCGATGTCGTAGTCGGCGCGACGGAAGAGACTTCCTGATCGACCTCCAGCGATACGAACCCGCCGGAGTTGACCCGCGGGGTCACAGTCAGGCGCACACCGGTGTCGCGATATTCGACGGAATTGACGATGGTCGAATCTGTCGTCGTACCCTGCGCCGTGCGGGTGACGATCGGAACCTGATCGCCGATCTGCAGCGTCGCCGACTGATTGTCGCGTACCAGCAGTTTTGGTGACGAAATCACCGCCACATCGGTCACATTGTCCAGCGCGTCGATAATCGCCTCCGGTCCGACGCCGGTGCCGACAGTAAAGGCAAAGCCCGGAAATTCCGGCGTGATATTCGCGCCTGTATTCGTCAGAACGACGCCGCCAGCACTGCCGCTGAAGAGGTTCCCGACAGAGAACGCATATTGGACGCCATAGCGCAGCTCATCACCCAGCGTGACTTCCAAAATCGTTGTTTCAACAAGGACTTGCAGCGGTGCGCTGTCAAGCTGCCTGATCAGGTCAACGAGAGTGTCGAACTGGCGTGAGGCGGCGGAGATCACCAATGCGTTCTTTTCCGTATCGACCACGATACGGGGCGGGGCCTCGCCGCGCAGGTCCAGCGGTGCGCCTTCGCCCTCCTCGACCTCGGGGCCGGAAAAGAGCGAATTGAGACTGTCAGCCAATGTTGCCGCGGGCCGGTTCTGGACGCGATACACGAAAAGGCGCTGCGCCTCCGCGGCCCGCGGCTGATCGAGACGCCGGACCCAGGCGAACGCCCTGTCAAGCGTCGCGCCATCGCGTGCCAGCAGCATGACCGCGCCAAGGCGTTCCAGCGGAACAATGCGCAATCCGCCTGCCCGGATCGGGCCGTCATCCTCGCGCAGGCCGGGTGCCGCATCACCGCCGAAGACGCCTGCGAGTTCGGATGCCAACGTGTCGGCGGGCGCGTGGGAGAGCCCGACCAGCATTACAGAGTTCCCGCTCAGCGCATCGACATCGAGCGCCGCGATGGTCGCGCGTGCCAGGCTGATTTCGTCGGTGGAGCCTGATACCAGCACCGCCTCGCCGCCGGGACCATCGACGATGCGAATGCGCTCCGCCGGCAGTGCCAGCTCCAGCGCCTTTGCGACCTCGGCGGCGGCGATGAAGCGCAGGGGGATCAGTTCCGCGTCGCTGCGCGCGGTTCCGGCACCGGCAACGCGGTAGATGCCCGTAACGCGCGTCAGCGACAGGCCGCGCCCTTCCAGCGTGGCGCGGAAGGCGTTCAGCAATTGTTGCGGCGGCAGGGGCGGATCGGCGCGAAAGCTGATCGTTCCGGTGACCGACGGGTCGACCACGAAAGGCAGTTGCAGCGCCTCGCCCAGTACGATGGCGGCGGCATCCGCGATGGGCGTATCCTGAACATTCAGGCCGATCGGCGGACCATCAAGGGGCGTGTCGCTGAGCAGCGTTGTCGGGCCGCTGGCGGCGGACCGAGACTGGCCGAGAAGGCGCGCACCACCGCCGCGCTGTGCCCGGCCTGCCTCCGCGATTACCGCCGTTGTTTCGGGGATCGCGGCGGGGTCTGCTCTGTCGACCGGCGAGGAAAGGTGACCCTCATTCGAGAAGGGCGGCGCGAGGCCCTGACCCTCTACACAGGCTGACAGGGTCAGCACAGCAATGGTCAGTGCAACTGTGGCTATTGCTGGTTTCACTCTGTCGTTACCCCCTCACGCTGCACGGTTGCGGTGACCGTGTCGCCGCCCCGCCGGAAGGTCAAGGCGTTGAGGGTAATCGCGGTCACGACAGCGATGCCATCAGGGGTCTCCACCTGATCGCCGGTGCGCACCCTTGTCAGACGCCCCTCGCGGTCACGCAACATGGCCATGGCGCTGTCGCCCAGCATTACGACACCGGATATTTCGTATTCGCCGAAGAGGAGGTCCGCATTGGGGTCGATCAGTGGTGTGCCCGGCTCCTCCGGCGGCGGCGGGCGGCGGACGGCGCTGAACAGCGGACGCTCCGTTATGGAGGTCATGTCGGTCGGCATGGGCGCGCGCAGGTGCAGCACCGGTGCCGCCGTGGCGGCGCGATCCGCCGCGGAGAGGCCTGGTCGCTCGTCCGGCGTTTGCAGCCATGGCAGGGCGGTGATGGCGACAAAGCCCGCCGTCAGCGCGAGGCATGAGACTATGACGAGGCCCCGTATCATTGTGCGATCTCGGTCCGTGCCAGCGAGACGATGGTGATGGTCACGGACAGGCGCTTGTCCTCAGCCCCGGCAGATGTGCTGCGCGCCGCGACGTCCAGCGTCGCCGCACGCAGGGTCGGCTCTGCCGCCTCCACCGCCTGCAGGAACCGCGCCAGGCCGCCATGATCGGTCACCAGCCGCGCCTCAGCCGCCGCGACGGTCAGACCAGCCATGTCGAGCGGCATGGTGCGGCGCGCGCCGCTGCGTCCGGCATCCAGCGGTGTTGCGGTCGTCAGGTCAACTTCGGCAGTTTGCGCGATCAGCCGCAGGGCCGATATCAGGTCAAGCAAGGCACCTTCGGCGTTCGCGACGGGCGCGTGGGCATCAAGATATGCAACCGCCTGCGCCAGCGTTTTGGAATCTGGGGCGGTCACCGCTGCCTCCGCTCGCCGATCCCGCGCTGCCTCCGCCAGCGCCGCAGCGCGCGTGTCGAGCCGTGCGGCGCGGTCCTTAGCATCCTCCCACCCCGCCAGCAGCGGCGCGATGACAACAAGCAGGATCAACCCTGCCGCGATACCGCAGGTCAGGAGCGCGACAAGGCGCGCCGCGCCACTGGCGGGCGACAGTCTGCGCCAGGGTGGCGGCGCGGTCATTGCGGATCCTCCGCCAGATCGGGCACCAAGATTTCGAGTGTTGCGCGCTGTAGACCGGTCTGCGCCTCAACCCGTGCGGCGGTCTTCAGCCGTGCCGCGCTGAAACTGCCGTCGGCGGCGATGGTGCGGGCAAGGGCGGCCGCATCGGGGGCGAGGATTTCCGCCTCTAACTGGCCCGGGCGGATCGACAGGCGGCGGGCGTGGGCGGTATCGGGCATGGCTTTCGTCACCGCGGCGAGCGCGGCTGCGACCGGCGGCGCGGCGGTCAGTAGCGTATCTGCCGCCTGCGCGGCGCGGATCGGTCCGGCGGCGGTCTCGCGCACCGTTGCGGCGCGCGCGGCCTCTTCTTCGGCGGCGGTCAGATCGGCGCGCGCGGCGGCGAGGCGTGCCTCCGCCGCGTCAGTCAGTGCCGCGCTATCGGCGCTCAGTGAGATGGCGGCGACCATCGCAGCCACGACTGCCAATCCTGCCGAAGCGATGGCAAGGCGGGGTGATCGGGCTCCATCCAGCATCAGGACGGTCCCCCCCGAAATGGCAAACGCGCCTAGCGGTTTGGCACCGGCGGCGGTCAGCGCCGCCTCGATGCCAGCGATGCGCGACAGGGGCGCGGCGGCAAACTGCCATGGTGCTGCGTCTGTCCAGGCGACCGGAACTCGGCTTAGCGTCCAGCGGGCCTGATCGAGCGGGAAGGGGCAGCGTTTGGCAGCCTCAATCCGCGCTGGTCCGCGCCCCAGAAGCATCGCTTCGCCTTTGATTTCAAGGGTCGCCAGCAAGACATTGTCTTGATTGAGAAACAGGGGTGCCTTGTCGCCGCGCTGCGCCGGTCGTTCCACTTCGTAGCCATTGCCGTCGCGTTTTAGCAAAACCGGAGCACCATCAGAGAGACCGAGCGCATGGGGGGGCGCGCGTCGTGGCGACAGCGCCGCGCCAACCTCGGCCAACCATTGGCCAAAATCACTGATCTGACGCCAAAGCTCCATCACGCCCTCCTCTTCGCAGCTATCATGATAAGCGGGGTAGCGGTGGTGTCCATGGGCGACGGTCGTGCAGGGGCGGCTATTTCAGCGCCAGGCCAGGATCGTGATCGGTGCCCGCGCCGATCGGCCGATGCGCACGGTGACCTGCAACGACGCACGGCCGCCTTCGGGCGTCGTGGCGCGGATGGACAGGCGCACTTCCCGCGCGTCGGATATGGCGAGCGCGCTGTCATCCGCCGCGTCGGGCAGGGCCACCTGCCGTCCCGTCAGCGTCCGCTCTGCCACGAAGGCTTGCGCGCCCTCAAGGCTGATGCCGGATATGGCGGCGAGCGCGGGCGCGGTGGCGACGTAAGGATCAATCAGATCGCGCCCTGACCATGTGGTCAGATGCGGAAGGGCGGCGCGCGCCGCCCTTTGCTGGTCGTCGGTCAGCATGGCAAGCGCATCTTCAGGTACCGTGAAGGCGCGCCTGCCCGCGCTCCTGTCGCGGCGTGCGGTCCATTGCGCTGCGATGCCTGCGGCCTCATCGGCACCGGTTAGGGCCAGCAGGCGTTCAAGCACTGGCTCGGACGCGTGATTGATATCGATCAGGCCGCCCATATCCTGCCCGGAAATGTCGATGTCGGCACCGAAGAACTGGGTGGAAATCACTGTTCCATCCAGCGGTGTGACCCGGCGCAGGTCATCGCGGCCAAGCGCTGCGATCAGGCGATGCGCCGCAGCTTCGGCAACCCGATTTGCTTGCGCCTGAGCAATGGCGACGGCGGCGCGGGTGGCAGGCGCGGTGCTGGCGGAAAGCGCCATCGCGGCAAGCGCCGAGATCAGCGCCAGCCCACCGAGGACGATCAGCAGCGCCGCGCCACGCTCCGCTCTGGGACGCAAAGGGGTCATCGCGCGGCCCCGCCGACCCGTGGGGCGATGTCGATCTTGGACGCCTCGCTTTGGATGCGGATCACCTCAGGCAGTCCGTCGCCGGACCAGTCCTCGCTCCAATCCCCGGACCTCAACTGATACGTGAGAATTTGATCGTTATCTATCTGACCCAAAGACAGAAACGGCTCTCCCATACAGCTGTCTCGTGCCATGGCCGCACAGCGGCGCAGCGCCCCCTCTTCAGCGTCCAGAGACCAGATCCCGCTTTGCCATCCGCCATCAGCGGCCGGGATCACACCGCGCCAGATCAGGTCCGTCGGTGTGCCGACCAGGCTTGGCTCATCGGGGCCCGGAGCGGCGATGCGGGCGAGCATGTTGGTGATGCTGCGCCGCTCAACCAATCGCGCGGCGCTGTCGGTGCTCGCGTCTTCTGCCTGTTCCACCGAAGCAAGGCCGAAGCCGGTGATGCCGGTCAGCGTCGCCGCGATCATAGCAGTGAGCGCAAGCGCGATGACCACCTCCAGCAGCGCCGCGCCGGTTTGCGGATCGCGGCTCATCGTGGCAACGCACGCAGGGTGCGCAGCGTGACATCGGGGCCGCCGGCCACTTCGGCAACCGCCGTGATCTCCAGCATGGCAATTGGCCCGTCGCTTTCGTCATCACGGTAAGGGCGTGCGATAACCTGCCAGCCAGTACCGCTTTTCTGCGCCTCGCCGTTCTGCAGCGCGATCCCCAGAAACGCGCTGGCGGAGGCAAGCTCCAGCGCGTTTTCGGCCAGCGCCAGGGCGTCGATCCGGGCTTCTGCGAGGCGGCTGACCTCGCCCGCGCGAGAAAAGGCGCTGAGGCCAGTCGCGGCGATCAGCGCCAGAAGGCCGACGCCTATGGCGGCCTCCAGCAGCGCGGTGCCGCGCTCTGATCTATTGCGCCCGGATGTCAGCGTCTTCCCCATCACCGCCCGGCGCGCCATCGGCACCGAGGCTCATCAGCTCATACGCCCCCGCCGCGTCGGACCGGTAGGCATAGGGGTTGTCCCAGGGGTCGATCACGCCCGAGACCTTGTCAAGATAGGGGCCGGACCAGCGCCCGCTTTCGGCACCGGGGCGCTGCAATAGCGCTTGAAGCCCTTCTACGGTGGTCGGATAGCGGCGCATGTCGAGGCGATAGAGGTCGAGCCCCTGTTGCAATTGCTCGATCTGGATTTCGGCGATCTTGGCTTTCCCGCGCTCGAACAGGGCAAAGATGCGCGGTCCGGCGACACCGATAAGGAGGGCGATGATTGCCAGCGCGA
Organism: Pseudomonadota bacterium; assembly: GCA_039030855.1. Classification (GTDB taxonomy): domain Bacteria; phylum Pseudomonadota; class Alphaproteobacteria; order Rhodobacterales; family Rhodobacteraceae; genus Pikeienuella. The sequence goes on from JBCCDJ010000002.1 coordinate 168,684, forward strand.
TCAGGATCTCCATCAGGGAATACCCGGCTTCGCCCTGCCGTGATCTGCGTTTTCTGTTCATCCGACGCCCCTTACAATGCCGCATCATAGACATCCAGAACCGCAGTCATCATCAGATAGGCCCCGACCCCGATCAAGAGGCCGAGAATGGCGGTCGCAGCCGGGGCCGCAACGGCGGCGAGGCGGCGCGCGCGGGCCTCAGCCTCCTGCCCGAAATGTTGTGCGGCGTTATCCATGAGGGGGGCAAGGCCACCGGTCTCCTCGCCGATCTCCACAAAGGCGGTCATCGTATCGGGGAACTGCCCCGTGTCGCGGAGCGCGGCAGAGAAGGCGCGGCCCGCGATCACGCCCTCCGCGGCGTTTCTACCGGCGGTGATAAGCGCCGGTGCGCCAAGCATCCGGGCCGACAGGCGTGCCGCCTCCGGCACCGGCGCGCCGCCGCCGAGCATTGCGCCGAGCGCGCCGCAGTAAGCTTCCATCGCACGGTCAGACAGAAGCGGCCCGATCAGGGGCAGGCGGTGGGCGATCCCGGTGATTGCGCGCCGCCCCCCCTCTGTGCCACCCATCATAACGGCGACGAGACCAAGGACGAGGAGCGCGAGCAGGATCGGCCCGCCGAAATCGCGCAAGATACCGGATGCTGCGAAGAACCAGTCGGTGGTTGGCGAGATATCAGCCCCGGTTGCGCGCAGGACTTCCTCGAAACGAGGTTGTGCGAAACCGATGAAGACAGCACCTGCCAGCAACGCAGCGATGACCACAAAGGCAGGATATGCGAGCGCGGATGCGACGGTGCGCCGTCCGGCGGCGCGCCGCTCCATCAGGGTGGCGGTTGCGGCGGTGGCGCGGGGCAGGCTGCCCGTGGCTTCACCCGACGCGATCAGCGCGATTTCCGCATCGGCGAAGTCGCCGGGCCAGTCGGCCATCGCATCGGACAGCGGTTTGCCGCCTGCGACGGTCAACGCAAGATCGCTGAAGAGCGGCCCTGCGCTCTGCGTTCCTCCTGCCAGTTTCAATGCGCGGTCCAGCGGTGCTGCGGCTGCCGTCAGCGAAGCGAGGCGGCGCATCGCGGCGGCGCGATGGTCGAGCGTCGCCCGCGCCCGCCGCGCCGCCCGGCCGGGCGCGAGGGTCAGTGGCGTCAGCCCCGCGCGTTCCAGTTGATGCGCGGCGTCGCCCTCCGATGCCGCGGCGATGAGCCCGCTTCGCCGCGCGCCGCCGGTGTCGCGGGCCTTGTACTGAAAGAGCGTGTCGCTCATGGCGCGGCGTGCGAGATGGGGGCAACGCGCAGGGCCTCATCCAGCGCGATTGTTCCGGCGGCGGCCAGCGCCAGTGCGGCCTGATGCAGCGGCGTCGCATCCGTCAGCGCCGCGAGCGCGGCTTCCGATGGTGCCGCGCCTCGGACCGCGTCGGAGAACTCCCGGTTTGCAAGGAACGCCTCCGCCACTGGCGCACGGCCCTTGATCCCGGTGCCACCACAGGTCGCGCAGCCATTTGGCCCGGTGGGCGCGCGTCGCCAAGTGCCGTCTCGCGGCGCGCCGATCCTGTGCAGCGCTTCGCGATCCGGATGGTCAGGCTCCGCGCAATCCGGGCATAGCCGCCGCGCCAGCCTCTGCGCCCCGGCACCGATCAGGGCGGCCGAGATCAGAAACGGCTCGACGCCAAGATCAAGGAGCCGGATGGCCGCCCCGGCAGCGGAATTGGCATGAACGGTGGAGAGCACGAGGTGCCCGGTCAGCGCCGCCTGAATGGCGATCGATGCGCTTTCACCATCGCGGATCTCACCCACCATCATCACATCCGGGTTGTGGCGCAGCATTGTGCGTTGGGCGCGGGCGAAGTCGAACCCGATCTCGGATTTCACCTGCATCTGCACGGCACCGGGCAGGGCGTATTCGACCGGGTCCTCCACCGTCATGATCTTGCGGGCCTCATCCGAGAGCATGGAGAGCGCGGCATGCAGCGTCGTCGTCTTGCCCGCGCCCGTTGGCCCGGTCAGCAAGAACAGGCCGTGGGGTGCGCGGCTCGCGGCGGCCACAATCCCCGCATATTCATCCGGAAACCCCAGTGCATCCAGCCGACCGGGCGCGGCTGCCGGGTCGAGCAGGCGGATCGCCAATGTCTCTCCCTCCATCGCCGGGGCGGTGGAGAGGCGCAGATCGATTTGCCGTCCGGCCAGTGCCATCCGCGCCCGTCCGTCCTGCGGCAGGCGACGCTCCGCCACATCGAGACGCGCGAGGACCTTGGCGCGGGCAATCGCTGCCGGATATGTGGCGCGGTCGAGCGATCCAACGCGGCGCATCACGCCGTCGATACGCGCGCGGGCAATTCCGCCCTCCGCCGTCGGTTCAAGATGCAGATCGGATGCTCCGGTGCGGGCGGCTTTCTCCAGCAAGGCCTCCATCGCTTCGACGGCCTCACCGCTGGCCGTTGGTTCTGCCGGTCTCTGGCGCGGTGACGGGCCATCGGCGGCAAGATGCTGCCTGCGCCAGGCGGCGATCGCGGCCTCCGTGGTCACAGCGAGGGTGATGGGGCGGTCGGTGCCCATGCGCAGGGCGGAGATCAATGCCTGATCGAACGGGTCGGCCAGTGCCGCCATCAGCGCGCCGTCGGTATCCTCCGCGAGGGCGACCTGATGCCCGGCGATAAAGCTGCGCTGGGGCGCGCCGGTCGCAGGCGGACCGGGCAGGGCGGCAACCTCTGCTACCGCCATCCGGCGAAAGCCGAGGGTCCGGGCCGCGGTATCTGCATACGAATCAGCGCTGAGCAGTCCCATCCGGGTCGCGGCAGCCATGGGAGATTCGCCCTTGCGGGAGGTCGCGCGCGCCCGGTCGAGGTCCGGCTGACTGATCGCGCCAGCACCGATCAGCGCCCCGATACAGGCCTCCATGTGGCTTTTCGCACCTTCCAACACTGATTCTGCACCCTTTTTTTCACTCTATGGGCATATTCGAGTTTGGCGGATCGCGGCGCAAGACGTATCGTTGTGATCAGGTCATTTGGGTGGGGGCAAGGGATTCACCCAACTAGCGCCGACAGAGGAGGATATCATGTCGAGGTTTAGCGCGGTTGCATTTGTGATGATGATGGTGGGGTGGCTCGCCGCTCCGGCATTTGCACAAGATGTTCATTTGGGTGTGAAGAGTTGCGGATCGAGCGGGTGTCACGGTCAGGTTGCCTCTTCCTCTTCGCCGGTTCTTCTGAACGAATACGTCACTTGGCAAAAATACGACACGCATGCGACGGCTTATAAGGTGCTGCTGGAGCCGCGCTCCAAACGCATTGCAAAAAACCTCGGCCTGAAGAACGCCCATGAGGCGAAAATCTGCCTCGATTGCCATGCCGACAATGTGCCGGAAGACAAGCGCGGACCTCAGTTCGTGCTGGCAGACGGTGTTGGTTGCGAAGCCTGCCATGGTGCGGGATCCGCCCCTTGGATGGGTCTGCATATCGGGGGGTCCGCCCATAATGTGAATGTGCAAAATGGTCTGATTGCACTCGAAGATCCGGTGACGCGGGCGAATATTTGCCTCGACTGCCATCTCGGCAATTCGAACCAGTTCGCCACGCACGAGATCATGGGGGCCGGCCACCCGCGCATCAGCTTCGAGATGGACAGCTTCACCGATTTTCAGCCGGCCCATTACGTGGTCGACGACGACTATCGCGAGCGCAAGACCGTGATCGACGGCGTCCGCACATGGGCCATCGGTCAGGCGATGATGGTCGAGCGTCGGATGGACCTCATGCTGGACAGCAAATATGCCTCCAACGGGCTGTTCCCCGAACTGGCCTTCTTCGACTGCCATGCCTGCCATCAGCCGATGTCGTCGTCACTGCCCACTGAGGATGGCACCTTCCCCACCGCATGGAACCCGCGCCCCGGTACGGGCCTCGGCCCTGGTGTCGTGAAGTTCAACGATGCCAACATGCTGATGCTCGAAGTGGCGCTCGGGATGGCGGGCGGTGGCCTTGCGGAGGCGATGTCCGCGGATATCGCGGCGATGCACAAGGCGACGCAAACATCCCGCGAGGCATTTGCGGACGCGGCGAAGAAGACCCGGTCCACCGCACGCGCGGCGGTGCAGGCCATCGCGCAGAAGGAACTGACAGCGGCCGATATGCGGAACGCAATGCAGACCATCATTAGCCGCGGTGCGAAGGGTTACTTCGCGGATTATGAAACCGCGGAACAGGCGACGTTGGCGCTCGGCTCCATCCTCGAGGCGATGCGCGTTGCGGGGCATATAAACGCCGCAGTTTATGATCAGATTTCGACAAAGATGGAACCTGTCTACGCTGCCGTCTCCAATGATGAGAAATACGTGCCGACGCAGTTCATTGGCGCGGTGCAGGGTCTGTCCGCAGCGCTCTGATCGGTTGTTACATGCGAGAAAGGGCGGCCTTGCCGGGCCGCCCTTTTCCGTTTGGTGCGTTGGTATTCATGGATTGTTACGGCTGATGCCCGATCTGGTGACTTTGCCCACGATCGCGCCTTCTATATTGCTTGGCAGGTTGACGGCGCGGTCGTCGATTGCAGTGCGCAATCTCGTCAGTTCATGTCGGCTCAACCCATCCAGCAAGAAGAGCGCTTCGTTAAATTCGAACTCGGACAGGACAGGGGCCACCGGTGCTGCCGGATTGCTCGACAATGCGCGTAGCGCGTCAATCGCGTCTGCATTGCGGTCTGCGGCGACCGGGCTTGCCAGCAAAAGCACCGTAAGGCCGAAGATGGCACTGTGGCGGAGCGGGGACAGGGTTGAGATGCGCATCGAAACCTCCTGATTTATATCTGTTGACCTCGATTTAGGAGCCGACGCGATGAACTTCCCGTCACATTGACGTGCAGCGGCGCACGAAAGCCGGTTCATGCTGCTGCGTCCTGGCTGTTTCTCCCGAATAACTGATGAAATTCTGCTCAACTGCGCCGCTCCGCTGACCGGCGGCATCACCATTACTTTCCGATGAGATCATGGAGGGTTTGATGGAACATCATAAGACGTGGCCAGCCGGTGCGCTTGGGCTGGCGGGGGTAAGCCTCGGGGCCGGTATCGCGCTGGCGGCCTGGCTGCTTGCCGGGGCGATCATTGACACCCAGACGCCGCCACGGCTCGTATCCGTAAAGGGGCTGTCGGAGCGTGTGGTGGAAGCTGACCTTGCGACCTGGCGCTTGCCCTTCCGGGGGCAGGGGGCTGACCGACAGACGGCGATCCGCGATGCTATCGCCGCCCGCGATGCGGCGCTCGCACTCGGCGCTGCGGGCGGCCTGTCTCAGGCGGAGATGATGGTCGAGCCGTTCTCGCTCTCGTTGGAACGCACCTACATTCAGATCGGCGGCGGGCGGCAGGAGGAGCGGTTGCGCTACATCGCCTCCGGTGCCCTTCGTATGCGGTCGGAGGATGTGGACGTGATCGAGGCCCTGACTGGGCGGAGCGCGGAGTTGCTCGATCAGGGCGTCCTCCTCGGGACCAGCGATTATGGCGAGATGCCCCGCGCCCATTATTCCTTCTCGGGGTTCAATGCCCTGAAGCCTGAAATGATCGCCGAGGCCACCATGAACGCCCGCGCCGCCGCCCGCCAGTTCGCCGCCGACAGCGGATCGGTCGTCGGCCGGATCACATCGGCCAATCAGGGCGTCGTCCAGATCACGGCGGCCGATGGCGACTATGATGAGCGGGCCGAGCGGCGCAAACGGATCAGGGTGGTCTCAACGGTGAAATATGAATTGGAGTGAGCGGCAGGGGGGATTTGTCGGATGTTGGAGGGGCTGCTTCGGGGACAGACCCGGCCTTGGATTTCAGCCCTTCGCTGATGCAGCATTGTTTCGCGAACGCAGCGGCACTTTCGTTGCGATGCGGCGTAGGTCACCGAACCAGTCGTTCACGGGCGTCGATCTGACCCGAACCAGGTCCGTACTATCGCCGCCGCCGTGACGGACAAACGAGACGCATACAATTCGCGTTTTCGCCGCGCCCTCTAGGAAGGTCCGCTCCTGAACACCATACCTGTAGGCTGATCGAGACGAGGCCGCCGTCGGGACAGGTCATGCTCTGTCGAACCGCTCGGCAGGACAGGTCTCGGGTCTACAAATGTGTTCGTCGCACATCCGACAGATGCGATCAGAGGTTCGGCGATCCCCAACGAAACCCATAACGATAAAATCAATCACCGAAGCGACGGTATCAAGTTGCTCTTCATCTAGGTCTACGAATACGGACCCGAGCGCTTTGTGTATCTCGTCTTGCATGTTTTGAACGAGGTCAGTTCCCGCGTCGGTGGGGTGGACGCCAACCGCTCGACCATCTCGCGCGTGGGACTGGCGTACGGCGTGTCCGCTCGAAACCAGACGGTCGATGGCACGCACGGTTCCCGAATGTGTCAGGCCGAGGATCTCAGTCAGTTCCTCTGTCATCAACCCCGGCGTCTGTACCACGGTATTTAATAGGGCCGCATCCTGCGGCGCGCGTGCCAACGTCTTTGGTGTGTAACGGCGCTGAACGTCGGTCACGGCAAGGGCCAGCGCGCCAAGGCGCGTTGCTACTATGCGGGTATCACTCATTCAGCTCTCGACATGTTATATGATTGAGTCATATATAATCCACATAGCTCGTCACTCAGGTCCCATCTATGTCCTACAGTATAGTATCCTGCCCGACATCTCTTGGATTATGGCCGAGTGGCGTGCAGAACCTGGGACGAACGCTTCTGGATCACGGCCTGTCCGAACGTCTGTCCGCGCCGGTTGTCGGTGAGGTCGACCCCGGCCCATACATCCGAGAAAAGGACCCGGAGACGAACTATCTGAATGGCCGGGCGATCCGCGACTACTCGTTGGAATTGGCTGAGATAGTCGCGGCCGAACGGGCGAACAGGCGGACCGCGATTCTACTCGGTGGCGATTGCTCCATCGTGATCGGCGCACTTGTCGCTTTGCGCAGGGCGGGCACACCACGGCTTTTCTACCTCGACGGGCATCAGGATTACTACGATGGAGCGGGCGACCAATCCGGCGAAGTCGCGGATATGGGCCTCGCGATTGCGACCGGTGCCACGCACCCTTTGCTCTCCGACATCGACAGTCTGTCCCCCTACGTAAGGGCGGAGCATGCCGTGGCTTTCGGCTTCCGCGACACGCAAGAGGTCGCCTCGGCCGCCGGGCGAACCATCAAGCAAAGCGGTATACCAGCCTTCGATCTCGCCCGTATCAGGCGCATGGGGCTGGACGCCGCGCTGGACAGCGCCTGCGACATGACGGGGCGCGACCCGGCGGAGCCGATCTGGCTGCACTTCGATACCGACGTCGTGGATGACGATCTCAACCCCGCCGTTGATTACCGTCAGCCCGGTGGGCTCCACTGGAACCAGGTCGCGCAGACGCTCCGCGCGGTCCGCGGGACGGGTCGGCTTGCGGGGATGTCGGTCAGTATCTTCAACCCTCGGCTTGACCCCGATGGGCGCATTGCGATGGCGCTGACGCAATGTCTCGTGGACGGGCTGCGGGATTAAGGCGATGCGCGATTGCGTTGTGATAGGCGCAGGCGCCGCCGGGATCGCCGCCGCGCGGAGCCTCAAGGCGAAAGGACGCGACGTGATCGTCCTGGAGGCCCGCGACCGCATCGGGGATCGCGCCTCGACGGATGATAAGACGTTCGCGGGCGTTGCCTTCGACCGGGGCGCGCATTGGATGCACTCCGCGTCCGAGAACCCGCTGGTCGCTGAGGCCGACCGCCTCGGCTGGCGCTACGACCCGACCATCACCTACAAAAGCCGACACCTCTTCACGGGCGGCGGTGCCGAGCTTCCGACAGAGGAGGTCGGCGCATATACGCAAGCGCTGAGAGACGCGCTCGATGCCGTGGACGCCGTGGGGGCGACGCGCGACGTCTCCTTCGCCGACGCGCTGCCGGACCCCGACGGCCCCTACCATCGGCTGATCTGGCGAACGATCTCTGAGATGATGGGGCACGACCCGGACCTGTGCTCGACGGCGGACATGGCGCGGTATCTCGATACGGGCGAAGACTGGCCGGTTGAAGATGGTTACGGCGCACTGGTGGCGCGATTGGCCGACGGCCTGCCGATCCGCACAGGCGTTCCCGTAACGCGGATCGAGTGCGGTAGACGACACCTCCGCATTGTGACGCGGGCGGGCGTGCTGGAAAGCAAGTCCGCCATCATAACCGTGCCGACGAGCATCCTTGCGGACGGCGAGCTGGAGATCGAGGGCGCGCCGCCGGCCTTCGTCGACGCCGCCCGGAACTGTCCGATGGGCGTGTTCTAGAAAATCGCGATCGAACTCGACGAGCCGATTGGCGATCTGAACCACGTCTACGCCGACGTGATCGACGGCCCTCCCATCGGGCGCACACCGATTAACCTGCACGTGCATCCCTTCGGTCGTCCGCTGCTGGTGGCCCATGTGGCGGGGCGGGCGGGCGATGCGCTCTGGGCGGAAGGACCCTCCTCCCGGGCCGAAGCCGGGCGCGAGATGGTCCGCCACGCCTTCGGCGCGAACGCCGCGAAGCGCATCGTCCGGATTGAAACGACGGACTGGCGGGGCGATCCATTCTCGCGCGGGTCCTATGCCGCTTGTCGCCCCGGCCATGCCGCCGCACGCGATGTGCTGACCAAACCTTTCGACGCGCGCATCCGCATCGCGGGCGAGCATGCCTGGCCCACCTGCTTCGCAACCGTCCACGGTGCCTGGCTGTCAGGCGAGGCGGCTGCTCACCAGCTCTGATGTTGAGCTCACTAGCGCTGTCAGCACGTCGACGCAGTGAACCGGGCCGGGTATCGGCATACGAAGGGTGGAGTTCCCCCGGTTTCGTGGACACTTTTTCACTGATGAAGGAGATTGTTTTTCGTGCTGAGAACGAGGAACCCGTACCCGACGGCATTCAGGGAGCAAATGGTTGCATTGGTGCGCACCAGGCGCAGTGTTGAAAGCCTGTCGCGGGAGTATGAGCCCTGCGCTGCCACGATCCACGATTGGGTCAGGCAGACGGCTGCCGATGATGGCGATGATCCAAGCAGCCTGACCAGCGAAGAACGTGACGAGCTGCGCCAGCTTCGGCGCGAGGTGAAGCAGCTGCGCCAGGAGCGCGATATCCTCTCAAAGGCCGCGGCCTGGTTTGCACAAAACGACGTGATATCGCGCAGGTCTTCGAGTTCATGACCGCAAATCCCGTTGCCGCCAGGCGAATGGATCATTCGCCGAGAGGGGGGCCGAGTATTCGATCCAGATGATGTCGCGCACGCTGGGTGTATCCCGCAGCGGGCTCTATGCCTATCACAGCCGTCCGCCGAGTGCCTGGCAGGTAGCAGATGAGGCTCTGAACAAGCAGATCGTAGCGATCCATAAGGCTTCGAAAGAGACTTATGGTGCGCCCCGCATTCACGCCGAGCTGGCAGATGAAGGTGTCTTGGTTGGCCGCAAGCGTGTCGAGCGTCTCATGCTGGCCAAAGGCTTGAGGGGTGTCAGCCGCCGCAAGTTCGTGGTGACCACCGAACGCGACCCAAGAGTGCGCCCTGCCGCCGATCTGGTGGATCGCAACTTCTATGCCGATGCGCCGAACGTGCTGTGGGTGGTCGACATCACCTATGTGCCGACCTGGGGGGCTTTCTGTATCTGGCGGTCGTGCTGGATACCTTCAGCCGTCGTGTCATCGGCTGGGCAATGGGCACTCGGCAAAGAACGCAACTGGTACTCGATGCGATGAACATGGCCGTCACGCAGCGAAAGCCATCAAGTGCGATCCATCATACGGATCAGGGGTCGCAGTACACCTCGGTGGCCTTCGGCCTGCGCTGCAAGGAAATGGGCGTGCGCCCGTCGATGGGATCGATCGGCGACTGCTACGACAATGCCATGTGTGAAAGCTTCTTCGCCACGCTCGAATGCGAATTGCTCGACCGCCGCAAGTTCAAGACCAAGGCCGAGGCCCGCGTCGCCTGCTTCGAGTTCATCGAAGGCTGGTACAACCCCTCGCGCCGACACTCAGCTTTGGGCTAAAAGTCACCCATCAACGACGAAAGGACCACCGCTGAAGGGCTGGAGTTTCTAAGCCCATAACCGTCCACGAAACCGGGGGAACTCCAACTCCAGTCTGCGAATTTGGCCGGTCCGGTAGAATTTATCAACGCGATGAGTTGCTGTTTGGTCCGGCAGACAAAGCTGAGATCAGAGCGACGTTACCGCTGCGCGACTTTCGTGTTCGCGCCCTGTCCGGCGACATCGCGCAGGTGATGTATGTCAGCGAAGTCCGAAATGGATCAGAAGTGGAAACAAGCAATCGATCATCGATCTGGAGGTGAGAGGCACCCGGATGGAGGCTTTGCTTTCACCAGGGAACGCCGACGGGCTGAGTTGATCCCGTGGTGTAAGGACGTGATCCGATCACCTCTTCAGCTATGCGGAACAGCCGCGGCCTCCGGTCGGCAATCGCTGCCCGACAGCGGGGCTATTCCCCTCACCGCACCCGGTCGTTCATCCGTACCTCGTCGCTGACCCGGAACAACGCTCCGTCTTTCTGATAGAACTCGCGTTGCTCCGGCTCGTTGAAGGGGCGGGAGCCGAGGCGGCCGAAGACGGCGATCTGGTTGCCGTTCTCGTCGACCGCACGGTCGCGCTTCAACCCTTCAGAAAGGGATATGGCAGGCCATTTGGTCTGATACCGGGCGATCAGCTCAGGCTTCGGGGCAGGGCTGAAGCCATAGAAATTCGGTTGGCTGTCGGGCGACGTCATCTGCAGTACCTTCAACCCGTTCACGCCGTCCGCCACATAAGCGATCAGCGACGCATTGGTGGTGCCAAGCACGATGTCCGTCGCATCGTTCATCTGCCCGCCGAAATTCTCGGTCAGGTGGATGCTCGGTGCCTCAGGGTTCTTCACATCGATCACGACAAGCCCTTCCGCCCCGGCAGCAACATAGAGATAGGTCCGTGCCACATGCATGTTGCGCGCATCGGCCATCGGCACGAACGCGCCCGGCACGATCATCGGCATTTCGGGATTGGTCACATCGACCACATGCACGCCCCGGTCATCACTGACGAAGAGATAGCGGAACTGGTGATCGACATAGCGCGCATTTTCCATCGGGATGGTGGCGACATGGCGCGGGCTGGTCGGCGTGTCGATGTTCACGATGACAACGCCGCGCGGGGTCGTAGCATAGATATACTCGCCCCGGACTTTCAGGAAACTCGCACCGGTCAGAACGCCGTCCGGGTTCCATGTGGCGGCCCGCTCGATGAAGTTGTTGCGCGGCTCGCCGTCCTGAAAAGTCTGGTTGTCGAAGACGATCAGTCCTTCAACCGCATCGGTCACATAGGCATAGCGATAGAGCGGGTGGAAGGGTTGTTCGAGATTGGTCTTGAACATCAGGTCCGCTCCGAACTTCTCCTGCTTGAAGGGAGAGATCGGCTGTTCGGTCGGCAGGGCCACACAGGTGGCGTTCTCGGTATCGAGATGCGCATCATGGCCGAGGGGGCCGAAGGGCGCGCTCAGAATGCGGTCGGAGATCCCCTTGTTGCCGATGGAGGCCACGTCGTACACCTGAATGCCGTCTCCCTGGCTGGCATAGAGATACTCGCCGCGCAATTGCACGCAGTGCATGGTGCCGGGGGCAGACTGGCTGGCGACCATGTTCCGCTCATCCCAGGCCAATCTCTTGTCCCGGCCCTGCATCATCTTCCAGTCGGCAGGATAGGCGTATTTGTGCAGATAGGACCCATAGACCGCCTGCGGCTCTTCCCACTCGGTCACGCGCACCGCCTGCACGCCGCCATCCTGCCCGATATAGGCGTGATGGCCGACGAAATCGATGAAGTTGGTCCCGTGCAGCAATAGCTGCGCCATGATCGCGTTGTTGTCATTCTCCTCCGATAGGTGGCAATCGGTGCAGGTCTTCGTCTCTTCCTTGCGCGCCGTGTGCGGGAAATGCGGCGCGAAGGCCTGGCTCGAATATCCGGCGGCGGAAACCGGCGGTTGCTGGATATAGATCCGCTCACGGTTGATATTGGTGGAGGACAGCACCAGCGCCGAGGATGACCTGATCGGCGCGATGATGCCGCCTTTCACCGGACCGTGTTTGCCAAGCTGATAAATCTGATCACGTGCCACCTGAGGGTTGTAGGATGCCCAGTTACGCGTCTCGCGCCCGCCTTCGTAGTGATGGTGCTTGGTCTTCCAGTTTGCCTCGATCGGCAGATGGCAGCCGCCGCAGGATGTGGTCCAGGAGGTATGGCAGGAGAAACAGGCCATTTCCTCGTCGTCATGGGCCAGATCGCTCTGACGCACGCCGGTACCCCATTCGTATTTCGTATCGGTCGGCCCCGAGAGCTTTTTCATCAGCTTCGCGCGCGCGGCCTTGGCGTTGTAGTCACGCTTGCCGGGGGTCACGGTGCTTTTGACCAGGGACATTTCCCATTCGAGGCCGGGATTGACGATGGAGCGCTGGATCAGCTTCCCGCCGATCCATTCAAAGCGGCGCTGGCCGTCCGGATTGCGCAAAAGCGACAGGTCCTCACCACCAGGGCGGGCGGCCGGGCCTGATGTCCTCAACGTTGGCAGCGCCTGGGCGGTGCCGTGGCAATCCTTGCAGCGGATCTGGACGGCGGCGGCGACTTCGCCATGAATATAGCCGTTGCCATGCCCATCCTGTTGGAAATGGCAGTCGACGCAATGCATGCCCTTCTCCGCATGGATCGAGTTCATGTGGACGGCCTTGTCAAACTTCGCGGGGTCGTTATTCGAGACGACATTACCGATCTTGTCGAGGAGATTGCCTTCGCGGTCGCGCTTGAAGATGGCCCGGAAATTCCAGCCATGACCGTGATAATCGGCGAACTGCGTGTGTTTCGCGCGCGGATTGATGTCGGTCCAGACGGCCTCCAGGAATTTCAGATCCGCCCATTTGCCGGCGGCGGCGGCGGCCTCCGGATTACGGTCCAGAATCTCGCGCATCCGCTGCCAGGGCTTGTAGGTCTCTGCCTTCTTCTCCCCCTTGTGGGGGGCGTAGGAGCGTGTGGGGGTCTTTTCTTCCTTGCGCAGCTTCTTGCCGAGATCGCGGTCGCGGCGGACGACCTGCTGTTCTGGCCACATCAGTGGTGCGTCGCTTTCGTAATCCCACATCGTGTAGCCAAGATAGGTGTTCACGAACATGTTCGGCTGATGCATGTGGCAGGACATGCAGGATGATGTCGGGATCGCTGACGAAAACGCATGTTTCAGGGGATGGCCGGTCTCGCCCTTCATTTCGGGAAAATGCTCCCCGTTGATGGTCGGATCGATCGTTTGGGTCTGGCCCCGGTTGCCGAATTTCGAATACTGGCCAGCACTTTCCCATTCACGGTCATTGGCATAGACTACGTGGCAGGCACCGCAGCCCGATGTGCGATAATCGCCCGGCTGGTCATTGGTCCCCATAAACCATGTATGCGGGTCGTTGAGGCGGGTCTTGTGAATGTTCAGGACCGGAATCGCGATGCGAATACCTGTGGCGTTACCCCGGTTCGACTGGCGAATGTCGGGGCGGCCCGGCTCCTCCAAGCGCTGCAGCTGGCCGAGGGCGTTCGGGTTCCCAAGCTCGGGGAACTGAGTGATGATGTTGCGCCCACCACGTTCAAAGACGCGGAACACGTCGGCGGCGGGGATCACCTCCCATGCGGGCATCGGATAGAGTTTGGGCAGGGCACCGCGGTCGATGGCGTTCTGGCTCAGCTTTACCGGGCTGTCGAGCACCGCAGGCTCCCCATCGCGGGTATAGGCCTCACCCAGCACATAGCGTTTGAAGGGCAGGATGCCGTTATTATAGGCTGCCCCGCCCCAGAGCATGGCCGATGTCGCCATCAGGCTCCGCTCCGCCGCCTGGATCTGCTTCATGTGGCAGGCACCGCAGCTTTCGCGCACGACACGGTAATCCGACGGGTTCACGAAGCGCAGGTATTCCGGGCTTTCCTGGTTGAGCAGCGTATAGCTGCGCTTTGGATTGGCAGAGGTCGGCCAGTGCCATGTTTCGGGAAAGCGTGGCAGCACATGGGCTTTCTCCAACGCGTGGAAGTAATCATCCGATCCCGGTGCGGTGGTCGTCTCACGAAAGACACCCGCATCGCCGCCATGGCAATCGGTACAGCCGAGCGCGATCGCGCCGGAGATATGCATGGTCGGGGTGTCGGTTTTCTCGTGGCAGGACATGCAGCCCGCTGATTTGACCGCCACATCCTCGGGCGTCTGGCCTGCCGGGGCAGGGGGGTATTCGGGATAGATCCGCTCCACCGGCTTCTCGCCGCCTGCTGCCAGAACACCGGTCGCGCCGCCCCCGATCAGGGCTGATGCGACAATGAGTGATGCGAGGAGGGAACGGATCATCGGAGCCTCAGTAAGTTAAGATCGCATTGGCCAGCACGGAATAGAACACATCCCGGCCGCCATCAGCGCCGTAAAGATCGTTGAACCCCTCGCCGGGCAGCAGTGCCGCACCCGACAGGCGCAGAACGAAGTTCTGGGTCTGGAACGGCCGCCAGATCGCCGCGACGGAGAGATCGAGACCAATCTCGTTGCTGATATCGCCCTGCAGGCGCAGCGCCTCCAGCGAGGATGTGTCGTCGAACCACATGTAATTGGCATTGGCCGAGATGCGGAATTCGGGCGTCAGGTCGAAATCGGCACCGGCACCGACAAGGATAATGCCGGGGTTCACAAAGCTGGACTGCCCGTTTTCCTTGGAGTGGCGCAGCGACGGGATGACCGCGTTGCGTGACGACAGCCCGGTGCCGCCGCCGCCGATCAGCGGGATCTGCTGGCGGATCCAGTAACTGGTGTCGCCGCCCGCGAATTGCGGGTTCTCGAAGATCGCATCGAAGCCGCCTTGCGTGTCATCGAAGGGATCATCGTCGCCCGATGAATAGAGCCCCGACAGACGCCAGCGTGCCCAGTCGAAATCCATCGACATCTCGGCTGCCGCAAAGAAAGCAGAGATGCGGGAGCTTTCGTCAGTAAAGACATTGTCGTCCTCGCCGAAGGCATAATAGGCGGATCCGGTCAGGTTCACCCGTCCGATGCGCCCATCGACATTGTAGCCGAGATAGAACACATCATAGTCGCGCCCGCGCTGGCTGCCGAAGGATTGAGGCCGGGCGAGAAAGCCATTGTCGTCGAATTTTCGCCGGTTCCCCTCGCGGTTTCGGTTGTAGACAAACGTTCCCTGGGAGGTCAGGCCGAGGATCGGAAAATCCTGCCGATAGACATTGGCAACGAAGACATCATCGTCGCGCGGACGCTCAAACACATCATTCAGGCCCGAGTTGATGTCTTTCTCCAGCCGCCGGAAATAGGCGAGGTTGTACTGCCAGAGGTTGTTGTCCCAATTGCCGAAGAACCGCACGCCAAGCTGGCTGTCCTGAAACAGGAACCCGCGGAAATCGGAACTGAACGGCTGCACCCCAGCGCGGACCGAGTAGAAGTCATAGCGGTCCGAGATATTGGCGATGTGATAGTCGACGAACAGCTCGATCAGACCGTAATGCCAGTCGAGGCGGTTCGTGCCTGATGAGGGGGAGGCGCGCAGCACGCGTTCCTCATCCACATCGGCATAGTTGAAGTTCAGAACGCCGGTATAGCGGAACTCGATATCCTGCGGGCGGAAGGCCGTATCACTGTTCACCAGGCTGAAGCCGTGGATGAAGTTCTGGTTGAAAATGAACTGGTCGACCGTGCCGAAAAGATCATTGGTGTTGGCGCGGTTGGTGGTTTGCACGCCGGTCGGCACGGGAAAGCTGCGCGGCTCAAACACTGTGTCGGAAATGCCGAGCAGGATCAGGAAGCAGTCGGTGCCAAAATCGCCTGTCAGACCGTCCAGAAAGGGAAAACAGTTCCCCTCGTAGATCGGCTTGTCGCCCTTCAGCGTGTTCTGATCATAGGGGTCGAGCGGGTTTTCCTCGATCAGACCCAGCGTATCGATCAGCCGCCACCGGTCGGGAATGGCGAGGAAATCGTCGGGGCCGGCCGCACGGGGCGGGGGCGCGTCGACCGCCGTTGGATCGATATAGGGCTCAGGCTCCTCCACGAAGGGGCCGTTGCCGGGGCGCCGGCGTTCCGGGTCGCGCAGACCGCGACCTGCGGGTGGCTCGCCGGTCAGAAGCGTCTGGCCGGAGAGGATAAATCCGCCGGGGCGTGTTTCGGGGCCAAGGATGGGCACCGGCTCGGTCGTTGTTTCGATCTCCGCCTGCTCGCTTTCGCGCGTCCATGTGCTGTCACCGGGGGCGGGCTGCTGGCCACGGCGGCGGGCGGCGCCCTCTTCGCCGACGGTCTCACCCGCACCGGTCTGCCCGCCGGGGCGGGCGCGGTTGATTTCAGGTTCCTCCACCGGTGCCGGGGCTGGCGTGGCGGGGGCGGGCACGGGATCGGGCTGCACATTGCGTACATCGGGTCCGGTATTGCGGCGCAGAACCTGGCTGAAGCCGAAAACTTCCCCCTCGCCGAGAGGGGCGGCTGTCGCCGCGGCGTCCGTGCTTTTGGTCCAGTTTTGCGCGGCGGCATCGACCGGCGCAGCCGCGATCAGCGCCGTGCCGGCCACCGCGCGCAAAAGGCGCGATCTGATGGCTGTTGAGATGATCAGCATGATGCCCCCTCCCTTATCTTTCGCCCCTAGAGCACTTCACAGGCATTCTGGACGTCGCTCGCGATAAACGGTGTGAACGGACAGCTGACATAGCGAAGCCGGCTGCCGTCTCCCCCTTGCGGTATGACCGTGTCCGAGCGGATCGCCTCCGGCGCATGGCCAAGACCGTTGCCAAGCGTCAGCCCCGCACGGCGCAAACCCAGCGAAGAGATCATGTCGTCCTGATCGATGCCGTCGCCCGAAACGCCAAGGCCGCCGATGAGAATGCCGTTGCGGTAGATCGGCACAGACCCCGCGAAGATCTGGGCACCATTGGCGAGCGGGCCGCGTGGAAAGGCAACGCCGTCCCGAACGGGCAGAAGGTTGACCGTAGCCCCCGTCGCCCCGTCGGTGACGGAGCTGCACCCGACAGGCGTGTCGGGAAGCAGGTTCAGGATGAAGAGAACATGCTGCAGCACGTTCGGGCCGATCAGATCGAACTGAAGCCCGGTCGAGAAAGGCGACCAGTTCTGCGTCGTATCAGCGGAATTGAACGGACGGCTGAACGGGCCGTTCGGGTTCTCGTCGCCGTTCTGCTGTTCCTGTACACCATCGGGGAAGAACGGACGGCTGAGGTTACCATTGCCGCGGTCGGAAAACGCAACCTGGCCGGTCAGCGCATCGGGTGCCACGAAGGCGCGCGCATTGTCCACATAGGACTGACCGGAATTCAGGATCAGGCGCTGACCCGGCCCGCCATCGGGATCGGGGATCAGCCCGTCCGGCAGGAAGAGGCCAAGGCCAGCCAAGAACGGCGCGCTGTCGATGGCAGGCACCGCGCCAAGATCATCCCCAGCCGTGGCGGAGGAGAAGAACATCGCGGTGCGCGCCTTTTGCAGCGACACATCGGTACCGAAGATCGGGCCATCTGGTGTCCTCGCGACGCCAAGGATCTCGCCGTTCGTATCAACGACGGACACGGTGACCTGAATGCGGCTGTTCAGCGGGCGGCGGATCTGTGCCCGGCCGGCAAGCGCGACGCCCAGCGCCTCGTCGATCATCAGGCGGACCTCGTTTGCGGTCAGCCGGTTCGCGGCATTGCCGCCTGGCGCATCGCCCGCGGCCTTGGGTGAAAAGCGCGGCGCACCGGTTTCATCCACCAGAACGAAGGCATTGGGATTGTCGAACGGACTGCCGCCGGGCAGATCGCTCGCTGGGATGTAACCCGATGCGGGGGTGCCGTAGATCGTGCCGGGCAGAACGTCTGCCGCCGTACCGGTGGGTGTGGCGTAATACCCGCGCACGGCGGCCAAGGCACCTTGCGATGCGAGGACGGTTGCAAAGTCCGGCGCAGTTGCCGGATCGGCCACAAGACGGTCGCGATCATCGGCGGTATCGGTATAGCGCAGGGTGTTGCCCTCAACCGTGATGTTGAAGGCGCGGATGGATCGCGGTGCTTCAAACCCGGTGATGCCCGCCAGCGCGATTAGCTCATCCGCGATTTCGGCATCCGTGTCGATCCCGGTGATCGACAGGTCGAGGCCATAGACCCCGTCCGAAATCACACCAATCCCGCCGACCATCGCGCCGTTCTTGTAGATCGGCAATCCGCCCGGATCAGCGGCAAGCCCAAGCGGCGAGCGGCGCGGCCCGACAGTTGAGCCGACGACGGTACCCGCGCCATTATCGCTCTCGAACCTTGTGGAAAGGTCAGAGCAGGGCAACTGGCTGAACTGCACGCCAAAGAGCGGCCCTCCGGCCTGGAACGTTTCTTCGGGGTTGAAATTCTCCTGCACGATCTGGCTGGCCGTGCGGGTTGTGAAGGCGTTACCCTCGGAGGAGAGGTAGGCACCCGTAACAGCCTTTGCGATGGCACCGACTACGGCGCCGCCAGGCACCGTGAACCCGTCGAGACCAGAGCCATCGGCCCCGAGCAATTGCGTGCCTGTGAGGGGCCCCTGATTGATCGTGCGCGGGACCTCTGCGATGGCGCGCAGGTTCGGATCGGCCCCGTTCATCTGGAAGACGGCCAGCACATTGCCGACACGGTCCACGATGGCGATGGAGGCCGAAGCGCCCTGCGCTGTCGCCTCGTTTACCGACTGCGCGATGATCTGCTGGACATCGGCGCTGGTCAGCGCCTCCATCCCCGGAAAATCAATCAGTCCGGCAAAGGTCGTGCCGGGGGTGGCCGTGGTCCCATCGTCGCTGCCCGTGTCGGAGCCGCCACCGCAACTGACGAGCGCAAGGGCGGCGCCAGCAGCGATCAGGCCGCCCCGTAGCATCTTCTTGGTCAGAAACTGTTTCATTGCGCCCGCTCCGCCACGTCGAACCACCCGTATTTCAGACCATCCGGCGTCTGATAGGCGATGGTGATTGTCATTGAGCCGACGCCCTGTGGCGGGGCCTGGAAAATCTTGAAGACGAGATCATCGCCGTCGCGCCGCGCGGCACTGTCAATGAGGGAGGCGCGATCACCATCCCAGGTCATCCAGAACCCGTCGCGGTCGCGCATCAGCGTGATGTTGCTGGACGCGGGACGCAGAATGGCATGAACGGCGCTGACCTCGTCAGTGCCGACAGCGACCCGAGCCTCCAACGCCCCGCCCGCATCGATTGTGACCGGCGGCAGGGCCGTTCCAGTCAGGCTCAGCTGCGCCTCCGCCAGGACGGCCCCGGCTGTGGCAGAGATCACAGCCAATGCTGTCATTCCGCCGATGAGACCATTTCGCAGCTTCATAGGGTTCTCCCTTATTCGTCAGTCTTTGTCCGCCTCGCCACGTTGGGCGAAGGTCAGGAAAGTGGGCACATCATTGCGAGGTCCGCACAACGGTAGATCGCTCGACTTCGGTGCGGCGCGCTTTCACCGCCTCACCATGGGCCGGTGACATCGGGCCGTAGCCTTCGATGTGGAACTGATGGCAAGCCAGGCATTCCGATGATGCCGAAGCTTGCGAGGTTTCCTCACCCAGATGGCAGTCGCGGCAGATCGCAATCTCCGGCATCAGCACATCTGCACTGGTCTTTGATGTCGTCGCCTCGTGACAGGACACGCAATCCATCGCGAAATGCGGCTCGTGGTTGAACTCGCTCTTGGGCATCCAGTGACGTTGCAAAAGCGCGCCCTGAACCTTCCATGCAGTGCGGCCGCGATCATCCGGCTCGGCGGAGGCTTCGGCCACATGGCAATCGCCGCAAAGACGCACATCCATGATCGCTCTCAGCTCCAGCTCCGCTTGCGCCGCAGCCCATTCAAGGCCCTCGGCCCGCTCGGCCGGTGTCATCGGCGCACCGGGGCGGCGGCGCGCGCTGGTTGGGGCACCGGGGACAGTCAGCCCGCCCTCAAGCACCCGCGCGGCATAGTAATCATGCACGATCTCGCTGACTTCGCTGGCCTTCGCGTGAGGCAATTCGCGAACAAAATCAATATTCTCGGGCTGGAAGGTCAGCTCATGACAATAGGCGCAATCGCGCTCCATCTCGATCGGGCGCATCAGCATGCCGTCGGCCTGCGCCACGTGGCAGGAGGCGCAGTTCATGTCCCATGTCTTGTCCGATGCGCGGCCCAGACCGCGCACGCCTTCCTTGTTCAGGTGGACATTATGGGGAAATTTCAGGCCTGATTTCTCAACCAGCGGATAGGGCTGGTCCAATGGGCGCCGTTCCGTCGTGGGAACCAGGGCCCCGCTGTCATCGGTCGACACGCCGGTCACGAGGGTCGGGCGGAACTGCGGGTGGTTGGCCCCGAAATCGGAGACATTCATCAGGTCGGTCTTCTCCGACACCGTCTTCAGATCGACATGGCAATCGGTACAGACCGCCGATGCCTGTTCGATCGGGCTCTCCCCGCCGACATGTTCCTTGTGGCAGGCGGCGCAGCGATAATTGTCGAGCGCCATGACCGGATGGTCAGCGACCTCGGCATGCTGGGCGACCTCCGCATGACAGGCCAAACAGGAGTTGTTGGTTGTCATCTCGAAGGGGCGAAGATGGCAGGCGTTGCAGTCCTCGGCGAGGCCAGCATGGGCACGGCTCATCGGGCCGCTGATCCAGGACGCCTCCATCGGCGTGAAATTCGGGACTGTCGCTTCGGGCGCGAGGCCGTTCTCAATTGCAAATTGCGCAGCCTCGACCGTTGCCTGCGCGCTGCCGGTCATCGGCGTGACGACGACGGCACCTGAATCGGGCGCGCCGCGCATCAGGATGGATGTCAACGGCCAAGCCACGAAGAGGCCGAGAACGACGAGCACCGCAATCCATGAAAGGCGGCGGCGCGAGGGCAGGGTTTCCACGATCCGCTGGGGCGCGTCCTTGCCGGGCCCAACCGGGCTGTCGAGTTTCTGCAGTGCAATGGCACCATCGGCGTGATCCGGCGCGTTTTCGCCCGTCAGCTCATACATGCCGATCCGGCAGGTCGTGCCCGGGGTCAGCGCGACACTCTCGACCGATTTGCCGTTCACTTCGATCAGTTCGCCGCCAACACCCGATATGACCAGCCCACCTGGGCCTTCGCTGATCGTCGCGTGATGATAGGCAACGTTCACATCAGGCAGGTTCACGTCGACATCGGCACCCCGGCCGACGCGCAGTTCCGAGCCTTCCAGCAGTGTCTCGCGGCGCGAGACATCGTCGCTATCGGGGCGGCGTTTGATCGTGATGAGGGATAATCTCATAACTCAGCTCCTCACCAGTAAAAGAAGACGATGAGGACATGCGCCGCGAGCGACGCAATCAGCCCGAGCGTGATCGGCACATGCAGCCACAGCCACACATCCATAAGCGCCTTGTAGGACAGATCGCGGCGCAAACGCGATGCGATCTCCGCCTTGCGCGACAGGGTGGCGACCATTTCGGTCGCAACCGTCATCTCGGCCGGGTCGGTCAGGCCATCAGCCTGTGATCGCGCCATATCACGTCCCTTGGCTGATCCGCATCGGCGCGATGAGCCGCCGAGCAACGAAAAGAAACCGCCGCCGATCTTCGTCTTGTGCAGGCTTTCGCGCGCCGCAGCCGCGAAATCATCAGGCAGGCGTTGTGTCAGGCGCGCCAGACGCACATCCAGATCATCCAGTTCCTTGCGCAGGGCGGATGCCGACTGCCCCGCCAGATTTTCGGACATCATCCGCGGATAGCGCAGATAGGCAAAAACCCCAAACGCGCCCGAGAGGATGACCAGCATCATCAAGGTGTAGGCCAGCGTGTGCACGTTCCAGCCAAATTCGAACCCTGTATGGAGCGTGCCGATCACGACCAGCGAAAGGCCGAGATAGACATGGGCCGACGTCCAGCCCTTCACGCCGCTCTCACCGGTGCTGAAGCCGCGCTTTTTCACGCCGAGCCACGAAAGCCACAGGATCAGCAGCAATCCCAGCCCGCCAAGGCCGTAGCCGACCCAGGTGCCGCCATTGCGGCCACCGACTGGCGCGTAGGCCGAATAGATCACGATCACGATCAGGCAGAGCCATGCGCTCAGCTTGAACCACTTGAAGCGCCGGTGCGCCAGAAAGGAAACATGTGCCGACATTACGCCCCCTCGCGAATGCGTCGGAATAGATCTTCGGGCCCGACGCGTATGACCGCTCCGGTCGGGCAGGCCCGGACGCAGGACGGATCGCCGCCGATGTCCCGGCAAAGATCACATTTACGCGCCATTTCTTTGTTTTCTTTTGACTTTTTCGGCTTCGCCGCCTCGCCCGGACCGTATTTGGTGCCAAAGACGAGCCAGGAGAACAGGCCGCCTTTCGGCTCTGGCAGGGCGCTCATCTTGATGGCGTCGTAGGGGCAGTTACGCTCGCAATTGCCGCAGCCGATACAGGTGTCGTTTACATAGACGGCACCGTCCGGATCGCGTTGCAGCGCGTTGGGCGGGCAATCGGCCATACAGTGCGGCTGCTCACAATGGCGGCAAGACAGCGGCACATGGATATTGGCAAAGGTCGGACCCGCCGCCCGGTCAAGGCGGCTGACACCGCCATGGGTCTCCGCACAGGCCTTTTCGCAGTAGTCGCAGCGCACGCAGAGGCTTTCGTCGATCACGATCGCATTTGTCGCTTCGCCAAGACCAACGGAGGTCATGAACTCGATCTTCTTCGAGATCTCGTCATCACCGCGACGCTGGTTTTCTTCCTCACGCTCTCGCGCTTTGCGGTCGACGATGGCGCGCAGCTTCGGCTTTTCGTCCAGGAGCGAGCGGAACAATGCGCCGTCCAGCTCAACCGCCTCGACAGGCACGGTTGCGCGCACTGTGGCGGAGCGGTTCTGCTTGAACAGAAGCGCCATCTCGCCGACGAACTGCCCGGCCGGGACATAGCCCAGCACAACATCTGAATTGCCAACCTTCTTAGACACAGTGGCGGATCCGGCGCGGATGACATAGAGCGCGTCACCCTCTTCGCCCTCGGTGATCAGCGCTTCGCCGCGCTTGATCCGCCGCGTTTGCGCGGCGGAGATCAGTTCCGACAGGTCATCGCGCGTCAGCTCGGGGCTCAGGAAGGTCTGCAATTGTCGCAGGATCGCCGTCTCATCCATGACCCGTTTTGCGACTGGGCTGGCAGCGATCAGTTTCAGCGCTGCCGTGCGCGGAATTTCGATCCCGACAGCACCATTGCCGTCGCGCGCGGCCATCACGGTCGCTGTGCGCCGGCGGCCCATGATCAGGCCCATCTCGCCGAAGAAATCACCGCGTGTGAGGCGGAATACCTTGTCCGCAGCCACCGGAATTTCGACATTGCCGTCATGGATGACGAAGAGGCTGTCGCCCGCCTGATCCTTCTCCATGAAGGTCTCACCGGGCTGCTTGAAATGGATATCCGCATCCAGCAGGAATTCAGACAACTGCAGCAGGGTCAGACCCTGGAATAGCGGGACCGCATCCTTGATACGCTCCAGCATATCCTGAACGGTGGTAAAGCCCGGGATCACGTTGAATTTCTTCGCTAATTCCTGGCGGATGATGCTTTCGACCGGATCGCCGATGATCGTGTGGATGACCTCGTAGCCCTGGTTCATGCAGTGCTTGATCAGGGGGTAACCGGCCAGCGCGCCGATGATGAAGACACCGGGGCGATCCGCCTCGTAGATCTCGTTCACGCGCGGGAAATCGGCACCTTCTTCGAAGACGCCGCCTGCTGCCTCGATAAAGGCGCGAGGGGCGATGGCACCGAGGCGGGCGATGACCCGGTCCGCTCTCACGACACGTTCGCCTTCTGGCGTTTCCAGAATGATGCTGTCGTCGTTCACCCGCAGCGGATTGGCATTATACGCACATTCCAGCAACTCATCCTTGATGGCAGTAAGGATCAGCGAGATGTTTCCACTCTTGGCCCGGGCGAATTCGCGTTTGCGGTTCACGATGGTCACACGGTTATCGTTCTGTGCCAGCGCGACGGCGTTTTCGATGGCAGCATCGCCCGCGCCGATCACGACGACATCCTTGTCCCAGTAGTCCTTCGGGTCATCCAGCTGATATTCGGTCAGGCCATTGTCAGCCCCCGGTATGCGGCTGGCATCCAGCTGGCGCAGGTTGCCCTGCAGACCGATCGCCAGCACCACATGCCGCCCTCTGACCGTATCGCCGGCTGCGGTGGTGATGGTGAAATCACCCTTCTCGCCGTCGATCGCCGTGACCTCGGCGTTGAACTTGACGTTCACGCCGTTGGTCTCGATGCCCTCATCCCACCAACCGAGAATGTTCTCACGGGTGTCGGCCTCGAATTGAAGGTCGGATTGCAGGGGCAGATTGTCTGGCGTTGCCATGACATATTTGCCGCGCTGATATTTGTAGATGGTGTCGGACAAGTGGTCCGTGCGTTCCAAGAGAACGTGGCTGACGCCCAGTTTCGCTGCTCTTGCTGCTGCGCTCGAACCTGCCGGACCCGAACCGACGATCACAATTTCAAAAATTTCAGTCATCACGCCCCTACCGCAACTTGACGAGCATGATGAAGAACTTACATGTAGGGGTCAATCTCCGCGTGGACTAAACCATTGGATTTTCGTGCATTAGATCACTTTGGCGTTAACCCATCGGCGGTCGTTACCACAAACCCCCCACCACCCCCGCAACAATGGGAAACGCGGAGCTGATATTGGCCCGCAGGCAGCTCGGCCGTCAACGAAAAGCCGTATCGGCCACCCGAATCATCGTCGCTTGCGATGATTCGCCCGTCCGACGTCTCCAGCACCGCCTTCAGGTCGCTCTCGGAGGCTGAACTGAAGGACACTGTCTGCGTCTCCGCCACCGTCAGCTTGATGTCCTGCGTGCCGCCGAGCGGCAGTGTTCCGGCGTAGGAAGAACCAAGGTTCATCTCGGCGGTCGCGGGCGGCGGCGGCGGCGCCGGGGCGGGCAGAATGGTCAGATCTATCGTATCCACCGGCACGAAGGGATCCGCCGGATCGTACAGGCGGACCTGTGCCGTGCCGGGTACCGCATCGGCATTTGCCGCCGCGATCATCTCCAGCCCCGCATCACCATTGATAATTTCCGCGCTGATACCGTCGGGCCCGCGCGCGATACCATTGGCACCGACCCCGGTGCCGACAGGGGCGGCGACCGTACCGCCGATCGCCAGCGTAACGCGCGCCGGGCTGGTTGCCAGATCGCGCGCGGCGGCGAAGGGATCACCCGAACCCGCGGTGCCCACGCCGCGACCAAGCCCGCGCGTGATCGTCTGCAAGGCATCGCACGCATCGCCATCGGACATCCGCGCGCCGTCGTGAACCATGACCCCGGCACTGCTGCTCTCGATCATCACGGGTTCAGCCTGAGCATGGTCGGTGATCGCTGCGCCATATAGGACGGTTGCCGCCGCGCGCGCGCCCAATGCTGCCTCGGCCCAGAATGCGGCAGCCTCGGCAGCGCGCGCCGTGTCCGGGGCAATCTCGATGCCGCCAGCGCCTCGACGCAGCCAGACCCGCCCCTCTGGCGGGACGGCATCGCGCATCGTCTCGCAGGCCGCATCGAATGATATCTGTGCCGCCGCGATTGCTTCTAGGTACGCATCGAGCCCGGTCGCATCCTGCGCCGGGGCGAGGGCCGGGGCGGCGACCGACAAAATTGCGGCACTTGCGAGGGTTGAGGTCAGGCGGTTCATGCCAGAATGATATCGCCATGAAGAGGCGATGAAAACCGGGCAGGGGGAATTTCGCGGTGCAGGTGATGGACCTTCTGTTCATGATCGCTGGTGCAGGCGCAATCGGCGGTGGTCTTGCGTGGCTGCGACCGGAGCTTGACCTCGCCCCGTTGCGCACGGCGCTTTGGTCATGCGTCATTGCCTGTCTGCCTGCCGCGCCGGCGCTGGCTGGTCTTGGCCAGACCGGCGGCGGCGTCCTGATCCTGTTTGCGGCGCTTGCCGCCCTGTCGGTGATCGATGCGCAGCGCCACGTCCTGCCCAACGAGGTAACGCTGCCCCTGATCGCCATTGGCCTGATTGCGGGGATTGCCGTCGGGACGGCTCCGGGTCTTGACCGGCTGATCGGGGCCGGGCTTGCCTATGGGCTGTTCCGGCTGATCGGCGAAATGTGGATAAAGTGGCGCGGCGAGGACGGGCTTGGCCTGGGCGATGCGAAGCTTTTCGCCGGGATCGGTGCGTTTTTCGGCTGGCAGGCACTGGCGGAGGTCGTATTGGCGGCATCGCTTGCGACCACCGCCCTCCTTCTCATCCGTCGCCGCGAAGGCACCGCATTCGGGCCAGGTCTGGCCTTTGGTGCGCTGGTCTGGTGGGCAGTGGGGCCGCTTTTGGCCTGAGGTCAGGCTTCTTTCTGGGCCTTCAGATCGGCCTGCGCCTGTCCCAATGCCTGGGTTGTCGCCTCCAGCCTCGCCGCGAGGAAGCGCATGACCTGCAGCGACACTTCCGGGAATTCCGACAGCAGCTTCAGGAACGCATCGCGGTCGATGCGCAGCACTTCGAGATCGGATTTGGCACCGATGGCCGCCGTTCGCGGGATATCGCACAGAACCGCCATCTCGCCGAATACCTGATTGGCACCGATGACGGCGACTTCGCGCTTTTCCCCGGCGATGTTGATCAGGACGGAGGCTTCGCCCTCGATCACCACAAAGGCGCTGTCGCCTTCGTCGCCCTGTTCAAAGAGCAGCTCGCCCGCGCGGTAAGTCCGGCTTTCGGACATGAATGCCAGGAGCCGCAGTCTTTTTGGGTCGATCCCGGCAAAGATCGGCGTCTCCATCATCGCGTCGACGGCTTTGTTCAGGCTCATTCCGGTATCTCCTCACTCCCATGCGCCCCGCGCCACCCCCGGCGCGATCAGCTGTCCTCAAGGACGACCGACGGACTGCCTTCGCGAACAACCCCGTCAGGCTTGATCTGAATGACATGGTCACTGGTCTTGGCCGCGTCCATGTCCGACACCGCCATGATTACCGCGCGACCCTGCATTTCCGCGCGAATGGCGTCGCGGATCAATTGGTCGTCAGGTGTTGATCCGGCACCGACGCCGTCGACGATCAGAACCTCCGGCCGCTTCAGAAGCGCCCGTACCAGCGCGCCGCGTTTGCGCGATGACGCGCTCAGGCCGGACCCGCCTGCACCGAGCGGGGAAGACAATCCAACCTCAGTAATGCCATCGCGCAAGCCACCCTTTGAGATTGCCTCTTCGAGGAATTCATCGAATTTGCGCCACGCACTGCGACGGTCAAAGCGGCGCTTGCCGTCCAGCAGATTTTCCGAAAGCGACAGTGCGGGTGAATAGCGGTCCTCGCCAAAGCTGACGAAATACTCATCATCGCCGAGCAGGGTGATCGCGCGGGCGCGGGCGGCGAGGATGTCCGCCTCCATCACCTCGTCGACCACGTCGAGACGGTCGCGAACCGGAACGAAGGCCAATGCGAAGGAGATCAGGATGCGCCGCGCATCGTCCTTCGGCTGATAATCACTTTTCAGACGCGCAGCCTCGACGATTTCTGCAGAAGCGAGGATGTCTTTCTTGGAGTAGTCGGCAAAACTGTCGAGGAGCGAGCTGTCCTCATCGACCGCACCAAGCAGTTCGACCAATTGCTCGGCGATGGACAAACCCGCGCGGATCATCACCGGCGTTGCGCCCACATCATTGAGAGCGGCCATGACCCGCTTGTCCTCGGCCAGGTCGGCAATTGTATCGGTTGCCTTCTGCGGCATCGCGAAAAGGACATTTTCGAGGAGCGACGCGTTCTGGTTCAGCGCGCCTTCCTCCCAGAATTCAACAAGGTCGGAAAGTTCCCGATTGTTCAGTGCGGATTCGCGTAATTGGCTGCGCGAGGCGAGGATGCGGTTGGCGAGATCCGGATGTGCCTCCGGGTCCATACGGGCCTGCAGTCCGAGGTGATAAAGCTCCTCAGAAAGGCCGACCGCTTCGGTCAGCTCCACCAGTCGTTTGTTCAGCGCCGTATGGTCCTCAACGTCGGCGGCCTTGTAATCGGTCCAGTCGCCGAGTGGGTTGGCCGCGATGTTGCCGGTCTGAACAGCCTCGGCGCGTTTTTCCGCGGCGTCGTCGATCTCTCCCTCGGTCAGCATCGCATCATGTTTGCGCAGGCTGTAGGTCAGGTTCTGACGCAGGGTACCAGCGAAATAGGCGTTCTCCGACGCGACATAGGCGATTGAGCGACCTATCACCGGCAGGGTGCATTCACTGATGTCCGTGCCGCCCATGGTGACGCGGCCGCTGTCGGGTACGATCAGCCCGCCCATCATTTTCATCATGATCTCGCGGCCACCCTCATCACCGCCGACCAGGGCCGTGAACTTGGATGCGGGCGCAGTGCATGAGGCACTCGCAAGACCACTGCCGCCTGTGCCGTAGGTGGCGGATTTCAGAACGATATCTCCGGTCAGCCTCGTGGCGTCGCCGTCGGCGCCGTAGATCCGCTCGCGCGCGTAGACGTCGTCCCCGGTGAAGCTTTCGATC
The DNA here is from genome assembly GCA_039030855.1 of Pseudomonadota bacterium. GTDB lineage: Bacteria > Pseudomonadota > Alphaproteobacteria > Rhodobacterales > Rhodobacteraceae > Pikeienuella. Next base: position 197,181 of record JBCCDJ010000002.1, read on the forward strand.
ACCAGTTCGAACCGGCTGTTCAGATCGCTGAAACGCTGGAAATAGTTCAGGAGCGCCTTCCACGGCCCCGCCACATCCTTGTAAGCGGCAAGAACGGCGACCAGCGAGCCAAGCTCCAGATTGCCATTGATGACCTGCAGGCCGCCAAACAGGTAGAATGCGAACGGTGTCAGCGCGATCAGGAAGTTGTTCAGCCCCTTGATCAGATACTTGCGTTTGAAGATCGCAAGCCGGATGCGATAGCTTTCGAACAGGCGGTCAGAGATCTGCGCCAGATGCCAGCGCGCGGTATCGGACGTGTGGATTTCCTCGATCGCGCCGACGCTTTCGCCGATATTGTCCGCGATCTTGCGTACATTGGCGACGCGTTCCTTGTTCAGCATCACGACGCGTTTTTGCAGTTTCGGTATCACATAGGCCTGCACCGGGTAGAGCGCGATGGCAGCAGCACCAAGGAACGGGTCCTGAAGGAAGATGAAGGTCATGTAGACCGCCAGCATCCCACCCTGCCAGACGGGGGTGGAGATCACCTCGCCGAAAAAGCCGCTGAGCGCATCGATCTCGCCCATGACCGATTGAACGATCTCACCCTGCTTCATGTGCTGGAAGCGCCGGATCGGAAAGCGCAGTACGCTTTCGTAGAGAGTATAGCGCAGGCGGCGCATCATCCGCTCGGATGTCAGGCCGATTTGCGTGTTCAGGACGAATTTCAGCCAGTTGTTCAGAATGATCGCGGTGATGAAGAGAAAGCAGAGGACCATCAAGAAGTCCGTCTGCTCAAGCGACATATAGAGAAACTCGGTCGGAAACTGGACCGGCTCATTCCCCGCGCCGAGCGCGTCATTGACGATGATCTTCGGAATTTCGAGCGACAGATAGATGATCGGGAACGTCATGAAAGTCACGATCAATGTCTTGATCGTGTCGACCTTGCCATACTTCCAGACGAAGCGGACAAGTGACTTTTCCATCGCATTCCCCTCAGAAACCGCGTTTGTTGTGCCGCAAGCGGACGCGTCAATCAATCATCATGCTGTGTGTTGGTGAGATCAGGCAGCCTGAATGGCCGCAGGCTGAAAGGTCAGCTCCATCCCGTCGCGCGCGGCAAAGGCGAAGGGGGCGGTTTCCTGCAGCCGCGCCTCGATATCGGCAACCTGGGCATCGGTTCGCGTGGGATTGTGATGAAAAAGGGCCAGGCGTTTCGCGCCGGCCAGTTTGGCAACGCGCGCACCTTCGTCCGGCGTCGAATGGCCCCAGCCGACGTGATTGGGATACTCGGCGGCTGTATAGGCGCTGTCGTATATGGCGAGATCGGCATTTTTCATCAGATCGACCACGTTCTGGTCGGTCTCGCCATCCACATGTTCGGTGTCGGAGCAATAGGCGATCACGACGCCCTGCGCTTCGATCCGGAACCCGGTGCAGCTGCCCGGGTGGTTCAACTGGCGGGTGGTCAGCTTGACCTCGTCATTCAATTGCATCTCGCCATCGGGGGGCGGCTGGAAGTATTCGACATCCGAGCCGAGCATCGCCTCCTCTACCGGAAAGAACGGACGGCAAAACAGGCGCGGCATCAGAAGGCGCATGTCATGAGGTTCTGCCGCGCCGATCTTGAAGCGCTGTCCGGGGATGAAAATGGGGGTGAAAAAGGGTAGCCCGCAAACGTGATCGAAATGGGGATGGCCCAGCAGGATGAAGGTCTCGCGGTCGTCGGGATTTTCCATCAGCGCGTTGCCAAGGCGGCGCATGCCGCTGCCGCAATCGATGATCACACGCGTTGTCCGGGTGGTGATTTCGACACAAGGCGTGTCGCCGCCGTAATGATTTGTATCTGGTCCAGGTGATGGCAACGAGCCGCGAACGCCCCAAAACTTGAACCGGACATCGGCGTTATCCATTGGCCAAATCCAGTCTTTCATTGCTGTGTCCGGCACTCAACATCTCCCCCGCCGCGCGACGTGTACTCAACGCACTTCCCCCTGCACACGGGGAACCGACGTTTGAACAAGACGTCGCATCTAACGAAGTTATGAGAAATTTCTGGTGCCGTCGAGCGTTTTCCCGGGCGAATAGTGTGATTAATGTCACCATTGGGGACCGCGCCCTTTCAGCGCTTCGGCCAGATGATCAATGAAAACGCGCAATTTTGGCTGCGGAAACCGGCCCGAGGGATAGACCGCGTAAATCCCGACCGGATCGGGGCGAAACCCCTCCATCACCTCCATAAGCCGCCCGTCAGCCAGATGGTCGGAGATGATGAAGCTTGGCGCGAAGGTCAGACCGATCCCGTCGGTCGCCGCCATCGCCAGCGCATCACCATTGTTGATCGATAGCCGCCCACCTACCCTAACGGCACGTTCTTCGCCATTGGGCATCTTGAGACGAAGCGAATTGCCGGGGGAGGTGTTGGAATAATGCAGAATTTCATGATCGCTCAGCTCCTCCACCGTGGTGGGCGTGCCGCGTGCCGCGAGATATGCGGGGGACGCGACCAGATTGAGGTCCGTCTCGGCCAGTTTGCGGGCACGGAGGGAGCTGTCCGGCAGCTCCCCGATGCGGATCGCCATGTCGAACCCCTCCGCGACCAGCTCCACCCGCCGGTCGTCGAACATCAGTCGTGCGCTGACCTGAGGGTAGCGGGAGAGGAAGGAGGCGAGGGCCGGTGCCACATGGCGAAGACCGAAGGAGAGCGGGGCGGAGATCTTCAGCTCCCCGGTTGGCGCGTCCTGCATGGCCGTAGCCATGGCATCCGCCTCCAGCGCGGCTCCGAGCACCTCCTGCGCCTTGTCGTAATAGGCAAGGCCGATCTCAGTCGGGCTGACGCGCCTTGTCGTCCGGTTGAGAAGCCGGGCACCGAGGCGGGTCTCCAGCGAAGCGACATGTTTGGAGACGGCGGACTTGGACAACCCGATCTTACGTGCCGCCTCGGTGAACCCGCCGAGCTCCACCACGCGGGTGAAGGCCTCCATTTCCGTTAGTCGGTCCATTTTGTCTCTCTGGGCGACAATCAGCGAAGATTAGCCTAGCCTACAGCATTTGGAAAACAAAGCCCGCGATTTTTCAATCTGGGGGAGAGCGCGGCAGTCACGCGCTGGGCCGCGCACCGTCCTTCACTGTTTCCATCGAAACGAATGTCGATGTGTTGGCGACATTCGGCAGCGCGGCAATCTCCTCACCCAGCATCCGGCGGTAGTCGGTGATGTCGGAAGAGCGGATCTGCAGAAGGTAATCGAACGCGCCCGCAATCATGTGGCATTGCTCAATCTCGGGATGGGTGCGGACGGCCGCATTGAACTCATCCAGCGCGGCGGCACGCGTATCGCTCAACTTGACCTGCACGAAGGCGACATGGCCGCGGCCAAGTTTGGCGTGGTCGATACTGGCGTGAAATCCGGTGATGTAGCCTGTCTCGATCAGGCGTCGCATCCGTGCATGGCAGGGCGTTTTCGACAGATTTACGCGCTCAGCCAACTCGGTGATGGAGATGCGCCCCTCGGATCGTAGCTGCTGCAGGATCGCCAGGTCAATCTTGTCCAGTTTCATCGCCAACTCGCCCATTTCGGTCTTTTGCTTCCATATCATGTAGGAATATAGTCTGAATTATTCGCCTATAAAAGTGAAAATGCCTTCGGCAAAGCTGCTACTGCTGCGATCTGATCGTATATGTTGCTATGCAGCACGGGCGTCCGATTGCGTCTTGTCAGACAAATCTGGCACGCTAATACTGAATGTTAAGAGAAAAGCGGCAAAAGCCGTGTGATGACAGGGAAATCGCATGACAGAACCGAACGGTGGCGCGGCCTTCGTTGCCTTTGATCGTGTCCAGAAGAGCTACGATGGCGAAACGCTGGTCGTTAAGGATCTGAATCTGGATATCGGCAAGGGTGAGTTTCTGACCATGCTCGGGCCGTCCGGCTCCGGCAAGACGACCTGTCTAATGATGCTCGCCGGGTTTGAGACCGCCACCCATGGCGACATCCGTCTGGATGGACGCCCCATCAACAACATACCGCCGCACAAACGCGGCATCGGCATGGTGTTCCAGAACTACGCGCTGTTTCCCCACATGACGGTAGAGGAAAACCTCGCCTTCCCGCTGGAGGTGCGCAAGATGGGCAAGGCGGAGGCCGAAGCGAAGGTTAAGCGCGCGCTCGACATGGTACAGATGGGGGCATTTGGCGGGCGTCGCCCGGCGCAGCTGTCAGGCGGCCAACAGCAGCGCATCGCGCTGGCTCGCGCCCTGGTGTTTGACGCGGAACTGGTGCTGATGGATGAGCCGCTCGGCGCGCTCGACAAGCAGCTCCGCGAGCATATGCAGTACGAGATCAAGCATATTCACGAAAACCTTGGCATCACGGTGGTCTACGTGACCCATGACCAGTCCGAGGCACTGACGATGTCGGACAGGATCGCCGTCTTTAATGACGGCGTGATCCAGCAATTGGCACCGCCGGAAGACCTCTACGAACGGCCAGACAACAGTTTCGTCGCCCAGTTCATCGGCGAGAACAACAAGATCCAGGGCACCGTCAGGGCCATAGACGGCAAGGCGGCCGAGGTTGAATTCGATGGCGGCGTGACCAGCAAGGCGCTCGCGGTCAATTGCGGCGGCGCGGGCAGCCGCACCATGCTGTCGATCCGACCCGAACGCGTGTTCGTGGGTGATGAGGGTGAGAACACGATGCCCGGCAAGGTGATGGAGTTGATCTATCTCGGCGACCATATCCGCTGCCGCCTGTCGGTTGCCGGCAATGACGATTTCATCGTCAAGGTGCCGAACGCCGCGGGCCACAAGCATCTGACGGCGGGTGAAGACACCACCGTCTCTTGGATGACGGAGGATTGCCGCGCATTGGATGCGGGCTGATCCTTCACTCATGCGCCCGGCTCGCCGGGCGGAAATCGGCCGGGTAACCGGCTTTAACAGGGAGAGCATCATGAAGCTCAAAACAGCACTTGGCGCAGCAGCAATCGCTGCGTTCACGACCGGATCGGCGCTTGCCGACGGGTCAATCACCGTCGTCTCTTGGGGTGGTGCCTACACGAAATCGCAGGTCGAAGCCTACCACAAGCCGTGGATCGCCAAGACCGGCAATCAGATCGTGTCCGAGGATTACAATGGCGGCCTGGCCGAGGTGAAAGCCCAGGTCGAAGCGGGCAATGTCACCTGGGATCTGGTCGATGTTGAATATTCCGACGCCGTCCGCGGCTGCGACGAGGGCCTTCTGGAGCCGATCGACCATTCGGTTCTGCCCGCCGCACCTGACGGCACACCCGCAGCCGAAGACTTCATCGAAGGCTCGCTGCCGGAATGCGCCGTGGCCAATATCGTTTGGTCGACGATTTTTGCCTATGACACCTCCAAGACGACCGGTGTTGAGGGTCTGGCTGATTTCTTCGATCTGGCGAAGTTCCCTGGCAAGCGCGGTCTGCGCAAGAACCCCAAGGCCAACCTTGAGATGGCGCTGATCGCCGATGGCGTGGCACCCGGCGATGTCTACGGCATGCTGGAGACCGCAGAAGGCGTGGATCGCGCATTCGCGAAACTCGACACCATCAAGGACGAAGTCATCTGGTGGGAAGCGGGCGCTCAGCCGCCGCAGCTCCTCGCCGATGGCGAAGTTGTCATGACCACCGCCTATAATGGTCGTATCTTCAATGCCGCTGCTGGCGAAGGCAAGCCGTTCGAAGTGAACTGGGACGGTCAGATCCTCGACTTCGACCTCTGGGCCATCCCCAAGGGTGCACCGAACAAGGAACTGGCGATGGACTTCGTGAAGTTCTCCACCGACACCCAGCGTCTGGCCGATCAGGCCTCCTGGATTGCCTATGGCCCGGCCCGGAAATCCTCCGGCGCGCTGGTCGGTCTGTTCAATGACGGCAAAACCGAAATGGCGCCGCATATGCCGACGGCTGAAGCCAACCTGGAAACAGCGCTCGTGAACAATTTCGAGTTCTGGGCCGACAATCAGGATGAGTTGAACGAGCGGTTCAACGCCTGGCTCGCCAACTGATCGAAGACCGGGGCCGCGCCAAAGCGCGGCCCCCTTTCATGTCTGCGCCTGGATTTTGAACGGGGCGCAGTGGTGAAAGTCGGAAGGGCCACTGATCCATGACAGATGCGACACGACAATCCGGACCGTTGATGGGTGGCGGCGACGCATCCGCAACGCCCATGACCGCCGATGGCAAATCCGGTCCGCTAATGGCGGCTGACGGCACGCCGCTGAAGCAGCGTCTGGCGCAGGCGATGTTCCGAAGTCGATTGCGCGCCTTTGGTCTGACCGCGCCCTTGCTGGCATTCATCTTCCTCTTCTTCTTTCTGCCCATCGCGGTCCTCCTGTTTCAGGGCGTCTACAACGACCAGTTCGAGGAGGGCATGCCCCGCACCACGCCGTTGCTGGCGGAATGGACAGGCCCGGAATTGCCGGGGGAGGAGCTTTACGCCGCCGTTGTCGAAGACCTGCGCGAAGCGAGGGCAATCGAGCGCGCCCTGCCAACCAAGGTCGGTGCTCGTGTGAACCGGGAAGTGTCGGGTGCCACATCAACCTTCAAAAAGACTACAAGGCGGCTGGAGCGGATGGAAGCGCCTTACAAGGAGGCGATGATAGAGCTCGACAAGGATTGGGGTGACCCGGAATTCTGGTACGGGATGAAGCGGGCGTCCCCCAGCTATACCGCGTCATTCGTTCTGAAATCGCTCGACCTGAAGCTGGCCAATGATGGCAGCGTTGTCTGGGAGGACGAGAACCTCCGCATCCATCTGAAGCTGTTCCTGCGCACGCTTGAAATCTCCGTGCTGGTGACGCTTTTCACCCTGATCCTCGGCTATCCGGTCGCTTATCTTCTGGCCACATTGCCGGTCCGGACATCGAACCTTCTCCTGATCCTCGTGCTTCTGCCGTTCTGGACGTCCATTCTGGTGCGCACGACCGCGTGGATCGCGATCCTGCAGGGGCAGGGGGCACTCAATGACATATTCGTCTGGATCGGGATTACGGATGACGATCAACGGTTCAGTATGATCTACAATAAGCTCGGCACGCTGATTGCGATGACGCATATCCTGCTGCCGTTCATGATCCTGCCGATCTATTCGGTGATGAAGGCGATCCCGCCAAGTTATGTGCGCGCGGCCAAGTCGCTGGGCGCGACCAACACGACCGCGTTCCTGCGGGTCTATGCGCCGCAGACAGTGCCTGGCATCGGTGCGGGGGCGATCCTCGTCTTCATTCTGGCCATTGGGTACTACATCACGCCCGCGCTGGTCGGCGGGCAGGATGGCGTGATGATCTCAAACATCATCGACGGACATATGCGATCGTCGCTGAACTATTCGCTGGCGGCGGCGTTGGGGCTGGTTCTGCTCGTCTTCGTGCTGACCCTCTATTGGCTCTACGATCGGATCGTGGGCATCGACAACATGAAGCTGGGGTAACGTCATGGCGCTTCCATCATATGCCTCCACCGGCGAGCGGGTCTGGTATTACGGATTTCGCGTGATCTGCGGGCTGATCTTCTTCTTCCTGATCGCGCCGATCCTGATCGTCGTGCCGCTGTCCTTCAATGCGGAACCGTATTTCAGCTTCACCGAAGGCATGCTGGCCTTTGACAGCGAGGCCTATTCGACCCGCTGGTACTGGGATATGGTCGCAAATGGCATGGCAGCACCTGATGCCGACGAAGGCTGGTGGGCCGACATGTGGAACAACGCGCAGTGGATCCGCGCGATCAAGAACAGCTTCTTCATCGGCTTTTTCGCGACGATCCTCGCGACGGCGCTTGGCACACTTGCGGCCATCGGCCTGTCGCGGTCGGAGATGCCCGCCAAGGGTGCCATCATGGCCCTTTTGATCTCGCCCATGATCGTGCCGCTGGTGATCACCGCATCGGGGCTTTTCTATTCGTTCAGCCAGGTCGGGCTGGACCGGAGCTATATCGGTATCATCCTCGCGCATGCGGTGCTGGGCACGCCCTTCGTGATCATCACCGTGACGGCAACGCTGGTCGGCTTTGACCAAAGCCTGGTGCGGGCTGCGCAATCCATGGGGGCTTCGGCAACGCGGACCTTCTTCAAGGTCCAGATGCCGCTGATCCTGCCGGGTGTGATTTCGGGTGCGTTGTTCGCCTTCATCACCTCGTTCGACGAAGTGGTTGTCGCGCTGCAGATGGCGGATGTCAGCCAGCGGACGATCCCGCGGCAGATGTTCAGTGGAATCCGCGAACAAATTTCACCGACCATACTCGCGGTCGCCACAATTCTGGTTATCATCTCCATCATGCTTCTGACGACGGTGGAACTCCTCCGCCGCCGGTCGGAGCGGATGAGAGGTATGAGCCCGAGTTGATCGCCCGTTTTGTCTTCTATGTTCTTGCCAGTTGTCTTTGCGTCGCCGGATCTGCCTTAGCCGAAGGTGGACAGCATATCTGCGACGCAGATGACCCGACGCTGATCTGGTCCGATTGTGGCGCGGTCGCGCACGGAGAGTTGCTGTTGTTGCCGGAGGACGCGAGCCTGACGCCGGATGGTGCGCTCGACGTCACGGGCGTTTATACGGCGACCGACAAACGCGGTGAAGACAAGCCGAAACCTGTTGGGCTTTTTGTGCGGGACGGCACGGTGATCAGCCGCGAATATGTCCGCTTCGACGGTGTTCTGGTGGTGGAGCCTGAGGGCGAGATCACCATCGGGTTCCGGCGCAATTATACCTTCCGCGGCAATGCATATGATCTTGAGGAGCCGACCCTGCGCGCCCGCTTCATCGATGATGTGGCCGAGGCGGGGGCATCATTGGCGCAGAGCCATCTTCTGATCATCGACGGACGCGTCGACGCCGCCCCGGTGGAGGGCGCGCCGCGTTTTCGCCGCCGCATCCTCATGCAGGCGGTCGATGGTACGCTCGGCATCTATGACAGCTCCCCCCGCGCGCTGACGCTGGCCGAGGCCGCAGAGGAGGTCGCGCAGAAATTTGCGCCCGCGATGGCGCTTAACCTTGATATGGGCAGCTATGATTTCTGCCGCGACGGCACCAGGCTATGCGGCGCGCTCACCTATGAGCAAACCGGCAAACTGTCCAATATGCTGCGGCTGACGCGCTAGCGCTAGCTCAACCGATGGCGGCAACTGGACAGTTGCCCGCGATAACTGGCCGCGCGCTGGGCCACCTGACTGGCAGCATTCTTCAGCCAGTTTTTCGACTGCCATGATCCGCGCTTATAGCCCGTATGCCCCTCATGATAGGCGAGGTACTGGCTGTAGGCATCGGTCATCGCAAGGCCGTTGGTGCGCCGGGTTTTGTTCATGTACCAACCGACGAAATCGGCTGAATCGTCAAAATCCTCCCGGTCTGCCCAGCCATTGCCGGTCTCTTCCTGATACCATTCCCAGGTGCCGTCAAGCGCTTGCGAATAGCCATAGGCGCTGGACACGCGGCCGTTGGGGATGAGGCCGAAGAAGGTGTATTTCTTCGGCGTTCTCGCCTTGGCGCGAAAACTGCTTTCGCGCCAGATGATCGCCATCACGACCTCGGGCGGTGCACCCCAGCGGTTCTGGGTTTCGGCCAGCGCTTCCCCCCAGTCGCTGCGTTCATCCAGAATACCGCAGATATTCGCCTGATCGCGGGGCGGGCCCGAGGGCGAGGAACTACACGCGGCCAGCACGCATGCTGCCACTGCCCAGAGAAATGGGCGAATACGTTTACTCATGTCAGGGCCTGCTCGTTTCTGCCTCTGTTATGATGCAAATCTAGCACGGGTTTTGCGGATGCCCAAGCATTCTTGCGTTAACGCCGTTCAGCCCTATCCGAGGAGGAACGCCAGTGTCAGCGGGATAAACGCTATCGAAAGCACAGTGGAGACGACAACGAGGCCCGCAACCTCCGCCGGTTCGGTGTCGTATTTGAGGGCCAGAAGGTAGTTTGTGACCGGTGCCGGCATGATGGCTTGCAAGATCAGAACGCCCAATACCACGCCGGAGAGGCCAAGCACCCAGCCGACGCCGATGGCAATCGCGGCGGCAGCACCGAAACGAATGACCGCGATGACCGCCGCGCGCAGGATCGAGGTCACCTTGATCTGGCTGATCGAGACGCCGAGTGTCAGCACCATCAGCGGGATGCCCATCTGCCCGATCAGCGCAATGGAATTGTCGAGAAAGCCCGGCGGGCGGATATCGAGCCATGACAGCGCCACCCCGACGACAGCGGCCCAGACCATGGGCTGGCGCGCTGCCTCCCACCCCTTGCCGGGCCCCGCGAGATACCAGAGCCCGATGGAGAACTGCAGCGACACCATCAACGCGAACAGCACGATGGACAGCGCAAGACCGTAATCCCCGAAGGCATAAAGCGCGACCGGCAGGCCCAGATTCCCGCTGTTGTTGATCACGGTCGGCGGCAGGAATGTGCGCAAATTCAATCCCGCGAATTTGAACGCAATTGCGAAGACGACCGCAAACGTGCCGTACAGCATCAGCGTCGCGAGCATGATTTCCTGAAATGCGGCCGGGTCGATCTCAGCCCGTACAAGGGTCGAAAAGATCAAGCAGGGCATGGCCAATTGGGTACCGACACGGGTGACGAACGCGATGTCATAGGGGATGCCGCGCCGGGCCCAGATTGCGCCGATCGATGCCAGAATGAAGACCGGCGCGGTAATCTCAAGAATTTGAATGATCATCTTCTTGTCGCCAAGCCTATGGAACTTTTGTTAGGAGAGATATAGTAAGCATCGAATGTGGAGTTTTCGGATTGTGGAACGAGGCGTTTCGAGATGATCAGGGCGTCAGCAAGGTTTAGGATCGGTCAGGTGGTGCAGCATCGCGTCCACCCGTTTCGTGGTGTCATCTTTGATGTCGACCCGGTATTTTCCAATACCGAGGAATGGTGGAATTCGATCCCCGAAGACAGCCGCCCGCGCAAGGATCAGCCCTACTACCACCTCTTTGCCGAAAACGACACGAGCTATTACGTGGCCTATGTCTCGGAACAGAACCTTCTGCCCGATGACAGCGGAGAGCCGGTTGACCACCCGGAGGTGGACGAGATGTTCGGCCTCCTGGAAGGCGGGCAATACGCAATCGAAGCGACCTACCGTCACTGACCATTGGCCGTTGGTCCGGGCCTCCCTGCCGGTGGCGGGGCCGTTAGCCTGTCCGCTGCCGACCGCCAGTCGCGATTGTTGATCAGTGTTGACTGATAGGCCTTCAGCCGCGCGCATCCGTCGATGGCGCGCAGGCTGGTCTTCACGGTTTTCGCCAGCGCGGGTGCCATCCAGGGACTGATCGTGACCCGTTTGACCCAGGCCAGCTTTATCGGCAGCACCGCCTCCGTTGCCCGGCTGTCGAGATGGCGCAGGATGCGGGATTCCCGCTCATCCGCGTAAGGGTGACGCTTGATGAAGGGCAGATCGTTGATGGTGAACGCGCCCTGGCGAAATTCCTGCACCTGAAGATAGCGCACTTCCCCGGTGACGATCCCGTCCACATCGCGCAGTGATGCCAGGAGCTTGTCCTTGTCGATCTCCAGCCGCACGCCGTCAGAGCCGCCCGCAAACACCCGCCAGTGGTGATAGGTGTCGGCGGTTTGCGTGAAGCATGTCGCCAGCACCGCTGGCGCGCCGCTTGCCTCGCGGTAGCGGCGCATCAGATGGGCATCGTTGCGGTCGTCCCAGCGGCCTGGGTCCAGCAGGGTCAGATGGCGTGCCGACAACGTATGCAGGGCTGCGGCAAGATTGGTGTATTTCATCAGGATGTTCATGCGCGCCTTCGCTGTCCCTTCGCATGGTCGGTGCTGTGCTCTCAGCCCATAAAGGCCAAACTTCAAGACAGGGCAATCACGCCCGGATGCGCCTGTCATTTGCCATGAGACCCCAACAGCGCTCAGTCAACAACGGCGGTCGAACAGAAGGGACCGACACGGCATGGGCGCTCAGGTTCTGCGTCCTCCGCCAAACCGGTCGATAGCGCAGATCGCGCGGTGACGCTTTGTCACCCCGGCAGATTACCCGTTTCGCGCGCCGAAACGGGTATTTTTGTGGTTTCCTGATCGAATAGCCGATGGCACCTCTTGCGGCTCAAGCCGATGCTGCGCATCTTGGGGGCTGAAAAAATGCGCGGAGCACGCGCGAGGGAGGACCAATGGCCTACGCGACCTATGCCGATAAGGCACAATTTGAAACTGTGCCTTTCAGCGAACGGCTGACGGCAAACAACGCCTACGAAGCACTCACTGCCACAGCTGCGAAATACGGACCGCGCCCCGCTGTATCATTTCAGCTGAAAAGCGGTGAGAAGGACCCGGCGGAGACCCTGACTTGGGCTGATCTGCTGGAGCGTACCAGCCAGGCCGCCAACCTCTTTCGCAGCCTTGGTGTCGGGCCGACCGATGTGGTTGCCTATCTCCTGCCCAATGCCAACGAGACGGTCATTGCGCTTCTGGGCGGAATGACCGCCGGGATCGTCAATCCGGTCAATCCGCTGCTGGAGGCTGATCAGATCGGCCAGATCCTTGAGGAAACCAATGCCAAGGTTCTGGTCACACTTGCGCCGTTCCCGAAAACCGACGTTGCCGAGAAGGCTGCGAAGGCCGTGGCGATGGCACCGAATGTGAAGCATGTGCTGCAACTAGACCTGAAGCGCTATCTGACGCCGCCGCTTAGCTGGATCATCCCGCTGATCCGCCCCAAGGTCGCGTGGCCGTCCTCGGCCAAGGTGTCCGACTTCAACGCGGAAATGGCCAAGCAGCCTAAGTCGCTGACGTTCCAGAACGAAGCAATGCCGACCAGCATCTGTGCCTATTTCCACACCGGGGGCACCACCGGCATGCCCAAGGTCGCACAGCATAATCATGGCGGCGCGCTCTACCAGGGCTGGGTGTCGGAGGCGGTTCTGGCGACGTCCGAGGATACGCTGCTCTGCCCGCTGCCGATGTTCCACGTCTTTGCGGCCTATCCGGTGCTGATGGCCTGTGTGCAGACCGGCGCGCATATGGTGATGCCAACGCCGCAGGGATATCGCGGGGACGGGGTGTTCGATAATTTCTGGAAGCTGGTCGAGCGCTGGCAGGCCTCCTTCATGATCACCGTGCCGACGGCGGCAGCGGCGCTGATGCAGCGCCCGGTTGATGCCAATGTATCTTCGCTGAAATCGGCGTTTTGCGGCTCCGCCCCGTTGCCGCAGGAACTGTTCAAGAAGTTCGAGGAAGCGACCGGTGTCAAGATCCTCGAAGGCTACGGCATGACCGAGGCCACATGCGTTGTCTCCGGCAACCCGCCGGACGGGGAAAAGAAGATCGGCTCCGTTGGTATACCGTTCCCCTACACGGATGTGAAGATCTATGACTGCGCCGAGGATGGCACGGTCAAATCCGAGATGGGTGTGAACGAAATCGGAGAGATCTGCGTTCTGAACCCCGGCACGTTCCCGGGCTACACCGAAGCCAAGCGCAATGAAGGCCTGTTCGCGACGGGCGGCTACCTGCGCACGGGCGATCTCGGCAAGATCGATGATGATGGCTATCTCTGGATTACAGGGCGGGCGAAGGACCTGATCATTCGCGGCGGTCACAATATCGACCCCGCCGTCATCGAGGAAACGCTGGCTGGCCATCCGGCAGTGGCCTTTGTCGGTGCGATTGGTCAGCCGGACGCCCATGCGGGTGAAATCCCCTGCGCCTATGTCGAACTGATCGAGGGCGCGTCGGCGACCGGCGATGAACTGGCTACCTACTGCGCTGACAACATCTCAGAGAAGGCAGCAGTGCCGAAATATGTGGAGGTGATGGCGGAATTGCCGAAGACCGCCGTCGGCAAGGTGTTCAAGCCGGATCTGCGCAAATCGGCAATCGAGCGGATCTACACCAAGGCGCTGGACGGCACCGGTGCATCAGTGGCCGAGGTGATCGACAGCAAGGCGACCGGGCTGACAGCGGTCATCGAAGGCGGCGAGGATGCGGCCATCACGGCCAAGCTGGGCAACTTCCCGCCGCCCTGGACGCGCGGCTGATCCGCACTGAGTGAGGACTGTTCCATAGGGGCCCGCGTGTCGTGCGCGGGCCCTTTTTCGTTTGATTATCTCCCGTAGACCTCCCGCGCCTCCGCCGAGAGCGCATCACTGGCAGGCTCGATCCGGGTCCGGAGCGCGTTGGTGAAATCGTTCCGTGACAGGCCGGCTGGGAGCGGCTCAAGGAATTCGATCACTGCTAGGCCGGGGTAGCGGTAGGGACTGATACGGGGCCAGAAATGACCGGTGTTCACCGCTGCCGGCACGCAGGGCAGCCGGTAGGTGTCATAGATCAGATGCGCGCCCGCCTTGTAGGGAGCCTCCACGCCTGGCACGATGCGTGATCCTTGCGGATAGATCACCAGCTGACCGTCCAGATCGCTCCGCTTTGCAACCTCCGACATCAGCTGATCGACCGATGCGCGCCCCTTGCCGCGCCGGATTGGGCTGTTGCCCATGCGCATGCCATAAAACCCCAGCACCGGTACCCAGCGGATCAGGTCCTTCATGACGATCTTCGGTTCTGGCAGGGCATAAACCAGAATGAGAACATCGAGAAAACTCTGATGTTTGGAGGCTACGATGACGTTCTCGGTCGGGACCTTGCCGCGTATCTCCACCCGCAATCCGCAGAGCCCGTTGAGACCCCAGAACACCAGACGCAGGTAGACATCGATGCCCCAATAGGCACCCGCGCGCGACCATAGCGCGGCGGGCAGGAACGCGATGCCACACAGCATCATCAACCCGTACATCCAGATATGGAACACGCAGCTGCGCGCGAGAATTCTCATTCGCTATGCTTTAACACGAAAGCGGCCGCCAGTCGTGTGGCCAGCAGCGCGGTGGCTCCGGCGACAAGCGGCACCGCGGGCAGCAGCCACCATGTCGACGGGGCGGTTTGCGAGGCGCTGCCGGCCATCACATCGACCGCATGGAGCTGCGGTATGCGCGCCGCGATGAGCCATGCGAGCAGGGTGCCGCAAAACGCACCGAGCGCTGCGCGAATGGCGAAGGGCCGCTCGAATGCGCGCACGATGAAGCGGTCCTCAGCACCTATCAGGTGCAATGTGCGCACAACACCCGCCCCGGACCAGAGCGTTGCCGCCGCCGCGACCGAGACCATCGCCGCCAGGGCCGCGATGGTCAGGGCAACACCCACGCCCGCGGCGATGCGCAGCGCATCCGCCGCCGCCAGCAGCGGTGCCCGCCATTCGCCGTGATCGTCATAGATCGCGCCCGGCGCGCTGAGGGCCAGTTGGCGCTTCAATTCCTCCACATCCGGGCCTGCACCCGACAGGGTCACGTCGATCAGGACGGGCAGGGGCAGGGCTGCGATGTCCGCCTCCTCGCCCAGCCAGGGTGCCAAAAGCGCGCGGTTTTCGTCATCCGACAAGACACGCGCGACTGCGACCCCCGGTGTGACTTCCAGCACCCCCAGCGCGCCATCGATGGTGGCCGGCAGGTTCGCCGCCTCGCCGGTGATGCGCACGGTGGCGGAGGCTGATAGCTCCCCCGACCAGCGGCCTGCGATGTGATCTGCGGCCAAACCGGCCTCGGTCGCAGCGACCGCCAGAAACGCCATTGCGGCCGCAACCAGCGCAATCAGTCCACCGATGAAGTCGGCACGCGGGGCGATGGGTGTGTCGGTTGGCGCAAAAAGCGCGCGCAGTGCACGAAAGGTCATCTTCACAGCGCCGCCCCCGATCGTATGACCTGACCGTTCTCGACCCTGAGGACATGGGCATCGATCCCTTGGGCGGAGCGCATCAGGTTCATGTCGTGGGTGGCGATGATCACGGTCTTGCCGAGACGGTTGAGCTCGGTAAAGAGCGACATGATCCGCTCCGCCGTCTGGGAATCGACATTGCCCGTCGGCTCATCCGCGATCACCAGTTCGGGCGATGTGACGACCGAGCGGGCAATCGCCGCGCGCTGACGCTCGCCGCTGGACAGTTCTGGCGGGCGGGCATCAAGTCGTTTGGACAGTCCGACCCAGGCTCCAAGCTCGCGGATGTCGGTGTCGAAATCGGCCACTTTCAACCCGCTGACGCGCAGCGGAAGGGCGATGTTCTCGATAACGCTCATATGGTCGAGAAGGTCGCAATCCTGCAGGACGACACCCATGCGGCGACGCAGTTCCGCCGCTTCGCGTCGCTCTATGCCGGACCCGTCGCGCCCGAAAATCCGCATCTCGCCCGTAGTGGGGCGCAGGGCGAGGTAGAGCATCTTGAGAAATGTGGTCTTGCCCGCGCCCGACCGGCCGGTCAGAAAGTGCAACGAGCCGGGATCGAGCGTCAGGTTCACATCACGAAGGACCGTGCGATCGCCATAACTCAGGCTGACACCGTTGAACTCGATCACCACCAATGTCCCGCTTTACGCTCGCCCCGAACCGGACATTGTGAACATTGCAAAGTGCGCGCGATGTTTCAATCGCAATAGCATCGATGTGTCGTTTTCGATCAAGCGCAGTCTGCTCTTGGCGTTTTCCTGTATTGGCAGTATAAAACGGCTCAAATACCGGTACGTCCAATTAAAGTGTAGTGTGGAGCTGTCATGCGTCTCGTCTGTCCGTCTTGTTCTGCTGAATACGAAGTTGCCGCCGAAGCGGTGGGAACGAAGGGCCGCATGGTCCGGTGCGCCGCCTGTGCGTCCGAATGGTTCCAGGCACCATCTGCAAAAAGCGTTGTGCCACAGAAAGCCGAACCCTTCATCGAGCCGATGCAGGAGCCGCAGGCCGATCCGCACCCCGCGGAAGTTGCGACCGGGGATGAGCGGGCGGAGCGGAGCCTGTCAGCGCTGAGTGGTTTCGATGACGATTTCGACGATGAGCCGGAAGTGGTGCCCGCAACGCCGCAGGCCGACAACAAGGCCGACCGGCAGAGCGCGCTGAGCAGCCTTACTTCCTTCACTGATGATGACGACGACGATGATGTGGGCCGCCGGCAGGTCTATTACGATGTCGATCCCGAACCCATGCGGTCCGTCGATTCAGTGGTGGAGGAAAGCCTGATCCCGTCATCGCGCCGGACCGAGGGGATCGACGCGCTGACGGCTTCCCTGCGGTCTGACGAGGATGAAACCGACACACGGACCGGCGGCGCGTTCCTTGCAGGTTTTGCGACAATCACCCTGATCGCGCTCGTTTTGATCGCGGTTTATGTCAAGGCACCCGAGATCGCGCAATTGGCACCCGCAGTGAAGGGTCCGCTGACGATCTATGCCGATATGGTTGATCAGGGCCGCCTTGCACTGGCGCAGGCAACCAACGGGGGTGCCTGACCGCCCGTGTCGTCTGCCGTCAGAGCTGCGACCAGGCGGCAAGGCCGACCACCGCTAATAGCGAAGCTGCCATGGCGAAGTTGATGCCTCGTTGAATAACGGGGCTGAGATTGAGCTGTTTCAACGACACCCCCGCCCAGAGCCAGATCAGGTGCACCGGGATCCAGATCGCGTTGATGATCAGGAATTTCAGGATGATCTCCCATTGCAGGTCATCCGGCAGAAACGCGTATCCGAAGAACAGCGTGCTGTTCACCGCATAAGCCTTCGGGTTGATGAACTGCAGCAAAACACCGTTCATGAAACCGGGGGCGGCAGCCTGTTCGATGAACCCGATCCGCGCGCCGGAGAGGGCAATGCGCGCGGCCAGATAGACAAAAAAACCTACCGAAGCCCAGAGCAGCACGGTGCGGATCTCCGGGACCGAAAAGACAATGGCAGCCAGACCCGAGACAACGGCGATGGCAACGAGGTTTGTCCCGACGAACAGACCAGCAAGAAACCGGAGCCCTGATCTGTAGCCAAACCCGGAGCCGACGCCCGCTGTGGTCAGGACGCCGGGGCCCGGCGTGATCAGCAGGAAAAACACGGCAGCGGCGAAAGCGGTCATGGTCAGGTCCCCTCAGTGCCGCAGAGTTGACTGTCGCGGCGGTAAATTCAAGGCGGCGGTTCGGTGTGCGGACGCGATCGAGGGTCGGTTTGCTGCAGCTGCGAAAAAGATTGACTTTGGGCTGGGTGGGGTCCATGTGCTGAGCACGAACTCTTCCGCGATGGCGCATGGCCTGGGGCTGATCCCACGGCTGGTCCCGGAAGCAAGACCAATAGACATCGCCCCGTCCGGCTGCGCCAGGACTTCGGGCGCACCGCCCGATCCAAGTTCCGCCGCTAACGCGCGGACCCGCAGGCGATGAAGGAAATATAAGTGACCAAACTGACATTTGAGGCCCTCGGCCTCGCCGAGCCCATTTTGCGGGCTCTGAAGACACGCGACTACATGGAGCCGACCCCCATTCAGGAACAGGCGATCCCGCCCCTGATGGAAGGGCGCGACATGATCGGCATCGCGCAGACGGGTACCGGCAAAACCGCGGCTTTCGCGCTGCCGATCCTGCATGCGCTGGCTGAGCGGCGCGCCCCGCGCGGTGCCCGCGGCCCGCGCGCACTGATCCTCGCGCCGACGCGCGAGCTGGCGATCCAGATCGCCGAGGAAATGCAGAGCTACGCCAAGAATCTGCGTCTGTTCCAGACCGTGATCTTCGGCGGTGTGGGCCATGGCAACCAGATCAAGGCGCTGTCGCGGGGTGTTGACATCGTTGTCGCAACCCCCGGCCGGTTGCTCGACCATATCGGCGAAGGCCGCCTGTCGCTGGCCGCGATCGAACATCTGGTGCTGGATGAGGCGGACCGGATGCTCGACATGGGTTTTGTCCATGATGTGCGCCGGATCGTGCGCGGCACGCCAAAGACACGCCAGACGCTGCTTTTCTCCGCCACGATGGAGGGGGAGGTCGCGACCCTTGCGAAGGAATTCCTGAACGACCCCGCGCGGGTGGAGGTCACGCCCCAGTCGACGCCGGTGGATCGGATCAAGCAGACCGTTCGCCATATGGACGGTAAGGCCAAGACCGGCGTTCTGGTCGATCTTCTGAAAGACCGGTCGATGGAGAAGATCATCCTCTTCACCCGCACCAAGCACCGCGCCAACAAGGTGGCG
This sequence comes from Pseudomonadota bacterium, assembly GCA_039030855.1. GTDB lineage: Bacteria > Pseudomonadota > Alphaproteobacteria > Rhodobacterales > Rhodobacteraceae > Pikeienuella. The sequence goes on from JBCCDJ010000002.1 coordinate 216,179, forward strand.
CAGGATCTGGAAAAAGCGGGCGTGGTCGCCGATGCGATCCATGGTGGCAAGAGCCAGAACGCCCGCCAGCGCGCAATCAAGCGCTTCGCCAACGGCTCGGTCCGGGTGCTGGTTGCAACGGATATCGCAGCGCGCGGCATTGACATTGGCGGCGTGACCCATGTTGTGAACTTCGATCTGCCGAACGAGCCTGAAAGCTATGTCCACCGGATCGGCCGCACCGCGCGCGCCGGTGCATCTGGCGAGGCCATCGCGTTTTGCGATGCGTCCGAGCGCGGCTATCTGCGCAGCATCCAGAAGCTGATCGGCGTTGAGCTGGATGTGATTGGCGAAGGCCCGGTCGGCCCGGATCTGCCTCCGCCCGCACGCGGCGGTGGTGGTGGCAATCGCGGTGGTCAAAACCGGGGTCAGGGTCGTGGTGGCAAGCCGCAGGGCAATGGTCGACGCGATGGCGGCAGTGGTGCTCCGTCAGGCAAGCCGCGCAGGCCGCGCCGGCGGCGCGAGTACGCCTGACCACACAACCATTGGCCCCGGCGTGATCCGGGGCCAGCCTTTTGCGGTGCTGCATGGCTGCTGGTCAGAAGGTGACAGATCCGCCGATGGCCAGAATATGCGTGACGCCGCCATATTCGAGGACCGTTCCCGCGGTCGGGCCGTTCATGATCGTCAGCGGGGTGTCCATGAAGAAGATCGCGGAATAGCCCGCATCGATCTTCATGCGATCGCTCAGCGCATAGCTGAACCCGACCGAGGCCCAGATACGGTCCGCATCGGGGATCCGCGCCGACCGGCTGGCGCGCTGCGTCGGTGTCTGATCATAGGCAAAGCCGCTGCGCAGGGTCAGGTTTTCATTCCACTCATATTCGGCCCCGACAGCGACAAAGATGCTGTCCTTGTAATCGGTGACCTCGCCGATATCGTTATTGGGGGCGAGGGCGGGCACATCGACCGCAATCTCGCTGAACTCGCTCCAGTTCGCCCATTCAAACTCCGCCAGCAATGTCAGATCGTCCGTCAGTTCCTGCCGTACTCCGGCAGAGATGGACAGCGGCAGCGAAATCGAGGCGGAACCATCAAGGTCAACCGGCGCACCCGTTGGCGTAAATGTGCTGAGAACACCGCCTGTGACGATGTCATAGCCGGAATGAACCGCAACGCCGAGACGCGTCTGATCCGTTACATCCCAGAGCGCGCCGATAGAGCCTGCGAAGGTAAACTCCGTTGCGTTCAGTTTCGATTCCTGAACCGAGCCGTCCGCGTTGACACCGGTTGCGCTGGTCAGCTGCGGGTCATTATAGATGACCGAGCCGCTGACCCCGACCGTGAAACCGGGTGCGATATCATAGGCGGCCATGCCGGATACGGCGATGGTGATCAGTTCCGAGCGGAGCGCATCCGCCGCGCCGATGAACGTGTCATCATAATCGGTGGTCAGGCCGAATGGTGAATGCACGCCGATGCCAAGCACCAGATCCTCCGTCACCCGTGCGCCGAAGGCCAGCGATGGCAGAACGCCGATGACACCGGGGCTGACATCGGCGCCTCCGCCGATGGGTTCACCCTCCACCCCCGGAAAGATGCCGCTGATCGCGCCGCCAAGCTCAAAGGTTTCCACCTTGCCGAGCGCGGCCGGATTGAACAGTGAATAGGTCACGTCATTGGCTGCGGCTGTCGAACCCGCGAATGATGCCCCCTGCGCATTTGCAGACCTTTCCCGCAATGCGAATCCGCCCGCCGATGCCATATCGACGCATAAAACCGATAGCGCAGCGCAGGCGGCTGCCCCCCTCAAATAGGTCATGGATATCCCCCTCAATCGAAATCCGGTTCCACCTCACTACAGAGCGGGTCGATTTCGCAACGTATTTCCTGGCATTTGCAGTAGCCGCGTGCGTCTGGTCACCTTTCGCGCTGGACCACCCCACGGGCTGTGATACATCTGATGCCACCTAATTCGACCCGAAGGCCCGCATGGGCGCCAGACGCGGATGGTCATATCGATGAGCGTGCTTAGTACGATCTTTACCTGGTGGAATGGCTCCACCATCGGTACCAATCTCTTCACCCGTCGCTTTGGCGAGAAGGTGGGCGAAGATGAGGCTGGCAATGTATTTTACCAGACCGCTGGCGGGGCCCGGCGCTGGGTGATCTACAACGGCGTCGCCGAGGCGAGCCGCATATCACCCGACTGGCACGGCTGGTTGCACCACACCTATGACGAGGCCCCGACCGACGCCCCGCTGCCGCGCAAGCCGTGGGAGCAGGACCATCAGGCCAACCTGACCGGCTCTCCCGCCGCCTATGTACCCAAAGGCTCGCTTCGCTCATCCGAAACGCGACCGCGCGCGACGGGTGACTACGAAGCGTGGAGCCCGTGATATGGCATCGAGCGCAGCAGAAACACTGATCGGTGCCGCGGTTCTGGCCGTGGCGGGTGGTTTTCTCGTCTATGCCGCCCAGACCGTTGACATCGGCGGCGTCGGGGCTGGCTCTTATGAACTGAGCGCGTCCTTTCGCAAAGCGTCCGGCGTTGCGGTCGGATCTGATGTGCGTGTGTCCGGTGTGAAGGTCGGTACGGTGTCTTCGTTGAAGCTCGATGAAAACACTTACGAGGCTATTGCCGCATTCTCGATCCGTGACGCGATCAAGATTCCAGAGGACAGTGTCGTCAAGATTACCAGCGATGGACTGCTCGGCGGATCCTACATTTCCATCGATCCCGGTGCGTCAGAATTTTTCGCCGAAGCGGGCGGCGAACTGGAATTTACCCAAGGCTCCGTCGATCTGATCGATTTGTTGAGCAAGGCCGTGGCAGGCAACTAGGCCATGGCCGACGATCATTGGAGCGCGGACCGCTACGCCGCGAATGCCAGGTTCGTGACCGACCTTGCCGGGCCGGTGATGGAGCTGCTGGACCCGCAGCCCGGCGAGCGGATACTTGATCTTGGTTGTGGCGACGGACCGATTGCCAAAGCTCTCTCCGACATGGGATGCGATGTGACGGGCGTTGATGCCTCCGCTGATATGGTCGCGGGCGCGCGGGCGCGCGGCGTTGATTCACTGGTGGCGGACGGTCATGACATGACCTTCGTGGAAGAGTTTGACGCGGTTTTTTCCAATGCGGCGCTCCATTGGATGACGCAGCCCGATGCGGCGATCGCGAGCGTGTACCGGGCTTTGAAACCCGGCGGCCGGTTTGTGGCGGAGCAGGGCGGACAGGGCAATGTGGCCGCGATCCACACAGCCTTGATTGCCGTTCTGGCGGACTATGGAATCGACACGGACCTGAGCGACATCTGGTACTTCCCCTCCATTGCCGAACAATCGCGGCGGCTGAACGGGGCAGGGTTTACAGTTGAGACGATGGCCATGCACCCACGCCCGACGCCCCTGGCCGCGGGTATGGCCGCTTGGCTGGAGACGCTGGCTGCCCCAGCGCTGGCCCGCCTGGTGGAGGCTGACCGGGCCGAGGCGCGCAATCGCGTCACGGCGCTCGTCCGGCCCGCCCTGTGCGATGCCGACGGGAACTGGATGGCTGACTATGCGCGGTTGCGGTTCCGGGCGGTGAAGCGATGACCGTGCGTCTGGCAGCGTTGATCGGCGTGATGCTGTTCGCTCTTGCCGCCCCGCTCGGTGCGCAGATTGTGGTGGAGGAGCTGAAGCCGAAGTTCGAAAAGGCCCCTGAAGGCGTGATCTATGATGACAGTTATCGCGAAGAGACAATCGAGGTTGAGCGCCCCTCGTCGCGGTCGGAGCCGCGCCCTATGGCCGTTTTGCGCGGCCTTGATAAGATCTCGGGCCGGGTCACCGATGTGAAGGTCGCAGTCGGCGATGCCGTGAAGTATGAGCGGCTGACCATCCTCGTCGATGAATGCCGTGAACCCCCTGCGGATGAGCCTGCGGATGCGTTCGTGCTGCTGACCGTCACTGATGCCCAGGTCGGCGATGAGACGGTGTTTTCAGGATGGATGTTTGCGTCCAGCCCGGCCCTGTCGGCCATGGACCATCAGAGATATGACATCTGGGTGCTCAGCTGCGCGACTTCGTAAGGTGGGGTATCGGGGTCCATCCGATCGAAATCCGCCGCGGTCGCAATCGCCACCTCCAACAGGTCATGATAGCGTGAGCGTGACATGGACCGCGCACCGAACTGCGCCAGGTGATCGGTGACGAACTGGGTGTCCAGTAGCTGAAAACCACCGATCTTCAGGCGTGCGACCAGATAGACCAGCGCGACCTTGGACGCATCGCGCGCGGTGCTGAACATGCTTTCGCCGAAGAAGGCACCGCCGAGTTTGACGCCATAGAGACCGCCAACGAGCCGCGCGTCCTGCCAGACCTCTATCGAATGGGCGTATCCCATACGGAAAAGCCCCAGATAGAGGCGATGAATCTCGTCATTGATCCATGTGGTCGAGCGGTTTGCGCAGCCGTTGATAACCGCCTCGAAATCATGGTCCACAGTGACCTGATAGATGCCCTTACGCACCGTTTTTGCAAGGCTGGCGGGTAGATGAAAGCGGTTGAGAGGCAGCGTGCCGCGCAATTCCGGATCGATCCACAGCACGTCGTCCGCATCCGCTGCTTCTGCCATCGGGAACACGCCTGCAGCATAGGCGCGCAACAGGATCGTGGGCGTCAGGTCGAATTTCGATGTGCGATCAGACATACTCGATGATCGCGCCGCGTGATGCGGCGCGCAAGATGTCTGTCACTGGTCGAGCCACTTTTCCAGCCAGTGGATGTTGTAGTCGCCGGAGCGGACATCCGGCTCCTGCAACAGCGCGCGAAAGAGCGGTGTCGTCGTATCGATCCCGTCGATCACCATCTCGCTCAGCGCCCGTTCCATGCGGGCGATGGCTGAGGCGCGGTCGCTGGCATGGACAATCAACTTGCCGATCAGGCTGTCGTAATAGGGCGGGATGGAATAACCGGCATAGATGCCGCTATCCATGCGCACGCCAAGGCCGCCCGGCGCGTGGAATGCTGAGATCTGGCCTGGGGAAGGTGCGAAATTGGGCAGCTTCTCGGCATTTATCCGCGCTTCGATGGCGTGGCCGCGCAAGACCAGGTCTTCCTGGGCAAAGCTGAGGCCTTCGCCGCCGGCGACACGGATCTGCTCGCGTACCAGATCAACACCGAAGATGGCTTCCGTCACCGGATGCTCGACCTGGAGGCGGGTGTTCATCTCAATGAAGAAAAACTCGCCGTTTTCGTACAGAAACTCGATCGTTCCTGCGCCGCGATAGTTCATCGCCGCGACTGCATCGGCGCAGGTCTTGCCGATCCGGGCACGCTCTTCCTCTGTCAGGATAGGGGAAGGGGCCTCCTCCAGCACCTTCTGATGGCGACGCTGGAGCGAGCAGTCACGCTCACCCAGATGTACCGCATTGCCTTGTCCGTCGCCGAAGACCTGGATTTCGATATGGCGCGGCGTACCGAGGTACTTTTCGATATAGACGGTATCGTCACCGAAGGCCGCCTTTGCCTCTGACCGGGCAGCGCCAAAGGCATTGCCGATCTCTGCTTCGGACTTGGCGACCTTCATCCCGCGCCCGCCACCGCCAGAGGCGGCCTTGATCAGCACCGGATAGCCCATATCTACCGCGACGGCCTTGGCCTCGTCAATCGTCGCCACACCGCCGTCGGAGCCGGGCACACAGGGTACGCCAAGGCGCTTCATCGTGTCCTTGGCCGTGATCTTGTCGCCCATCTGGCGGATATGTTCCGCCGTCGGCCCGATGAATGTCAGATCATGTTCTTCCACAATCTGCGCAAAGCCCGCGTTTTCGGACAGAAACCCATAGCCTGGATGGATCGCGTCAGCCCCGGCAATCTCGCAGGCTGTGATTAGCGCGGGGATGTTGAGATAGCTCTGCATCGCGGATGGCGGCCCGATGCAGACGCTTTCATCGGCCAGGCGGACATGCATGGCATCGACATCCGCCGTCGAATGCGCCGCCACGGTGCGCACGCCAAGTTCGCGGCAGGCGCGCTGGATGCGAAGGGCGATTTCGCCGCGATTGGCGATGAGAACCTTGGAGACCATGATGCTAACTGCCCTGATCGGTTATTCGATAATGACGAGCGGCGCACCAAATTCGACCGGCTGGCCATCCTCGACGATCATCCGCTTCACTTTGCCGGAGCTGGGTGCAGGGATCTGGTTCATCGTCTTCATGGCCTCGATGATCAGAAGGGTTTGCCCCTCCTTCACGTCGTCGCCGACCTTGATGAAATTGGCGGCACCGGGTTCGGGGGCGAGATAGACTGTCCCGACCATTGGCGAAGAAACGGCACCTGGATGAAGCGCCGGATCCTCGGGCGCGGCGGCGGCCGCCGGGGCGGCAGCTGCAGCTGCCGGTGCGGGTGCCTGCGCTGCCGGCGCCGCCACCGCTGGCGCGTAGGCCGCCGGTGCCGGGGCAGGTGCGGCGTGGACGACCTGGCGTGACAGTCGCACCTTCAACTCGCTGTCTTCGCCATCTTCGCGCGATACTTCCAGCTCTGTCAGGTCATTGTCTTTCAAGAGTGCTGCGAGCGCCTGAATGAACTTTACATCCGCGTTATGGTTATTTGACATGCGGAAAACCCTCTCTCACTGCCAGATGGTGCCGGTGACGACGCCAAGGACCCTCATGAAAAGTGTCGTGGGGTTATACGCGATGCGTGTATCGGGTCAATCCGCCACACTTCATTGATGAATGATCGATGCTCGAAAAACGGTTAGCCGCGCGCGCGGGTGTCTTCGACCAGTTCGCGCAGCGCGTCATAGGGCACAAAGCCCCGGACGATCTCATCACCGATGACGAAGCCGGGCGTGCCGTTGATCTGCAAGCGCCGCGCAAGTGCGTAGGTGGTGCGGATATGCTCTGCAATAGCCGGATCCTCAGCATCGACGCGCAATTGGTCCATGTCCAGCCCAACAGAGGCGGCGATGTGCAACACCGTGTCATTGTTCAGATCACCCTCATGGGTCATCAGCGCGTCATTGATCAGCGCATATTTGTCGTCGCCCTGACGTTTCGCCGCCAATGCAATGCGCGACGCAAAGGTGCTTTCCGGCCCGAGGATGGGGAATTCCTTGACCACATAGCGCAGGTTCGGATCGGCCTCGACCAGAGCCTGAACCCCTTCGTGGGCACGTTTGCAGAACCCGCAGCGATAGTCGAGGAACTCCACCAGCGTCACGTCACCATCGGGATTGCCGCCAACATAGCTGTAGCCATCATCGAATATTTCGGCTTCGAGCCGCGAAATCAGGACCCGATCGGTGTTGCGGGTCTCTTCTTCCTGACGTTGTTCAAGCACCTGCATGGCTTCGACGATGACTTCGGGATTAGCAAGGATGTACGCCCTGATCTGAGCATCGATGGCAGCTTTTTGTTCGGGCGTCATCTCCTGCGCCTGAAGGGCTGGCCCGGAGAGGCCGAACCCAAGGGCACAAATCGCGGCGATCAGTATCTGCTTCATCTCACGCATCCTCAGCATTACAAATGTCTACCTATCACTGAGTGCCTGTTCGGCGACAGACCTAATGTCGTCCGCACGCAACCATCCGGGCGAACCCACGGGAAGTTGATCGAGCGCGCGCGTGGCGTGACGATAAGAATCCTCCGCCGCCCCCGCAATTGCGAATCGCTCCGCCGTCGCCAGCGCCGCCAGCCCATTATCGCCCTTGCGCGCATAAGCAACCGCCAGGTCGCGCAGCACCGTCGGTTCCGCTGCACCTGCACGGGTGGCCTGCTCCAACGTTGCCAGCGCCTCCGCATCGGAGGAAGGGTCATTCAGCGCCAACAGCGCGCGACCGAGGCCACCGCGGATCAAGGGTTCGTTGGGGGCCAGCGACACCGCCTTGCGGTAAGGTTCCACCGCTTCGGGGCCGCGTCCGCTTTCAAAGAGGATCTGGCCTTTCAGTTCCCAGTAATAAGGGTCTTCGGGGCGCATCGCGATCAACGCATCCACCGCCTCCAATGCGGCGGGTGGATCGGGCAGGAGGTGCAGTGCCACCGCCTTGCGCATCAGGTTGAACTCGTTAACCGGCTGTTCCTCGCGTTCAAGATTGTTCAGCGTCCGCTCCGGGCGGCTCAGGAAGGCGGACAGTTTCGCGCGCATCCGGAGATGCCAGTAGTGATCCTCCTCGCTCAGGCGGCCACCCCGGGCATTGCTGGATCGCACGCGATCCTCCAGAAGGCCGATCCGCTCGGATGACAGCGGGTGCGTGACCGCGTAGGGGTCGATGCGCCCGGCCTGAAACACTTCCTGTCCGCGAAACAGTTTCAGCACGTCAAGAATGAAAGCCGGATCAACGCCGGTCGCCTCCATATAGGTGGCTCCGGCCTGATCGGCGCTCGATTCCTCCGAGCGCGAATAGGCAAGGAAACTCCGTTGAAGTGCGGTCTGAGATGCCAGCGCCCCTGCGAGGCCGACGCCGGGATTACCGGCGATGGCACCGGCTGCTGCCGCCAGCAAAAGCCCAAGCGCCGCGGGGCCGCGAAGTGCCCGCGCATTGACCTGGCGCCGGGTCAGGTGCCCGCCGGTGATGTGCCCGGTTTCATGGGCGATGACCCCGACAAGCCCTTCGGGTGCGGCGATCCGGGTCAGCAATCCGGTGTTGAAAACCATGTTGCGCCCGCCAAAGACAAAGGCGTTCAGTGACGGGTCGGCGACAATCAGCACTTCGATGCTGTCGGGGTCCATGCCCGCTGCTTCGAAAATCGGATCGGCGAGGCGGCTCAGGGTCTGCTCTATCTCGGCATCCCGGATGATCGTCTGCGCATCAGCTGATGTAATTGTGGCGGCGACGGCGACAACAGCAGCATTTGCGGCGATCAATCCTCGTTTCAGCAACGGTTTCACGTCATTTTTCCTCATCTGCAGCCGTCATCGCGGTGCCGCCACCGATGGCTTGACGCCCTTTGGGCAGCACCGCATCGTCCCCCTTCTCTTTATAAGGCGGTATCGCATGACCAAATCAAGACATGGTTCGAAACGGGGCGTCGTCGATCCTTTTATCGTGATGGATGTCATGGAGGCTGCGCGCAGGCGCGAAGCTGCCGGTCACAACGTAATCCATATGGAGGTCGGCCAGCCTGCTACCGGCGCGCCGCGTGCCGCGAGAGAGGCGGCAGCGGCGGCCATTCTGGATGATCCGCTTGGCTATACCGTCGCGCTCGGCATACCAGCGCTGAGGGAACGGATCGCGCAGCTTTATCGCGACTGGTATGGTGTTAGCGTCGCGGCGGAGCGGATTGTCGTCACCTCAGGCTCGTCCGCGGGATTTCTGCTCGCCTTTCTGGCGCTCTTTGACGCTGGCGACCGGGTCGCCACCGTGGCACCCGGCTATCCAAGTTACCGCAATATCCTTTCGGCCCTCGACATCCGGGTGGAGGAAATGGAAGGCGTCGCAGCCAATGGCTGGCGTCCGACCCCGACGCAGGTTGCGGCGGCGGGCGACATCAACGGGCTTTTGGTGGCCAGCCCATCTAATCCGACGGGTGCAATGCTGAACCGCGAGAGCCTGACAGAACTGATTGGTGCGGCGGCGGAGGCAAGGGCGCATTTCATCTCGGACGAAATCTACCACGGGCTGACCTACGGGCCGCGGGCCGTTTCGGCGCTGGAGATCAGCAACGAAGCCATCATAATCAACTCATTCTCCAAGTATTTTTCCATGACCGGCTGGCGCATCGGCTGGATGGTCGTCCCGGATCATCTGGTGCGTGTGGTGGAGCGGCTGGCGCAGAATTTCTTTATCTGCGCGCCCCATGTCAGCCAGGTTGCTGCGCTGGCGGCGCTGGATGCGACCGAGGAATGCGAAGCAAATCTCGCGGTTTATGCGCGTAACCGCGAGGTCCTGCTGAATGCGTTGCCGGAGGCAGGGTTGACCCGTCTCGCGCCGTGCGAGGGAGCGTTCTACCTCTATGCGGAGGTTGATCATCTGACCGATGACAGCCGCGATTTTTGCGACCGGATGCTGACCGAAGCGGGCGTAGCGGCGACCCCCGGTCATGATTTCGATCCGGCGCGAGGGGCAGGTACCGTGCGGTTTTCCTTCGCCCGTTCCACTGCGGATATCGCGGAAGGCGCGCGGCGGTTGAAAGTATGGTTGAAACCCTGATCGATTGGGTGCGGCTGTCTTCGAAAGAACATAAGGGCGCAGCTTTGGCCACGCCCTTATCTGTTTGGTTCAACTGTCTGGTGTGTCGCCTATGACCACCAGCCGCTGCGCTTTGGTTTTGGCGGTTCCGCTTTTGCAATGGGCTCAGGCTCGGCCTGCGGTTCCGGCTCGGGCTGGGGCTCGAGCGTTTCCTGCGGTTCCGGCTCCGCCATGGTCTCGGCTTCAGGCTCCGGCGCCGGGCTGGGTGCCGTCTCTTCCGATGTGGCTGGTGCGGTTTCGTCTGTGGCTTCCGGCTCCTTATCGGCTGTCTTGGGTTTGCGCGACCGTGACGAAGGACGGCGTCCTTTTGGCTTCTGCGCCGTCTCTGATGGCGTATCGACGATCATGTCGCCACCCGTGTCTTCGGTTTCGGGCGCAAGATCGATCACCTCGCCCATGGGGTCACTGGCCGCAGCAGCGGCTGCGCCGGATTTGGCTGCGTCGCTGGGGCTGTCATCGGACCGCTCAGCCCCATCAGCGGCTTTGTCGGTCTCGTCATTGTCGCGCTTTCCACGCCGGCGACCGCCCCGTTTGCCGCGACGGCGGCTTTTCTTCGGGGCCTGTCCGTCGCCGTCGTCACTGCGTCGGTCAGATTGCTGCTCAGTTCGGGTCTCCGCAGCCTCTTCAACCATTTCCGCTTCTTCGACGTCTTCGAATGCCGATTCCGCGGATATCGCGGCCTGCGCGGTGCTGTTGCGGCGCGGCGGGCGTCCGCTGCCTTTGGTCTTCTCGATCTTGTAGTCGGGGCTGACAAGGGTTGCATCACCCTCCACCAGCACATCGATACCGTAGCGGTCCTCGATCGAGGCCACATGGGCGCGTTTCTGGTTGATGATGTAATTGGCAACGGCGACGGGCGCGATCACCTTCACTTCGCGCACCGACCGGCGCACGGCCTCTTCCTCGACCTCGCGCAGAATGGCGAGCGCCACATTGTCGGCGGAGCGGACGATCCCTGTGCCGTGGCAATGGGCGCAAGGAGCGGTCGTCGCCTCCAGCATGCCGGGGCGCAGGCGCTGGCGCGACATTTCCATCAGGCCAAAGGCTGAAATCCGACCGACCTGAATGCGGGCGCGGTCATCCTTCAACCGGTCCTTCAGGCGTTTCTCGACCGCCCGATTGTTCCGGTTTTCCTCCATATCAATATAGTCGATGACGATCAGCCCGGCGAGGTCACGCAGGCGCAATTGGCGCGCCACCTCATCCGATGCCTCCAGATTGGTCTTCAGCGCGGTTTCCTCAATGGAATGCTCGCGCGTAGAGCGGCCGGAGTTCACGTCAATGGCAACCAGCGCTTCGGTGATGCCGATGACGATGTAACCGCCCGATTTTAACTGGACCGTCGGGTTGAACATCGCCGAAAGATGGCTTTCGACCGAGTATTTGGAGAAGAGCGGCGTGCCCTCGCGATGCGGCTGCACGTTCTTGGCATGGCTCGGCATCAGCATTTTCATGTAGTCTTTGGCTTCGCGATACGCCTCTTCGCCCTCGACCACGATCGCGTCAATGTCGCGGCCGTAAAGATCGCGGATCGAGCGTTTGATCAGGCTGCCTTCCTCATAAATCAGGGCTGGGGCGCTGGATTTCAGCGTCAGTTCGCGCACCTGATCCCATTGGCGCAGCAGGAATTCATAGTCGCGCTTGATCTCGGTCTTGGTGCGCTGGGCACCTGCCGTGCGGATGATCAGGCCCATGCCCTTCGGCACTTCCAGCTCGCCCGCGATTTCCTTCAGCTTCTTGCGATCGCCAGGCTGGGTGATCTTGCGGCTGATCCCGCCGCCGCGTGCGGTGTTGGGCATCAGGACGCAATAGCGGCCTGCCAATGACAAATATGTCGTCAGCGCCGCACCCTTATTGCCACGCTCTTCCTTGACCACCTGCACCAGCAGGATCTGGCGGACCTTGATGACTTCCTGGATCTTGTAGCGGCGATGGTTCAGGCGGCGGGGGCGAACTTCGTCTTCAACTTTTTCGGCCCCGACGGTTTCCGGCTTGTCGGCGGGCGTGTCTTCGTCGGTGCTGTCCTCGTCGGCATTGTCATCGCTGTCAGATTTGCGACTGCGGCTGGACGTGCCACGCTTGCGCGGGCTGCGGCTGGACCGTGCGCGGCTGGATTTCGGTTTCTCTGCAACCTCGGCTTCGGTTTCGGTTTCGGGGGCAACCTCGTCGTCGGCTTCTGCTGTCTCGCTGCCCGACGCCGCTTCCGTCTGGGCCGTATCCTCGGTCGCCGTTGATCTGTCCGCAGCGGGAGGCGTATCGACAACGTCTTCGGACACGCTGTCCTCGTCGTCCATGCCTGCGCTTTCGGCGATGGAGCGTGGGCTGCCGCTGTCGTCATCTGCGTCTGTCGCGCCGTCCTCAGTTTCAGTCCCACCCTCATCCGCCAGCACCGGATCGACCACGGCCAGTGATTCAGGTTCGGAAGGGCTGTCCGCCGCCGCTGCGGCATCGATCTGCTCTTCCACAGGGGCATCTGCCGTCTCGGCGCTCGGCTCGTCTTTGGTTTCAGCCTCCGGGGCGGCATTCCCGTCGCCATCGGCAGCGGCGTTATCGGTCGCCTCTGTCTGATTGTCCGCATCGCTGTCGGCTTTTTTGCGCCCGCGGGAGCGGGAGCGGGAAGAGCGGCGCGATTTCGGCTTTTTCGCCTCTTTCGGCTCGTCATCATCGTCCTCGGCCTGCGCCGCTTCTTCGGCAGCGATCAGTGCCTCGCGATCAGCGACCGGGATCTGATAGTAATCGGGATGAATCTCCGAAAACGCCAGAAACCCGTGCCTGTTGCCGCCGTATTCAACGAAGGCGGCCTGCAGCGAGGGTTCGACGCGGGTTACTTTTGCGAGGTATATATTGCCAGCGAGCTGGCGTTTGTTGATGGATTCAAAGTCGAATTCGTCGACCTTCGTTCCGTCCATGACCACGACCCGGGTTTCCTCCGGGTGCGTGGCGTCGATAAGCATCTTCTTCGCCATGTTTTTTCTTGCAGCATGCCTAGCGGCCTTCGGCCATGGGGTGCTGTCTGTCCTGAATGGAGAACACGAACCCGCAACCTGCGCACAGACGCCGCCGCTTCCGGTCGGTCATATCTCACGTGGTGGGTCATTCGTGTTTTCATTTGTTCCTGTCGCGGCCTTGACCGCGAAGATGGGCGGGTGGCGCTGTCGGCGCCGTCATATGTTCTGCAGGTATCGCCCAAATTCCGGTCGTTCAGAGCGGGGGGCGCTACTGCTGAAATCAGCTAGTACCGCGGTCATGACGCATTCGACACGACCTCTCGGCACCCGCAACATAGTCAGGGTCGCAGTGATTGTCCAAAGGGATTTTCATTTTGTGTGTGTAGCTTACTATATTGCACACGGGACGAGCAGGCGATGACGTCGGCACCCTGTCTTCGGCAATACAGGATGACTTTCCGCGTGTTTTTCGATCTTGGCCTCTTGCGATCAGGTGTGCTTGCCAGTGCGATATTTTTGGCAGGATCAGGTTCTGCCACGGCGTCGGAACCACTGGTGGTGGAGGCGACCAGCGCCAGTCTATCGCGTTCCGCGCAGGGCGTTAGGGTGGAAGTTGACATGACGGGCAGGGCGGCCTTTCGAATGTTCACGCTGGCCGACCCTTACCGCATCGTCGTCGACTTTCCGGATGTCGATCTGGCCTCTGATGTCGAAGAGCCCAGCCTCGATGCCGGTCTTGTGGAAGCGCTGCGATTTGGTGTGCCGCCATCGGGTTCGGCGCGGTTGGTCGTCGATCTGCGCGGGCCCGGGCGGGTGGCCGAGGCATTCACCGAAACACAAGGCGAACGGGCGGCCCGCTTTGTCATGGTCGTGGTCGGCGCGGATCCCGAACAATTCGCCGCCACCGCAGGCTGGCCCGAGGTGCAGGAACCGGCCGTCCCAGCACCGCCCGCAAGTGCTGATGCCGAGGTGCTGGTGGTCATTGATCCCGGTCATGGCGGGATCGATCCGGGTGCGACCGCGGGCGGGGCGGTCGAGAAGGAACTGGTCTTCGAATACGCAAGCGAGATGGCGGAGTTGATCAATCAGCGGACCGGATTTCGTGCCCTTCTGACCCGAGAGGGCGATGTGTTCATGGGTCTGCGCGAACGGGTCAATTTCGCTCGCGAGGTGGAAGCGGATGTCTTCCTGTCGCTGCACGCGGATTCGCTGCGCGCCGGTGATGCGACCGGCACTTCCGTCTTCACGCTTAGTGGTGCCGCCTCTGAGCGGGAGGCGGCAGCTCTGTCCGGATCGGCCAACAGGGCCGATACAATTGCGGGTGTCGAATTTCAGGGGCGCGAAAGTGACGTTACCAGGGTGCTTGTCGACATCGCTCGCCGCCACACAGCGGAGCAATCGTACGCTCTTGCCCAAACACTGGTCGATGCGCTGGCTCAGCGCACAACGGTACTGAGCGGGCGGGCACATCAGGCAGCAGGGTTTCGGGTCCTGAAGGCGCCCGACATCCCATCGATTTTGATCGAACTCGGGTTCCTGTCGAGTGACCGTGATCGGGCACGATTAACCTCGTCCGAGGGGCGATCAGCGATTGTGGAGGCGGTCACGACCGGCATCTTCGCCTGGGCTGAGGCGCAGAGCGAACAGCGCTACGCACCAGCGCGCGCTGAAACTGACGAGGGTGACGCCGAGAATTGACAGAAATCAGGGTCGGGCCGATCCACTGCACGGAAAATTGACATCCTGCCCTCAAATCGCCGCTCGAAGCGGTGTATAAGGCGACGAAACGCACCGCGCTGGGCGGTGTTTGGAGTGATGAGTGATGATCCGATTCCTGGGCTTCTTGTTCAGCGCAGCGTCAATTGCGGCGATCTTTGGTGTTGCCGGAATCGCCGGGATTTTCTGGCTCTATGATCGGGATCTGCCGGACCATGAAGGGCTGGCGGACTACGAGCCTGCAACGCTGTCGCGGGTCTATTCCGGCAGCGGCGAGGTGATCGCGGAGTTTGCCAAGGAACGGCGGATCTTCACCCCGATTGAGGAAATCCCCGACCTGGTGAAAAACGCCTTCATCTCTGCGGAGGACAAGAATTTCTATACCCATGCGGGTGTCGATGGCCTCGGCGTCGTGAAGGCGATGGTGGACAATGTGCGCCGTATCCAATCAGGCCAGCGTCTGCGCGGGGCATCGACCATCACCCAGCAGGTGATCAAGAACTTCCTGCTCGCTTCGGAAGGGCAGTTCGAGCGCAAGATCAAGGAATTCATCCTCTCGACACGGATCGAAAGCGCGCTGACCAAGGACCAGATTCTGGAACTCTATCTGAACGAGATTTTCCTTGGCCAGAACGCCTACGGCATTACCGCAGCGGCACGGCGCTATTTCGGCAAGACGCCGGAGGAACTCTCTGCTGAGGAAGCGGCCTATCTGGCGGCGCTGCCCAAAGCGCCATCCTCCTATCACCCGGTGCGACGGGTCGAGGCCGCGACCGAACGGCGCAACTATGTGCTCGAAGAGATGGCGCAGAACGGATATCTCAGCCGCGAGGACGCGGAAGAGGCCAAGACCCGTCCCCTCGCCACTCTCTTCAGTGGCGACCTCGAAAGCGCTCTGCCGCCGATCCCGAACCTGACCTATTTTACCGATGAGATCCGTCGCCAGCTTTCGGCGCAGCTTGGCAATGATCAGCTCTATGGCGGCGGGCTGACTGTCCGGGCCACGATTGATCCGGAATTGCAGCAGATCGCGGCCAAGTCACTCCGGGCGAAGCTGGAAAGCTGGGACCGCGAGCGGGGCGGCTATCGCGGTCCACTTGCGCAGCTTGAGGGTCTGAGCGCTGAAGACGAGGCGGGATGGCGCGAAGCGCTGCGTGGCGCCGAGGCGCCGTCGGATATTCCTGGCTGGTCCAAGGCAGTCGTCCTGCAGGTGGGTGAGCAGAGCGCGCGCGTCGGCATTCATAACGTCGAGGAAGACGCGGACGGACATTACATTCCTTTCGACGATGTACGTTGGGCGCGGCCGCGCCTTGCCGGGACGCGCCTCGGCGATGCGCCACGCCGTCCGTCGGATGTGTGGAGCGAGGGCGATGTGATCCTCGTCAAGGCGATCCGCAACGAAGAGGGCACATTCCAGCGCTGGTCGATGCGGCAGGTGCCGGAAATCCAGGGTGGGTTCATGGCGATGGACCCCCATACAGGCCGGGTTCTGGCCCTTCAGGGTGGTTTTTCCTATGAGGCGAGCGTCTTTAACCGCGCCACGCAAGCCAACAGGCAGCCCGGCTCGTCGTTCAAACCGTTCGTCTATGCAGCGGCGCTCGACAATGGGTACAGCCCTGCGACCGTGGTGCTGGACGCACCGGTGGTCGTCGAATTTGCCGGGGCTGACTGGAAGCCGAAGAACTACTCCAACCGGTTCTACGGCCCGTCGCCGCTGCGCCTCGGGCTGGAAAAGTCGCGTAACCTGATGACTGTGCGGCTGGCACAGGACGTGGGCATGTCGACGATTGCCGATTATGCGGAACGGTTCGGTGTCTACGACCAGATGCCCGCGCATCTGAGCTACTCGCTCGGTGCGGGCGAGACGACACTGTTCAAGATGGTCGCAGCCTATGGCATGTTCGCCAATGGCGGGCGCAGGGTTGAGCCGACGCTGGTTGACCGAGTGCAGGACCGGCGCGGTGAGACGATTTACCGGCACGATCAGCGTGATTGCAGCGAATGCACCCAGAAATCGGAGCGTGAGCCCTGGCCGGTGCCGACCGCCAAGCGGATTATGGACCGGGTCACGGCCTATCAGCTCGTCTCGATGATGGAAGGGGTCGCATCGCGCGGCACGGCGGCGCGTCTCTCGGCGCTTGGCTTTCCTGTTGCGGGCAAGACCGGGACCACGAATGACGCCAAGGATGCGTGGTTTGTCGGCTTCTCACCGAACCTCGTGGCCGGGTGTTTCATCGGCTATGACAACCCCCGGCCCATGGGCAAGGGCGGCACTGGCGGAGGCATGTGTGCGCCGGTGTTCGAGGAATTCATGCGCGAGGCGATGAAGACCCGCAAACCCGGCAGCTTCGCGGTGCCGGAGGACGTCGTCTGGGCCAGTGTCGACCGGTTCACGGGCGAGCGTCTGCCCGATGGCAGTGGCGGTGGCAGCGTCATTCGCGAAGCTTTCCGCGAAGGTCAGGCACCCGGTGTTTACGAGGTGGCCTCGGTCATCGGGCTTGACGATGGCGCGACATCCTTCTTCGGAAGTGGCGATTTGCCGATGGACCTGGAGAATGGTGAGCTTCTCGATGGTGAGGAGGCGCTGACCAATGATGGTGCCGTGATCACGGACGATGCGCCATCGCGCCCGACGCGGCCCCGATCCACCGATCGAGATCTTGAATCGGGCGGCCTTTACTGACCCGTCGCTTGCCGCATCCCGGCTGGCGGCGTAAAGACAGGCTCTGATCGATAGACGACATTGGCAGAGGCGTGACCCATGCGGGCGGAAACCGTTACGATTATTGGCGAGATCGAGAAGTCGCTGGAGCTGTTGCGCCAGCGCCTCGACTGGGACACGGCGGAGCGGCGGCTGGATGAGCTGAACGCCCGGTCGGAGGATCCGACCCTCTGGGATGATCCGGCCCATGCGCAGAAGGTCATGCGCGACCGCCAGCGTCTGGCCGACAGCATCGATGGCTACCGCGCCCTGGCGCAGGAGCTGGAAGACAATCGCGAGCTGATCGAACTTGGCGAGATGGAGGACGATCAGGACGTGGTGGCCGAGGCGGAAGCCGCGCTCGTCACCCTGCGCGACCGGGCTGGCGAGAAGGAAATCGAGGCGCTGCTCGATGGTGAGGCCGATGGCAACGATACCTATCTCGAAATCAACGCGGGTGCTGGCGGGACTGAAAGCTGCGACTGGGCCTCGATGCTGGCGCGGATGTATGTGCGCTGGGCGGAGAAGCGCGGCTACAAGGTGGAACTTCAGTCCACGACGGCTGGCGAGGAAGCGGGGATTAAGTCGGCGACCTATCTGATCAAGGGCGACAATGCCTTCGGCTGGCTGAAGACCGAAAGCGGGGTGCATCGTCTGGTGCGCATATCGCCTTATGACAGCGCGGCGCGGCGACATACGTCTTTCTCGTCGGTGTGGGTCTATCCGGTGGTCGATGACAGCATCGATATCGATATCGCGCCCAATGACATCCGCATCGACACCTACCGGTCCTCCGGTGCCGGCGGGCAGCACGTGAACACGACCGATTCTGCGGTGCGCATTACCCATATCCCGACCAATATCGTGGTCACCAGTTCGGAAAAATCCCAGCACCAGAACCGCGATATCGCCATGAAGGCGCTGAAATCGCGGCTCTACGATCTGGAGATGAAACGGCGCACCCAGGCCATTCAGGATGCGCATGATGCGAAGGGCGAAATCGGTTGGGGCAACCAGATCCGGTCATATGTCTTGCAGCCCTATCAGATGGTGAAAGACCTGCGCACGAGTGTCGAAACCTCTGACACCCAAGGCGTTCTGGACGGCGATCTGGATACGTTCATGTCGGCGTCACTGGCGCAGGAAGTCAGCGGCAAGACCAGGGCCGAAGCGGCCGAGTGATCCAACAGCCTCCGCTGATGCGGAGACGAGATTTGCAAGACAGCCCGCTTCGCGGTCTGCCCTGCGTTTGGGGACGGCGATCAGAGAATCCCGGCGATCCGGCTGACAGCCTCCTCAATATTCTCGGTAGAATTGGCGTAAGAAAACCGGATGTAGTCATCAGCGTGGATGCCGAAGCTTGGCCCCGCCACGGTCGCGACGCCAGCCTGTTCGAGGAACCGTTTCTGAAGCTCTCTCGCGGACATGCCGGTGCAGGAGATATTCGGGAAAGCATAAAAAGCGCCGGCAGGATCGAGGCAGGTGAAGCCGGGCAGGGCATTCAGCCGCTCGACGATGACGCGCCGGCGTTCATCAAAGGCGACCATCATCTGATCAACCGCGTCCTGCGGTCCGGTTAACGCGGCGATCCCGGCATATTGCGTCGGCGCGTTGACGCAGGAATGGGCGTTAATGCAGAGGCGCGTGGCCTTTTCCACCAGCGCGTCCGGCCAGACCGAATAGCCGAGCCGCCAGCCGGTCATGGCATAGGTCTTCGACCAACCGTCGAGCAGGATCAGCCGGTCGCGTATGTCCGGATAGGCGAGAAAGCTGACATGTTCGCGCCCGCCATAGAGCATGCGGCTGTAGATTTCGTCCGACATCAGCGTGACATGGGGGTGATCGGTAAGGCCTTTCACCAGCTTTTCAACCTCTTCGCGTGGCGTGGCCCCGCCCGTCGGGTTGCCGGGCGAGTTGACGATGATGAGACGCGTGCAGTCGGTGATGCTGGCCAGCAGCTCCTCCGCCGAAAAGGCAAAACCGTTGCTTTCGCGAAGGATGATCGGCACGGGCGTCGCGCCGGTATATTCGATCATGCTGCGATAGATCGGAAAACCGGGATCGGGATACATGATCTCCCCCCCCGGCTGACCGAAGAGCATGATGGCAAAAAACATGGTCGGTTTGCCGCCGGGCATGATGACGATGTTATCGGGGTTCACCTCGGCCCCCCGCCGCACGGCGATATCGGCGGCGACCGCCTCGCGCAGGGGCAGGATGCCGTTGGCGGGGGTGTAGCCGTGGTGGCCGTCGCGCATGGCCTTCACGGCGGCCTCGACCACGTGGTCCGGCGTTTTGAAATCTGGCTGACCGATGCCGAGATTGATGATGCTCCGCCCTTCGCGTTCGAGCGCCGCGGCACGCGCGAGCACTTCGAACGCGGTTTCGGTCGAGAGCCGGTCAATGCTGTCGGCAAGGATCATTCGATCGGGCCGTTCGGGGTCAGCAGGATCTTGCCCTGGCGACCGCCGCTCCACGCATGGGTGAGCGCCTCTTTCAGCTGATCAAGGTCATAGGTCGCCTCGACCGGGCTTTCAATGCGGCCGGTCTCGAAGCTCTTGGCGACATCGGCGAAGAGCACTTCCTTGTCCGCCTGGCTTGCCTGTCCCATATAGCCCGCAAACCAGAACCCGGTCAGGGTCTGGCGGCGCACGACCAGATGGCCGGGCTCAATCTCGCAGGGATTACCATCGAGATAGCCATAGTTGACGATGGTGCCGCCGTCCGAGACGCAATCGGCCATCCAGCGCGTTGGCGCTCCGCCCGCCGCATCGATGCCGAGGGGCACCGGCGCATCTGCGCCGATCTCTGCCCGCATGCGCGCGGCCTGATCTTCACCGGCGAGGAGGACGACATCTGCGCCATGCTCCTTGAGCGGGGCGAACAGCTCTTCCCGCCGCACGATATTGACGGTCTTTGCACCGATTTCCTTGGCAAAGCGGATGACGTGCAGACCGACGGCGGAATTGGCGGCGTTCTGGATGACCCAGTCACCCGGCTTCAGATCGACGTAATCGGTCAGCATCATCCGCGCGGTCGGCGGGTTGATCTTCATCTGCGCTGCGTCTTTCCAGGAGATCGTCTTGGGAATGCGAATGATCGCGGCCTCATCGGCCAGCACTTTTTCGGCCCAGTTGGCACGGGTCAGGACGATGGCGTGGTCCCCGACCGTGAGCTTGCAACCTTCGCCGACAGCCTCCACCACGCCCGCGCCTTCGATGCCGCAGGGGGCGGGCAGGGGGCCGGGGCCCGGATAGCGCCCCTCAAAGCCGAGGAGGTCCGCTGGGTTGATCCCGCAGGCCATGATCCTGACCACGGCCTGACCGGGGCCGGGTGTCGGGTCGGCAACGTCCACCACGCGGCAAACGTCGGGCGGTGGGCCGTTGGCGATGAGATGGACGACTTTCATGGGGGATCCTCCGCTGTGTTCTTGGGGCTGAGAAAACACCACGCGGCAGATGGCGGCAAGGGGCCGGCACGCCGGATCAGGCCGAAACAGTCAGGGCGTGGGTCTGATACTCATGCTTTATCGTCTTGCCTGTCGCTTCGTCCGTCAGGCTCATCCGGAAGGAGGCGGCCGGGCGCACACCAGCAATGGCAGGCAGCGTGCCGCAGAGGAGGGCATCGCCGTCCTGGAGGTCAGCGTCCGCGATCAGCTCCGCCAGCGGGCGGATCGCGGCCAGCGTGCCCGTCTGATAGGTGATCCACTCGCCGCCCTCCTTGATCCATGAGGAAAGAACCAGCTGATCGGTATCGCGCACGCTGTTCAGCAACCAGAGATTTTCGGCGACGGGCTTTGCGCAGATCTGCTTAGAATGGGCGACCGAAACCGATTCCAGCCCCCGGTCCGTGTGGTCGGAGGCAAGGCCGATATAGTGGCGATCCCGCCATTTGATGATCAGCGGCTCGGCCTCGCCGGAGGTTTCGGTCCCGAGAACGTCGATCCTGTCCGAAAAGGTCAGAAGCGATGCGCTGACATGGTAGTGGAGCGGGGTTTGGGACGGGGCGGGCACACCAATTGCTGCCAGTTCCTCGATATGGTGCTGAACGGCGGCGGCATCGCGACCGGTCCAGCCCGCGACGATGACGCGTCTGATCGTGACATCGATCGGGCCCTTTTCTGTCGAGAATTTCATATGGCTTCCCCTCCGTTCAGATATCGGTCGCACCATCGGCAAATCGATCCGCCCCTGTCGCAGTGCCTGATAGACGAAAGGGGCCGTCAAACATCAAAATGCCGCGCACCCGGTTCGGGATGCGCGGCATGTGTTCGCTTGTATCGCCTGCGATCAGCTTGCGGTCGAGCTTGCCGAACCCTTGTTGGCGCTGGTCTTCAAGGGATCGTCCGAGCGTTGGACCGAGCCTTCGAAATGCGCGCCGCTTTCGATGGCGATGGTCTTGTGGATGATGTCACCCTCGACCCGCGCAGAGGATGTCAGGCGCACCTTCAGACCCCGGACGCGGCCCTTCACATGACCATGGACGACGATGTCGTCGGCAACAACCTCGCCGGAGATCATGGCTGATTGACCGACGGTCAGAAGATGGGCGCGGATATCGCCCTCGATCGTGCCTTCGACCTGAATATCGCCGCTGGTCGACAGATTGCCGGTGATCGTCAGATCGGTGGAAATGATCGACGGTGCCGGCTTGGCCTTGGAGGGCGTGCTCGGTGCCGCGCTCGGGGCTGGGGTTGCCGGGGCGCTGGTTGCCGCTGGCGGCGTGGAGGTCGGCGTCGCCGATGGTGCGGGCGATGCCGGTTTTTCGTCCGACTTCGCAGCGGGGTCGTTGATTTTGCTCTTAGAGAACATTTCGTGCAGCCTCTATGTAAGTCGCAGGATTGACGGGTTTGCCGCCAATGCGGATTTCGTAGTGGAGATGGGTGCCGGTACTGCGACCGGTATTGCCCATATCGCCGATCCGGTCGCCGCGTTCAACAACCTCGCCGACCTTTACGCGTATCTTGTGGAGATGAGCGTATACGGTTTCGTAACCGAACGCATGCCTAATCTTAACGACATTGCCATATCCGCGCTTGCGCCCGGCGGATACAACGGTGCCATGGCCGGTGGTGTAGATCGGCGTGCCGCGTGGGCCGGCAAAATCCTGTCCCTCATGGAAGGACCGCCTGCCGTTGATCGGATCGCGGCGCCCCCCGAAGCCGGACGTAAATCGCGCGGCATGTACCGGTTTGGCAAAGGGCATCTGTTCTGCCGCAAGCCGCAGCAGGTTCACCCGCTCCAGATCCTGAATCAGGGCAGCCACGCGTGGTGTTTCGTCATCGATCTGATCATTGTGGCTGTGATCGTCCATCGGCAAAAACGGTCCACCCTCGCCAAGAAATTCGCGGCGAACCTCGTTCAGGATCGGGTCCAGCTTGATACCGCTTTTTTCAAATACGCCTTCGAGGGAGCCGAGGCTGACCGAAGCCGCGCTTTCCAGCTGGCTGAGCATCCGGTTCTGCCGCTCGCTCCGCTCCACAATCTCTGCGCTCAGGCTGTCGAGACGCGCTGTCAGAACATGCGTCGTCTCGGAGGCGACATCGCGTTCCCCCGCCACATCGTCGAGCGTGTTTGTCAGGGCGGCCAGCGCGTCATTCAGCGAGGCGTTCTCGCGTTCATATTGCAGCAACTTGACCTCCAGCGCGGTCAGGCGGTTGGTCGACGCATCGCACATCGCAACCGTTTCGACCGAGGCATCGGAGGCCCCCTCAATCCGCGCGCGGTGGGTCATCAGCGCGGACGCGAGCTCTTCTTCCTCAGCAATACTGCTGGACAGGACGGCGTGCTGATCGGACAGCCGCGAGAGCGCCAGATAGGACCGTGCCTCCGCATCGGACAGATCATCCGCCAGTGCGATCTTCGCGGCCGTGAGGGCGGCGATTTCCGTCCGGTAGGCATCGGAGGCGAGGGTTATCCGGTGGTTCGCTGATGAGGCACTGAACGACGCGCCGACGGCCATCAGACTGGCCATCGCGGACCAGGAAAGGAGCGCGAATGCAACCACCATGCCGACGGCCTGTCCGCGCGGCGACAAACGCAGGTATCTGGCCGAACTTTCGGACCTGATGATCAGTCGCCGTTCCGGAAAGATGGAAGATAGGGTCGCGTCCATCCTCGCGATTAGTCGTCCTGACATACTTCCTCGCACACCCTGAAAAACACACACAGTTTCAAGCTACTTATTCCCGTTAAGCGAAGCGCGTGAGAACTGCAAGAAAGACGTCGATCACGGGATGTTACAAGCTGAAGGTTAGCTGTGTGTTGCGGGCGAGATCTCATCCACCAGAGGCCAGTAAAAATCTGGCGGTATTCCCGCGTCAGCGCGTTTTTCTTCATTGAATGGTGGTTTTAGTGCGCCATGGAAGTATTTGTGGACCAATGCGTGGAATTCGTCCTTAGGATCCTTGTCGAAACGGCCACAGAGAAAGTTGAACCATTTGGAGCCATAAGCGACATGTGCGACCTCTTCGCGGTAGATAGTTTTCAGCGCTGCCACGGTGTCGTCGTCGCCCGCCTTTTCGAAGGCGGTGATCATGCCGGGCGTGACGTCCAGCCCGCGTGCCTCCAGCACCATCGGGACGACGGCGAGCCGCCCCATGATATCGTCGACCGTATCCTCTGCCGCGCGCCACATGCCGGCATGGGCGGGAAGGGCCCCGTAGTGACTGCCAAGGGCTGTCAGCCGGTCGGAGAGGAGCCCGAAATGTTTCGCCTCCTCATCCGCCGCAGACACCCAGTCGTCGAAAAATCCCATCGGCATGGGCTGATCGGCGAACCGCACCGCCATGTCCCAGTGAAGGTCAATCGCGTTCAGCTCGATATGCGCAATCGCGTGAATGAGCGCGATCCGCCCAGCCACGCCGCCCCGCCGGCGGCGCGGCATATCGCGCGGGTCGAGAAGCGCCGGTGCGTCCGGGCGGGCAGGTACAAGCGGCGGATCGGCCTTTCCGATCAGCAAGGGCGCGCCTGATGCGCGCGCGGTCTGCCATTGTGCGGCTGCGGCGCGCGATTTGCGCGCCTTCTCATGCGGGTCGCCCTCGCGCAGGACCCCCTCGCCGAGCGCGGACAGCGTGGGTTCGGAACCGCTCACGCGGCTTTGGCGGTGTCGAGCACCTCCGCCACGTGGCCTTTGACCTTCACTTTGCGCCAGATCTGCATGATCCTGCCGTCCGGGCCGATCAGATAGGTTGCCCGCTCGATCCCCATGTATTTCTTGCCATACATGTTCTTTTCCACCCAGACGCCATAATCCTCGCAGGTCGATCCGTGCTCGTCCGAGGCCAGGATGACGCCAAGATCGTGCTTGGCGATGAACTTGTCATGTTTGGCGGCGCTGTCCTTGGACACGCCGATAACGGTCGCACCGGCGGCGGCGAACGCGTCGCCCTCTGCCGTGAACTCGATCGCTTCTGTCGTGCAGCCGGGCGTGTCGTCCTTGGGATAGAAATAGAGGATCACGGCCTTGCCCGCATAGTCCGAAAGGCTGACCTCCCCACCGCCATCGCGGGGCAGGGTAAAGCCGGGTGCGGCGTCACCCACGGCAAGTTCACTCGGTTTTGTCATGGCGCTGTCCTTCATTGCGTCTTATTTCAGAGTTACCGGTATGGTTACCGGCGTCGTTCGGGTAAAGATAACGCAGGCCATGGGCGGTCAAGCCTGCGGCGAGCCAAAGTGTCAGTTGATGGGCGAAGAGCAGACAGAGGATGTTCCGGAACGCCGCGCGAAACCCAAGCGCGGCCTGAAATGGCGTGCGTTTCAGCTGATTGCCGGTCTGGCGACATCCGTCTTCACGATCGCCCTCCTGTTGATCGGCGGCGTCTATCTGCGACTGACGGCCGGGCCGATTGACCTCACCCCCTATCTGCCCAGCATTCAGGCGGCTATTTCGCGTAACCTTTCCGGCGCGGACGTGGAACTTGGCAGCGCGACCATATCGCTGGCGGGCGCTAATGGCGGTGCCGCGCTGGTTGTCGATGACATCGTATTGGTCGACGATCAGGACGGCCCGTTTGCCCGCGTACCCGAAGCGCGCGGCCAATTCCGCATCTGGGACGTGGTTCAGGGAGAGTTTCTGCCGAGTAACGTGACCTTGAAAGGCATCTCGGCGCGCCTGGTGCGCGATGCGGACGGTGCATTCCGGTTCGGCTTCGGCGGCCTTGCGGATAACGAGGCCGGCGGTCAGGGAAGCGGCGCGTTCAATCGTCTTCTGTCTTCTATTGGTGCGGCGGATACGGGCGAGACGCAGGCGGTGCCGGAACCTGGACGCGGGCAGGTGCTGAAGCTGGAAGATGCGGAGATTTTCTATTCGGATCAGTTGTCGAGACGGCAGTTCCGATCCACGGCTGCGGAGCTGACATTCTGGCGATCCGCCACCACCGTCACGGCAGTGGCTGCGCTGTCACTTGATGGCGGGCAGCACGGGCCGCTGGACATCCGCATGCGCGGGCATCTGCGCGAGGACGGCGATATCGACATCGACGCGAGGTTCGAGAACGCCGCGCCGCGTGATCTGGGTGATCAGATCCGCGCGCTGGACTGGATGGCGGCCTTCGAGGCGTCGGTCAGCGGCCACATCAGTCTTGGCATGAATGAGGGCGGCGATCTGACTGCGCTGAGCGGCCAGATCATAGGTGGTGCGGGTCAGCTCAACCTCGGCGCGGACCTGCACGAACCGATCCGCGCGACCCGTCTTGTGTTCGACTACCTGCCGGCGGAAGAGCGTTTCCTGATCACCGAGGCATTGCTCGACGCCGATCGCGCTACGGTGGTCGGCCATGGCTTTGTCGAGGTGAACCGGGATGAAGCGGGAGAGCCGCGCGACGTCGTCGCGCAGCTCGATTTTGAGAACATCGACGTCGCCCTGCCCGAAGTGCTGGACAGCCCGCTGACCTACGAGCGGGGCCGGGCGACCGGGCGCGTTACGCTCGATCCTTTCGTGATTGAAATCGGCGAGTTGCGGCTGGAACGTCCGACAGCCATGCAGGTCACCGCGGCCGGTCGCTTGTGGCTGGAAGGCGATGACTGGCATGCGGACTTGACAGCGGGCGCGAGCGATTTTTCGCTGGAGGAGATGCTGTCACACTGGCCGCGAACCGCCGCGCCCGGTGCGCTCGTCTGGATGCGCGACAACATGGAACAGGCGCATGTCATCGATACGGATGCGGTGATCCGCATTGGTGGCGAGACCGAAGAGGTGAAGATCGATTTCACCTTCGACAATGCAATCGGCCACTATCTGCGCCCCATGCCGCCGATCCGCGGCGGGGTCGGGTCGGGGCAGGTCGATCTCAAGCGGTTTTCGCTGGCACTCGACCAGGGCAATGTCAGAACCGATGGCGGGGAGCTGATCGACCTTTCGGGATCAACCTTCGTCATCGAGGATCTCGAACACCCCTCCACCCCAGGCACCGCGAACATCGTCGCGCGCGGGCGCATCGCCGACGCGCTGGCGCTGATCGATAGCGAGCCGTTGCGCCTGACTTCGGCGCTGGGCGTGCCGCTCGGCGATGTCGGAGGGCAGGCTGTCGTGACGGCGGTGTCGACCTTTCCGCTTTTGAAGGATTTGCTGCTGGAGGACGTGACGGCAGATGCGAAGGCGGAATTCACTGATGTCGAAATGGTCGTGCCCGGTCTTGGCAAGACGGCGCGGGCCAAGACCCTCAATATGGATGCCAGCACATCGGGGTTCGCGCTGGAAGGAACGGCGACGGTTTCGGGACTGCCCGTGGCGCTGAACTGGAAGGAGCGGTTTTCGCCGGCGGAGCGCGCAATCACAGCCCGCGCAACCGCGACGCCGGCGCGGCTCGCGGCGTTCGGGATCGAGCAGAACTGGTTCACTGACGGTGCGATCCCTATCCGGGCCACCGTCTCGCCCGGGGAAGCGACCACGTTCTCCCTGTCCGCCGATCTTGATCAGGCGGAGCTGAACATACCGGAGATCGTCTGGCGCAAGGGTGTCGGCGCAAAAGGCGCGCTGTCGGCCGAAGGGGCGGTCAGGGGTGACAAGATCACCCTCGATGCGCTCAGCTTCGAAACCGCAGATCTGGCCTTTTCCGGGACCGCGCGCACGGATCAGCGGGGCGCGCCCAAAGCGCTCGACCTCACGCAACTGCGCTACCGAGAGGCGATTGACCTCGGCCTGAAAGCGGTTCTGCGAAAGGGGCGGTGGGTCGTCGATGCCAAGGGGGCGCTGCTCGATCTCACGCAGATGGAGGAGATTACCGATCGCATCGTCGACGGGGAAAACGTGTCGGGTGGCGGGCCCTTCCTTGCGCGGATCGACATTGAAAGGCTGCGTGCCAGTGAGGATCAGTTTTTCAGCAACGTGACGGGGCGTGCCTTGCGCGATGAGGCAGGGCTGCTGACGATCAAGGTTTCAGCCAATGTCGCCGGCGGTGCGGGTGTCGACATCAATGTGAAACGGGGCCCCGAGGGTGGCAGCGCGACCTTGCGCACCGATGATGCGGGACGCTTGCTGCGCGATGCGGGTATCTTCGACGATGGTGCGGGTGGTGTCCTGCTGATCCGGGCCAGCATCCCGCCGGGCGATGCCTTGCGGTTCGACGGCAGGGCAACCGTCGATGACATCATCATCCACGAGGATGCCAAGCTCGAACAACTGCTTCTGGGTGCTGATCTGGAGGATTTGCGCGAGACGATGCGCGATGACGGGATCATCTTCAACAAAATCAGGGCACCTTTCTCCTTCGATGGGGACCGTGTGGTCCTGCGTGAGGCCGTGGCCACCGGGCCATCCATCGGCGTGAATATCTCCGGCGATTTCGCGCTGGAGGAGGAGGTTCTGGATATCGATGGTGTCTTCACGCCGCTATACACGCTGAATGCCGCTGTCGGGAATATTCCGGTGATTGGCCAATTACTGACAGGTGGCGACGGGCAAGGGCTTTTTGCCTTCAACTTCTCGGTGAAGGGCAGTGCGGATGACCCGAGGGTTCGGGTCAATCCCCTCTCAGTGCTGACACCGGGCATCTTCCGCCGGATCTTCGACATTGGCGAAGGCTCGCAGCAGATCGATCCGAGCCAACCTGAAAATGCGACCCGTCAGGGACGCTGAAGACCGGCTCAGGCCCTCTCTGCCATGGCGTGGCGTTTCTTGCCCGCCGACAGCTTCAACGGGCCGTCATCGAAATCGGCTGCGGTGAACATGCGCCCCGGATCGGTCAGGGGGTCATCGTTCACCCTGGCCCCGCCTTCCTGGATCAGGCGCTTCGCTTCCTTGCCGCTGCCGGCAAGGCCCGCGCGCAGGAACAATTGCGGTGCCGAGAGACCCGCGGCGAGGTCATCATCGCTGAACGCCACACGCGGCAGATCGGCCCCGGCACCGCCTTGCTCGAATGTCTCTTTCGCGGTGGCGGCGGCGCTGATCGCGGCCTCGCGCCCACGGGCGAGTGCGGTCACCTCATCGGCGAGGATCTTCTTGGCCTCGTTCAGTTCAGCCCCTTCCAGCACTTCGAGCCGCGCAATCTCGTCCAGCGGCAGTTCGGTGAAGAGGCGCAGGAATTTCCCCGTGTCCGCATCGGAGGTGTTTCGCCAGAATTGCCAGAAATCATAGGACGGCAGCATATCCTCGTTCAGCCAGACGGCACCCGAGGCCGACTTGCCCATCTTGGAGCCGTCCGATTTGGTCAGAAGCGGGGTCGTCAGGCCGAACACTTCCGCCCGGTTGATGCGCCGCGTCAGGTCCACGCCGTTGACGATGTTGCCCCACTGGTCGGAGCCGCCCATCTGAAGTTTCACATCCATGCGCCGGTTAAGCTCCATGAAATCATAGGCCTGGAGCAGCATGTAGTTGAATTCAAGAAAGGTTAGCGGCTGCTCTCGGTCCAGTCTCAGGCGCACACTGTCGAAGGTCAGCATCCGGTTGATGGTGAAATGGCGACCGTAATCGCGCAGAAATTCCACGTAATTCAGCTCATCCAACCATTCGGCATTGTTGGGCATGATCGCATCGTTCGCGCCCTCGCCATAGGTGAGGTAGGTCGCGAAGACAGATTTGATGCCCGCCATGTTCTCGGCGATCTTCTCGTTGGTCAGCAACTGACGGCTTTCATCCTTGCCCGACGGATCGCCGATGCGCGTGGTGCCGCCGCCCATCAGGGTCACCGGCTTGTGCCCGGTTTTCTGCAGCCAGCGCAGCATCATGATCTGCACGAGGCTGCCTACATGCAGCGATGTCGCCGTACAATCGAACCCGATATAGGCAGGCATGACGCCCTTCATCAGCGCCTCATCCAGCCCCTGCATATCGGTGCAGTCCTGAATGAAACCGCGGGTCTGCATTTCATGCAGGAAATCGGATTTCGGCGTGTAGGTCATCATCTCGTCCCGGCTGGCGGTGTCATGCGCGCCGATCTATACCCGAGCGGGCGTTGAAGGGAAGGGCATCATGGTGAAACCGGGCGTGGAACTGGTGGGAGAGGGCGCGATCTGGGCGCTGGGCTTGATGTCGGGTACGTCGCTGGACGGGGTGGACGCTGCGCTTCTGAAGACAGATGGGATCACGATTGAGGCGTTCGGGCCGGGGGCAGAGGCACCCTATCGCAGCGCCGAGACCGCCGTGATCGAACTGATCATGGAAAGCCCCGGCTGGTACCGCACGGCGGATGATGAAGGCGCAATCTATCAGCTTGCACAGGCGTCGGATGATGTGGTCGCGCTGCATGCGCGTGCGGTCGCCGATTTGCTGAGCCGAACTGAAATCACGCCTGATCTGGTAGGCTTTCACGGCCAAACCGTTGCCCATGCGCCGGAGGAAGCGTGGACCTGGCAATTGGGCGATGGGGCGGCGTTGGCGCGGGCGCTCAACCGGCCTGTCGTCTGGGATTTCCGCACGAGCGACATGGTGCATGGCGGAGAGGGCGCGCCCCTTGCGCCTTTCTACCACTGGGCACTGGCCCGACATATTGGCATGACGGCACCCGTGGCCTTCGTGAATATCGGCGGCGTGGCCAATGTCACCTGGGTTGACCCGACGGCAGAGAGGCCGGAGGCGGAAGATGCGCTCTTGGCCTTTGACACGGGCCCGGGCAATGCGTTGCTGAACGACTGGATGGCGCGGCGGGGCGATGCGCCGATCGACCGGGACGGCGCGGTAGCGGCCGCGGGCGCGGTGGATTGGATGAGCGTCCATGGCAGTAATTTCGCTAGTGCTTACCTGGCACGAACCC
This sequence comes from Pseudomonadota bacterium, assembly GCA_039030855.1. Taxonomy (GTDB): domain Bacteria; phylum Pseudomonadota; class Alphaproteobacteria; order Rhodobacterales; family Rhodobacteraceae; genus Pikeienuella. The sequence goes on from JBCCDJ010000002.1 coordinate 246,889, forward strand.
CGCCCAAGTCACTAGACCGCAACAGTTTTGCTCAGATGCTGGAGATTGTGAAGGATCTGTCGCTCCAGGATGGTGCGGCGACGCTGACCGCCCTCACTGCCGCCTGTATCGCCGGTAGCACCCGCCATATGCCCAGGCCACCATCGCGCTGGCTGATCTGCGGCGGTGGTCGCAAGAATCCCGCAATGATGGCCATGCTGGCGGAAGAGTTGCAGGTACCGGTCGACCCGGTGGAGGCTGTGGGTCTCGACGGTGATCTTCTCGAAGCTCAGGCCTTCGCCTACTTGGCTGTCCGGGCTGCGCGCGATCTGCCTTTGAGCGCACCGGGCACGACGGGATGTGGGAGAGCGGTCACGGGTGGACGCCTCTCTTATCCTTGACGCGCCAGCCGTGCCTGACGGCGCTTGAACCGCGCATAGATCAGCGGTGCGGCCAGATGATCATAAATCAGAACCGCCAGATGTCTGATCCCCGGCAGCGATATCAGCCGTGCCAGCCAGCGATAGCGGGGCATGGCGCGCCAGAGGATCAGGAAGGCGGGGATGCCGCTTTCCAGCCTCTCATCTACCACGACATAAAGTCGCCGCGCCGCCTGATCGGCGGTCAGACCCCAACGGGCGAGGTCGCTTTCGTTCAGGTCGTGAAAGACAAGCGGCAGGGCGCGACCCTCGCTATATGTGCGATAATGGCCGATCTCCGCCGCGCAGACAGGGCATCGGGCATTGTAGATGACGTGGGTGCTGGTTTTTGTCATCTGTCAAACATAGGGCCGGGCCCTTGTCTGGCGAGGAAAAGGGCTCCTGCCGGATGGCCAGGGCCCTTTGGTTGCTTGATATCCGCGCCTGTCAGCGCGGCTTCGGCGGGTTATTCGACCAGCGCCGCCTTCAATTCCGCAGTGCGGGTGGATACATAATCGCGAACCCGCGACGTCATGTCATCCATGCCCTGCTCGAAGAAATGGTTGGCACCGGGCACGGTCTGGTGGGTGATCGAGATTCCCTTTTGCGCCTGCAGTTTCTCGACCAGCTTCAGCGTGTCCTCCTGCGGCGCGATCCGGTCGGCATCACCATTGATGATCAGACCGGAGGACGGGCAGGGGGCGAGGAAGCTGAAATCATACATATTGGCTGGGGGCGCGACGGAGATAAAGCCGGATGCCTCAGGCCGCCGCATCAACAGTTGCATGCCGATCCAGGCACCAAAAGAAAATCCGGCGATGAAGGTGATCTTCGCATCCGGTTTCAGCGACTGAAGATAATCAAGTGCGGAGGCGGCATCCGACAGCTCTCCGATCCCCTGATCAAACTCGCCCTGGCTACGTCCGACGCCGCGAAAATTGAACCTCAGCACCGAATAGCCGAGTTCGTGAAAAATGTAATGCAGGTTGTAGACAACCTTGTTGTTCATTGTGCCGCCGAACTGCGGATGAGGATGCAGGATCAGCGCAACAGGCGCGGCACGATCTTTTTGCGGGTGGTAACGGCCTTCGAGGCGCCCATCCGGGCCGGGAAAAATCACTTCAGGCATATGCCGTTGGTCCTGTCCTATTGATGCGGGGAGGAATCGTTGACGAAACCCGTCAGGCAATTTAGAAACATTCCAAACTGCGATGCCCGCGCTGATCGCTCGGTCCATAGAGGGAGGACCCATGCAGGGTCAAGCAATCGCGCCATTTCGCCGCACGATCAGAGGGAGGCCGCAATGAAACTCAGTACCAAGGGCCGTTACGCCGTCACGGCACTGGCCGACATCGCAATGCAGGGCGAGGACGCGCTGGTCTCGCTGGCTGATATTGCCGAGCGTCAGGATATCTCGCTCGCCTATCTCGAACAGCTTTTCGTGAAGCTGCGCAAGGCGGGCGTGGTCGACAGCGTGCGCGGACCCGGCGGCGGCTATCGCCTGGCGCAGGGTGCTGCTGGGACACGTATATCCGACGTCATGACGGCGGTGGATGAGCGGCTGAACGCAATGGGCTGCGAAGGTGAGCCGGGGCAGGGCTGCGGCGGATCGAAAGCCGGGTGCCTGACCCATAACCTTTGGGAGCAGCTGTCAGCCCATGTCTATGTGTTCCTGAACCAGACGACGATTGCGGACGTGGTCGAGGACAAGATGATCCCGTGCCCCGCCGTGCCTGACTTTTCCGCCCTTCTGGAAGAGGAGGGCGCACCTGCGTGACCGGTCTCAATGGGCAACGCGTCTATCTCGACTGGAACGCCACCGCGCCGCTGAGGCCGGAGGCGCGCGCCGCCATGCTGTCCGCCATGGACGAGATCGGCAACCCGTCCTCGGTTCACGCCGAAGGACGCAAGACCAAGGCGATTGTCGAGCGGGCGCGGGGCCAGGTGGCTGATCTTGCCGGATGTGAACGCGATGAAGTCGTGTTCACGGCTGGAGCGACGGAGGCGGCACATTTGGCCATGTTCGATCGCGATGTGGTCGTGGCCAGCAAAGCCGATCATGATTGCATTTGGGAAAACGTTTCGAAATCCATCTTTGCCGAGGTAGGAGAAAGCGGCGTCGTCAGGATTGACCGGGCCTTCGATTTCGATGTGCTGCCTTTTCTTCACGACGACGACCTGATGGCGCTGTCAGATGCGCAGTCGGAAACCGGCGTCATTCACCCTGTGTCTGAGAACATCACATATCTGAAGGACCGTCTGCCGGGTGGCGTGCGTGTCTTGGTGGACCGCGTGCAGGGTGTCGGGCGCGTGCCGCTGGTCGCAGATGCGGCGGACTTCGAAATCATGTCAGGTCATAAGCTGGGCGGACCGAAGGGAGCCGGAGCGCTGCTGGCTCGACGTGGCGCGAGACCATCGGCACCAGTAAATGGTGGTGGTCAGGAACAGGGCCGTCGCGCCGGCACCGAAAACGTCATTGGTATTGCAGGGTTCGGTGCCGCCGCCGAGGCCGCCAAGCGCGATCTGGAGGCCGGCATCTGGGCGCGGGTCGAGAAACTTAGAAATATTCTAGAGTATTCCCTTGAAGACGCGGCATCCGACCTCATTATCTTTGGTAGGAGTGGTCCGCGCCTGCCCAATACATCCTGCTTTGCGATCCCCGGCTGGAAGGGTGAGACGCAGGTGATGCAGATGGATCTCTCAGGCTTTGCGGTCAGCGCGGGTTCGGCCTGCAGCTCCGGCAAGGTGGACAAGGCGAGTCGGGTGCTGCTCGCCATGGGGTTTGATGAGGTGACGGCGTCAAGCGCGATCCGTGTCTCGCTTGGCCCGACAACAACAGAGGCGGAGGTCATGGCCTTCGCAGATACCTGGACCGCTGCCTATCGGCGGTGGAAGGCAAAGGCGGCTTGAGCCCGCCAGATGATGGAGAGCCAGATGGCCCTTGAAGACATGGACGTAAAAGAAGGCGTTGATCAGGAAACGGTGGATGCCGTCCGCACGGTCGGTGAGCGCTACAAATACGGCTTCTCCACCGACATCGAGATGGAATATGCCCCGATGGGGCTTTCCGAGGACATCGTGCGCCTGATCTCGGAACGTAACAACGAACCCGAATGGATGCTGAACTGGCGTCTGGCGGCTTATCGGCGCTGGGTTGAAATGGTCGAACCCGATTGGGCGATGGTTGACTATCCCGAGATCAATTTTCAGGAACAGTATTACTACGCGCGCCCGGCTTCGATGATCGCCGAGAAGCCGAAATCGCTGGACGATGTCGATCCAGAGCTGCTGCGCACCTATGAGAAACTCGGTATCCCGCTGAAGGAACAGGCAATTCTGGCCGGTGTCGAAGGCGCGGAAGCTTATGATCCCTCTCAGCGCAAGGTCGCCGTGGATGCCGTTTTTGACAGCGTCTCGCTCGGCACGACCTTCAAGGATGAGCTGGCCAAGGCGGGCGTGATCTTCTGCCCGATCTCCGAAGCCATCGAAAAGCACCCGGAACTGGTGAAGAAATATATCGGCTCGGTTGTGCCGCAGTCGGACAATTTCTATGCGACGCTGAACTCGGCCGTCTTCTCCGATGGCTCCTTCGTCTACGTGCCCGAAGGTGTGCGCTGCCCGATGGAGCTTTCGACCTATTTCCGGATCAACGCCGAAAATACCGGCCAGTTCGAGCGCACGCTGATCATCGCCGATAAGGGCTCTTATGTCAGCTATCTTGAAGGTTGCACGGCACCACAGCGTGACGAGAATCAGCTGCATGCGGCGGTGGTGGAATTGGTGCTGCTGGACGATGCGGAGATCAAATATTCGACCGTGCAGAACTGGTACCCCGGCGACGAAGAGGGCAAGGGCGGCATCTACAATTTCGTCACCAAGCGCGCCGATTGCCGGGGCGATCGGTCGAAGGTGATGTGGACGCAGGTGGAGACGGGATCGGCGGTGACCTGGAAGTACCCCTCCTGCATCCTGCGCGGTGATGACAGCCAGGGCGAATTTTATTCTATCGCCATCGCCAACAACGCCCAGCAGGCCGATACGGGCACCAAGATGGTGCATCTCGGCAAGCGCACCAAATCGCGCATCGTCTCCAAGGGGATCAGTGCGGGGCGGGCCCAGAACACCTATCGCGGCCTTGTCTCCATGCACCCCAAGGCGAAGAACAGCCGCAATTACACGCAATGCGACAGCCTGCTGATCGGCGGAAATTGTGGCGCGCATACAGTGCCGTACATCGAGTGCAAGAATAACTCGTCGCGGGTGGAGCATGAGGCGACGACCTCCAAGGTGGATGACGACCAGCTCTTCTACTGCCGCCAGCGCGGTATGGATGAGGAGGAAGCCGTCGCACTGGTTGTCAACGGGTTCTGCAAGGAAGTGCTGCAAGAGTTGCCGATGGAGTTTGCGGTCGAGGCACAGAAGCTGGTGGCGATTTCGCTTGAAGGGTCGGTGGGGTGACGGCCTTTTTCATCGGCGCAATGATTGGCACTTCTCGGTGACCAGCCGTACCAGATTGGAAATGTGCAAGATCGGAAGGCACGCGCAGTGATCATCACCACCACCCAGTCCATCGAAGGCGCGCGGATCACCGCCTATCACGGCGTTGTCGTGGGCGAGGCGATCATGGGCGCAAATGTCGTGCGCGATCTCTTTGCCGGGATCACCGACATCATTGGCGGGCGCTCCGGTGCCTATGAGGCGAAGCTGGCCGATGCGCGGGACGTGGCGTTCCGGGAATTGGAGGAGCGCGCCCGCGCCAAAGGTGCCGATGCAGTGGTTGGCGTTGACCTCGATTATGAAGTTGTCGGCAATTCGATGCTGATGGTCTCCGTCTCCGGCACCGCTGTCTCGACGGGCGGGCTATGAGTTTTTTTGCTTCATCCTCCATGGTTAACCGGCTGAAAACCATGACCGGCCCAGACTGTCCTCATACACGCGAAAGGCGATTCTCTTCCGGATCGCCTGCGTATTTGAGGATGATGGATCATGGGCGAACAGAATGTCGTGAAGATCAGCGAACCGCAGGATCAGGCAGTCAAGGATGCCGAGAAGGAAAAGGCGAAGGACCAGACGCAGGCCAGCCAGCGTCGTGTTTCCGAATTGGTTACGATGACACTGAAAATCGCGGTGGAACGCCTCGCCGCGGTCGATCGAGACCCGATCCTGCGCGACGCGGTCGTGCGCATGGCAATCCGCGACTTCGCCAAGGCGCTGACAGAGCATTTCCCGGAACGCCGCGCGGCGCTGCCGGAGTATTTTTCATCCGTAGCGACGGAGCTTCCCTCCGCCGCTGCCGTCAACGATGTGAATGCCGCAAAATCGCGGCAGGCAGGAGGATCAGCCAATGCTGAGTATAACCGATCTTCAGGTAAGTCTGGAGGATGAGAACAAGGAAATCCTGAAGGGTCTCTCGCTGGAGGTGCCTGCAGGCGAAGTGCATGCGATCATGGGACCCAACGGGTCAGGTAAATCGACCCTCTCCTATGCTCTGGCGGGGCGCGACGGTTACGAAGTGACTGGCGGCTCCGCCACTCTTCTGGGGGCGGACCTCTTGGACATGGAGCCTGAGGAGCGTGCGGCGGCGGGTCTTTTCCTCGCATTCCAGTACCCCGTGGAAATCCCTGGGGTCGGTAACATGACCTTCCTGCGTACGGCCTTGAATGCCCAGCGCAAAGCCCGCGGCGAAGATGAAATGGATGCTGCTTCTTTCATCAAGCTCGTGCGCACCAAGGCCAAAGAACTGAACATCGATGCGGATATGCTGAAGCGTGCGGTCAATGTCGGTTTCTCCGGCGGTGAGAAGAAGCGCAACGAAATCCTGCAGATGGCGCTGTTGGAGCCGAGGATGTGCATCCTTGATGAAACCGATAGCGGCCTTGATGTCGATGCGATGAAGCTGGTGGCCGCTGGCGTCAACGCGCTGCGTGATGCCGGGCGCTCTTTCCTCGTAATCACCCATTATCAACGGCTTCTGGACCATATCGCGCCTGATGTGGTGCATATCGTGGCCGATGGCCGGATCATCGAGAGCGGCGGCCCCGAGCTTGCCCTTGAGGTCGAGAATAACGGTTATGCCGATCTCCTCGCGCGGGTGGCATGATGGCGGTTCCTGCGAAACTCAGGGCGGCAAAGACCGCAACGGCGGAGACATTGCTGGGGCGTCATCAGCGCCCTGCAACGGCATCCGGCTGGGCTGAAGCTGCGCGTGACGGCGCGCAGTCACGCCTTCTGGCGATGGGTGGCCCTGCGGCGCGTGATGAATACTGGCGCTACACCAACCCGCAATTGCTGACATCAGAGACGGCGGAAGCGAAGGCGTTTGCGGTGGAGGAGGTTGCTGTATTCGATGAGGTCGACGCACTGCGGTTGGTCTTCGTGGATGGCGGGTTTCGCGCCGATCTCTCAGACGACCCGGCGATGGACGGGGTGGAAATCACGTCTCTGGCCGATGTCCTCGCGACTGACATCCACTGGGCGAAGGACATTTTCGGCGTGCTGGAGGCGGCGGGACAGGACCCTGTCGAGCGCCCGCTGGCAGCGCTCAACACGGCGATGGCCGAGGCCGGTTTCGTCATCCGAGTGACGGGCAAGCCGGCGCGCCCGATCAATCTGCGCTATCTACATCAGAATCCGACATCGGACGCGATCATTCGCCATCTGATCCGCGTCGAAGCCGGTGCGGAAGTCACGATTCTGGAAAATGGCCCGGCGGCAGCGCGGTTCAACAAGGCGATGGAGGTCGATATCGCCGATGACGGCATTTGCCATCATGTCCGCGCGCAAGGACGGGATCACGACCGGCTGGCCGCGACCGCGATGTTCGCGCGGCTCGGTGCGCGATCTGCGTTCAAGAGCTTTACGCTGACCGTAAACGGTCGTTTGACGCGCAATGAAACGGTGATCGAGTTCACTGGCGACGACGCGGTTGGCCATATCGCCGGTGCTGCCATCGGTGAGGGCGATTTCAGCCATGATGACACCGTGTTCGTCACCCATGACGCGGTCGGCTGCGAAAGCCGCCAGGTGTTCAAGAAAGTCCTGAAAGATGGTGCCAAAGGTGTCTTTCAGGGCAAGATCCTTGTGCGTAAGGACGCGCAGAAAACCGACGGCTACCAGATTAGTCAGGGCCTCCTGCTGAGTGACAATGCGGAGTTTTTGGCCAAGCCAGAGCTTGAGATTTACGCCGATGATGTCGCTTGCTCGCACGGCTCCACCTGTGGCGCAGTCGATGAGACCGTATTGTTCTACCTGCGCTCGCGCGGGGTGCCTGAGGCAGAAGCGAAGGACATGATGGTCATCGCCTTTGTCGACGACGCCGTGCAGGAGATCGATGACGAGGCGGTCGCCGACGTGATTCGCAACCGGATCGAGGCCTGGCTCGCCCGGCGATCCGCGGCCTGACCTTGGCCGAACCACGCTACGGTGTCGTGCACCGCGCCATTTCTGCATGGCGCGGCCCTTCACGATCGTTCCTTGCGGAGCGACCGGTGACGGAGCCACGACTGCTCGCCTATGTTTTCGGTCTTTGCATATTTCTGACCTTCGGGCGCGTCGGCTCGGAAATGATCCGCCCCGATGCGACTGCAGACCTCGACCGGATGGGCTGGCTGGCGGCGCAAGTCTTTGCCGGGTTTTCGTTTTTGCCCCTGGCGCTTTATGGCGCTGCCGCTTTGATTGGTTTGATCTGCCGTTCGGTGGGTGGCATCGGAACATACCGCGACACGCGTCTCGCCTTCTTCTGGTCCGGGCTTGCCGCCGGTCCCGTGGCACTGCTGGCCCAACTTGCCGCCACGGCAACGGCCTCGGCAACGCTTGGCAGTGCGCTTTCGGGCCTGGTCTGGCTCGTCCTCCTTTGCCCGATGCTAGCAGCGGCCCATGAGTTTCGCCTGATCCGCGTGGGTGCGGCGCTTATGTCGCTGGTTGCGATCGCATTTGCGCTGCGTGCGTTTGGCTGACATACTAGCGCGAGAGTAGTGGTAGTGTGTGCCCCTTATATGCGGGTGTTTATTTGGGTGGAATGTTCCATTGACCGAACATGGTTTCGATCCCGCGGGGGTAGAGCGCCGGACGTCCTTGCTGGACAGCATCCCCGACGATGATCCCGATCTTCGCTCAGACAGGTCCTATTACGACCGTATCCTTGACGCCTATGCGGATATGCGCAGCTCTACGCGTGCCATCATCCTCTCAAAACCGTCGGAGGGGCGCCTGCTGTTTCTCGCGCTTCTCTCGGATGTTATTTTCTTTCTGGCGCGCTGCATTTCCATGGTGGTTCTGCCGCCGGAGGAATTGCGGTTTGAGCTGCCGACCTATATCGGACTTGGCCTCTTCCTCGCCTTCCTGTTCCGGACCTCGCTCTTCTATGTGTTTGCGATGGTGGCCCATGTGGTCTCGAAACCCTTCGGTGGTGCCGGCACGTGGTACAAGACGCGATGCGCCGTATTTTGGGCGGCGCTCGTCTCCGCGCCGGTGGAGGTGTTTGGCGCGGTCGTCACCGTCGCTGTGGTCACATTGCGAGAGGAGTTGCCATTCCTCGGCGCGGACTGGCTGATCGAAGCACCGTATTTCATCGGCCCCATCGCCTTCGGTTTCTTCCTCTCCGCTGGCGTCGCGGAAGCGCAGGGCTTTCGCTACACCTATCGGGTGATGGCTGTTCTGGCCATTCTGACGATAGCGACCATCTGGGGCCTTCTGTCCATTTCCTAAGCGGATCTGATTTATGTTTGAGTTAATTGCGGGTCGCGTGATTGACACCTACCGCGAGCCGAGGATGGCCGCGCGAATGGCGATCGGCGAATTGACCAGCATCACGCGCGCATTGCTTGTTCTCGGCTTGGCATTCTGCGTCGGGAGTATTCTGAGTATCGTCCTTGGCGCGCTGCTCGGGGCGTCCTCGCCCGGCGCTGGTGGTTCGGCGATCGTTACAGTGCTGAGCGGCGCGATCTCTCAGGTAGTCGCCTTTTTTTTCATTGTGGTCGTCATCCTTCTCGGCGGTCGTCTGTTTGGCGGAACGGGAAATTTCACGCAGATAGCGGCGATCACAGCTTGGCATCATCTGGCCGTTGCGATCATTGCGCCGCTCCTTTCGCCGGATTTCATGATTGTTGCCGTCGAAAGCGCAACGGGGATCAGCCTTCTGGCTATAAGTATTGCCAGCCTCGTGTCGCTCTGGCTTCAGGCCAACTTGATTGCGGAGGCGCACGGATTTCGAAGCGTGGTGAAAGTTATGGGCGTGATGATCGGCATCGGTCTCGTTGTCTTCTGGCTGGTTCTGATCCCCCTGCTGCGCAGCGCTCTTGTAGCCTGATCCCGGTGCATAATCTTCACGGAGAGGGGTCGCGGAGATGTCGGGCTTTGGTTATGGTGCGCCCCGCACTGACCCTGACGGGCAGCGCGCGCCACTGCCCGCGCACCGTGGGCTTCATTCAGACCGGGTAGAGACCGCCGCCGCATGCTTCAACTCCTGATTTCGAGCGTGATGGAAAGCTATCGCGCCCCTCGTGCTGCCGTTCGCGGCGTTATTGACCGTGTGGACAGCATCGAGGGTGTTGCCATCATTTTTGCCCTGTCATTCGCGCTGCAGGCGATGGTGCTTGCGATCAGCGCGCTGGTGTTCGGCACGGTCGAGGCAGGGCTCTTTGGGGTCCTCGCAGGTGCGCTGACGGTCAGCGCCCTCAGTTTCGCGGTGATCGTCGGTCTGGCTTTCGGTATCGGGCGCATGTTTGGCGGGCAGGGCAGCCTGCTGGACATTGCCACAGCCATCGCGTGGCACTCCTTGGTTACGGTCATCTTCGCGCCATTCCTTGGCACATTACCGGTCGGTCCGGCTGATCAAGCCGGTGCCAATCCGATCCAGATCGTGATTTTCGTCATCGTATTCTGGCTCTTTGCCAACTTCATCGCAGAGGCCCATAAATTCGCCAGCGCATGGCGCGTGGCGGGGGCCATGATCGGCATCATGCTGGGGATGGGTGTTTTGCTTTCAATTCTGATTTTCGGGTCTATATCAGGCCCATGAACACTTACGATCTTTCAACGGTGCGGGCGGATTTTCCGATTCTGTCGCGCGAAGTGCACGGCAAGCCGCTGGTTTACTTAGACAACGGTGCCTCTGCTCAAAAACCGCAGGCGGTGATTGATGCGGTCAGCCGGGCCTATTCGCAGGAATACTCCAACGTTCATCGCGGGCTTCACTATCTGTCCAACCTCGCGACGGAGAACTATGAGGCCGTGCGCGGCAAGCTGGCCCGCTTCCTCGGTGCCCCGGATGAGAACGAGGTGATCTTTACCACCGGCTCCACCATGGGGCTGAACATGGTTGCCTCCAGTTGGCTGGAGCCGCAGATCAAAGCGGGCGATGAGATCATCCTGACGGTGCTGGAGCATCATGCCAACATCGTCCCCTGGCATTTTCTGCGCGAACGCCATGGTGCGGTTCTGAAATGGATCGGGATGGAGCCAGACGGCTCGGTCGATATCGCCAAGGTGATCGATGCAATCGGTCCGCGTACCAAGCTGATCGCAATTACCCATATGTCCAATGTCACGGGCGCGGTGATCGACATCAGGACACTGGCCGCCGAGGCCCATGCACGCGGGGTCGCGGTCTGCGTCGATGGTAGCCAGTCTGCGGTCCACATGCCCGTGGATATGGCAGATCTCGGCGTCGACTTTTACGCGATCACCGGACACAAGCTTTATGGACCATCAGGGTCTGGCGCGATCTGGATCGCGCGTGAGCGGATGGAGGAGATGCGCCCCTTCCTCGGTGGCGGTGACATGATCCGCGAGGTGCGCCAGGAGACGGTGACCTATAACGACCCGCCCTTCAAGTTCGAGGCTGGCACGCCCGGGATCGTCCAGACCATCGGCCTCGGTGCCGCCATCGACTATATGCAGGGATTGGGGATGGAGGCGATTGCCGCCCATGAGGCGGACTTGCGCGACTATGCCACCGAGCGCCTGTCAGGGCTGAACTGGCTGACTGTGCACGGCAACCAGCCGGAGAAAGGCGCGATTTTCTCCTTTGCCATGTCGGGCGCGGCGCATCCCCACGACATCTCCACCATCATTGACCGCAAGGGCGTCGCGGTGCGCGCTGGCCATCATTGCGCGCAGCCATTGATGGAGGTGCTGGGCGTATCCGCCACCTGCCGCGCCAGTTTCGGCCTCTACAACACGCGTGAAGAGGTGGATGTCTTGGTCGATGCCCTGACCACTTGCCACGAGATGCTGGGTTAGGACGTCATTCCTCTTTCGGGATCAGTCGCATGATCCCGATGGCACCTGCCTCCACATCGTCGCGCCGCATGGACATCGGGATGTACTCCCCTGCGCGCCACAACTCCGAAAGGTTGTCATAGTGGCGCGACAGAGGGTGGCCCGACTGTCCGGTCGAGATGATGAACACCGACTGGTCCAGATCGGCGAAATCATAGACGGCGCGATATCCGGCGGCATGGACATTGCGGTAAGGCTCTGGCCCCGATCCGGCTGTCTTCGCCCGTTGCAGCGTATAGTCACCGCCGGAGGTTTCATGCTCGATGTTGACCAGCAGGCTGATCGGCCAGCGCAGACCGAGCGGTGATGCGACATGGCGTGCCACATGCGCCTCGCCCCAGCGCCAGGCGCTCAGGTCCTCGCCGTAGCGCAGGACCAACTCGTCCAGCGCATCGTCGAGCGCGATCTTGGCGATCTCGGCGCAGGTTTCCTCCCGCGCGGTCTTGTTCACGTCGCACCACGCTGCGGCCCCGTCGACATCGTAGAAAACCCGCTCAATGAAAAGGGGCCGCGCGCCTTCGATCAGGTCGATCATGGTGCCGAGCTCATCCTCCGCGATGCGGGGCGTCAGAGCGCGCATCCAGGCGGCAAAGATCAGCGGCTCGGGCCCATGCTCGCTCATCTCGCCATTCCAGTCGCCGAGCATGGCAATCGCCGCCTCGCGCCTGTCACCGCGCACATCGCCAGCGCCCTCGTCGCGCGTCCACCAGAGGTCACGTGCGATCAGAGGCAGGACAGAGCGGGCCATTTCCGACACCGTGTCATTCTGAAGTTCGATAAAGCTGTCGGCGGTATGAACCTCCCGCGCATTCAGCCGCTGCTCGATCCGCCTGATCCGGTATGGCGCGTCCCAGTCGAACGAGATGTGGTTGGGAAAGGCGGCATTGGTCGATCGGTTATTGGCATTTGCCACCAGTCCCGACAGGGGGCGTAGCGAGCGCGGGTTGTCGTCGTGGTTCATCAATCCGTTCCAGTCGTTCGCGGCGATCCAGCCGAGGGCTGGAATGCGCCCGCGCGCACGGCTGTCAGGGTCGCGCCGCGGCGCACTGCCGGCAACGAACAGACCAACGCCGTTCTTGTCGGCCACGGTGACGTTCTGCGCCGGGGCGATCAGCAGATGCGCGGCCTCCTGCGCTTCTTCTACCGTCTTGGCACGCATCAACGTCATGACCGCTTCGATTGAGCGGTCTTCTTCGGACAGTGCCGTCCAGGACAGGGCCGCGACATGACCTTCGGGGGTCACCTCGCCGACATCGTAGATACCCGGTGGCAGAACCGGGCCATGGCGTGTCCAGCGCAGTTCGATCTCTTCGGGTGCCTGACCTTTGACGCGGATCATCTCCTTGCGCTTGATCATCGGGGCCCAGCCGGAGGGGGTCAGGTATTCGTCCGGATTGTCGGGATTCAGCTTCTCGATATAGATGTCCTGGTCATCCATGCCGACGGTCGTCAGACCCCAGGCGAGGTCGCGGTTGCGCCCGACCATGACCGCGGGCATGCCCGCTATGGTGCCGCCGATCGTGCCAAAATCAGGAAACTCCACATGCATCAGCATCCAGATACTGGGTGCCGACAGCCAGAGATGCGGGTCATTGGCTAGAAGCGGCGCTCCGGTCGCGGTGCGTGACCCATCGACGGCCCAGGCGTTCGAGGCCCCCGCGAAATCCACCTTTGGCATGAACATGTCCATCAGCGGATGACGCTCCACCGACGCTGTGCGCTGGCTGGGCGCGAAAGTTAGGCCGGGATAGGCGTCGGCGAAGGCGGGCAGGGCAAGCAGCCCCGGGTCGGGATAGGCGGGGAAGAGATCCTCGAGTTGTTCGGGCTCGATCGCGCGCAAAAGGCTGGCGCGGCGTGTCTCTGACCGTGCCGCGCCGGTCAGGCGCAGGGCCATGACCTTGACGATGGCGAGGCTGTCTGCGGGCGTCCAGGGGGCAAGCCCTTCGTCAAAGATGAAAAACTCGGGCGCGCCCCGGCCGAGCGCCTTTTCATTGATCGTCGTGATCCAGGCGTTCACGCCGTCGGCATAAGCGTTCAGCGCCGCCAGAATTTCCGGTGACTGGGCGCGCACGGAGGCACGCGCGATGTCGTAGAGGCCGAAAGTCCTGAGTTGCCTGTCGACGTCGAGGGTCGCGGGTCCGAAAATCTCCGACAACCGGCCCTGTGCGCCGCGCCTTGTTAGCTCCATCTGCCAGAGGCGGTCCTGCGCGTGGACCAGCCCCATCGCGAAATAGGCGTCATGGTCGGATGTTGCGTAAATATGCGGCACCGCATTGGCATCGCGCACGATCTCGATCTCACCTTGCGGTCCCACGATCCGGTGGGTGGCGGCATAATCGACCTGCGATCCCGACATCAGGTACCAGGCGAGGCCGAGCGCGATGAGAGCGAGAATGAACAGCGATGTCGTGAGCCAGAGAAGGACCTTGAAAATCGTTCGCACGGACACTCCCAATCTCTGATGCACAAGAGGGCGGGCCTTGACGCATGCGGCCCCTGACACGAATGTTGCGCCCAACCTAGCGACATTCAAGCGGAGAGAAAACATGGCCAAGACAGCATTCATCGGGCTCGGCGTGATGGGTTATCCCATGGCGGGCCATCTGAAGGCCGCGGGCCACGATGTGGTGGTCTACAATCGGACCGCCGCGAAGGCGGAGGACTGGGCCGCCAAACATGGCGGGACCACCGCACCAACCCCGGCGGGGGCTGCCGAAGGCGCTGAATTCGTTTTCTGTTGTGTGGGCAATGATGATGATTTGAGGTCAGTGACCACCAGCCCCGAGGGCGCGTTCGCCGCCATGGAAAAGGGCGCGGTTTTTGTTGACCATACGACGGCATCTGCCGACGTGGCGCGCGAATTAGCCGCAGCCGCGAGCGTCGGCGGGTTCGGGTTCATTGACGCGCCGGTATCCGGTGGGCAGGCGGGCGCGGAAAACGGTGTGCTGACCATTATGTGCGGGGGCGGCGAGGCCGACTTCGAACGCGCCGCGCCGATCATGGACGCCTTCGCCCGTTCGCGCCGTCTCCTCGGCGAAGCAGGAGCCGGGCAGTTGACCAAGATGGTCAACCAGATCGCGATTGCGGGCCTCTTGCAGGGATTGTCGGAGGCGGTGAATTTCGCGCAGAAGGCCGGTCTGAACGTGCCGGATGTGATCGATGTGATCTCCAAAGGGGCGGCAGGATCCTGGCAGATGGAGAACCGCGCCGTAACCATGGGCGAGGACAAGTTCGATTTCGGCTTCGCCGTTGATTGGATGCGCAAGGATCTCGGGATTTGTCTGGGTGAGGCCAAGAATAACGGCGCGCGCCTGCCAGTCACCGCGCTGGTCGATCAGTTCTACGGCGATGTGCAGGATATGGGCGGCGGGCGCTGGGATACGTCGTCCCTGATCCGACGCATCAATAAATAGCCTTATTTCAATGGGATAGTGTGCGAGGTGGGCGGAGTTCTTGGATTGCCCAATCTTCAATCGTGGCTTCGATGTGTTGAAAATCACAGTTCGGTCACTATGTATACAGAAGGATACAAAAAACGCTGACCGTAGGGAGATAGATGCTCAGTTTCTTGTTTGCTAGTGAAATGGTTCCGTTTTCGGCCGCAATTCTTTTTCTCGCGGCTCTGGTTTGTCTTGAATTGATTGCACTTCTGATTGGCGGCTCCCTTTTCGGGGCTGATCTTGATGCGCCGGATGCATCGGGGGCCGATTTTCCGGACAGCGAACTTGATGCCGTAGACATGAGCGAGGGTACGGGCTCGGGCGGGGGCGGTGTGTTATCCTGGCTTGGCCTTGGCGAGGTGCCATTGATGTTGTGGCTCGCCGGGCTGGCGGCCTCCTTCGGTCTGGTAGGGTATGGCCTGCAATCGGCATCGTTGGCCGTATTCGGTGGCTTGATGCCGGTGGGCATGGCCGTCGCGGTCGCACTGGTGCCGGGCGTGATCGGCGGGCGGATATGTGCGCGGCTGATCGGACGGCTCGTGCCCAAGACAGAGACATCTGCGGTCTCGCGCCGCCATCTTGGTGGCCGGCGCGGCGTGATCACCCAAGGCACGGCGGCGAAGGATCGACCGGCGGAATGCCGCGTGACAGACCGCACTGGCGCGACCCAGTACATCCGCGTCGTGCCGCAGGATGACGGCATCACGATCCCCGAGGGGACCGACGTCATCGTTCTGAGACCGCGCGCTGGTATCTACCCGGTCATTCCCTTCGGGGCTGACTGATCCGAAGGGCAGGCGCGGGGGGCTGCGCCGCTGCATTACAACTCTATTGAAAGGGAAAATATGGTCGAGATTCTTATTCCAGTGGGTGTGATTCTTCTGCTCCTCGTGCTTGTGGGGCTTGTGCTTGCACGGCTTTACCGCCGCACGACGCGCGAGGTCTCCATCGTCAAAACCGGCTCCGGCGGCAAGCGCGTGATCATGGATGGCGGCACCGTCGCGATCCCGCTGTTGCATGAAGTGAGCTATGTGAACATGAAGACCCTGCGGCTGGAAGTGCGCCGCTCGGGCGAGGCGGCGATGATCACGCAGGACCGGATGCGGGTCGATGTGGGGGTTGAGTTCTATGTCTCGGTCAACGCGACGGAAGAAGGCGTGGCGAAGGCGGCGCAGACCCTGGGTGAGCGGACATTCGATGCCGAAGCCCTGCGCGAGATGATCGAGGGTAAGCTGGTCGATGGCCTGCGCGCTGTTGCCGCGCAGATGACCATGGACGGTTTGCACGAGAACCGGGCCGATTTCGTGCAGGAGGTGCAGAATGCCGTTTCCGTCGACCTGCTGAAAAACGGGTTGGAACTGGAATCGGTATCGCTGACCGCGCTGGATCAGACGCCGTTCGACCAGTTGGACGAAAACAACGCCTTTAACGCCGTCGGTATGCGCAAGCTGGCCGAGGTGATCGCGAAATCCAAGAAGGAGCGGGCGGAGATTGAGGCTGACGCGCAGGTTGCCGTCAGTCAGGCCAATATGGACGCCGTGCGCCAGACGCTGGAGATCACGCGCCAGGAAGAAGAGGCCCGCATCCAGCAGGAGCAGGAGATCGCAACCGCCCGCGCGACGCAGGAGGCTGAAGTCGCCCGCCGCCGCGAGATGAGCGAAAAGGAATCCTCTGAAGCCCGCATCGCGAAGGAACGCGATGTGCGCGCTGCCGAGATTGCTCGCGAAAAAATCATCCGCGAGGCAGAGATTGCCAAGGAGCGGGAGATCGAGGTCGCCGATCAGGATCGCCAGATCATCATCGCGGAGAAGTCGGAAGAGGAAAGCCGTGCCCGTGCATCGGCCGACCTCGCCCGCGCCGAGGCGACCAAAGCGACCGAGGCGGTGGTCACCGCCCGCGAGGTGGCGGAGGCGGAGCGCCAAGAGCGTGTGATCCTGATCGAAGCGCGCCGCGAGGCGGAGAAGGAGGCAACGCGCCTGCGTCTGATGGCAAATGCCGAGAAAGTCGCGGCATCCGATCGCGCCGAAGCACGCCGCGAGGACGCGCAGGGTGAGGCTGACGCGCTGAACATCAAGGCCGAGGCGAAGAAGAATGACCTCCTCGCCGAGGCGGAAGGTCGCCGCGCCATTGTCGAGGCGGAGAATTTCACCGATGACCGCATCATCGACATGAAGATCGACATCGCGCGGCTGGAGGCAATGCCGGGGATCATCGCCGAGATGGTGAAACCGGCGGAGAAGATCAGCGAGATCAAGATCCACAACATCTCCGGCGGGGGTGTCGGGGGTGCCCTTGGTGGGACAACCGCCAATGAGGGTGGCAAGCCGGTCGTCAATCAGGCGCTTGATTCGATCCTCGGCATGGCGGTGCAATTGCCCGCGCTGAAGAAGATCGGTGAAGAACTGGGGCTCAGCCTCGAAAGCGGGATGGGCGAAGCCATATCCGGCGCAATCGAAGGCAAGCCAGAGCCTGAAGCCGAGGAAGACGACGTGACCAAGCCAGACGCTGCCTGATCTGACGAAGAGAGACGAGGAAACCCCGGTGCTGCGCGGCACCGGGGTTTTTGCTTTCAGCATTCCGCACAATCAGGTATCGACCGGCGAAGCCAGACGGAGATCGCCCATGCCCCTCAGCCCCTTTGATCCTGCCCGCCCGATCAAGATCGCGCCTTCGATCCTCGCGGCGGACTTCGCCAATCTGGGGCAGGAAATCCGCGATGCCGAAGATCAGGGGGCGGACTGGATCCATGTGGATGTGATGGATGGACATTTCGTTCCCAACATATCATTTGGGTTGCCCGTCTGCGCCTCGGCGCGGCCCCATATCAAGACTGTGATGGATGTGCACCTGATGATCGCACCGGCCGATCCCTATCTCGAAGGGTTCGCCAGTGCGGGGGCTGATATCCTGACCGTCCATGCGGAGGCCGGGCCGCATCTGCACCGCTCGCTACAGGCCATTCGCGCGCTTGGCTGCAAGGCAGGCGTGGCGCTGAACCCCGGCACGCCCGCATCCGCCGTCGAGCATGTGCTGGATTTGACGGATCTGATCTGCGTGATGACGGTCAATCCCGGATTTGGGGGGCAAAGCTTCATCGAAGGCGGGATCGAAAAGACCCGTCAGCTGCGTGCTATGATTGGTGACCGCCCGATCCATATCGAGATCGATGGTGGGATCACGCCAGACACGGCCCCTGCCATCGCCGCGGCGGGGGCGGATGTTCTGGTTGCGGGGTCAGCCGTTTATGCGGGCAAGACCGCAGCGGAATACGGCGAACGGATCAGCGCGATCCGCATTGCGGCCGAGGGTGCGCGCGGCTGAAAATCAGCGCGCGATCCGCGTGTATTTCGCACCCTCAAGGCTGGCACCAGCCAGAAGGCCGTCCTGAGCAAAAATGACCGCGATTACCGGGCTCTTGATCGTGGTGGTGTCGAGGTTCAGCGAAATGCCGTCCCCAGGCACGGTGAATTCGGCATCAGCACCCAGTTCCCAGCCGCTAGCATTGCGGAACCGATCAAGCGCCGGCTGTGTCATGAAAAAGAGGGCATGGGAGGTCGACTGCACACCGATCTGGTACCCGATCGATGCGGCCGCAACGCTGTAATATCCATCGACCACGCCGCCGATTTTCAACGCGCCTTCACCATAGGAGCCGCCGACGATCAGGCCGCCCTTGATGACATCGGGCATAATCAGGACACCGCGCGCCTGTGCTGCCAGCTCCCGCGTGCCGGGGACGGTTGCGAACAGTTTCTGCTCTGCACGGTTCACATCAGCTTCGATTTCGGCGGCGCTGTCGGCGTGGGCCATAACGGCACCGAGGGAAACTGTACCTGCGGCCAGTGTGGCCATCGCTGTCCGGCGGGTGGGGTGTGTCATTGTCTGCTCCTTATTTTTTTGTATTGCGCCATATATTGTATCTGATCGGTGGATTACAAACGAGGAGATCACATGGAACGACCTGAAATCGAGCCGTCGTTGAATGTGTTCGGTGAGACGCTTCATCCCTGCTCTAACGACCCGGTTACGGGTTTCTTTCGCAATGGCTGCTGCGACACAAGTGCACTCGATCAGGGCTCGCACACGGTTTGCGCTGTGATGACCCGCGATTTTCTCGAATTTTCCAAGGCGCGCGGCAATGATCTGTCGACGCCGCGGCCCGAATTTGGCTTTGCCGGGCTCAAGCCGGGGGATCAGTGGTGTCTTTGTGCCGCGCGCTGGGCCGAGGCCTTCGCCCACGGCAAGGCACCGAAGGTCCGCCTGTCGTCTACCCATATCCGCGCGCTGGACATCGCCTCTCTTGACGAGCTGCGGTCCGCTTCTGCCGATCTGAGCTGAAGCGACGGCGGTTCAGGCCGCCGGGCCGTGCCAGGTAATTGCAAGGATCGTCGTGTCATCGGTCGGTGCGCCGCCGGCCTGATGGCTGAGGACGGCTGCCTCCAGCCGGTTGAGAATGGCGACGGCACCATCGCGGCTTGCCTCGGCCGCGATATCCTCGGCGTGATCCTGTTCGAACAATTGTCCATCCGGCGTTTCCGCTTCGGTGACACCATCGGTGAACATCACGATCGTATCGCCGGGCTGCAGCGTTATGGAAGCAGTTTCGAACTCTGCCTCCTCGATCCAGCCAAGCGGTGCGACCGCAGGCAGGCTTACCTCTCGGCGGGTGCCATTGGCGCTCAGCACCGTGGGTGGCTCGCATCCGGCGGCGGCGAATTCCGCTGCGCCGGTCTTGGGGTCGATGCGCGCAGCGACCAGCGTGACGAAGCCACCTTTTTCCCGGCGCCAGACGCGCGGTGCCTGGCGCACGAATTCGCGGCTGACCTCGCCGAAGGCATGGCCGAGCGGACCCTGAACCCGGTCGGTCACCGCGCCGGAGATGGATTTTGACAGGGCGGTCACCAGGCTCGCCTCCAACCCCTTGCCGGAGACATCGCCGACTGCGGCGAAGAGCCTGCCATCCGACAGGCGAAAGAGTTCGAAAAAATCGCCGCCAACCTCCTGCGCGGGGCGGCAAAGGGATGCGGTCTCAAAGCCGAGATTGCGAAAGTCCGCATCGAAGGGGAGCGAGCCAAGCTGAATTTCCCGCGCGGCATCCATTCTTTCTTCTTCGCGCGCGCCGCTTTCGCGTGCATCGGCCAGATCGCGCCGGATCGAGATGATCCGGCCAAGCACAACCGGCGCACCACCGAGAAAAGCGGCAAGCGCGGGTGTCGCGCCAAAGACCACCAGCCCGCCAAATTCAAACGCGGCCCAGCTGACAAAGATGGGGCCGATGATCAGCACAACGCCAATGATACCCAGTGCGGTGATCTGCGTGACGCCAAACCGGACAAGGGCCAGCGCCCCGATCAGCACCATGAAACCGACGGTCAGCAGACTGCCCCATGGAGGCTGTTCCAGCACCCGCCCGGCAATCAGGTTGTCAGCTGCGAGCGCTTGTATGAGCACGCCTGGCGTCGCGGTTTCGGTGGCCATCGGCGTTGTATGCTGGTCGATGGCACCAAGCCGTGTCAGTCCAAGGATCACATGCCTGTCCGCAAGGCGCGCGATCTCGTCCGCGTCATCCTCGAACAGAGAGGCCGCCGAAACCGTGCCCGCATGATCGGTGGCAAGATCATCGCCGGTCTGGGGACCGAGCGCCGCCAGCGAGCCGAAGTCGAGCCACATGCCGAAGCTGGGCGTGAGAGGGGCTTCTGGCAGGGCGGTCCCCTCGGCGCGGGTCAGGGGCAGGCGATAACCGGACAGGTTACCGGCCTCCTCCGTCAGGAAGGGGATCGCAGGGTCATAGGTAAAACAGTGGGGGCTGTTCGCCCCGCAGGCGGTCAGCGCTGCAACGGGCAGGGCGGTCATGATCGCTTCCTGCACTTCGCCTTTTTCGTCGCGATAGGGTTGGGAGACGAAGGCGCGGGCCCGGCGGATGATACCGTCGAGGTCCTGTTCGGCGAAGGTCACGGCATAGGCTGCGGTCTCCTGTTCGAATTCCGGCAGGGGAAAGAGCAGGCAGTCGACATGGAAAGAGCGCGCCGTCGGCCCTGAAAGCAGCTCTGGATCGGCGCATTGGGTCAGGCCCGGCAACTCGTCAATGGTTGTCTGCGACCCGCCCGCCACGGCGAGTGCCGTCGGCACCAGGCGCAGCGCGGCAGCGAGGCGTGCCTCTGGGTTTTCACCCAGTAGGGCGATGACCTCCGGTCCATTCTGCCGAAATGTGCGGATCAGGTTTGCCTCGCTGTAGGGGCCGGGCTCCGTCAGCAGAATGTCCAGCGTCAAGGAGCGAGGACCGGCAGCCGCGATCCGTTCCACCAGATCGGCCAGATCGCTACGCGCCCAGGGCCAGCGCCCCTTGTGCCGGATCGCGGCACTGTCGATCCCGACCACGACAACCTCGCCCGATGGCTGATCGGCGGCCGACAGCCGCTGCCACTGGTCGATCAGGCGGGCATCGAGGCGGAAGAAGAAGTTGACGGACGACGTATTCAGCAGGCTGGCCGCCAGCAAGGCCGCAACCAGCCCGGCCCCGATCAGCCGCCAGAGTGGGCTGACCGACCATCTGGTACCACCGCCCTCAAGTTCCATTCCTGTCCCCCAATCCAATGAAGAGCATAGCCATAAGACGACCCGCAGCAAATGCCGCGATGTCGATACTGGATTGTCAGGGCTGATTTAGGGGGTGGCAAGATGGCGTCCGACGACGCTGAACCATTCACCGGATATCTTCAGCTCGATCAAACCCGCGTTAATCTCGTCGAGCAGAGCGACGGCGTCGGGCTTCGATCTTGGTGCTACTGCATGAACGGTCCAGAGCAGGCTCAGATTGGGCAGCTCTTCTACCCGATCGGCCACGCCAAGAGCGTTGATCGCCTGTTCGACGGCGAAGACTTCGCCGCTAATCGCGTCGACCTCGCCGATGACAAGCATTTCAACGCACCCGCGCATTGTTTCGGGGCGCGCGATTGTCGCCTCACCGGCAACGATGCCGTTCACCTCAAGATCGGACAGGTCTTCGCCCTGAGGTCGGCAAAGCCGTGCCTCTGCAAAGTCGATGAACTCGGAGCGGGTATCGGAATACTCGCCAACGCGGGTGAAGAAGCCATTCACGTATTCATGGAACGGTTCGGAAAAGGCGAAATCGGTGCACATTGCCGCTTTGGCCGGATCAAGGGCGCGCAGGGCCTCAATTTCTTCGCAGGGTGGGCGAAACCAGGGATAGCCGATGGAGAACGACCCTTCGATCAGTAGGTCCTGAAGATGGCTGTCGCGATCATTGATGACGGTGCTCTGATAATTATCGATACCCTGCTTCAGAAAAGCGAGGCGCAGCAGCTCTGTGACCATGCCGCCTTCGCGCAGATCATCGCCCGAATAGGGCGGCAGGTCATGCGCGGTCAGCAGGCGAACACGCTTTGCCGGGCGAGGGCCATCTGTCTCCTCCGCCGTTGCGGGTTGTTCCTCGACGGACGCAAGCTCGGGTTCTTCTGCGACTGGCACCTCCGCAGCGGCCTCAGCAGCCTCGCCCGCCGCCATCGCGGCTGTCAGCGCCTCGGCGTCAGGGACTAGTCCGTCGTCGCCAGGCAAACAGGGGATGATGATCGTATCACCGACCGGAAGGTCGGCGAGCTGGCCGGCCAGGCTGGGGTTTCGCAGAAAAATCAGATCGTAGGATGACGACCCGTAAGCAAGAGTTGCGATCTTGCTCAGAGTGTCCCCATCCTGAATTCGATATTCAACTTCACACTCTGCTGCGTGGCTAACGCTACCAATTCCGAAAGCAACAATCACAGCCGCCAGCACACCTGCTGTCTTACGCATCGCTAAACCCTCTACCAATTTCGCACCGCCGCATCCGCCCAGATACACAAATATATATAGGCTATCAGGTCAATAACGACCAGAGTTTGCACCCTTTCAAATCGGTTCGCAAATCAACATCATGCCATCCGCGTCGATGACTGACAGGGCCTGATCGGCAACTGCCGTGCCGCTGGTGAGGCGGGCCTTCCAGCGCACGCCGTCAACAATGATGATCCCCTCCAGGTTCTCGAACTCAACAAGCGCCTTCCCGGTGCGACCGATGACCCGCTCCGACCGCCGGTTCAGGCCGGGCACATCGCTTGGGGTCGCCTTACGCTGCGACATCCACCAGCGACCGGCGACCGTCAGCGCCACCGAGAGGACCGCGAATGTCGACAATTGCGCCATACCCGACATCCCCGGCATCACCGCAACCGTCAGACCGACGCCAAAGGCGGCAAGCGACAGCCACAGGAGGAAGTATGTGAAGGTCAGCATCTCCACCGCGCCGAGGGCGACGGCGAAGGCGATCCACCACCACGCCGATATTCCGTCGAGAAACCCCAGAAAATCCATCGACTAAGCCTGTTTGGCGATGTTTTTCGCCAACTCGCTGATCCCACTGATGGAGCCGATCAGGCCCGTCGCCTCCAGTGGGATCATGACGGTCTTCGCGTTCGGTGCGGCGGCGACATCGCGCAACGCCTCTGTATATTTCAGGGCCACGAAATAGTTGACCGCCTGCACATCGCCCTCGGCGATAGCCGTTGAAACCATGGCGGTCGCCTTCGCTTCGGCTTCGGCCTCACGCTCACGTGCTTCGGCGTCGAGGAATGCGGCCTCACGCCGGCCCTCTGCCTCGCGGATCTGGCTTTCGCGCACGCCTTCGGCCTTCAGGATCGCCGACTGTTTTTCGCCTTCGGCAGTCAGGACCTCGGCGCGTTTCAAACGCTCCGCCTTCATCTGGCCGGCCATCGCGTCGATAATGTCGGATGGCGGCGCAAGGTCTTTGATTTCCACACGTGTCACCTTAACGCCCCACGGTGTCGACGCCTGATCGATCACGTCCAGCAACTTGCCATTGATCAGATCGCGGTTGGAGAGGACTTCATCAAGGTCCATCGCGCCGATCACGGTACGGATGTTGGTCTGGCTGAGGTTTTCAAGCGCCCTTTCAAGGTTGCGCACTTCGTAGGAGGCAGCGGCAGCATCGACGACCTGGTAGAACGCGACCGCATCGGCACGCACCATTGCGTTGTCCCGCGAAATCACTTCCTGCCCGTCGATGTCGAGGACGGTTTCCATCATGTTGACCTTGTTGCCGACCTGATCGATCAGCGGGATGATGAAGTGCAGGCCCGGCGACATGGTGCGTGTGTAGCGTCCGAACCGCTCCACCGTCCATTCCTCGCCCTGCGGGATCGACCGGACCGCCCGGCTGAGTGCGATCAGTGCAAATGCGACGAGTGCGATGACAACGACATTGCCGCTGAGAAAATCCATAATCTGTGCCCCTTCTTGCGACGCGTTCGTGCCTCTGCGCTATATATGGGACGAATCGACCGAATTTGGAAGCGGGAGGCAGTCGAAATGGCGTGGCAGGTTTATCTTTCGGGCGAAATTCACACCGATTGGCGCGAGGACATCATGAAGGGCACAGTCGGGCTACCGGTGACGTTTTCTGGACCTGTGACCGATCACGAAGCCTCAGACGATTGCGGCGTGCGGATCATGGGGGCCGAACAGCAGAAATTCTGGCATGACCACAAGGGCGCGAAGCTGAACGCCATCCGCACGCGGACGATGATTGAACAAGCAGATATCGTCGTTGTGCGGTTCGGCGAGAAGTACAAGCAGTGGAACGCGGCCTTCGATGCGGGCATGGCGGCCGCGCTCGGCAAACCGCTGATCGTTCTGCACGGGGCCGATCACCAGCACGCTTTGAAGGAGGTTGACGCCGCCGCCCTTGCAGTGGCCGAAGAACCCCGGCAGGTGGTTGAGATACTGGAATATGTGATCGAGGGGCGACTGCCCTGAGATCGCCGGATTGATCGCCCACACTTCACCAAGAGACGACTGATTTGAGGAGGCTTCCATGCTGCGCGCGCTCATCTTTTCCGCCGCTCTATTCGCCGCTCCGGCCACGGCGGAGGAGGTGCCGGTCCTGACTGTCACCGGCACCGGCGAGGCCAGCGCGGCCCCGGACATCGCCACCATTACCGTGGGGGTGGAGACCCAAGGGGCAACGGCGGAAGCGGCGCTTGCCGACAATTCCGCCGACGCGGCGCGCCTGATCGAGGCGGCGAAAGCGAGCGGTGTCGAGCCGCGCGACATCCAGACCTCTGGCCTCTCGATCTATCCGGTTTACGATCAGCGGTCCTCCGACCGGTCGGAGCGGCCGCAGATCATCGGCTATGCGGTCAACAATCAGGTCTCCGTCCGCCTACGCGATATGCAGGGGCTGGGTCAGACGCTCGGTGACCTTGTGAAAGCCGGTGCCAATCAGATGCGCGGCATTGCCTTCGGGATCGAGGATGACGCCGCCATATCCGACGAGGCCCGCAAACGCGCCATCGCCGACGCCCGGCGCAAGGCGGAAATCTATGCCGAAGCGGCCGGCGTGAAGCTGGGTGCGATCCTCTCCATCAGCGAAGGCGGCGGCGGCTATCAGCCCAGAGGCCCGGTCCTGCGCGCCGCCGCAGCCGAAGCTGTGCCGGTCGAGATCGGTGAGAGTGCGATCAGCGTCAGCGTCGTGGTGGTGTGGGAAATCGGCGACTAAGCCCTACCCACATTTCGAATACCCGCAACTCCCGCACGTCATACACCCCTCCACCATCCGCATGTCCAACTGGCCGCAGGCCGGGCAGGCGGGGCCTCTGGGGGCATCCCCGATGGCGATGTCCTCGGCCTTCGGGTCTGACTTGAGGCCGAGCCCCTCGCCCTCGATGAAGCCGATCTCGATCAGGTGCCGCTCGATCACCCCGCCGATGGCCGCCAGGATGGAGGGCACATAGCGCCCGCCCATCCACGCGCCGCCGCGCGGATCGAAGACGGCCTTCAGCTCTTCGACCACGAAGCTGACATCGCCCCCGCGCCGGAACACGGCGGAGACCATGCGGGTCAGCGCGACAGTCCAGGCGTAATGCTCCATATTCTTGGAGTTGATGAACACCTCGAAAGGCCGCCGCCGCCCGGCGACGATCACATCGTTCAGGGTGATGTAGATCGCATGGCTGCTCTCGGGCCATTTCAGTTTGTAGGTCGCGCCCTCAAGGCTCTCGGGCCGATCAAGCGGTTTCGACATGTAGATGACATCCGCGCCGGTATCGGTGACCTCATCCTCGGCGACGACCTCGACCTTTTCCTCGACGGACAGCACTGACCCTGTCACGTCATTCGGGCGATAGGTGGTGCAGCCCTTGCAGCCGGTCTCGTAAGCCAGCGCATAGACATTCTTGAAGGCTTCGAAGGAGATATCGGCGGGGCAGTTGATCGTCTTGGAGATCGAGCTGTCGATATAGGGCTGGCAGGCGGCCTGCATCCGCACATGGTCTTCGGGGGCGAGCGTCTGGGCGTTGACGAAATGGTCGGGCAGGGGGGCATTGCCATGCATCTGGCGCCAGAGGGCGACGGCGTAATCAACCACTTCCTCCTCGGTCCGGCTGCCATCCTTTTGCAGCACCTTGCGGGTGTAGGAATAGGCAAAAACCGGCTCCACGCCCGACGACACATTGCCTGCCAAGAGCGAAATCGTCCCCGTCGGCGCGATGGAGGTCAGAAGCGCGTTGCGGATGCCATGTTCAGCAATCGCCGCCTTCACATCCTCATCCATGCCCGCGATGGTCTCGGTGGCAAGATATGCGTCACGATCAAAGAGGGGAAACGGCCCCTTCTCAGCCGCAAGGCGGGTGGAGGTGAGGTAAGCCGCGCGCTGGATCAGATGCAGCCATTTCGCGGTCTGTGCGGCGGCCTCCTCCGAGCCATAGCGCAGCCCGACCATGAGGAGCGCATCGGCGAGCCCCGTGACCCCCAGCCCGATGCGGCGCTTCGCCTGCGCTTCCGCCCGTTGCGCTTCCAGCGGGAAGTTCGAGGCATCGACGACATTGTCCATCATCCGCACGGCGGTCGAGACGAGGCGTTTCAGCGCCGCCTCGTCCAGCCGCGCCCCCTCGGCAAAAGGTTCCGCCACCAGCGTGGCGAGGTTGACGGAGCCAAGAAGGCACGCGCCATAGGGCGGCAGGGGCTGCTCGCCGCACGGATTGGTGGCGGCGATGGTCTCCACATAATTCAACGGGTTCAGCCGGTTGATGCGGTCGATGAAGATCACACCCGGCTCCGCCACATCATAGGTGGCCTGCATCATCTGATCCCACAGGCTGCGCGCCCGAACTGTCTTGTAGACCGTGCCGCCGAAGGTCAGATCCCAGGCGGCATCCGTCTTCACCGCTTCCATGAACGGATCGGTGACGAGGACCGAGAGGTTGAACATGCGCAGGCGCGCGGGGTCGCGCTTCGCTTCGATGAACGCCTCCACATCCGGGTGATCGCAGCGCATCGTCGCCATCATCGCGCCGCGCCGCGAGCCCGCCGACATGATCGTGCGGCACATGCTGTCCCAGACATCCATGAAGGACAACGGGCCGGAGGCGTCGGCCCCCACGCCCTTCACCGCCGCGCCGCGCGGGCGCAGAGTGGAAAAATCATATCCGATGCCGCCGCCCTGCTGCATCGTCAGGGCGGCCTCTTTCAGCCCGTCGAAAATGCCTGCCATCGTATCGGGGACAGTGCCCATGACGAAGCAGTTGAAGAGGGTCACATCACGCTCCGCCCCCGCCCCGGCGACGATGCGCCCGGCGGGCAGATAGCGAAACCCTTCCAGTGCCTCGTAAAATTCGCTTTCCCATTTCGCGGGGTTATCCTCCACCGCCGCCAGCGCACGGGCGATGCGCCGCCATGTGGCCTCGATGGTCTCGTCCACGGGGGTGCCGTCCGGGGCCTTCAGCCGGTACTTCATGTCCCAGATTTGTTCGGCAATGGGGGCTGCGAAGGCGCTCATCCGTGCTATGTCCTTGGTTGCGTCTCAGGGCGGGCGTGGATGAACATAATATGAACTTCGAGGGTGTCGAGCAAGTGAGCGCAGGTCTGCATCTGTTGAAATTATGCGTCGGTGCCGAGGGGCCGGAGGATCTGGCCGCCTGGCAGAACTCCCGCCCCGACCGCTGGGGCGGCGTGGTGCATGTCACCCGCATGTGGCCCCGGCGCGAGGCGGAACTGTTGGCCGGCGGCTCGCTCTACTGGGTGATGAAAGGCTCCATCACCTGCCGCCAGACCATCAAGGCGCTGGAGGAAGTGCGCGGCGAAGATGGTATCCGCCGCTGCGCCATCGTGATGGAGCGCCCGATCATCCGAACCGCGCCTTCCCCCCGCCGCGCCTTTCAGGGCTGGCGCTATCTTGCCGCCGAAGATGCCCCCCGCGATGTCGGCGTATTCGGATCGGAAGAAGATGATTTGCCGGAGGACATGCGCCGCGCACTGGCAGAGATCGGGGTCGTCTGAGGCTCGGATGCCGCGCGCTGGCTGCGCCGAGTTAATACAACTTCATGAACATTGACCAAATCTGTGCCGCAATGCCTCCCCCCCGACCTTGTTCCGATCATTCGGACATGGCGCACCGCAGCGGCCACGAGGTTTCCGAGGCTCGACGGCCGGATCGTTCTTCAACGTTCGCAGGGCCGCCGTCCTTCACGTCTTTGCCAGCGCCATTCGCTTTGTCGGCTCTAGGTCGAACGGGGACGTATCCGTGTTGCGCCGCTGAAACTCCACGGGGGGTGGTTGTGTGGACAAAGCGCTAATTCGCTGCGCTTGCACCAATGTCCGGTCTCCTACTGTTGATCTTCGAACTGACCGAGAAGCCAAGCCTTCACCGCATTGATCGCAGGTGTTGTCGCCATGTCTTTGGGGCGAACGAACCAGTACGCGTGGCTGGCGTCCAGCGACACGGCGAAGGGAGCCACGAGCCGCCCCGCCGCTATGTCATCAGCAACAAGCAAGGACCGCCCGAGGGCGACGCCTTGGCCTTCGACGGCCGCCTGCAAAATCGCGCCATCGTCCCCGAGGCGTGGTCCGGGCGGCGCAGGCTGCTGACACCCGGCGGCTTCGAACCATGCGGGCCAGTCTTCCGGAATATCTCCGCAAAGAAGCGTGGCGCGGTACATATCGGCGGGCGCGCGCAACGCGTGCTCTTTGGCATAGGTCGCAGAGCAGACGGGCGTTACGGTTTCCGTGCCGAGCTTGTGCGCATCCAGATCGCGTGTTGGTGCAATGCCATAGCGGACGGCCGCATCAACGCCTTCCGAGGCAAAATCCACAAGATGCCGGGACGCCGTAATGCGAAGATCGATATTCGGGTTCGCCGCCATGAAATCAGCCAATCGGGGTGCGAACCATCGCGCCGCGACCGATGGCAGCATCGAGAGTGTGACGATCTGGTCGGACCGCCGCGCGTCCGCCACCGCAGACCAGGTGTGGGCGAACGCCTCCGCCAGTTGGCCCGCCAGACGCTCGCCCGCCGGGGTCACGCTCAGCCTGGCGCCTCTCCGCAAGAACAGAGCGACACCGAGCGTCGCCTCCAGATCTGAAACCTGACGAGACACGCCGCTTTGGGTGATGCCAAGCTCCGCTCCGGCGGCTGTAAAGCTACCGCAGCGAGCGGCGGCCTCGAAGACCTGCAAGGATCGAAGGGGAGGCTTTGCATGAGCCTGACGCATGCGAACTCTCAGTTTTTCTCATTTTGGCTACTGATTTTCCACAGGTAACATGAGCTGAGATCAGATAGCAAACTGGAAATACAATGGCAGACGCGTCTTCAACACCGCTCACATCCTCGGGTCTGAAAAGCCACGTGCCAGATCTGCCGTTGGTGATATGGATAGTGCTTCTGACAGTTGTTCTGGGGTTGTCTGCCGGCATGGGCGCGAACGAGGTTGTCCGAGAGTTCAATACGGGATTTGGACGCGCCCTGGGCGAGTTCGCCTTGATCCTCTTGCCATCGTTCACCTTGGCGGCGGCGCTGTCGCGACAGCACATCGCGTCCAATGCGGCAGGCCGGACGGTCGCGCTGGCCTCGCCGGTTGCGGGCGCAGGTATGATCTGTCCCGACACTGCCTACGCCGCGCTGTCTCCGGCGGCAGGGCGTTACAAGATACAGACGGCGTTCGGTGCCTATGCGGGGTTCAAGTTGCTCTATCCCGCTGGCCCTTTGATCGTCGCGGCGGGGCTTGGCGTCACGGGGTCCACGGGGGTTGAACCTGCCGTCCTGTTGCTGTGTGGTTTGCTCCTGACACTGCCGGTCTGGGCGGCGGGCGTGATCTGGGCACGCCTCGCGACCAAAGATAATGAGCCGCAAATCGGAACGGAAAGCATCGCGGACAAAGAGCGCATGCTGCGCGCCTTTGCACCGTTTCTGGTGATGGCGGGTCTGCTCATCCTTGGCGGTTTCGTTGGCCCAACAGGCGTTGGTGCAGTGGACTTTCTGTTGTTGCCGAAGGGTGCGCTGATCACCGCCGCGATCCTGGCCCTGCTGCAAACGGCCTCTGGTGAGCGGCGCGCGTGTCTGGACAGTGCGGTTCGCAGGACAGGATCGCTTCTTTTGGTCATCGGCGCAGCAAGCGCTTTCGGGGCCGTACTGACGGGCATGGTGGCATTGGAGCATCTGATGCCACAGGGTGATGGCGCGCTCACCCTGATTGCGCTGTTTGCTTTGACCGTGCTGTTTAAGCTGGCCCAAGGGTCATCGATGGCGACCTTCGCTGCCATCGCCCCCGTCGCGGCCCCGATTGTTCTGGCCAGTGGTGTCAACGAAATTGCAGCTGTCTTCGCGATCTGTCTTGGGTCCTTTATCGCGATCCTGCCCAATGACAGCTATTATTGGTTGGTCCGGAGAGACGCATTGGCAGATGAGCAAAGCGAAGGGCGTGCCATTGGCATCCTGACGGGCGGAGCCGTAGTGCAGGCGTTGGTCGGAATGGCCGTTCTTCTGGCAGTGGTGGCTTTATGGGCCTGACTGACGTCACGATCCGAGAACCCAAACCATCGGACGCTGCCGCGATAGCCTTGATCGACGCGGAAGGCCTGGCGACCGGTCACGCCACTTTCCGAGACACGCCGCATGACTGGAGCAGCTTCTCTTTGGGTTTTTTGACCGGACGCGGACTCGCCCTGATTGCGGACGACGGCGGCGCTGTCATGGCCTGGGCCGGTGTCAGCCCGACGTCGACCCGCCCAGTCTACCACGGGGTGGGCGAAGTCTCGATCTACGTCTCGGCGTCTGGTCAAGGCCGAGGGCTCGGCAATCGCCTGTTGACCCAACTGGTGTTGGCGTCCGAGAGCGCTGGATATTGGACGCTTCTTGCCCAGATATTCCCGGAGAACGAAGCCAGTCTTTCATTACATGCTGGCTTGGGCTTTGAGACCATCGGCATCAGAACGAAATTGGGAAAGATGAGCTATGGCCCACTCGAAGGCCGCTGGCGTGATGTGGTCATGCTGGAGAGGCGAAGCCGGTTTGTCAGGTAAGAAGCCGAAGCAGCCGTTCGTGTCCTCCGCAGCATAAGTGAGAAAGGGGCTCCTAGTTGCCATTCGGTGCGCCCAGCGCGCGCGATTATCAAGGCCAGGTCAGATCTGTGACAGGATTGACAAGGTGGTCAGAGATTGCCCGGTATCGGGCTTCGCGGATGGAATGAGGGGCCGGAATTTCCCTGCCCGCCGGTTCACCCCATCCGGAAACTCACCTCGCCGACGCCCTCGACGCGCATGGTCAGCTCGCCCGGTGCGTCCATCGGGTAGAGCGGCATGTGGGAGCCGCACATCAGGATTTCGCCTGCCTTGGGGGTGATGCCGTGGGCGTTGAAATGGTTGGCGAGGAAAGCCACAGAATCGAGCGGGTGCATCGGCGCGGCACCCTTCTTGTTCAGGATCGCGTTGCCATCGTGATTGACGACCGTGGTCAGCGCCTCGGGGTCCAGATCGCGGGGCTTGATGCTGCCTTCGGGGTCATAGCAGATGCCGGCGTTGAAGATGTTGTTCGCGATGATCGATGCTGCATGTTCTGCCGGGCCGTTGCGCCTGTCCAACAGCTCAAACGCCACTGTGAAATGAGAGATGGCATCGGCGGCGTTGTCGCGATCCCAGCCGCCCGCGCGCGGCGCGAGGTCGACGGCGAGGATGGCGGCAAATTCCGGCTCCATCATGAAGTTCATGTAGTCGCCAAGTTTCAGATTGGCATCGCCCCGGCAGATGTCGTCGGCGAAGATATGTGCGGCACCAGGGACCTTCAGCCCGAACTTTTCCATCAGTGCAGGGGTGTTCCAGGCGATCTTGCGACCTCCGATACCGCCCTTGGCCTTTGCGACAATGGGCAGCATCTCGAGTTGGACGCCATAGCCGATCTCGGGACCTGCCTGCGCATCCTCGAGCGCGCGAAACGGCTCATGCTCGATCAGGTCCGCGGCGATCTTCTCGGCGATAGATGACATGGTGCCCACTCCCTAGGTCCAAACAGGCGGCCCCGATAGCATGGGGGGGCAGGGCGGGGAAACCCCCGTTCACGAACATGGCAAGCGGGCGGTGAGCCTAGTCGGTGGGGGCCATGCGATAGATGGCGCTGCCGCGCCCTTCGGCAGCGAACCAGATCGCCCCGTCGGGACCCGAGCGTACATCGCGGATACGGCCAAATTCCCGCGTCAGCAGGCGTTCTTCGCCGACAACGCGCCCATCTTCCATGTCGAGCCGGAACACGAGCCGATATTTCAGTGCGCCGCCGATCAGGTCGCCCTGCCATTCAGGGAAAAGCGTACCAGTGTAATAGGTCAGCCCGGACGGGGCGATCGACGGATCCCAGTAATAAACGGGTTGTTCCATACCTTCGGCCTCAGT
This sequence comes from Pseudomonadota bacterium, assembly GCA_039030855.1. GTDB lineage: Bacteria > Pseudomonadota > Alphaproteobacteria > Rhodobacterales > Rhodobacteraceae > Pikeienuella. Next base: position 279,731 of record JBCCDJ010000002.1, read on the forward strand.
CCCAGTGCCGATCCGGCCACCGCCATAGTGTTCGCCATAACTGATCGTGGCCCAGCCGTAATTCATCCCCGCTTCGGGCCGGTTCACCTCATCGCCGCCCTGCGCGCCATGTTCGGTGGTCCAGATCGTGCCATCAGCGGTCAGCACCGCGCCCTGCGGATTGCGATGCCCATAGGAGAATATCTCCTCCCGCCAGCCGCGTTCATTGCCGATGAACGGGTTTTCGGGATGCGGACTGCCATCGGGCAGGATGCGGACGATCTTGCCCTGATGGCGCGTCAGGTCCTGTGCATTTGACCGCTCACCCCGGTCGCCGATGGTGACGAATAGTGACCCATCATCGGCGACGAGGATGCGAGAGCCGAAATGGCGCGATGTGCTTTGCGCGGGTTCCTGCCGGAAGATCACCTCGACATCTTCGAGGCGCGGCGCGTCCCCGCGCACCAGCCGCCCCTGCGCCACCCGCGTCTGCGAGCCGCCATCTGTGCGCGAGGCATAGGAGAGATAAATCAGGCCCGTCTCGGCAAAGTCAACCGCCAGCGCGACGTCAAGCAGACCACCCTGACCACGTGCGGCCACATCGGGCACGCCAGCCACACTGACGGGCCCTGTGGCGGTTTCGAACAGGCGCAGCGTGCCGTCCTTTTCGGTGATCAGCATTGCGCCGCTATCAGCGAAATCCGGCAGAAACGCGAATGCCCACGGGTCGTCCAGATCGGCAACCACCTTGGTCACCTCGACCGGTCCGGCGGATGTATCGAAGGTCTGCGCGGTGGCAACAGACGTCGTGACAAGCGCGAGCGCGGCAGCGCTGGCGGCGAGGCGAGGCAGGCGGATTTCATGTTTCATGGCGGACCTTTCTGGTAACGCTTCTGACATGGGGCGGAGCAGGGATGTCGGCAAGCCGTTTTGGCATCCGGCAAGCCGGCGCTATCTATTCAGAGGCCAAGGACAACAAGGGCACGAGATGAAGAAACCCAACCAGCGGTTGCGGCGGGCAGAGCAGACCGGCCTGCGCATCGCCATCATGTGCAGGACGGCCGCTGTCGGTCTCGCCTTTGCATGGTTTCTGAGCTGGATGCTGACCACCGAGGAAAGCCCGAGTGCGGCGGGGTTGATCGCTCTTCTCGTATTCACGTTGATCGGGATCGGGCATCTTCTCATCATCGGCGGGCGGTTCGACCGGCCATGGATCAAATTCGCCATCTACGGTGCCGACATGGCCGGGATTTGTGCAGTGTTTGCCTTTGCGCCGCTTTATAGCGGAGGGGACGTGCCGCAGGTGATCGCGTTTCGCGCCTATGGGGTTCATTACCTGATGGTGCCGGTGGCGCTCGCCTGTCTCAGCCTGTCGGCGGGGCTGGTGATATGGACCGGGATGATCGGCGTGATCGGTTGGTGGACCGCCTTTCAGATCGCGATCAGAGATCTTGAGAAGCCGCTGAGCTGGGCTGATCTGGCCCCCGGCTCTGACGCGGATGGCTATCTGTCGCTGATCCTGTCGCCAAATTTCACCGGTCAGGGCAACAGGATCGAAGAAATGGCGTTCCTTTTGATCATCTCTGCCGTACTGGCGCTGGCGGTCTATCGCGCGCGGCGCGTTTTTCTGGCGCAGGTGGAGGCAGAAGCCGAGCGCGAGCGGGCATCGCAGATACTCGGCCAATACGTGCCGTCCTCCGTTGCCGCGCGGCTGTTGGAGGATGGTGCGGCTCTGACGCCGCAGGTGCGCCACGGGGTTGCCATGGTGGTGGATGTTGCCGATTTTGCGGCCTATGCGGCGGCGCGGACGCCTGAGGCGGTGATCGCATCGCTGAACGATTTCTTGTCCGCCGCGTCCGATGCCGTGGGCCGTCAGGGCGGGGTTGTCATATCCTTCACCGGTGATGGGTTATTGGCCACATTCAATACGCCGCTGCAGATCGATGATGCGGCTGGTGCGGCCTGCAGCGCGGCGCAACAGGTGATGATGATCGGCCAACAGCGAGGGTTCGCGATCCGGATCGGGCTGGCGGCAGGGCCGCTGGCGGCGGGCAGCGTCGGATCCTCGGCCCGGCGTGCTTTCACGGTCTATGGCGATACCGTCAATCGGGCTGCGCGACTGGAGGCGCTTGGCAAATCATTGGGCGAGACGATCCTGATGGACGGCGAAGCTGCCGCCGGCATCGGATATGCGATCCCTTTGGGTACGCACCGGTTGCGGGGCATTGCTGACGAGGTGGCGGTCTATGCGCTGCCGAATGGGGAGGTTTCGGCTGCATCTGTTGGGACATCTTCGTCGGAACGCGAATTGCGGCCCTGATGGCGCTTTTCGCCTGCGTTGCCGTGGTCCTTTGCCCTTTGGGAACACGTGTCAATGACAGTGCGGCAGTGGCTTCGCGATGGCTGTCTTTCGGTGCCCGATGTCTCAACCACGGGCCGAACCAAATCTGCATTCAGGCCTGAACCAGTGTTTCTTGGCCAAAACGTGCTAGTTGTTCTGAAATCAGGCACGCAAGAGCGCCGGGAGCGAAAAGTAAACAGGGCGCAAATTTGACACCTTTCAATGTCAATCAACAGATGCCACCAAACTTTGGGGAGTATTGTTAGTGTTGGGTCTCGTTCTTTTTGGCGTCTTGGTCGGGCTGGCCGGAGCGATTGCCTCCCTGGCTCTCGGCGGTTCCTTGTGGGCTGCACTGCTGGCCTACATGGTGGCGGGCAATGCTGCGATTTTTGCAGTCTCGTCTCTCAAGTTATTGCTTCAGCACGTAATCTGCCCGCGGCTGAAGATGCGGCCCGGAGGCAAGGAAATTCCCTTTCGCCTGTGCGCCGGCAGCCATCAGGATGACGAGCGGCGCATCCGTTGATCGATGGCCGTCCGCTTTCATTCCTTCTGACCGGTTCGAATCTCTTGGGGAGCTGCCAACGCAACCGACCGACATGACTGTTTCTTCGGCCCCGTCGGCCTGTCGATGCGCGCGGTCGCGGGTCATAAGCCCGTGGTGATCGCAGGCGGATCATCAATCGGCGGTCTTTCACACAGCGCCATGATGACGGAGGGATCGGGGTGCTCCGGCATTAGCGAGCGCAGACGCGTGCCAAGATCGAGTGTCTCATCCATCGATGTCGGGTCGCCCCGACGGTCGATCAGCGATAGGCCCGTGCCATCCGCCGGGGGTGAGAAGGCAAGGAATGGATCGACAGGGGCAGGGGCTATCTCACCGAAGGTTGCGCTGCGCGTTGAGACCACGGCATCGATATCGGTTGCGCTGGCAATCCAGTTACGCAGGCGTTGATTTTATCCCAAGTCTATTTGACCTGTCTTTGGTTTTCGGGACCGAACCGACATGCCCGGTTGGGGGCAAAACCCGTCAGGGTCCAGCGCGACGATTTCCAGATAGGCAGAGTTGCCAAGTTGCAGGCGGTGATTGTGGGTGCCCATGTAGTGATGCCGCGTGCCGAACGGCACTTCGATATCAAGACAGTCCTGCACATGCGTGGCACGTTCTGCCAACGTCGGTGCGATGACAGTGATGTGGTCGAGTTTCAACACTGATCCGCTCCTCCGATCGCGTTCCGGTGCATCCCTCGGCAGCTGTCGGAGCTACTCCACCTCAGCCAGCATCGCGGCGTATTCATAGGCGAAATAGGTCAGGATGCCGTCGCATCCGGCGCGTTTGAACGCCATCAGGCTTTCCGCCACGATACGCTCACGGTCCATCCATCCCTGATCGCAGGCACCGGCGATCATCGAATATTCGCCGCTGACCTGATAGGCGAAGGTCGGAGTGCCAAACTCGTCCTTCACACGTCGGCAGATGTCGAGATAGGGCATGCCGGGTTTGACCATGACCATGTCGGCCCCTTCGGCGAGGTCCATGCCCACTTCGCGCAGCGCCTCATCGGTGTTGCCGGCATCCATCTGATAGCTCTTCTTATCACCCTTCAGCTGACCCGAGGCCCCAACCGCATCGCGGAACGGGCCATAAAAGGCTGAGGCATACTTGGCGGCATAGGACATGATCAGCGTGTTCTGGAAATCATTCGCCTCCAGCGCCTGACGGATATAACCGATGCGCCCGTCCATCATGTCGGAGGGGCCGAGGATATCCGCCCCCGCCTCCGCCTGTGCCAGCGACTGCTTTTCCAGCGCCAGCAGCGTCTCGTCATTCGCGATTTCCTCGCCGCGCAGGATGCCATCATGGCCGTGGCTGGAATAGGGGTCGAGCGCAACATCCAGCATGATCCCGATCTCCGGCACCATCCGCTTGATTGCGCGGGTCGCCGTGTTCACGAGGTTGTCCGGGTTCCATGCCTCCGCACAGTCTTCGGAGATTTTGTCAGCGGGCGTATAGGGAAAGAGGGCGATGCACGGTATGCCAAGATCGGCAGCGCGTTCTGCAGCTTCCACCACCTTGTCGATTGACAGTCGGGAGACACCGGGCATGGACGGGATCGGGTCTTCGATCTGTTCGCCTTCGCGCACGAAAATCGGCCAGATCAGATCCGCCGCCGTGACCGCGTTTTCGCGCACCATATCGCGCACCCACGGCGCTTGCCGCTTGCGACGGGGGCGCCCGTGAGGAAAGGGTGCAAAAATCCGGCTCGTCATGTATTAACTCCTTGGTTACGATAGCAATGGCATGTGAGTGTGTGGGCGGCAAGTTGCCGTGTATGTGGATGGGGTCCAGAAGCCGATGATGTTGTTTCAGGAGACATTTCTGAGCGTTTGGTACTGGGTCTTCGCGGTCCTGTTCTGGGGCGTGATCTGCAACTACACCTTCGGCATCCCCAATGAATTGTTGATGCGCTCAAAACGAAGTGCCGAGGAGAGCGAGATTTTCGACCGCTATGCGCGACGCAATCTTGCGATGTTCGGGCGGGCGATCAAGAAACGCACTCTCGTCGTCACCGGGATTACCGCCTTCGTGCTGACGCTGGTCGGTACCCTTGCTGTGGTCAACCGGGCCGAGGCGGCGATGGGCATTATCGTCATCATTGCGCCGATGGCGGCACGCTGGATGTGGGGCGGCTACATGATCCGCAAGCTGAACGAGAACATGCCCGACCCCGAACGCCTGCGCCGCATCTTCATGTTTGAGCGGCGCGTGACCGGCATCGTCGCCGGGTTGTCGATCACGGCGGCCTATCTCGTGGCGACCCTGCATCACGGTCCGGGCTGGAGCGAGGTGCTGTTTCGCGGGTATTGAGGGGTTGAGGTCGCGCCCGGCGCGCGCTACCTGACCGTCTCCATCGCACCCCTGCCGATCCCGGTCAGGGGCGCATATCTGTTGCCGGAGCCCGATCCATGAAAGACGACACGATTACGGCAACGGACCTGCTCGTCGGCGGCGTGCCGGAAGGGTTTGACGGCAGGTTCGTCTCTGACATGGCGCGCAGTCATGGCCGCCCGATCCTGCATATCGCGCGCGATGATAGGCGCGCGGCTGCCCTGTCCGATGCGCTGGCTTTCTTTGCGCCCGACCTGCCGGTGCTGCGCTTTCCGGCATGGGACTGCACCCCGTATGATCGGATTTCCCCGAATGCGGAAGTGTCCGCCCAGCGCATGGCGACGCTGGCGGCGCTGGTCGACGGGATCGATATGCCAGCCATTGTGCTGAGCACAGTCAATGCTGCCGCACTGCGCACGCCGCCGCGCGCGACTGTCGCAGGGGGGACATGGGTTGCGGATGTCGGCACCCGCGTCGATGTGGACGGGCTGACCGAATACCTGATCCGCGCCGGGTTCAACCGCGCCTCAACGGTGACCGAGCCCGGCGATTTTGCCCTGCGCGGCGGGATCGTTGACATCTTTCCGCCGGGTGCGGAGACGCCGGTGCGGCTCGATTTCTTTGGCGACGTGCTGGATGGGGCGCGCCGTTTCGAGGTTGAAAGCCAGCGCACGGTGGAACGGATCACGCGCGTTGAGCTGGCGCAGGCGACCGAGGCCCCGCTGGATCCGGACAGCATCTCGCGGTTTCGCCAGCGCTACCGCGAAACCTTCGGTGCGGCGGGGCTGGATGATCCGCTCTACGAGGCGGTGTCGGCCGGGCGCAAACATCAGGGGATGGAGCATTGGGCACCGCTCTTGCACGACCGCATGGATACCTTGTTCGACTTCCTGCCCGATGCGCCGGTCACGCTGGACCACCGGTTCGAAGACGCGCTGGAGGCGCGCTGGACCCAGGTGGAGGATCATTTCACGTCGCGTTCAGAGGCCGCAAAGGCGCGCGCGATGGGCGCGCCGGTTTACAAACCGCTGGCGGCATCGTCGCTTTATGTCTCTCCCGATGAGATGGGCGCGGCGCTGACCGGTCGCCCGGTACGCCGCCTGACCCCGCACCGCCAACCGCCGGGTCCGGGGATCATCGATATCGGCACCCGCAACGGACGCTCCTTCGCGCAGGAACGCCAGATGGAGGATGGCAAGCTTTTCGATGCGCTGGCCGACCATATCCGCTATCGGCGTAAATCGGGCCGCGTCGTCATCGCCTCCTATTCCGAAGGCGCGCGGGAGCGGATGCGCACGATGCTCGCCGATCACGGGGTCGACGGCGGCGAGACTGCGGCGCGTTGGACTGACGTTGCGAAAGGGCCGGACAAGGGGCTTTTCTATACGGTCTGGCCGCTGGACGAAGGGTTTGCCGCAGACGATCTGACGGTGATCGCCGAACAGGACATCCTCGGCGAGCGACTGATCCGCAAGAGCCGCAAGCGGCGGGCCGAGAATTTCATTGCCGAGGCGGCGACCCTGTCCGTGGGCGATCTGATCGTCCATGTGGAACACGGCGTTGGGCGTTACACGGGCATGAAGACGGTCACCGCCCTTGGCGCGCCCCATGAGTGTATCGAGCTGGAATATGCCGGCGGTGACAGGCTTTACCTGCCGGTAGAGAATATCGAGCTTCTCTCGCGCTATGGGCAGACCGAAGGCATGCTCGACCGGCTTGGCGGCGGTGCGTGGCAGGCCAAGAAGGCCCGCCTGAAGGAGCGCATCCGCGACATGGCGGACAAGCTGATCCGCGTGGCGGCGGAGCGCATGCTGCGCGAGGCACCCAAACTGACACCGCCCGACATGATGTGGGACGAGTTTTGCGCCCGCTTTCCCTATGATGAGACAGACGATCAGCTAAACGCAATCGACGATGTGCTGGAGGATTTGTCGGCGGGCCGCCCTATGGATCGCTTGATTTGCGGCGATGTCGGCTTCGGCAAGACCGAGGTCGCCCTGCGCGCCGCTTTCGTCGCTGCCATTTCAGGCGTTCAGGTCGCCTTGATCTGCCCGACGACGCTTCTGGCGCGCCAGCACGCGAAGGGATTTGCCGAGCGGTTCAAGGGCACGCCGCTGAGGGTGCGCCAGCTGTCGCGTTTTGTTTCCGCCAAGGACGCTGCTGCGACGCGCGATGGCATGGCGGATGGCACGGTCGATATCGTCATTGGCACCCATGCGCTGCTCGCCAAGGGAATCAAGTTCAAGAATCTCGGCCTGCTGATCATCGACGAGGAACAGCATTTCGGGGTGGCGCACAAGGAGCGCCTGAAACGCCTGCGATCGGACATCCATGTGCTTACCATGACCGCAACGCCGATCCCGCGCACCTTGCAGATGTCGATGACGGGGGTGCGGGAGCTGTCGCTGATCGCAACGCCGCCCGTCGACCGTCTGGCGGTGCGCACCTATGTGGCCCCCTTCGATCCGGTGACGGTGCGCGAGGCGCTCTTGCGCGAACACTATCGGGGTGGGCAGTCTTTCTATGTCGTCCCTCGTATCTCCGACCTTGCTGAGCAGGAAGAGTTCTTGCGCGAACAAGTGCCCGAAATCAGCTTTATCACTTGCCATGGTCAGATGGCACCGGGGGAGCTGGATGAGCGGATGAACGCCTATTATGATGGCGAATATGATGTGCTTCTGGCGACCACGATTGTCGAAAGTGGCCTCGACATCCCCCGTGCCAACACGCTGATCGTGCACCGGGCTGATATGTTCGGCCTCGCGCAGATGTACCAGATCAGGGGGCGTGTAGGGCGATCCAAGATGCGCGCATATGCTTACTTCACGACCGAGCCGCGCAAGCCCCTGACGTCAGGCGCGGACAAGCGGCTGAAGGTGCTCTCATCGCTCGACACGCTGGGTGCGGGGTTCACGCTGGCGAGCCACGATATGGACATTCGCGGGGCGGGGAACCTGTTGGGTGAAGAGCAATCCGGCCATATCCGCGAGGTCGGATACGAACTTTATCAGGACATGCTCGAAGAAACGATTGCGAAGCTGCGCGCCGGGGAAATTGAGGGCCTGACCGAAGCGGACGAGACCTGGTCGCCGAAGATCGGTCTCGGCGTTCCGGTTCTGATCCCAGGCAATTATGTCGACGACCTCGACCTGCGTCTTGGCCTTTATCGCCGCCTCTCGGCGTTGGAGACGAAACGCGATCTGGAGAGCTTCGCCGCCGAGCTGCATGACCGGTTCGGAAAGCCACCGAAAGAAGTTGAAACGCTGCTCCACGTGGTGCGGATCAAATCAATGTGCCGGCGTGCGGGAATCGAGAAGCTGGACGCCGGCGAGCGCGGCGCGGTGATCCAGTTTCGTGGCGACAAATTTGCCAACCCTTCCGGCCTTGTCGCTTTCATCGAGGATCAGCGCGGCTTCGCCAAGATCAAGGAGAACAAGATCGTGGTGCGGCGTGACTGGAAGGCAGATGCTGACAAGATCAAGGGGGCCTTTGCCATTGCCCGCGATCTGGCAAAAGCGGCAGAAGCTACAACTGCGGTAGACAGCTGACCGGTCGCTTATTCGTCCTCGGCTCGATCACTAACGTATTGGTCGCGGCGAAATCAGGCTGATCGCCTGTCGCCACGGCGCAATCGGGGTGATCCCTGCGATGGGTGCATTGATGTGGGCGGTCGCGGGCCGCGGCAGCGCACCGAGATGCGTTGTCGGCCAGTATGCCTGCCATGATATTGCCGATCATGCCCGCGTCACAGCGCGCCAATCAGAGGAAGTAGAGCATTGTCAGGACGGCTGCGGCGATCACCAGTTCCACGACTGCGCGCCCACGATAGGCGGAGCGTAGCTGATCTCGGGCGAGGAATTCGGCGTCGCCCGCTTTACCCACGGCACCGAACACCTCCATCTTCATCGCGTTGACGACGAGGCGCATCGGCTCGGTCGTGAAGATGAAGATGCCGATCACCATAACGCCCAGAGCCCTCGGCCCATAGGTTGCGCTGTTGAGCATATAGAGCCCGCCAATGGCGAGGCCGATGCCCGCAAGCATGATCAGAAGAAAGCTGAGCGGTGGCTTCAGCTTAAACTCCCGCCCCTCGGCGATCATCTCGTCGGTCACGGTCGCGGTGCCGCGCATCACCGGGCATCGAAGGCTGATATAGAGCGAATGCATGGCCTTGGCGGCGACCAGCGCCGCTACGATCCACGCCCGCCAGTCACTGCTGAGGGTTGAAACGGAATGGACGATCATCTCCATGGCGCAGTTCCTCTCAGGCGGTTGCCTCGCTGCTTGCCGCGGCCTTGGCCTGTGCGTCCGCAATGTCATCCAGAACCCGCTCCCACAGGTCCGGTGGCTGCGCGCCGTTCACGACATGCTTGTTGGCGATGATGAAGGTCGGCACACCATTGATGCCGATCTCGCGCGCGGTGGTCTCTTCGGTCTGAAGCAGTTCGCGGTCGGCATCGCCTTCGAAAAGGCGGATGGTCACATCCCGCTCCATGCCCGCATTTTCGCCGACCTCGATCAGCAGATCACGGTCAGAAATGTCCTCGCCGCGCTCAAAATACCGGACGAATAATTCGGCCACCAATGCGTCCTGCGACCCGGTCGTGCGCGACCATCGGATCAGGCGATGGGCATCGAATGTATTCGGTGTACGCTCAATCAGGTCGAAGCGGACATTCAGCCCGGCTTCGGTCGCGGTGTCCTCGATCTGCTTGTAGAACTTCGTGGCATTCTCGGGACCGAATTTCGCTTCGAGATAAGCGCGCCGGTCCATACCGCCTTCGGGCATGTCCGGGTTCAGCTGAAACGGACGCCAGAAAATGTCGAAGGGCTGATAGCCTTTGCTCGCAACCGCTTTGTCGAAATGCGTCTTGCCGATATAGCACCACGGGCAGATCGGGTCGGATACGATGTCGAGGCTTATCATGGGTCAGTTTTGTCCTGATCTTTGGAAGTGAACCCATATGTGGCAATCAAATCCTTGCGGCGCAACTTTCCATTCGGATTGCGCGGCAGGTCCGCGAGAATGTGAACGCGCTTTGGTTGCTTGTAGTCGGCCAGATGGCGGGCGGCATGGGCGAGAACTTCATCTTCGGTGACCGGCGTGTCCACGGTGACGAAAGCCGTGATCAGCGAGAGGTCGGCGCGGACAGGCAGCTCGACAGCGGCGGCACCGGTCAGGGCCGGGTGGCGCATGAGTGCAGCTTCCACTTCCTCCGGTGCGACGCGGTAGCCAAGTGCGTTCATCTGATCATCACCGCGCCCCTGGAACGCGATGTAGCCCTCAGCATCCATGACGCCGATATCGCCGGTCAGGAACCAATCACCCCGCATCACCGCTGCGGTGTCCGCCTCGGCGCGCCAATAGCCGATCATCAATCCCGGATCGCGCCGGTCGACGGCGATGATACCGGGGCTGCCGCGCGGTACCGGCACCGTGCTTCCTTTAGGGGGGAGAAGCGCAACGCGCCGCCCCGCCTGCGGCCGCCCGGCATGGCCCGGCTTCGGCGGCGCGGCGGGGGAGGAGGAGATGAAGGTCGAAATCTCGGTCATGCCGAGCGCCTCGTAGATCGGCTTGCCCGTCCGGCTGGTCCAGTCGGCGCGCACCGGGGCGGCCATCGTCTCACCCGCCGAGAGGCCATGGCGCAGGTTTGCAAAGCCATCGAGGCTGACGCCCGATTTCAGAAGCTGGCGATAGACGCCGGGGGCGGCGGCGAAGATCGTCGCGCCGTAGCTGGCAGCCAGCGCCGGCCAGATGCCCGGATCGCGCGGGCCAGCATAGATCAGCGTGGATGCCCCTATCGCCCAAGGGTCCATCAGCCCCGCGCCGAGCGTATAGGTCCAGTTGAGCGCCCCGGCATGCAGCATCACATCACCCGCGCCCATGCCATACCAGCCATCCCACATCATCCGGCGCGCATGGGCGGCGCGGTGTGCATGCGCGACCCCCTTGGGGCGGCCGGAGGAGCCTGAAGTGTAGACAATATACGCCAGATCATCCGCGCCGGTATCGGCGAAGGCGACGACGTCGCCAGTGATCGTACCGGGATCGCGGTAGGGCAGATCAGGCAGCGCGAGGTTGGGCGGCGCGAGGACCAGCCGCGCTTCGGTCTCTGTCGCGATGTGGTCCAGCTCGGCGGCGCTCAGCAGCGTCGAGGTTGGAACCGGCACCGCGCCGATAGCAGCGGCGGCGAGAAAGAAGATGGGAAAATCGGTGGAGTGCCCGATCCGGAGGATCACCCGATCGCCCGCGCTGACGCCTGCATTGGTCAACCCACCAGCGGCGCAGAGGACACGGTGACGCAAGGCTGCATAAGTCAACTGCTCGGGTGTGCCGTCGTTGCCGGAGCGCACCACTGTCAGAGCGATTTTGTCCGGCACGTGCGCCGCCGCTGCCAGCACGTGGGCGGCGAGGTTGAACCGCGCCGGGCAGGGCGGCGGAAACCCCTCGTCGATTAGGCTGATACTGTCTGACATGAGGCTCCGGGCGGCTCGCAATTTGCCCCTTGATCGCGTATCAGGGCGCAGGCGGCAAGGAAGAACCCATGAGCGATACCGGCGACAAAGGCGAACAATCGAAAGAGGCGCGGAGCCTTTTGCGGATCGCAACCGGTGGCGGCGATGCCCCGCGCGTCGCCCCCCTGAAGCTCGGCGAGCGGGTGCGGGAGATCCGGCGCGCGCGCAACTGGACGTTGGAGGAAGCGGCGAAACGGGCAGGGCTGGCACGTTCTACCCTCTCGAAGATTGAGAATGAGCAGATGTCGCCGACCTATGACGCGGTGCAAAAGCTGGCGCGTGGGCTGGATATCGATGTGCCGCAGCTCTTCAAGCCAGCGCCTGTGGACAAGATTTCGGGGCGCCGCGCGATCACCCGGCGCGGCGACGGACGTGTGCATCCGACCGTGACTTATGAGCATGAGCTGCTGGCAACCGAAATCAGTCGCAAGCGCATGCTGCCCTACAAGGCGACAGTGCACGCCCGCGATTTTTCCGAGTTTGATGACTGGGTGCGCCATGAGGGTGAGGAATTCATGCTCGTCCTTTCGGGCTCCGTTCGGCTCTACACCGAATTTTACGAGCCGGTGGAGATGTTTACGGGCGACAGCGCGTATTATGATGGTTCCATGGGGCACTGCGTGACCTCGGTCAGCGAGGATGATGCAGTGATCTTATGGGTGACGGCAATGTAAACGGCGCGATGGGCTGAAGCCCATCCTACATCCTGTTCCGCAGGGCGGGCCCCAGCCCACGGTACTGGCCCAGCCTCTTCGCCAGCCATAAGGCGCACTGGACATCTGGTAGAATCCTGTTTGATCGTCATCCGCACGGCCATCAACCAGGCGAGGATCAGGTGGGCATCAGCCATCGAACTTGGCGTACAGATCGCATCGGAGAGAGCGAGGCGGACGATCGGCGGAAGACTGCACGATGACCGACCGATATGACCGCCCGGCGCAATAGGTCAGCCATGATCATGAGATCGCACCGCCCCCTGAATTCGGCCAGGGCGCGAGCGGTCAGATTGCCGATCTGGCCGCCCCCCGTTGAAGGCGATCTGTGCAATGTGTTTGCTACCTTACAGCGCGGTCCAGCCTCCATCGACCGAGATCGTGGTGCCGGTGATTTGACTGGCATCGTCCGAACACAGGAATGCGACAGTTCCGCCAAGCTGTTCCACCGTTGCGAATTCCTTTGACGGCTGACGGGTGAGCATCACTTCGCGAATCACTGTCTCTCGGTCCATGTCGTATTCCTTCATCGTGTCGGGGATCTGCGCCTCCACCAGCGGCGTCAGCACATAGCCGGGGCAGACGGCGTTGCAGGTGATTGGCTCCTCGGCGGTCTCCAGCGCCGTGACCTTGGACAGGCCCACGACGCCGTGCTTGGCCGCGACATAGGCAGATTTGTAAGGCGATGCGGTCAGTCCGTGGGCGGAGGCCACATTCACGATCCGCCCCCAGCCCGCCTTGCGCATCAGCGGCAGGGCGGCGGCGGTTGTGTGGAAGGCAGAGGACAGGTTGATCGCGATAATCGCATCCCATTTGCCGCCCGGAAATTCCGGGATCGGCGCGACGTGCTGGATGCCCGCATTGTTGACGAGAAGGTCGACTGTGCCGAACGCCTCCGCCGTCTTGGTCACCAGGCTCCGGCATGCCTCGGCATCGGACATGTCTGCCTGGATGTAACGCACATCGGCACCCGTTTCCTTGGCGACTTTGGCGGCAAGTGCGTGGTCTTCTTCGCTGTCAGTGAAGGAATTCAGAACGACATTGGCTCCGCGCCCGGCGAGCGACTGTGCGATGCCAAGGCCGATGCCCGAATTGGACCCTGTGACGACGGCGGTTTTTCCGGAAAGGGACATGAGGCGGTTCCTGTCAAAGTTGCGTTGCAGTGCAGCGTAAAGTGTTTCGGGGCCGGATTGAAGCATCGTGGGATATCGTTTTGCGACGCGATGTTTCGCCGTGGGCAAACGGGGGGGCGCAGAGCGCGCAACCCCGCCGGAAACCGCGATGCGGGGCGTTACACAGCGTATCGCCATTGACCTCAACCCGGCAGGAGCGCAAAAAAAACGCCCGCACGAGGCGGGCGTAGTGCATTGAGGCAGGTTTCATACAGGCAAGAAACCTATCGAGCAGTGAGGTTATAATGCGTCGGGCAATCGGGGTTGGCAAGCATAAAAATCGCTGCAGCGGAAAAAGCGTGCGATTTACTTTCTTAAAAAAGATGTTGCATTTCGGGGTGATGGCTGGGTTTCTTGCCTCCGCAGATTCACTCTGGGCTGCGCCAAAGCACGGTATCGCCATGCATGGTGAGCCGGAATTATCTACTGATTTCACTCATTTACCCTACACCAATCCGCAGGCACCAAAGGGCGGGACGTTAACCTTTGGGGAGGTTGGCAGTTTCGACAGTCTTAACCCCTACATCCTGAAAGGCAGCGTTCCATGGGCACTGCGTCTGCACACCGCCGAATCGCTTATGGCGCGAAATTGGGATGAGCCGTTCACGCTGTACGGGCTGATCGCGGAAAGCGTCGAGGTGCCTGAGGACCGCTCATGGGTCGAATTCACCCTTCGGCCCGAAGCGCGGTTTTCCGATGGCAGCCCTGTGACGGTGGATGATGTCATCTACTCGATGGAGTTGCTGGATGAGGAGGGAAAACCGCCGTATTTCAATGGATTGCGTAATGTATCTGAGATCATACGGAAAGGTGATCGCGGTGTTCGCTTCGTTTTCGAAACACCGGATCGTGAGGCGCCGCTGATCCTCGGTCTGCGCCCGGTTCTTCAGAAAACCGATCTGGAGGCCCGCGTTTTCAAGGAAAGCTCGCTTACCCCTCTCATCACCACGGGTCCTTATGTGGTCGGTAAGGTGGAGGCCGGGCGCAGCCTGACGCTAGTTCGCAATCCCGACTATTGGGGCCGCGATCTGCCGGTGATGCGCGGGCAGGCCAATCTGGACGAGATCAGGATTGAGTTTTTCCGCGATGGCAACGCCCATTGGGAAGCCTTCAAGGCAGGCGAGGTCGACATCTTTCGCGATGGCGATCCGGTCCGCTGGGAGAGCGGCTATGATTTTGCGGCGGCCCGTGATGGTCGGATCGCCCGATCGGAGGTTGGCCATGGTCGCCCGACAGGAATGCGGGGTTTCGTGTTCAACACCCGCAAGGAGATGTTTACCGATATCCGGGTGCGCGAGGCGCTGACACTGGCCTTCGATTTCGAGTGGTTGCAGCGCACCATGCTGTCCGGTGCCTACGCCCGCATCCCCAGCTATTTCGGTGCCTCACCGCTCGGCCATGACGGCGCGGCGACGGGGGAGGGACGCGCGCTGCTGGAGCCGTTTGCGGACAGCCTGCCGCCCGGTGCGCTCGATGCCACCATCCGCCCACCCGCAGGATCGGGAGACGGGCGCAACCGACGCAATATGCGCCTCGCGGCGGACCTGCTGAGCGAGGCGGGTTGGGCTGTCGTCGATGGGGTTCTACGGAACCCGGATGGTGTTGCATTCAGTTTCGAGATCCTGCTCTCAAGCTCCGCCAATGAGCAGGTCTCCTCCGTCTTCACGGATGCGCTGAAACGACTTGGTATTACAGCGACCGTCCGGCTCGTGGACAGCGCACAGTACGAGACCCGGCGCACGGATTACGATTAC
This sequence comes from Pseudomonadota bacterium, assembly GCA_039030855.1. Taxonomy (GTDB): domain Bacteria; phylum Pseudomonadota; class Alphaproteobacteria; order Rhodobacterales; family Rhodobacteraceae; genus Pikeienuella. The sequence goes on from JBCCDJ010000002.1 coordinate 295,093, forward strand.
GACATGATCATCAACACCTGGGCGTTGTCACTGTCGCCGGGCGTGGAACAGCGGCTTTACTGGCATTCGGATGGTGTGACGGAGCCGGGTACCCGCAACTATATGGGCGTCGCGAACCCGGCGGTGGACGCGGCCATCGCGGCGCTGACGGTTGCAACCACGCAGGACGTGTTCGAGGGGGCGGCGCGCGCCCTCGATCGCGCCCTGTCGGCGGGGCGATACGTAATCCCGTTCTGGTACGCACCAACCAGCCGAATTGCCCATAGCGCCACGCTGACCTTCCCGGAGCGCACGCCGCTTTACGGTGACTGGATTGGTTTCCTGCCCGATGTCTGGTGGCGGACCGAATAGGGCGCGACGGCGTTGCGTTCCGAAAGGACATCATCCGAGGCAATGCGTCTTTTGCCGGGGTCACGATGATCTCGGGGGCGGAGGCACCGTCCGTGAGCACGTGGCCGCCGGCCCTTCGCGTTACGTTCAGCCTGATCCTGGCCTGGTGACCCGCGCCTGTCGCGCTGGGGAATGGGCCATCAACTGACAAGCCCGGCGGCGTATGGGGATAACGCCTAACCGGGCCAATCATCTAGCCTACAGTTTTTCGCCGTTGCTCTGGATGGTTGCCGGATCACTCCACCAGTTCGGGGGTGCGTTCTTTTGCGATCCCCGCGGCGCGCTCCTCCGCCGTGGGTGGCACGACGAGCCCGGCGGAAATAACCAGTTTGGCGGCTTCTTCCACCGTCATGTCCAGCATGACAACGTCCTTCACAGGCACGAACAGCAGGAACCCCGAAGTCGGGTTGGGGGTTGTGGGCAGAAAGACACTGATCATGCCCCCGTTGCCAACCAGATTGGCAATTTCGCCTTTGGTTTCGGTGGACACGAAGGCGATCGCCCACAGGTCCTTGCGGGGATATTCTATCAGGCAGGCCTTCTTGAAGGAGCTTTTGGACTGGCTCAGGATCGTCTCGGCGATCTGTTTCAGCGCGTTGTAAACGGATCTGACAATCGGCATCCGGCTGACCCAGCTTTCGCCGAGGCGAACGATCTGCCGTCCGAAGAAATTCTTGGTCAGCCAGCCCACGATGGTGGTAAAGACCACGAATACGACGACGCCGAAGCCGGGAACATAAGTCTCGAAAATATAGTTGGGATTGTACTGGGTCGGGACCCAGGGCACCACCGCATCGTCAATGAAAGTGATGACCGCCCAGGCCAGATAGATGGTCAGCGCGACCGGCCCAACCAGCACAATGCCGGCCAGAAAATTGCCCCGAATGCGCTGGAACAGCGATCGGTTCGGGGGGAGGATCAGCCCCGAAGGCTTTTCATCCGTCTTGCGCGTCCGTTTGGCGTTCATAATTCTGCATTTCCCACAGGCCCGGTCCGATTGTACTTAGTAGCCGAGGCCATGATCGACAATGTGCCATAACGGCTCGCCGCGCTGCAGACGGCCGATTTGTTCCACAACGACGCGCGCGGCGTCGCTTGGGCGGGTTTCTGCGGCGATGTGGGGTGTGATCGTCACGTTCGGATTGCGCCAATAGGGATGATCAGCGGGTAGGGGTTCGGTGTCGAACACGTCAAGCGTCGCGTGGCCGATCTGGCCAGAGGCGAGCGCCGTTAGCAGGGCATCGTCATCGATCAGCGGACCGCGGCCCGGATTGATCACCACCGCACCGCGCGGGGCCAACCCCAGACGGCGGGCATCGAGGATATGGCGCGTCTCGGCTGTGGAAGGGAGAATCGTGACAATGATCTCCGACCGGGCGATGATCTCGTCCAGACCGCTCTCGCCATGCAGGCAGGTGACGCCCGACAGGGTCTTGGCCGAGCGGCTCCATCCCGCCACATCGAACCTGAGGCGCGCCAGCATCTGCGCGGCATCAGAACCCAGCGCGCCAAGGCCAAGAATGCCGACCTTGCGATCGCGTGACAGGGGGGGCACCGGGGCCTGCCAGATACCTGCCGCGCTTTGACGGATATGGTGATCGATATCGAGATGATGGCGCATCACGTGACCGACGATGTAGTCCGTCATGCCTTCGGTCAGGCCGGAAGACACCATGCGGCAGAGGGGAGGATTGGTCGGCAGCGTAGGATTGGTGAGATATGCCTCGACCCCTGCCCAAATGCTCTGGATCAATCCGACATGGGCAAAGGGGGCAAGGTCCTTCGCGCCTTCGACAGGGTTCAGGACCAGAACATCAACGTCCCTCGCGCGGATCAGCTGGGCGTCGATCACCAGCTCGAATGGCACGCTCAGCTCGCGGCTCCAGCGTTGCAGATAGGGCTCCCACTCCGCTGCCTGGGTCGCGTTGGTCGAAAATAGTACCGTTGTCACTTAGGTCAGCTCCGCCTGTGGATATGGGCGCACTGGACGAGCCCGAATGCAAACAGGAGTACCAGCATTGCTGATCCGCCATAGGATACCAGCGGTAACGGCACGCCAACGACCGGCGCGAGACCGAGGACCATGGCGATATTGACCGCGAAGAAAAAGAAAAATGTCAGCGCCAGCCCACCTGTCAGCAGCGCGCCGAACCGGTCGCGATTGGCAAACATTGAAGCAAAGCAGAAGAGAATGATCAGGGTATACAGGGTCAGAAGCGATGCGGCACCGACAAAGCCGAACTCCTCCGCCAGTGTGGTGAAGATAAAGTCGGTATGCTTTTCGGGCAGGAAATTCAGACGGCTTTGCGTGCCTTCCATGAACCCCCGCCCCGACAGCCCGCCGGAGCCAAGCGCGATCTTCGATTGCGTGATGTGATAGCCCGCGCCGAGCGGATCCTGACTGGGATCGAGAAAGGTCTCGATGCGCCTGTACTGATAGTCCTTGAGGATCTGCCAATCCGTATGGCGAGAGGCGACGACGGCGTAGATGGCCAGGACCGTGCCACTGGCTCCCATGATGAAATAGAGCCATGAGAGACCGGCAAGGAACATCACCGCGATCCCCCCCGCGCAGAGGAGTATCGCCGTTCCGAGGTCGGGCTGGCGCAACACCATGGCAACCGGGACCAGGATCAGGACCAGCGGTGGCAACACCCAGAGCGGGCGGGAGACATGTTCAGCGGGCAACCAGTCATAGTACCGCGCCAGCGCGAGGATCAGCGCGACCTTCATCAACTCTGATGGTTGCAGGCGGATGAAGCCTAGATCGATCCAGCGCTGCGCGCCCATGCCGACAACGCCCATCACCTCCACCGCTGCCAGTGCGGCGATGGCCCCCATATAGATCAGCGGCGACAGCGCTTTCCAGTAGCGCAGATCGATCATGGCCACGATCACCATGCCCGCGAAGCCGACGCCAAAGCGGATCATCTGGCGACTGGCCCACGGGTCGAGGTTGCCATTTGCCACCGAGAACAGCATCAGGAAGCCAACCGAGGCGACCGCAATCAGCAAAAGCGCCAGAGGCCAGTGGAAGCGGATGATCTTGCGCCATGTCGTCAGCGGTTGCGCGTTGCCGAGCGATCCGTTGCGCTGGATATAGCCGCGCCCGTGTTCCTGATTGAGATAGCTCATACGCGCTGCCGGGGCCCGCCGGAAAAATCTGCGGGCCGGTTGCGTTCCTCTTCGCGCTGGCGCTTGATCTCTTCGCGTTCGCGCGAGGGATAGGCGCGGAGCGGCGGCTCCGGCCCATAGAGGGCGTGCATCATGACATCGCGGGCGACCGGTGCTGCCGCGGTACTGCCCCCGCCGCCATGTTCAACGATGACCGAGACGGCATAGCGCGGGTTGTCATAGGGCGCGAAACCGACGAACAGGGCGTGGTCGCGCCGCTCCCACGGCAGATCCTTGTTCTTGATGACGCCGCGCGCACGTTCCGCCGCGGTGATGCGGCGGACCTGGCTGGTGCCGGTCTTGCCAGCCATCGCCATCGCGGCATCAGCAATCCGGCTTTTCCATGCGGTGCCGCGCCGGTCGTTCGAGACAGCGAACATGCCCTCACGCACTAGCCGCATATGCGAGGGCGAAATGTCGAGCGATGGCGCATCCTCCACCGGCACAGGTTCACCATTTATGCTGCCGATCAGACGGGGCTGCACCTTCTTGCCGTTTCCGGCAAGTCGCGCGGTCATGACGGCCAGCTGCAAAGGCGTTGTGAGGAGAAAACCCTGGCCGATGCCGGAATTGAGCGTATCACCGATTTGCCAGTTTTCGTCATGATTGGCCTGCTTCCATGCCTTTGTCGGAACCAGGCCGCTGCGCACGGCGGTCATCTCCAGCGGCGGTTTGACCCCGAGGCCGAACCGCTTGGACATTTCCGCGATCCGGTCGATGCCGACCCGCTTGGCGACCTCGTAGAAATAGACATCGCAGGACGACTTCAACGCCTCGCGCAGGGCAACCATCCCGTGGCCTCCGCGCCGCCAGCAATGGAAATATCGGTTCCCAAGCTTGTAGCGCCCGTTGCAGAACACCCCCTCGCCGGGATTGACGACGCCGTGTTCCAATGCGGCCAGTGCCACGATCATCTTGAAGGTCGATCCCGGCGGGTAGAGCCCCGATGCCGCCTTGTTGGCCAGCGGGCGGTATTTGTCTTCCAGCAACGCGGACCATTCGCGCTGACTGATGCCGACCACGAATTTGTTGGGATCGAACGCAGGGGTGGAGGCGAGCGCGAGCACATCGCCCGAATTTACATCCATGACCACGGCGGCGGCGCTTTCACCTTCCAGCCGTTTCATGGCGTATTTCTGCAATTCTAGATCAATCGTCAGGCCCATATCGGCCCCTGCGCCGCCTTCGGTGCGGTCGATCTCGCGGATGACGCGGCCAACGGCGTTGACCTCGATCCGACTTGCCCCGGCGGTGCCGCGCAATGTCGGCTCTACCGCGCGTTCGACGCCGTTCTTGCCGATATGAAAGTCCGGAATCTGAAACAGCGGATCCTGCGCGTCGTCCCGTTCCAGATCCCGCTCGGTCACCCGAGCGACATAGCCGATGATATGGGCGAGCGAGATGTCCTCGGGGTAGTGGCGGGTCAGGCCGACCTCCGGCGTGACGCCGGGCAGGGCGGGGGCGTTGGCATTGATCTGGGCAAATGCCTCCCAATCCAGATGCTCGGCGACGGTGACCGGCACGAAAGCGGATTTGGAGCGCATTTCGCGCAGCGCGCGCGAACGCTGGCGCGGCGTGATATCGACAATGCGGCCCAGATCATCGAGCACCGCCTCCACATCGCCAGCCTGCTCACGCACCATCACGACGCGATAGTTCTGGCGGTTGATCGCCAGCGGGCGGCCAGCGCGGTCGGTAATCTCGCCCCGCGCGGGCGGGATCAGGCGCACATTAATGCGGTTTTCCTCAGCGAGCATCAGGTATTTGTCGGCGGCATCGATCTGCAATTCGCGCATGCGCCAGAACAGCCCGCCAATAAGCGCGGATTGAACCCCCAACAGCACGAGGCCGCGGCGGCTGATATTCCGGCCGCCTTTCCCCTCATCCCGGCGAAAGCTCAACTTCTTTACCATTGTAACACCATCATAAACCGGCTCATCGCCGAGCCCGCCCGATCAGCATGCCGTTGTCTTCCGGGGCAGGCCGGATACGCAGCACCCAGCGAAAAAGGATCGCGACGCCAATATACGCCAGTATTGTCATGAGCGCACCCATCGCGATCCTGTCAAGCGGCGGGATGGGGGTCAGCGCCAGCGCCAGGACGACGACCTGAAATGCAGACATCATGAGGACGAGCGTGGCAATCGCTGCAAGTTCGACGAAAAAGCCGCGCCGCCGGATCAGGTCAGCATACAGTCTAAGCACCTCCAGCGCGGCCAGAAGGACAAGCGCACCGAGGCCCGCGGGCCCGCCGCCGAGGAGGTCCCGCAAGAGGCCGAGAATGACGATCAAAAAAGCGGGGGTGGAGGCAGGCCGACGCAACAGAAGAAACGCCGCCACACAGAACAGAAGATCAGGTGAGGGCGGGGCGGAGGCCAGCCCGCTCAGCGGTGCCAGTTGCAACAGGATCGCCAACCAACCAAACCCCAGCAGCACCAGCGCATTGGCCCAGCGATGGTATCGTGGAACCCGTTCAGCCATCATCGCCGCCATTTGCGGTGGGTGCCGTGTCAGGCGGCAAGTCCAGCAGCGGCGGCGGAGCGGCGGCAGCCTCCGGCAGGACGAGGCCGCCGGGCGTGTCGATACGGGTGGAGGGGCGATAGCGCAGCACGCGCACAAATTCGAGCCGTTCATAATCGGCGCTGACCTGCACCCGCGCGCCATAGTCACCGACAACAGCCACCAGACCGACAAGAAGATCGGGCGGGAACACGCCGCCATCGCCCGATGTCACAACGCGGTCGCCAGGTGCGACCCCATTCATCGTCTCCAGAAACGAAAGCCGGGGCGCATCGTCGTTCTGACCCGACAGAACCGCCCGGCGACCGGAAGGCAGTACCTTGACCGGCACGCGGCTGTTGAAATCGGTCAGGAGGAGAAGCCGTGATGCCCGGTTTCCAACACCAACCACCCGCCCGACCAGCCCCTCGCCATCGACCGCAGCCGCACCGTCACCGACGCCGTCTGAGGCACCGATATTCAACAGCACCGACTGGGCGAAGGGGCTGCCGCTATCGGCGATCACCTCGCCGGCAACGAAGCCGATGCGCGGCGCGAGGCGCAGATTATTCAACGCGCGTAACTGCGCATTCTCACGCTCCAGCTGTTGCGCAGCTTCACGCCAGGCACGAAGGCGTTGAATTTCCCGCCGCAGGGCGGTGTTGTGCTGATAGACTCGCGTGAAATTCTCAAAATCGTCGATCATGTGCGACGCCGTGCCGAGCGGGTTTGCGGTCAGTTCCACGGTTGGCGTGGCCCAGTCCACAAGGCCCATGCGGATCCGCTCGATCCGCGGGCTGTCGGCGCGCCAGAGGATGAACATAACCAGGCAGATGCCGATCAGCGCAATCATCAGGCTTCGGCGCAGGATCCTGCCGAACTCAGCTCCGATATCGCTCCGATCGCGAGAGGCCATGCACTGCTCCCATTAACGCATCGGGCTGTGCCCTGGTGCGGTCGCGCGCCTAAACGCTGTCGCGCAGGACATGGCGCAGGGCCGCGCGATGTTCCAGCGCCTTGCCGGTGCCAAGGGCAACACAATTCAGCGGCTCTTCGGCGATGGTCACTGCAAGTCCGGTCTGTTCGCGCAGGGCAACATCCAGATCGCCCAGAAGCGCCCCGCCACCTGTCAGCATAACACCCCGATCAACAATGTCAGCCGCCAGATCGGGGGGGGTTGCCTCCAGCGCGACCATAACGGCCTCGACGATCTGCTGTACCGGGTCCTGCAGGGCATCGGCGATCTGCGCCTGAGTGATCTCGATCTCCTTCGGCACGCCGTTCAGAAGATCGCGGCCCCGGATCGACATCGCCTCGCCGCGTCCATCGTCGGGCATGCGGGCGGTGCCGATTGCTTTCTTGATCCGCTCCGCCGTCGCTTCGCCCACCAGAAGGTTCTGCTGGCGGCGAAGGTAGGAGATGATGCTGTCATCCATCTTATCGCCGCCAACGCGGACCGAGCGGGCATAGACGATATCGCCGAGCGAGAGGACAGCAACCTCGGTAGTGCCGCCGCCGATATCGACCACCATGCTGCCCGTCGGTTCCCCAAACGGCATGCCGGCGCCAATGGCGGCAGCGACGGGTTCGGGGATCAGTGCGGCCTTACGCGCCCCGGCGGACAGGACCGATTCCATGATCGCGCGTTCCTCGACCGCCGTGGCACCGTAAGGCACGCAAACAATAACTTGCGGCGCGGTGAAAAAGCCGCGCTTGTGCACCTTGCGAATGAAGTGTTTGATCATCGCCTCGGCGACATCGAAATCGGCGATGACACCATCGCGCATGGGGCGGATCGCTTGGATTGAACCGGGTGTGCGGCCCAGCATCTGCTTGGCGTCCTCACCGACGGCCAGAACCTCTTTCTTGCCGTCCTTCACATGGTAGGCCACCACCGAAGGCTCGTTCAGCACGATGCCCTTTCCCTTGACGTAGACAAGGGTGTTGGCGGTGCCAAGATCGATGGCCATGTCGGATGAAAACACGCCAAATACGCCGTTGAACATTTGTGCTCGCCTTCTGAACCCACCGGCGGCGGGATGCCTGATTTTGCTTGCTTATAATCAGGTGATGGCGGCAGGAAAAGGGGGGTGGGGCGTCATCTGTTAATGTTCGTCTTCACGTGAACTTTCAGCGGCCGACAATCCGGCCTGATCGGCGGTCGCACAAGTCGCCTGCCAGCAGACATGGCGCAGCCCGCCGTGACGGGCCGCGCGCCCTGATCAAAGGGCCTGTGTCTCGTTCGGAGCCGTTTTTCCGCGCCGGACCATCAGTTTGTTGATCGCGATGATATAGGCGCGGGCCGATGCGACGATTGTGTCCGTGTCGGCGGCCTGACCCTGGACAATCTTGCCGTCTTCCTCCAGCCGCACCGACACGGTGGCCTGCGCGTCAATCCCGTCCGTCACTGCCTGTACCTGATAGAGCTTCAGCACAGCGTCATGCTGTACAAGCTGATCAATACAGGAAAACACCGCATCGACGGGCCCGTCGCCGGTCGCCTTCGCTTCATGATCGACGTCGTCGACGGTCAAGACCATGTCTGCGCTCTGCGGCCCTTCAGTGCCACAGGCAACTTGCAATGATTTCAGGCGGATACTGTCATTTGCAGCCGATGTGCGGCTATCATCAATGAGGGCGATGATGTCCTCGTCGAACACATCCTTCTTGGTGTCGGCCAGCGCCTTGAAGCGCACGAATGCCTCCTGAAACGCATTATCGCCCATCTCGATCCCGAGGTCTTTGAGTTTGGCGCGGAATGCGGCGCGGCCCGAATGCTTGCCCATCGGCAAGGCGTTGTCCGCAAGGCCAACATCCTGCGGGCGCATGATCTCGAAGGTCTCGGCGTTTTTCAGCACGCCGTCCTGATGGATGCCGCTTTCATGGGCAAAGGCGTTCTTGCCGACGATGGCCTTGTTGAACTGCACTGGGAACCCGGCTGCGGTTGCGACCATGCGGGAGGCCTTCATGATCTGGGTGGTATCGACGCCGGTTTCGTACGGCATGATGTCACGGCGAACCTTCAGCGCCATGACCACTTCTTCCAGAGCCGTATTGCCCGCGCGCTCCCCCAGACCATTAATCGTGCATTCGATCTGACGTGCGCCAGCCTCCACCGCCGCCAGCGAGTTGGCCGTGGCCATGCCGAGGTCATTATGGCAATGGGTGGCGATCACGCATTCATGCAGGGTGGGAATGTTGTCCAGCAAATCCCTGATAATATGCGCGCTTTCACGCGGGGCTGTGTAGCCTACCGTATCAGGAATGTTGATCGTCGTAGCACCGCTGTCGACGGCGACACGCACGGTTTCGATCAGGTAATCCCGCTCCGTCCGGGTTGCGTCCATCGGTGACCATTGCACGTTCTCGCAGAGGGACCGGGCATGGCCCACGGTTTCCTCGATCTTGCGCAGGACTTGATCCTTGTCCATCTGCAACTGATGCTGACGGTGCAGGGGCGAGGTGCCGATGAAGGTGTGGATGCGCGGTTTTTTTGCATGTTCCAGCGCGGCCCAGGCGCGGTCGATATCGCCCTTGGCGGCGCGGGCAAGACCGCAGATCACCGCGTGATCGGCCATTCTCGCGATTTCGCTGACCGCTTCGAAATCACCGTCCGAGGCGATGGGAAACCCTGCCTCGATAATATCCACGCCCATCTCGTCCAGAAGCTGCGCAATTGACAGCTTCTCCTGCAAGGTCATGGTCGCGCCGGGTGACTGTTCGCCATCGCGCAGTGTGGTGTCGAATATCTGGACGCGGTCGCGCGCCGCATTGTCGGTATTTGTCATGATCGTATCTCAGCTTGTTCCGGGGATGATGCAGCGCGTTTGAAATCCCCCAGGCGCGCGCCGCAATCCCGGCGCGCCTAGGGGCGGCTAAGGAGGAGGGCAAGCGCAACAGGACCACGGCCAGCGAGGCCGGTGATCAGGTTGGAATGATGCGCAATTACCTTCATGGCGACGGTTATACGCCCCTCTTCGCAGCTTGCAACGCGCAATTGGCGCAAATTGCCTATTCCGGGGCGACGACCTGAATCTCGAACGCCTCGTAATAGGCGGCGAGGTTGCGGATCTCCTCGTCGGTCAGGTTCTTGACGGCCAGCGTCATGCGCCTGTCCTCGCGGTGGCCGTCGCGAAAATCCTTGATCGCCTTTTCGAGGTAGAGCGAGGACTGTCCGGCAAGATGCGGCACCTCGGGATCGCGGGCGATGCCCTGCTTGCCATGGCAGACGGAGCATTGACGGGCCAGCTTCTGTCCCGCTTCGATATCGGCGGCCTGCGCCGTCGGAGCGAGGAGCGCCATGAAGGCTCCGAAAATGATGAACCGCATGGGCGATCCCTTTCCGATCAGACAACCCGGCCACCTGGGCGGCCGGGTCAGAAGGCATCGCCAGATCAGTTGGAATAGCTGATCCGGTAGATCGCATTGGCGAAATCGTCCGAGACGAGGAGCGAGCCATCCTTCATTGAGATGACATCGACCGGGCGACCGTCATATTCGCCATTCTCGTCCATCCAGCCTTCGGCGAAGGGTTCCATACGCGCGTTCCCTTCCTCGTCGATGAAGGTCACCATCACGCGGGCACCGACAGGCTCTGTCCGGTTCCATGATCCGTGCTGGGCGGAGAAAATGGCATTCTTGTACTTCGCCGGGAACATTTTGCCGGTGTAGAACGACATGCCGAGATCGGCCGCATGTGCGATCGTCTCCACGGCGGGCATTACCACGTCGACCGGTACTTCCTGCCCTTCATATTCGGTGGTGCGCACCGATCCGCCGCCATACCACGGATGGCCAAAATGCTGTCCGGCAGCGGTCTGGCGGTTCAGCTCGCCCGGCGGAATATCGTCGCCCATGCCATCGACCTGATTGTCGGTCCACCAGAGCTCACCCGTCTCGGGGTGGAAATCATGACCGACGGAGTTGCGCACGCCGTAGGTGTAGACTTCCCGCCCCGTGCCATCGCGGTTCATGCGGATGATTCCGCCGATACCGACCTCATTATAGAGGTCCAGTTTTTCCGGCGGTGCGACGTTGAAGGGCTGGCCGAGCGAGATGTAGAGCTTGTCATCCGGCCCGATCTTCACGACCCGCGCGGTGTGGTTATAGCTCTCTTCCTCCTCCGGGATCAGGTTGCCCTGGGGCACGATCGGAACCGCCACGACATCGGGGCTTTCGTGAAAGAACTCGGCGGCGGGATACATCATCACGCGGTTACGTTCCGCGATGAAAAGGAACCCGTCCTTGGAAAAGGCGAGGCCGTTGGGCACATCCAGCTCAAGGCTCGGCGCGAAGTCCTTCACTTCATCCGCGACCTTGTCGCGATTGCGGTCCAGAACGGCCCAGACCTTGGATTTCTTGGTCCCGACGAACAGAACCGTGCCCTGCGGCGCCATTGCCATATGGCGGGCATCGGGCACCTGTGCATAAAGCTCGATCTTGAAACCTTCGGGCAGTTTGATCCGTTTCAGCGTCTCGCGGATGGCGTCGGCGTCAGAGCCGCCCTGTTCGATGAATACGTGATCCTTCACCCCGGTCACCTTGAACGCACCAAGTTTTTCAAGGTTGCTCTGGGCAAAGGCGGGTGCTGCCAAAAGGGCACCCACGGCAATCGTGGACATGAGTTTACGCATCTGAGACCTCCCAAGTTTCTTGTTAGAATTTCGCCCCAAGTGATTTTCAGTTAACTAAGTCTCTGCACCGAAAGACAACCTTTTATTGATTTGAACGCGTGGTTTTCCATTTGAGGCGGTGCGCGGGCAGCCCCCGAACGGCATGAGGCCGGAGAGTTGTCCCCGGCCTCATGCCTGCATGACCGTTCGCCGCGTGGTCGCGGGATCATGGCTATTCGGTGCTGCGCTGCCCGTTGACCCACTCGCCATCATACACGGCTCCGTTGGCGAAGGTCATCTCGCCCCGGCCGTGGCGTTTGTTATCCTTGAACATACCCTTGTAGATATTGCCGTTGATATAGATCGCCGTGCCCGGACCCTCGATCCGGTTGTCAACCCATGCTCCGTCATAGACAAAACCATCGGCCTGGGTGAACTTGCCAGTGCCGTTGCGCCGCCCGGCGGCGAACTCACCGATATAGACACCGCCATCGGGGAAGCGGGCCTCCCCCTGTCCGTGGGGCAGGTCGTTCAGCCACTCACCCTCATATTCGTATCCGTCCGCATAGACGATCTTGCCCGTGCCTGTGATCCTGCCATCGGTGAAGGTGCCGGTGTAGACGGCACCGTTGGCATAGCGAAATTCGCCCTGGCCCTGCATCGCGCCATCGACCCAGTCGCCTTCGTAGACCCCGCCATCAGGCGTGGTCATCCGTCCCTTGCCGGAGATGGCGCTGTTTTCGAATGTCCCCTCCAGCACACGGCCATCGGCGAGCGTGGCCTTACCTTCGCCTTCGAACCGGCCCTCGATCCATTCGCCTTCGTAGATATCGCCATTGGCGGCGATCAGCATGCCCTGTCCGTGGCGCTTGCTTGCCAGAAAGCTGCCTTCGTACACGTCGCCATTGGCATAGCGGGCGATGCCGTTGCCCTGACGCTCGCCATCCACGAACTCCCCTTCATAGGTGTCGCCATTGGCATAGGATGCGGTGCCGTTCCCGCTGATCTGACCGCCGGTCCATGTCCCGGTATAGGTATATCCGTCGGGCAGCGTAATGGTGCCGCTCCCCTCGCGCACGCCTTTGACGAAACTGCCGGTGTAAGTGGAGCCATCAGGATAGGTGACGGTACCTTCGCCATCGGACGATCCCTCGACCCAGTCACCTTCATAGCGATACCCGTTGGGCCGGGTCAGTACGCCGCGTCCGTGATGGGCGGATTGCTTGAATTCGCCCTCATAGCGCGCGCCATTGGCATATTCCGCAACGCCGGTGCCTTCGATGACGCCGGTTGCCCAGTCGCCTTCATAGGTGCCGCCATCGGAATAGACGATTTTGCCTTTGCCATTGGGTGCGCCATCCCTGAACTCGCCGGTGTAGACCGATCCGTTCGGATATTTGACCATGCCCTGGCCTTCGATACGCCCTTCGACCCAGTTGCCGGTGTATTCGTAACCGCCCGGCAGGGTGAAGGTGCCCTGTCCGTGCTGTTTTCCGTCCTTGAATTCGCCTTCGTAGACGCCGCCGCTGTCATATTTCTTGACTGCGATTTCACCCGATTGCGCAAACGCATTGGACGCGCCAAGGGATAGTGCAAGACCGATCCCGGTCACGAAATGCGATCCGTTCATTAATCTGACCTCACCCGACTTCTTCATCACAAAACTCCGAACAGGTCTGACACCTCTGGGAACCAAGCTGGACATTATGAACCTGCCGCGCCAATGACAACTGTTGCAGATATCAATGCATGGCGGCTAAGGGTGCCGAAGTCACGAGAAGAAGGGTGGGAGCCATGATAACGACCCGTTTTGCGCCGTCGCCGACAGGCGCGCTCCACCTTGGCAATATTCGGACCGCGCTCTTTAACGCTCTGATTGCGCGTGGGGCGGGTGGTAAATTCATCTTGCGAATCGACGATACCGACCGGGAACGGTCGGAATTGCGTCATGCGGATTCGATCCGCACGGATCTCAGCTGGCTGGGGCTGAATTGGGACGACGAATATCGTCAGTCTGACCGGATGGATATGTATTACGATGCAGCGGCGAAGCTGAAGACCGCAGGCCGGCTCTATCCCTGCTGGGAAACGGCGGAGGAACTGGCGTTGAAGCGCAAACGTCAGCTCGCGATGAAGCGCCCGCCTGTCTATGACCGCGCGGCGCTGTCGCTGACCGATGCCCAAAAGACTGCCTTGACCGCGCAGCGCCCGGCCCATTGGCGGTTTCGTCTGGATCATGAGGTGATCGAGTGGACCGACGGCGTCAGGGGCCCGCAGAGCATTGATGCCAGCAGCGTATCGGACCCCGTGCTGATCCGCGAAGACGGACAGTTCCTCTACACGCTCTGTTCCGTCGTCGATGATGCGGCGATGGGGATCACGGATATTGTCCGGGGTGCCGACCATGTGACCAATACCGCGACCCAGTTCCAGATATTCGGGGCGCTGGGCACAGACGCCCCGCGCGCCGCCCATCACAGCCTGATGACGGGCGAGGGCGGCGAGAAGCTGTCCAAGCGCGTCGGCGGCCTGTCCGTGGCTGATATGCGCGATGCGGGGGCGGAGCCTTTGGCGATCATCTCCTATCTTGCGCGGCTTGGCTCCTCCGCCCCCGTTGTACCGGTCTGGTCGGTGGCCGAAGCCGCAGCAGGCTTTGACATCTCATCCTTCGGGCTGTCGCCGACGCGGGTGGCGGCGGATGAGGTCATGCAGCTTTCGCAAAAGATGCTGCATGACGCCCCGTTCGAAGCCGTTGCTGATCGATTGCCGGATGGGATCGACGCGGCGTTCTGGGACGTTGTACGCCCGAACCTCCAACGCCTTTCCGATGCCGCCGACTGGCTTGCCATCGCCGAAGCGGCCTCCCCCGTGATCGCGCCCGAGGATGCCGATTTTGTGGCTGAGGCTGTCACCTATCTGCCACCCAAACCCTGGGGCGCGACGTCCTGGCAGGACTGGACCTCGGCAGTGAAAATAGCAACGGGTCGCAAGGGGCGCGGGCTGTTCCTGCCGCTGCGCAGGTACCTCACCGGGCGCGACAATGGCCCGGACATGTCGGCCTTCATGCCCTATCTCAAACGCTGATGCGGATCATTGAAACCGACGCAGATGTGGCTGAAGGGGCGGCATGGCTTGCCGCCCACTGCCCTCATATGGCCGAGGCGCTGGTGATCATCGGTCAGCCGCCGCTTCGCCGCCGCGATGACGGGTTCGCGGCACTTCTGCAGGCCATAGTCAGCCAGCAGGTTTCCGTCGCTGCCGCGCGGGGCATCTGGGCGCGCGTCGAAAGCGCAGGGCTGAACACCGAGGCGGGGGTTCTGGCGGCCAGCGACGAGGATCTGAAAGCCGCGGGTCTGTCGCGTCCCAAGGTCCGCTATGCCCGCGCCATTGCCGAGGCGCGACTTGATTACGACGCGATCCGCGCGATGGAGGAGGCGGAGGCCGTCGCGCTTCTGACCGCGATCCCGGGCGTCGGGCAGTGGACGGCGGAGATCTATCTGATGTTCGCGGTCGGGCGGGCCGATATATTTGCCCCCGGCGATCTGGCCCTTCGCGAAGCGGCCCGCGCACTCTATGGGATGAAGGAACGCCCGACGATCCCGGCCCTCGCCGATATGGCAGAGGCATGGCGTCCCTGGCGCGCCGTTGCTGCGCGCGTCCTCTTCACCTATTACCACCACATCAAAGGCAGAGAGGGCGCGACATGAGTGTTTTGACGGGACCACGGGCGGACGCCGCATCAGGCACGAAGGACAGTCTCGTCATCCTGCTTCATGGCTATGGCGCAGACGGCAACGACCTTTTCGGACTGGCCGGGGCGCTGGCACCGCATCTGCCGAACACGGCCTTCCGGTCGCCCAACGCGCCGGAGGCCTGCGCCGTCAACCCCGGCGGATACCAGTGGTTCCCGATTTCCTGGCTCGACGGATCGCCCGAAGCGGAGATGGCAGCCGGTGCGCAGCGCGCGGCCAAGACCCTCCACGCCTATCTGGATGAGGTGCTGGTAGAGGAGGGGCTGACCCCCGACCGGGTCGTCGTGATCGGCTTTTCCCAGGGCACGATGATGAGCCTGAATGTCATGCTGCGCCGCCCCGAACCCTTCGCCGGGCTGGTCGGTTTTTCTGGCCGGCTGGTCGATATCGACGGCACCGGAGAGATCACGTCCAAGCTACCGGTCCTGCTGGTCCACGGTGATCAGGATCCGATGGTCCCGGTCGACAGCATCCACGAGGCCCGCGCTGCCATGGCAGAGGCAGGCGTCGACGTGAGCTGGCATATCAGCGAAGGCGTCGGCCACGGCATCGCGCCCGACGGTCTCTCGCTAGCGCTGGAGTTTATCAAAGGCGCACTTGCGAAGTAGAAGGCTGGCGATAGCCGGGATGGCGCAAATCGGCTCGAGATATGAGCGCACAGGTGACGTCCGGATTGAGCCCGGAATTGCCACTCAGTATTTCAAGGCAAACGACCACTATCTGCGATCAAGATCGAAACCGGGATGGCCTTCAGTGATTGATTTGAATTCGAATGAGCTGTCGACATTCCATCTGTTGCGCCAATTGTGCAACGCTACCTGTTCTCATTGAACTAGCAAAGTCATGGTATTGGGAACCCGTCCTGCCAATATCGAAGCAAAACGTAGTCAAGTAAACATGATAGCTTGCAAAAAAGGGGCCGTACAATTTGTATCTATTCGGTTGCTCTAATGACGTGGCAATCCGGTTCATCAATCGCTTTGACCAGTGCCGTCTGCGTCATTCTCTGGAGTTCCCCCGGTTTGATAGACGGTTATGGGCTTAGAGATTCCAGCCCTTCAGCGGCGGTCCTTTCGTAGTTGATGGGCGACTTGTAACCCAAAGCCGAATGCCTTCGCGAGGGGTTGTACCAGCCCTCAATGAACTCG
>JBCCDJ010000003.1:0-301571 GCA_039030855.1 Pseudomonadota bacterium
ATAAACCCCCGGGCCGGGTTTTCCCCGGGGACTTTGGGGTTTGGGTCCCCATTTTTTTTGTGGGCCCCGGGGAAAACCCCGGGACGGTGGTTCTTCTGGAGGGCCGCTCATGCTGATCCAGGATCATGACCGCGCGGGCGGATACTGGGGCGCTGTTTACGCCTTTTGCGCCACCAAGGGCTTGCAGGTCGTGATCGACGGGCCGGTCGGGTGCGAGAATCTGCCGGTGACGTCTGTCCTGCATTACACCGACGCGCTCCCCCCCCATGAATTGCCCATCGTGGTGACGGGATTGGGTGAGGAGGAAATGGGCGCGGGCACCGAAGAGGCGATGAAGCGCGCCTGGGATGTGCTGGACCCGGCCTTGCCCGCAGTTGTGGTCACGGGGTCGATCTCCGAGATGATTGGCGGGGGCGTGACGCCCCAAGGCACCAATATCCAACGCTTTTTGCCCCGCACCATCGATGAGGATCAGTGGCAGGCGGCGGATCGGGCGATGACGTGGCTTTTCACTGAATTCGGCTGCACCAAGGGCCGCATCCCGCGCACCAAGCCGCTGGAAGAGGGGCAAAAGCCCCGCGTCAATATCCTTGGGCCGATGTATGGCACGTTCAACATGCCCTCCGACCTCGCCGAAATCCGGCGGCTGGTGGAGGGGATCGGGGCCGAAGTGAACATGGTGATGCCGCTTGGCTCTCACCTCCATGAGATGTCCAAGCTGGTGAATTCCGAAGCCAATATCGTTATGTATCGCGAGTTCGGGCGCGGGCTGGCGGAGATGCTGGACAAGCCCTATCTGCAGGCGCCGATTGGCGTGGCCTCGACCACGAAATTCCTGCGCACGCTGGGCGAGATGCTGGGGCTGGACCCAGAGCCGTTCATCGAGCGCGAGAAGCATTCGACCATAAAGCCGGTCTGGGATCTCTGGCGCTCCGTCACGCAGGATTTCTTTGCAACCGCGTCTTTTGCGATTGTCGCGAACGAGACCTATGCGCGCGGCATCCGGCATTTCCTCGAAGATGATCTGGGCCTGCCCTGTGCCTTCGCCGTCGCGCGGCAGGCGGGCAAGAAGACTGATAATGACGAGGTGCGCGGGCTGATGCACACCAAGCGCCCGCTCGTCGTGCTCGGGTCTATCAACGAGAAGATGTATATGGCGGAAATGTCCGGTGGACACGGCCCGAAACCGGCGTTCATCCCTGCATCCTTCCCCGGCGCTGCGATCCGGCGCGCCACCGGTACGCCCTTCATGGGCTATGCGGGCGCGACCTATCTGGTGCAGGAAGTCTGCAATTCCCTCTTCGATGCGCTCTTCCATATCCTGCCGCTCGGCAGCGAGATGGACAGTGCAGAAGCCACCCCGACGACGCTGCGGCGCGATTTCCCATGGGATCGTGATGCGCAGGATCTTCTGGATCGCATCGTTTCCGAACACCCTATTCTGACCCGTATCTCGGCTGCGAAGACGCTTCGCGATGCTGCCGAGACCGCCGCGCTGGCCGCTGGCGATGACCGGGTCGTCCTTAATACCGTCGCGGCGCTCAGACCGCAGACGGGCAAGCCCCCCTCAACAGGAGAGACGTCATGACCGACCAGACATCACAGGTGCAGGTGCATGCGGAACGCAAACCGCGGGCGGAGTTCTGGCTCTATTTCGCGATCATTTTCGTGGTGGCGCTGCCCTTCGCGCTCGGCTTCTGGCTGTTCGCGACGCTGGCCGGCCATGAAGGACGCGGCCCGATCGGGCGCGCCTGGGACAAGGCGTGGGAAGTCACGCCGCTGATTTTCTCTGCCTGAAGGGGCGGAGTGTTCGAGATTTGCGGTGCCTGGCACCGTGAATACCCTGACGGGCCTTGCGCCCCGAGGGAACCTGGCCGCGGGGTGCGCGGCATCAGTCTTACCATCCGGAGGATAGTTTATGACTGATCGTTCCGACCTGTCTTTTACAGGTCTCACCGATGACCAGGCGCAAGAGTTGCACAGCGTCTACATGAGCGGGCTCTGGCTGTTTTCAGCCGTTGCCGTTGTCGCTCACCTGGCTGTGTTCATCTGGCGCCCCTGGTTCTGAGGAGGGTTGAAACATGCAGAAGTTCTACAAGATCTGGCTCATTTTTGATCCGCGCCGTGTGTTTGTTGCACAGGGTGTCTTCCTCTTCCTGTTGGCAGCGATGATCCATCTCGTCCTGCTGAGCACGGATTACTACAACTGGTTCGAACTGGCGGCATCGAAGGCAGGGGGCTGAAGCCCGTTGCTGACGATCCAGCGGTTTTATCCCGTTGTATCAATACGGTAGCGGGCGGGGCAGGTGCCTCGCCCGCACCAACCGACGACAGCACGGAGGATCGGTAAGACACCGATCCGGAAGGGGCCGCAAACGGCGCGGAGGCATGATATGGCATTGCTGAGTTTTGAGAGAAAATACCGCGTCCGGGGCGGGACGCTGATCGGCGGTGATCTGTTCGACTTCTGGGTCGGCCCGTTCTATGTCGGCTTCTTCGGTGTCACGACGGCGTTCTTCGCCGCGCTCGGCACCGTCCTGATATTCTGGGGCGCATCGCAGCAGGGCACGTTCAATCCCTGGCTGATCAATATCGCGCCGCCCGATCTGTCCTATGGCCTTGGCCTCGCGCCTCTGCTGGAAGGCGGCCTCTGGCAAATCATCACCATCTGCGCCATCGGTGCCTTCGTCAGTTGGGCCCTGCGCGAGGTGGAGATCTGCCGCAAGCTGGGCATGGGGTACCATGTGCCCGTCGCCTTCAGCTTCGCGATCTTCGCCTATGTGACGCTGGTGGTGTTCCGGCCGCTTCTGATGGGGGCATGGGGGCACGGGTTCCCCTATGGCATTTTCAGCCATCTCGACTGGGTCTCGAACACCGGCTACGCCTATCTGCATTTCCACTATAACCCGGCCCATATGCTGGCGGTGACGTTCTTCTTCACGACGACGCTGGCGCTGGCGCTGCATGGCGCGCTGATCCTGTCGGCGGCGAACCCCGAAAAGGGGGAGGAGGCGAAGAGCCCCGATCATGAGGATACGTTCTTTCGCGACTTCATCGGTTACTCGGTCGGGACGCTCGGCATCCACCGGGTGGGCCTGTTGCTGGCGCTGAATGCCGGGTTCTGGTCGGCGATCTGCATCGTCATCTCAGGCCCGTTGTGGACCGAGGGCTGGCCGGAATGGTGGAATTGGTGGCTGGAGCTGCCGATCTGGCCGGACCCGAGCCCGACCCTGTCCTCTGTCACGTCTTCCGCTTCGATGGGAGGGAACTGAGATGCCTGAATATCAGAACATCTTCACCCAGGTTCAGGTCCGCGGCGTGCCCGATATGGGCATGGACGATACCGGTCTGATGATGAAGGAACGGATCGGGACGCCCGGTTTCTCCTCCCTCGTCGGCTGGCTTGGCAATGCGCAGCTGGGGCCGATCTATCTCGGCTGGTCGGGCGTTCTGTCGCTGGCCACGGGCACATTGGCGCTGAATATTATCGGGCTGAACATGCTGGCGCAGGTCGGCTGGTCGATCCCCGAGTTCATCCGCCAGCTGTTCTGGTTGGCGCTGGAGCCGCCGAGCCCGGCCTATGGCCTGTCGATGCCGCCGCTGGATGATGGCGGCTGGTACATCATCGCGTCATTCTTCCTGCTGGTCAGTGTGATGAGCTGGTGGCTGCGCGCCTATCTTCTGGCGCAACAACACCGAATGGGGAAACATGTGGCCTGGGCGTTTGCCTCCGCCATCTGGCTGTTCCTGGTCCTCGGCCTGTTCCGCCCGGTCCTGATGGGATCGTGGTCGGAGGCGGTGCCTTACGGGATCTTCCCGCATCTGGACTGGACCACGGCATTTTCGATCCGCTACGGGAACCTCTATTACAACCCGTTCCACGCGCTTTCGATCGTTTTCCTCTATGGCTCGGTCCTGCTCTTTGCGATGCACGGCGCGACCATTCTGGCGGTCAGCCGGTTCGGCGGCGACCGGGAACTGGAGCAGATCTATGACCGCGGCACCGCGTCGGAGCGGGCGGGCCTCTTCTGGCGCTGGACCATGGGGTTCAACGCGACGATGGAGGGGATCCACCGATGGGCCTGGTGGTTTGCGGTCCTGACCCCGATTACCGGCGGTATCGGCATCCTTCTCACCGGAACGGTCGTGGACAACTGGTACATCTGGGCGATCGAGCACAGTTTCGCCCCTGAATATACCGGGGATTATGGCTACGAAGCCTATAGCGCGGGAGGGGAATGAGATGCTTCCCAAGTGGTTCAATGACTGGAACAGGGACAATCCGAAGAACATCTTCGGCCCTGCGATCCTGATCGGTGCCATCGGCGGTGCCGTGTTTCTGGCGGCGCTGATCGTCACCTGGGGGCAGCCCTATGCGACCGCGTCGATCCAGACCGGGCCGCGCGGCACCGGCATGTCGGTGACGAAATTCGCCGATGCGCCCGCCGTCGATCCGACCCTCGAAGCCTACACGACCGAAGAGCCGATCGTGCCCGAAGGCGGTGAGGATCTGGCCAAGGATATCTATGAGAACGTTCAGGTCCTCGGCGATCTGACGGATGACAATTTCAATCGTCTGATGCTGGCGATCACCGAATGGGTCTCGCCCGAACAGGGCTGCGCCTATTGCCATGGCGATGAGGGGGAATTCGCATCGGATGACCTTTACACCAAGGTCGTCTCGCGCCGGATGATCCAGATGACCCAGACCCTGAACGATGACTGGGGCGGGCACACGCAGGTCGTAGGGGCAGGGGTGAATTGCTATACCTGCCATCGGGGCGAGAACGTGCCGTCGAATATCTGGTTCCAGATCGACCCGGTGAACGAGGCGGCATCAGGCTGGTCGGCGAACCAGAACCGCGTGACGTCACAGTCGGGATCGACCTCGCTGCCCTCCGATGCGTTGCACAAGCTGCTGGGTCAGGAAGGGCTGATCAAGGTTCATGATCTTGAAAGCCAGGTTCCGACCGAGGAGGGTCGCCCGTCCATCCAGGACACCGAGCGGACCTATTCGCTGATGAATTACATCTCCAACTCGCTGAATGTGAACTGTAATTTCTGTCACAACAGCCGGGCGTTCTATGACGGGGCGGAGGTCACGCCGCAATGGGCGACCGCGCTGCTGGGCATCGATATGGTCCGCGAGATGAACCAGGAATACCTGACGCCGCTGCGCGACACCTATCCTGAAAACCGGCTGGGCCCCGTGCATGGCGATGCGCCAAAGGCGGCCTGTGCGACCTGTCACAAGGGTTGGTCGAAACCGATGGGCGGGGCTGACATGATCTCCGACTGGCCGGAGCTGGCCGCCCCTGGCGCACCGGAATACGAATAGGCATCACGCCCGGCAGCCGCGGTTGCCGGGCGCACTGGCTGGTGGCGCTGACCACCGCGCGAACGGGGCAGGGTGGCGATGGCCGCCCTGGCCACAGGGCTCAGGCTCCTCCCGGGGTCTGAGGGTCCGGGGGTCCGCCCCCGGTCTCCCCCCTCCTGCACCGGCGGTTCGTGCCTGAGTGCGGGATACTGGCTCCGCCCTGTCGTGCAGACGAGTGGCGGAGCTTTTTTATCGGGGGCTTATTTATGGGAAGGACAGGATCATGAGCCGACCTCATCTCGACCGCGTTGCGGGGCCCGCTGACATGAAGGCGATGACCGACCGCGAACTGGGCGCGCTGGCGCGCGAGCTGCGCGAGGAAGTGATCGACGTGGTGTCGGAGACCGGCGGCCATCTCGGATCATCGCTGGGTGTGGTGGAGCTGTCGGTGGCGATCCATTCAGTGTTCAACACCCCGACGGACAAGCTGGTCTGGGATGTTGGGCATCAATGCTACCCCCACAAGATCCTGACCGGACGGCGCGACCGGATGCGCAGTCTGCGTCAGGGCGGCGGGCTGTCGGGGTTCACCAAACGGTCCGAGAGCGAGTTTGATCCCTTCGGCGCGGCGCATTCATCCACCTCCATCTCCGCCGCGCTGGGCTTCGCGGTCGGGCGCGATATGGGACGCCCGACAGGGGACGCGATTGCGGTGATCGGCGATGGGTCGATCAGCGCGGGCATGGCCTATGAGGCGCTGAACAATGCCGGCGATCAGGGCCGGCGGCTGTTCGTGATCCTGAACGATAACGAGATGTCGATCGCC
Organism: Pseudomonadota bacterium; assembly: GCA_039030855.1. Lineage (GTDB taxonomy): Bacteria > Pseudomonadota > Alphaproteobacteria > Rhodobacterales > Rhodobacteraceae > Pikeienuella. The sequence continues at coordinate 6,144 of JBCCDJ010000003.1, forward strand.
CCGCCGGTGGGCGCGATGTCGAGCTATCTGTCTAATCTTTATGCCAATACGCCGCTGCACCAGATGGCCGAAGGATTCGAGGCAGCACTGCCCGGCCCGTTCCGCGAAGGCGCGCGCCGGGCGCGTCAGCTGGTGACCGGCATGCCGGGCGGCGGCACGCTGTTTGAGGAGCTTGGCTTTACCTATATCGGGCCGGTCGATGGGCACAATCTGGATGAATTGCTGCCGGTTCTGCGCGCCGCGCGCACACGGGCCACGGGCCCGGTGCTGATCCATGCGCTGACGGTGAAGGGCAAGGGATATGCCCCGGCCGAGGAAAGCGCGGACAAATATCACGGGGTGGCGAAATTCGATGTCGCGTCGGGTACCCAAAAGAAATCGAAGAGCAATGCGCCGAGCTATACCTCCGTCTTCGGGCAGGCGCTCTGCGATGAGGCGCGGCGCGATCCGAATGTGGTCGCGGTGACGGCGGCCATGCCATCGGGCACCGGCGTTGATGTCATGGCGCGCCAGTTCCCGGCACGGGTCTTCGATGTCGGGATTGCCGAGCAGCATGGCGTGACCTTCGCGGCAGGCATGGCCGCATCGGGGCTAAAGCCGTTCTGCGCGATCTATTCGACCTTTCTGCAGCGTGGCTATGATCAGGTCGTGCATGATGTGGCCTTGCAAGGGCTGCCCGTGCGGTTCGCGATTGACCGCGCCGGGCTGGTCGGGGCCGATGGCGCGACCCATGCGGGGTCCTTCGATGTGGCGTATCTGTCGAACCTGCCCGGGTTCACGGTCATGGCCGCCGCTGACGAGGCGGAGCTTGTCCATATGGTCGCGACCGCTGCGGCCCATGATGGCGGGCCGATTGCGTTCCGCTATCCGCGCGGTACGGGCACCGGCGTTGCCCTGCCGGAACGCGGCGAAGTACTGGAGGTCGGCAAGGGCCGCGTGGTGCGTGAGGGCGGCAAGGTCGCGATCCTGTCCTTCGGGGCGCATCTGTCCGAATGCCTGAAAGCCGCCGACGGCTTGGCGGCGCGCGGTGTCAGCGCCACCGTCGCCGATGCCCGGTTTGCCAAGCCGCTGGACGAGGATCTGGTCGCGCAACTGGCCGCGCATCATGAGGTGCTGGTGACGGTGGAGCAGGGCGCGCGCGGCGGGTTCGGCGCGATGGTGCTGCACCATCTGGCAGCAACCGGTGGTCTGGACCGGGGGCTGAAGATCCGCACCATGACGCTGCCCGACAGGTTCATCGATCAAGCGGGACCGGATGCGATGTATGAGGATGCGGGCCTGACCGCCGACGATATTGCGCGCACTGTCGTCGAGGCATTGGGCGTTGTCTGGGGCCGCTTCGGGGCCGATCAGTCCGCCTGAAAGGAAAGGACGGCCCGGACCGGGCCGCCCCTGTTCGTACCGGGTCTGCCTTATTGCGGCAGCGACAGCGCAAAGCTGGAGATGCCCCCGATCCCGAGATCGGAAATCAGCGTCGCCGCACCGGTTTTCATATCGATGGCATAAAGCCCGGCGGAGGATGCCCCCTCCATCTGCAGGATCGCGTAGCTGGCATCCTGACCTTCGGCTTTCGAGACGATATCAAGCCCGCCAAGCGGCGCGAGGTTGACCGGCTGGCCATCGACGGTCACGGGGGCAATCGTCTCCAACGTGCCGGCATTGTTGGCCAGGCTCACCAGGGAATTGGTGTTGGCATCAAGCGCGTACTGGAAGGTCCCCGACGCCTTGGCCCCCGGAATGGCGTTGGTGTAGGCGTTGGCGAAGATCAGCGGCTCCGCCCCTGCATTCACGTCCTCATCGCCATAGGCAACGGAGGTGAACCGGCGCACGGAGCTGGCTTTTTCATCATTGTTGCCAAAGCCTTTGGGGAAGTAGACGAGATTGTCGCCCTTTGACGTGACGGCGCGCACGGCGTCGATCTTGTTGTTGAAGTCGAACGCGACGGTCGCATCGTCGGCAATCGCGGCATCAGCCATGAATTTCGCCTTGAGGTCGGTCATCCGGCCATTCGCGGGATTGATGTTGTAGATTGCGCCGTTGGAGAAGCCGAGCAACTCTCCCGTCACGGGGCGCCAGGCCAGGGCGTCGACGCGCTTTTCCAGATCGAAAGTCTTGACCACATCCGGTGCGGCGATGTCGGGCATCACAACGAGGGTATTGCTGTCATAGGCAAGCGCATAGCCGGTATTGCCCGCATGGCCATCGGCCAGAGCGGGAGCGGCGATGAGCGCGGCGGCGGCGGCGGCGGCGAGAAGGGGGCGTAGCATCATGTGAGATCTCTCTGTCTTTTTCGTTGGGCAGTCCTGGTTAGATCCCTCCATGTCGGAGGCGATCTGATGGCGATACGCGGATGGCGCGCGAAAGGTTTCAGCCAGCACGCCGGGTTTTCAGACAAATTTCAACTACAGAGCGAAAACCCTATCAGAATATACTGAAAAGGCGAACATCTGGGCCAGTTGGCTGCCACCTGCTGCCCGCCTATGGCGAGCGTTTCCGGAGAGTTAGGGAGCCATGAACCGTCGCCGCGCCTCCACCGCGATGTGGTAGCGCTGCTGCAGATCGGCGATCAGCGCCATTGCGACGCGCTTTGCCTCGGCTCCCTCCGCATCGCGGTAGGTCTGCTTGGCCGCCTCAAGCAGCTTCTTGATCTTGAATTCCTCCGGCAGGGCACCGGCCTCCGCCATGATGCGGACGGCCACTGTGGTCGCCATGTCGGAAAACGCCTCGCCGGAGCGGTCGGGCAATGGCTTGCCCTCACCGTCCAGCCCCTGCAGCTGACCCTCTGCCAGGGCCTTCTGAATCTGACGCTCTACGAGGCGGTTCAGCGACTGGGACATGACAGAATGGTAACAGATCTGGGCCAAACAAGCGACAGGGTGCGTTGTCGTCGGTGATCCCGATGCCGGTATCCTCGACAGCGAATGCCATCTGGAGACGCGGGTGAAGGTTGCGCCGTGCCCCGGTCGCAGAATTACCCAAGCCGCTCTCTTGCACGACCGTTGCCAAAACACCACATGTTGGGGGACGCGCCGTCAGGGCGTCATATCTTAATTATGGACGGCAGGCGGCGGGCTTCGGACGCCGGAACAGGCCGGGCTAAAGGAGCACGTCATGAACCTCGACAAGTTCACCGACCGCGCACGCGGGTTCATTCAGGCCGCGCAGACCATCGCGCTGCGGGAAAATCACCAGCGCTTTGTCCCCGAACACATTCTGAAGGCGATGCTGGACGACAAGGAAGGCATGGCCGCCGGTCTGATCGCCCGTGCCGGGGCTGACCCCAATATCGTGCGCGATGCCAATGATGCTGCGCTTGCGAAACTCCCGAGCGTCGAGGGCGGCAGCGGGCAGATGTACATGGACAATGCCACCGCCAAATTGCTGGTGGAAGCCGAAGAGCTGGCCAAGAAGGCCAAGGACAGTTTCGTGACTGCCGAGCGCATCCTGACCGCCATTGCGCTGGCGAAATCCACCGAAGCCGGCAAGGCACTGGCCGCGGCCGGGCTGACGCCGCAGGCGCTCAACACAGCGATCAACGATCTGCGCAAGGGCCGCACGGCGGACAGCGCGGGGGCCGAAGACAGTTTCGACGCGCTGGCGAAATACGCCCGCGATCTGACGGCGGATGCCCGCGATGGAAAGCTGGACCCGGTGATCGGGCGGGATGAGGAAATCCGCCGTGCCATTCAGGTCCTGTCGCGCCGCACCAAGAACAATCCCGTCCTGATCGGTGAGCCGGGTGTCGGCAAGACCGCGATTGCGGAAGGATTGGCGCTGCGCATCGTCAATGGTGATGTGCCCGAAAGCCTGCAGGACAAGACCCTGATGTCGCTCGACATGGGGGCGCTGATTGCCGGTGCGAAATATCGCGGCGAGTTTGAGGAACGGCTGAAGGCGGTCCTCAGCGAAGTGACCGCCGCCGCGGGCGAGATCGTGTTGTTCATCGACGAGATGCACACGCTGGTCGGTGCGGGGAAGGCGGACGGAGCGATGGATGCGTCGAACCTTCTGAAGCCCGCCCTCGCGCGGGGTGAATTGCACTGCGTCGGCGCAACGACGCTGGATGAATATCGCAAGCATGTGGAAAAGGATGCGGCGCTTGCCCGCCGGTTTCAGCCGGTCTTCATCGAGGAGCCGACGGTGGAGGATGCGATCTCCATCCTGCGGGGTCTGAAGGAAAAATATGAATTGCATCATGGGGTTCGGATCACCGACAGCGCGCTCGTCGCTGCGGCGACCCTGTCCTCGCGTTATATCGCCGATCGGTTCCTGCCGGACAAGGCCATCGACCTGATGGACGAGGCGGCATCGCGCCTGCGCATGGAAGTTGATAGTAAGCCGGAGGAGCTGGACCGGCTCGACCGCGATATCATGCAGCGCGAGATCGAGGCCGAAGCCCTGAAGAAGGAGACCGATGCCGCGTCGAAGGACCGTCTGGCGAAGCTGGAGGGCGAGTTGGCCGATCTCAAAGGCCAGTCGGCGGAGATGACCCTGCGCTGGCAGTCGGAACGCGACAAGCTGGCCGGATCGCGCCAGGTGCAGGAGGCATTGGACCATGCCCGCAGCGAGCTGGAGATCGCCAAACGCAAGGGTGACCTCGCGCGGGCGGGGGAGCTGTCTTACGGTGTCATTCCCGACCTCGAAGCGAAACTCGGCGAGGCGGAGAACGCCGAGGATGTTATGGTGGAGGAGGCCGTCACCCCCGAACATGTGGCGGGCGTCGTCTCGCGCTGGACCGGCGTGCCAGTCGACAAGATGCTGGAAGGCGAGCGTGACAAACTGTTGCGGATGGAGGACGAAATCGGGCGCCGGGTGATCGGCCAGCGCGACGCTGTCGTCGCTGTCTCCAACGCGGTGCGCCGCGCGCGGGCGGGGCTCAGCGATCCGAACCGGCCCATCGGCTCGTTCCTCTTCCTCGGCCCGACGGGCGTTGGCAAGACCGAGCTGACCAAGGCGCTGGCCTCGTTCCTCTTCGATGACGAGACCGCGATGGTGCGGATCGACATGTCGGAATTCATGGAAAAACACGCGGTCAGCCGCCTGATCGGTGCCCCGCCGGGCTATGTCGGTTATGACGAAGGCGGTGTTCTGACCGAGGCCGTGCGCCGCCGCCCCTATCAGGTGATCCTGTTCGATGAGGTCGAAAAGGCGCACCCGGATGTGTTCAACGTCCTGTTGCAGGCGCTGGATGACGGCCGTCTGACGGATGGGCAGGGCCGGACAGTCGATTTCAAGAACACGCTGATGATCCTGACATCGAATCTCGGCTCGGAGGCCCTGTCGACCCTGCCCGAAGGCGCGAAGGCAAAAGATGCCGAAGGCGCGGTGATGGGCGCGGTTCGGGCGCATTTTCGGCCCGAGTTTCTGAACCGGCTGGACGAGATTGTCCTGTTCGACCGCCTCAGCCGCGATGACATGGACGGCATCGTCGACATTCAGGTCGCGATCCTGACGGAGCGTCTGAGCCATCGGAAAATCACGCTGGTGCTGGACGACAAGGCGAAGGCGTGGCTGGGCGACAAGGGTTATGATCCTGTCTATGGCGCGCGGCCTCTGAAGCGGGTGATCCAGCGCGCGTTGCAGAACCCGCTGGCGGAGATGCTGCTGGGCGGCGAGATCCGCGATGGGGCGACCGTCGAAGCCTCTGCCAGTGAGGAGGGGATCATCATCGGCGGCGTGGTCCGCCCGGTGCCGGGGGCCGCGCCCGACACGCCCGAAGCGACCGTGCATTAAGGCGGCGGGCTCGCCCGCGCCGGTGGCGCGAACATCGCCCGGCCCTACCCCTTGATCCCCTCCCCATCTGGGGAGGGGGGCGACAGAAACGCCCGTCCGCGCCTCAGCGGTGGGCTTTTTTGTCGTTTCGGTACAGGCGTATCCGTGGTCTACGCGGATGACGTCACAAGTCGGCGGCAGGACAGGGGAAGAGATCATGAAACGCGTGGGTTTGGCCGCTGTTGCGCTGATTGCGATCGCCGGGGTCGTTGCTGCGGTTCTGATGAGCCGCGATCCCTGGGCCGGGCTGGATGCGCCGCAAGGGTTTCTGCTGTCGGGCAGCCGGGTGCTGACCTCGGTCGAGGGGCCGGAGACGACGATCACGGAGGAGGAATACGGGCTCTTCGCCGGGCTGATGCAGTCCATGGCCGATCAGATGAACATGCTGGCGGGTGAGGGATATGCGCTGTTCGACCCGGCGACCGGCCGGGTGACGTTCCATATCGCGGGCACGGAGATGGGTTTCATCTTGCCTGAGCCGGATGTCCTCGCGCCGATGGAGACAGAGGGGACCGGCGTTGGCCCGGCATTTATCCGCCGCGAGGGTCGGGCGCTGCGCCTGTCAGTTATCGCGCCGATCGAGGGGCTGGGTGATGATGTCGCGATCGCGCTCGACTTCGAGGCGGCGGCGGATGTTAGTGCGCAGCAGACGAAACAGGCGGAGGTCGCAGCCGCGCAGCGCGCGGCAGAGGCGGCCTGGCGCGACGCGATGGTCCCGGTAGAGGCGGCAATTGCAGCGGGGCCTGCATTCGAGGGTATGACTTCGCGGGTCAGTCTGCCGGGCTGGCAGGGGGCGATCACCGTGCCGCTTTGGGCATATTTCGGCAATTGGGCGGATTTTCCGCGTACGGAATTTGAGGATGTCGCGGGGCAGAAGCCGACCTTCACGGTGATCGCGCAAAGGCCTGGTCTGGGCGAGACCACGATAGCGGCGGAACGTGATCGCCTGCTGGAGGGTGCCGAGGCGCAGCGCCGGGTCCTGCGAGACGAGCCCGGCGCGCTGATCGTCGCGCGCATGGGGCAGCCGATCACGGCGATCTTTCAGCGCATTGTCGGTGACATCGACTACGTGACCTTTGTCGAGACCGATGACAGCGCCGCGATCCGCGAGGTCTGGGCGGCGGCGGAGAGCCTGTCGGATGCTCCGCTGGGCATGCAGCCGGTGCTGGCGGATGATTTCGATGCGCTCGGCTGGATGGCGGCGCGGGGCACGGCGATGATCCCGAAGGAGGACCTGACCGAGCGGTTCGGCGAGGGGGTTGCGGACATGATGACGCCGGCCGCGCTGATGGGGCAGGTGATGGATGTCTCCTTCGATCTGTCTGTCGAGGCGGCGTTGACCGAAGGCGGTTTCCCGCATTTTCTGGAACGTGTGACCTGCACGCCGGAGATCGCCACCGGTGCGCCCCTGTCAGCGGCGCATGAGCGGCTCATCGCGGCTGCCGGGCTGATTTCCTATGCCGATTTCGGCCACATGACGAAGGATATCGGCGCGCATGTCCGCTCGGGAAAATTCGCGAGGGAAGAGCCGTTCGCCCCTGATCTGTCGACGGAGCGACCGCGGTGGGAGCCGGTCTGGCATGAAGACACGGCGCAGCGCGCGGTGGGGGTCGAAGGGCCGCTGCATTACGTCTATTTCGCGCGGCCCCTGGGGCAATTCGCGCTGATCTGCGGTGTGGCCCATGAGGACCCGCTGGTCCTGCGTATGGCCGAGCAAATGGCGATGGCGCTGGACCTGCCGGAGATCGCGCCGATCTCCGACGAGGTGATCGCCCAGCTTCGCGCCTACCGCTTTGCCAGCGCCTTCGGGCCGGATCTGTTCAAGGTCAAGGCGGATAATGATGCGTTCGAGCGGTTGATCCGCCCTGACGGAACCATCGTGCTGGAGGGGCCCTATGATTGGTACACCTGGCACGGCGATGCGGGGGTGATCACTGCCGAGAACGAAGCCGACAAGGAGGGGTTGTGGCTGCCTGATGGCACACGGCTTTTGCCCAATGAATACGATGATTTTCAGGTGGCGCGTGACAAGGGGCCCGGCCTGATATCGGCACGCAAGGATGGCGAATGGCGGCTTTATTCGGTTCCCGACAGGCGGTTCGTGGAAGCGGCTGATTAGGCCGTTGTCGGTGCACGCGACGTGAACCCGTGCACCGCCATGCCCACCAGCATTGCGGCGGCAAATAGCGCGACCGGCCAGCCGCCGAAGGACAAGGCGGCCAGTGCCGGTCCGGGGCAGAACCCGGCAAGGCCCCAGCCTGCACCGAAAAGGGCCGATCCGCCGATCAGCCGCGCGTCGATATCACCGGGCTTGCCGGGGAAGGCGTCGGCGAAGGCGGGCTTGCGGTTGCGCGCCACTGCCCAGGCGATGATCATCGGAATCATCGCACCGCCCATGACGAAGGCGAGCGTCGGGTCCCAGGTGCCGAACGGGTCGAGAAAGGCCTGCACGCGGGCGGCGTTGATCATGTCGGCAACCACAAGGCCGATGCCGAAGAGCGCTCCGGCGGCAAGAGAGACAAGCCCGCGCATCAGAGGCCCCCGATCACATGGCGACCGAGTGTGACGACCACCACGCCGACAAGGATGAAGGTCAGCGCCGCCATGATCGAGCGTGGCGAGACCCGCGACATCCCGCAGACGCCATGGCCCGATGTGCAGCCCCCGCCCATCCGCGTGCCGATGCCAACGAGCAGCCCGGCGGCGATGAGGATCACCGGCGATGTGGTCGCGTTGACCTGAGGCGCGTGCCCGATCAGGAGCCAGATGGCAGGCGCGCCGATAAGGCCGAGAAGGAAGAGCAGGCGTTCGGCCCGGTCAGGCGGTGCCACCGGCCCGATCAGCCCGCCAAGAATGCCGCTGATCCCGGCGATCCGGCCATTCGCCAGAAGAAACAACGCAGCGGAGAGGCCGATCAGCAGCCCGCCGCCAAGCCCATAGGCCCAGTCGGTGATGTTGAGGTTCATCGCTCAACTCCTGTGCAGTGAAGAACACCAGTTTAGTGTGGAATAGCGGTTGTATCAATGCGCTCATCGGGCAACCTTGCGGGGTTTTCCGCGCTGGTGCCGCTCAGCGATTGCCGCGACGGGCAAAGCGGGCGGCTTCTTCGGCGGCGCGCACGACGGCGTTGGATTTGTGGATCGTCTCCTGACGCTCCATCTCCGGGTCGCTGTCCCAGACGACGCCGCCGCCTGCCTGCACGTAAAGCGCGCCGTCCTTGATCACGGCAGAGCGGAGCGCGATGCACATGTCCATGTCGTCGGCGGAGGATATGTGACCAACGCCGCCCGCATAGGGGCCGCGTTTTTCCAGCTCCAGCTCGTCAATGATCTCCATCGCGCGGATTTTCGGCGCGCCCGATACGGTGCCCGCAGGCAGCCCGGCGAGGAGAGCGGAGAGCGCGTCATGGGTGGGGTCAAGCGCCCCCTCCACATTCGAGACGATGTGCATGACATGGCTGTAGCGTTCGACCTTGAATTCCGATGTCGGATGCACGGTGCCGATTTTGGCAACCCGGCCCACATCATTGCGGCCGAGATCGAGCAGCATCAGGTGCTCGGCAAGCTCCTTGGGGTCGGCCATGAGGTCGGCTTCGAGGGCCTGGTCCTCCTCCTCCGTCTTGCCGCGGGGGCGGGTGCCGGCGATGGGGCGGATGGTGACGGTGCCGTCGCGGACCTTGACCAGTACCTCGGGCGAGGCCCCGGCCAGTTGGAAGCCGCCGAAATTGAAATAGAACATGTAAGGGGAGGGGTTCGTGCGGCGCAGCGCCCGGTAAAAACTGAACGGGGGCAGCGGGAAGTCCATCTTCCAGCGCTGGGAGAGGACGACCTGAAAGATGTCGCCCGCCTCGATATAGTCTTTTCCCTTCTGCACCATGTCGAGATAGGTCTCCACCGGTGTGTTGGAGACCGGCTCGCCGATCTCCATCGCGTCGCCATAGTCCCTCTCCACCATGATCGGGCGGTCGAGCGAGGCGACGGCGTCCGACAAACGCTCCGCCGCCTGGGCATAGGCGGCGCGGGCAGGCTGGCCGTCGCGGGCCCAGACGGGGGCGATGAGGGTCACGACGTCCTTTACCGCGTCCATGACGGCAACAACCGTCGGGCGCATCATCAGGCTGTCGGGCAGGCCGAGGGGATCGGGATTTGGCGCAGGCAGGCGTTCGGCGAGGCGCACCATGTCATAGCCGAAAAACCCGAAGAGCCCGGCTGCGATCGGGGGCAGGCCCTTGGGTAGATCGATGCGCGATTCGCGCTGAAAGGCGCGCAGGCTGTCGAGCGGGGGCAGGGCTTCGGGCTCAAACGCGTCGGCGTCGTAGCGCGCGGCGCGGTTGATCGCGGCCTTGTCACCGATACAGCGCCAGATGACATCCGGCTTCATGCCGAGGGCGGAATAGCGGCCCTTGATCTCGCCCCCTGTCACGGATTCGAGCAGGAACGAATTCTCCGCCGCCGCCGTCAGCTTCAGCATCAGCGACACCGGCGTGTCGAGATCGGCGGGCAGAACGGTGTAGAGAACCTGGTTCTGCCCGGCCTCGTGGACGGGTTTGAACGCCTCGAAGCCGGGTTCGATCTGCATGGATCAGTATTGGGTCTGCGACAGCACGCTGTCCAGGACCTGCTGGTTGACGCTGACGCCGACATCTTCCTGTTTGCGCATCATGTAGAGGGTCAGCACATCATCGCCCGCCATCGCGTTCATCTGGCGGCTGAGCACATCGCGCAGGGTGCGGTTGGCGTCCGTATCTTCGGCATCAGCGATGTCTGCCACCTGCGCGATCACGACGGCATCGATGCGTCCCGGTGCGGCGGCGCGTCCGGCGGTACCGGCATCGCCTTCAAAGAGGGTCTCGACCAGTTCAGGGGTGATCGCCTGCCAGCCTTCGATCCGGCTTTTTGGGCCTTCGCTGTCGACCTCCAGCGCGAATTCGGTGGCTATTTCGCTCAGCGGCGTGCCGCTGTCGAGACGGGCGATGGCGGCGTCCGCCTTTTCTTCGAGCGAGCGGCGCAGGGCCTCCACCTGCCAGCCGGTGGCGGCGAGATCGCGGACCTCATCCAGCGGGCGCACCGAGGCAGGGTTGATGCCATCGAGGCGGAGGACGAAGTAGCCGCCCTCATCGGTTTCGATGATGTCACGCTCCTCCCCCTCTTCGGATTCAAAAAGCTCTGTCAGGAACCCCTGGGTGGCGGTCAAGCCGCTGGCACCCTCGCCGGAGCGGGCGATGCCCGGCACGGTGAGGAGGGGCAGACCCATTTCGGTCGCGATCTCTTCCAATGTGGCCCCCCCGGCGCGCAAGTCGTCAATCTCGCCCGCAATTTCGGGGGCGCTGGCGCGGGCCTCGGCGCGTTGCAGATCGAGCAAAAGCTCAGGCCGGGCATCTTCGAAGGGCGTGACCTCCGCCGGGGTGACGGCGGCAACGTCAATGATGGCAAAGCCAAAGCCCGTATCGACCGGACCGGCAATGCCGGTGCCGGGCAGGGCGAAGGCGGCATCGCTGGCGGCGGTGCTCAGCTCCCCCGCCGAGATGGTGCCGAGGGAGGTGTCGGCGCGGCTCTCGCCCCGCTCCGCCAGAATGGCGTCGAAATCGGCCTCGCCTGCCGCAATCCGCTCAAGCGCGGCATTGGCATCTTCCTCGGTGTCGAAGATCAGCTGATAGAGCGCACGGGATTCCGGCAGGTCATATTCATCGCGCCGGTCTTCATAGAGATCGCTGAGGTCCTGATCGTCCACCGCCATGGTCGGGGCGAGATCTTCGATGGAGACATGGAGATAGACAGCCTCGCGCGTCTCGGGCGCGGTGAAGCTGTCCTCGTTCGCGGCGTGATAGGCGATCAGGTCATCTTCGGATGGCGTGCCGGCATCATCAGCATGGGTGGCTGCGTTCAGCGTGATATAGTCGATCACGCGGGTCTCCGTCTGGTATGTGTAGATCGTGTCGATGGCCCCGACCGGCGCGCGTGCGCCTGCGGACAGCGCCTGCGCGAGGGCGGAGCGGGTCAGCGAGCGGCGGGTCGCTTCCTCGTAATCCTCGATGGTGAAATTGGCCTGCGCGAGGCGATAGCGATAGGTTTCCTGATCGAATTCCCCGGCGGCGTTTTGGAAGCCTGGATCGGCGGTGATGATCCGCCCGACCGCGTCGTCAGGCGCGGAGAGGCCCAGTTCATCCACCGCTTCGTCCAGTGTCGCCTCCTGCGCCATGCGGGCGAGAACCTGCTGGTCGAGACCGAGCGCGCGCGCCGTCTGGCCGTCGATGGCCTGGCCGAAGCGCTGCGACTGCGCGCGAATTTCCTGATTGAGGGCGGTTGAATACCGCTCCACCGTAATTTTCTGGTTGCCGACCTGGGCCACGGAGGAGCCAAGGCCGAAGCTGAACACATCGCCAATGCCGAAAATGGCAAAGCTGACGACAAGAAGTGCGAAGAGAACCTTGGCAATCCAGGTCTTCACGCCGCGGCGCAGGAAATCGAGCATCAGTGAACCCTGTATGTCGTGGAAATCTGGCCGGACTTTATGCGCCCGCGGCGGCGGGTTCAAGCTGGCCGATGAACGGTTTTGTGATCAGGGGCGCGAGCGCATGCACCGCGATATGGCGCACAACAGGCACCGCGACGCCGTCGCCAGTCAGACGCAGGGCGGCGGTTTCCGACGCGGGCAGGCGATAGCTGTCCGGCAGGCCCATGAGGCGCGCGGCCTCGCGACCGGAGATGTGGCGGGTGGTCACCGTGCCGCCGGGATGTGCGGTCAGCAAGACCTGCTTCGATGACCCGCCAGAGGGCGTGCGCAGGCACCCGGCGCGGTCAAAGCGGATTTCGGCCCTTTGTACGCCGCGCCGCATCCGCCGAAAGAGCGCGCCATGGACCGGCAAGCCGGTCCCGGTGGCGCGGGCCCGCGCTGCATCGAGCCGGGCGCGGTGCAGCGGGGCCATGAGGGAGAGAAGGTATTCCGTTTTCTCAGCGGTGAAGACCGGCAGACCCGGCTGGATGATGGTGCCGAGATCGCTATTGATGCGCGGTGGCGGCGGGAGGGCGAGGTGGCGGAGCGCCGGCTCGGCGTGCTCTAGCGGGGGGAGGCCGAGGGACCGGGCCGAGACGGGCGCGCCGGCATCCACCCCGCGCCAGGCGATGATGAAGAGACGCGGGCGCGACTGGGGGAGGAAATCGGCTGCATCGAGCAGGCGGATGTCGATTTGGTAGCCAAGATCCGCCAGCGCCCCGGCGACAACACGTAGATCCGCCCCGCCAGAAGAGGTCGCAAGACCTGCCACATTCTCGATCACGATGAAGCGCGGGGCGCGGGTCTGATCGGCGAGCTGGCGCATCAGGCGATGGAACCCCCAGAACGTGCCGCTGCGCGCGCCGCTCAGCCCGGCGCGGTTGCCTGCGAGCGAGAGGTCCTGACAGGGGAAGGAGGCCCAGGCGAGCGTCGCTTGGCCCGGCAGATCATCGGCGGTGAGATCGTGAATGTCCCGCTCCGACAGGTGATCTGTGCCGAAATTGGCGCGGTAGCTGGTGCATTTGGCCGGGTCAATGTCATTGGCGAAGAGGCACTGCCAATCCGGCCCCAGACCAATCCGCGCCATGCCGCCGCCGCAGAAAAATTCGTAGAACCCCGGCACCGGATCAGGGCCGGAAGGCACGCAGCCGCGTCGCCATTTCGCGGATGCCATCGGCACCGACATTGGCGAAGGCGATGCGCATGGTGCGGTCGGCATGCGCATCGCCTTCGGGCGCGAAGAACGTGCCCGGCAGGAGGAGGAGCGAGGCGTCCCTGACCAGCCGCTGTGCCAGCGCCTCCGCCCCTATATCGAACGGGTGCTCGACATAGGCGAAATAGGCCCCGGCGCGGTGGAGCGTCCAGTCACCGATCCCGGTAGCGAACTCAGCCTCCAGCACCTTGCGGCGGGCCAGGAACTCGGCGCGCTCCGCCGCGACGAAAGCGGACTGGGTGCGCAGCCCTTCGAGCGCTGCGATCTGCCCGATGCGGGAGGGGCAGATGGTGACGGTGTCGATAAAGGTCTCTATCTCGGCCATGCGGGCCGCATCGCTGATCACCGCGCCGATGCGGTGGCCGGTCAGGTGATAGGCTTTCGAAAAGCTGTAGAGATGGATGAGCGTGCCGCGCCAGTCGTCGCGCGTGAAGAGGTCATGAGGTGCCCCTTCGGCGGAATGATAATCGCGATAGGTCTCATCCAGAATGAGGGCGATCCCGGCCTCGGCGGCAAGATCGAGAAAGGCGGAGAGGAGCGCGGGGGGATACTCCGCACCGGTCGGGTTGTTGGGGCTGACCAGCGCGATGGCGCGGGTGCGCGGTGTGATCAGCGCGCGGGCGGCGGCGGGGTCAGGCAGACAATCTGCACCTGTCGGCAGGGGAACGGCGCGGGCACCGATCATGTCGAGCCACATTTTGTGATTGAAATACCATGGGGTTGGCAGGATGACTTCATCTCCTGTGCCAGCCAGCGAGAGCGTGGCGGCGCAAAAGGCCTGATTGCAGCCCGATGTGATGCCGACCTCCGCCGCGTCGATGCGGCCACCATAGTGCGCCGACCATTGCGCGGCGATTTCGGCGCGCAGGGCCTGATCGCCCAAGACCGCGCCGTAGAGATGCGCGTCGGTCGAGTGCAGCACCGCCTCCGCCATCACCTCGCGCAGGCGCAGGGGCGGCGGGCCGACGGGCGCGGCCTGGGCGAGGTTGATCAGCGGGCGATCCGCGGGGAATTCGTGCCCCGCAACCCATTTCGATGCGGTCATGATCGGCGAGGGGAGGGTGCCTGCAAGGGCGGGATTGATCGGTGCGGATGTCATGATCCGGTTAAAGAACGCGGCGCGGCGGCGCGCAAGCCCGGATGCGCGACCGGGCTGGGGAGTTGACGCCATGCCCGTCGCCCGCTACGCGCCGGTGATGGCCGAACCACCGCTTCTTACACTCGACGATATCGCCCTCGGATTCGGGGGGCAGCCGCTGTTCGCGGGCCTGTCGCTGGCGGTGCAGCCAGGCGACCGGCTGTGCCTTGTGGGGCGCAACGGATCGGGCAAATCGACCCTCCTGAAAGTCATCGCAGGCGCGGTTGCGCCGGATGAGGGGCACCGGTTCGTCCAGCCCGGTGTGCGCATCGCCTATCTGCCGCAGGAGCCTGATTTTGAGGGCTTCGCGACGCTCGGTGATTTCGCGGCGGCCGATCTGGAAATGCACGAACGCTACCTGGCGGAGATGGCCATGGAGGGCTTGCAGGTGCGCGAGGACATTGCGCCCGATGCGGCCTCGGGCGGGGAGCGGCGGCGCGCCGCGCTTGCGCGCTGCCTTGCGGGCGGTCCCGATCTGATGCTGCTGGACGAGCCCACGAACCATCTCGACATCGCGGCGATCGAATGGCTGGAAGGAACGCTGGCCAATACGCGCACGGCCTTCATCATGATCAGTCATGACCGCCAGTTCCTGACCGCGCTCAGCCGCGCGACGCTGTGGCTGGATCGGGGCGAGTGCCGCCGCGCGCCCCATGGGTTCGGCGGTTTTGAAGACTGGCGCGACAAGGTGCTGGAGGAAGAGCGCGCCGAGCGGCACAAGCTGGACCGCCTGATCAAGGCCGAGGCACGCTGGGCAGTGGAGGGGATTTCCGCCCGCCGCAAGCGCAATATGGGCCGCGTGCGCCGCCTTGGCGAACTGCGCGACACCCGCGCGGCGCAGATTGCGGAAACGGGCGTGGCCGCATTGGCGATGAGCGCATCGGGCACCTCCGGCAAGCTGGCCATCGAGGCAAAGGAGATCGCCAAGCGGTTTGGGGATCGTGAGATCCTCGCGCCCTTTTCCACCCGCATCGCGCGCGGTGACCGGGTGGCGTTGGTCGGGCCGAACGGGGCGGGCAAGACGACGCTGCTGAACATGCTGATCGGCAATCTCGCCCCGGATGAGGGGGCAGTGCGGCTGGGATCAAACTTGGAGATTGTCCTTTTCGATCAGAACCGCGAGGCGCTGGACCCGGCGAAATCCCTGTGGGAGACGCTGACCGAGGACAAGCTGCGCGGCCCCAAAACCCGCTCCGATCAGGTGATGGTGCGGGGCAATCCGCAGCATGTGGTGGGGTATCTGAAGAGCTTTCTTTTCAATGAAAATCAGGCGCGCGGGCCGGTCTCCGCGCTGTCGGGTGGGGAGCGGGCGCGCCTCCTCCTCGCGAAGCTGCTGGCACGTGAGAGCAATATGCTGGTGCTCGACGAGCCGACCAATGATCTGGATATGGAGACGCTGGATCTGTTGCAGGAGCTGCTGGCGGATTACGACGGCACGGTGCTGCTGGTCAGCCATGACCGCGACTTCCTGGACCGGGTCGCGACATCGGTGATCGCCCTCGAAGGCGACGGGCGCGCGGTGGAGTATCCGGGCGGGTGGAGCGATTATCGCCGCCAACGCGGTGCCGCAGGCGGGCAGGGGGCCAAAACCACCCCGGCCAAGGGTGCTGCCGCTGTGCCGACACCGCCGCGCATGGCGGCACCTGCCGCGCCGAAACGCCAGAAGATGTCCTTTGCGCAGACGCGGCGGCTGGATCAGTTGCCCGGCGAGATGGACAAGCTTGGCCGAGAGATCGCCAAGCTGGAGGAATTGCTGGCCGATCCGGACCTCTATACCACTCATCCGGCGAAGTTCACCAAGGCGAGCGAAGCCCTGGCCGAACGTCAGGCGGCCCTCGGCGCGGCGGAGGATGAGTGGCTGGAACTGGAGGCCCTGCGCGAGGGGTGAGGCGCAGAGGTGCGGCGGTCAGAGTTTGCGGATGACGTAGACCCAGGCATTGAGGCCGGTTCCGGGAATATGGTCGCCATATTCGCTGAAGGTCACCTCCACCACGCCTGCTGCCACCAACCCTTCAAGATGCGCGCGGTGCGTGCCGTCCTCGATGGCATGATCATTCAGCGAGAACGCGATCAGCCCGCCCTTCGGCAGGAAGGACAATAGCTGCTCGAACGTCTCGGGCGGCGCGAGGCCGGGGCTGAGCACGCCGACCGCGTTGACCGCGCCATAGGCGTTGGGCGGTGCGAAGAGCGGCCTGTCCGGCTCTATCTGACGCAGGACGCGGTAGACGCCACGCCCCTCTGCCAGTTTCAGCATCTCGGGCGTCGGGTCCCAGCCATCGACGGTGGTGAAGCCTTCGCGTTTCAGCGCCTCGCCCGACAGGCCGGTGCCGCAGCCGAAATCGAGCGTGGGCGTGTCAAGATCAGCGCCGGCTTCTGCAAGCGCGGAGGCGCAGCGGACCGGCGTCATGTAACGGCCGGATTCCAGTTCGGCATCATAAGTGTCGGCCCATTCATTGTAGAATGCGACCGCCTCTCTGCCGGGTTTGTGACCATAGGCACGTTCAAGAAACTTCTTGGTCATGGCAAGGTCTCCCATCGGGCATTACGGCGCAGGATTGAGCGTTGTGTCAATGATCTTGCGTGGTCAGTGGCTGTTCAACCATAGCTCAAAGGCTGATTTTGCGCGGGTCGTGTAGGCGATCTTTCGGTTCGCCTTGGCGCGCCGTCCCCTTGCTGCATCCTCCAGCGGGGGGAAGAGGCCGAAATTCACGTTCATCGGCTGGAAGGTCTCTGCCTCCGCCCCGCCAGTGATGTGATGGATGAGGGCACCATGGGCTGTCTCCGGCCCCGGCGGTGTCAGGGTCTGGCCAAGCCTTTCCGCCGCTGCCAGCCGCCCGGCGATGAGGCCCATGGCGGCGCTTTCGACATAGCCCTCAACCCCGGTCACCTGGCCCGCGAAACGCAGGCGCGGATCGGCCCGAAGGCGCATCTGATCGTCCAGAAGGCGCGGCGAGTTCATGAACGTATTCCGGTGAATGCCGCCGAGCCGGGCGAATTTCGCACCCTCCAGCCCCGGTATTGCGGAGAGGACTTCTGCTTGCACGCCGTATTTCATCTTGGTCTGGAAACCGACGATATTGTAGAGCGTTCCCAGCGCATTATCCCGGCGCAACTGAACCACTGCATGAGCTTTCACGGTCGGACTATGGGGATTGGTGAGACCCACAGGCTTCATCGGGCCGTGGCGCAGGGTCTCGCGCCCGCGCTCTGCCATCACCTCGATGGGCAGGCAGGCCTCGAAATAGGGTGTGTCAGCTTCCCATTCCTTGAATTCGGTCTTAGGAGCGGCGAGGAGCGCGTCGATGAACGCCTCGTACTGGGCCTTGTCCATGGGGCAATTGAGATAGGCTGTGCGCTCCTCCTCCGTCTCGCCCTTGTCATAACGGGATTGGAACCATGCCTTTTCCATGTCGATGCTGTCGGCATAGACGATGGGGGCGATGGCGTCGAAAAAGGCGAGGCTGTCTTCCCCGCCGAGATCGCGCACCGCCTCCGCCATGGCGGGCGATGTCAGCGGGCCGGTGGCGATGATGACGGAGGACCAGTCGGCGGGGGGCAGGCCGGGGACCTCGCCCCGCTCTATGGTCACCAGCGGATGCGCCTCCAGCTTGGCTGTCACGCCGGCGGAGAAGACATCGCGGTCAACCGCCAGCGCGCCGCCTGCGGGGACCTGCGCCTTGTCCCCTTCCGCCATGATCAGCGAGCCTGCCTGCCGCATTTCCCAGTGCAAAAGACCGACGGCATTGGATTCGTGATCATCCGAGCGAAAGGAGTTCGAGCAGACCATTTCCGCCAGACCTTCGCCCTGATGGGCGTCGGTGCCACGTTCAGGGCGCATTTCATGCAGGATGACCGGCACGCCGCGATTGGCGATTTGCCAGGCAGCCTCCGACCCGGCCATGCCACCCCCGACAATGTGGATCGGATCACAGGATTTTC
Source organism: Pseudomonadota bacterium (assembly GCA_039030855.1). Taxonomy (GTDB): domain Bacteria; phylum Pseudomonadota; class Alphaproteobacteria; order Rhodobacterales; family Rhodobacteraceae; genus Pikeienuella. The sequence continues at coordinate 24,698 of JBCCDJ010000003.1, forward strand.
CCGTTTGTTTCATTCTGACATCCTCTGTCGCGGGTGCGATCAATCTGGGGTGGAAAACGCAAGATCGCATTCGTGCGATTTTGAGCCATCTCATTGATTCTGCAAGGTCTTGACGGCTCTATCCTTTTCGGTCGGAGAAGGCGAGTTCTGATCACGATGTGCATTTTGTTGCTGCAAATCGACCAAAAATACCGTAGTTTCGAATCGTTCAGGCGTATGAGTGGGGCTCCGCGTTAACGGGCTGTATATAGACACAGGTCCTGACACATCATGTTAAATGCAATCTTCGGGCCACAAGGGTTGGCCATCATTTTTGTCGCGTTTCTGGGTTTTGGTATCTTCAGTATGGCACCGACAGGTGCAAACACGGCAACGCCGTTTCTTGAGAAAAGTGTGGTTCAGAATGTGATCGACGACTTCGTCGCGATGACACGTTGATCAGCAAGACACGTAGACCAAGAGGGGCCGGGCACCTGTGGGAGCCCGGCCCCGCGATCTCAAACTCCCCCTATAGATGCTGCATGAAACCACATCTCACCGCGCAATTGCGCTAGGGAATGTTCAGCATCGCTGTCGCAGGCGGCAGGGCGGTCTGTGCTGAACGACAATCATCAGAAATGTCAGTCGAGAACGGTTGGCCAGTTTTCATCCGCTGACGCGATGTAACCGGGGATGTCGCTTTCCCAACGGCGCTGAATTCTGCTGGAATAGTTCAGATACAGTTTCCCATCGACGATCTTCCATGCCTCTGGAACTGTCGAGGCGGTGGAGCCGTAGCTGACCGCATAGGCGCAGTAGCCGCCATATTGCGGTGCATAAGCAACGGGATCGGCGGCGAAGAGATCGCGGTTCTCAGCCGATGAGAACTGCCAGGTCGCACCGCGCCATTCATAGGTGTAATCGGCACTGCCTTCGACCGGCTTGCCTTTGGTGAAGTAGGAGACCGGATCAGTGCCATCGATGGCGATCCCATCATTGGCATAGATCTGCGGATTGCTGGCCGAGACGCGGCTGGTCAGGGCGGTGGTTGTCAAAGCCGCGATCGGCAGAGCAACGGCGAATGCAAGGACGAGGCGTCGGGACGTTGGCATAGGGCGCTCCATCAGGTTGAACATGTGTTCTTGACCTAATGACCCTTTGCCGCTTCTCCAGACGTCTCACGCAGTTGTCAGAAAAGGGTTATCACTGTCGCCGGTTATGCGTCGCCATGCGGTCCGTCCGACGATGGCGCATCCTTTCCGTCATCATCGCCGTCATCATCGCCCTGCTCGGCGATGCGGGCGACGGACATGACCTTTTCCCCGGATGCCGTGTTGAATACCCGCACCCCCCCCGCCCCTCGCGAGCGGAAGGAGATGCCGGAGACCGGGCAGCGGATCGACTGGCCCGCGTCCGTGACCAGCATGATCTGGTCGTCCAGCTCCACCGGGAAGGAGGCGACCAAGGGGCCGCCGCGCATGGCCTTGTCCATGGCCGAGACGCCCTGACCGCCACGCCCGCGCACCGGATAGTCATGAGAGGATGAGATCTTGCCCGAGCCACTTTCGGTCAGGGTCAGGATCAGGTTCTCGGCGGCCGACATCTCCACATAGCGCTCGTTCGGCAGGGCGACATCGGCGACAGCTTCCTCGTCATTGTCCGCATCTTCGTCGATGGCCCCGGCCACGGCGCGGCGCATTTTGAGGTAAGCCTGACGTTCCTCCGACGTCGCGTCGAAATGGCGGATCACCGACATCGAGACAACGAAATCATCGCCGAGCAGACGGATACCGCGCACACCGGTGGAGGCGCGCGACTGGAAGACGCGCACATCGGTGGAGGGGAAGCGGATCGCCTTGCCCTTGGCGGTGACCAGCATCACATCGTCGCCTTCATCGCAGATACGGGCGTTGACGAGGGTGGCGTCCTCATCCTCCCCTTCGAATTTCATCGCGATCTTGCCGTTGGATTTCACATTGGTGAAATCGGACAGCGCATTGCGCCGCACGCCGCCCTTGGAAGTCGCGAAGACGATTTGCAGGTCGTCCCAATCCTCCTCCGGCTTGTCGACGGGCATCATGGCGGCGATGGAGACACCGGGCTGCACCGGCAGCACATTGACGATGGCCTTGCCGCGCGTGTTGCGCCCGCCAAGCGGCAGACGCCATGTCTTCAGCTTGTAGGCAATGCCGTCCGTGGTGAAAAACAGGATCGGCGTGTGGGTATTGGCCACGAAAAGGGTGGTGACGAAGTCATCATCCTTCATCGACATCCCCTGCGTGCCCTTGCCGCCGCGCGCCTGCGCCCGGTATTCGACCAGGGGCGTGCGCTTGATATAGCCGCCATGGGTGACGGTGACGACCATGTCCTCCCGCTCGATCAGGTCCTCGTCGTCCATGTCGCCGGCATAGTCGACAATCTCCGACCGGCGCGGTGTGGCGAATTCCTCGCGTGCCTCTGCCAGTTCGGCGGAAATGATCGCCATGATCCGCTCTCGCGAGCGGAGGATATCCAGATAATCGGTGATCTTGCCGGACAGTTCCTCCAGCTCATCCGTGACTTCCTTGACGCCAATGGCAGTCAGGCGCTGGAGGCGGAGTTCGAGGATCGCGCGGGCCTGGGTTTCGGACAGGTTGTAGGTCCCGTCCTCGTTCATCTTGTGGCTCGGATCGTCGATGAGCTGAATGTAAGGCGCGATATCGGCGGCGGGCCAGCGCCGCTCCATCAGCGAGGCGCGCGCGGTCGCCGGGTCGGGGGAGGCGCGGATGGTGCGCACGATCTCATCGACATTTTCAACCGCAACGGCGAGGCCGCATAACACATGCGCCCGCTCACGCGCCTTGCGCAATTCGAACGCGGTGCGGCGGGTGACGACCTCCTCGCGGAAGCTGACAAAGGCGGCGAGGATGGTCTTCAGGTCCATCTGCTCTGGCCGGCCATTGTTCAGCGCCAGCATGTTGCAGCCGAAATAGGTCTGCAGCGGTGTGAAGCGGAAGAGCTGGTTCAGCACCACCTCGGGTGTGGCATCGCGCTTCAGCTCGATCACGACGCGCACGCCATGGCGGTCGCTTTCATCCTGAACGTGGTGCAGGCCCTCGATCTTTTTCTCGCGCACCAGTTCCGCGATCTTTTCGATCATGGTCGACTTGTTGACCTGATAGGGCACCTCATCGACGATGATGGCGTAGCGGTCCTTGCGGATCTCCTCCACATGGGTCTTGGCGCGGATGATGACGCTGCCGCGCCCTTCGAGATAGGCTTTGCGCGCGCCGGAGCGGCCAAGGATGATCCCGCCCGTCGGGAAATCCGGCGCGGGGATGTATTCCATCAGGTCGGTGACTTCGAGATCCGGCGTGTCGATTAGCGCCAGCGTCGCATCGATCACCTCGCCAAGGTTATGGGGCGGGATATTGGTCGCCATGCCGACGGCGATGCCGCCCGCGCCATTGACCAGCATATTGGGAAAGCGCGCGGGCAGGACGGTGGGTTCACGGTCCTTACCATCGTAATTGTCCTGAAAGTCGACGGTTTCCTTCTCGATATCCGCAAGAAGGAAACCGGCAGGCTTGTCCATCCGCACCTCGGTGTAGCGCATCGCCGCCGGGCTATCGCCATCCATGGAGCCGAAATTGCCCTGACCGTCCAGCAAGGGCAGGCGCATGGAGAAATCCTGCGCCATGCGCACTAGCGCGTCATAGATCGCGCTGTCCCCATGGGGGTGATATTTACCCATCACATCACCCACGGGCCGCGCCGATTTGCGATAGGGTTTGTCGTGGGTATTGCCCGTCTCGTGCATCGCATAGAGGATGCGCCGATGGACCGGTTTCAGCCCGTCGCGCACATCGGGGATGGCGCGGCTGACGATGACCGACATGGCATAGTCGAGATAGCTGCGCCGCATCTCATCCTCGACCGAAATGGTCGGGCCGTCATATGCGGGGCGGGGTGGCACAGCGTCGTCTGCACCGTCATTGATATCGTCGTCGCTCACGGGGGGTTTGTCCTGCTCGGTCCGGCCTTGTTTGATGTTGGATCAACTATATCCCCGGCCCGCCATCGCGTCCACCAGACGAGCCGATATTCAGGGTGTTTTTAGCGCTTTTCCGACACTAAACTTGGGGGAGGAGGGCTGGCGCGCCCACAATCCCTGCCCATGACGCGCGAGCGGCCTGCAATGATCGCGCAACAGTTGCGATTGGCTGGAATCGGTTGGATATTGCCGCATCACAACATATCGCATCCGGAGGAAGTCTCATGTCCGATCCCATCGTTATCGTTGGTGCCGCGCGCACGCCCATGGGCGGCTTTCAGGGCGATTTTGCCGCTGTCACCGCAGCCGACCTCGGCGGTGTCGCGATCCGCGCAGCGCTGGCGCGGGGCGGGGTCGCGCCCGATGATGTGGATGAGGTTCTGATGGGCTGCGTCCTGCCCGCAGGCCAGGGCCAGGCCCCGGCGCGCCAGGCCGCGTTCAAGGGCGGGTTGGGGGAGGGGGTCCCGGCCTCCACCCTCAACAAAATGTGCGGATCGGGCATGAAGACGGTGATGGTGGCGGTTGACCAGCTGCGTGCGGGCAATGGGTCGGTGGTGGTCGCGGGCGGCATGGAATCGATGACCAACGCGCCCTATGTGGTGCCGAAAATGCGCAGCGGCGCGCGGCTTGGCCATGCGGAGATGAAGGACCATATGTTCCTCGACGGGCTGGAGGACGCGTACGAGACGGGGCGTCTGATGGGATCGTTTGCCGAGGAATGTGCTGAAAAATACCAGTTCACGCGCGAGGCGCAGGACGAATACGCGCTGGCCTCCCTGCAAAATGCGCTGGATGCCGAGGCATCGGGTGCCTTCAGCGCCGAGATCGAGGCAGTGACAGTGAAAACCCGCAAGGGCGATGTCGTCGTTGCGGGCGACCAGCAACCCAAGGAAGCGCGCCCCGACAAGATCCCGACCCTGAAGCCTGCCTTCAAGAAGGACGGCACGGTGACCCCGGCGAATGCCTCGTCCATCTCCGACGGCGCGGCGGCGCTGATCCTGATGCGCGAGAGCGATGCGAAGGCGAAGGGCCTGCCGGTGCGCGCCTATATCCGCGCCCATGCCAGCCACGCGCAGGCCCCGAACTGGTTCACCACCGCGCCGGTGCCTGCGATGAAATCCGTACTGGATCAGACCGGCTGGGCGGTGGACGATGTGGACCTCTGGGAGGTGAACGAGGCTTTCGCGGTTGTCCCCATGGCTGCGATGGCGGAGGTCGGAATGCCGCGCGAGAAGCTGAATGTAAACGGCGGGGCTTGCGCGCTCGGCCACCCCATCGGTGCATCGGGCGCGCGTATTCTGGTAACGTTGTTGCATGCGCTGGAGGCGCGGGGTGGGTCCAAGGGCGTCGCCTCGCTCTGCATTGGCGGCGGCGAGGGGACGGCGGTGGCGATTGAGGTGCCCTGAGGGGGGGGGGGGCCGGCGCAGGGCCTGGGCGGTTGGTCCACCTTGCCATGGGGGAGCGCGCCTTCATGCAGAGCGGGGATGGTTGATCCACCTTGCCACCGTCCCGGCCTTGCGCCGGGACCCCGGTGCCCGGTGTTCCCACCGGGGCTTTTACCGCCCGCAGCGATCCGCTAGCCTCCCGCAAAACAACCGGGGGAGGGAGTATGCAACAAGCCGCTGATTTCCGGGCGGAGGCCGAGGCCCTCGCCGCTGTCACGTCCGACCTGACCGATGCCGATTTCGCCCGCGAGACGCTGTTCAAATCATGGACCATTGGCGATGTGATCGGACATCTGCACATGTTCGACATCGCGGCTGAGCTGAGCCTCGCCGATGAAGCCGCATTCGGTGATTTTCTGGCCCCCGTTTACAAGGCGATGGGGGAGGGGCGATCGATGATCGAGGCGCAGAATGTCTGGCTGGCGGAGAAGGCCCTGTCGGGCTGTGCCCTGCGCGATGCCTGGGCGGCGCAGGCGGCGCGGACGGCGGCGGCCTATTCCGACGTGGACCCGAAGAAACGCCTGAAATGGGCGGGGCCGGACATGTCCGCCCGCTCCATGGTCACCGCGCGGCAGATGGAAACCTGGGCCCATGGGCAGGAGGTGTTCGATGCGCTCGGCCGCGACCGGGTGGAGGCCGACCGCGTGAAAAACATCTGCCATCTGGGTGTGACGACCTATGGCTGGACCTTCGCGGTGCGCCGGATGACCCCGCCCGAGCCGGTGCCTTTTGTGCGCCTCATCGCCCCTTCCGGCGCGGTCTGGGAATGGGGCGCGGTGGACGAGGCGAATATGGTCAGCGGCTCCGCCGTCGGGTTCGCGCAGACCGTCGCGCAGACCCGCAATGTGGCCGATACCGATATCGAGACGACGGGCGAGGCGGCGGCGCTGTGGATGGCGAACGCGCAGTGCTTTGCGGGTGCCCCGAATGACCCGCCCGCGCCCGGCGCGCGGCACAAAGCCAAGGAAGCCTGATATGTCGCTGGACAGCACCTTTTTCCGCGTCGAGATCGACGCCCATGTCGCCCATCTGGTGATGAACCGCCCCGAAAAGGCCAATGCCATGGGCCCGGATTTCTGGGAGGACCTGCCGCGCCTCACCCGCACGCTCTGCACCGATCCGGAGGTGCGGGCGATCCTGATCTCGGGCGAGGGGAAGCATTTTTCGTCTGGCATGGACCTCACCGCCTTTGCCGGGATCGCCGATATGACGAAGGGCGAGCCGGGGCGCGCGGCCCATGCGCTCTACCAGCATATCCTGCACCTGCAGGACAGTTTCACGGCGCTGGAGCGGGCGCATGTGCCGGTGATCTGCGCCATCCACGGGGCCTGCGTCGGCGGGGCCATCGACATGATCACCGCCGCCGATATCCGGCTGGCGTCGGAGGACGCCTATTTCGCGGTGGAGGAGATCAATATCGGCATGGCCGCCGATGTCGGCACGCTCCAGCGCCTGCCTAAGGTCATCGCCCCCGGCATCGCGAAGGAGCTGTGCTTCACCGGCCGCAGGTTTGGCGCGGCGGAGGCGAAAGGCTTCGGCCTGATCAACAAGGTCCACCCCGACCGCGACGCGGTGGTCGCCGCCGGATTGGCGTTGGCAAGAGACATTGCCGCCAAATCACCGCTGGCCATGGCCGGGATCAAACGGTCCCTGAACTACGCGGTGGACCACCCGACAGGCGACGCATTGGAGCAGATCGCCATGTGGAATGCAGGCATGCTGCGGCCCGAGGATCTGATGACCGCGATGCAGGCACGTGCCGCGAAACAGGAGGCGGAATTCAAGGGGCTGAAGGTGGGGTGAGGGGGTGTTGTGCTTGCGTGCGCAGATCCTGCGCTAGTCGTGTTGGCGCTCCACCCTGAAAGATTTGAACAACGCTGCGACTTTGTCTGTCGCTTCGGACCAAGTATGGATATCTTGGAACGGAAGACGAAAACTATATAAGAGCAAGCTATCGAGCGCTCTAATTCTGCATTTTCGCTCGTCATAGCGGCCTGAGAAGCATGTAATCACAAATTTTCGGCCCGTTCGCTCTTCTGCGCCTGCGTAAGTGATGCCGTAACCAACCGGTAATTCGTCGATACCGATATTTTCAGGGTGCGGTATCATTCTGAGAGGAGCGGCCTTTTCAGGTAGGTGCAGATCACCTGCTTTATAACCTATTTCTAAAATTTCTGGTTTTCTTGGATCAATATACTCCGGTTTCAACAAGATATTGCTTTGAATATAAATTCTATCTGTATATATGTTAGGATGATATGTCGCAGAGACTGAGTAGCTGCCTGAACCGACGGCGAATATGTTCTGGCGGACTTCATGATTTTCCAATTTGACAGAAAAATTATTGATTGGATCACAGGTCCTGAAGAGTACTTTTGTATTCGGAGCATGATGGAAGCGTTGCTTTCGAATTGACCAGTGGGCGACTAATTTTGGGTGATCATCCTCCAGTACGATCAAACCTAAATTGGGGTAGGCCCGGGTCTTCTTGAGAGAAAAAAAGCCAAGTTGTGCAATTTCAGTGATTGGCCGCTCGGTGTTTGGTGTGCTTAGGCACCAAGGTCGACCATCGGCGAGCTCTTCGCCTTCGCTTAGAATACGAATGCTTTGAAGCGACCCCGCAAATGAAGATGCAGCGAGCACGCTAAGGGCCGTCAGTGCTCCAATTGTAATCTCACATCCAATGTATCTGAATGAGTAATACGCGCCGACAACTGCGAGTAATGCGACGCTTAGATCAAGATATCGGCTAATCACTGCGCCAGATAGCAAATGGGCAATCAGAATGAACGAAAAGATGCCTACGGCGCAGCCTATCGCCGCCGCTGCTAATTTGTTGAAGCAACACACCAACGAGTTTTGAGGGCCAAAATATTCTTCATCCGTCAGCCCCGTTTTTGCAGCCGCGATCGATAATCTGATGATAATGATCAGCGCAATTAGGCTGATGAATAGTGAAACTTGGATTATTCCCATGGTGTATGCAAAGTTCTTCTCTGACCAATGAACGGGTCCTTCGAGAAGCCTGCCTGCAGTCAGCGCCAAAGCGGAAAGACCTGCAGTTCGCCACATCAGATATATGGGTAAGAATGGGCTGATAAACGCGAGAATTAAGAAAGAGCAATAAAAGCTGATGATTAGCAGCCCAACAATCTCTATCATTTGTGTTTCGCAAGCCAGTTTCTATTTGTAAAAGCCGACTGCTGGGCAGCAATCAAAGCTTGAGCAACTTGCTGCGCGGGCAGGTGCATTAGTTGGGCGAAATTTCTGAATTTATGTGGGGTAAATAGCTGAAATTTGTGCAGTTTGTCTTCTAATCAGTGACGCGCGAAGATAGTCACGCTGACGTCAATGGTCAATTTGGGCAGCCCCCCTCCCTCAAACCTTCCAAAAACAAAATCCCAACCACCCAATCGCCAGCCCCAGCGGCACCCATAGCGGCATCCCCACCAGCCCCAGCCACGCCAGAAAGATATAGGCGCTCCCGAGTAACCCCAAGAACAGGCGATCTCCGCGGGTTGTGGTGAGGCCCAGCACCCCCTTGTGCTCTGACGTGCCGGGGTAGCGGATTTCGATATAGGTGATGATCCCCATCGCGGTGAAAAGCGCGATGAAGAAGAGGCCCGTGGGCCAGGTCCATGCCATCCAGCCGAGCATCATACCCTCCCCATCGCGAAGCCTTTCGCGATGTAATTGCGCACGAAATAGATCACGATGGCCCCCGGAATGATGGTCAACGTGCCGGCGGCGGCCAGAAGGCCCAGCTCATACCCGGCGCTCGACGCAGTCTTGGTCATCGTCGCCGCGATGGGTTTTGCGGCAACAGCGGTGAGGGTCTTGGCCAACAGCAGCTCCACCCAGGAGAACATGAAGCAGAAAAACGCGGCCACCCCGACGCCCGCCTTGATCGTGGGGATGAAGATGGTGATGAAGAAGCGCGGGAAGGAATAGCCGTCGACATAGGCGGTCTCGTCCAGCTCCTTCGGGACGCCGCCCATGAACCCCTCCAAAATCCACACCGCGAGGGGGATGTTGAACAGGCAATGGGCCAGCGCCACAGCGATATGCGTGTCGAAGAGGCCGACAGCGGAGTAAAGCTGGAAGAACGGCAGCGCGAAGACGGCGGCGGGGGCCATGCGGTTGGTCAGGAGCCAGAAGAACAGCGTCTTGTCGCCGAGAAACCTGTAGCGCGAAAAGGCGTAGGCCGCGGGCAGGGCGACGGCGATGGAGATCACCGTGTTCAGCGAGACATAGATGATCGAGTTGATATAGCCCCAGTACCAGCTCGGATCGGTGAAGATCACCTTGTAGTTCTCCAGCGTAAAGGTCTGGGGGAAGAGCGAAAACCCGGCGAGGATCTCGTTCGTGGTTTTGAAGCTCATCGCCACCAGCCAGTAGATCGGCAGGAGGAGGAAGAGGATATAGAGGATCGGGATCAGGGATCGTTTTTGCATGGCTTTGCCCTTCCCTATTTCGCGTCGTCTTTGGTCATCAGCGTGTAGAAGAGCCACGAGACGAGCAATGTGATGGCGAAGTAGATCAGCGACATCGCCGCCGCCGGGCCGAGGTCGAACTGGCCGAGGGCGATTTTCACCAGGTCAATCGACAGCAATGTGGTCGAATTGCCCGGGCCGCCGCCCGTGAGGACAAAGGGTTCGGTGTAGATGTTGAAACTGTCCATGAAGCGCAAAAGGATCGCGATGGTCAGCACGTTCTTCATCTTCGGCAACTGGATGTAGCGAAAGACCGACCAGGGGGAGGCACCGTCGATCTTCGCCGCCTGGTAATAGGCATCGGGGATCGAGACCAGCCCGGCATAGGAGAGAAGCACGACCAGCGAGGTCCAGTGCCAGACGTCCATGGTCACAATGGTTATCCATGCGGCCAGCGGGTCCTGCGTCATGTCGTAGTTGATGCCGAGGGTTGTATTGAGGAAGTACCCCATCAGGCCAATGTCGGGCAGGGTGAAGATGTTCCACATCGCGCCGACCACATTCCACGGGATCAGCATGGGCAGCGCCATGGTCACCAGGCAGACCGGCACCCAGAGGCCCTTTCGCGGCATCGAGAGGGCGATGATGATGCCAAGCGGGATTTCGATCGCGAGGATCAGGCCGGTGAAGAGGAACTGTCGTCCGAGCGCCGCGTGAAAGCGGTCCGAGCGCAGGATCTGCTCGAACCAGTCCAGGCCCTGCCAGAAGAAGAGATTGTTGCCGAACGTCTCCTGCACCGAATAGTTCACGACCGTCATCATCGGGATGAGCGCGTTGAACGCGACGAGCACGAGAACCGGCAGGACGAAGAACCAGGCGCGCTGGTTTTCGGTTTTCATGGGGTACCTCCCGCGTCGCTCGCCAGCCAGCCATCGCTGTAGAGGCGGGTCTGTCGGGGCTGGAAGGCCAGATGCACGGCGTCCCCCTCTGCCGGGGTGTCGCCATCGACGATTGCCGCGATTTTGGTCTCGCCCGCCATCGCCTCCACCACGCTATGGCGACCGATATCGGCGACCTTGCGTACGGTGGCGGGCACGCCCTCGGCGGCGATGGTGACAAATTCGGGACGGATGCCGATCTCCGCCGCGCCGGTGACGCCCCCCCGGATCGCGCCTTCCAGCGGCACATGACTGCCCGCAAAGAACGCGCCGCCCTCGCGGACCTCGCAGGGCAGGACATTCATGCCGGGCGAGCCGATGAAATGGCCGACGAATGTGTGGGCGGGACGCTCGAACAGCTCCACCGGCGTGCCGATCTGGACAATCTCGCCCTCCTGCATCACCACAACCTGATCGGCGAAGGTCAGCGCCTCCGTCTGGTCATGGGTCACGTAGATCATGGTGGCGCGTACGCGCTGGTGAAGCTCTTTCAGTTTGGAGCGGAGCTTCCATTTCAGATGCGGGTCAATCACCGTCAGCGGCTCGTCGAACATCACCACATTCACGTCATCGCGCACGAGGCCACGGCCCATGGAGATTTTCTGCTTGTTGTCCGGCGACAGCCCTGCGGCGCGCTGGTTCAGCATGTCGGTGACTTCGAGCATCTCTGCGATCTCGCGCACACGGGTATCGACGCGGGCCGCATCCACACCGCGATTGCGCAGGGGGAAGGCGAGATTGTCGTAGACGCTCATCGTGTCGTAGATCACGGGGAACTGGAAGACCTGCGCGATATTGCGCTGGTCGGGGGGCAGGGGGGTCACGTCCCTGTCGTCGAAGAGGATGCGCCCTTCGGATGGTACGAGAAGCCCGGAGATGATGTTCAAAAGCGTCGACTTCCCGCAGCCCGACGGGCCGAGCAGGGCATAGGCGCCGCCATCCTGCCAGTCTAGGTCGATCTCTTTCAGCGCGTAATCCTCGGGCACCTTCGGCGCGGCCATGTAGCTGTGGCGGAGATGCGAGAGAGTGATCTTGGCCATATCGTCCCCCTCAGGCCGCCAATGTGCCGTCAGGCGCGAAGAAAAAGCACCGTGACGGATCAAAGAAGAAATCATGGCGCTCGCCGACCTCGTAAGGGTGCGTGCCGTGGGAGAGGGAGACCCACTCATTACCGCCAAATTCGAAATGGGCGCTGCTTTCCGACCCGCTCAACTCCGTGACCAGCACCCTGCCGACCAGCGGGATCGTGGTGCCTTCGGCAGCGACCGGGAGCACGTGGTTGGGGCGCACGGCCATGTCATAGGTGCCGTCGCCGAGGCTCGCTGCCGCCCCGGTCAGCGGCCAGGTGACTTCACCGAGGCGGGCCTCGCCGCCAGCGATATGCACCGGGGCGGTGTTGATCGGCGGGTTGGAAAAGACGCGGGCGGAGGTGATGTCGCGCGGCGTGCGGTAAATCTCGGCGGTGGGGCCGAACTGGGTGACATGGCCGTCATTCATCAGGGCCGTCATGCCGCCGAGAAGCAGCGCCTCCTCCGGCTCGGAGGTTGCATAGACGACGACCGCGCCGCGCCCTGCAAACAGCTCCGGCAACTGGTCGCGCAGTTCCTCGCGCAGTTTGTAGTCGAGATTGGCCAGCGGCTCATCCAGAAACACCGCCTGGCTGTCCTTGGCGATCGCGCGCGCCAAGGCGGTGCGCTGTTGCTGGCCGCCCGACAATTCATGGGGGCGGCGGTTCAGCATGGGGCGGAGTTTGAGGATATCCGCGGCATCCTCCACCCGGCCCTGAATTTCGGATTTCGCCATTCCCGCGACTCGCAGGGGTGAGGCGATGTTGTCGAAGACGGTCATATGGGGGTAGTTCACGAAGAACTGGTGGACGAAACTGATGCGGCGCTTTTGCGTGGTCAGCGCTGTGACATCCTCGCCATCCATGATGATCTGGCCAGAGGCGCAGCGGTCCAGCCCGGCCATCAGCTTGATCAGGGAGGTCTTTCCCGCGCCGGTCTCGCCGAGAAGGACATTGAAGCGTCCCGGCTCCAGCACCAATGAGACCGGTTTGATATGGGTCTCGCCCCGGACGACCTTGGTGATGTCTTTGAGTTCGAGTGCCATCTGGCCGTTTTTCCCTCATCCTCGTCCCTTCGGGCCAAGGCGAATGCTGTTGGGTCTTTATGCGTGAAGCCCCGGATGCAGGCATCGTGGTGCCTGAAAGGGGGAAGGGGAGCGCCCGGTCGCCCGGACGCTCCGATGACGGGCTTACTGCGCGGCCCAGCGGGCCACAAGCTCGTCATAGTTGACGGTCTCGCCCTGCGGTTTCTCGTTGTCGAGCTTGGCTTTCGCCCCGCCCTTGCCGAGCCATTCGGCAGCGTCCTTCGGCTCGTTCAGACGGGGGCCGCAGCCGCCATAGACATTGGCTGCTTCGTCCGCCTGCTGCATGCGGGCCATGGTAATGTCCATCTCCTCCGCCAGGCGATCCATCGCCTCCTGCGGGGTGAAGGCACCGGAGTTCACGTCACCAATCTGCTGCCACCAGATCTGCGCCAGCTTCGGGTAGTCAGGCACATTGATGCCGGTCGGCGACCAACGCACCCGGTCGGGGGAGCGGTAGAATTCCACCAGACCGCCAAGTTTCGGCGCGCGCTCGGTAAAGCTCTCATGATTGACGGAGCTGTCGCGGATGAAGGTGAGACCCACATGGGATTTGCGCACATCGACGGTTTTCGAGGTGACGAACTGGGCGTAGAGCCAGGCAGCCTTGGCACGATCCAGCGGCGTGGATTTCAGGATCGTCCATGATCCCACATCCTGATAGCCGACCTTCTGACCATCTTCCCAATAGGGACCATGGGGCGAAGGGGCCATCCGCCAGAGGGGCATACCCTCGTCATCGACGGTGTTGTTACCTTCGGATTTCGGTTTCACCATGTCGGCGGTGAAGGCGGTGTACCAGAAGATTTGCTGGGCCACGTTGCCTTGTGCCAGCGCAGGCAGGGACTGATAGAAATCATAGGACGCCGCACCCGGAGGGGCGTATTTGCGCAGCCACTCATCCCATTTGCGGATCGCATAGACCGCTGCCGGGCCGTTGGCCGCACCGCCGCGCGATACCGAAGCACCGGTCGGGTTGCAGGTGCCTGCCTCCATCCGGATGCCCCATTCGTCGATCGGCACGCCGTTCGGCTCCCCCACCGAACCTGCACCGGCCATGGAAAGCCAGGCATCGGTCATGCGCCAGCCAAGATCGGGCGCGCGCTTGCCGTAATCCATATGGCCGTAGATTGCGACACCGTCGATTTCCTTCACATCCTCGGAGAAGAATTCCGCGATATCCTCATAGGCGGACCAGTTGACCGGCACGCCGAGATCGTAGCCGTATTTGGCCTTGAACTGCTCTTTCAGATCCTCGCGGTCGAACCAGTCCTTGCGGAACCAGTAGAGGTTCGCGAATTGCTGATCGGGCAGCTGATACAGGTCGCCATCGGGGCCGGTGGTGAACTGAAGCCCCATGAAATCGTCGAGGTCCAGCGTCGGCGATGTCACATCGGCCCCGTCACCAGCCATGAAATCGGTCAGGTTATAGGCGAGCTGGAGGCGCGAATGGGTGCCGATCAGGTCGCTGTCGTTGACATAGGCATCATAAAGATTGCGCTTGGTCTGCATCTGGGTCTGAACCGCCTGCACCACCTCACCTTCGCCGAGGATCTGGTGGTTCACCTTGATGCCGGTGATTTCCTCGAATGCCTTGGTCAGAACTTCGGATTCATAACCATGGGTCGGGATGCCTTCGGACAGGACGTTGATTTCCATTCCCGAGAATGGTTCAGCCGCTGAGATGAACCATTCCATCTCGGCCATTTGCTCATCCGCGCTCAGCGCGGAGGGCTGAAATTCCTCGTCGATCCATTTCTTGGCTGCTGCAGCGTCGGCATAAACAGCAGACGAGCCCGCAATAACGGCAACGGCCGCAACTGCGGAAAGAAGATACGAGCGCATCTTGCTTCCTCCCTGTGGTTTTTCATTATCGGACGAATCCGGTGGCATAAGTGTTCGTATGAACGGCATTTCTTGTCAAACGCTTTATATTCAGCGGCAAGATTAAAAATTTTGGGGTAAAAACAGCCTTGCGATGTTCATTTATACATTCTAGATTTTCATTTGAACTATACCCCGAGTTGAAAGATCAGCGTCTGCCATGCAGGATGCCCCATCATGAATGACCGCCAGAAAGGCATCATCGAGGTGCTGAAGCAGGTTGGCCATGTTGAGGTCGACAGCCTGGCATCGAACCTTCAGGTGACCACGCAAACCATCCGGCGGGACCTGGCGGAGCTGTGCGCGCGCGGACTGGCGACCCGCACCCATGGCGGGGCGCGGCGGCGGGCGTCCTCGACCTCCGAGGGGTATGAGGAACGGCGGCTGAAAAATGCGTCCGAAAAACACGCCATCGCGTCCGAAACGGCGGCCCTGATCCCGAACGGCAGTTCGGTCATTCTGAATATCGGCACAACAACCGAACAGGTGGCCGACGCGCTGAGCCTGCATGAGGACCTGACGGTCATTTCGAACAACACGAACATCATCCACGCCCTGCGCGCCAGCCGGATGAAGGCGCTGGTCCTGATCGGGGGCACGGTGCGCCCCTCCGACGGGGCAATTGTGGGCCATGATGCGGTTGAACATATCTCCCGCTACCGCGCGGATTTCGCGATCATCGGCACATCGTCGCTGGATGTCGATGGGTCGGTCCTCGATTTCGACGAGCGCGAGGTGGCGGTCGCCCGCGCCATCCTGCGAAATGCGCGCACAAGGGTTCTCGTCGCCGATACCACGAAATTCGAGGTCGTGGCCCCGGTCCGCATCTGCAATGTCGCCGATCTCGACTTCGTGGTGATGGACCGGCCCGCGCCGCCGTCCTTCGCCGCGGCGGCGGCGGCGGGCCAAACCACCATCATCACCCCCGGTGCCCCACATGGATGACATCTCGGAAACCGAACCGGTCGATCTTTTCGTGATCGGCGGCGGCATCAATGGCTGCGGCATCGCGCGTGACGCGGCGGGCAGGGGCCTGTCCGTCACGCTGGCGGAGATGAATGATCTGGCCTCGGCGACCTCCTCAGCCTCCACCAAGCTGTTCCATGGCGGATTGCGTTATCTGGAATTTTTCGAATTTCGCCTGGTGCGCGAGGCGCTGGTGGAACGCGAAGTGCTCCTCCGCGCGATGCCGCATATCAGTTGGCCCATGCGCTTCGTGCTGCCCTACCATCCTGATATGCGGTTCGAAAGCGAGACGCCGACATCGAAACTGCTGACCTTCGTGATGCCGTGGATGAAGGGACGGCGGCCGCGCTGGCTGATCCGGCTGGGCCTGTTCCTCTACGATAACATTGGCGGGCGAAAGATTCTGCCCGGCACCCGGACCATCGATTTGACCACGGGCCCCGAAGGCGCACCGCTGGATGACCGGTTTCGCATGGCCTACGAATATTCCGATTGCTGGGTGGAAGACAGCCGCCTCGTCGTGCTGAACGCCCGTGACGCCGCCGCGCGCGGTGCCACGATCATGACCCGCACCTGCGTCATCGGAGCGGAGCGTCAGGACGGTGTCTGGGTGGTGGAGGTGGAGGAAAAAGACACCGGCACCCGCCGCCGGTTTCGCGCAAAGATGCTGGTCAATGCGGGCGGTCCCTGGGTCGGCCAGACGATCCGGCAGGTGGTGCGCAGCAACTCCGCCGAGAATGTGCGGCTGGTGCGCGGCAGCCATATCGTGACGCGGCGCCTCTTCGACCACGACAAGTGCTATTTCTTTCAGGGTGAGGACGGGCGGATCATCTTCGCGATCCCCTATGAGGGGGATTATACGCTGATCGGCACCACGGACAGCGATCACAGCGACCCCGGCCAGAAGCCCGAATGTACGCCGGAGGAGGCGCGCTATCTCCGCGAATTTGCCTCCGCCTATTTCAAGGTGCCGGTGACCGAGGCGGATGTGGTCTGGACCTATTCGGGGGTGCGCCCGCTCTATGATGACGGGGCAAGCTCCGCCACCGCGGCGACGCGCGACTATGTGCTGAAGGTCGATGAGGACGGCGGCGCACCGCTTTTGAATGTGTTTGGCGGCAAGATCACCACCTATCGGCGGCTGGCGGAAGCGGCGCTCGACAAGATCGGGGCGTATTTTCCGGGGCTGAGTGGCAGTTGGACCGAAGGTGCCGCGATGCCGGGCGGCGATTTCCCCGTGGACGGGTTCGAGGCGCTGGTGGCGCGCTTTGTCGAAGCGGTGCCCGCGGTGCCACCCGATATGGCGCGCCGACTGGTGCGGGCCTATGGCACGGATGTGTTCGCGATGTTCGAAGCGGGGCCGGGCGCATCGGTCGCGCCGGGCGTTTTCGCGCCGGAGCTTGACTGGGTCATCGACCGCGAATGGGTGCGCGAGGGGGAGGATTACCTCTGGCGGCGCACGAAGATGGGATTACGCCTGAGCGCCGAAGAGGCCGCGTCGGTCGCGGCCTACATCGATGATCGGGTAAGCGGCCGCATGGCGGCGGCGGCTGAATAAGCCATCCCGCCGCCGCGCATCCCGTCGTCCGAAATCAGCCGAGGACGGAGCCGAGCTTCATCGCAACGCCCATATCGCCTTCGACCTTCAGCTTGCCCTGCATGAAGGCGGCGGTGGGGTCGAGATCACCATCGACGATGGCTTTCAGATCTTCCATCGACACGCCGACGGTGCAGTCGGCGTCCTTGTCCTCGGTCGAGATGGTCTGATGGTCGATCACCAGAACACCTTCGCCGGTGTCAAATTTGATAATGCTGTCGAAGGAGCCGCCTTCGACCTTGTCTTTCAGGCTGGCGGCCAGATCTGCGATGCTCATGCTGTCTCTCCCGTTCTGGTTTACGTGTTGGTCATGACCTTGCCTGCCACCGCATGGAAAGCAAGGGGGTGTCGCCACGTTATGGAGGGAAAAATGGGGTGACAGGTGGGGTAGGCCGCCTATGGTCTCAGAAAAACCCTAGGGAAGGACGTCATGCAGTTCACAGATGAGCACCGCCAGCTGCGCGACACGGTGGCGAAATTCGTGGCCGCCGAAATCAATCCGCATGTGAAGGAATGGGAAGCGGAGGAACAGTTCCCGTCCCATCAGGTGTTCAAGAAAATGGGCGATCTGGGACTGCTGGGCGTCAAATATCCGGAGGAGGATGGCGGGCTGGGCCTCGATTTTTCCTATGCGATGGTGGTGGCGGAGGAGCTGGGCCGGATCGATTGCGGCGGTGTGCCGATGGCGATCGGGGTGCAGACCGACATGTGCACGCCAGCGCTGGCGCGCTTCGGCTCGTCCGAATTGCGCGCCGAGTTTCTGCGCCCCGCGATCGCCGGCGACATGGTCGGCTGTATCGGTGTCAGCGAGCCGGGTGCGGGATCGGACGTTGCCAATACCCGGACCCATGCGCGGATCGACGGGGATGATTACGTCATCAACGGGCAAAAGATGTGGATCACCAATGGGATGAAGGCCGACTGGTGCTGTCTTCTGGTCAATACGGAAGATGCCGCCGCCCATAAGTCGAAATCGCTGATCATGGTGCCGATGGATGCGCCCGGCATCACCCGCCAGAAGATCCACAAGATTGGGATGAATTCATCCGACACCGCGCAGCTGTTTTTCGAGGATGTGCGGGTGCCGCGTCGCAATGTGGTGGGCCAGCCCGGCATGGGGTTCCAGATGCAGATGATGCAGTTTCAGGAGGAACGCCTCTGGGCCGCGGCGAATGGCCTGCCATCGCTCGACCGGATGATCGACGAGACCATCGAGTATTGCCGCCAGCGAGAGACATTCGGGCAGAAGCTGATCGACAATCAGGTCATCCATTTCCGTCTGGCTGAGCTGCGCACCGAAGTCGAGTGCCTGCGCGCGCTGACCTGGAAGGCGGTGGAGGACTATATCGGCGGCAAGGATGTGGTGAAGCTTGCTTCCATGGCCAAGCTGAAAGGCGGACGCCTCAGCCGCGAAATCTCGGACGCCTGCCTGCAATATTGGGGCGGCATGGGGTACACCCGCGACAACATCATCAGCCAGTTTTATCGTGACGGGCGCCTCTGGTCGATCGGCGGCGGGGCGGATGAGATCATGCTGGGGATCATCTGCAAATATGAGGGGACGCTGCCGCCGCGAAGCCAGTGAGCGAAGCGGCGCTGCCATGGTGAGGGTGGCAGCCGTGCATCGGGGATACCGCCAGGCCTTCTGAACAAGGCGACCCTGACCGGCGCGGTCGTTTTGGGACCGGGGTGCGGATCGGCGGCGCGAACACGGCCCCCTTTCTTTTTGACGGTCATGCGCGATCGGATGCGTCGTTCGGTCTATCCCGACAGGTGCTGATCTGTCCCGGAAGGACCGTGCGCCCGAAGCGGTGCCCCGCCTCAGGCGCGTTTCTGTCCCTGCTGCCCGCTGACCGCTCTTGGTCGCCGGGTCAGAAGCTCCCGGACAGGTTTGACCAGCGCCTGCGCGGCTTCCTCGTGCATTTCCGGCGAGGGGTAGTAGCGGTTCTCGGTGACGGGAATGCCGAAGGGCGTTTGCAGGACCGGCTGGCCGTCGACCAGCAGCGATTGCGGCATGCCGCTGGTGCTGATGCAGTAGACGATCCCGTCCGCGAAGGGGCGGACGGCGTCGAGCATGTGCTGATCGAGGAATTGCGGGTATCTCAGCATGGTCCTGTTGTCGTGGTGGCGCGTCGTCTCGTTCGGGGCACGTTCCGAAAACCAGAAGAGAAGCTTGCGCGTCTTGATCGATTGCAGGAGGACCTTGGTGCGGGCGATCCAGGCGGTTTTCATTTCTGCCTCCACTTCCTGAAACTTGTTGGGGTCGGCGTCTGATATCTCGTTCAGCATGTTATGGGCGTGGGTGAAGGTTTCGAAATCGACATGGGGGAACAGGTCTTCGAGCGCCTGGGAGACGGCATTGATCTGGGCATTGCGCTGTGGCTGGACCTTGAACATACGATTGGAAATCGCGCGCGCGCTCATCACCTGCACGATGCAGAGCTGGGCATTCGATGCGGCCTCCAGCACCATGGAATCGCGCAGAAAGAACCCCGACCCCGCGCCGCCGGTGCCGAAATTGGCAACCTGCATGCCGAGCGTGCGCGCGAGGAGGGTGGGATAGGGCCGCTCCGCATAGCGGCCGAAGGTCTGGGCAGCGCCGAGGCAAGCGATATAAGGCTGGCCGAGATCAGGTGCCGGGCCGCGATAGAGCTGATCCAAGCGGCCCCATTTGTAGACCTGATAGTCGACGAAGCTCTGATCGCTTTTCTGGTAGGTCATGCGGCGTCTCTCCGGCAGGGCGGGGTGCAACGTGAGGCAGCCTTCGGTGTCGGTGTCGGCGTCGGTACCGGCGTCGGGGCGCAGGTGCCGGTGATGGGGGCCTTGGGGGCATGGCGGCGGTGCGCAGGCAGACGCCCCCCGGCCAGCATGCACCGGATGCCGGGTGCGCCGGTCCTATGGTCGCGGATAGGGGCAGCGAGTCGTTTCATGCCCCGACAATGGGCCGGGCACGGTGAAGACGTGGTTAAGCCAGCGCAGCCGCGCGCACTGTTTTTGCCCTCCCTAGCGCCCCTTCCAGACGGGATCGCGTTTTTCGGCGAAAGCGACCGCGCCTTCGAGATTGTCTTCGGAGCCGTAGAGCACATCGACCGTGGCGAACTGGCGCTTGGTGATCATGTTCATCGCCTCCTGAAAGGTCATCCGCTCGGCCTCCCGCACGACTTCCTTGATCGCTGCGTAAACCAGCGGCGGGCCGGAGGCGAGTAGCGTGGCGAGGTCGCGCGCCGCCTGCATCAGGTCCGCCTTCGGATGGGTGGAGCGCAGGATGCCCCAGCGCATCGCCTCCCCCGCGTCCATCCAGCGCCCGGTCAGGAGCATGTCCATGGCCACGTGATAGGGGATGCGTTTGGGCAGCTTGACCGAGGCCGCATCGGCAACGGTGCCCGAGCGGATTTCAGGCAGCGCGAAGCTGGCATCGTCGGCGGCGAGGATCAGATCGGCCGAAAGCGCCAGCTCAAACCCGCCGCCGCAGCAGATGCCGTTCACGGCGGCGATGACCGGTTTGTTGAGACCGCGCAGTTCCTGCAAACCGCCGAAACCACCGACGCCATAGTCCCCATCGACCGCGTCGCCGCCGGTCCCGTCCTCGCCCGCTGCCGCCTTCAGATCCCAGCCGGGGCAGAAGAATTTCTCACCCGCACCGGTCAGAATGGCGACGCGCAGGTCAGGGTCGTCGCGAAAATCACGAAACACCTCGCCCATGATCCGGGAAGTCGCAAGATCGATGGCATTGGCCTTCGGGCGGTCGAGCGTGACTTCGAGGATCGCGCCGTCGCGCTTCGTGCGGATTGGTCCGGTGGTCAGATCGGCGTTCATGACGGGCTCTCCACTGCGAAAGGGTCGTTGTCGGGGTCGCTGTTGCGTTCATATTCAGCCCATTGGGCCGCCTGTGCGGCATGGTCGGGGCCGAGAAGACGTTCGATCACTGCGAGGCTCATATCTGTCCCGGCGGAGACGCCGGAGGCGGTGAAGACCGGGCCATCCTCCACCCAGCGCGCGCGGCGCTTCCAGTCGGTCTTCGGCCCGTAAGGTATCATCTTGTCGAAGGCGAGCTTGTTGGTGGTCGCGGCGCGTCCGTCAAGCACCCCTGCGGCGGCCAGAAGGGCCGAGCCGGTGCAGATGCTGGCGGTAATCTCGGCACTGGCGGCGGTGCGGGCGATCCAGTCGAGGAGCGGGCGGTCATGGACGCCTTCGCGCGTGCCCGCGCCGCCGGGGACGAGGAGGATGTCGTAGCCATCACGCGCGCCGATCAGATCGTCGACAGCGGTGCGGGGGCCCTGGGTCGAGGCGACCGGATCGGGATGGGCGGCGACGATCCTGATCTGGAACTCGTCCGGGAACATACCGAACATTTCCAGCGGGCCATAAAGGTCCAGCAGCTCAAAACGGGGAAAGATGAGAGCACCGATTACATGCATGTCAGGTCCTTTGGCGGATCAGGGCATCGGCCACGAACGCCCCGGTGGCGGTGACGATGAGAGGATTAATGTCAAGTTCCTCCACCAGCGCATGGTTTTCAACCAGATAGGTCGAGAGCGCGGCAATGGCGTCGGCGGCGGCGTCAAGATCGGCCACGGGGCGACCGCGATAGCCGGTCAGGAGCGGCGCGAGCCTGAGCGACAGTATGGCGGCTCTGGCGTCATCCGCGCTGACGGGGAGGAAGCAGGTCGTGCTGTCATCCAGCAATTCGGCGACGACGCCCCCCGCGCCGATGGTCATGACAAGACCATAGGCCGGGTCACGATGCGCGCCGACGATCAATTCGGCAATCGCGCCCTCGATCATGGCTTCGACGAGATAGGGACCGGGGCCCATCTGGTGCGCGGCGGCGGCTACTTCGTCGGCGGTGAGGCCGAGCGCGACTGCGCCTGCCTCCGTCTTGTGGGCGATACCGAGACGTTTGAGGGCCACGGGGCGGGCGAGGCGGGCCGCGATGGTGGCGGCGTCCTCGGGGCTTGCGGCCTGCGCGCCTTCGGGCACGGCAAGGCCCGCTTCGGCCAGCGCCGATTTGGCCGATGCTTCGGAGAGGACGCGAGCGGGCGGCGCGTCGCCGGTCGGCGCAGGTTGCCAAAGAGGCGCGCGCGCCGGGCTGCTGGCCTCGGCACAGGTGGCGGCGGCCTCTATGGCAGCGACCGCATCGTCGATGCCGAACAGGGGCGCGATCCCGGCGGCGGCGAAATCCTCGGCCACCGCTTCGGGCAGGTTTTCGGGCAGGCTGGTGACCACGGCGGCGCGCTGGCCGGTTGCATGGGCGGCGGCCTTGATCGCGGCGATGGCGGGGTCCCAGTCGATGGCGGTGCAGCGATCGGTGCGGGGAAAATCGATGATGAAGAGCGTGAGGTCGAACCCGGTTTCCATGACCGCGCTGAAGCAGTCGGTCATGCGCGCCAGATCGCCCCAGATGAACGTGTGATAGTCGAGCGGGTTGGCGACGGTGACGAGATCGGAAAGCGTATCGCTGATGCGCGCCTTGTCGGCATCGGTGAAGGGAGTGAAGGTGACATCGCGCCCTACGGCGGCATCGGCGGTAATGGACGCCTCGCCGCCCGAACAGCTGACCGAGCAGAGGCTGCGCCCCGGCAGCGGCCCGTGGATATGGAGGAGCTTCAACGCCTCCAGAAATTCCGGGATCGAGCCGAGAAGCGGTACGCCGCAGCGCTGGAAGAAGGTGCGCGAGGCGGCGTTCGATCCGGCGAGCGATGCGGTGTGGGAGACGGCACCCGTTTGCGCGGCGGCGCTGCGCCCGGATTTGATCGCAACGACGGGCTTGCCCGCCGCCTGTACCATCTCGAAGAACGCCGCCGGATCGCCGACGCCTTCGATGTAGAAGCCGATGGCGGTGACGCGCGGGTCGGCGGCCAGCGCCGCGCCAAGCTCTGCCAGGCCGGTCTGCGCCTGATTGCCGACACAGACCAGATAGGCGATGGGCAGCGCGCGCGCCGCCATGGTCATGTTGATGGCAATATTGGAGGACTGGCTGACGATGGCGACGCCGCGCGCGACCCTTTTGCCGCCATGCTGATCGGGCCAGAGGAGCGCGCCATCGAGATAATTGATCAGGCCATAGCAATTGGGACCGAGCATCGGCATGTCGCCCGCCGCTGCCGTCAGCGCCGCCTGGCGGGCGCTGTCGCCCGCCTCCGTGAAGCCTGAAGCGAAGGCGACCGCGCCACCCGCGCCCATGGCGGCGAGTTTGGCCATCATCGCGGGAGAGGCGTCGCGGTTGATGGCAACGAAGGCGGCATCGGGCGCGTGGGGCAGGGCGTCGAGCGAGGGATAGGCGGGCCGGCCCGCGACCTCCTGGCGGGTCGGATGGACGGGCCAGACATCGCCGTCGAAGCGCATGGCCGCTGTCGCGCGCACGGCATTCGCGGCCCATCCACCGCCGATCAGGGCGAGTGAGCGGGGCCGCAGAAGGCGGGAGAGGTCGCGTGTCATGGCAGACCGCGCGCGGTTGGACGGGGCGGTTGCCTCCGGCGGGGATATTTGGGGAAGAGAAAGCGGGATGGGCCGCCGCGGGATAATGGCTGCATGATCAGGCCCCGAGGGGCCGCAAGAGATCGCGGCTGATGATATGGCGCTGGATTTCGGAGGTGCCGTCCCAGATCCGCTCCACCCGCGCATCGCGCCAGAAACGGGCCAGCGGCAGGTCATCCATCAGGCCCATGCCGCCGTGGACCTGGATTGCCGCATCGGTGACGCGGGCGAGCATTTCCGTGGCATAGAGCTTGGCCGAGGCAATTTCGCGGTTGGCGGGGAGGTTGCGGTCGAGGCGTTCGGCGGCGGCGAGGGTCAGGAGGTCGGCGGCGTCAATCTCGGTGATCATGTCGGCGATCTGAAAGCTGACGCCCTGAAATTTGCCGATCTGTTGGCCGAACTGCTTGCGCTCCGCCGCATAGGCGAGGGCATAGTCGAAGGCGCGGCGGGCGCGGCCGACGCTCATCGTTGCGACCGTGATGCGTGTGGCGTAGAGCCATTCGTTCATCACCGCGAAGCCGCCATCGACCGCGCCGAGGACCTGCGCATCGGGCAGGCGGCAGTCATCGAATTCCAGCACCATGTTCTTGTAGCCCCGATGCGAGACCGAGTTGTAGCCGTGGCGGATCGTGAAACCGGGATGGCCGCGATCCACGAGAAACGCGGTGATGCGTTTCTTGGGCCCTTTGGGTGTCTGATCCTCGCCCGTGGCGATGAAGACGATGATGAAATCGGCATGGTCGGCGCCCGAGATGAAGTGCTTCGTTCCATTCACGACCCAGTCGCCGCCGTCGCGTTTGGCCAGACATTTCATGCCGCGCACATCCGATCCGGCATCAGGTTCGGTCATGGCAAGCGCGTCCATCCGCTCGCCGCGCACGGCGGGCAGGAGGTAGCGCTCTCTCTGCTCGCCTTCGCAGGCCATCAGAATGTTCTGCGGGCGCCCGAAGAAATGGTTCAGGGCCATTGATCCACGGCCCAGTTCCCGCTCCACCAGGGCAAATTCGAGATGCGACAGGCCGGCGCCGCCGACCTTCTCCGGGAAGTTGCAGGCGTAAAAGCCCAGATCAATCGTCTTCTGCTTGATCAGCGCGGCGATGTCGGGGTCGACCTCGCCGGTGCGCTCGACCGCGTCCTCATGGGGGTAGATCTCGTTCTCGACAAAGCTGCGGACGGTGGAGACGATCATCTCCTGCTCTTCGGTCAGATGAAAGGGCATGGGGCACCTGTTGTGATTGCGGGGCGGCGGCGCGGCTCGCGAGGTGGACACAGTATTGTGTGATCAAACCATTGTGGGTTCGCGCGCAAAGCCCCATCTGGCATATTCACTCTATGTTCCGTTCCGATCCTTTGGAGATTTGACTTATGTTCCGCGTGCTGCCCCAATTGGCGATGTTCCTGACTGCCGGGTTTGTGGCAGTCGGCCTGGGGGGTGTGCCTGCACGGTCGGCAGAGGTGATCAACGCGGCCTATGGTGTCTGGTCGGCTGAAGTGGTCAGCCGCACAGATGGCAACCGGCGTGTTGCATGCTCCGCCTCGACGGGGGAGGAGGGGCAGGCGCGCCTTCTGATCTCGCTCACTGGCAGCGGCGTCGGGGCAGATCGGGTGGGCGAGCTTTCCGCCTTCATCTACGAGGAAAACGGCTCGCTCGGCGGTGAGGCGTTGGTCGACAGCGCCTTCCGGATGACATTTCGCGCCGGTGATGCGACCGCGGTGGGCCGGGTCGTGGTCAAACGGGCGGAGGATGAAGCCTTTGCCCATTCGGAGGCCTATCCCGCTGTCGCGGACGTGCCGCGCCTTCTGAAAGCCATGACAGGCGCGGAAGGTTTGAGCCTGTCGCTTGGTGATGATGTCATGCGGTCTGTTCCGCTGGATGGGTTTGCCGAAGCCTATGCGATGATCTCCGAGGCCTGCGCCTACTGACCCTTTTTGGTCATGGTCCGCGATCATGCGCGGTCTCCGACAGCGCGGCCGAGGCCATCCGGTGCGGGCAGGGCCTGATGCAGCGTGGCGATCGCCTCCAGCCGCGCCAACACATCCGGGGCGGGGTCGCAGGCGGCGCGGGTCGAAAGGCTGACATGGATCAGCATATGTTCGCCCGTTGCCAATAGCCGCCCGTCCGCATGGTGCAGATGGTGGAAGAGGCGCATCTTCTTGCCCTTGCCTTCGATGACCTGCGTGGTGGCGTAGATCGGCTCCAACGCGCGCACCTCATCGAGATGGCGGATATGGGTCTCCACCGTGAAATAGCTGAGGCCGCCCGCGACATAATCCGCATCGGCACCGATCAGGCGCATGAAGGCATCGGTCGCATCGGCGAAACACTGCAGATAGCGGGCCTCGTTCATGTGGTTGTTGTAATCGGTCCAGTCGGGCGGGACGGTGCGGTCCAGCGTGCGGATCGGCTGCGCATGGTCGGTCGAGGGGGCGGCGGCACCCTGATCGAAAAGCCGCGCCTCATAGGCGGCGAGGGTGCGGCCCGCGCCCCAGTTGTTCACCTTCAGCGCCTGCATGATGGCGACGAGATTATCATCGCGAATGGCTTCGAGATCGCGCGCGGTCAGATCGCCCGCCTGTTGGTCGCACTGATCGCCGACGAGTTCGACAAAGTCATCCGTCAACTCCGGCACATCCATCAGCTTGGTCCACGGCCATTTGAGGCACGGCCCGAACATCGCCAGCATGCCGCGCATGCCCGCCTCGCCGCCTGCGAGGTGAAAGGTCTGCATCGTGCCCATCTGGGCCCAGCGAAGGCCGGGGCCGAAGCGGATGGCCGTGTCAAGCTCATCCGCCGTGGCTACGCCGTCCTTGAGAAGCCAGAGTGCCTCCCGCCAGAGCGCTTCCTGCAGGCGGTCGGAGAGGAACCCTTCGATTTCCACTCGGCAATGAAGTGGTTCCATCCCGATGCTGGCATAGAATTCCTTCGCCCATTCAATATGTTGTGCGTCCGTCTTCGCGCCCGCGACAAGCTCCACCAGGGGGAGGAGGTAGACGGGGTTGAAGGGGTGCGCGACGATCAGGCGGCCGGGATGTGCCAGCTTGGCCTGGAGATCAGTCGGCATAATGCCGGAGGTGGACGAGGCGATGATGGCGGTCTCGTTCACCGCCTCGATATCCGCATAGACCCGCTGTTTGATGTCGAGCCGTTCCGGTACGCTTTCAACGATGAGACCGGCATCGGTGGCGGCTTCGGCGACGGAGCCGGCGAAGGTGACAGTGCCCCTCACCGGGCGCGGTGCCATGGTCAGCCTGGCATAGGCACGGTCGGCCCCGGCAAGCACTTCGTTCAGTTTGCGCTCGGCCTCCGGGTCCGGATCGAAGACGGTGACGTCATGGCCGTTTTCGATCAGCCGTGCGGCCCAGCCGCCGCCGATAACGCCGCCGCCGATGAGCGCTGTTCTGGTGATGGTCATATTCGTGGCCTCCGTCGTCCCGGCTGTGAGCCGGGACCCCGATGGGGTGCGCTGGGTGGGTCGAGATCAGGGCTACAGGCTGGAAAGCCGGTCTTTAGGTCCGTCATTCGATGCCCTTTTCGCAGCGCACGAGCGCGGTGTCGTAGCCATTGAGGCGCATCAAAGCGGTATGTGGCCCGGTAAGGATCCATTCATAGGTCATTGGCGTCTCGTAACCGCCACCAAGATCACATTGGGCGGTGACACTGATCGTCTGGTTCGCAGATGTGCCATCCTGAATGACGCAGAGCAGAAACCCGTAGCGGATCGCGCGGTCGCCCATGGAAAGGATGCGCCCGGCGCGCACATCGTCGATCCCGCAGGACGCAATTTCCGTGGTGCGCCAATTGCCCTTGACCGGCTCCCACGGGGAGGCGCTGGCCGGGGCGGCGAGTGCCATGAAAACCAACGGTAGGGTGGGCTTCAGCCCACCGGTCCGGCGCGGTGGGCTGAAGCCCACCCTACGGGATGACCGATGACGGCTCATGCGGGGGATCGCCTTTCAAGGCCGAGCCGGGCGCGCACCTCATCGGGCCCGATGACGCGCGCGCCCATCCGCTCAATGATGCCAACCGCGCGTTCCACCAGTGCGCCATTCGTGGCCAGCACGCCTTTGTCGAGCCAGAGGTTATCTTCCAACCCCACGCGCACATGCCCGCCTGCCAGAACGGCAGCGGCGACATAGGCCATCTGGCTGCGTCCGATGGAGAAGGCTGAGAACGTCCAGTCGGAGGGGACATTGTTCACCATCGCCATGAACGTGTTCAGATCATCCGGCGCCCCCCAGGGCACGCCCATGCAAAGCTGCACCAGGACCGGGTCCTTGATGAGCCCCCGCTGCACCAGGTTTTTCGCCAGCCACAGATGGCCGGTGTCGAATGCCTCGATCTCGATCTGGACGCCGCTTTGCGTCATCAGGGCTGCGCATTCCTCCAGCATCGAGGGGGTGTTGGCCATGATGTAATCGGCCTCGGCGAAATTCATGGTGCCGCAATCAAGGGTGCAGATCTCCGGTCGGCAGTCGATCACATGTTCGACGCGGTCATGTGCTGGGATCATGTCGGTGCTGTCGGCCAGCGGCAGGGGCGCGGCGGGCGGGCCGGTGATGATGTCGCCGCCCATGCCTGCGGTCAGGTTGATCACCACGTCCGTCTCGCTGTCGCGAATGCGCTCCACCACCTCGCGGTAGAGCTTCGGGTCGCGCGCGGGGGCACCGGTTTCTGGGTCGCGCACATGGCAATGGGCGATGGCCGCGCCCGCCTTCGCGGCCTCGATGGCGGCATCGGCAATTTCGGCAGGGCTGCGCGGCACGTGGGGTGAGCGGTCCTGCGTTGCCCCGCCACCGGTGACGGCGCAGGTGATGAAGACCTCTTTGGTCATCTGAAGTGGCATGATTCCCTCCCTCATTGCTCATGAGACGATGGCGGAGCGGGTGATGCCGTGCCATACAGTATCCGCGTTTGATTATTCGAAAACCGCGAACCGATGACTATTTTTGCCGAAGTGACCGATCCTGATGCACCGCCGCTGATGGTGCATCTCCTGATCCTGCCGGAGACATCGCTGCTGTCGCTGGCGTCGGTGATGGAGCCGTTGCGGGGTGCGAACCGAGTGGCGGGGCGGGCGCGGTTTCACTGGCGGCTCTTCTCGGTCGACGAGGCTGTGCCGGCCAGCTCCTCCGGTCTGCCAATCGCGGTGGAGGGCGCTTACGAGCCCGACGGATCGGCGGATGCGCTGATCGTGTTGTCGTCTTTCAACGTGGACCGCCACGGCACGCCGGGCACGCTGGCGCTCCTGCGCCGTGCGGCGCGGGGGGGCGGGGGTATCGGCGCGGTGGAGGCGGGATCGTGGCTGCTGGCGCGGGCGGGGTTGCTGGCCGGGCGGCGCGCAACCACCCATTGGGAGGACCTGGAGGATTTTGCCGCCGCCCATCCCGATATCGATGTGCGCCCTGACCGGTTCGTCATCGACGGGCGGTTCTTTACTACAGGCGGGGCCTCGCCCGCCCTCGACCTGATGCTGCATCTCGTGAGGGTGCGTCATGGCTATGCCATCGCGCTCGATGTTGCGTCGCTCTTCATCTATGACCAGTCGCGCCCGGCGGAGGCGCCGCAGCCGCAGGTCTCGCTCGGCCATCTTGGCTGGCGTGAGCCACGCCTGCGTGATGCGGTGGCGCTGATGGAACAATCGCTGGGCGAGCCGCGCCCCGTTGCCGAGATCGCCGCTGCGGTCGGCTGTTCGCCGCGGCGGCTGGAGGAACTGTTTGCCGCTCGCCTCGGCGCGGGTCCTTATGCCTATTACCTCTCGCTGCGGCTGAATGCGGGGCGGCGGATGGTCTTATCGGGGTCCGCAACGATGGCGCAGATTGCCGACGCGACCGGGTTTTCCTCCGCCTCCGGTTTCGCGCGGGCCTTTCGGAGCCGGTTCGGTGAAAGCCCGACCGCGGCACGGCGGCGGTCCGATCAGGGTTGGGCAGATCGCGGGGCGTAGCGGACGGGTCCCTTGCGCTTTTGCGATCTGCGCTTACTGTCCGCGCCATGACCGGTGTTAAGATGATTACCTGCTGTTATTGTGGCGCGCGCGACATGTTCAGCATGGGCAAGGGAAAGCGCGTGGCGCTTTCGTGCCTCTCTTGCGGGGCACCTGTGCGCAAGATGGAAACCGTACGAAATGACAGCCCCGTGCCCGCGCCCGCGCCGGTGCCCAA
The DNA here is from genome assembly GCA_039030855.1 of Pseudomonadota bacterium. Lineage (GTDB taxonomy): Bacteria > Pseudomonadota > Alphaproteobacteria > Rhodobacterales > Rhodobacteraceae > Pikeienuella. The sequence continues at coordinate 54,757 of JBCCDJ010000003.1, forward strand.
GCGGGTCAACAAACACCGCCGTCCGCCCCATTTCGAGGCTGTGCGCAAACGCAAGAAAAAGCGCAAGTCGCTGCTGTCGCGCGTCTGGGATGAGATCGATGATGTGCTCGATCTGGATGATATTTTCGACTTCGACTGATACCTGGCCGATCAATCCCGGGTCAGTGAAAGCGGGGCTGGGCGAAAAATCTCTCCCTCCAGCCGGATCCGCCCTGTCAGATAGGCGCTGAGGGCCTGGGGGTAGAGCCGGTGTTCCAATTTCAGCACCTCGGCGGCCAGATCATCTGCGGTGATGGCGGGGGGGACGCGCAGCATCGCCTGCCCGAGGATCGGGCCATCATCCATTTCCGCGCGCACCAGATGCACGGTGCAGCCATGGAACGCGACCCCGGCGTCGAGCGCGCGCCGGTGCGTGTCCAGCCCCTTGAAGGCGGGGATCAGGGAGGGGTGAATATTCACCATCCGGTCGCGCCAGTGATTGACGAAATCCGCCGTCAGAATGCGCAGGAACCCGGCCAGACAAATGAGATCGATCCGCGCTTCGCCCAATCGATCCTGCAGCGCCGCTTCGAATGCCGCGCGGTCTTTGCCGAAGGGGCGATGGTCAATCGCAGCGGTGGCGATGCCGCGCGCGGCTGCATGGGTCAAACCCGCGGCTGCCGGGTTGTTGGAGAGCACCAGCGCGGCCTCCGCCGGATAGGCAGGATCGTCCATCGCATCCAGCAGGGCCGTCATGTTGGTGCCCCATCCGGAGACGAAGATGGCCGTGCGCCGACGCGTCACGCGAGCTGGCCCTGATAAACGATGCCGGGGGCGGCGGTAATCGTGCCGATGCGGGTCGTTGCCTCTCCCGCCTCGGTCAGCGCCGCCTCGATGGTGTCGGCGCGGGCAGCAGGGGCAACGACGATCATGCCGATGCCGCAATTGAAGGTCTTCAGCATCTCGCGGGCTTCGATCCCGGCCTCCGCTGCCAGCCAGCCGAAAATCGGGGGTAGCGCCCATGTGCCGAGATCGATGCTCGCGCCCATCCCATCGGGTAGAACGCGCGGCAGGTTTTCCGTCAGCCCGCCGCCGGTGATATGCGCCAGCGCGGCTGCGCCCGCGCGGGTGGCGGCCAGCGCGGCGGGAACATAGATGCGGGTCGGCGCGAGAAAGGCATCCCCAAGCGTGCCATCGGCAAACGGTGCGGGGTCAGCCCATGTCAGCCCGGCCCGCTCCACCACCTTGCGCACCAGCGAATAGCCGTTCGAATGCACGCCGGAGGAGGCAAGGCCGATCAGCACATCGCCTGATGCCACATCATGGGGCAGGGCGGTGCCCCGCTCCATCGCGCCAACGGCGAACCCGGCGAGATCGAAATCGCCCTTGGCGTAAAGCCCCGGCATCTCCGCCGTCTCGCCGCCGACGAGGGCGCATTGCGCCTGGCGACAGCCTTCGGCGATCCCGCCGACGAGGGCCGCGCCTTCATCGACATTCAGCGCGCCGGTGGCAAAATAATCGAGGAAGAACAACGGCTCCGCCCCCTGGCAGACGAGGTCATTGACGCACATGGCCACGAGATCGATGCCGACCGTGTCCACCCGCCCGGTCTCGATGGCGAGTTTCAGCTTGGTCCCGACACCGTCTGTCGCGGCGACGAGGATCGGATCTTTGTATCCGGCAGCCTTCAGATCGAACATCGCACCAAAGCCGCCAAGCCCGTCTATCACGCCGGGGCGTCTGGTCGCTGCGGCGGCAGGCTTGATCGCCTCCACCAATGCGTTGCCGGCATCGATATCGACACCGGCGTCCTTGTAGGTCAGTCCGTTCGGTCGGTCAGTCATCTCGGGGCTCCCTCGCTGCGCGGCATGCCATAACGCACCCGCCCGAAAAGCCCAAGAGCGATTGACGCTGACGAGACCCCGGCCTATGCACTCCGCACCAGTCGGGGGGCCTGTAGCTCAACTGGTTAGAGCAGTCCGCTCATAACGGATTGGTTGGGGGTTCAAGTCCCTCCGGGCCTACCACTCGCGTTGATCTCGTTTGGAAAACACTCGATCTGGCTTGGATGTGCTGGCAATCAGTCATCGTTGTGATTTTCTGTAGCAGGCATATCGCCCAAGGATGCCAAGGCGTTGCATTGGTGGCGGGACGTTCGCGGTCCTTGTGGAGGTCGCAGATATGCGATCGGGCTGGTTGTGTGCGCTGCGCTCCGTGAACGCCAATGGTGCCCGTGAACAAAAAAGACCGCCCGGCATGTTATGCGGAGCGGTCTTCATGAGACAGGGTGCCGGTCAGGCTTCGAGCACGTCGTCCTTTTGATCCATGTCCGGATCGTCTTTCTCCATGTCGAAATCGAGACCATGGGCGGCGCGGATCTTGTCCTCTACCACATGGGCGATATCGGGATGATCCTTCATAAACTGCTTGGCGTTCTCGCGGCCCTGGCCGATCCGCTCATCTCCGAAGGAGAACCAGGAGCCGGATTTTTCGATCACGCCGGCCTTCACGCCGAGATCGATCAGCTCGCCGGTCTTGGAGATCCCCTCACCATACATGATGTCGAATTCGATCTGCTTGAACGGGGGGGCGACCTTGTTCTTGACGACCTTCACGCGGGTCGAGTTGCCGATGACCTCGTCCTTGTCCTTGATCGAACCGATGCGGCGGATGTCGAGCCGGACGGAGGAATAGAATTTCAGCGCATTGCCGCCGGTCGTCGTCTCCGGGCTGCCAAACATCACACCGATCTTCATGCGGATCTGGTTGATGAAGATCACCATGCATTTGGAGCGGGAAATCGACCCCGTCAGCTTGCGCATAGCCTGGCTCATCAGGCGGGCATGAACACCGACGGAGCTGTCGCCCATGTCGCCTTCAAGTTCCGACCGGGGGGTGAGGGCGGCGACTGAATCGACCACCACCACCGAGACAGCGCCGGAGCGCACCAGCGTGTCCGTAATCTCCAGCGCCTGCTCGCCCGCATCGGGCTGCGAGATCAGCAATTCGTCGACATCGACGCCCAGCTTGCGCGCATAAGACGGGTCGAGCGCGTGTTCCGCGTCGACAAAGGCGCAAACGCCGCCGTTTTTCTGCTCCTCGGCCAGGACGTGAAGCGCCAGCGTGGTCTTGCCGGAGCTTTCGGGGCCATAGACTTCGATGATCCGCCCCTTGGGCAGCCCGCCGATCCCGAGGCCGATATCGAGGCCGAGCGATCCGGTCGAGATCGCCTCGATATCCATCGCCGCCTCACGCTGGCCGAGCTTCATGATCGAGCCCTTGCCGAAATTCCGCTCGATCTGCGCCAATGCGCTTTCGAGTGCTTTCGCCTTGTCCATGTCCCGCCTTCCCGCCAGTTCCAATACGTTCTGTGTCATTGCGGATTCCCCTTTCGAGTTCAACCGGTGAGGTCACGATGTCCCCATGTTTCCGCTATGTTCTAGCATGAGAAGAACAGAAAAGGAACATTCGTTTTTACACAAATTGATCCTATGGGCAGGGGGTTAATCGGAGATTAAACATCGGTGGTCTTCGCGATCAGCCGTCGATCACTTCTGCGTCGGTGGATTGCGCATTGGCGAATCTGCGCTTCACGGCCGAGCTCAGCTCATCCAGCGAGAACGGTTTGGGCAGGAAGCTGCAATTCTCCAACCCGTTTATGCCCTTGCGAAACACGTCTTCATTGTAGCCTGAGGTGAAGATGACGCCAAGATCGGGATGCGAGTTGCGGGCCTCGCGCACCCATGTCGGGCCATCAAGGCCGGGCATCACGACGTCCGATATGATCAGGTCGATATCCACATCGCCATCACCGAGGATCGTCAGCGCCGCTTCTGCATGTTCGGCCTCGATCACCTCATAGCCGCGCAGACGCAATGCGCGGGTGGCGAAGGCGCGCACGGGGGCTTCATCCTCCACCAGCAGAATGCGCCCGGCACCCGACAGGTCGACCGCCGTCTTGCGCGCCGCAGCGTCGCCTTCGTCAGGCATGCTGGCCTGTTCGGCGCTGATCCGCGGGATGAGGATGGTAAAGCTCGTGCCAGTGCCGACCTCGCTGTCGATGAAGATAAAGCCGCCGGTTTGCTTGATGATGCCATAAGCGGTGGACAGGCCGAGGCCGGTGCCTTCACCGGTGGGTTTGGTGGAAAAGAACGGCTCGAACGCTTTCGCCCGGGTATCCGGGTCCATGCCCGTGCCTTCGTCGGCGACGGTGATGCGGACATAGTCGCCGACGGGGATGACGGCGCGGTCGCGCTTTTCCTCTCGCGTGACGCATTCATTGGCGCATTGGATGGTGATCTTGCCGCCGTCGGGCATTGCATCGCGGGCGTTGACCACCAGGTTCAGGATCACCTGCTCGAACTGCTGGGCGTCCAGCCACACGGGCCAGAGTTCGGTTTCGCAATCGACCTTCAGCGTCACACGCGCGCTCAGCAGGCGGTTCAGAAGGTGGCTCAGCTCGCTCAGCACCTCGGGCAGGACGCAGGCCTGGGGGTTGAGTTTCTGTTGGCGCGAGAAGGCTAGCAGCTGACGCACGAGCGCAGCCGCGCGATTGGCGTTCTGCCTGATCTGGTTGAGATCGTCGAAATCGGGGTCGGATTCGCTGTGACGCAGGGCGATCAGGTCGCAATGGCCGAGGATGGCGGTCAGGAGATTGTTGAAGTCATGGGCCACGCCGCCCGCAAGCTGGCCAACGGCCTGCATCTTCTGCGACTGGACGAACTGGCGTTCCTTCGATTCCATCTCCGTCGCGTCGCTGATGACGGCGAACAGCGCGCTTTCATCCCCGATATCGATCTGGCGGAGCGCGATGCGCAGATACATCTCGCGCAGCGGGTCGGTACCGCGGACCAGATCGGCGCGGCCCGAACTGGCACCGGCAACCGCCTCGGCAATGCGCGCGGGGAAGGGGCGGCCGAGCCCCTCCACCAGATTGCAGAGATTGGCACCCGGTTTGGCCTTCTCGCCGAGCAGCGCGCCCGCCGCCGAGTTGACGGCCACGATCTGACCTTCGGAGGTCAGCCGCGCGAGCGCGACGGGCAGATCATCGAAGACGGTGACGCTGTCATCGTGAACCATGACGGCAGTTGAGGAAGTGGTGATGAACAGGTCCGCCCCGTCGTCGGCGGGCAGGCGGAAGAGAATGCCGCTCACATCGCCGAAATCGGGCAGGCGCGTGGAAAACTCGCTCTCCCCGGTCTTCAACGCGGTCAGGGCGGCATCGCGTATGGTTGTTTTATGCGACGGCTCCAACGCGCCAAAAGCCTGATTCTCGCCTGTCACGGCACCGGTCTGGTCGATCTTCGCATGGCCGTAGGTCGCGTGGCGGTGCGGATCCTCGACCGGTGCCTCGCTGAGGCTGAGCGTCCAGAGCAGATGGCGGTCGGTGCTGCGCTGCACGTCGATCACGAAGAAGCGCTGGTCCTGGGCGAGGCTGCCAGCTTCGCTGGCGCGGCCTTCGCGCAGGGCACGGTTGGCGAGGCGATAGACGATGGCGGCCCCGTCGATGAAGGTCAGGTCCAGCACATCGCCGATTTGCCTGAGCCCGCTGGTCGTGTCGGGGGTCAGCAGCGAGAAACGTTGGTTGCGGCCGATGATGTTTCCACGATGGTCGGTCAGGATCGCCGCAATATCAGCATCGCCGAAGAGGGCGATGAACCCGTCGACAGCGGCGGGTCGCTGGCGTGAGAAGAGGACCATCGCCCAGGCCCCGACAGCAAGGCAGCCGGTAAGGACGATCACGGGAATCGTCGGCAGATCGCTGAGTTGCAGAACATAGGCGATCATTGCGGCAACCATGACCAGAAGCGCGGCAATGGAGGCGGTCACCGCAATCGGCCACGATCTGCGCTGTGGTTTCTTCTGGTTTCCCATCATGGTGACAGTATCGAAGATTTCGCTCTCCCGCGGCTGGCACCGCGCCCTGACAGCCGCGATGATTTGAAACCAGTTCGATCCTTCTTAGCGTTACTTTGGAGTTAAAATGGTTAACGGACTGTAAAACGTGATCGAATTCGCTCACAGCTTAGCACTTTCATGGGCGAAGTCAGGTTTGAAAAACGGCGCAGTAGAATCCGTCCGAGGGGGCACCGGGTAGGAGGACATGTTCGGCTGTCAGTGAGAGCTGCGGCCATGTGGTCATAAACGCCGTGATCTGGTCCTGGTTTTCGGTGCGAAGGACCGAGCAGGTCGCATAGGCGATCCGCCCGCCGGGTTTCAGATGGCCGAGGGCGGCGGCGAAGGCGGCTTTCTGATCCGCGATGCGCTGGTGCAGGATTGCGTCTGTGAGATGCCATTTCGCCTCCGGATCGCGTCGCCATGTGCCGCTGCCGGAGCAAGGCGCATCGACGAGGACGAGATCGAATACCGGTCCGGCTTTGGTGAGCTCCCCGGTGGTTGCGAGGGTAATCTCGGCCCCCGCGCGGGCGGCGCGGGCGGGCAGGTCCTTCATCCGTCTCGGATTGACATCATGGGCGAGGATGCGGCCCTTGCCCCCCATGAGGCTGGCGAGCGCGAGCGCCTTGCCGCCGCCGCCGGCGCAGTAATCGAGTACCGTCATGCCCGGCTCCGGCGCGCAGGCGAGGGCGGCGGCCTGGCTGGCGGCGTCCTGCACCTCCACCAGCCCGTCCCCGTAGGCCTTGCTGGCGGTCAGGCGGGTCTGGGGCGCAGCGCGGAGGGCACCGGGGACGCCATCAACAGGCTGCACCGCGATTGCGTCGGCGCTGAGCGCGGCGCGGGCGCTTTCCTCCGTCGCCTTGATCCGGTTCACGCGCAGATCGACCGGCGCACGGGCGCAGAGCGCGGCCATCGCGGGTTCAAATGCGGCACCCAGCGCCGCGCGCAAAGGTCGGTCGAGCCAGTCCGGATAGCAGAGGCGCGCCGGGTCGGGAAGGTCCTGCGGGGCGATGACCTCCGCCGCTGTCAGGGGCGGCGGGGCGTGACCCTCACCCGTGAAGATCCTGTCGGCGATGCCCGCCGCGACGGCCCAGCCATGGACCAGACCACGCCCGCCCGAAGCACCAGAGAGCGCCGCGAGCGCCGGTTTGCGGCGCAGGCATTCGTAGGCGATGTCGCCGATGGCGCGGCGGTCGCCCGACCCGGCATAGCGGTTGGCGCGGCCCCACTGGCGCAGGACCGGCTCTATCCGGTCGCCCTCAAGCCATTGATCCAGAACCTCTATCGCGGCGGCGGCGCGGGCGGCGGGGGTCATCAGCCCATCCGGTAATTCGGGCTTTCGCGCGTGATCTGCACATCATGCACATGGCTTTCGGCAAGACCTGCATTGGTGATCTTCACGAAACTGCATTTGGTGCGCATGTCCTTAATCGTGCGTGAGCCGGTATAGCCCATGGAGGCGCGCAGGCCCCCGATCAGCTGATGCAGCACCGCGCCTGCCGCGCCCTTATAGGCGACCTGACCCTCGATCCCTTCGGGCACCAGTTTGTGACTGTCGGTCATCTGTTCCTGAAAATACCGGTCAGCCGAGCCGCGTGCCATGGCCCCGACGGACCCCATGCCGCGATAGGATTTATAGCTGCGGCCCTGATAGAGATAGACCTCGCCCGGTGCCTCATCCGTGCCGGCGAGCATGGAGCCGACCATGGCGCAATGGGCACCGGCGGCGATGGCTTTCGCAAAATCGCCGGAAAACTTGATGCCGCCATCGGCAATGACAGGAATGCCGGATTTCAGCGCCTCCGCCGCGCAATCGTTCACGGCGGTCAGCTGCGGCACGCCAACGCCCGCGACTATGCGGGTGGTGCAGATCGATCCCGGCCCGATGCCGACCTTGATCGCATCCGCCCCGGCATCGATCAGCGAGCGCGTCGCCTCCGCCGTCGCGACATTGCCCGCAACGATCTGGACGGAGTTGGAGAGCGCCTTGACCCGCTCCACCGCTGCGGCGACGGCGCTTGAATGGCCATGGGCGGTGTCGATGACCAGAAGATCGACATGGGCGTCGATCAACGCTTGCGAACGCTCGAACCCCTTGTCGCCGACGGTGGAGGCGGCGGCCACGCGCAGGCGGCCCAGATCGTCCTTGCAGGCATTGGGGTTCAGGACCGCCTTTTCCATGTCCTTGACCGTCAGAAGGCCGACACAGCGGCCTTCGCCATCGACGACGAGCAGTTTTTCGATCCGGCGCTGCATCATCATCCGCCGGGCGATGTCGCGGTCCTCGCCCTCGCGGATGGTGGCGAGGTTTTCGGCGGTCATCAGCTCTCGCACCGGGATGTCATCGGTATCGGCAAAGCGCATGTCGCGGTTGGTGAGGATGCCAACCAGTTTGCGATCAGACCCGACCACGGGAAAGCCGGTGATCTTGTAGCGTTCCTGCAGCGCCTTGGCATCGGCGAGGGTCTGGTCGGGACCAAGGGTGATGGGGTTGTAGACAACGCCGCTTTCGAACCGTTTGACCCGGCGGACCTGCCGGGCCTGTTCCTCTATGTCGAGATTGCGGTGAATGACGCCGAGCCCGCCCATCTGCGCCAGCGTGATGGCCATGTCGCCCTCGGTCACGGTGTCCATTGCGGAGGACAGAAGCGGGATGTTCAGCCGGATCGATTTCGTCACATTGGTGGAGACATCGGCATCGGCGGGCATCACATCGGAGGCACCGGGTACGAGCAGAACATCATCGAAGGTCAACGCCTCGCGAATCTCCATTGGGATTCTCCATTCAGGGATCGGTTGACGACGCCTTATTTCATCGGCGGGCGGGAATGAAAAGGGGGCAGGGGTGCGGCGTATCCGGCGTCAGGCGATGCGGGCCCCTGTCGCCGGTGCAAGACGGCCCATCGCCCAGGCGTTCAGCGTCAGCACCCAGATCGGCGCGACGATGAAGGAGGCGGCGATCAGCGCGGTCCAGGCGATCAGTGTCCACGGCCCGGCCCAGAGCTCCGCCGCGATCAGCATCGCCCCGGCGAAGGCGGCGGAGGGGAAGGTGAACGCGCCCCAGAGCGGCGTCCAGCCGCCTGCGGTCAGCCATCCGATGCGCAGCACGAGGATCGCCGTGACGGCAAGGCTGGCGACCAGAAACCAGGGCACCGGCAGCATCCAGCCGAGCGTATGGGCGCTGATTGCGGCAACGGATGTCGGTGCCAGCAGGATTGCCGCTGCCGGGCGCGAAGGCACTGGTGTGGGCGCGAGGAAGAATTGCGGCGTGCAGAGGACGAGGACGATGGCACCGGCAAGGAGCGTATAGACGTAAAGCCCCGCCATCACCGTGCCAAAGCCAAGCGGCACACCGGCGATGGGTGCCACGATGTAGCCGACAAAGGGCAGGAAGAGCGTCGGCGAAAGGCAGCGATCAGCCTTTGGCAGACGGATCAGGACAGTGATGACGCAGCACATGTAGAGGACATGCAGCCCGATCCCGGCCAGCCAGACCGGCAGCGCCAGTGCCGGGCGGTCCCAGATCAGCACCAGCCCGGCGGCGAGCATCATCAGGCACATCGACCCGGCTGAGACCGCCGCCCGCCCCGGCACCGGCGAGAGATCGCCGAGAATGGCAGAGGGGCGGGCCGCGATCTTCGCCAGATAGCAGGCGAAGACGAATGTGAAGACAGCCGTCGCCGCGCCGAGCCAGAGATCGGCCGCCCAGCCCGGCACGCCCAGGACCCGGTCGGCATTGCGCCAGGCCAAGGCCATGCCGAACATGCCGAGCGTTGCGGGAAACAGCGCGGGCGGTGTGCGTCGCCAGAAGGCTTGATCGGAAAGGCTCATCGGGACCAGAATGACAGGGCAGCGGTATCGGGGCAGCGGTATCGGGGCAGAGGTGTTAGCGACCGGTATGCACCGCAAAGGAAGGCGCGTCATGTCAAAAGTCATTTACCAGCGTGACGGACGGATCGGGCGGATCACGCTGAACCGGCCCGAAGCAATGAATGCGATCGATGACGAGGTCCCCGATCTGCTGGCTGCCGCTGTCGCCAGTGCGGAGGCCGATCAGGATGTACATGTGGTCATCCTGTCAGGGGCCGGGCGGGCGTTTTGTGCAGGATATGATCTGGCATATTATGCGGAAGGCAACGGATCGGGCGATGTCACCCAGGCCATGCCGTGGGATCCGATGAAGGATTATGCCTTCATGTGGGCCAATACCCAGAAATTCATGTCGCTCTTTCGCTGCCACAAGCCGGTGATTGCCAAGGTGCACGGGTTTGCGGTTGCGGGCGGCTCGGACATCGCGCTGTGCTGCGATTTCGTGGTAATGGCCGAGGATGCCGAGATCGGCTACATGCCCGCACGTGTCTGGGGCTGCCCGACCACGGCGATGTGGGTCTACCGGATCGGGGCGGAGAAGGCCAAGCGCATGCTGCTGACCGGTGACAAGGTCAGTGGGCGTGAGGCTGCGGATATGGGACTGGTGCTGAAGGCGGTCCCGCCCGACGCGCTGGATGCGGAGGTCGAGGCACTGGCCGAGCGCATGGCATCGGTCCCGGTCAATCAGTTGATGATGCAAAAGATGGTGATCAACCAGGTAGTTGAGGCGATGGGGCTGGGTGAGACCCAGCGCCTCGCAACGGTATTTGACGGCATCACCCGCCATTCGCCGGAGGGGCTGGCCTTCAAGGCGCGGTCGGAGGCAGTGGGCTGGAAACAGGCAGTGGATGAGCGTGATCGGGGTAGCTATGACTGGACTGAGGACCGTCCGATCAACAAGCCGCAATGATGGCATGGCAGGGGATCCGGCGGAGGCGCGTGCCGCGCCGCGCCTTTTTTGCCCTTCGGGCGGAGCCTCCGGCGGGGATATTTGCGGAAGAGAAAGCGCGGGGCCGTGCCTTGTTCGGCTGGCCGGTGAGATCTGGGGCGCTATCTTTTGGCCAAGGCAAAAGACAGGAGCGCAATATGTCTCATCTTTATCGGTCGATGGCTGTGGGCTTTGCGGTTCTGGTGCTGGCAGGCGCGTGCACCTCTGGCGACACCACGTCGGATGAGCCGCGCAACGGGCCGCGCACATTCGGCTGTCCCTGCCGCTGATCCGCATCGGCGAAATGGCTTGACCGGGGGGGCTGCGCCGTGCGGCACTGCGTGCTGGTCAGAAGCGAAATGTGCAGGGATAGAATGGGCCATGGATATGAGGCGGGGCGGCTGAACCTGCCGTTTACCGGGATCGCGACATTTGCCAAGAAACCTTACGTAGAGGATTGGGACGCACTGGATGCGGATGTCGCCATCCTTGGCGCGCCCTTCGATGCGGGCACGCAGTTCCGGGCCGGGGCGCGGTTCGGGCCGCGCGGGGTGCGCGAGGCTTCGACCCTCTTTTCCTTTGGCCATGCGGGGGCTTATGACCATGAGGATGATGCGACCTATCTTGGCCCCGAAGTCGTGATCGCGGATATGGGCGACGCGGACATCGTCCACACGGATACAGAGCGGAGCCATGCCAATATCGAATTTGGCGTGCGCAAGGCGCTGGCGGCAGGGGCCCTGCCCGTGGTGATCGGCGGCGATCATTCGGTGAATATTCCCTGTATTCGCGCCTTTGACGATCAGGGACCGATCCATGTGCTGCAGATCGATGCGCATCTCGATTTCGTAGATGAGCGTCACGGGGTGCGCCATGGCCATGGCAACCCGATGCGCCGGGCTGCCGAGCAGCCTTACGTCACCGGCCTGACGCAACTTGGCATTCGCAATGTCTCCTCCACCGCGCACGAAGGGTATGAGGCGGCGCGGGTGATGGGCTCCGACATCCTGTCGGTGCGCCAGGTCAGGGCCAAGGGCAGTGCGGAGGTGCTGGACCGCATCCCAGCTGGTGCGCGGCTTTATGTGACCATTGATATCGATGCTTTCTGCCCCTCCATCGCGCCGGGGACGGGGACGCCGTCCCATGGCGGGTTTCTCTATTATGAAGTGCTGGAATTGTTGCAGGGCGTGGCGAAGCGCCATGACATTGCCGGTATCGATCTGGTGGAAGTGGCACCGGATTATGACCCGACCGGATCCACATCTATTCTGGCTGCGCAGATATTGCTGAATTTTCTGGGGTTCATCTTCCACAATAAGGTGTAAGCTTCCCTCTCATTGCAATCGGGGGGAATTTCTTATGTCCAGTACTTCGATTTTCTTTGGCACCAACAGGCGGGTCGACAGCGAGGATCCGGCGGCATTCGGCAATCCCTACAATGCCGAGCGGCCCTATCATTTTCGCATCGGTCAGGTGCCCGTCGAAAAGCGGGCCGAAAGCTGGGACAAGCCGGACAAGGCCTATCGGTGCGGCCAGCCGGTGCTGTTTGAGGAGCGTCCGGCCAAAGGGGCGGCGAAGGCGCTCCTTGGCTCGCGCACCCTTTTCAAGACGCTGCACGGGACGATGAAGGATGACCCGCGCGATGTGATCGTCTTCCTCCATGGCTTTGCTTCGTCCTTCGAGAGCGCGATGGAGCGCGCGGCGGAGCTGCGCGACCAGTATCTGAGCCCGGCAACCGATCCGGTGACCGGGGCGCTGATGCCAGGACGGCGTGAGCCGCTGATCTTTGCGTTTTCCTGGCCTTCGGACGGCAAGACGATGGGCTTTGCCGGGGGGTCGGATCAGGATGACAGGCGGCGCTGGGCCTATTCGTCGGACCGCGAAGATGCCCGCGCCTCGGGCGCTGCCATGGCGCGCTGTGCGGTGCGGATGTTCAAATATCTCGCCGACATGAAGGCGCAGGATCAGTGCCATCAGCGGGTGCATCTGGTCGCCCATTCCATGGGAAACTGGGCGCTGCGCCATGCGGTGCAGGAGCTTATGCTGATCTCCGAACAGGCCGGTGTCCCGCTGCAACGCCTGTTCGAGAACACGTTCCTCATGGCCGCCGACATCAATGATGATGCGCTGGAGAAGGGCGACTGGCTGGCCCCGATCCTGCGCCTGTCGCGCAAGGTGCATGTCTACCATGCCTCCAATGACACGGCGCTCAGCGTCTCGGATGTCAAACCCAACCATGGCGCGCGGCTTGGCCATTTTGGCCCGGCGAACATGAACCGGCTGAATGACCGGGTCTTTGCCATTGATTGCACCGATGTCTCCTTCACGCCCGCGCTGACCCATGTGCGCCATCAGTATTATCGCCTTGCGCCCGAGGTGACGCGCGACGTGCGCAATGTGCTGGCGGATAAGAACCCGGACGAGATGAAGGGGCGCATCGCCCTTGGCGACAATCGCTACCGGTTGAAGCTGAACAGCAAGGCGCGTGAGAAACTACGCGGTAATTGAAACGAATTCTTCTGAAAGAGGTGATATGGCGGGCTTGTGCCCTCAGAGGAGAATTGCATGCCTGTTTCCATCGGTGAAGAGATCCATTTCCACCTCGGCCCGCACAGCGCCGATCCGGCACTGGACAATCTGGAGGATGCCATTGTCGATTTCATTGATGGCGCGCAAAAGCGGCTCGATGTGGCGGTGCAGGAGCTGGAGAACCGGCGCATTGCCGAAGCGCTGATCCGCGCGGAGATCGAGCGCAAGGTCCGTGTCCGGCTGGTGCTGGAGGCAGATTACCTCGGCGGCACGCGGCGGCCGAAGACAGTGGAAGAAGCGTTCGAGAGCAAAGGCCCGCAGGAGGCGAACCGCCTACTGGCGGCTGCGGCTATGCGGGCGACGGCCTGGGTGCGATCGGATTTCAACCCGGCCATTTTCCACCAGAAATTCATGGTCCGTGACGGCAATGCAGTCCTGACCGGCTCGACCAATTTCACCCCCACTGGTGTCGGAACCGACCCCAAGAAGGGTGGCAATCTGAACCATGTGATGGTTGTCCACTCTCGCAAGCTGGCGCTGGCCTATGGGCGGGAATTTCGCGAGATCGCCTCGGGCAATTTCGGACGTCACACCGATGGGCGCGGTGACAGCCCGGAGGTGATCGAGGTGGCTGGGGTGATCTTCAAGATCTGTTTTGCGCCCGATCACAATCCGGAAATGGAGATCATGAAGCAGATGGCGAAGGCGAAGGAGCGGGTCGATTTCGCCATCTTCACCTTCTCGCAATCCTCCGGGATCGATGATGCGATGAAGCTCGCCAAACGTGCCGGGATCGAGATTACCGGCGTGATGGACGGCATGCAGGCCAATCAGGTCTGGTCGGCTTCACACGGTTTGTTCGATGCGGGGATCAATCTCAGACAGGTGCGCCGGTCGGGCAGGGTGCGCAAGCTGCACCACAAACTGATGACCTTCGATGATGATGCCATGGTGATCGGGTCGTTCAATTACACCAAGCCCGCGAATGACACCAATGACGAGAATATCATGGTGATCTATGGCGAGGCGGCGAAGCCGCTGGTGCGCGCCGCGCGGGATGAGATTGAGCGGATCTACAATGTGCATGGCGCGGCGTTCAGGCCGCGAACAGACAGCTGATGCACCGATGACGCAGCACCCGGCAGAGTTGTGTAAGCGGTCGGCAAGTTGATCCATTGACATGTATCAGGTCACCTTCTAGGCAGAAAACTCGTCAGATGTAGCGTTCCATGGGGTATCCATTATGAGCAAAATAATTGCACTCGTCGCTTGTGCGGCGTTCCTTCAGGCCTGTGCCAGTTCCTCAGAAAACGTTGACGCGGCTTATGTCTCGCCGACCGGTTATCAGGGGTTGGAATGCGATGCATTGGTGGCGGAGCGTTCGACCCTGAAGACCAAGGTTGTCGAGGTGTCGGCGGCGCAGGACGACAAGGCGGGCGGTGATGCAGCCGCGGTGGCGGTTGCGGCGATCGTGTTCCTGCCGGCTGCATTGTTTCTCGCCGCGGGTGAGGACAAATCGGGTGAATTGAGCCGTCTGAAGGGTGAGTTTGACGCCGTCACCACGGTCGCAACCCAGAAGGACTGTATCTCTGCCGAACAACTGGCCGCCGAGCAGGCCGAAGCCGAGGAGGCGGCGGCCAAGATCGAGGCGCGTCAGGCAGAGCGTCGCAATGCTGTCAGCAACAGCAGTGACGGCTGATCCAGCGGCGGCCTTGCCGGTCAGTCCTGATCTGGCAGGCCGCGAAACCCGGTTGCGACCACGAATTTCTCCGAGCTGTCCTTGCGGCTCGACGGCGGTTTCATGGTCGCGACCTTGGTGAAGCGGCGCTTCAGCTCTGCCTGCAATTCCCCTTCGGCACCGCCTGCAAGCACTTTCGCCACGAACGTGCCGCCGGGGGAGAGCACATCAAACGCCAGATAGGCCGCCGCCTCGCACAGGGCCATGATACGCAGATGGTCGGTCTGCTTGTGGCCTGATGAGGATGCGGCCATGTCCGACATCACGACATCCGCTGCGCCGCCAAGCGCATCCTTAACGATCCGATCGGCATCATCCGCCATGAAATCGAGCACCATGAGCTCCGCGCCGGGCACCGGGTCAACCTCCTGCAAATCAACGCCGAGGATGGTGCCGACCTTCTTGCCCTTCTTGTCGCCCAGCGCATTGATCCGGGGCACCGCGACCTGAAGCCAGCCGCCGGGGGCGCAGCCGAGGTCCAGCACCCGCGCGCCGGGCACGAGAAACCGGTGCTTGTCGTCGATTTCCATGATCTTGAACGCGGCGCGGCCCCGAAACCCCTCTGCCTGCGCGCGCTGGACATAGGGGTCGTTCAGCTGCCGCTCCAGCCAGAGGGTGGAGGACAGTTTGCGACCACGCGCAGATTTGACCTTCTGGCGCAGCTCGCGCACGCCGCGGCCGCTGGATTTTGTCGGTTTTTGCCCCCCGGTCGGTTTCTTGGCCATCAGGCGCTGCCCCTGCCGGCCAGTTCCGCCGACTGGGTATAGATCAGCCCTTCGCGCAGGCCCCGGTCTGCGACGCGCAATTCATGGGCAGGCCAGGTGTTGAGGATGGCTGACAGGATGGCGCAACTCGCGACGATGAGCTTAGATCGCTCGGTGCCGATTGAGGGGTGGTGGGAGCGCGCCTCGTCAGAGAGGCTGGCCAGTTCGCGCGCGATGCGCCGGGCAGCCCGGATCGGCAGCCAGAGGCCATCGACCTTGGACCGGTCATAACGCCTGAGGCCCAGATGCGCCGCACCGATGGTGGTGACAGATCCCGATGCGCCGATTAGCTGGAGGTGCTTTGCTTTGGCCTCCGCCGTGATGGGGCGGGCAAAGCCTTCGATCAGTTCCTCGAAATACCAGGTCATCAGGCCGAACCGGCGCGACGGATCGTGGATTTCGGCAAATTTGTCCTGCAAGGTCGCGACCCCGACGGGGATGGAGACCCAGTCGATCACACGGACATCGCCGAGGGCATCGGGGCGTGCATCCGCGCCGCCGATATCACGCACGGCCTCTGCACGGCGGTGCGGCTCAATATGATCGAGATCGAGCAGGATCAGCTCCGTCGAGCCACCGCCAATATCGAAGATCAGCACCTGTTCGGCCTTCTCTACGACCAGGGGTCCGCAACCGGAGGCGGCGAGGCGCGATTCTTCGCGGGCCGAGATGATATCGAGCTGGATACCGGTTTCGCGCTGCACCCGGTCGGCGAATTCCGCGCCATTGCTGGCCTGGCGGCAGGCGGCGGTCGCGACGGCGCGCACACGGGCTGGTGTCGCGCGGCCGAGTTTTTCGGCGCAGACTTTCAGCGCCTCGACCGCGCGGTCCATGGAGGCCATGCCGAGGGCACCGGAATGTTCGATCCCGTCGCCAAGGCGCACGGCACGTGAAAAACTGTCGAGGACGCGCAGGGTCGGCCCATTCGGCGCGGCAATCAGCAGACGGCAGTTATTGGTGCCAAGGTCCAAGCCCGCGACCGGTGCGCCTGAAAAGGGGGCGCCGTTTCGTTCAGGCTCCGCTGCGCCGTCCATTCCTGTCTCCGGTTCTGTCGGATTATGTTCTCTGACCAGAATTAGACAATGGAACGGGGCGCGGCAAGCGCGCTTCTGCGATATCGCAGTGGGTTATGGTTTGACGCGGAGCCTGCGCGCCGGGTTCAGCCTGCGGTGGCCGCGATGCGCATCGGCATCGTTTCCACGCCCAGCGCCTGACAGACCTGATAGGGCAGGTCAGGGTTGTTGAGCGTGTAGAGGTGCAGATGTTCGACCCCTTCGCGCATCAGCACATCGCACATTTCGGTCGCGATGGAGATTGACAGAAGCTCTGTCGCACCCGCCTCGTCGGCATTGACAAAAGCGGTTTCCATCCAGTCTGGCACTGTGGCACCACAGCGCGCGGCAAAGCCCTTCATGCGGCCGAAATTCTCAATCGGCAGGATGCCGGGGATGATCGGTTTGGTGATCCCCGCCGCCTCGCACCGGTCGCGAAAGCGCAGGAATGTCTCTGTATCGAAGAAGAACTGCGTGATCGCGTCATCGGCACCGGCATCGAATTTGCGCTTCAGATGCTCGACATCGGCATTCGCGGTGGCAGCGTCCGGATGCGCCTCCGGATAGGCCCCGACGGAGATATGGAACTGGTTCAGATCGGCCAGCGCCTCGATCAGCTCCACCGAGCCGGCAAAGCCGTCTTCATGGGGCTCGAAAACGCCGTTCTCGCCCTGTCCGTCACCGCGGAGCGCGACGATCCTGCGGCAGCCCATCTTGGCGTACATCCGGGCGATGGCGAGGGTTTCGGATTTGCTGGCCCCGACGCAGGTCAGATGCCCGGCCACGTCAAGCCGAGCGCGTTCGCGAATGGCCTGAATGGCAGCGATCGTGCGGTCGCGTGTCGATCCGCCCGCGCCATAGGTCACGGAGACGAATTGGGGGCTGAGCGGTGCCAGCCGTTCGACCGAGGACCACAGGCGCATCGCGCCGCTTGGCCCTTTTGGTGGAAAGAACTCAAACGATATGGCTGGTTTCGAAGATGTATTCGTCATGATGAGATTACCCTATCTCAGGCAACTTTTTTGGTGGGTTGCCAATCACCAGTCGTGACCTGAATGGCCAAAATGCGACACTTAGTAAAATATCTGCGACCTATCGTGATGTCCACTGACAAAACGCCGCTTCTGTGCATTTAGACAATGTGTCGCAAAGCGCATGCGCGAAGTCGCGATCCTGCGCGATTAAATCACCATTCGTGAGCACATGCTGGCGAAGGATCAAGGGAGAACGCAACCGGTGGCGCAGGTTATTACAGTCTACTGGCGCGATATTCCCGCGCAGGTCATCGTCGGCAAGGGGCGACGGGCGGCCAAGCGGCAATTGGCGGAGCGGTTCGAGCAGGCCATTGACAGATGCGCGATGAAGATTGGCGCCAAGGGCGACGATGATTATCTGGCAGAGTGGCGCAAAAGCGCGCCAGTCGAGATCGAAGGGCCTGACGATGCCACCGTGGCCGAAGCGGAGGCAGCGCGGCTGGAAGCGGAGTTTGATACGGCGCGGATCAAGGCGCTGATTGAAAATGATGGTTGGACCAGGGCTGATTAGCCTTTTTGGGGAGAAGTCACCGATGGCGAAAATCCTGAGCTTGTTTGGAAAGCAGACACCAACGGTCATGACCGGTTCTGCTGCGGTTGCGCAGTTTCTCGACGGGTTTTCCATCGAGGTGATGCCGCGCACTGCCGAGAAGATCGATGATTTCCGCGCCATCCTGCCTCAGGGTACCCGCGTCTATGTCGCCCATATCGAGGGCACCCCGATCGAGGACATGGTGGCCACGGCAAAACGGATCGCGGACGAAGGGTTTCCCGTGATGCCGCATTTCCCGGCCCGGATCATCCGCGACAAGGCGATGCTGGAAGACTGGGTGGCGCGTTATCAGGGTGAGGCGGGCGTCGATCAGGCGCTGCTGCTGGCGGGCGGTGTCAGCACCCCCCATGGTGATTTCAGCGATTCCATGCAGCTTTTGTCATCGGGCGTGTTCGACAAGGCAGGCTTCACGCGCCTGCACGTCGGCGGTCATCCCGAAGGCAACAAGGATATTGATCCCGACGGCTCGGACGCGAATGTGATGGAGGCGTTGCGCTGGAAGGATGAGTTCCAGAAGCGCACGGATGCCGAAATGGCCATCGCAACGCAGTTCTGCTTTGAGGCTGCACCGGTGATCGCATGGGCCGACCGTCTGAAGGCGGAGGGGATCACCCTGCCGATCCATATCGGCGTCGCGGGGCCGGCGAAATTGCAGACCCTGATCAAATTTGCGCTGGCCTGCGGTGTCGGCCCGTCGCTTCGCGTGTTGCAACGCCGGGCTGGGGACGTGACCAAGCTGTTGCTGCCCTTCACGCCGGAAGATGTGATCACGGAACTTGCCGAGCACGCGGCGGCGAATCCCGGTTTCAATATCACCAATGTGCATGTCTTTCCCCTCGGCGGTATCACCAAGTCCGCTGAATTCGTGGACGAGTTTTCCGGCACGGGCCGGCTTGCCGCGACGGCCTGATCTGGCGATAAGGGCGGCCGATAAGAGCCGCCCACCCCTTCACGCGACCCATCAGAGAGCAGCGCCATGACCCGTACCGTCGTCGAATCAAAGACGAAAACCGTAATCATTGGGTTCGACGAGCCCTTCTGCGTCATCGGAGAGCGGATCAATCCGACCGGGCGCAAGAAACTGGCGGCGGAGCTGGAAGCCGGGGATTTCTCGACGGTGGAGAAAGACGCGCTGGAGCAGGTCGCCTGCGGCGCGACGGTGCTGGATATCAACTCGGGCGCTGTCTTTTCGAACAAGATGGCCGAGGACGCGCGCTATGCCGACAATAATTTTGTCGAGCCGCCCTTGATGAAGGAGCTGGTGGAGCGGGTGCAAAAGCTGGTCGATGTGCCGCTCTGCATCGACAGCTCCGTCCCCGGCGCGCTGGAGAACGGGTTGATGGCTGCCGAGGGGCGTCCGCTCCTGAACTCCGTCACCGGCGAGGAAGAGCGGCTGGAAATCGTCCTGCCGCTGGTGAAGAAGTACAACGTACCCGTGGTCGCGATTTCTAACGATGATACGGGGATCTCGGAAGATCCGGATGTGCGGTTTGCGGTCGCCAAGAAAATCGTGGAACGGGCCGCTGACTTTGGCATCCCGGCCCATGACATCGTGGTTGATCCGCTGGTGATGCCCATTGGCGCGATGGCAACAGCGGGACATCAGGTTTTCACGCTGGTGCGCCGGTTGCGGGACGAGCTGGGCGTGAACACGACCTGTGGCGCCTCCAACATTTCCTTTGGTCTGCCGAACCGGCACGGGATCAACAATGCCTTTCTGCCCATGGCGGCGGCAGCCGGTATGACATCGGCGATCATGAACCCGGTGCAGATTGGCGCATCGGAGACGAAAATCGCAGCGCGGCTGGCGGAGCTCGCCGCGCTCGGCATCACCGTGCCGGACGGGATCGACCCGGCGGCCCTCGCGCCGCTTATCGGCCTGAATTCCACCAGTGCGACACCATCGAAGGAGGTTGAGGCGATCAAGGCGGCCAATTTCCTTCTGAACAACGATCCGTCGGGCGGCGACTGGATCAGGTTCAACAAGCCCGCTGGTGGTGGCCCTGCCGGGGCAGGTGGTGCCCGCGAAGGCCGCCGCAGACGGCGCGGTTGAGCATCGACAATGATGAACGTCGTGGAGGATGGGCCGGAGCGTCTCATCCTTCGCACGCGGATATCCCTGGTTGGACTGGCGCTGGCGGCTGGTGCGCTATTTGGCCTCTGGCGCGTTGCGCTCCATCCGGGGGATTTCGACGATGCGGTGACGCGGGCGCTCGCCGGGATTGCCTTTGCGGCCCTGCTGGGCGGTGCCTGGTGGGCGTTTCCGCGCGCGACCCTTCTGCTGGACCGCGCAGAGGCGATTGCGGTGATTTCGGAGCAACGCATCGGCCACCGCCTGACCCGCGCCTTTCCTCTGGCGGAACTGGAAGGCGTGCGTGTGCTGAACACCTCCCGGCGGGGGCGTACTCTTTCGCCTTTTCTGGTGGTCTCGGGCATGCGCCATCCGATCCTGCGATACGGACGAGCGGGGGAAGGGGCCTATGAGGTGCAGCGTGTGGTCGAGGAATGGCTGACTGCCTGACGACCCTCCGGGTCATCCCGGCGCGGGCCGCCGCTTGACCAGGTCGCGCTTCTACACGGGATCGTGTTGGAAATGGCTGGGCAACTAACCTATTTTGATGCGTAGGGGGGATCACGGCGGACGGGTGGTCGACCATGCGTTTGAAAGATCTGCTGCTGGCACCGGTTCATGTCGCCTCGGTCGCGACGGGGGATGCCTCTTTTCGCAATAACCCGGTGCTGGCGAGCCCGGCGCTGAACCGGCGCGGCCTGCATGTGGGCCGGGTGCGGCTTGCGGCCCGGATCTCCGATCGGCGACGTCGTTCACTGACCCATCTTGTGTCGAGCGAGCACCGGGAGATGTTCGCAGAGCAGGGCTTTGTGAAGGTGGAGAACGCGTTGCCGCCCGAGGCCTTTGCGGCGCTTTCGACGGAGGTGTTGACCACACGCTTTGCGGCCCGCGAGATGAAGCAGGGCAATACTGTCACGCGGTTCATCACCCTGACGCCCGAGCAACTTCGCCCGCTGCCCGCCTTGGCTGGTTTCGTGCGCGGTCAGCTCTTTCAGGGGCTGATGCGCTATGTTGCCTCGAAGAATGCGGACCCTCTCTTCACCCTTCACGCGGTCCTGACGGACCCGGAGAAAGGCCGTCCCGATCCCCAGACCAAGTTCCATTCGGACACGTTTCATTCAACCGCAAAGGGCTGGCTGTTTCTGAAGGATGTGGCGCTGGAGGATGGCCCGTTTTCCTACATTCCAGGCTCCCATATCGTTACGCCGGAGCGGTTGGAATGGGAACATGAACAGAGCCTCACCGCCGGTCAGCACAGGAACGGGCATCATGCCCACGGTGCCTTCCGCGCGAGCCAGGATGACATCCGGCAGATGGGTTATGGCGAGGTGGCGCGATTTGTGGTGAAGGCGAACACGTTCGTGGTGGCGGACACCCACGGGTTTCACGCCCGCGCGCTGAGCACCCGGCCCTCGACCCGTATCGCGATCTACGGTTCCTTGCGCAGAAACCCGTTTAACCCGTTGCCCGGAATGGATGTCTTTGACCTGCCCGGCATAAGGGGGCGGCGTGCGCAGCTACAGGACATTGCCTGGGCGGCGGCTGCGCGCCTGAGCGGCACGAAGGAGACGCAGCCGCTGGTCGGCAACGTCCTGATTGGGGATCCGGCGCGTCGGCGCGGCTGAGCGCCCGGTCGTGGGAAACAGCGCTACTGCGCGACGACGTCACCGCCCGCATTGGTCCAGCCGACCAGGCTTTCGGGGTAGAGTTTCACATTCTCAATCCCGGCGATCTCGCTCAGCGCGAACCAGTTGGTCGCAGCCCAATGGCCAGTATTGCAGAAGCTGACGAGTGTTTCATCCGGGTTCAGCTCACCCTCATAACCGGCGCTGGCGAGGATGCTGCGGATCGCCTCCGGCGAGGCGTTCATGCGCTGCTCGTTCTCGCCGAACCATGAGGAATGGATCACGTTCAGCGCGCCTTTCAGGGTGCCGGCCTCGGTGGCGGCGGAATGTTTCTTGCGGCCCTCGAAGAAGTCGAGCGGGCGCGCGTCGATCATGCGGGCATTGGATCGGCCCGCGACCACATCCGCGACCTCGTCCCGTGTCATCATCCATTGCGGCGACAGGCTGACGGTGATGGTGCTGGGCGCGATCGCAGGGGCATCAGTGCTGAGCGGCAAGCCTGCCTCCGCCCATGCCTCCACCCCGCCATTGAGGATGGCAAGATCGGTCAGCCCGGCGGATTTCAGCGTCCAGTAGACCCGCGCCGCCGCGCCGAAATCGGTCGCATTGCGGCCCTGATAGGCGATCGTCACGCGCGCATCCTCGCTGATGCCAAGACTGCGCAGAAGGCTGGTCAGCGCCTCATCATCCAGCGCGCGCCCCGGATTTTCCGCCGGACCACGCCAGAGCGGGTAGGGCGCGTTGACTGCACCTGGCACATGGCCCGCCGCATAATCTTCCGGCGCGCGGATATCAACGATGATGCCCGGAGCGGTGCCAGTGGACAGGGCGGTCACCTCCACCAGCGGCGCGGCGCGCAGGCTGTGGGGTGTGAAGGCGGTCAGCGCCAGCAGCGCAGCATAGATGACAAATCTGAACATGACGGAATTCCCTGTTTTTCATTTTCAAATAAGCTACCCGGTTTTCATGTTTCGATGTTTCACGTTTCGTAGCGCCGCATTTGATCGAAAGCACGGCGCAATCAGCGCAGCGGTTGGCGCGTCCCCGAAAAAAGGTTAGCTCTCGCATCCCGGTGCAGTATTTCAGGCGCAGTCATGAGCACGACAAAACCTCTCGTCATCTTCACTCCTTCGGGCAAGCGGGGGCATTTTGAGGTTGGCACCCCCATCCTGACAGCGGCACGGGCGCTGGGTGTCGATCTCGACAGTGTCTGCGGGGGGCGCGGGATCTGTTCGAAATGCCAGATCACGCCGTCCTATGGCGAGTTTTCCAAACATGGCGTGACGGTGGCCGACGACGCCCTCACCGAATGGAACGCGGTGGAGGAACGCTACAAATCCAAGCGCGGCATGATCGACGGGCGCCGTCTTGGCTGTCAGGCACAGGTACAGGGCGACATCGTCGTTGATGTGCCGGAGGAAAGCCAGGTCCACAAGCAAGTCGTGCGCAAACGTGCCGAGGCACGTGACATCATCATGGATCCGGCCACCAAGCTTTACTATGTGGAGGTGGAAGAGCCCGATATGGATCAGCCCTCGGGCGATCTGGAGCGTCTCCAACAAGCGCTTTTCGATCAATGGGGGCTGGCCAATGTGATCGGCGACCTGCGCACGCTGCAGATGCTGCAAAAGGCGCTGCGCGACGGTGAATGGAAGGTGACCTGCGCCGTCTATCAGGGCGCGGGCCTTGGCGCGGCGCGGATCATTCAGGTCTGGCCGGGATATTACGAGGGGTCGATCTATGGCCTCGCCTTCGATGTCGGCTCGACAACCATCGCGTGCCACATGGTCGATCTGCAATCGGGCGATGTCATGGCCTCCTCCGGCCTGATGAACCCGCAGATCCGGTTCGGCGAAGACCTGATGAGCCGGGTCAGCTATTCCATGATGAACCCCGGCGGCGCGGCGGATATGACCAAGGCGGTGCGCGAGGCGATCAACGCGCTGATCGGGCAGGTCGCCGCCGAAGGGCGCGTCGACCGCGAGGACATCGTGGAGGCGGTGCTGGTCGGCAATCCGGTGATGCATCATCTTCTGCTCGGCATCGATCCGGTTGAACTGGGCTGGGCACCTTTTGCGCTGGCGACGTCGAATTCGCTGCAACTCTGGGCAAAGGAAATCGATCTGGACATGCACCCTGATGCGCGGCTCTACATCCTGCCCTGCATCGCGGGGCATGTGGGTGCCGACGCGGCCGCGGTCGCGCTGTCGGAGGCCCCGAACCAGTCCGATGATCTGGTTCTGGTGGTCGATGTCGGCACCAATGCGGAGATATTGCTGGGTGACCGCACGCAGGTTCTGGCCTGTTCGTCGCCCACCGGACCGGCCTTCGAGGGGGCGCAAATCTCCTCCGGTCAGCGGGCGGCCCCCGGCGCGATTGAAAAGGTGGAGATCGATCTGGCGACGAAGGAGCCGCGCTTTCGCGTCATCGGCGTCGACAAATGGTCGGACGAGCCGGGCTTTGCCGAGGCGGTCGGTGCCAGCGGTGTGACCGGCATCTGCGGGTCGGGCATCATTGAGGTGCTGGCGGAAATGCGGCTGGCGGGCATCATGGACGAGGATGGCGCCATCGGTGCTGCCGATGCGACGGGCACCGCGCGGTCCGTGCCGGACGGGCGGACATTTGCCTATCTCCTCCATGAAGATGAGGAGCGGGGGACGCGGATCACCGTCACGCAGGCGGATGTGCGGGCGATCCAGCTGGCCAAGGCCGCGCTTTACGCCGGGGCGCGCCTCTTGATGGACAAGCGCGGGGTCGATCAGGTCGACCGGGTCGTGCTGGCAGGTGCGTTCGGTGCCCATATCTCCCCCCGACACGCGGTGGTGCTGGGCATGATCCCGGATGTGCCGCTGGAGAAGATTTCCTCCGCCGGAAACGCAGCCGGGACGGGCGCGCGTATCGCGCTTCTCAATTCAGCGGCGCGGCGGGAGATCGAGAGCGTCGTGCGGCGCATCGTGAAGATCGAGACCGCGACCGAGCCCCGGTTTCAGGAGCATTTCGTGAACGCCATCGCCGTGCCGCACAAGGTGGACCCGTTCCCCCACCTGAAATCCCTCGCGCACTTGCCCGATATCCGCTTTGGCGGCGGTGCGACAGCGGGCGCGGGGGATGAAACCGGCAGGCGTCGCAGGCGGCGCGGGCGTTAGCGTTCGCCTGCGTATCCAGCAACCTCATCGAACTGGGCGAGTTCCAAAGTTTACCTTGATCACCCTTGAATTTGTCTAAATTTTGCGGCACGTCTCTGCATCTCAGAGTGAGGGGACTTCCTAAGGCTGAAAGACAGTCGGAATCAATAGTAGTGGTGGTTTGACAAGCGACGGTTCCGATATGACAGATGTGGTGTCCACCACGCGTCGCAAATTTCGTGGTGCGGGCTGATTTGACAGGAGTGTGTATCAATGCCGGGTAAAGATGATCGGATCGCCAATCCACTGACTGACATGTTTTCACTGACAACTGATTTGGCGCAACCGCGTTTTGCCGCTGCAAGCTTCGTCGGCGGCACGGGCCGCGACGTGCTGGAAGGCACGGAGGATGACGACACGTTCTCTGGCGGTGCCAAAGGCGATACGATCACCGGGCTCGGCGGCAATGATGAAATCGGGGGCGGCACAGGGGCGGACAGCCTGTTCGGCGGCGCGGACAATGACGAGATTTTTGGGGGCATCGGGTTCGACAGCATTGCGGGTGACGGCGGCGACGATGTGGCCCGCGGCGGACGCGGCAATGACGTGATTTCGGGCGGTGCCGGCAATGACGAATTGCGCGGCCAGGTCGGCTTTGACACGCTGGAAGGCGGAGCGGGCGACGACACGCTGATGGGCAATGTCGGCGAGGATGTCCTGCGCGGCGGTGAGGGTAATGATGTGCTCTTCGGTGGTGCGTTCAACGACCGGATGTTTGGTGATGCGGGCCTCGACAGCCTGTTTGGTGGCAGCGGCGAGGATTTTCTGCGCGGCGGCGATGGTGATGACAGCCTGCGTGGCGGCGATTTTGACGATACCTTGCGCGGCGACGGCGGCAATGACGTGCTGTTCGGCGAGGGCGGCGAGGACCGCCTGAAAGGCAGGCAGGGTAATGACAGCCTGAATGGCGGTGCCTTCAACGACCAGCTGCGCGGCAATGGTGGCAGCGATACGCTCGACGGTGGCACCGGTGCGGACGATCTGAAGGGCGGCGGCGGCAGCGACAGCCTGTTGGGCGGCGGGTTCACCGACACGCTGCGCGGCGGCGGCGGTGACGATATCCTTGAGGGTGGACGGGGCAATGACCTCCTGATCGGTGGGGCGGGCAATGATGTGCTGACCGGCGGCCAGGGGGACGATACGCTGACCGGCGGTTCGGGTGCCGATATCTTCAATCTGTCGACCGCGGGTTCCGGATTCGATGTGATCACCGATTTCGCCCTCGGCGTGGATATACTGGCGACAGGCATCGTGCCCGCCAGTATCGGGGCCAATTTCCTCGGTGACACGTTTATCCAGATCGCCGGTGACAATGCGGTGGTGCTGCAGGGTCTGGCCTTTGCCGATCTCGGGGATACCGATGTCCTGTTCGGCAGCGGCCCCGATGGCGCAGACGGTGCCGCCGGACCGGGTGATGCCGGTGCCCTTCCGGGTGGTTTTGTGGCCGGCGATGGCGGCGTGCCTGTGGATGCTGCGGCGCAGGATGCGAATGGCGCGGCGACCGGGGACGTGATCACCGGCACATCTGCCAGCGATCTGCTGTTCGGCGGTGCCGGCGACGACAATCTGAGCGGCGGCCTTGCCAATGACACGATCAACGGCGGCAGCGGCAATGATCAGCTGTTCGGCCAGCAGGGTGACGATCTGCTGAGCGGCGGTACCGGCAATGACAGCCTGTTTGGAGGGGAACTGGATGACCTGCTTCTTGGCGGTGACGGCGATGACAGCCTGTCCGGCGACAGTCAGCAGGACACGCTGCGCGGCGGCGAAGGTGCTGACACGCTGACCGGCGGGTTCGGCGCTGACAGCCTCGATGGTGGCAATGGCAGCGATGTGCTGACCGGCGGCGGCGGTGCGGATGTGTTCGATTTCACCACCTCGACCACGGGCGACGATGTGATAACCGATTTTGTGGTTGGCGTTGACAGCCTGCTGACATCGGCGGCACCGCTGTCGATTGAGGCGCAGGGCACGGACAGTACCTTCATCATGCTAAGCGCGGAAAGCTCCATCGTGTTGCAGGATGTGGTGTTCTCCAGCCTGACCGACACTGACATTCTGTTCGGCTGAGGCGGGTCACCTGCCAGGGCCGGGCCGGCACCCTCGACAGGATTGCCTGAATGATTATCATCCATCCCTGAGCACAGATTTGCAGTGCTCAGGGAAGGATTTTCATGAACTACAAGACGCTTGGCCGCACGGACCTCAAGGTCTCCACCCTTTGCCTTGGCTCCATGACATGGGGCTCGCAGAATACCGAGGCGGAGGGGCATGCCCAGATCGACTATGCGCTCGATCACGGCATCAACTTCATCGACACTGCCGAGATGTATCCGGCCAATCCCGGTCCAAACGATCCACCGGGCAAGACCGAGAGTTATTTCGGCACGTGGCTGGCGCGCCCCGGCAATCGCGACAAAGTGGTGGTTGCCTCCAAGTGTTCGGGTGCCGGAAGCGCGCGGTCACGCGACGGCGTCAACCCGACGCCGCCGATCACCGCGGAGAGTATCCGCATCGGTCTTGAAGGTTCGCTGAAGCGGCTCCAGACCGACTGGATCGACCTCTATCAGCTTCACTGGCCCAACCGGGGCAGTTATCAGTTCCGCCAGAACTGGAATTATGAGCCGAAGGGCGAGCGGGCCGATGTGATCGCCAACCTGACCGACGTGCTGGAGGAACTTGGCCGCCAGGTCGATGCTGGCAAGATCCGCCATGTCGGCCTCTCGAACGAGAGCGCCTGGGGCACGACCCAATGGGTGACCCTGGCCGATCAGATGGGCCTGCCGCGCATGGCGACGGTGCAGAACGAATATTCGCTCCTCTGCCGTCTTTTCGATACCGACATGGCGGAGACTTGCCATCATGAGGATGTCGACCTACTGGCCTTCTCGCCGCTCGCCTGCGGGATCCTGACCGGGAAGTACGAGAACGGCGCGGTGCCCGAAGGCTCTCGCATGTCGATCAACCCGACCATTGGCGGGCGGGTGACAGAACATGTCTGGCCCGCCGC
Organism: Pseudomonadota bacterium; assembly: GCA_039030855.1. Taxonomy (GTDB): domain Bacteria; phylum Pseudomonadota; class Alphaproteobacteria; order Rhodobacterales; family Rhodobacteraceae; genus Pikeienuella. Next base: position 82,990 of record JBCCDJ010000003.1, read on the forward strand.
AGCGGCTTATCTGGCGATTGCGCGCAAACATGGCCTCGACCCCTCGCAAATGGCACTGGCCTTTTGCCTGACGCGGGCCTTCATGGGGTCGGCCATTTTCGGGGCAACGACCATGGATCAACTGGCAACGGCGGTGGGTGCCGCCGATGTGACGCTCAGCGAGGAGGTGATGGCGGAGATTGCGGCCGCGCATCGTGCCCATCCGATGCCGATCTGACGGCGCGGCGGTGCCGGGGTCGCCCCGCCGCCGCCAACACCCACCTTGCCGGGCACCGCGCCCGCCGCTAAACCCGACCGCGACAGAATTCACCGGCGCGGCCCGACCGCCCGGAAGCCGGAGAGACGCCAGATGGCCAGCCTGAACGACATCCGCTCGACCTTTTTCGACTATTTCGAGAAAAGTGGTCATACCCATGTGGAAAGCTCTCCGCTGGTGCCGCGCAATGATCCGACCCTGATGTTCACCGCCGCGGGCATGGTGCAGTTCAAGAACGTTTTCACCGGTCTGGAAAAGCGCGACTATTCGCGCGCCGTGACCTCGCAGAAATGCGTGCGCGCGGGCGGCAAGCATAATGACCTCGACAATGTCGGCTACACGGCGCGCCATCACACGTTCTTCGAGATGCTCGGCAACTTCTCCTTCGGTGATTATTTCAAGTCCGATGCGATCCCCTTCGCCTGGGACCTGATCACCAAGGAATTCGGGCTGCCGAAGGACAAGCTGCTCGTCACCGTCTACCATGATGACGAAGAGGCAATCGACATCTGGAAGAAACATGCCGGTCTCTCCGATGACCGCATCATCCGCATCGCGACTGACGATAATTTCTGGTCGATGGGGCCGGTCGGTCCCTGCGGCCCCTGTTCGGAGATCTTCTTCGACCATGGCCCCGAAGTCTGGGGCGGCCCGCCCGGCTCGCCAGAAGAAGACGGCGACCGGTTCATGGAGATCTGGAACCTCGTCTTCATGCAATATGAAAGCCATGAGGACGGGAGCCGGACTGATCTGCCCAAACCCTCCATCGACACCGGCATGGGGCTGGAGCGGATCGGGGCCGTCCTGCAAGGCAAGCACGACAATTACGACACCGACCTGATGCGCAGCCTGATCGAGGCATCGGCCAATGCCTCCGGCGTTGATCCCGATGGCGATGCGCGGATCCATCATCGGGTGATCGCGGATCACCTGCGCTCGACCTCTTTCCTGATTGCGGATGGTGTTCTGCCGTCGAATGAGGGGCGGGGCTATGTCCTCCGCCGGATCATGCGCCGCGCCATGCGCCATGCGCACCAGTTGGGCATCGACGCGCCACTGATGCACCGGCTGGTCCCGGCACTGGTGCGCCAGATGGGCCAGGCATTCCCGGAGTTGGGGCAGGCGCAATCCATGATCGAGGAGACGCTGGAGCTGGAAGAAAACCGCTTCCGCAAAACCCTGGATCGGGGTCTTCATCTTCTGGATGAGGAACTTGGCAAACTTCCCGACGGGGCGGACCTGCCGGGCGATGCTGCGTTCAAGCTTTACGACACGTACGGCTTTCCGCTTGACCTGACGCAGGATGCGCTGCGCGAAAAGGGCCGCGCCGTCGATACCGCCGGTTTTGATGCGGCGATGGCCGAGCAAAAGGCCAAGGCCCGTGCCGCATGGGCGGGCTCAGGCGAGGCCGCCGAGGGTGCCGTGTGGTTCGACGTGGCCGAGACGGCGGGCGCGACCGAATTCCTCGGCTATGAGACGGAGGAGGCTGAGGGCCAGATCAGCGCACTCGTGCAGGATGGCAAGACCGTCGCCTCGCTGAAAGCGGGCGAGAGCGGTGCCATCGTCCTGAACCAGACGCCGTTCTATGCCGAAAGCGGCGGTCAGGTGGGCGATACCGGGATCATCCGCACCGATACCGGCGCGGCGCGGGTCACGGACGTGAAGAAGATGCAGGACGTCTTCGCCCACATGGTCGAAGTGACCGAAGGGGAGATCGCGCCCGGCGCGGGGGCGGAACTGATCGTCGATCATGCCCGGCGCACGGCCATCCGCGCCAACCATTCCGCCACGCATCTTCTGAACGAAGCATTGCGTGAGCATCTCGGCTCCCATGTGGCACAGCGGGGATCGCTCAACGCGGAGGATCGCCTGCGCTTCGACTTCACCCATGCCAAGGGCATGTCGCGCGATGAGGTGAAGGCGGTGGAGCGGGACGTGAATGCCTATATCCGCCAGAACGGCGCGGTCTCCACCCGTCTGATGACCCCGGACGAAGCGCGGGCCATGGGGGCGCAGGCGCTTTTTGGCGAGAAATACGGCGATGAGGTGCGCGTCGTCTCCATGGGAGCCAAACCCGATGGCAAGACCTATTCGATGGAGCTGTGCGGCGGCACGCATGTGCGCGCGCTGGGTGAGATCGGGATGTTCGTGATCACCGGCGAAAGCGCTTCCTCCGCCGGGGTGCGCCGGGTGGAGGCGCTGACCGGCGCGGCGGCGTTCGACTATCTTTCGGCGCAGGATCATGCGCTGGCAGCGGTCGCGAATGTATTGAAAGCGCGCCCCGACGAGGCGGCAGAGCGCGCGCAGGTTCTCTTGGAGGAGCGCAAGGCCCTGCAGGGCGAGATCGCGGAGTTGCGCAAGCAGATCGCGCTCGGCGGCGGGGGTAGCACTGGTGCGCAAGCCAAGGATATCGGCGGTGTCACGTTTCTGGCGCAGGCACTGAGCGGGGTGTCGCCGAAGGATTTGCGCGGGCTGATCGATGAGCATAAATCGCGCCTTGGCTCCGGTGTCGTATTGCTGATCGCGGATGCGGGCGGCAAGGCAGCGGCGGCTTGCGGTGTGACGGACGATCTGACCGGGCGCATCAGCGCGGTCGATGCGGTGCGCGTCGCAGCAGAGGCATTGGGCGGCAAGGGCGGCGGCGGGCGACCCGACATGGCACAGGCTGGTGGCGCAGATCCATCGAAAGCCCCCGAAGCGATCGCGGCGGTCGAGGCGCTGATCGCGGGCTAGGCGGGGGCGGTGGGCCGAGACCCACCCTACGCCATCGCGGCGAGGTTGGTATCCATGGCGGTGATCGCCTCTGCCGCGATCTCGAATGACTGCGCCCGCGCATTCTGATCATAGATCGCGCCATTGACGATGATCTCGTCCGGCGCGACCGGGACGCTCAGAAATGCGATCTGGTCGCGCACGGTTTCGGGCGATCCGGCGGCGGTGCAGCGCATCGCGTGTTCGACCATCTGCAGTACATCCGCCGATAACACATCCTCGATCCGGTGCACGGGGCGCGGCATCGGGCCGGGGCGGCCGGTGCGCAGATTGGCAAAGCTTTGCTGCATCGATGTCATCAAGCGCACCCCATCTGCATCGGTCTCTGCCGCAAAGACATTCATCGCCATGATAAAGTAGGGCTGGTCGAGATGCGCCGAAGGCTGGAACATCTGTCGGTAGATTGCCGCTGCTTCGTGCAGCGCGTCGGGGGCGAAATGCGAGGCGAAGGCGTAGGGCAGGCCCAGATGCGCGGCCAGTTGCGCGCCATAGAGGCTGGAGCCGAGGATATAGACCGGGACATTCGTATCCGCGCCCGGCACCGCGCGCACCCGCGCATCGGGCGGCGGCGGGCCGAGATAGTGCAGCAATTCCTGCACATCCTCGGGAAAACGATCCGCGTCCTTCCCCCGTCGCAGTGCCCGCGCGGTCGCCATGTCGGTGCCGGGCGCGCGCCCAAGGCCAAGATCGATCCGGTCGCCATGAATCGTGGCCAGCGTGCCGAACTGTTCGGCAATGACCAGCGGCGCGTGGTTCGGCAGCATGATGCCGCCAGCGCCGACGCGGATGGTCTTCGTCGCCCCTGCCACATGACCGATCACAACCGATGTCGCGGCGGAGGCGATGCCGGGCATGTTGTGATGTTCTGCCAGCCAGAAGCGGGTATAGCCAAGCGCCTCCGCCGCCCGGGCGATCCGGACGGAATTGGCGATGGCATCACGCGCGTTGCGGCCTTCGGGGATCGGCGCAAGATCGAGGATGGAATGGCGAGGCATGGATCGCTCCTTTGGCGTCAGTCTGGTCAGTGCGCACTGTCCTGTCCAGAGGCTTGACCGACGCATCGCCGGGCGACACGGTTGCCGCACAACCGTTTGAGGAGAGTGCCCATGCCTGCCGCCTACTGGATTGCCCATGTCGACGTGACCGATGCAGAGACCTATGGCAAATACGCCGTCATCGCGACCGAAGCGATCGAGGCCCATGGCGGCAAGTTCCTCGCCCGGTCGGGCCGCTATCGCCAGCTCGAAGGTCATGACCGCGCCCGCAACGTGGTCGCCGTCTTCCCCAGCTTCGAGGCCGCCTGCGCCTGCTATGACAGCCCCCGCTATCAGGAGGCTGTCGCTTTCGCCAAGGTCAGCTCAACCCGCGACCTGATGGTGGTGGAGGGGGTCGAGTAGGGTGGTCTTTTGTGATGGTGAAGGTCGGCTTGGAGCCCTCCCGAGACGCGCGGGGCGAAGCAGCTAACGACTGCTTCTGCGGGGACTACCGCGCACAGCCTTCGAAGATCCCTGACTGTAAAATCTACCCACCGCGCATTCGCTGAGCCTGCGACTGGATGTTTCGCATATTGCGCCAATCGCCAGGTGTCTTTGAAGCGGTAATGCACCCTTCCTCGGAAATGATCTTGATGTGCCTGCCGACCCTGACCTCATTTATCGTGAGGCCCTCGGCCGATATCGCGCTTTTCAGTTCCTTCCGGTACTTCCTCATTATCGCCTCCATCACAATTCCTCTGCTGTTCGGTGCGAACTCCTGCGAGGGCTTACCCCCCGCAGGCAGTAACGCATGTGTCTTAGGCGCGACGATCCTGCCGGATTGCCCATTCACCGCGTCTAATGTTAGCGAAAAAGTCAGTCCCACGATAATTGGCTGAGTCAGACGAGTGATCTTCGAGCGTCCGCCTGATAGTTGCGTCCAGCGTCTTAGGAACTGACCGCCCAGCGTTCCGGCGGATATTCTCCACTTCCCTGTAGATAGAATGCAGAGTCGCAGTGCCTCCGAGTCTCTGGATTGCTTCGAACACGTCATCTACCCAGCGAATCTTTCCCATTGGAGTCTCCTTCTCGGGCGTTGGGCCTGGAGTTTTTTTGGAGTTCTTTACCTCTAAAAGCTCGGAAGAACCGGTTGGTTGCTGAAAGAACCCCGAGCTCGAATGTGTTTCTTCCGACTCTGCTACTAAGCTTCTCGCCTCGGAGCTTTTGATCGACTTGTAATTTGATAAGACTCTAGAAAGTATTTCATTTTCAGACTCTTCTCCATCCTTGCGCAGCGCCCAAATCAAGGCAAATACGCTGGTTTCTACGTCTATGCTGCGCATAGCAGCCCTCCTCTATTGCGGTCCAGTATACGTAGCGAGCCGCGTAACTGACGTCAAGAGGTAAACATTTACAAATATCTGACTGGTAAGACAGGCTTGCGCTTTCTGCATCATCCGTCGCCGCAATTCTCCTCACCAGAAATCACGGCCTGTGCACGGCTCGCCCCCACCGAAGCTACCATCCGCTGAAAGCTCGCTATGTCCCCCAGAGCGGCCATCGCCGTCTGTCCGAGCACACAGACCTGCGCAAACGAGGTGCTTCACACCGGCAGCGCTGTCACCTCTTTGATCTCCTCCATCACGAAGCTGGCGGAGACGTCGGACATGGGGACCCGGCGGATCAGTTGCTGGTAGAGCGCATCGTAATCCTTGATGTCGCCGACGCGGGCGCGGATGAGATAGTCGAGCTCTCCGGTCATCCGGTAGGCCCCGATCACGGCGGGCACGTCGCGCATGGCGCGGGCGAATTTGTCGAGCCAGTCGGGGTCATGGGCGTCTGTCTTCACGGCGATGAACACCTCCAGCCCCAGCCCGACCTTCGCGGGGTCCACCAGCGCGACGCGGGCTGTGATATATCCGTCCGCCTCCAGCCGTTTCACGCGCCGCCAGCAGGCATTGCGGCTGAGGCCGATGCGATCGCCCAGTTCCTCCACCGGAATGGCGCAATCACGTTGCAGTTCGCGCAGTATTTTGCGGTCAAGTTCATCAAGTTCTGACATTTGATCAGACTGGCGGGAAATTATCCCAATATCAAGCCCACCACGATGATCTTTGGGAAGAATGCCCGGCCGCGAGGGGACATATCTTTATCAACAGCAAAGGAGACTGACATGGACCGCATTGCAAACCTCTTCACCGCTCACCCCGCCTCGGTCGACGAAAGCTTTGGTGAGCATTTCCTCTTTGCCATGAAGTTCTCGATGCTTCTCTTTGCGGCTGCGGGCGCGGCGCTTGTTCACGCGATCCTCCCTTTCATGTTCGAAAAGACCGCCAGCAAAATCATAGCCAAACTCTACGCCCGGACGCATAATCGCGGTGATTGATGACGGCGCGAGGGCAATATGTGCAGATGGGCGGCCTATATTGGCGATCCGATTTACCTTGAAGAGATCGTCACCGCGCCGGGGCAGTCGCTGATTGATCAGAGCCTGCATGCCTCCGAAGGGAAGACACCGACCAATGGCGATGGCTTTGGCCTGGCCTGGTATGGGGAACGCGGCGCGCCGGGCCTTTATCACGATGTTCTGCCGGCCTGGGCCGATGGCAATCTGCGCAGCCTCGCCCATCAGGTCCGCTCAAAACTGTTTCTCGCCCATGTGCGCGCCGCCACGGGCACCGCGACCAGCCGCACCAATTGCCATCCGTTCGCGGCTGAGAACTGGAGCTTCATGCATAACGGGCAGGCGGGGGGCTACGGCCAGTTTCGCCGCCGCATGGATATGAGCATCGACGATGCCTCCTATCAGCACCGTCACGGGACGACCGACAGCGAGGCGATCTTCTTGATGGCGCTGGGGCATGGGTTGACCAAATGCCCGAGGACGGCGCTGGAAAAAGCAACCGGGCAGGTCGAGGCGATGAGCCGGGAGACCGGCCAGACCCCGCATATGCGCATGACCGTCGCCATGTCGGATGGTGAGACGCTGTACTGCGCGCGCTATGCCTCGGACGATTACGCGCCAACGCTTTATCATGCGGAGATGGATGGCGGCCGCGTTGTGGTGTCGGAGCCGCTGGACCGCGCCAAGAACGGGTGGGAGGCGATCCCGCCCGGCAGTTTCGCAACAGTGACCGCAGCCGGTGTCGAGATCGAGGACTTCAGGCCCGCTTAGCGTGGCAGCCGCGCAAGGGCATTGCGCACAATCAGGATGTGAAAGGGCATGATCGCGGCCAGATAGGCCCGCCCGCCGAAATTGTGGGGGTGCACCCAGGTCGCGAGGAACACGCGGCCCTGATCGGACAGGACAGAGACGCGAAAGTCGAGATGGGCATCGTTGAACCCGGCGATAACCTCGTGCGCGTCATCGCTTTCCACCGGGAAGATGCCGATCTTGTCCGCCGCCGCAGGGCCGTCATTCGATAGACCGAAAGGCGCGGTGAGAACGCGGCGGATGCGGAGCAGCATTCTGGCCCAGCCGGGAAAATCGGTAATGATGTCGGCTGCGGCGCGCGGTGGCAGATCGGATGCGACGGCATAGCAATCCATGAAGTCGCCAGCGACAAAGCGTTCGTGCAGGCGGCTGTCATGCGGCAGATCGGCTGCTGTTACCCTTGGTCGTGCCATGATGCTGGCCCCTTCCATGCGCATTGCTCACACAAGAGATATGTGGTCCCCGGTGGCGCGCAGCATCCCCTCGCACCGGCGGCAGAAGATCGCAGCCCGTGGTTGCCTGCGCCCGCGTTGCGCCTCTAGTCTGGGATGTCAGAGAAGGAGCCGCCGATGAGCCGCCGCACGATCACGACCATGTGCCCGATGAATTGTCATCCGACGCTCTGCGGTATGAAGGTGACACTGGAGGGGGATGAGCTCGTCTCCATCGAGGGAAACGAGGATCACCCGGACAGTCAGGGATTTCTCTGCATGCGCGGGAATGCGGCGCATGAGATTGTCGGCAATCCGGCGCGTATCCTCCATCCCCTGATCCGCGTGGCGCGCGGGCGCGATGAATGGCACCGGGCATCGTGGGAGGAGGCGATGGACCTGATCGCCACCCGCATGGATGCAGCCGGCGCGCAGCGGGTGGGGTTCTGGCAGGGCCATGGCAACGCCGTCAATGACTATCATATCGGGCTGAAGCGGGGGCTGGTGGAGCGGTTTGCCAATCTCTGGGGCGCGCAGACCTGGAACCCGGCGATGATCTGCTGGGGGCTTGGCGGCTTCGGCTTCGGGATTACCGGTATTCTGGAGACGACAACCAAGGAAGACATCAGTGCGTGTTCCGACCTTGTGATCCTCTGGGGCGCAAATTCCGCCAGTCAGGCCAATACGACCAAGCATATCGCTGCGGCGCGGCAGCGCGGTGCGCGGATTGTCTGTATCGATGTGCGCCGGACGGAGATGATGGCGCTGGCCCATGAGAAAATCCTGATCCGCCCCGGCACGGATGCCGCGCTGGCGCTGGCGATGATGCAGGTGATTATTGCCGAGGGTCTGGTGGATGACGCATTCATCGCCGCGCATACGGAAGGGTTTGACGAGTTGGCCGCCCATGTGGCGGACCTGACGCCCGACTGGGCGGCGGCGGAGACGGGGGTGGCGGCGGAGGTGATTGCGGCGCTTGCCCGCGATTATGCGACCCGAAAGCCGGGCGTGATCATCGCGGGCGGCTCCTCCCTCCACAAGGGCGGCAATACATGGGCGGCGGCGCGGGCGATATCCTGCCTGCCGGCGCTCGTTGGCAATCTCGGCAAGCCCGGCACCGGTTTTGGGCCCCGCCATGGCGCGCGCAGCCACGGGGCAGGGGTCAATGACATCTCCGCCGCTGACCGCCGTCCGCCGGGGCGCTATATTCCCAATCAGATGGAAGCGATCATCGCGGGGCTGGAGGATGGCGCGATAAATTTGTTCCTCTCCTTCGGGTCCAACGTCCTCTCGTGCTTTCCCGATGCCAACCGGATGCGCGCGGCACTGGCGAAGACCGATCTTGTGGTGCTCTATGATCTTTTCATGAGCCAGTCAGCACGGGAGGTGGCGGATGTCATCCTCCCCTCCACCATCTGGCTGGAGGAATTGGGGGCTAAGGCGACCAACACCCATGTTTATCTTTCGGATCGTGCCCTTCCGATCGCGGGGGAGGCGCGGCCCCTGCACCGGGTGATGCTGGATCTGGGTGCGCGGCTGGGCGTCGACGATATCTACCCCTGGGCCGATGAAGAGGCGGCGCTGAATGCGGTGCTGGACCACCCGGCGACCGGACGCGTGACGGTTGCATCCTTGCGCGAAAATGGCGGGATGGCCGCGTTCCGGATATCGCCCCATGCCTATCCAACCCACGAGTATCCAACGCCTTCGGGCAAGGTGGAGTTTGCGTCCGACCGGGCAGGGGCCATGGGTCTGCCGCGATTGCCGACCTGGGTGGCGGCGGAAGGGGACTACCCGCTTAGCCTTGCCCAAGGGCGGACATGGGCGCATTTTCACGGGTTCTATGACCACGCGCGGGCTCTGCCGTCGCTGGCTGCGAAAGAGCCGCAGCCGCAGCTTTGGCTATCCCCCGGCGACGCGAGCGCGCGAAGGGTGGGGGATGGCGACCCGATCCGTATGTTCAATGAGCGCGGCACGTTCACCGCTGCCGCCAGGGTAACCCGTCAGATGCCTGATGGTGCGGTCTGGATCCATGATGGATGGCCGGGGCTGAATGCGCTGACCGATGGCGCGGCGGTGTTGCCCGAGGCGGCACTGGACGCGTTTCCCTTTTCCGTCGGGCAGTCGAATTACGGTGCATGGGTGGAGGTGGCGCGCGCCTGATCGCATCGCGCGCCTGTTTGCCCCGTCGGATGCCTCCGGCGGGGATATTTGACGAAGAGAAAGCGGTGTTATGCGAAGTTGTAGGGGCCGCCCTTTTCCAGCCCGCGCTGGTAGGCGGGGCGGGCGTGGATTGCCTCGACGAATTTCGCCAGTTTCGGCAATTTCGCGCCGAAACCCTGCTTCACCGCGATTTCCGCCGGGAAGGACAGCATGATATCGGCGGCTGACAACTCATCCTGAACGAAATGGCCGGAGGGGCGGATGATCTGTTCCATGTAGGCGAAATGGCTGGCCAGCTGCTGCTGGATGCGCGGATGCAGCGGTGCGCCGGCATCCCCGAGACGGCTGACATAGAGATTGAGGATGATCGGGGTCATCATGGAACCTTCGGCGAAATGCATCAGCTCGATATGGGAGGTATGGGCATCGCTCCCGGCCTCTGGCACCAGATGGGGGCCGTGGCGGGCGGCGAGGTATTCGACGATGGCCCCGCTTTCCATAATGATCCGCCCGTCATCTTCGAGAAGGGGCGATTTGCCGAGCGGATGGGCGGCCAGCAGCTCCGGCGGCGCGAGATTGGTGGTTGCGTCGCGCTGGTGGATAATCAGCTCATAATCCAGCTCCAGCTCCTCCATCAGCCAGAGGATGCGCTGGGAGCGGGAATTGTTCAGGTGGTGGACTTTGAGCATTTTGTATCCTCCTTGGCTGTTTTCGGGCAGGCTGACGGAACGCGGGGCGAAAAGCCAGTGGATCGTGGCGTCAGGGGCGTGCGAGGTGGAAAACTTTTTCCACGAATGCCTCGCCGTCTTCCACGGTTTCGGTGGTCTCCTGATAGACAAAGCCAAGGCGGAGGGCGAGCGCATGGGCGGCTTCGTTCCGCACATCCGAAATGGCGACGATGCGCAGGACGGGCGTATGCGCGAAGATGAGCGCACAGGCGGCCTGGCAGGCATCATGGGCGAGCCCGCCGCCCTGCGCCGCAAGCGAGAGGGAGACACCAAGCTCCGCCATCTCGGAGGCCGCATCGATGCAGACGCCGATATCGCCGATCAGGGCGCCATCGCGGCAGGCAACGGCGATCTGGCTCCATTCGCCGGGGGTGAACAGGGGGGCGGCCGCGACGGCGTCGATGAAATGCAGCGCATCCTGATCGCTTTGCGCCGTCCATGACTGGTACTGGCCCACATGCGGATCGTGGCGATAGGCCTGAAAGGCTGCCAGATCATCGCGGGCAAAGCGGCGCAGGATGATGCGCCCGGCGCGGTGGGGGAGGATGGCGGTCATCTGGACGCTCCTGTGGCTCGCATCAGGATAACAGGGCGTGACCCAAATGAAAAAGAGCGACCTGCCGGGCCGCTCTTTCAAGTCTATTCAGGGGTTTGCGGCGCTCAGCTCATCGCTTTTTGCAGGTTGCGGTCAACCGCGTCGAGGAAGCCGGTGGTCGACAGCCAGCCCTGATCCGGGCCAACGAGCAGGGCGAGGTCCTTGGTCATCTCGCCGCCTTCGACGGTGGCAACGCATACCTCGTCCAGCGTTTTCGCGAAATTCGCGAGCGCTTCGTTATTGTCCAGCTTGGCGCGGTGCTTCAGGCCGCCGGTCCAGGCGAAGATGGAGGCGATGGAGTTGGTCGACGTCTCCTTGCCTGCCTGATGCTGGCGGTAATGGCGGGTGACGGTGCCGTGGGCGGCCTCCGCCTCCACCGTCTGGCCATCGGGGGTCATCAGGACCGAAGTCATCAGGCCGAGCGAGCCGAAGCCCTGCGCGACGGTGTCCGACTGCACGTCGCCATCGTAGTTCTTGCAGGCCCAGACATAGCCGCCCGACCATTTCATCGCGCAGGCGACCATGTCGTCGATCAGCCGGTGCTCATAGACGATGCCGGCGGCCTTGAATTTCTCCTCGAACTCCTCCTCGTAGACCTTTTGGAAGAGGTCCTTGAAGCGGCCATCATAGGCCTTGAGGATCGTGTTCTTGGTCGAAAGATAGACCGGCCAGCCGAGATTGAGGCCGTAATTCATCGAGGCGCGGGCGAAATCGATGATCGACTGGTCGAGGTTATACATGCCCATGGCAACGCCGGAGGATGGGGCATCGAAGAGCTCATGCTCGATTTCGTTGCCATCGTCGCCGACGAATTTGATGGTCAGCTTGCCCTTCCCGGGGAAGAGGAAATCGGTGGCCTTGTACTGATCGCCAAAGGCGTGACGGCCAACGACGATGGGCTGGGTCCAGCCGGGGACGAGGCGCGGCACGTTCTGGCAGATGATCGGCTGGCGAAAGATCACGCCGCCAAGAATGTTGCGGATCGTGCCGTTGGGGGAGCGGTACATGCGCTTCAACCCGAACTCCTCCACCCGCTGCTCATCGGGGGTGATGGTCGCGCATTTGACGCCGACGCCGTATTTCTTGATCGCTTCGGCGCTGTCCACAGTGATCTGGTCGTCGGTGCGGTCGCGCTCCTCAATTCCGAGATCGTAGTATTTTAGGTCGATGTCGAGATAAGGCAGGATCAGCTTCTGTTTGATGAAATCCCAGATGATGCGCGTCATCTCGTCCCCGTCGAGCTCTACGACCGGGTTTTCGACTTTGATCTTGGACATGGAGACCACTCCTTTGGCGTTCGGATTTGGCAAAGGCTATACCTTCGCACAAGGCATGCCTACAAGCGATGTGATGCACTTTCAGATCGCGTCGTATACGCGCGGATACAATTTGTCGAGGTCGGAATGGATAAAGCTGAGCGGGTTCGCGACATGGCGCGCCGGACAATGGCGGGGGAGGCGAAGGAAGGCTTTTTCATTCCCTACCGCTATGCAGACACGGTTGTCGCGCCCGGCCCCTATCCCGACTTCGAGACATTGTTCGAGTTTTCGGCCCCCGCCTTCCGGTCCGTGCTGGCGGAGATTGAGGGCTGCGCCGCGGCGCTCCTGGCGCTGGATGGGCCGCCGCCGCGCCCGCGCTGGGATCAGGACTGGTTTCCCCGCGCCGACGGGGCGGCGGCTTATGCGCTGGTCGCCTCCTGCAATCCGCGCCGGATCGTCGAGGTCGGGTCGGGCCATTCCACCCGGTTCATGGCCGAAGCAATCCGCGCCGAGGCGATCGACTGCGCGCTGACCTGCATCGATCCCGCACCCCGCGCCGATTTCAGCGATCTGGAGGTGGAGTGGCATGAGGGGGTGCTGAGCGCAGATCACTTCCCGCTCTTCGAGGCATTGGAGGCGGGCGATATCGCGTTTTTTGATTCATCCCATATCCTCGTCCCCGGCTCGGATGTCGATATCATCCTCAATCGCCTCATGCCGCGCATTCGCCCCGGTGTGATGATCCATATCCATGACATCCTGTTGCCCGATCCCTATCCGCCCCAATGGGAATGGCGCGGTTATGCAGAGCAGAACGCGCTTGGCCCGTGGTTGCTGGCAGGCGGGTTGAAGCCGATCTTTTCCAGCCATTATGCCGTGACACGGATGGGCGCGGCAGATGAGGGGGTCCTGTCGCGCATCCCGCTAAAGGAGGGCGCGCTGGAGACCAGCCTCTGGACCCTCAAGACCTGAGCCTGTATGCGCGCGGCCATGACGGACCTGACCCCCAAACCCGAGTTCATCCTTGTCGAGCCCCAGATGGGCGAGAATATTGGCGCGGCAGCGCGCGCGATGTGGAATTTCGGCTTTGAGCGGATGCGTCTTGTGGACCCGCGCGATGGCTGGCCCAATCCGCGCGCCGGGGCGCTGGCCTCCGGTGCCGGGCGGGTGCTGGATGCGGCCGCTGTGTTCGCCACAACCGAAGAGGCGACGGCGGATCTGCACTATGTCTATGCAACCACTGCCCGGTCGCGCGAGATGACCAAGACCGTCTTCACGCCTGAGGCCGCCGCTGCCGACATCATCCGCCGCCATGCTTTGGGCGAGAAGATCGGGATCCTCTACGGGCGGGAGCGGACGGGGCTGGAAAATGAGGATGTCCTGCGCGCCCACGCGATCATCACCGTCCCGGTGAACCCGGAATTCCCCTCGCTGAACCTCGCGCAATGCGTGCTCCTGCTGGCTTATGAACTGCGCCGCCAGATCGATGACACCCCGCCGGAGGTCTATCAGACCGGCAAATCCACGCTCGCCGATGTGGGGCAGGTGGACCGGATGCTGTCCCATCTGATCGAGGAGCTGGAAGAGGCGGAGTTTTTCTTCCCACCGGAAAAGAAGGGCTCCATGCAGTTGAACCTGCGCAACCTCTTTCGCCGCGCGCCCCTGACCGACCAGGACGTGCGAACCTTGCACGGGTTGATCCGCGCCCTGACCGGCAAGCGGCAGAACCCGCGAAAGGAATGAGGGGCGATCCGATTTTGGCCGCTGTCGGAGAGCATCGAATGGACGCGGTGAAAGGGATATAGGAAGAAGGTTGGGAAAGCCTGCGTCGTCTCATCGCGGACGCACGATTGTCGCCGTTCCGGTGCGACGCATCGCACGGCAGTTCCCTCGTTCAGTTGTTGGCGGGTGGGGATCACAGGCCTTGCTGTCGGGCTGTTTGCCCAAGGTGACGCCATCGAAACCCGCGCGCAAAAGTGCCCTGCAAATGATTGCGCACGAGGCAGCAAGATGATTTGACGACAGTGCGGGCAGTGGACCTTCACAAATAAGACGATCCGCACCGATGGCGCGGACTTCGACAAGACGGATCAGCGCCTGATCGAAACCATCCGCATGATGATCGTCGTGGCATGACATCGAGCAGGTGTGTCATCCGTCGGCCTAGGATTGCAGAAGCTCCACGAGAAAAGCAGCAGCGCGAAAAAGCGAGGACCAGAGAGGCTGCTGATCATTCGCCTCGGCAAAGCCGAGAACGACCCAGAGGGAATTCAACCATGTAAAGAGACCCTCAACACCGATCCAGACAACAAGCAGCGACAAGACCGCCCATGCCGTCAGATAGGCGGAGACGACGAACCTGTTACCCCATTCATCCGCCCCGGCAGCTTCGTTCAGCCAGCCCGAAACCCAGGCCCGATAGGGGGTGTCGATGAAGGCAAGCGCAAATACGGCGAAGAACAGATGAACCGCCGTTGGCAGCAATGTCGACAACAGCATGATGGTCATGGGAAGACCCTCTGCCGAAAAAGTGGCTGTCATGGTGCTTTGAAAAGGCCCCTCCCACATCCTGATCCCGCCATTGGTCTCAGACATCAGGACAATTGAGAGGAGGAAGACATAAAGCGCCGCTACGCCGAATAATGTCGGCCAGAAGATGCGTTATCAGACGGCTCAGCCGTTCGCCGAAACGCGGGTGACGCGCATCTTCATAGAGCCGCGCCATCATCCACCGGCTGATCGCCCAGCTCGGCCAGTCGTAGATTGCGTTGATGAAGGGCAACATGACGAAAAAGAAGAAGATATTGCCCCCAAAATCGCCCGCAACCAGAAAGAGAATGACGGTTGCGGGGATGGCAAAGCCAAAACCGGCTGCAAATATCGCACCGATCAGGAACCCATAGGCCGCGAAATAACTCTAAGAAATATAGTCATCCCCCCAAAAGCTTACGATCAATTCCCGCGCGAAGGCGAGCGCGACTGCCCATAAACAGTAGCTGAGCCATCTCGCGGCCCGGTCCGGTAGCCCGCGCGCCCAGTTGGGCGGGTCGATATAGGCAATCGACAGTTCGGCATCGGTGCGTTTCAGGGCGTAGTAGCCGAGGAACCCGAACGAAGCGATGACCACGAAAAAGGACGCCATATCACCGGCATCCGGGCCTGCCCTCGTCGCGATCCCGCTGAGTAGCATGAAGATCGTGCCATAGATCAGCGCCAGTCTCGCGCACCGTTCCAACGATTTGGTGGACCATCTGAGCCCGAAATACATCCGCGCTACACCAAGCGTCGTTTGCAGAAGGCCCGCATAGGCATTGATCCATCGTCCTTCGCCGAGCCACGTGTTCGTGCGCCTACGCCAGCCTTCTCCTTGCAGCGTTTGCATCGAGGCAATGAAGATCAGCGGCATCGAACCGAGGATTAGATTGAGGATCGGAAAGCCGGTTGAGAAGAAAACGAGGCCCAGGGCGAACAGGTCGACTTCTGCGACGCGGAAAAAACTTTCGGCGTGCAAATGCTAAACTCACTATCTGAGGGCAGTCGCTCAATGGCGATGCACTCATAATTGCTAGAGGGGGCGGAGAGGCTCATCAAGCGCGATTGCGGTGCATGCGCGCTTTGCCGGTCCTTTTGAGATCCGGTGGTGACATGCGGGCGCACCCCGCCTTGCGCGACGCTCTAGGCGGTCATGTCAGCCGCACCTCCAGCCGCACTGGCCCCCTGAAAGCGAACCCGTGAAAGCAGGCCGGGTCGGTGTTGATCAATTCCATCCTCGGAAATCGGTCGAAGAGCCTCGGCAGCATCATATCCGCGATCATCCGCCGGGCCACATGGGTGCCCTGACAGAAATGCGCGCCATTTCCGAAAGCCTGATGCTGGCCTTTCGGGCGGTGGAGGTTGAAAACCTCTCCGTCCTCGTAAAGCGCCTCGTCGCGGCAGGCGCTGGCCTGAACGGTCATCACCGTATCACCTTTGGGAATCGCGCAGCCGCCGATCTGCGTGTCTGCCGTCACCAGCCTCGATGAGACCTGGATCGGGGCTACCCAGCGGATCGCCTCCTCAAACGCTTCTGCCCAGAGCGCGTCGCGTTTCGCAGCCTCGAACTGGTCGGGGTTGGTCAGGAGGCCATAGACAACTGTCAGCAGCGCATCGCGCGGCTCGTTCAGCCCTCCGCCGATGGCGATCTTGATGTTGGAGCGGATCTGGCTGGTCTCGATCGGTTCATCCGCGTTGACCATGACCGAAAGCGCGCTTGGCCCCTTGTCGATCAGATGATGCCTTGTGGCGGCGTCCATTGCCGCCTCCATTTCCACATTTGCGCTGTCGGACCGCGCGAAAGGCTCATCCGCCCAGCCGAAATTGCCAGCACCGTCGATCAGCGCCTGCGACCAGAAGATCATCTCGTCATCCGTCGCGTCCGTGAGGCCCAGAAGATGTGTCAGGCACCGGGCGGCAAAGGGTGCGGCAAGAGCGGGGAAGAGATCCACCACCTCGCCGCGCGGCAGGCGGGCCACGTAAGCATCGGCGATGGTCTCGTAGATCGGGATCCAGTGATCGCGGATCACCCTGGGGCTGAAAGCCGGGGCCATCGCCATGCGTTCGCGCAGATGCGCCTCGCCATCCTTGCGCATGAGGGTGTGGGCGAGAAAGGCGCGTTTCATCGGTGTGTTGGGATCATCCGATGAAAAGAGCGCCGGGTCGTCCTTTACCATCCTCGTGTCGGCGGCGCGGGTCAGCATGGTGCGCCCGACGGCAGACACGCGGCAGACCGGAGCTTCGGCGCGCAGGCGGCGATAGATCGGGTAGGGGTCCGCGGCCAGCGCGTCGATTGTGATGGCGTCGTCGATGGGTGCGAGGGTCATTTCGAAGGCATCTTTCCCACAAAGCCGAGGGCGTAATCGATCAGGCGGGCGATTGTGGCGGGGTCTTCCACCAGTCCCGGCTCAAACCGCACGAAGCCCTTCATCCTGCGCCCCGCGCCGCCCTGGCGCATCTCGAACGTGCCGGGGATGCGAAGGGCCGCCGCTTCGTTGCCGGGGCCGACGCGGACCATGCCATGGCCGCTCATCGCGCCGCATAGCATGTTACCGTTCAGCATGAAGACGATGCCGCCGAACATGCGCCGCTCATCCAGCCCCGGCATCGCGCCAAGATGCTGGCAGAGCGCCGCGTAAACCGCTTCCGAATAGGCCATTCCCGTCCCTTTGCCAGATCTGCCTGCGGCAGGGTAACGCCGCCCGCGCCGCTTGTCGTCCCCCTGCAGCACAGCTAAGTGATGGCTCAAGAGATGGAGACGAAGATGGCCAAGCGATCAGTATTCGAAGAGGTCGGCGAAAAACCGGAGGTGCCGGTGGCGGCACCCGGCGCGGCCGATGCCAAAAAGGCCCGGAACCGGCGGATCATCGGCGGCTGGCTCTGGCTGCTACTGGTGCTGGTGGTGGTGATGGTGGCGGTCGGTGGTCTGACCCGGCTGACCGATAGCGGCCTGTCGATCACTGAATGGAATGTCGTGATCGGCGCATTGCCGCCGCTGTCGGATGCAGACTGGAACGCGGCCTTTGCAGACTACCAGACGACGGACGAATACAAGTTGCAGAACAACTGGATGACGTTGGCCGATTTCAAGCCGATCTTCTGGTGGGAATGGGGGCACCGGTTCCTCGGGCGGGTGATCGGCCTCGTATGGTTTGTGCCGCTGGTGATCTTTGCGGTCGCGGGCATGATCCCACGCGGCTGGGGTCTGCGCCTGATCCTGCCTGGTTTTCTTGGTGGATTGCAGGGAGCTATCGGCTGGTGGATGGTCTATTCCGGCCTCTCGGACCGCGTCGATGTCGCGGCCTATCGGCTGGCGGTGCATCTGGGCATCGCTTTCCTGATCTTCGCGGTGCTGTGCTGGTTGATCCTGAAGATCCGCATGCCGGAATGGGAGGCGCTGCAGGCCCGCCGTCGACGGGTGAAGGGCCTGTTTGGCTGGGCGGCCGCGGTGACCGGCGTCCTGTTCCTGCAGATCCTCTTTGGGGCGCTGGTGGCCGGGACCGATGCCTGGGCCGGGTGGAACACGTGGCCGCTCATGGACGGCGCGGTCATCGCGCCGGAGGCGTTCGATATGGTGCCATTCTGGGCGAATTTCTTCGAGAACCCGGCGATGACGCAATTCGTGCATCGCAGCTTTGCCTTCATCGTTATCGCTGCGGCGATGGTTTTCGCCTTTCGCGCCAGGCGCTCCGGCCACAAAGCCAGCGGCCGCTGGGCGACCTGGCTTCTGGTTGGTATGCTGGCACAGGCGATCTACGGCATCTTCGTGTTGCTGGTCGCCGCCCCCGCCGACGCGCTGGTGATCGCTGTCGGTCATCAACTTGGTGCACTGGCGCTTCTCGCGCTGGCGATGCGCGCGAAATTCGAGGTCGCCTATCCGTCGGCGCAGAGTATCAGGGGGTAGGGCTTTTTGCTCGGTCAGATGCCTCCGGCGGGGATATTTTGAGAAGAGAAAGCGGCCCTTGCGCATTGCCGGCCCTTGCCTGAGCGCGATGACCTGACAGTGGTTTAGCCCCAGATGCACAGGTGATACATGCACTGGCCTCTGCAACGAAATGGGGCTTTCTCTTCTCAAAATATCCCCGCCGGAGGCCGCCTAAGCCAGCAAAGCTTGCGCCGGTTTGAACGAAATCAGCTCGCTCTCAGAAGCCCTTTCAAATCGGGCACTGACCATCCCTCCGCGCGGTAGCGGGCGATGGCCTTGCTGTCATGTCGCTTGGCGAGGCGCTTGCCCGCCTCGTCGCGGATCAGGCGGTGATGGCGGTAGATCGGCGCGGGCAGCGCGAGCAGGGCCTGCAAGAGACGATGGATCGGCGTGGCGCTGAAAAGGTCCTGTCCGCGTGTCACATGTGTGGTGCCCTGCGTTGCATCATCGACCACCACCGCAAGGTGATAACTGGTTGGGACATCCTTGCGCGCGAGGACGATGTCTCCGCAGCTCGAGACCAGGTCGGCCTTGTCGATGGCGATCAAACCGGTCTCACCGTCTGGCCCGGTGCCAAGCTCTGCGAAGCTCAGATGGTCGATCAGGGCGGTGGCCTTCTCCATATCGAGCCTTATGGCGGCGGGCGCATCGGGGTCTGCGCGCCCGCCCCTGCAGAGGCCGGGATAGATCGGACCATCAGGCCCCCCTTCCTGGGGAGCATCGACCGCATCGAGTATGTCCCGGCGTGTGCAGGTACAGCGGTAGGTGAGCCCCATCGCATCCAGCCGGGCGAGGGCGGCGGCATAGGCGTCCATGCGGTCGGATTGGCGCATGACCGGCTGCTCCCACCGGATGCCGAGCCAGCGAAGATCCTCCATCATCGCGGTTTCGAATTCGGCGCGGCAGCGGGCGCGGTCGATATCCTCGATCCTGAGCAGAAACCGGCCGCCCGCCGCCATCGCCGCCCCATAGGCCGTCAACGCGGAAAATGCGTGGCCCAGATGCAGAAGGCCGGTTGGTGAGGGGGCGAAGCGTTCGATGTGCATGGCCCCCGAGGCTTCGCGCGGCACCCCCCGTGCGGTCAAGCCCGATCAGCGCTTGCCCTTTGGCGCGGGCTCGGGCATATCGTCCCCTATGAACGCACCGATCTGCATTGCCGGGACCTGCATTACCCGCTGACACCAGTCCGCGGCGGCGCTTCATGTTCTCTCACATCGGATGAACCAGCGGCCCGCCGGGGGCCTAACCTACGTTGTGACCTATGACCGAGATCAAGCTCCATAACTCCGCCACGCGCCGGAAAGAGGTTTTTACGCCGATCGATCCGACCAATGTGCGGATGTATGTCTGCGGCCCCACCGTCTATGACCGTGCCCATATCGGCAATGCGCGGCCCGTCGTGGTGTTCGATGTGCTCTACCGGCTCCTCCGCCATGTCTATGGCGCCGACCATGTGAAATATGTGCGCAACATCACGGACATAGATGACAAGATCAACAAGCGCGGGCCGGAGGATTATCCGGGCCTCGCGCCGCTGGATGCCATCGCGAAGGTCACGGACAAGACGAGCCGGTGGTTCGTGGAGGACATGCGCGCCCTCGGCTGCCTCGATCCTGACGAGCAGCCGCGCGCAACGCAGTTCGTGCCCCCGATGATCGCGATGATCGAGCGGCTGATCGCCAAGGGTCACGCTTATGAGGCGGAGGGACATGTCCTCTTCGAAGTAGGGACTTACGAGGCATATGGCGCGCTCTCGGGCCGCTCCACCGATGACATGATCGCCGGCGCGCGGGTGGAGGTCGCACCCTATAAGCGCGACCCGATGGATTTCGTCCTCTGGAAGCCGTCGGACGATGCGACGCCGGGGTGGGACAGCCCGTGGGGCCGGGGGCGGCCCGGCTGGCACATCGAATGCTCCGCCATGGCGTCGGAGCTATTGGGGAATACGTTCGACATCCATGGGGGCGGGTCTGATCTGATGTTCCCGCATCATGAGAACGAGATTGCCCAAAGCTGCTGCGCCGCGCCCGGTGCTGGGTTCGCGAATGTCTGGCTGCATAACGGAATGATCAATGTTGACGGGCGCAAGATGTCCAAGTCGTTGGGGAATTTCCTGACGGTCGAGGACCTGCGAGCGCAAGCACCGGCTGAAGTGCTGCGATTAGCGCTTCTCGGGACGCAGTATCGAGGGACGCTGGACTGGACGCAGCAAAAGCTGGACGAGGCAACAGGTGCGCTTCAAAAATGGCGAACACTTGTCGACAACGTTGAGGCGAGCCGGCAACCATCCGAAACCGTTTTGACAGCGCTTTCTGATGACTTGAACACACCCCTTGCCATAGCTGCAATGCATCGGCTGGCAAAGAAAGGCGCTCTGGCCGACTTAAAGGCAAGTGGCTTTTTACTCGGCCTTTTCACCAACGAACTGGGGGACTGGGACTGGAGAACAGCCGCTTCTGAAGAGGGGCTTGCCGTTCCATTGCCGAGTATTGCAGGCTTCGCCGTCTCTTCTGAGGCGGGCGCGGAGGCATCGCCTACTAAGGCACAGATCGAACTGATCCAAGGTTTGATCGCAGAGCGTGACAGATCACGCGAAAACACAGACTTCGCTAGGGCTGATGAGATACGAGAGCAATTAACTGCCGCCGGAATAATTCTGACCGATCATGCTGACGGAACAGGCTGGAAAGTCGGCAGGTCCTGCACCTTGGCCAAACTGGAAGCCCTCAAATGACCCGCGCGCGCCTCTCCCTTTTCGACACCACCTTGCGTGATGGCCAGCAGACCCAAGGCGTTGACTTCTCCGGTGATGATAAGCGCAAGATTGCCGCTGCGCTCGATGCGCTGGGGCTCGATTATGTCGAAGGGGGATGGCCGGGGGCGAACCCGACGGATAGTGATTTTTTCGCCGATGCGCCACGGCTCTCCCACGCCACGTTCACCGCTTTCGGCATGACCAAACGGGCAGGGCGCTCCGCCGCCAATGATGAGGTGTTGGCGGAGGTTGTGAATGCCAACACCCCGGCGGTTTGCCTCGTCGGCAAGTCCCATGATTTCCACGTCACGAAAGCGCTTGGCATCACGCTTGAGGAGAACATCACCAATATCCGCGACAGTATTGCCCATCTTGTCAGCCTCAAACGTGAGGCGCTGTTCGATGCGGAGCATTTTTTCGACGGCTACAAGTCAAACCCCGACTATGCGCTCTCGGCGCTCGACGCGGCGCTGAGCGCAGGCGCGCGCTGGGCGGTTCTTTGTGACACCAATGGCGGCACCCTGCCGGGCGAGATGGCGGAGATTGTCGGCGAGGTTGCCAAACGGTTTCCGGGCGATCAGATCGGCATTCACACCCATAACGACACGGAAACCGCGGTTGCCGGATCGCTCGCCGCCGTGGATGCGGGCGCGCGGCAGATCCAGGGCACGCTGAATGGGCTGGGGGAGCGGTGCGGCAATGCCAATCTCGTTTCCATCATCCCGACGCTGCTGCTGAAATCCCCCTGGAAGGACCGGTTCGAGATCGGCGTGAAGGAGGACAGCCTGACCAGCCTCACCGCCGCCTCGCGCATGCTGGACGAATTGCTGAACCGCGCGCCGAACCGCCATGCGCCCTATGTCGGCACGGCGGCGTTTGCGCATAAGGCGGGGTTGCATGCCTCCGCCATCCTCAAGGACCCGACCACCTATGAGCATATCGCGCCGGAGGCGGTGGGCAATGAGCGCATCATCCCGATGTCCAATCAGGCCGGACGCTCCAACCTTCTGCGCCGGCTGTCGGAAGCGGGGATCGAGGCGGATAAGGACGATCCGCGCCTAGGGCACCTTCTGAACGACGTGAAGGAGAAGGAGGATCAGGGGTTTTCTTATGACAGTGCGGAGGCGTCGTTCCAGCTTCTGGCGCGTGATCATTTGGGCCTGCGCAAGTCCTTTTACGAAGTGGAGCGGTTCCGCGTGACGGTGGAGCGGCGCCACAATGCGCTGAACCAGCTCACAACGGTGTCAGAGGCGGTGGTTGTGGTGAATGTGGATGGGCAGCGCTTCATCTCCGCCTCCGAAAGCTTCGATGCGATCGGGTCCGATCAAGGGCCAGTCAATGCGCTCTCAAAGGCGCTGCGCAAGGATCTTGGCAAATATGATGCGGTGATCGAGGACATGCAGCTCACCGATTTCAAGGTGCGCATATTGTCGACGGGGACGGAGGCCGTGACGCGCGTTCTTCTCGAAAGCCGCGACGGGCAGGGTGCCCGCTGGACCACGGTCGGGGTCAGCGCAAATATCGTCGATGCGTCCTTTCAGGCCCTGATCGATGCGATTGACTTCAAGCTGACGCGCGACGTCGCCTGATATGGGCGAACCTGCGCTATCGGCTGTCGGCACATTGGCGCGGGACGGCGACGAGGCGCGGTTTCTGGCGGCCTTGTTCGCGCCCGTGGCGAAACGCGAGCCGCTTTTTGCGCTGATCGCCTTCAATGCGGAACTGGCGAAGATCCCCGTATCGGTGTCGGAGCCGATCCTCGGCGAGATCCGCCTGACATGGTGGCGCGAGGCACTGGATGACATGTTCGATCGTGACATCGCGCGCGGGCATGAGGTGTTGGAGGCGCTGATCGCCGCCCATCGCACCCGCCCCTTTGACCGCGCCGCGCTGACATCGCTGATCGATGCGCGCCTGTTCGCTTTGTCGGATGAACCGGCGGCGGAGGGCGCTGTCGATGCGTTCCTGCGGGATACCGGAGGGGCCTATCACCGGTTGGCCGTTGCGGCGCTGGGCGGGGATGATGCGGCGCAGGAGGTTGCGGCGCTGGCGGGCATTGCCGAAGGGGCGGGCCGATTGATCATGGCAACGCAGGTAGCACTGGCTGGCGGTGGGGCTGCCCCGTTCATGGCGGGGCCTGACACCGAAGCGTTGCAGGAGCCGGATGCGCAGGCGGATATGCGCACGTCTCTCCGTGCGCTGGCCACAAAGGGCCTCGTCAGCCTTACCAAGGCCCGCGCGCGCCGCAATGCGGTACCACGGGCGGCCCGCGCGCCGCTTCTCTCGGTCCATACTGCGGAACCTGTGCTGCGGCATGCTGCCTCACAGGATTTTGATCTGACATCGCTTGGTGAACCCTCGCCCTTTCGCGCGCGTGCGTCATTGTTGGGCCGCGCATTGCTGGGTCGGTTCTAAGCTTGCTCGTCCATCCGGCCCGGCCGCGCCCGTTGCTGGAACTCGAAAACCGAGGAAGGAATACGAATGCGCAGCCTTACGCGAATTGCCTTGTTGTTTGCCATCATGGGAGGGTGGAGCGGCGCAGACATGATGATCGCAACCTCCGCATCGGCGCAGACCTCAGCCCAGCCAGCGGCCGCAACCTCTGAACCCGTTGATCTGGATGCCAAAAGACGTGACGAGCTGATCGGGCTGAAATGTTACAGCGTGGATTTCGGCCGCTCTATCCTGTTGGAACTATATCGGGGCGGTACGGGCGAGATCAGCAGTTTTTCGGCATTCGATGATCTGAGATGGTCAGTGCGCGATAATGAGCTCTGCATCTCGAAACTGTCCGGCAGATCCAGATGCGCAGCACTGCCTGCTACAGAAGTGCGCGGCGACAAGGATGCGGTCGAGCTGATCGCGCGCCAGCTTTGCACCAAGATCAGACCCCCACGGCGGGGCGGCGGTTTCGACTGATCAGCGCGGCGCGTCGGCCCCGGCAATTTGCACCGGGGCCTTCGCGCGGGACGTGGCCCCGATCAGCCGCCGATGCGGGGTTCGCCCTGGAAGTCAGGATTGCGCACGGGCATGATGTTGTTCATCAGCACGCTCAGCCGCTGGCGAAAATCAGGATCGGACGGGACCGGAGAGCCCGAAGCCGTGAACAGACCCTCACTGACCGGCGTGCCGAAGCTGGAGCAAAATACACCCAGCACGACCAGCGTATCGCCTGCCTGACCACCCTGCGCCTGACCCGAACAGGCACGACGTGGGGTCGTCCTGCCTTGCGGTGCGAAGACCAGCACGAGATGCGGTCCGGTCTGTGCCTCCGTCGCCGCGCGGATGGTGCGCGGCGCGACAAAGGCGGGCAGGCGGATATTGGCGGCGATTTCCTCCG
This sequence comes from Pseudomonadota bacterium, assembly GCA_039030855.1. Classification (GTDB taxonomy): domain Bacteria; phylum Pseudomonadota; class Alphaproteobacteria; order Rhodobacterales; family Rhodobacteraceae; genus Pikeienuella. The sequence continues at coordinate 107,934 of JBCCDJ010000003.1, forward strand.
CGCTCGCGCCATCGCGGGTTGTCCCGACGATCACGGCATTGCCGCCGCCGCCGGCGAAGACGCTGACGCTGATCGGCTCGTAATTGGGATAAATGAGGTCGCGCGTGACATTGTCAGCGAAATTCGTGCCCGCGCCGCCTGTACAGGCGGTCAGGGCAAGGGCGGCAAGTAGCGATATCGTCCGGATCATGTTCGGTCCTCCTGATGAGTCTACGTCATGATCTGGGTCTTGGTTTCATTTTTGGGAGGGGATCGCGGCGAAGTGATCTGCTTTCTTGCCCGGCTCGGGACCACTGGGTGGGCCGCCCCTGCCGTTATCGGCAAGGGCGGTCTCATCATGTGGGAGGGGGCGCGAGGTTCGCTCAGTCCCCTTGGGTCTCGGGATTGCGAACCGGCAGGATGGTTTTGATCAGGATGCTCATGCGGCGCTGAAAATCCGGATCGGACGGCACCGGGGAGCCATTGGCGGTATACAGCGCTTCGCTCAGCGGTTTGCCGGAGCCGGAGCAGAACACGCCCATGACCTTCAGCGTATCGCCCGCCTGTCCCCCTTTGGCCTGACCTGAACAGGCTTTGCGCGGCGTTGTTCCGCTTTGCGGCGCGAAGACGAGGACCATGTGCAGGCCTTTTTGCGGCTCGGTCGCGGCGCGTACCGTGCGCTGGGAGAGGAAACTGGGGAGGCGGATATTGGCGGCGATCTCCTCGGCGCTGGCCCCATCGCGTGTTGTACCGACAATTGTCGTGCGACCACCGCCGCCCGCAAATACGCTTGCGTCGATCGGATAGTAATTCGGGTCTACATAGTCGCGCGTAACATTGTCGATGAAACTAAAGGCGCTTGCAGCACTTGCGGAAAGGGCGATGGCGGTTGCAATAGCAGTAAATCTTTTCATGTTCGGTTCTCCTTCTAAGTCATGATGCTCAGATGGGAACGGATTTTAATTTTGCGGGGGAGATCGCGCCGACGTGAAAAGACGTGTGTTTATATGTCAAGCTCTTCGGCGAATCTGGCGTTTTCCTGAATGTAGTCGAACCTGAGCTCTGGCTTCTTGCCCATCAGGCGTTCCACCAGATCGCCGGTCTCGCCCGGTTCGTCATCGTCGATGGCCACCCGGATCAGCGTGCGTGTCAGCGGGTTCATCGTCGTATCCTTCAGGTCCTTCGCATCCATCTCGCCAAGGCCCTTGAAGCGGCTGACATCGATCCGGCCCTTGCCGGTGAAGGCCGTCTCCATCAGGCGGTCCTTGGCGATGTCATCATGGGCATAGACGGATTTGCCGCCCTGGGTGAGGCGATAGAGCGGTGGCTGCGCCAGATAGAGATGCCCCCCTTCGATCAGCGGGCGCATCTGGGTAAAGAAGAAGGTCATCAGAAGCGCGGCGATATGGGCACCATCCACATCCGCGTCGGTCATGATGATGATCTTTTCGTAGCGCAGATCTTCGGGATCGAACCGAGAGCCCATGCCAACGCCGAGCGCCTGGCAGAGATCGGCAATCTCCTGATTCTGGCCGAGCTTGGATGACGCTGCGCCCATCACGTTCAGGATTTTGCCGCGCAAGGGCAGCAGCGCCTGATTGGTGCGGTTGCGCGCCATCTTGGCGGACCCGCCGGCGCTGTCGCCCTCAACGAGGAAAATCTCCGTGCCGCGCCGGTCGGCGGCAGAACAATCCACCAGCTTGCCCGGCAGGCGCAGTTTCTTGGTCGCGCTCTTGCGCTGGGTTTCCTTTTCCTTGCGGCGGCGCAGACGTTCTTCGGCGCGCTCCACATAGAAATCCACCAGCGTGGCGGCCTGTTTGGGGTCGGCGGCCAGCCAGTTGTCCCAATGGTCGCGCACCGCGCCTTCGACTAGACGAGCAGCCTCGGCGGTGGAGAGGCGATCCTTCGTCTGGCCGACGAAATCCGGGTCGCGGATGAAAGCGGAGATCATCGAGCAGCCGCCGGAAAACACATCATCGCCGGTGACTTGTGCGACTTTCTTGTTGCCTGTCAGTTCTCCGTAAGCGCGCACGCCCTTCATCAGGGCGGCGCGAAATCCGGCCTCATGCGTGCCGCCCTCGGGCGTCGGGACGGTGTTGCAATAGGAGGACATGAAGGGATCGCGCACTGGCGTCCAGGTGATCGCCCATTCCACCGACCCCGGCGTGCCTGCGCCGAATTTCTCTGAAAAATCAACCTTGCCGGCGAAGGGCTTGTCCGTATAGGTCATCGTCCCTTTCAGGGTCGCGCCGAGGAAATCGGCAAGACCACCGGGGAAATGAAAGACATCTTCGCTCGGCGTCTCGTCGCCGGTGCCGATGAGTTCGGGCGCGCATTTCCAGCGGATTTCGACACCGCGAAAGAGATACGCCTTTGAGCGTGCCATCTTGTGCAGGCGCGCCGGTTTCAGCGCCGCGCGGGGGCCGAAAATCTCGGGATCCGGATGGAAAACAACGGTTGTGCCGCGCCGGTTCGGGGCGGCACCCGCATCCTCCAGCCCGCCCTGCGGCAGGCCGCGTGAAAACCGCTGGCGATAGAGCTTGCGGTCGCGCGCGACCTCCACCGTCAGATCGTCTGAGAGCGCATTGACCACGGACACGCCGACCCCGTGCAGGCCGCCCGAAGTCTCATACGCCTTGCCGGAAAATTTACCGCCAGCGTGGAGAGTTGTGAGAATAACCTCAAGCGCGCTCTTATCGGGAAAACGCGGATGCGGGTCGATGGGGATGCCGCGCCCATTATCGGCGATCCGGCAGGTGCCATCGGCGTTAAGTTCAATTTCGATCCGCGAGGCATGACCCGCGACCGCTTCGTCCATGGAATTGTCGAGGACCTCGGCGACCAGATGATGCAGCGCACGCTCATCCGTGCCGCCGATATACATGCCGGGGCGTTTGCGCACAGGCTCCAGCCCCTCCAGCACCTCGATGGCGGAGGCGTCATAGGCCTTGGAGGCGCGGTCTTCTGCCGCAAAAAGGTCTTTATCGGTCTGGGCGGCGGCCATTGGGCTCTTCCGAATCTGCTCTGTCGTTGAGGACGCATTAATGCAGGGTCGCGGGCAGCCGATCAAGCCGCCGTTTGATGGGGCAGGTCATGATTGATGGCATGGGCCAAAAATCCGCACGTACATGATTTATTACCATATGGCCGGTTAGATCACAGGCACCATCAGAAACGGCGGTGCCAGAGATGTCCCAGTGTCAGCCGAAGCGCGACCTTGTCCGCCTGTTGCCAGGCGCAGTGCGCGCCCTTGTTGCCGTGCTGTGCCTCGTTGTCGCGCCGGGCTACGCGCTGGCCTGCGGGACCGCACGGCAGGCCATCGACCTGATCCAGTTGCAGCAGGCGATCTTTGCGCCCGGTGTGGTCCCGTCGACGGGGCAACTGGACAGATTCATTGACACCGCGACCGCGTTTCCGCTCAGCGATGTCAGCGATCAGGTGAATGACATTGTGCGTGACCGCGACATCAGTGGCGTGCGTGCCTCGCTGGCGGATCTTCAGGATCTGGCGTTGATCGGTGCGCGCTTTGGCGCGGATGCGGCGGCGAATTTCGCGGCGCAGCCATCGCTCAGGAACCGTGCTGAGCGCACGGAACGCGTGCTCAGTGTCGCATGCGGTGACATCGCGGGGGAGCTCGGCGGCAGTGCCGAAGGTGAGCCGGGCGCGGCGGGCGGGGCGGTCGGCGGCACCGGCAACCTGCGCCGGCTGAGCCCGCTGACGCAGCTCACCGGGATGAGCATGAATTTCGATACGGGCGGCAACCTTGCCGGGTTCGGATATCTGATGGGGCTGATCGTAGCGCTTTGCAGTCTTCTGTTCGGGGTGCGCGCTCTGTTCTTCTTGGCGCATTCGCATATCTACAATCGGTGCAGCTGTCTCGTGCGCGCGATGGTGGAGGTGGACGGCGTCGCCGTCGATGGACGTATAAAAGTGCTGGGCAAACGCGGGTTTCGGTTTGTCGCGGATGCGGGCGACTTCTCCGGCCGGATCTTCGACCTGATCGATGCTGACGCGCGCGGCTACGCCACCATTGGGCGCAAGCGGCTGGCGGTCAGTGTCACGGGCCGGGGACAGGACCGCTGTTCGGCGGATTTCGATCGTCCGCTGTCGCTGTCTCAGTTGCGCGAGTGCCTTGCGATGTCGCGCGTCTCCACCCACCCGGTGGTGAATATGCGTCGCCGTCGCAGGCCGTCGGGCGCGGCGCGGTGGTTCCGGCTTATCGTGCGGTGGGTCAGGGCGCAGGTGGCACGGGTGCCCGGGCGCGGCCTTCGCGAAGAGCCAGAACGACCGCTCCAAAAATGATCAGCGCCGCACCGGCGAAGGACAGCGGCACCGGGATCACGCCAAACCAGATCGCATCGTAAAGCGCGGCGAAGACGAGCGTGCCGTAGAAGAAGGGCGTCGCGAAGCTGGCATCGGTCAGTTTCAGCGTGACCATGAACAGTACCTGCGCCGATACCATGGCCCAGCCAACGGCAGCCATCAGCGCAATCTCCTCCAGCGACGGCATGCGCCAGACGAAGCTGGCGACGATGATGGCGATGACGAAGGCCATCGCGTTGGTCACCGCAAGGAGGCGCACGACGTTTTCCGTACGGGACAGGAGCTTGGCAAATATGATTTCAACCGCCATGAAAAGCGCGGCCAGCAATGCGATCAGTGCACCGGGCTGCGCGGCATCCACCCCCGGACGGATCAGAAGCGCGCCGCCGAGAAGCGCGATGGCCGCGGCGGTCCAGCGGATGCGGCCCACGACCTCCCCCAGAAAGAAGATGGCGAGGATCATCGCGAATACCGGATTCAGGAAGCTGATCGCGGTCGCCTCGGCAAGCGGAATTAATGCGGCAGCGGCAAAAAGGCCGCTAACCCCGGCCCAGCCGCAAACCGCGCGGCCGACATATAACCGCATCGGCAAATTGCGAAATCGCTCCCGCTGCCAGATGGCGAAGGGCGCAAGCGCGAGGAGCGCGAAACCATAGCGTCCGACGACGATCTGGAAGGCATGCATCGGATCGCCCACCGTGCCCCGCCCGAGCATCTTGGCAAAGAAGGTCGAGAGCGCGATGAACGCACAGCAGAGCGTCATCATCAGCGCCGCGCGCACCGGGACCGACAGCGCGCTCATCCCGGTCTTGCCCGGGTCAGCGCATTGGCCCAAAGGGCGGCAAGTTCTGAAAGGTCGGTGCGAAACGCGTCCTCGCTTGGTGCCGCGCTGACTGCTGTCCATGACGCGTCGAGCAGCAGCCGCGCGGCCGTGTCCGCATCCCAGCCCGATGCGATCTGCGGCGCAAGGGCCGCGACCAGCAGGTCGAGCGCCGCGGCACGGGCGGCCATGGTCACATCCTCTGCCAGATCTTCGTTCAGTGTCAGGAGGTCCGATCCGTGCGGCGTGGTTGCCACGATGCGCCATGCCGGCAATTTATAGGTGATCAGCACAGCGGCGAGCTGCCCGGCGAGCGGCGCGTCCGGCATCGCGGCCAGGGCTCTCTTCGCTTCGTTCAGCGCGGTCGTCTGGATATGCTCGGAAGCAGCGCGAAACACCTCCGCCTTGTTGCGAAAATACTGGTAAAGCGCGGGGCGCGAGATCCCGGCAGCGGCGGCGATATCTTCCATCGCACTGCGCCGGAAGCCGAGCTCGGCGAAGGTGTGGACGGCGCTTTCAAGAATGTTTGCCCGCCGCTGCGCCGCCGCCGTCTCCGTGCTCATGCTTCGTCTCCCGGCGCTGTCAGGGTTGCCAGACTGGTCGGGTTTTTCCGGATTTACAATGCAGGAGCATTGGTCGAGGAGCATCGGTGCGCGGCACCATCACCGGTCTTCGCTGCAAAAGTCGCGGATCAGACCGGCGACGCGGTCCGGCTGCTGATGGTGGAGCCAGTGGTCGGCATCGGCGATATCGGCGCGCGTGAGATCATCGCACTGGGCTGCCAAACCCGCTGTCGCTTCGGGCAGAAGCGCGGTGTCTCGCTGACCCCAGATCAGGAGATGCGGCATCGTAACCCGCAGATGCGCCGGATCGAGGTCGAGCAGTTGTCCGGCGGGCAGCGGCGTGCCCGGCTTTGCGACCTTCAGGGGCGTGGCGCGATACCAGTTCAGCATGCCGGTCAGCGCACCGGGTTGTTCCCACGCCGTGCGATAGGCGTTCAGCCGCGCCCCCGCCAGCCAACTCATATCCATCCCCTTGGCGAAGAGGCCGCGAAGCGCGGCGAACCCATCAGCGGCCAGCCACGCCTCCGCCCCCTCGGCGCGCAGATCGTCGATATATGCGGAGGCGGCCGATTGCGCGCCGCCCGCCGCGAGCCCGCGCTGAAACGGGATCGGGTGTGCGCCGTTGAGGATGATCAGCCGTTCCATCAGATCGGGGCGCGCAAAGGCCAGTGCATAGGCGACGGAGGCCCCCCAGTCATGGCCGATCACCGCCGCCGCGCGCGGGGCGAAATGGTTCAGGATCGCCGCCGCGTCGGCGGCCAGCTTCCCCGCTGCATATGACCGGATGCCGGCGGGCTTCGATGTCAGGCCATAGCCGCGCTGATCGGGTGCGATGCAGTGAAAGCGATCCTTGAGGCGAGCCATCACCTCCGTCCAGGCCCCGGAATATTCCGGAAACCCATGCAGGAAGAGGAGCATGGGATGCGCCGGATCGCCCGCCGTCAGCACATGGAAGGACAGGTCATTTGCGGAGATCGTGACGGATGTGTTCATGAGCATCACCGTGGCGCGACAAAGGGGGTATGTTCAAGTGATTAGCGCGCCATCTTCGCGCGCGGCCATCGCATCGATCAGGCCGGTTGCCACCTCGCGCATCGTCTCGGCGATCTGCTCATATGCCGGGGCGCGCCCGGCGGATTTGCGCCACACGAGGCTGATCGAGCGATAAGGCGCGCCAAAGGAAAACCGGCGGACGATGACCTCCGCCCCCGGTTTCAGCTCCGAATTCACGTAGAGCGCGGGCAGGATCGTCACGCCCATGCCCATGCCGACCATCTGGCGTAGGGCATCGAGGCTGGTGCCTTCGTATTCGCGGTTCATGCGCGCGCCGTGTTCGCGGCAGAGATCGTTGATCTGCGCATGGAGATGGTAGGAAGGGGAGAGCGACAGCATCTCCAGCCCCTTCAGATCGCCGGAGCGGATCCTGTCCTTGCGCGCGAGCGGATGGTCGGTGTCCATGGCGAGGTAAAGCGGTTCGCGAAAGAGCGGGCGGGCGATGAATTCGGACCCGACCAGCGGCAGTTGCGAGAGGATGATGTCATGCATGCCTTCCGACAGTTCCCGTTCCAGGTCGCGCGGCGGTGCCTCGCGTATATAGAGTTTCAGATCGCGGTGGCGGCTGCGCAGAGCGCTAGCGACATGGGGCAGCAGATAGGGGCCGAGGGTCGGTTTCGCCCCGAGACGGATGGTGCCGATCAGATCGTCGCGGGCCTGTGACGCCAGATCGGCGATCGCGCGCACGTCCTCCAGCACGTTGCGGGCGCGGCTGACGACTTCGCGCCCGACAGGGGTAAGGCTGACGCCGGAGCGTCCCCGCTCCACCAGATGAATGCCAAGCGTGTCTTCCAGTGATTGTATCTGCGCGCTGAGCGAGGGCTGACTGACGCCGCACTGTTCTGCCGCGCGGCGAAAATGGGCGGTCTGGGCGATGGCCGTCAGGTATCTCAGCTGGCGCAATGTGATCTGATCGGCGCGCATGATTGCCCTCTTTTTCCGGCTTCAGCCGTTGATAGGGAAATCCTATCACAAATTCAATAATGCACATCTTTTTAGGCAGGCCCTCGTCCCCATCTGTTAGACACGACCTAAGCCAACAGGGAGACAAATTCACATGACACAGACTGCCTCTATCAGGACGCCGAAGCCTTCGAACCGTAACCGGATCGCCGACCGCCTTGGCCTCTTGCGGGCACGTCATTCCGATCTCGACGCCGAGGTGGCAGTCGAGGCACACCGGACGCGGCCTGATATGTTCAGGGTGCAGTTTCTGAAACGTGCGCGGCTTCGCACCAAGGATGAGATCACCTATCTTTCCGGACTTCTGCGCACGCTCAGCCGTCCTGCCGACAAGAGTGCGGCGTAATGTTTGCACTCGCCCCACTTTTCGCGCCACCACAGCTTTTGTGGCAGCCCAAGCGGGTGATCCCCGCTGGCGCCGGGTTCGACCCGACAGAGATGATGAAAGAGGCCGGTGTCATACGAAAACCGCCGGAGCCGGCGGAGGATGATCAGGAGCCGCTCGCGGCCTGATCTCCGACCAGAGCGCGCGTTGGGGGTTCTAGCCCGGTCCCCGGCGCGCGCTGCGTCATTTCCGAACTTGCTGAATTAGTCCATCCTCCGCTAGTCACTGCCCACCGAGGCGGGGAGCGGACTTAACCATGTTGGATGTGCTTTCGCTGATCATCCCCTATTTTGGGCTGATCGCAGTCGGTTTTGTCACCGCTAAACTGAACCGCACGCCGATCGAGGCGTTAGGCTGGCTGAATATTTTCGTCGTCTACCTGGCGCTGCCCGCGCTCTTCATCAAGATCCTGGCCGAAACCCCGGTGGAGGATCTGACGCGCTGGGATTTCATCCTGACCAATCTTGCGGTCACCTTCGCCATTGTCGCGGTAACGTTCCTTTTTGGTCTTCTGAAGTCGCGCGGTGACCTGCGCATCGCGATGATACAAAGCCTTGCGGGTGGCTATGGCAATATCGGCTATATGGGACCAGGGCTGGCGATCCTGATCTTTGGCGAGCAGGCCGCCGTTCCCATCGCGCTGATCTTCTGTTTCGAGAACATTCTTCATTTCACCATGGCCCCTGCCGTAATGGCCATGGGCGGTCGGGAGAAACGGCGCATCAGCGGGCTGGTGGTCGAGGTGATCAAGAAGATCATCTTCCACCCGTTCATCATCGCCACCGCCATCGGGGTGATGATTGCCGTCAGCGGTATCGCACCGCCGGTGCCGGTGTCGCAACTGATTGCCTATCTCGCGCAGGCGGCGGCGCCTTGTGCGCTCTTTGCCATGGGGGTGACGCTGGCGCTGCGCCCCTTGCGCCGGGTGCCGGGCTCGCTGCTTTACATCGTGCCGCTGAAGCTGATCGTGCATCCTTCGCTGATGTATGTGGCGCTGACTACATTCGGCCCGTTCGATCCCGTCTGGACCCTGACAGCGGTTCTGTTGGCGGCCCTGCCGACGGCGACGAATGTGTTCGTCATCGCGCAGCAATACGGCGTGTGGGCGGAGCGGGCCTCCGCCACCATCCTGATCACCACGACCCTGTCCGTGATCACCGTCTCTGCATTGTTATACGCAATCCAGACGGGGCTTTTGCCCGCCTAGGCAAACCACGGCTTCATGCCGCCCATCAGTTTTTCATCGAACGGACAGTAGGTCAGGTTTTCCACGCCGTCTTCGGTGATCATCACTTGATCTTCCAACTTGATGCCAAAGCTGCCCCCAACGCGGCCGAGATAGGCTTCGGAGCAGAGGAACATCCCCTGCTCCAGCGGGTAATCGAACTCTCCATCCCCCCAACGGTCGGGATATTTGACCAATGGCCATTCATCGCAGAGGCCGACGCCGTGCATGACGCAGCCATATTTCAAATCGTTGAATTCGGGCGGCATCGGGCGGGCATTTCGGCTGATATCGCCGATCATCATGTCGGGGCGCAGCATCTGCCAGTTTTCAGTGATCTGGAGATAAGCCTCCTGATGAGTGGCGATCATCTCCGCCGTCGGCTCGCCATCGCCGATGAACCAGGTGCGGGAGATGTCGACACACATGCCGTAACAGCCGACCAGATCGGTGTCCCAGGCGAGGATTTCGTTGTTCTGGATCACCCGCGGCCCGCATTCCTGAAACCACGGATTGGTGCGCGGTCCGGTGGAGAGAAGCCGCGTTTCGATCCATTCCCCGCCCCGCCGGATGTTTTCGGCATGCAGGACCGCCCATACATCGCTTTCCGTCATGCCGGGCTCCGCCTGTCGGCGCATTTCCGCCAGCGCCTTTTCGCAGGCATGCTGGGCACAACGCAGGGCCGCGATCTCGTCCACACCTTTGATGGCGCGGGTCTTTTCCATCACCTCTTCGCCATCGCTGATGGTCAGGCCCAGGGCGCGCAGGGCATCAAGGCCATGGGTCATGATCTTGTCGACCGCGAGGCGGCGATTGCCGGGCGCATGGGCGCGCATCTGGCTGTCGACGGCCCCGGCGAAATCGGTGGCAACCCGCTCCGCCCCGTCGCCTGCGGAGAAATAGAACAGCGCCGCGCCGCCCAGTTTTTCCTTCACCAGCGGGTTATGGGCGGTCAGGAAATCAATGCCCTTGTAATCCCAGATCACCATGTGGCCATCGGCCAGCACGAGACAGGCGCGAAACGGGTTGTGGGTATTCCAGAGCTGCATGTTCGGCGCGTCGGTCGCATAGCGGATGTTCAGCGGGTCGGTCAGCAGGACACCGGCAAGGTTGCGCCGGTTGAGGCTGTCGACGATGCGCTGATGGCGAAAGGCGCGCATTCGGGGCAGGTCCGGGCAGGCGATCCCGGCGGCCTCCCATTCGGCATAGGCGAGGGGGGTTGGCCCGATCTCGATCCGGTCATTGTCGTCGGGTGTGTTGTCCGGCTTCATGCCTGGCCTGATCTTGCGGCTTTCGGCGTAATGGGTGTCGGTCATATGACGGTTCATGGCAGCATCCCCCGTTTTCATGAAGTGAACCTCACGTTCCGTTGGGGAAACCGCGCGATTGCGTCACGCTCTTGTCGCTAAATGCAACCCGCCCGCGCTTGCCATCATGTGTCGGACCGGCGCAGAGTGCGCGCGAGACAGGCAGGAGAGAGACCTTGGATTTCATCACATGGCTGGCCTTCGTGATCACCTATGCGGTTGTCTCCGCTGTGCCGGGGCCGAGCGTCCTGATGGTCACGTCGCAGGCCATGACCAACGGGCGGCGGGCGGCATTTCTGTGCATTCTGGGCGATGTGACGGGGGGCGTGCTGCTGATCGCGCTGTCACTTTTCGGGCTTGGGGCGATTATCGGAACCTCGGCAGTGCTTTACGAGATCGTGAAATGGGCGGGTGTGATCTACATCGCCTGGCTTGGCATCCAGCAGATCAGGCAGGCGCGCCGCGCGCCGCCACTGGCGGAACGGGCGCGCGGCGCGCGGATCAGCATCGGTATCGGGTTCCTGACAGGGGTTCTGAACCCCAAGGCGATTACCTTCTACACCGCCTTTCTGGCGCAATTCATTGATCCAGCCGGGGATGCGGGGCTTCAGTTCATGATCCTGACGGCAACATCAACCGTGGTCGTCGGGGGGGTGCTGGGCGCTTATGCGCTGGCCGCGGCGCGGGCGCGCGATATCCTGCAATCCCCGGCTGCGCGGCGGCGGCTCGGCTATGCGGGTGGTGGGTGCCTGATCGGTGGCAGTGCCTTCATGGCTGTACGCTAAGGAGCAGCCACGATGTCGGAAATCGACCCCGTCAAGCGCCAGTATGAGGCCTATCCCTATCCTCACCGCGACCCGGCGGATGAAGCGCGCCGCCTGATCACCGGCTCGCCGTCCGACCCGGCGGAGATCGATCATTTCCTTTTCGGCGGGCGGCGCGACTGGTCAAAACCGATCCGCGCACTGGTCGCGGGCGGCGGCACGGGGGATGCGCTGATCATGCTGGCGCAAAAGCTGGCGGATCGTGGCACCCCGGCGGAGATTGTCTATCTCGACATGTCATCGGCCAGCCGCGAGGTGGCGGAGGCGCGGGCCGCAAAGCGGGGGCTGACGTCGATCACCTTTCTGACCGGTGATCTTCTGACTGCGCCTGATCACGGGCGATTTGACTATATCGATTGCACCGGCGTTCTTCACCATCTACCCAACCCGCAGGCCGGGTTCGATGCGCTGGCCGGGGCGCTGGCCGAAGGCGGCGGCATGGGCGCGATGGTCTATGCGCCCCATGGGCGAACCGGCGTCTATCCGATGCAGGGCGCGCTGGCCGCGCTGACGGAAGGGCAGGGGCCGGAGGCGCAGGTCGCGACAGCGAAGACCCTGCTGAAATCCCTGCCAAAAACCAATTGGTTCCCGCAAAACCGGTTTGTGGGTGACCACAAGGACAGCGATGCGGGGCTTTACGATCTGTTGCTGCATTCGCGGGACCGGCCTTACGAAGTCGGGCAACTGGCCGACACGCTGTCGGCTGCCGGGCTGACGCTGGTCAGCTTTACCGAGCCGCTGCGCTATGAGCCGCGTCTCTATCTGCCCGAAGCCCTGCATGACCGTCTGGCGGACATGGATTGGCTGACCCGTGCGGGGCTGGCCGAACGGCTGGCCGGAAACATGAAGGTCCATGTGTTCTATGCCGCGAAGGGCGATGTGAAACCTGCCGGAGTGACGCCTGAAGCCCGCCCGCGTCTGCACAATCTGCCTGCCGCTGCGCTGGCGTCGGACATCGCGCGCAAGGGTGTCCTGAAGATCGAGAGCGACGGGCTGAAGCACAGCATTGCCATCGCCCGCGCCTCGGCCGAGCTGATCGGGCTGGCGGACGGGCGTCTGCGTCTCGGCCAGATGGCAGCGGCCAAGGGCCTCGACTGGATCGGTTTCGCCGCGCGCTGGCAGCCGGTGCATGAGGCGCTGACGGGGTTCAACCTCCTTCGCTATTCCGAAGGCATGCGATGATGGAGCTCAGCCATGCGCCCTATGCACCGTTTCTGAGCGACCGCCTGCCCGGCATGGCACCGCTGGCGATGGGCGACTGGCTGCAGCGTGACGAGGCATTCGCGCCTCAGATGGCCTATCGCGACAGGCTGGTCGCGGAGCGGTCCGAGATCGTTCTGGCGGGGGAGGGGTGCCGTGGTTCGGGCGAATTGGTCGATATGATCTGTGCCAATCTGGCGGCCTATGATCCGGACTATGTCGTTGGTACCGATCATGTGATCCGCCCAGATGGCGTGCGCGTGGTGCTCGATCCCGCGCGCCCCTTCGCGACACTGGCCCGGTTGGTTCAGGAGGACCTTCTGATCCTGCATCGTCCGGACGGTGCCGAAGAGCATATACTGACCGGTGCCGCGCTCCTCTTCCCGTCCCGCTGGTCGCTGCAAGAGAAGATGGGCCAGCCGCTGGTTGCCATTCATCGCCATGTCCCGGCCTATGATGACGGAATCGCACCGCGCGTGCAGCGCCTGTTTGACGCGCTGCGCCCTGATCGGCCATTGGTGCGCGCCAACTGGCTGGTTCACCCCACGCCGGAATTGCATCAGCCGCGCCGCACTAGTTCCGAACGCAAGCACCATGAGCGGGCCAACGGTCAGTATTGGCTTCGGGTGGAGCGCCAGTCGATCATGCGGCTGCCACGCTCCGATGTGGTGGTGTTTTCGGTGAAGACCGTCGTGACGCCGGTCACCGCGCTCAGCCCCGCTCATCGTGCCGGGCTGATCCGGGCGCTGGCGGAGCAAAGCGCCGAGATGCGCGAGTACCATGGCGGAAGTGAGTATAATGACACAGCGCTGACATGGTTGAGGGCTCTCTGATCTGGACAGGTCCCAGTGCACTGCTAGGGTGAAATGGATTTTCTGGGAGTTATTCAATGCCTGTCATCGATCTGATCGCCAGCTATGCTGATGAGATGACCGCCCTGCGCCGCGATTTTCACGAACATCCCGAGCTTGGGTTTGAGGAGGTGCGCACAGCCGGTATCGTCGCGGCGAAGCTGGAAAGTTATGGCATCGCGGTGACCACCGGCATCGGCAGGACCGGCATTGTCGGCGTTCTGGAAGGAAAGCGCCCGGGCCGGCGCATCGGGTTGCGCGCGGACATGGACGCGCTGCCGATTGATGAGCGAACGAACCTCGCCTACGCTTCCAAGATCCCCAATGTCATGCATGCCTGCGGCCATGACAGCCACACCGCGATGCTGCTTGGCGCGGCGCGCTATCTGGCGGAGACGCGTGACTTTGCCGGCACGGTCATCTTCATCTTTCAGCCTGCGGAGGAAGGCCTCGGTGGGGCCCGCGCGATGATTGCCGACGGTCTTTTTGAGCGGTTTCCGTGTGATGAGATCTACGGCATGCATAATTCGCCCTATCACGGGCCGGGGGAGATCGGCGTAAAGCCCGGCGATGCCATGGCCGGAGCCAATTTTTTTGACATCCGCGTCAGGGGTGTCGGCAGCCATGCTGCATCGCCTGAGCATTCGAGCGATCCGATCATCATCATGTCGGGGCTGGTCGCGCAGATGCAGTCAATCGTTTCGCGCAATGTCGGGGGGACAGAGGCGGCGGTGCTGTCGATTACCCAGTTTCATTCCGGTGCCGCCTATAACGTTATCCCGGAGGATGCCGTAATTGCCGGGACGGTCCGATATTTCGACCCGAAGACGGCGGACAAGATTTCCGAAAGGATGCGCGCCCTTTGTGCCGGATTTGCCCTGGCGCACCAGGTGGAGATTGAATGCGACATCCGGAATGTCTTCGATGTCCTGATCAACGATGCCGCGCTGTCGCAGGAGATGATTGATGCGGCGGCGGAGGTGATGGGGGCCGACAAGGCGGAGATCAAGGATAACCGCGTCATGGGATCGGAAGATTTCGCCGATATGCTGCGCGTCGTACCCGGTGCCTATTGCACGATCGGCCACAAGGGAGATGTCCCTTTGCACAACCCCGGTTTCATCATCGATGATGACATGCTGCCCGTCGGGGCCAGCATATATGCAAGGATGGTGGAACGGCGCGGCGCGGCATGACGTCTTTGCCCACGCGCGCCGAAGAACACTTTACCTTGCGGAGCCAATCGCAACGGCAATGGTGAACATCACCAGCATGAAGGTGGGGGCATATCTGTTGATGCGCTTGCCCCATGTGCCGGTGCCGAGCGCCCAGAATGAACTGACCATGAAGCCCAGCTTCGCGCCTTCGCGCTGATTGACAAGGTCGCGGTCCGTCGCGTCCCGTGCGGGTGTCCAAAGGCCTTCGCCAGTCTTGGTCTTTTCCACTTCATACATCCGGTCTTCAACGGTCGACATGGCTCACCTATCACTTGCTGCGCTACGTCAGATGGGGCGAATCCGGCTCGGGTCCATGGCGCAGGGGACTTTTTTGGCCGGATTCTTTCACAATAATTCGATGTTTTTACATCCTTCACAGCCATGAGCCGTGGGCACTGACCGCACGTCGCTTGTCATAGGCGAAACCGGGATCGGGCGGTGTGCGCAGAAGTGCCTCGATATCGAGGCGGCGGATCTTCACGGTGCCGGGGTGATTGCGGTATTTGGGCACCGTCTCCTCCGCCGCGCTGTCGCGCAGGGCCTTGCGGAAGGCTTCGACTACCTTCCATTTTTCGTCGAACTGGCTGAGCGCGTCATCATGGGTCGTGACCCAGAGCGCGGCCGCCGCTGCGACCTGCGGCGCGGCGTAGGAGGTGCCCGACGGCTCTCCCTCCTCGCTTTGCGGATCGTCCGCTTGGCTGGCGATGATCTTGCCGCCCCTGAGCACACCGCCCGCACGGTTGATGTTGGCGGCCATGGCCCAGACATCGATCAGCGACGGGCTGGCATAGCCGCCGCTCGGGTAATGGGTCGGCGTGTTCGGCCGGTCTTCGCGCAGGCCCCCGACCGCGATTGTGCGGCCAAAGCGGGCAGGATAGACCACCTGCTTGATCACCTACCCGCCGGCGCAGACGATGATCACCCCGGCCTCATAGGCACGGTTGATGGCATCCGTCGTTTCCTTCGCCATGCCCGGATGGCCGCCGGTTATGCCCCGCAAAAGTTCGAACAGACCGGTGACGCCCGGATTGCCCATGGAGATGGAAAAAACGCGCGGCGGGATCGGCAGATCCAACGCATGATCCATCGCAAGGCCGATGCCTTTCGTGCTGGTTTCACCCACAAAAATCGGTCCGTTGGCGACACGATAGGGCACGATCTTTGCCCCTGGCGCAACGCCCACCAGTTCCGTCCGGTTATTGGACAGGATTACCGACAGCGTCTTCACCCCATGATCGGGAAATTCCGAGGCTTGTGCGATCTTGCCCGTGCCCTTCACCAGATCGGTGATGGGGAGCGGCCCTTTCGCGGCATTGTCAAAGACGTTCCGCCCTTCGTTGATCAGGATGTTTGTCGGTGCTGTCTGGCCCACATAGCCAAGCGCGGGATGCGGGAACATGCCGGTATCAATATGCCCGATCCGCGTCTCCGACCGCGCCAAAGCGGTCTGGGCGTTGCGCCATGCGCTGTCGGAGGCTTTTGGGCCGAGGTCGCGAATATATCTTGTGG
Organism: Pseudomonadota bacterium; assembly: GCA_039030855.1. Lineage (GTDB taxonomy): Bacteria > Pseudomonadota > Alphaproteobacteria > Rhodobacterales > Rhodobacteraceae > Pikeienuella. The sequence goes on from JBCCDJ010000003.1 coordinate 124,153, forward strand.
ACATGAAATCTCCTGTGCCGGGGGGAGGCAGCGAATATCGAATTCGAGTTAAATTTAGCTAAAATGCCGTGAGGAATCTGTGCCGGAGCGCACTGTAGGAGCCGCAGGGACGCGTCATCTATGAAGCCGGGCAGCCATTGGTCGCTGCGGATAGGAGGGCGATCACCGACGGATCTGCCAAAAAGACGACCGGGGGCGGGACTGATTGACAAAGGGCCTGCCCCGCTGGGCCAGGCGCAGTCCCATGTGATGCGCGGTCTTTGGCCAAAATCACGAGAGTGTGCGCTTCCAACGATCAACGCCCGTCGTCAGCCCGACAAATGAGAGGATGGGTGCCTTCCTGCATTTGCTTGCCGCACAACAAGCGGTCGATCCTGACGTGAGCAGGTGATGCGCCTGCTCTTCCCCGGCCGGACATTGCCCGATCGCGCAGCCTGGGCTGTTGCGACCTTCTAAAATGGGCCGAACGTTCCACGGCACCAGCCAGATCACGAAGCCCGACTGCCGGAGAACAGGTTGCTCATGGTGAATAGGCAACATCCGGCCGCAGGATCAGTGGCCACGGGCTTGTCTCTTCGTCCGGATCAAGCTGCACCTCGATCAGCGCCGGAGCATCCGCCGCAATTGCCCGCTCCAGCACGGGGGCAAGCTCCGCCGGGGTGCCGACGAGATAGCCTTTCACCCCGCTCGCTTCTGCGAGTTTCACATAATCGACGCCCGGCAGATCGCTCGCAACCGTTCTGCCGGAGAAGTTTGTGATCTGATCACGTCTGACATTGCCGTAGGAGCGGTTGTTGAAGACGATCGCGACAACGCCAATCCCCTGCTGCGCCGCTGTCGAGAGTTCAGAAGCCGCAAACATGAAGCCGCCATCACCCAGAATGGTGACAACCGCCTTTTCGGGGCAACCGACCTTTGCGCCAAGCGCGGTCGGATAGGCAAATCCCAGATTCCCCTGATAGCCGGAGGTGATGTAGGTTCGAGGTTCATAGACGGGCCACGCGAAATACGAGGCAAATCCTGCCTGACATATGTCCTTGACCAGTATGCCATCGCGCGGCAGGGCCTTTCGGATAACGTCCAGATAGGACACCTGTGGCTGAATCTGGTTGACCAGTTCCGCAGCCTTTTCGCGCGCACGCGGTATCCGCCCGCGATCGCCTGGTCTGGCGAGACCTTCGGCCGCAAGGGCATCTTTCAGGGCCGCGGCACCAACCGCTGAATCGCAGACGATACCGGCATCCGGCTTGAGCCTCAGCATCTCCTCCGGTTCGATGTCGATACGGATCAGTTTTCGCGGCGGAGCGAGCCGGTCGGATGCGTCCATCATTCCGCGCCACCGCATGGCCTGCATTTCGCACCTCGATCCGATGCCGATCAGAAGGTCGGTGTCGCGCCATAACTCATAGGCTGCCACGGAACTGACGCTGAGCGGGTGGTCGTCCGATACGATGCCGCGTCCGCCGCGAAACGCTGTCACGGGCGCATCGAGCAATTCGGCCAGTTCAAGGACCTCGGCACCCGCATGCTGTGCGCCCGAACCGAGCATGATCATCGGGCATTTGGCGTTCTTCACCAGCGCAGCCGCATCTGCGATCATTGCCGGGTCCGCCAGGCCATTACGCGCCGGCCACGCAGGTCCCCCCTCATACACAGGCGCGGATTGCGCCATGGTGTCCCAGCACATCTCCAGCGCCACGGGACCGGGTCGTCCGGCATTCATCCGGTGAAAGGCTTCATCGATCAGGACCCGCGCCGCAGAGGCATTGGGAATGCGTTCAGCCCATTTGATAAATGAATTCAGTGTCGCCCGCTGATCCGGGATTTCATGCAAATGCCCGCGTCCCCGGCCCAGGAAAGGCGACGGAACCTGGCCCGTCAACAACATCAGCGGCGCGTTTATGGCGACAGCCGTGCAAAGGGCAGCGCCTGTGTTCAACACACCCGGACCCGGCACGACAGAGAAAACCCCGGGCCGCCCGGTCGCCCGTGCATAACCCATCGCCATATAGGCCGCCGCTTGCTCATGTCTTGGCCCGATCACCCGGATCGAGTTTTCGGCCTTCTTCAAGGCATCCATCAAGGGATAGGTCTGGACACCCGGCAAGGCGAAAACCGTGTCGACCCCGTGTTCCGAGAGTGCAGTGGTGATTGCTTCTCCGCCTGTCATGGCTTTGGTCATGATTGTGTCCGTATTTCTTTCGGGGGATCAGAGATCGCGGTCGGGAAAGTCTAGACCGCAGCATCGGCGTGACACAATCGGATTTGGCAGGCTTGCGGTGCAGGTCAGCATCGAACGCCGCCCGCGTTTAGTACATGGATCCCGCTGCGTTCTGCAGACAGTGATGCGTAACCTTCTTTCGCGAATACGGCCGGTTTGATCTGAGCTTCTTTTGTTGTGTTGCTTTGCCGGGCACCGGCCGCCGATCGCGCCGTGGGCGGACGCTGTGATCTAAGCCGAGTAAATATTCAGGCAGTCATCCCTTACCCGGCCGGCGCATGCCCACATTCGGGGCCTTCCGGCACAGGTTTTCGCCCAAGCCTGAGCCGGGAAGATGATTGCACGACGATCAAGCGCTTGCACCGACCGGCAAGCACCGGTCTGCCCGCGCCTTCTGTTCCGCAATCGCACGTCGAGGCAGACCACTGTGGGCATCACCCGGTGGAATTCCGATTTGGGCGCAGTATTAACCAGTGACGCTGGACAGATGTTTGCAATCAGGGGTCTTCGGTCAGTTCAGATCAATGAAACCTTCGCAACGGGAAGAGACATTCATGGATTTGGGACACCGGGCGGAACGGCGAACAAAGCTCTAGACTTTCATCCTCGCGCCGGCACTGTCGAATGCCGCATCGAACTGCAGGCTGGCCCCATGGCGAGCGCCTGCGATGTCGACTTCCACGTCGTTGAGATCATCAATGCACTCCACGAAAGCGAGTGCGGCCGGTGCGCCGATGCGATGGCCGTAGGCTGCTGATGTCGTCTGACCGATGATCCGATCGCCTCTGTATACGGGCTCATGCCCCAGCGGTGTCGCGTTCTGATCCGAGAAAATCAGCGTCGCCACATTGGTTCGCGCGCCTTCGCGCCGTCGGATTGCCAACGCATCGGCACCGATAAAGCTGCGCCGCTTCGCGACAGCCCAGTCCATTCCAACATCAACCGGCGTGACATCACTGTCGAGCTCATGTCCCATTGCGCGAAAGCCCTTTTCGATCCGCATCGCAGTTTGGGCGTATAACCCTGCAAGCCTTGCGCCCGCCTTGCAGAGCGCCTCGACCACGGCGGCCGCGTTTTCCGCCTTCATGGTGATCTCCCAGCCGGCTTCGCCGACATATGACATGCGGGCGGCGCGAATGTGCTTTCCGGCAATATGGGACGGCCCAACTTCGAAATATCGCAGCTCTGCCAATGCGCCTGCACCGCATTCGGCGGCAATCCTTGCGGCGTCCGGGCCCATCAGGGCGATCTGGGCATAGGTTTCGCTCGTATCCGTCAGCGTTACGTCAAATCCGTCCGCATGGCGGCGAAACCATGCAAGATCTCGCGCGATGGCCGCCGCGCCGGTGAAGACCCGGTAATGATCCTCGGCGATCCGTTGTGCTGTCACGTCACTTTCGAAACAGCCCCGCTCATCCAAGATGGGCGTGTAAATGACCGACCCCGGTTTGCGGGTGACAAAACCCGCGCAGACATGGCTCATGAACGCTTCGGCGTCCCGCCCCTCGACCTCGATTTTGCCGAACGGAGACAAATCGAAGAGTGCCGCGGCCTCGTGGGCTGAGCGCACCTCGGAGGCGACGGCATCGTGCCAGCCGGGCCGCCCGAATGTCAGCGCTTTGGGCCGGTCGCCGAAATAAAGTGGTCGCTCCCAGCCGTAGAACTGGCCGGTAACGGCCCCGGCTTGCGCGTGGATTCTGGCGAGCGGCCCATGCCGCAGCCCACGGGCTGTGCGCAGTTGCCTGCCGGGATGGGCGATCTCGTAATGGGTCCCCAGGATCTCCGGCGCGCGCGCCATCAGGTGTTTGACGTCATTGAACACTGGGGCGAAGCGTTTGGCGTCGGCCTCGCCCAGATCATAGGCGGTGCGCCCCTTCGTGATCAGGTGGGCGAGGTTCATGCCCGCTCCGCCGCCCGTCGCAAGGCCGACAGAGTTCATGCCACACCCAAGATAAAGCCCGCGTGTTTCAGCGGTTTCTCCCAACATGAACATACCATCGGGAGTGAAGCTTTCGGGCCCGTTTAGCAGCATTTTCACCTCAGCGGTTTCTAGCGAAGGCAGACGATGCAACGCGTTTTTCATCATTGGCTCAAAGTGATCCCAGTCCTCCGGCAGCAGACCAAAGGCGAAGTCATCTGCCAGTCTTCCGGGTGCGATTGGCTTGCCCATCGGCTCGAAGCATCCGACCAGCAGCCCGCCGCTGTCATCGCGGATGTAGAGATGACCGTCATGGTCCGACAGGGTCGGCATGTTGCCGCAGATCCCCTCAACCGGCTTGGTCAGAAGGTAGAAATGTTCGCAGGCCAGCAGCGGCGCTTTGGCCCCCGCCATCGCTGCTACATCCCGTGACCAGAGGCCCGCACAGATCGCAACCGCGTCGCAGCGGATCACATGGCCGGTCGCCTCAACTCCGACGACGCGGCCCCTGTTGGTGAGAATGCCGGTCACGGGCGTGTCTTCAAAAATGGATGCGCCGCGCCCTTTGGCCCCCTTGATCAGTGCCGCGCAGACGTCGGTGGGCGAAACGCGCCCGTCATCAGGCGACCAGACCGCGCCGATCACGTCCCCAGCGTTCATCAGGGGCCAGCGTTCCGCCGCCTCGGCCGGAGAGACGGAGCGAGCGTTGATACCGAACGCCTTCGCCAACGCCTCCTGCCGGCGAATATGGGTCAGCCGGTCCTGCGTTGTCGCGATGGAAAGGGAGCCCTTCTGGATCCAGCCAACTGATTGCCCGGTTTCCGTCTCAAGGCGCGCATACAGGTCCACCGAATACTGGATCATCCGCGTCAGGTTGCGTGAATGTCTGAGCGCGCGAACCTGCGCAGCCGAGTGCCAAGTCGTGCCGGATGTCAACTTGTTCCGCTCCAACAGCACTGTATCGGTCACGCCCATTTCTGCCAGATGGTAGAGCGTTGAGCACCCCATGACGCCGCCGCCAATGACAACCACTTGTGCATGCGCGGGAAGCGAATGATCGGGCATGTTCGAATAACCTTGACGATTCTCGTTACGTTTGTTTCATTTTTTCGAGAGTCAGAACAAATGCAACATAAGAATAGGGTCGCTGACGATTGATGCAGACAGGGTCGCTGGAACCGCTCTCGCCTCGTCGGATCGAGGGGCTCAGCCCGCAATTGCGTCGGGCCGCGCGGTTTGTTGTCGACAATCCGGGCGAGGTCGCAACGCGATCTTTGCGCCATGTGGCGCAGGCAGCGAACCTGCCCCCGCCCACGTTTTCGAGAATGGCGCGTGCCGTCGGGTATGACAGCTATGACCAGCTGAGGGACGTTTGCCGATCGAACCTGCTGGACAGACGGATTGGCATCGCCCGCAAGGCGCAGGCGCTTTTGGACGGCGACGCCGAAGGCGATGCCCCGTTCGTGTCCCGCCACGCGGCCGCCTCGATCACCGCGATAGAGACGCTTTTGCGCGACCTTGATCGTGCTGCATTGATTGACGCCGCGCGCTTGATGGCGTCAGCGCGCAGAGTGGTCCTGATCGGAGCGATGAGCGCGCGATCATTTGTCGACTATGCCGTATATCTTGCCGATATGTCGCTCGAAGGGTGGAGCGTGATTGGCCGTGGCACGACCAGTCTTGCGGCGGAGACCCGCGATCTTGGGCCGCAAGATGCGGCGCTGATACTGACGATGGAGCCCTACGCTGCGCAATCGATCGAGACTGCGCGCCTTGTCGCTTCGACCGGTGCCAGGCTGATCGCGATCTCAGACAGTCAGGTATCGCCCGTGGCGACATCAGCGGTGCATTCGCTGATCGTTTCCGCCGAGAGCCCACAGTTTTTTCCGTCTCATGTCGCGGCAACGGTTCTTATCGAAGCGCTTGTTGGTATGGTCGTGAAAGAAAAAGGTGCCGAAGCGCAGCGGCGCATCGCCAGTACGGAACGGCGAAGTCATGAACTGCGCGAATACTGGCGGGATACACCGTCGCAAACAGGGAAATGAACCAATGCAATCACTGCTGAAATCAACACTGGGCGCACTGGCGCTGTCAGCCTTCGGCACCAGCGCGATGGCCGCTGGTCACGCCGCCTGCACCAACGACGTGTGGAACAGCGTCATGGAGGACGGCAAGATCGTCATCGGCGTGAAGGCCGACTACAAGCCATGGGGCTTTCGCGATGAAAGCGGCAATCTGGTCGGCATGGAAATTGACATGGCGATGGACGTCGCTGCCGCCATGGGCGTCGAAGCCGAACTGGTGCCGGTGCAATCGTCCAATCGGATGCAGTTCCTTGAGCAGGGCAAGATCGACATGATGATCGCGACCATGTCCGACCGCGAAGATCGACGTGAGATCGTCGGTATCGTCGGCCCGAACTATTACACATCCGGCACAAATATCATGGCACCCAAGGCGCTTGGCTTTACCGAATGGGAAGACCTGCGCGGCAAGAAGGTGTGTGGCAAACAGGGCGCATTCTACAACTCCGTGGTCGAAGAACGATATGGTGTCGACATCGTGGCCTTCACAGGCAACGCCGAAGCCAAACAGGCGCTGCGCGACCGCAAATGCGTCGCCTGGGTCTATGACGACAGCTCCATCGGGTCAGACCTGTCTTCCGGCAATTGGGAGGAGTTTGAGATGCCGTTGAATTCGGAAGACGACAATCCTTGGGGGCTGGCGGTTCCGCTGGCAGAGCAAGGCTGTGTCTTTGGCAATTTCATGTCTGGCATGCAGTACAATTGGCACCGGTCCGGCCGCCTGATCGAGCTGGAAGCGAAATGGGGCATCAAGCCAACCGCTTACCTGAAAAAGCAGGCTGAGATTCACGCGGACTGGATCAAGTAAGCACGCTATCCGGGCGCCCCGGACGGGGCGCTCTATGCCTGACGAGGGGTGGTGATGGAGGATTTTTTCCGCCAGTTGGCTGACGATGCGCCTCGCTGGAATTTCATCTGGATGTATGAGGATCGTCAGCAGGGCAAGATCCTGTCCGGCCTCTGGGTGACGATCAAACTGAGCATCATGTGCCTGGTCTTTTCTGTCATGATCGGGCTTGTCGGGGCCTGGATGCAGGGCGCGCAGTCGCGGATCACCCGCGCCGTTGTGCAGGGCTATATTCAGTTCTTCCGAAACACGCCGCCGCTCGTGCAGCTTCTTTTCTTCTATTTCGCGCTCGGCCAGTTCACGCCCGTCATCACCGGGCCGGATGGCTGGACGGTGGAGCCTGTCATCTCAAACGTAGGGTGGGCGGTCATATCGCTGTCCTTCTTCGCTGGTGCTTTCAATGTCGAGATCTTTCGCGCCGGGATCGAAGCCGTGCCTGAAAGCACGGTCGAAGCGACCGAGAGCCTGGGGTTCTCACGTCTGCAAACCTATATCTACGTCGTGCTGCCCCTGGCCTTTCGCGTCTGTCTGCCGGCGCTGAACAACAATCTTGTTAATCTGGTGAAGACAACAACACAGGCCTACGCAATCGCGGTGCCTGAACTTCTCTATCATTCCGTCACGATCTGGAACGACTATCCATCCGCCCAGTATCCCACCATGCTGCTGGTCTTCGTCGCCTATATCGTGCTGGTCGCGATCCTCGTCTTCGGCATGACGAAATGGGAGCGGGCGATGAAAATTCCGGGATACGGGGCATGAGGCGCGTCGCCGGGATCAACGCGCCGGGTCGCACGGATCTGCCGGTGCTGAAGCCCTTCGATTTGAAGGCGGTGACGCCGGACGGGTATATTTTCACCCGATGGGTCGCAAATCTGCCATCGTGGACGCCAGCACCGATCCTGCTGGCGGCCCTTCTGTGGCCGCTGATCGCGTCGGCGCAGACAGGTTACACGGTCTTTGACGCCTTTGACGCCCTCTGGCGCTGGTCGACCTTTCTGGTTTGGTCGGGGTTTTTTTTCAATGTTCTGATCTCTCTTTTCGCGATGGCGATTGGAACCGTGTTTGGCGCCGCCCTGGGGCTGGGCCAGATATCGCCGAACCCGATGCTCAGGCGCGCCGCGTGGTTCTTTACGCAGCTCTTTCGCAATTCGCCCTGGCTGGTGATCCTCTTCATCGTCCTTCTGGCGTTTCCGTTTCAGGTGACGATCTTCGGTGTGACGATCCCGATCCCTGACTGGATGAAAGGCGTGATCGGCCTGTCACTGCCGATCATGGCAAACATATCGGAGGTCGTGCGCGGTGCTGTTCAGTCAGTGCCGACAGCGCAGTGGGAGGCGGCGGAAAGCCTTGCCTTCTCCCGACGCCAGATCCTGTGGCAGATCATTCTGCCGCAGTGCTACAAACGGATGCTGCCGCCCTGGATGAACTGGTATGCGATCCTGACCATGGCGACCCCGCTTTGCACGCTTCTGGGCATTGAAGAGGTGATCACGTTGAGCCGTCAGGCCATGGAATCGGAGGATAATCACCCCGAGCTTCTGGTGCCGTTCTACGGCTTCGTCCTGATCCTGTTCTTCGCGTACTGCTACCCGATTGCGCGGTTCACCATTCGGCTCGAACAGAAATATGCGGTGAAGCTATGACCTGGACACCCGATCAACCCATCGTTTCGCTGACAGACGTTCGAAAATCCTTCGGTGATCTGGAGGTCCTGAAGGGCGTCAGCTTTGATGTCATGAAGGGCGAGGTGATCTGCATCATTGGTCCCTCAGGCTCAGGCAAGTCCACATTGATCCGTTGCATCAACGGTCTGAATGACATTCAGGCAGGCTCGATCACGGTTGAGGGGCAGGAGGTGCATGACCCGAAGCTCGATAAGCTGGAGCTTCGCAAGAAGGTCGGCATGGTTTTTCAGCAATACAATCTCTTTCCCCACAAGACGGCGCTGCAGAACGTCATGATGGCACCCGTTCTGGTGCTGAAGCAGGACAAGGCCGAAGTTGAAAGCCGGGCGCGTGCGTTGCTGGCGAAAGTGCGCCTGCAGGGCAAGGAAGACAGCTATCCCGGAGAACTGTCCGGCGGCCAGCAGCAGCGCGTCGCAATCGCACGATCGCTGGCGATGAACCCCGATGTGATGCTGTTCGACGAAGTGACCGCGGCCCTTGACCCCGAAACGGTCAAAGAGATTCTGGTAACAATCCGCGAGCTGGCGGAGGAAGGGATGACCTGCATGCTGGTCACTCACGAAATGGGTTTCGCACGCGAAGTCGCCGACCATATCTATTTCACCGACCGCGGCGTGATCGTGGAGCACGGCCCGCCGTCGACGTTCTTCAGTGAGGCGAAGGATCCCCGCACGCAGGAATTTCTCGGGCAGATTCTGTAACTGCAATCCGTCCGCTCGGCACCATCTGTGGACGAAGTTGGCGAATTGGTTTGACCTGACCGGGCTGATGGCCCTCTCTGCGGTCGGTTTAGCCGTCCGGCCTGGCCAATCTATCAGGCGATCAGATCATGCGGTGAGGCCCTCTTTCGTCCAGATGTATTTCGCCGCTCGTCCTCTTCATGAAGAGCAGCGAGAGACAAGAATGCGCCGCCTCATCGAGCAGATTGCACACCGGGTTGTTGCCGCGTCTTAAGATGCGCCCCGACCTATGAGGCTCGCCCCGTCATGTTCATGTCGTCCCCCAACCTCAGATGATGTGGGCAACAGTCTTCGCCGTTCTCGACGCCCTCGGTGCTGTGGCTGATGCAGACATGTCGTGTCTGACTTCAGGGCGGCTCCTGATCCAAAGCCGGAGAAGGCAGCTGGGCGGGTTTGTGAACCGCCACCCCGATCATGACCAAAACCACGCCAATGACGTCTATCGCGCTGGGGATCTGTTGCAGGACGATCACTCCGATGATCGTCGCGGTTGCGGGCAACAGGGCAAGAAGGAAGGCAAAACTGGCTCGCGGCAGGCGCGACATGGCGAGCTGGTCGCAGACATAGGGGATCACCGATGAACAAATGCCGACACCGATCCCGGCCAGCACCAGAAGCGGTGCGCCGAAGGCCTCAAGCGCCTGAAGGAAGCCGATCGGCATCACGAAAATGAAAGCGGCGGTCATCGCAGCTCCAAGCCGCTCTACGCCGCCTGACGCGCCCCCTTCGGAAATCTTGTGTCCCAAGATGATGTAGAGGACGAACAGCAAGCTATTGAGGATCGCCCAGAACAGACCCAGCAGGTCGGATGTGAGCGCGGCCCCGTCCGCCGCGAGAAGAGATGGCAAATCGACCAGAAGCGCCACGCCGCAGATCGCCACAGCAAAGGCAAGATAGTTGCGCCCCGTCCGCAAGCCCCAGAGCGCGATGCCAATGGTCCCGACAAATTCAATGGCCGCCACCAGCGCAATCGGCAACCGGTCCAGCGCGAGATAGAAAGAGCTGTTCATCACTGCCAGACAGGCACCGAGGGCAAGAAGCAAGACACGTTCGCGGTTTGTGGACGTCTTGAACGTGCGCCATGGCTTTGTGATTGGCGCGAAGACCAGGGCCGCAGATGCAATGCGGAACCACGCGACGCCGAGCACACCGACGATGGGGAAGAGCAGAACCGCGAAGGCGGGGCCGAGATAGTGGAACACCGCGGAGACGCCGAACCATGCGTGCGGTGGAACGGCCTCTGACATGCGCGACAGGGCGCCGGGTGTGCTGGCGGCGGCTGGATCTGTGGAGGCTCGCCTTGACATACCTTCATTATGAAAGGTTTGTGACCAAGATGATATGGCAGTCTGACAGCGCAGTACCGAAAGGGTTTGTTGCGCGGCCGTCGCCAGATTGTTTGTGTCACTCCAGACGACGGACAAGCTCGTCAGCGCCAAACCGTCATTCGGCGGGCCCAAGGTGCCGCCCGCGCCGGTTGCCGGACATTCGAATTCCACACGCTTCGCGAGCCAGGCGTCCCGGTGGTTTGCGGACACCCGACGAGGTAGCGAGCTAGCCGCCTGTGCGCCGCAAGCGCAAAACCAGGGGCGCAATCCCTATGATCAGGAGCGCGGCCAACAGGAACGGCGCTCCGGGTAAGTAAGGGCCTGCGCCGGAAACGAACCATTCGAAAACACCGGTCAGGGCGAGAGGCGCGGCAATGGCGGCGACCGAAGCGAGGGAGGCGATCACACCTTGCACATGGCCCTGCTGGTCTTCACCGACAGCGTTGGCGGCGAAAGCGGTGAGAACCGGCGGTGCCATATCCGAAAGCGCGGCAATGGGCAGAATGACTGCAACCGCCAGAACGGACCCCGCAAACCCGAAGCTGATAAGCCCAATGATGCTCGCCACGATCGCGATGATCAGTGTCCTGAGATCGCCAAGCCGCCTGGTGAGTAGCGGCAGGATCCCAGCTTGAACACCTGCGATAAGGATGCCGTAGGCGGTCAATGTCAGGCCGATTGTGACCCCGTCCCAGCCGAACACCTCGCGGCCCCAGAATGCCCACAGCGTTGGATAGACCAGGTTGGCGAACTCAAAGACGAAGATGCATATCAGCGGGATAGCCAGTCCGGGGATGAAGAAAGCGCGAAAAATGGTGGCGAGCGGGTTGAGGTCCCGCCTGCCGAAGGGTCGCCGGTTCTCTGGCTTCAACGATTCCGGCAAAATGAAAAAACCGAAGGCGACATTGAGCGCCGACAGCCCCGCGGCGATCCAGAATGGCGCCGTGATGTGCCAGCCGGAGGCGAGGCCACCTATCGCCGGTCCGAGAATGAAACCGAGGCCGAAGGCAGCACCGATCATGCCGAAGGCGGCACCGCGTTCTTCAGGCCTGGTCATGTCGGAGATATAGGCTGTCGCGGTGATGTAGGTCGCTCCGGCCATTCCGGCGACGACGCGCCCCATCAGCAGGACCCAGTAGGTTTCGGCAAGCGCCATGATGACATAATCCAATGTCAGCGTGACGAGCGCGGCGATCAGTATGGGGCGACGGCCATATGCATCGGACAGGCTTCCGATAATGGGGCCGAAGAGAAGCATCGCAGCAGCATAGGCTGACATCATGATGGCACCCCAAAGGGCACCTTCAGCGGTGCTTGCGGCACCGACGCGGTCCATCAGGTCGGGCATGATCGGGAAGACGATGCCAACGCCAATCGCGTCGATCATCAACGTCGCCAAAATGAAGAGGAACGGGCCAGCAAGTTTCATCAGACCACCGGATACTCGATCAGCAGATAACAAGCGAACGGGAATCACCAAAATCTGTTCGACATGCGGCCAGCCTTGAATTGTCGGCAAGGGCTGCGTCTGATTCTCCTGACCGCAATCCCCGCAGATCCCTATGATGGCAGGTGCCGAGACTGGAACATCGCTACCTCCATTCATGGCAGGTGCCGCCAGAGCCGGGGACATCGGTGCCGAGGTCCGGTGCCGACCTTGGCGAACAATTCGCATTCCTGCTAGCCTCTTCCCATGCTGATTGAGCCTTGGACCCTTGCCACGTTCTCCTTTGCGGTCGTGCTGCTGGCACTCACGCCCGGACCAGATCTTTTTCTGATCGTCGGTCGCGGGCTGTCTCAGGGACGCGGTACCGCGATCTGCACCGCTGTGGGCTTCTTTCTTGCCGGTGCTGTTCAGGTGCCGCTGCTCGCATTCGGCCTGGCGACGCTTGTGGCCGACAACCCGCTCGCGTTTGATCTGATCCGTTATGCTGGCGGTGCCTATCTCATTTGGCGGGGGCTGAAGATGTTGCTTGGAACGGTCAGTGCCTCCGGTGAAGAGGGATCAGTCATTTCGCCCGGTGCCGCCATCAGAGAGGGGTTTTTTGCCAGCCTCGTGAACCCCAAAGGTCATGCCTTTATGCTGGCGTTCCTGCCGCAGTTTGTTGATCCGTCGGCTGGATCGGTGTCGGCGCAGTTCATCGTCCTCGGCTTGGTGATGCGCACGGTCGCACTTGTCGTTGAATTGTGTTTGGCAGCGTTCTCCGGAACCATCGGGACGTTCTTGAGGCGATCTCGTCAGGCGCGTGCGTTTTTGGAGCGGGCAGCGGGATTACTGCTTGTTGCCATAGGGGTCAGGCTGATGCTTCTCGAAAGCCCGGCTGAGACCGGGCCAGGTCTCAGATAAGGCAGCCTTCGTGCATCGTTTGGCATTCGGTCCCTCTGAACCCCAATCTGCCCTCCGACACAAACAAAAAAGGGCCCCCGCATAGGAGGCCCTTTCGTTTTGCGCCACCAGCCAAAGTCAGCAGGCGTAGTACATCTGGTATTCAACCGGGTGCGGCGTGTGCTCGGTTGTGTAGACCTCTTCCCATTTCAGCTCCATGTAGCCTTCGATCTGGTCTTTGGTGAAGACGCCGCCGGCGGTCAGGAAGTCGCTGTCCGCTTCGAGGTTTTCGAGCGCTTCGCGCAAGCTGCCGCAGACCGTCGGGATGCCGGCCAGCTCTTCTGGCGGCAGGTCGTAGAGGTCCTTGTCGGATGCTTCGCCCGGATGGATCTTGTTCTTGATCCCGTCGATGCCCGCCATCAGGAGGGCCGAGAAACACAGATACGGGTTCGCGGTCGGATCGGGGAACCGGGTTTCCACCCGCTTTGCCTTCGGGCTTTCCGCCCACGGGATCCGCACAGCGCCGGAGCGGTTGCGGGCCGAGTAAGCCAGCAGCACCGGTGCCTCGAAGCCCGGGATCAGGCGCTTGTAGGAATTGGTAGAGGGGTTGGTGAACGCGTTCAGCGCCTTCGCATGTTTCAGCACGCCGCCGATGTACCAAAGCGCCTCTTCCGAAAGATCGGCATACTGGTTGCCCGCGAAGAGCGGCTTGCCCTCCTTCCAGATCGACTGGTTGACATGCATCCCCGTACCATTGTCGCCCGCGATGGGCTTGGGCATGAAGGTGGCTGACTTGCCATAGGCATTGGCGACCTGGTGGATGATGTACTTGTACTTCTGCAGCTCGTCCGCCTGGTGCGTCAGCGTGCCGAAAACAAGCCCAAGCTCGTGCTGGCAGGAGGCGACCTCATGGTGGTGCTTGTCGACGTTCATGCCGATATCGCGCATGGTCGACAGCATCTCTGACCGCATGTCCTGCGCCGAATCCACAGGCGGGACCGGGAAATAGCCGCCCTTGACGCCGGGGCGGTGGCCCATATTGCCCATCTCGAACTCGGCATCGGTGTTCCACGCGGCATCCACCGCATCGACCTCAAAGGAGACCTTGTTCATCGTGGCAGAGAAACGCACGTCATCGAAGATGAAGAACTCGGCTTCCGGGCCCCAGTAGGACGTATCGCCGACGCCGGATGATTTCAGATACGCCTCGGCCTTTTCGGCCGTGCTGCGCGGGTCGCGGCTATAGGCTTCGCCGGTGTCCGGCTCCACGATCGAGCAATGCAGGCAGAGGGTCTTCTCGGCGAAGAAGGGGTCCATGTAAGCGGAATCCAGATCCGGAATCAGCTTCATGTCGGACTGGTCGATCGACTTCCAGCCCGCGATGGAGGAGCCATCGAACATGAAGCCATCGGCGAGGAAATCCTCGTCGACCTGGTTCTCCATCACCGTGACGTGCTGCAGCTTGCCGCGCGGGTCGGTGAAGCGGATGTCGACATAGGCAATGTCCTCATCCTTGATCTTTTTGACGATATCTGATGCGTCGCTCATTCGTGAGATCCCTCTCTGGTGTGGTCGTTTTCTGGTGGGGCGAGGTCAGAGGGCGTCGTGCCCGTCCTCGCCTGTGCGGATACGGATGGCCTGCTCCACATTGGAGACAAAAATCTTGCCGTCGCCGATCTTGCCGGTCTTGGCAGCAGCGACGATGGCCGCGATGGCGTCGTCGGCCTGGTCGTCAGCGACAACCAGTTCGATTTTCACTTTGGGCAGAAAGTCCACGACATATTCGGCACCGCGATAAAGCTCAGTATGGCCCTTCTGGCGACCAAAGCCCTTGGCTTCGATCACGCTCAGCCCCTGAATGCCGATTTCCTGAAGGGCTTCCTTCACTTCGTCGAGTTTGAAAGGCTTGATAATCGCCTCGATCTTTTTCATCTGTCTCTCCCAAAGGCGTGCAGCGCGGAAAGCCCGCGCGGAACAATGCGGTGGAACCATTCCCCGCTCCGGTTTTCAATAAGGTGGCACAGAAGGGCAGGGGGTGTGAGTCGGAATCTCATGTTTCTGCCCATATTTTGTGCAACCTGCTTATCCGCTGTGCGATCTGAGGAGCCCGGACATGGAATTGCTGACCGCCGCCCAGATGCGCGCCATCGAGAAAGCCGCCATCGACAGCGGTGAAGTCACCGGGCTGGAGCTGATGGAACGCGCCGGGCGCGGTGTGGTCGAAGCGGTTTTCGAATGGCGCCCCGCGCTGGCTGCCGCGCCCGGCCGGGTCGTTGTCTTGTGCGGTCCGGGCAATAATGGCGGCGACGGGTTCGTGGTGGCGCGGCTTCTGAAAGAAAAAGGGTGGCAGGTCGATGTCCATCTCTACGCGGACGAGGCGAAGCTGCCCCCGGATGCAGCAGAAAACTGCAGGCGGTGGCGGGAGATGGGGGAGGTGCTGCCCTTCGGCAATACCGCTTCGGCGGATCTCTATATCGATGCGCTTTTCGGTGGTGGCCTGTCACGTCCATTGCCTGATGATCTGCATGCGGCGCGTCCCCCGTCGGAGCCGGAGCGCGCCGCGCGCACCATGGCCGTCGATGCGCCGTCCGGCCTCTGCCTTGATAGAGGTGCTGCGCTTGGCTTTGTTCTGTCAGCGGGGGCTACCTGTACATTCCAGCGCGAACGGCTCGGACATCGGCTTGGATATGGGCCTGACGCGTGCGGTACGCTCTTCGTCAAGGATATCGGTCTGGAAGACCGCTTCGGCCCGCTTGCCCTGGAGGAGATACTTGCCGCACCGCCGGTCGCCCTCGCCAGCATCTCGGTCAGCCTGATCGCGAAGGCCGGTGCGCATAAATATGCGCACGGCCATGCGTTGATCCTGTCCGGTGGCGTCGGCAAGGGCGGCGCGGCGCGGCTGGCGGCGCGCGGCGCGCTCAGGATCGGGGCAGGTCTTGTGACCATCGGTGCGCCCCCCGCCGCGATCATCGAGAATGCGGCGCAACTGAATGCGATTATGTTGCAGCCCATCAAGAATGCTGAAGCGCTGGCGGAGACGTTGCTGGATGAGCGGATCAATGCCTTAGCTCTCGGCCCCGGTTTGGGGGTGGGCGCAACAGCGGCACAGATGGCGCTGGCCGCGCTGGCATCCGGTAAACGGGCCGTGGTGCTGGATGCCGATGCGCTGACCTCGTTCATCGATGCGCCCGACGATCTTTTCGCGGCAACGCGGGGCAAACGCGCTGTCCTCACGCCCCATGGCGGAGAGTTCGCGCGTCTCTTCCCCGATATCGCGGCGCGACTGGCCGCACCGGCAGAAAGCGGCCCTGCCTATTCCCGAGTTGATGCGGCCCGCGCTGCGGCGGCGCGGGCAGGGTGCGTGGTTCTGCTGAAAGGGCCCGATACGGTGGTTGCAGGTCCCGATGGCGCGGCCTCGGTCATCTCCGCCCACTATGAGCGTGCCTGCCCGTGGCTGGCCACAGCCGGGGCGGGAGACGTGCTGGCCGGGATGATCGCGGGCCTTTTGGCGCGGCGTTTCGAAGTTAAGGCCGCCGCGGAAACCGCCGCGTGGCTGCATCAGGAAGCCGCCGGATCATTTGGCCCCGGCTTGATTGCCGAAGATCTACCAGAAGAATTGCCGAAAGTTTTTCGGTCTCTTGGCCTCTGATCACTCAGCCGGACTTTGCTGCGGTGTCCTGAAATTGGGGATGAAGGCGGGCGTGCGCGATGCATAATCGCGCCATTCGGGTTTCGAATGTTTCAGCCCCGCGCCGGTGATTCCTGCCCCCGACACCTTGACCAGGAGGAAGGTCAAAACGACGGGTGAGAGGACTGACCACCATTGCCCGGCCTCAAGAGCAATCAACCACATGCCCCACCAGAAGAGAATTTCACCGCAATAGGACGGGAACCGCACATGTTGGCGCAGCCCGCCCGTGTAGAGCGTGCCGCTGTCCGCCGTAAGCTTGAACCGGTCAAGCTGTGCGTCGGAGATGACCTCAATTGTGAAACCGATGATCGCAAGCAGGACCCCGACGACCGCCAGAATGCCAAGAGGCGATGCTGAGGCAGTGAGCGAGGATAATGCTGTAAGGCCAACGATCCATTGTAGAAAACCTTGCAGTAGAAAGACGATGAAAAAACTCTTCCACCAGAAACTTGCGCCCCAGCTTTTGCGGATCGTGACATAGCGGCTGTCTTCCGCCCCATGGCGCACGCGCCGGCGCATCAGCACAAAGCCGAGCCTGAGTGACCAGACCCCGACCAGCGCGAGGACGATCAGACTGCGCGGGTCGGTTGGGGTGCCGACCACGTACCACACGAGAAGCGCTGCGCCGAAAAATCCCGGCCCCCACCACGCGTCAACGATGCTGACATCTGTCATTGCGACGCTGATCGGCCAGAGGGCCACGAAGACCACGAGGCTGAGCGCGAGCGCCAGGAAATAGATTGTGATCGGATCCATGTCGGGCCTTTCGGTCACATCGGTGGGGAGGCAATATAGGGCGGCATTTTGGGGGGCAAACATCCCGCTATGGGCCGTAATGTCCGAAATGCGGCACCAGGCAGGCGCACTGGCCGCCGATTGCGGGTTTTGTTCACTTTCGGTAAATCCCGTAAGTCACATTCCCACTTCTAATTTAGCCACTATTCATGTTATAGAATGATAAGTGCAGCTTGCGAGGCGTGTGGAACGGTCATAGAAGCCGCGTGGGTAAAGTGAGAGGCTTTGGAATCGGGCAATGGGAAGCGAGTATCATCCCACTTTGCGGGGGTTTGACTCCTACGAGTTAAAACTCGGCGACGAACTGCGCGGGGAACGCGCATCGAAGGGCAAATCTCTGCTCGACGTACAACGCGATCTGCGAATCCGCGCTGACTATATTGACGCCATCGAAAATGCCGACGCGTCAGCCTTCCCGTTTTCAGGATTTGCTGCCGGCTATGTTCGCAGCTACGCGCGCTATCTCGATATGGATGGCGATGACGTCTATCGCAGGTTTTGTGAGGAATCGGGGTTCGCCGGTGTCGAGAAGGCTATCGGCCCCGCCGCGCACAAGGCTGCCATCATCACGGCGAAACCGGATATGGCGGAGGACCTTTCAGAAACCGCCCCTCCGCGACCGGTTGTCAAGAAAACCAACGGTGCCGATGCCGCGGTTATCTCGACGCGTTTCATGAAATCCAACCAGACCGCCTCGCGTGGGGATCTTGGGGCCGGGTTGCGGGGCATGATGTCTGTCATGATCCTTGCCGGAATGGTCGTTGGACTTGGTTATGGGGGGTGGAGCGTCCTGCAGAATTTGCAGCGTGTGGGATTCGCGCCGCTGCCAAGCGCGCCTGAGGTCCTTGTTCGCGCTCCTGATATTTTCGCGCCCAGCGAGGGCGTTGTGGCCCGGACTGAGGCAGCTGAACCGGCCGACCAGGAACGCGTCTCACTGGCGGCACTCTACGCGGATCAGGAAGTGGTCGCGCCGACCGTGGTGCCACGCGATGGCCCGATCTCAACCATCGACCCTGCCCGCGCGGGCATTTACGCGGTGCCTGAGATGGAACCCGTGGCGGTCATCGCCGATGCGAGTTTCACAACCTTCGAAGGCGAGCCGATTGTGGTCGATACCACAGTCGATCCCGCCCTGGCCCAGGCCGCCCGCGCCGCTGCGGAGATGGCCGCCAACAAGGTCAACGTGGTGGCCACCGATGATGCCTGGGTGCGCATCCGCGATGGATCGCGCGGCGTGCTCTTCACGGGTATTCTGGGCCCGGGCGAGCAGTTCTCACTGCCCGGTGAATTGACGGAGCCGCAGTTGCGCGCCGGAAATGCTGGCGCGGTGTACCTCATGGTCGGCGATGTCGCTTATGGCCCGCTCGGGGCTGGTCCGGAGATCGCGAAGAACGTCGTTTTGACGCCGGAGGCGATCCGCAAAAACTATCCCGCTGCTGCCGATGTCGCGCTGCCGCAGGAAGAGCAGTTTAAGGAGGCGCAGGCGGTTGCCGGGGTCACTTTGCAGGCTGAATTGCAGCCCACAGAGTAATCGGGCCTCTTTCGCACGGCGCATATGGGTCAGACATTTTCATAAGCGCGCGCGATCCGGCAGATCGCATGGGGCCGCGACCGCTTGATGCGTTGCATCGACGCTTCGTTGCACCCATCATATTGTCAACCGAGTGAAACCGATCCAGAGGCCCTGATGAGCATCCGCCCTTGGCGCGACGTCGAACGCCGCAAGTCCCGCAAAATCCGCGTCGGCTCGGTCGAGGTGGGCGGCGACGCGCCGATCTCGGTCCAGACGATGACCAATACGCTAACCACCGATGTGAAAGCCACGATCGGGCAGATCCAGGCCTGCGCGGATGCGGGGGCAGACATCGTGCGTGTGTCCTGCCCGGACGAGGCATCCACCCGTGCCTTCAGGGAAATTTGCCGCGAAAGTCCGGTGCCGCTGGTCGCGGATATCCATTTTCACTACAAGCGCGGGATCGAGGCTGCCGAGGCAGGTGCCGCCTGCCTGCGCATCAACCCGGGCAATATCGGATCGCCAGACCGGGTGCGCGAGGTGGTGAAGGCCGCCAAGGATCACGGATGCTCCATCCGCATTGGCGTGAACGCCGGAAGCCTTGAAAAGCACCTGCTCGAAAAATATGGCGAGCCTTGCCCCGAAGCGATGGTGGAGAGCGGGCTGGAGCATATTCGCATTCTTGAGGACAATGACTTTCGCGAGTTCAAGATCAGCGTAAAGGCGTCCGACGTGTTTCTTTCCGCCGCCGCCTATCAGGGCCTGGCGGAGGCGACGGACGCCCCCATCCATCTTGGGATAACCGAGGCGGGGGGCTTCGTCTCTGGCTCCGTCAAGTCGGCGATCGGTCTTGGCAACCTCCTTTGGATGGGCATTGGCGACACATTGCGGGTCTCGCTGTCGGCGGACCCGGTCGAGGAAGTGAAGATCGGCTTCGAGATACTCAAGGCGCTCGGCCTGCGCCATCGCGGCGTTAACATCATTTCCTGCCCGTCATGCGCGCGTCAGGGGTTCAACGTGATTGAGACCGTCGCGCTGCTGGAGCGGCGACTGGAGCATATCAAGACGCCCATGTCGCTTTCGATCATCGGTTGCGTGGTGAACGGGCCCGGCGAGGCGCTGATGACCGATGTCGGCTTCACCGGTGGGGGTGCCGGGGCTGGCATGGTCTATTGGGCTGGCAAACAGGACCACAAGATCGATAATGACAAGATGGTCGACCACATCGTCTCGTTGGTCGAGAAGCGGGCGGCGGAGATCGACGCCGAAGCTCTCGCGGCAACCGAGGCGGCTGAATGAGGATAGTTCGTAAGATGTTTCTATGGATATTGTTCGCGCTTGGCGCGGCTCTCGTCGCCGTTGCTGTGCTGATCCGCGTCGCGCCGGATGATCCGGCCCGCTGGCATGTCGATCCGGCCGACGTTGTGGAGCAAGGCGCGCAGAATGATTTCATTGTGCACCCGGGGGGCGAAGGCGCGGACATCGCATCGCCTGTCTTTGACAAGACACCGGAGGAATTGCTGGCCGCATTTACCGTCACTGCCATGGCCGCGCCACGAACCACGCTTCTGTCCGACGAGGGCGGATTTGCCACCTTTATCCAGCGCACCGCTCTGGTCGCATTCCCTGACTACGTGTCGGTGCGTGCGGTCGCCGTGGAGGGGGGGTCAGCGCTCCACATCTATTCGCGGTCCCGTTATGGCATCAAAGATTTCAACGTGAACAAGGCCCGAGTGTCAGCCTGGTTGAAGAAACTCTGAATCAGGGGTCGACTGGCTCAGCGGTTGTGGCTCACACCCTTGCTGCTTGTCGCGCCAGGCCGGGTTGTTCAGGGACCAGCCGCAGCGTGCGGTAAATTCCTGGCCGCCGATTTTCAGGCAACTGGTGGCACCAATGGGCACTTTCAGCCCGCGATTGGTGCAATAGCAATCGGGATAGCTGTGCCCCTCCGCCGGGGGCGGCGCGTTGAACTTCGGATCGCCCGCCATGGCACCGGTGGCCATCGCGAAGGCGGCAAACATGACGATGACAACGTGTTTCATAGTTCAAGATTACCAAAATTGGTGCCGGGTTTCATCCTTTTTGACGCTTGCTGACAGATCCTGACGTCGTCATGTGCAAACATCGACGCTGCGCAATAGCTAGTCTGGGAGAGGATCATGACAATGTCCAAGACGCAGGAGGAGGTGACCCCACAAGCGCAAATCGACGCTTTGCGGCACCTGGTTATGAAAACAGCCTCCGGGCTGAAGCCGCCGGTCACACTGGTTGAAGAGCTGAAATGGGGCCAGCCGAGCCTGCGTCCCGTGCCAAAAGCCGGAACGCCGCTGCGCCTTGGCCACACAAAATCCGGCGAACTGGCCCTTTTTGTCCATTGTGCCACCAGTCTGATCGCCAATTGGGCGGAGGCCTGTGCTCTGCGCGGTCAGCCTGCGCGCATTGAAGGCACACGCGCGCTGATCATTGATCCGGACGATATGGCGGTGGCGGCCCCCTTCATCCGGCAGGCGCTTACCTATTATCGCTGATACGCCCGGCGCGCCCCCAAAACCGTGCGCGGCCCTTGACCCCGTCTGCGGTCGGGGCGAATAGATCGATATGATCGCGCGTGAAAAAATCGAACAGATCGTCCGGCATTTCGGATATCTGGAGGCCAAGCTGTCGACCGGCGGCGGCGAGGATATCGCGGTGCTTTCGAAGGAATATGCCGACCTGAAACCCGTCGCCGACGAGGCGCAGACCTATCTGACGCTGCTGGACGACCTCGAAGCAGCAGAAGACATGATGTCCGACCCCGAGATGCGCGCGCTGGCCCGCGAGGAAATCGCGGCCCTCACCGCAGCTCGCCCGGCGCTGGAGGAGGCGATGCGTCTCGCCCTTATTCCCAAGGACGAAGATGACGCGCGGCCGGCCATCCTTGAAATCCGCCCCGGCACCGGGGGTGACGAAGCGGCGCTGTTCGCCGGTGACCTGTGGCGCATGTATACGCGGTTTGCTGAGGCGCGCGGCTGGCGGGTAGAGATCCTGGAGCAGAGCCTGTCGGAGCTTGGCGGAATCAGGGAACTGACAGCCTCTATCAAGGGTGACGGCGTTTTTGCGGCGCTGAAATATGAAAGCGGCGTCCACCGGGTGCAGCGCGTGCCCGATACCGAAAGCGGCGGGCGCATCCATACCTCCGCCGCGACCGTCGCCGTGCTGCCGGAGGTCGCGGATATCGACATCGACATCCCCGCACAGGACATTCGCATCGACACGATGCGTGCTTCCGGTGCCGGAGGACAGCATGTGAATACCACGGATTCGGCAGTGCGCATCACCCATGTGCCGTCGGGCATCGTGGTCACTTCATCGGAAAAATCCCAACACCAGAACCGCGCCCGCGCGATGGAGGTGCTGCGCGCCCGGCTCCATGATCTGGAGCGACAGAAAGCCGAGGCCTCGCGCGCGGCGGATCGGAAAGGGCAGGTCGGGTCCGGCGACCGGTCAGAGCGGATCAGGACCTATAATTTCCCGCAAGGCCGCATGACCGACCATCGGATTGGGCTGACGCTCTACCGGCTCGACCAGATCATGCAGGGCGACCTGACGGAGATTGTCGAGGCGTTGGCGGCGGCTGACCGAGCGGCCAAGCTGGCAGCGATGGAGCCATGATCACCTATGGAAACGCCATGGCCGCAGCCGCCGCGGGGCTGGCGGAGGTGGGGATCGAAGGCGCGTCGCGCGATGCGGAGCTGCTGATGCGCTACGCCGCCGATCTTGACGGCGCTGCGCTGTCGATGCGCCTCTCCGATCCCATGGCGCTGGAGATTGGCGAGGCTTTCGATACAGCCATTGCGCGCCGTGCGGCGCGTGAACCCCTGTCACATATCGTCGGCGGGCGGCTCTTCTGGGGGCGGTGGTTCGAGGTGACGGCAGATGTTCTGGACCCCAGGCCCGAAAGTGAGACGATGATCGCAGCGGCGCTGGCGCGCCCGGACAACACGCCGCCACCGGGCAAGGTGCTGGATCTTGGCACCGGTTCGGGATGCCTGCTCGGGACGATGCTGGCTGAATTGCCGGAGGCGACGGGCCTTGGCATCGATGCCTCTCGCGCGGCGCTTCAGGTGGCGCGGCGCAACTTTACCAACCTTGGCGTCATCGACCGGGCGCAGTTGCAGATCGGCGACTGGCTGGATGACCTTCTGGAAGGGTTCGACCTGATCCTCTGCAATCCGCCCTATATCGGCGAGGCGGAAATGGCCGGTCTTTCGCCCGAAGTGCGCGAGCATGAGCCGCATCTTGCGCTGACCCCCGGCGGCGACGGGCTGGACCCGTATCGGCGGATCGCGCCGGAGCTGGCGGCCTTTTTGCGTCGGGGCGGGCGGGCGCTGTTTGAGATCGGGTCAACGCAATCTGACGCCGTGGGCATGGTGTTTTCGGCGTTCGGCTGGCCGCAGCCGATCTTGCACCGTGATCTTGATGGCCGCATACGATGCCTCGAATACCAGCGTAAATAGGCGCATCTGCTGCCTTGGCCGGGCATTGCCATTTGGGGTTGTAGGTTTGGCTGCGGGGCGCTAATCTAATGAAGTCCATGACGACCTGACGATAGGATCGTGATCGAGGGCGGACCGAAGAGACCCAAGAAAGTTAGGGAGATCCGACAGGCCTAGGCCGAAGGATCATGAGCGCGTCCATGACGACGCACGCACAATTCAGATCATCGACTGAGACAGAATGTAATGAGATCTTCGCAGAAATCAGGCCGCTCGCGCGGCAAGGGTAACCGCAACAATAGTAACAAGAATGTCGGCCACTCGCCGAACCGCGTTTATGAAAGCGCGGGGCCGGAGGGGAAGGTACGCGGAACACCGCAGCAGATCATCGACAAGTATCTGGCACTGGCGCGCGACGCCCAGTTGTCGGGTGACAGGGTGACTGCGGAAAACTTCCTGCAACACGCGGAGCATTACTCGCGCATTCTTGTTGCCGCCGCCGAGGCCGCCGCCGAACGCCAGAACCAGCAGAACGCCAACCAGCAGACGCAATCACCCGATCAGAATCAGTCCGGCAACACATCCGATGGTGCGGATGGCGGCGCGTCGGGCGATGATCAGCGCGATGAGAAGCCACGCCGCAATCAGCGCCGGTCAGCCGACCCGCGGGACCGCAGCGCAGAGACCGCCGAGCAGCCGTCCAGTGATGGTCTGGCCGCCATCGATGCCGCGAGCGGGGAGCCATCAGGCATCGTCGAGACGCCGGAAAGCACCGCAGCCCCGGCTAAGCCCCGCACGTCGCGCCCGCGTCCGCGCAACCCGAAGCCGAAACCGGCCGAGGCTGACGCGCCGTCTGACAAGCAATCGTCGGAGCCGCCAGCACCTGAAGCTGCGGAGTAACTGATCACCGGAGCAGGCTGGACTGACGATCTGTTCAGATCGCCCTGGCCAGTGCGCAGAATTCTTCGAGGCTCAGTGTCTCCGCCCGTCTCGTTCCGTCGATTCCGGCGGCGGCGAGGATCGCCTCCGCCGATCCCAGTGATTTCAGGCTTTGCCGCAGCATCTTGCGCCGCTGACCGAAGGCGGCCGCCGTCACACGCTCCAGCTTCGGCAGCGCCGCCTCTGCCACTGGTGCCTTGGGCGTGACCGATATGATGGCGGAGGTCACTTTGGGCGGCGGGGTAAAGGCGCGGGGCCCGACCTCGAAAACGATCCGCGCATCGGCGCGCCAGCGGGCCAGCACCGAGAGCCGCCCATAGGCCTTGTCGCCCGGCGCGGCAGCGATGCGCTGCGCGACCTCTTTCTGGAACATCAGTGTCATCCGCGTCCACCATGATGGCCAGTCCGACGCGGCCATCCAGCGGGTGAACAATTCGGTTCCGACATTATAGGGCAGGTTGGCGATGATCTGTGCGGGGCCGGTCAGATAGGGGCGTGGATCAACCTCCAGCGCGTCGCCCTCGATCACGGTCAGCCGACCCGGCCAATGGGCCGCGATGTCCGCCAGCGCGGCGCGGCAGCGTGCGTCCCGTTCAATCGCGATCACGCGCTGCGCGCCATTGGCCAGCAGTGCCCGCGTCAGGCCGCCGGGGCCGGGGCCGACCTCCACCACCTCGGTTTCGCTGAGTGGCGCACCGGCGCGCGCAATGCGCCCGGTCAGGTTGAGATCGAAGAGAAAGTTCTGACCGAGCGATTTTTTCGGAGCCAGGTCATGGGCCGCGATCACCTCCCGCAGGGGGGGCAAGCCGTCATCACTGATCACGAGGCCAGCGCCGGTGCCACCCGCCGTGCCACCATATCAGCGGCGACATTCAGCGCCTCGATCAGGCTGGTCGGGTCAGCCTTGCCGGTGCCTGCAATATCATAGGCGGTGCCGTGATCGGGCGAGGTGCGGATAAAGGGCAGGCCAAGCGTGATGTTCACGCCGCGCGCGAAGTCCAGCATCTTGACGGGGATCAGCGCCTGATCGTGATACATGCAGAGCGCCGCATCATAGGTCCGGCGCGCGGCTTCGTGAAACATCGTGTCGGCGGGCAGAGGGCCGAATGCCGCGACACCCTGGCGCTGCAGGTCCTGCACAGCGGGCGCGACGACGCCAAGATCCTCCGTCCCCATCGCGCCGCCTTCGCCCGCATGGGGGTTCAGACCCGCGACAGCAACGCGTGGCGTCTGAATGCCGAAATCCCGGCGCAGGGCCGTTGCGAGCACGAGGCCCGTTTCCACGATCAACGTGGTCGTCAGGCGGCGCTGCACCTCTGCCAGGGGAATGTGGATGGTGGCCGGTACGACGCGCAGCCCCGGCGCGGCCAGCATCATGACAGGGCAGCGTACATCCGCCAGCGCGGCGAGGAATTCGGTATGGCCGGGATACGCGAATTCGGCGCCGTCATAGAGCGCTTTTTTGTTGATCGGGCTGGTGACCACGGCGGATGCAGCGCCATCCTGGGCCAGTGTCACAGCCCGCTCGATCGAGCGGATGACAGAGGCCGCGTTCGCTGCGTGCGGCTGACCCGGTACGGGGCGCACCGGCAGAGTCTCCTCCAGCACCGGCAGCGCATCGGGAAAGACGGCTGAGGCCTCCGCCGGGTCGGTGATCACCTGCACGGGGATGCCGAGCGCTTTCAAGCGTGCGGCATCATCGATGGCAACGAACGGCATCTTCACCGCCTTCGATGACCAGGCGCGGGCGGCAATCTCGCCGCCGATCCCCGCGGGATCGCCCATCGTCAACGCCAGCGGCGCTTTGGTCATGCTTTGCCTTTCCCGAACCAATATGCCGTTCGTGCCCCTTTCGGGATCACCGCCGCTCAATGACAGCTTCGCGCCGCAGGTCCTGCAGATAGCCATCGGCAAAACGGGCGAGCCGCGTGTTGCGGATCTGCTCACGCAGCTGGTTGCGGGTCGCGTCATCGACACCGCCGGAGCGGTCGCAGACCACAAAGATCTCGACCTTGCCCTCACCGCGCAGGGGGCGTGATGACTGCCCCGCCTGCAACAGCTGTACAGCACCGCGAACCGGCGTCGGCAGCGCCTCAACCAGTCTGTCATCAATGCTTGTCATGGTGGCGCGATCGCTGAGATCAGGAATGGATTCGCAGCCCTGCATGTCGGAACGCAGCGCCTCCGCCTCGGCCATTGCGTCGTCATCATCGCCGTCGATGCTGAACCGGCGCAAGGACACCTCGCTGGCGCGCGCCCAGGGCGGGGCTTCCTCGCGCGTGTCGGCGACCCGGTAGATGGAAAGGCCGCCCGGCACCTCGAAGGGTGGCGTGACGGAGCCCGCGGGCGTGCTTGCGATCAATTCGCCAAGCTGCGCGGGCAGCGTGGTCAGCGGCACCCAGCCCACATCGCCGCCATTTGAGGCGGAGGGCGTGCGGCTGTAGCGGCGGGCAAGCGCGGCGAAATCGGCGCCATTGCGCAGTTCCGACAGGATGCGCTGCATCAATTGGCGGGCCTGTGCCTCCTGCCCCTGACCGGTGGGCAGGGCGATCTCGGACAGGCGGAAGGACTGGGTCTTGCCCGACGCGGCCAACTCGATCTCCTGGTTAAGCTCCAGCTCCGACGGGGTGGCGCGGCTACTGAACCGGCGATTGATCAACTCCCGCCAGAGGACCTGTGCGCGCAGAAAGTCGGTCAGCGTCGCGTCATCGACGCCCAACTGGTTGATCCGCGCCATCGCGGTCTGCCGGTCAACGCCCAGCCGCCCGGCGAATTCATCCACGGCGGCGTTCAGCTCTGCCTCGCTCGCGGCCATCTCGAACCGCTCCCCGGCTTGTACCCGCAGCCGGTCATCGATCAACGCCTCCAGTGCCGCACCATTGAGCTGCGGCCCGGGTGCGGCCCCGTTCAATTGCAGCAATCGCGCGCGCTGATCGACGTCGTAATAGGTGATCACGTCGTCATTCACGACCACGACCGGGGCGAATGCGGTCTGTGCGAGGCTCGTCATCGGGACGCCATACCCGGCCAGCATGACGCAGACCGCAACAAGAGCGGCCTTCATCCGGTTCGGCTTCAGATTCATAACGTTCATCCCATCATCTTTATTGCGCGCCATAGGCGCAGGCATTCGAGGCTTTGCCCGGATCGCCCGTGCCGGCACCAAAGAGGCGCACCGTCACCCCGACACTCGTCCCCTGTTCGGTGCTGAGCGATTCGGCAAATTGCTGCCTTATGTAGAAATCCAGACCCGCACATTCATCCTCATAGCTTAACACGCCTCCGGCAGTCACGAAATCATCGGTGATCAGATCGCGTCTGACATCACCCGAAACCGTCCAGTTCCGGTCAACCCTGAGCGCCGCACCAAGGCTGATCTCCGAGCGATCCTCGAAGGCACCTTCCGCAGGATCTGCATCGACGAAGAGGTAATAACCAAAAAGCGTCAGAGGATTGTAATTGATGCGTCCGCCCGCCTCCGCCCTGTTGAAGTTGAACCCCGAAGAAAGCCGCCAGCGGGTGCGAAACTCGAACCAGTCGTCATAGGTGAGCGATGCGGCCCCGACATAATCGGACAGATCATCGGCAATGCCGCTTTCATCGGTGAAGTCGCCATTCGTCTCCGCCCGAAACACCCGCCCGGCCGTCAGCCTGAGGCCAAGCGCATCGGGGTCGATCAGTTCATATTTCGCGCCGAGCGTTGCATAGGCCCCGGTCTCCACCCGGTCGAGCCCGGCGAAACGATCGGTTTCGAAGAGGTTGACCTCATCGAATTCCACAAGAACGCTGTCCTCGTTCGGTATGTCATCGTCCCGGACATTGGGGGCATAGGTGAATTGGGCGATCGGTTCGATCACGTGGATCGCCGAGCCGACACCGGCGCGCACGAAGGGCATGCGCGCCTCGACACCGAAGCGGGGTACGAAGCGGGCGGCGGTGTCGTTGAAGGCGGCGTCGTCACCGATCACGTAGACATCCGCCAGCGTCTCGGCAAATCCTCGCAATACCAGACCGGAGGGCAGGATATGTTCGCGCGACCAGTCGGCACCGAGCGACAGTTGCCCGACATCGCGCCCATCGATGCGCAACAGCCCACGCCCGTCGAGCGAGACGCCAAACTCGCCGCCAACCGCCGCAACCGGCATGACATGGCGCAGTGATATTTCAGGCAGGGCGATGGGAATCGTGTCCTGCGCCTCGCCATCGCGCAGCCCCTGAATGAAGCCGAGATTGGCAGTCGCGAAGTTCGCGCCGTCATAGCCGCGGATGAACAGGTCAGAGAAGAGCCGGTCATTCTCTGTGTAATTATAACGCCGCAGGAAGGGGTCGTCGGCAGCGAAAGCGAGGTTGAACCCCGCATTCGCACCTTCATCGACCTCGAAAAGGCCTTCACCGAATACACCGAGCCGGAACCGCGCGCCGATCCCGTCATCATCATAATCGGTCACGCCGGTGAAGACCTGCAGATCGACGAAACCGTTTTCATAGCGGCGACGATACTCTGCCTCCAGAATGGCCCCGTCGCCGGATGTGATGAACGGGGTCAGCGTCACGTCGGAATAGGGGTCGAGGACGATGAAATAAGGGCTGCGCAGGAAGGCACCAAAGGCGCGGCTGCGCCCGATCTCGGGCGAAAGAAAGCCGGTCGCGCGCTCTACCTCAGGCGAGGGATGCCGGAAATAGGGGAGAAACGCGATCGGGACACCGAAGACGTCGAAATAAGCGTCCTCATAGTGGATTTCGCGCTCTTCCTGATCATGGATGATCCGCTCTGCCCGTATACGCCAGAGAGGCACGGGATGGTCGGTGCACACTTCGCACGGGCTGAACACCGCTTTTTCGAGGATGTTGTAGCGCCCCTCGACGCGGCGCGCTTCGACGGCGGAAATCTTGCCGTCTCCGGCAATCACGGATTGCGCACCCTGGATCATCCCGTTTCGCAGATCGGTGTCGAGCGAGGCCATATCCGCATAGACCGTCTCGCCGCGCGCCGTGCGCAGGGTGATCGTGCCGACCGCGTCGATCCGCTCCGCGTTGCTGTCATAGGTGATCTCGTCAGCGGTCAGGGTGCGTCCGCCCTGAAAGACCTGCACATTGCCGGTCGCGCGCAAGATGCCTTTGACACTGTCATAGGTGATCTCGTCGGCGATCAGTGCGACAGGTTCCGCCGGGCTCGGGGCTGTCCGGTCGGCGAGCGGGCGGGGGGTGCCGGTGATCGGTGCCTCCGCCGCTGCAGTTGCGGGCAACAGCAGGGCCCACGCAGCAAGGCACAGCGCCCTCGTTGCGTGCCGAATAGGACGCGCAGGCCTGATCTGCGGTCGGGCCGCCTTTTGATAGGCCGCTTGCATCCGCGACTCGCTCCTTCACTGCTCTGCCAAGACTTAACCGCTGCGATGAACGCGCGGCAAGCCTAGGCGCCCAATGGAAATCGCGATAGGCCTGTCGCCATCACTTTTGCCATGTCCTGGCACAGGCCTAGTTCGGGCCTTATAGACGCCGTGCCGCAACCGGAGACCCGCGCATGTCCCATCCAGTCGAAATTTCCTTCATCGATCTCGAAGCCGCCGCTATGGCGGGGGCAGAGGGCGTTGTCGTGGTCTTTGCCGAAGAAGGCGGCACCCTCAGCCCGGCCGCGGCGGAAGCGGACGGTCTGACAGGCGGCGCGGTCAATCGCATCGTCGCGGGTGATGATTTTGACGGCAAGGCAGGACAGATCGCGCGGATCGCCGTGCCCTCCGGCATGGCGGCGGAGATGCTGCTCGTGGTTGGCCTTGGGACCGACATCACGGCAAATGACGCGCGCAAGGCCGGTGCCGGAATCGCCAAAGCGCTCGGGCGCAAGGCAACCACGTTTTATGGCGCAGGCAGTGCCGAGGCGCAGGCCGAGATCGTCTTTGGCTATGCGTTGCGGCGCTACTCATTCGATGCCTACAAGACGGGGGATGAGAAAGCACCCGAAGGCAAGGTGCGTTTCGCCACCGCCGACGCCGATGCGGTTGCGCGCCTTTCAGGCCCGCTCGCGGCGCTTGCGGAGGGGGTGTTCTTCACCCGTGATCTGGTGAACGAGCCTGCGAACGTGCTGACCACCGGTGATTTCGCCGGGCGCCTCGCGGCGATGGAGGAATTGGGCCTGGATGTCGAGATCCTTGGCGAGGCGGAGATGGCGGAGCTTGGCATGAACTCGCTTCTGGCTGTGGGCATGGCGTCGGATGACGAATCCAAGCTGGTCGTCATGAAGTGGATGGGCGGCGGGGATGAGCCGCCGCTGGCCATCGTCGGCAAGGGCGTGGTGTTCGATACCGGCGGCATTTCGCTGAAACCTGCGGCGGGCATGGAAGACATGACCATGGACATGGGCGGCGCGGGCGTCGTCGCGGGCCTGATGCGCGCGCTGGCCCTGCGAAAGGCCAAGGCGAATGTAATCGGCGTCGTCGGGCTGGTCGAGAATATGCCGGCAGGCAATGCTCAGCGGCCCGGCGATATCGTGAAATCCATGAAGGGTGACACGATCGAAGTGATCAACACCGATGCCGAGGGCCGTTTGGTGCTCTGTGATGCGCTCTGGTACACGCAGGAGAAATACAGTCCTTCCGGCATTATTGATCTCGCGACCCTGACCGGGGCTGTGATCATCGCGCTCGGCCACGAAAACACGGGCGTCTTCTCCAATGACGACGACTTCTGCGATGGGTTTCTCGATGCGGCCAGAACGGCGGGTGAGGGGGCATGGCGCCTGCCGCTCGGCGCTGGCTACGACAAGCAGATCAAGTCGCGATTGGCTGACATGAAGAACACGGGCGGGCGGCCGGCCGGGTCGATCACCGCCGCGCAGTTTCTTGCCCGGTTCATCAAGGATGGCACGCCGTGGATTCATCTCGACATCGCTGGCACCGCCTCCGTGAAGTCGGAGACGGACCTCGCCCCCGCAGGTGCCACCGGTTGGGGCGTGCGTGCCATCAACCAGTTCATCGCCGACAAATATGAGGCGAAGTGACCCGGTGCCCAGCGTCCCGGCCCTGAGCCGGGACCTCACCGGACAGCGTGCCTCTTGCGGGAGGGGCGGGTAACGTGGCGGAAATCCTCTTCTACCACCTGACCCGCAAACCGCTGGAGGAAGCGGCCCCGGCGATTCTGGAAAAATGCCTTGAGCGCGGCTGGAGGGTCACGCTGCGCTGCGGCTCGGAGGAGCGGGCGGAGGCGCTCAACCGCTCGCTCTGGACCTATCGCGAAGACAGTTTCCTCCCCCACGGCATGGCCAGGGACGGCGACCCGGCCCGCCAGCCGGTTTACCTGACGGCGGGCGAGGATGTGCCGAACGAAGCCGATATCCTCTTCCTCGTCGACGGTGCGAGCGCCCCGCCGCCCGAGATGGCGCGCTTTACCCGCACCATCGTGATGTTCGATGGCCACGATGAGACGGCGGTCGGGGATGCACGCGTCGCGTGGAAGGGCGTTACCGAGGCGGGGCTGAAAGCGGTTTACTGGGCCCAGACCGATAGCGGCGGATGGACGAAGAAGGCGGAGAGCGGCTAATCATTATGCCGCGCCCGGTACCATGACCCCGCGAGGGCACCAAATGTCCTGATCCCGGCCCGAAACCTTGTCAGCCGGCGTTCGAAACACCACGCGAAGACGTAGCAAGCCACAACCGTCAATGTCAGAAGCACGCCTATTCTCGACAGGCCCGATAAATGCATGCCCATTGCGGCATTGGTGAACATCAGAACCGGGAAATGAACCACATAGAGAGAGAAGGTCCCTCCGGCCAGCCAGCGTATACAGCCGGACAGCGGACCGGACGCGGTGCCGACGGTCTTCAACAGACCTGCCGCACCCAAGAGGTGCAGGGCAAACAGGCAGGCAACGGTGATGTCCCAGATAAATTCGTTCGAAAATCCGACTGAATGGCCGATGAACCGAAGAACCAGCAGGTCCGATAGGGCCCCCAACAAGTCCCTGATGCCCAGCGCGAGGAACAGAAAGTAGAGCGCCATAGGCAGAACCATCAAGAGCAGACTGGTACCTCGCGACCGGCGGTCAAGGCGAAGCAGATGATGGAGCCAGACGCCGATCAGCCATGCCGGCAGCAGAAGCCATACCTTGACCCCGGCGACCAGAATGACGAGGGCGAGGGCGATGACCATGCCAACCCCCCGAAAGAACAGGAGGAGCATGAAGGCGACGTAATATGCCACCTCGTAGCTGAGCGACCACAAGGGAAAATTGGTGCCGATCCGCTGATCGATGAATGACCACTCATTGGTAAAGGTCATGCCGGCTACCAGATGCATCCAGAACCCGCGTTCCCAGTATCGGTTGGCCGGATAGGCATCCATGTCGATCAGGATGCCGATACGGTCGATGAGAAAGGTCAGCATGAGCGCTGGCAGGGCCACGCTGATCAGGCGCGTGTAGCGGTCAAAAGCGTAGGATCGCCAGGTATAACGCCCGGCTTCTTGGCACTGTTGGCGATGACCACGCCGGACAGAACGAAAAATACGATGACCGCGTCGCTTGCATAGTCGAACCGATGGATGATCGGTCTGATGCCGGTTTCGCCAAAATGCAGGATCGCCGCATGGCTGATCAAAATCGCTACAGCGGCAATCACGCGCCAGAGATCAATGTAGACTGAAAGCGAGCTCGTCATCATGACAGTCCGCACATCATCCTCCCATGTCCGGGGGCACGGAAGGTCCTCTGCTGCGCGCTTACCCTGCAGCAAACCCGAACGCCGCCACGCCATCCAATACGAACTGGACAGCCAATGCCCCAAGCAGCATCCCGAACAACCTTGTCAGCACCTTGATGCCGGTCGGGCCGAGCAGGCGTTCGATCAACTCCGTCGCCAGGAAGACGGCGAAGGTAATTGCGAGGACGGCGGCCGCGGCCAGATACACCGCGCCCTGACCCGCTGCGTCACCCGGGTGTTCCGATGTCAGCAGGATCATCGCGGCCAGCGCACCCGGCCCGGCGATGAGCGGGGTTGCCAGCGGAAAGACCGAAGGGTCGTCCCGGTGACCTTCGCCGGGGCGTTTCTCTCGTCGCTCCGTCCGCTTTTCAAACAGCATATCGATAGCAAGGAGGAACAACATCAGCCCGCCTGCAATCCGGAAAGCGGGGATGGAGACGCCGATGGTCGCCAGCGCCTCATCCCCCGCCATGCCGAAAAAGAGAAGAAGCAGTGCCGCAACGCCGATCCCCCTTGCGCCGATGATCGCACGCTGGCGCAGGCTTGCCCCCGCCGTCAGGGCCGCAAACATGGGCGCGAGGCCGATCGGGTCGATCATCACGAAGATGGTGGCGAAGGCCGTGAAGAAGGTCTCGCTCATGCGTCGGTGGTTGCGGCCTCCAGCCGCTCCTGCGCGTCCATCCACATCGCCTCGGCCTTGGTCATACCTTTCATGATCTCCTTGCGCTTTTTCTGAAGCTCTTCGAACATGTGCTTGGGTTTGCTGACATAAAGGTCGGGGTCGGCGAGCATCTCATCGATCTTTGCCTTCATCTCCTCGATCTTCATCAGACGTGCCTCGGCGACCTTAACCTGCTTTTGCAGATCGGCGAGGGTGGCGCGCTGCGCTGCCTTCTCCTGCTTTGTGGGTTTTGGTGCCTTGTCTTTCGGTCTCTCGCGCCGAACGCCGCCGCGCTCCGACAGGAGGAGCGTGCGATAATCATCCATATCGCCCTCGAAAGGTGCCACATGGCCGTCGTTCACCAGCCACAGCCGGTCGGCGCAGGCGCTGACAAGTTCCGCGTCATGGGCGATCAGGATCACCGCCCCCTCATAGGCGGCGAGTGCTTGTGCCAACGCCTCCCGGCTTTCGATGTCGAGGTGGTTTGTTGGCTCGTCGAGGATGATGAGCTGCGGCTCATGCACCGTCATCAGCGCCAGGAGGAGCCGCGCCTTCTGCCCGCCCGACAGGCTCTTGACCGCATTCGCCGCGATATCGGCACCAATGCCGACAGCGCCGAGACGGGCGCGGAGTTTCGATTCCGGCAAATCGGGTTTCAGGCGACGCAGATGCTGGATCGGGGTCTCATCCAGGATCAACTCATCGGTCTGGTGCTGCGCGAAATAGCCGATGCGCAGCTTTGCCGCCCGCGTCTCATCCCCAGCCATCGGCTTCAGCCGCTCGGAAATCAGTTTGGCAAAGGTCGACTTGCCTTGGCCATTTGCGCCGAGAAGCGCAATGCGGTCATCCGGATCAATGCGCAGCGAAATATCGCGCAGGATCGGCTTGCCATCGTAGCCGACTGTCACCTTATCAAAGGCGATGATCGGGGGCGACAGTTCCTCGCCCGAATTGAAAGCAAAGGGCGCGACCGCGCCTTCGGAGACGCCCGCGACCGGCTCCATCCGGGCCAGCATCTTCAGGCGGCTTTGTGCCTGCTTGGCCTTCGATGCCTTGTAGCGGAACCTGTCAACGAAGCTTTGAATATGCGCCCGCTCGCGCTGCTGCTTGGCGGCAAAGGCGGCGCTTTGCGCGGCATCGGCGCGGCGCTTTGCGTCAAAGTCATCATATCCGCCCGCATAGAGCGTCAGTTTCTTCGACTGCAGGTGCAAAATGCGATCAACGGCGCGGTTCAGGAGGCCGCGATCATGGCTGATGACAATGGCGGTCGCCGGATACCGGGCGAGGAAGTTTTCCAGCCAGACAGCGCCTTCCAGGTCGAGATAGTTGGTCGGCTCGTCGAGCAGCAACAGATCGGGGCTGGAAAAGAGCACCGAGGCAAGCGCGACGCGCATGCGCCAGCCGCCTGAAAACTCCGCCGCCGCCCGCGCCTGCGCCGCTGCATCAAAGCCAAGGCCCGAGAGGATGGAAGCCGCGCGTGCCTCCGCCGAATGGGCCGCAATGTCCGTCAGGCGCAGCTGGATGTCGGAGATGCGCGTCGGGTCGGTGGCGGTCTCTGCCTCCGCCAGGAGGGCGGCGCGCTCACGGTCGGCTGCCAGCACGATGTCGAGCAAGGGATCGGGACCTGCGGGCACCTCCTGCTTCACGCCGCCGATGCGCGCGCCCTTGCGGACCTCGATGGAGCCTTCATCGGGTTGGTATTCGCCTTCGATCAGCTTGAACAGCGTCGTCTTGCCGGTCCCGTTGCGCCCAACGAGGCCGATGCGGGACCGGTCCGGCGCGCGCATGGTCGCGCCTTCGATCAGGCGGCGTCCGGCAAGCGTAAAGGTAAGATCAGTGATCGTCAGCATGGGGCAGGGAAGTGCGGGAGGGTGCCGATAAAGTCAATCCGGCAAAGTCACGTCGTCACCGTTACCTCGTCGCCGACCGCAATGCGCCCCGGCAGCGTCACCTCCGCCGTCCAGCCGCCATGGCCGCGCATGGCGTTGTAACCACCAAAGCCGAGCAGCCGCTCCATCCGGCTGCAGGGCGCACATGGACCGGTCAGGCGTAGACGCGCGGTGCCGATGGCGATCTCCGCCTTGCGCAGCGCGGTCAGGTTGATGCCGGAGATGACGAGGTTGCGGCGCAGTGTCTGCGGTGCCACCTCAGGCAGTCCCGAAAGCGCCGCGATCACCGGCAGATGCTCCGCCTGTATCAGCGTGACGGCGCGCTTGCCGGGGGAGGGGTGATGATCGCCCACCAGACCGCGCGCTTCGACGTCCGCCATCTCCGGCGTGATCGGATCGTCCTTGCGCACCGGGCGCAGGCCAATCCAGTCGAGCCGTCCTGCATGGGCATGACGTTGGATCAGGTTGCTGAGGATGTATTCCTCGCTCACCACCGCCTGCCTGTCTTCACTGGCGTGCGGCGGCGGCGACGAAATCGAGCCGGTCCTGACCGAAGAACATCTCCGTGCCGACGAAGAAAGTCGGTGCGCCGAAAGCGCCGCGCTTTACGGCCTCTTCGGTGACATCCTTGAGGCGTTGCTTCGCGCGGTTCATCGTGCCCGCCGCGACAATCGCTTCGCCGTCCAGCCCGGCACTGTCCAGCACCTCGGCAACGATCTCCGGCTTGTTCATGTTCTTCCGGTCGTTCCACATCGCGCGCATGATCGCGGCCTGAAAGGCGGGAAATTCCTCCGTCCCCTCCAGCGCGCAGGCGCTGCGCATCATCGAGAGCGTGTTGATGGGGAAGAACGGGTTGACCTCCAGCGTCACATCCCAGTGGGTCGCCCAGCGGCGCAGGTCGACCATCATGTGCTTACCCTTGGTCGGCACCATGATGGGGGACCTGTTGCCGGTTTCCTTGAACACACCGCCCAGAAGGAACGGGCGATGGATCACCTTCGCCCCCGTTTCCGCAGCGATCCGGTCGAGCTGCGTCCACGCGAGATAGGCGGTGGGGCTGCCAAAGTCGAAGAAGAACTCAATGTCGGTCGGCACGTCAGAAACTCTCCATCCACGGGCGCAGATCCATCTCATGCGTCCAGGCATCGCGGGGCTGCTTGTGCAGCATCCAGTAGGCCTCTGCAATGCTTTCGGGATTCAGGATGCCGCCTTCTTCCTTCATCTTGTATCTGTCAGGGAAGTTATTGCGGATGAATGCCGTATCAATGGCACCGTCGATAATGGAATGGGCGACATGGATGCCCTGCGGCGAAAGTTCCCGCGCCATGGCCTGCGCCATGCCGCGCAAGGCGAACTTGGCGGAGGCGAAGGCAACCCCCTGTGCATATCCTTTGACGGAGGCGGAGGCCCCGGTGAAAATGATCGTCCCGCGTCCGCGCGGTGCCATCCGTATCGCGGCCTGACGGGCAGTCAGGTAGCCCGCATAACAGGCCATTTCCCAGATCTTGCGAAACTTGCGTTCTTCGAGATCGAGGAAAGGAAAGCGGGCATTCGCGCCAATGTTGAAGACAAACGCTTCCACCGGTGCGATATCCCGTTCTACCTGTTCGAACAGGTCGATCACGTCCGCCTCGACACGGGCATCGACGCCGAAGGGGACGCACCGCCCGCCCGCCGCCTCAATTTCCGCAGTCAGGTCGGCGAGATGGTCGCGCGTGCGGCGCACGGGGCAGGCGATGAACCCTTCTCGGGCAAATCGTCTGGCGACCGCGCCCCCCGTCGCATCACCGGCACCGATGACAATGATTGCCCGCTCGCTTACTGCCCTGCCGCTCACGCGCCCTCGACCAGCACGAACTGCGCATCACCCGCGCCATCGCGCAGTTTCTTCGCCTCCTGATAGACATCCGAGTAATAGCATTCCTTGGCAGCCTCGAATGACGGGAACTCCACCACCACAAGGCGGCGGGTTTCCTCCTCACCTTCCGCGGTGTGGCTCTGGCCTCCGCGAACGATGAACTTGCCGTCAAAGGCCGCGATCGCGTCAGGGCTGACGGCCATGTATTTCTTGTACTGCTCCAGATCGTCGATGCGCACGCGCGCAATGATGTAACCTTTTGCCATGATCAGGCTCCCGGGTTCGGCATCTCTTGCACGGATGCCGTGGCACTGCCCCACGCTGTGTGCGGCATGATCACCCGGTCCGCCCGCAAATGTAAAGCAGCGCCCCGGCGCGGCGGATTGCCGTCCCCGTCATGCGGTAATCACGGCGAAATCCGCTTTCCTCGCCCGACGGCCCATGATAGCGACCCGCCGAAGAGAACCGGGCCCGCAGGCCGGGACACGAAGCCAGAACCCGAAGGACCAGACATATGGCGATCCAGCGCACATTCTCCATCATCAAACCAGATGCCACGAACCGCAACCTGACCGGCGCGATCAACGCGAAATTCGAAGCCGCCGGCCTGCGCATCGTCGCACAGAAACGGATCCATCTGACCAAGGCGCAGGCCGGCAAATTCTACGAGGTTCATGCAGAGCGTCCGTTCTATGACGAATTGTGCACTTTCATGTCCTCCGCGCCCATTGTCGCGCAGGTCCTCGAAGGTGAGGATGCAGTTGCCAAGAACCGCGAAGTGATGGGGGCCACCAACCCCGCCGAAGCGGACGAAGGCACGATCCGCAAGGAATTTGCCCTGTCCATCGGCGAGAATTCCGTCCACGGCTCCGACGCGCCTGAAACGGCGGCGGTCGAGATCGCCTATTTCTTTTCGGGTCTCGAACTGGTCGGCTGATCTTCGGGTAATGTGACGATAAGGGTCGCCTCCGTGGCGGCCCTTTTTCGTTCAGGCGACGCCGTCCTTCATGGCGACAATCGCCGCCTCGACCCCGCCGGGTGCATAATCTGCACCCATATGGCTCAGCGACAGCTCCACCGCGCCGAGCGTGCCGAGGATCATCGGCGCGTTGACATGGCCCATATGGCCGATGCGGAAGGCGGTTTCAGGGTCCATCCCAAGCCCGATGCCGAGCGTCACGCCAAGTTTTTCCTCTGCAATCGCGCGCAGCGTGTTGGCGTTCATCTCACCGGTCAGGATGGTTGTCACAGCATCTGACCGCGCCTCCGGCGTCAGCACGTTGAATTCCATCGGCCCGGCGGAGCCCCAATGGGCAACCGCCGCGCGCACGCCTTTGGCCAGGGTCGCATGGCGGGCCCAGATCGCCTCCATCGTTTCGGCCAGCATCATGTCGAGCGCCTTGCGCAGGCCAAAAAGATGCTGCACCGGCGCGGTGCCGTGGAAGTGCTGGTAATAGACCTCCGGCGCGCCGCGCGGCAGCCAGTCCCAGTGCGCGCGCCCGCGGGTCAGGGTCTTGCTGTGCTCCCACGCTTTTTCGGATGCCCAGACGAGGCCGAGGCCCGGCGGCGTCATCAGCCCCTTTTGCGAGCCTGCGATGGTGACATCGACGCCCCAGTCCTTCATCTCGAATGGCACGCAGCCGAGCGAGGCCATGCAGTCGACCTGCAACAGGGCAGGGTGCCTGGCCGCATCCATCGCGGCGCGGATGGCGGGAATGTCGTTGAGGATCCCGGTCGCGGTGTCGATCTGACAGACGAGCACCGACTTGATCTCGTGGGAGGTATCCGCGCGCAGGCGGTCCTCCACCGCTTGCGGGTCGATCGGGCGGCGCGGCGCGGCGCTCAGCATCTCGGGCTCCGCGCCGAGGGTCGATGCGATCTCCGCCCAGCCGACCGCGAAGCGCCCGGTATCCAGAACCAACGCCTTGTCACCGGGGTCGAGCGTGTTGCTGACCGCAGCTTCCCAGCCGCCATGCCCGTTGGAGATGTAGATCATCGCATAATCAGCCCCGCGTGCGACCTTCTTGAGGTCAGCGATGATCGTATGCGTCATCTCGATGAGCGGGCCTTCATAAATATTGATGCCCGGCCTGTGCATCGCCTGCAGAACCTCGTCGGGAAAAACGGACGGGCCGGGGATGGCAAGAAACGGGCGGCCATTGGCGAGAGGCATGCGGGGAACTCCGACTGTCGAACGCGGACCGAACCGCACCGCCGTGATTTAACACGATGAAGGGATGGGGAAAGATGGCATTTGGTGAAATCGCATATTCAGGGTCGTGATATGTTCAGGCGTCCAGTCCGTTCGGCCATCGATGTCACGCGACAGCGCCACTGGCCCCATAACAAGACCACGACTGGCCTTTGGTCCAACCGAAGAAGACCTGATCAGAAACGGGGTGATTTCCACGCCTGCCGATATCCCTTGCGGCCGCAACACAGTCATCGTGCAACGAAGCGAGGAGATCAGGAGACACGCCGCTTGCGTCACGGACGATGCGCCGCACGGTTCGAACGAACCAGATGAGCCGAAACCGATCCCCCCAAAAAAAACCGAATGACGGCCATGTGCTCAACCATATCTGCAGATCATGCTGCACATTCTGACAGTTGGTCTCGACCAAGAGCGCTGATTTTCGTTTCGCCCCTCGAGGTAGGTCCCGTCTTGCATCATCACCTTCATTGTGACGGTTTTCCGCCATGTGGCATCAGCCGGACCTGACAGGTTTCAACATCGTCTTGCGCTGGACGAACCCGCCCCGTGGCGGAGCATCCTGAAAAGGTGATCTGATCGTTTGGGTCTCGAAACTGATTGAGCTTGCATTCCAGGCAGTCTCACCCGCTTGCCGTCCGGTCTTTGGCATCTTTTCGCACTGATGCATTTATGGCGTCACAAATTCGAACGACGCGCTGCATCCACCCCCTCGAGATGTCAGGGTCAGAAGATAAAATCGTTCTGACCGATAACATCCGCGGAAACTCCGTCCAGCAGAACCGATCCACCCTCAAAGGAAATGACGGCGTCACCGCCTTGGGCGGATATTTGCAGGTCGTCGAACCGGAGGCGTCCTGCAAATTCAATGACATCGGCATTGTCGTTGAAATCGGTGATGACATTATCACCGTCGCCCGCCTTGAACAGGAACCTATCTGCACCGGCCCCGCCTGTCAGTTCATCGTCACCCTTGCCGCCGCGCACTACATCGTTGCCGGCACCACCGCGCAGATGGTCATCGCCAGCGTTTCCGTTCAGGGTGTCGTTCCCCTGACCGCCAAGAACGGTGTCATTCCCGCCAGATCCGTTGACGCGATCACTGCCGCTATTGGCGTAGATCAGATCGTCGCCGCCGCCGCCTTTGATCACATCCTTGCCGCTGCCGCCGGAGACGGTGTCTTCGCCCTTGCCCGAATTGATCTGGTCATCGCCCTTGTATCCGTTGAGCTTGTCAGCGCCGCGCCCGCCCTTGAGCACGTCGTTGCCGGTGCCGCCACGTATCTCGTCATTGCCCGAACTGCCGCTCAGGTGGTCGTCACCACCGCCGCCGGCGAGGAAGTCATTGCCAGAACCCGCGTTGATACGGTCACTGCCGCCGGCGGAACGTATCACATCATTGTCAGCGCCGCCTGAGATATCGTCAGACCCGCGGCTGCCGAAAATCGTGTCGTCACCGCCATTGCCAATGATAGTGTCATCGCCAAGCAATGCATTGATCGCTTCATTGCGATTGGTCCCGACCAAGTAGTCATCTGAATCAGTGCCGTTGCGCTGCACATCGGGCAAATCGGACACAAAACCTGTTTCCGCCTTTTGATAGATGATCCGCACAACTTCGTATTCATCTTCGAACCGATGCGTGATGTCAGCGGTGGATGAGACGTCGTCATGTGACACTGACGTCCGAAACGGCGTTCCGTTCGGATCGGTTTTGTCGCGTGCCAGGGATCGCAGGACCGTGGTTTCCGCGCCGGATATCCTTACACCCAGATCAAAGTTGAACACTGTCTGAAGCTGGTCATCGTTCAGGTTCCATGCCGACGCAAACAGAATGATCTCGCTTTCATTCTCGAACGCTTCGACCAGGATCTCGTCCTGATAGCGGGCGGCCTCATCGGCAAGGTCCAGATCGATATTGCGTGTTTCAAGCCGCCTCGAACCCGTCAGCGAAGACGACATCAATTCATACGCTTCGCCGAGCAGGGTGAGATTGCTGCTGCTGAGCTTGCTCTGGTTCGATCCCAGCTCACCCTCATTACCACTGAGGTCACTGTGCGTGTTCTGCTGGATTGGCCAGACAGCAGCATACTCAACGCCCGCATCGAGGTATCCCGCCGCCATTTCGATGAGCGTCGCAGCCTGCGCCATACCCCGTTCGTAGGCATCGTTCGGCGTCACCGAGCGCGTCTGATTATCCAGAGGGCCGCCCGTATTCCATTCAGAAAGGTAAACACTTTCAGCAAGTCCCGGATCGATCCAGTCGTCGATGATTGCACCTCTGGATTCATGCTGGTCGTAGGTCTGGTCGAGGGTCCAGGGGTAGGAGTGAACGATGACGGTGTCGATCCGCAGGTCGCTGGGGTCAGAACTGGCGAGGCTCTCCGCAAGAACATGCTCGAGAATGATGTCATTCTCACCCTGATTGGCACCTGCCTGGATCGCGATCTTCGTTGAAAGGGGCAGCTCCTCTGTCAGAAGTTTCACGAATTCGACGGCGATTTCAGCGTAGAATTCAGATGCCTGGCTCTGAGGCACACCTTTCATCGTGTAATACTCGTTACCAATCTCCAGCAGCGTGGGCATGTTGTCGCCATAGGTGCCCGCGTTCAGCTCACGGATGAAATGACGCAGCTCATCCACCGCATCATCCATGGACATGATCCCCTGCTTGATGTCCGCGATGTAATTCAGCGTCGGAACAACGATGGAGTATTCGACGTCAGCCTGCTTTGCGTAGGCCACAAATTCGCTCAGCGGCACAACCTCTTCGCGGCCAGGCTGTTCGACAAACCGTCGATCGGGATCGGCCAGCCGAAAGTAGTCCTCCGCAATGCCGCCTCCGGGATAGCGGAGCAGATTGAGGTTGAGTGCGTCGGCCTTCGCATCGAACGTGCCGTCGACCGTGTCGCGATCAAAGAGGAAGTTGCCACCGAAGAATGTCGCAGCCACATCGGATCGGCTACTGTGCTCGATGTTGGAAAAAGTCAAAGTCTTCGTACGCAATTTTACACCCCGATTGACACCCTGGGGCTTCTCGACTGTCGCGCTGGCCGTCCGAGGGCGGACAGCAGCAACGACCGTAAAAATGCACCCACCACACAACTGGATCTCTGACAGACTACCGGTACCAACCCTGCCGGCCTTGCTGTTTCAGCGACCCCTCACTGAACTCCAAGTGCGTTATTTCTGGGCTATAATTGCTAACAATATGTAAATATCAGCTATGCGATAAGTATAGATGCGTCTCTTATGAATAATGTAAAAATAAAAATGTAAATATTTTGCAGATGAAAAATCCGAAAATTTTACCTGTATTATATCCCACTTCGCCGGCCATTCTGATCGCGACCGTTCGGGATGCGTTCGCCATGTGAGATGTGTACGTCATCAGTCCTATGGTGCGGTCATTTTTGTCCTGGTTCGCGGGTCAAAGCATGATCCATTCGAAGGCGGAAACAATGTCAGGCAGCGGCGTGGGCGCG
Organism: Pseudomonadota bacterium; assembly: GCA_039030855.1. Classification (GTDB taxonomy): domain Bacteria; phylum Pseudomonadota; class Alphaproteobacteria; order Rhodobacterales; family Rhodobacteraceae; genus Pikeienuella. The sequence continues at coordinate 167,515 of JBCCDJ010000003.1, forward strand.
CATAAGCGCCTTCATGAATGCCCCGGCGATGTCGTCTCTCTGACGGCCCCTTGGCATCATATAGCGAGGGCCGTGATGTCGGACTGCTCGGCGAAGATCCCGGGCCCCTCGCCATGTAGTTCGAACAGCTATCGCTGAAGGGAGGTTCTTGCCAATCGGGTAAGACGGCAAAATCGAAGATTTCAGAGGTGGAGGTCTAGTGGAGGCGAGTACCGGACTTGCCTCCATCAATCCAAGTCATTGAATAACTTAGGATACCAATTGAGAGGTTTCGTTTTGTGTCTCACTTATGAGTATCACTGTGTAGCCCGGAAGTTGGTAAGTTGTCAAAGAGATCACAAAGGAAGCCCGGAAGTGGGATGACCAAGGCTTAGTCTGTTGGGGTGAAGTGTGACCTGAGATTGATTGAAAGGTATCTGGTTCGGATATTGGTTTTGGATTGCAGGTCGAAGTGGATTTCATCGAAGATGTGGTTTCTTAGGAAGAACAATCGGTTTTGAATATCTCATATAAGATACTGATAATAATATATTTTGTATATATAGAAGGTTGATTATCTGGCCAGACAGATACTGGGTCGCATCTTGTCCTAGAGTGTCGGGTAATGGTTTTGCTAATAAAAGCAAGAGGATAACCCGAAGCGCACAGGAGCGGCTTGCCTTTTTCTATCCTATAGGTGGCTCGAATGCGTAAGCCCTTGAAAATAAACAATCCGGTTGGGATCAGTTCGCAGCTTCTGTCCTATAGGCAGGGCGGATAGTTTCCGTGGACTGGTTCGGTCTGTCTATATGTGAGGGAAAGCCCCACCTGTCGCCCAGTTGTCATGTGGTCGGGTAAGGGAAGCCATTGGAAAACAGATAGATACCGGACGCGCCGGGACGTTTGTCCGGGGCAGCGGCGTCAACTTGAAATGACCCAGCGCACAAAGCCGTAGACTGCCCCTGTCGCGACCCCTGCCATAGCCGCGAAGAAGGCAACCACGATGGGCACTGCCCAAATCTCATAGTAGCTGAGAACGCCCAGCCTCGGGACGACAAGCCCGAAAACAAACCCGGCCACTGCCCCCCGCGCGCCCCAGCGTGCCCCGGTGAAGATGATCGCCTGCAACGCAGACCTCAGCGCCTCCTCGTTGGCTTCGATCTTTCCAAGCCCGGCATGGTAGGCGTCCGTGAGAACGGATGGGGCATGGGGGAAAGACCCGCCCGGCGCGGTAGTATATTGGCCCTCGGAAAAATCCGCCGCAAAATCTTGAGGACGGTTCGCTTGCGGTTGCACTTGTGACAGGTGGGCCATGTCAAAGCGTGTATCGCCACTGTCGATAGCAAAGCCACGCTTCCGGGCTTCGTCTATCCACGGCAGTTGTTTGCCCTCAGTCATGCGGTTCGCCTTGTCCGTCGCATATTCGATGGCCGCAACGTCCATGTCTGGTGTGGAATGCTTGGTGAACAACCGGGCGACTTTGCCATTTGCTTCATCTGCATTCGCCCCGCCGTCCAGCAAGTCAAGGAAGTGAACCGCCCGGACAAACCGCTGGGAACGGCGCTTGTTGGAGTACCAGACCAGAGCCGTCCCGATGCAAAGGATTGCAACAATCCACATATGATCCCCTTTCAATCCGACGACCGCCCACGGCCCCAAAGGCCCGGATAGCCTGATTATCCTAAAATGGTATTATCCTAACTTGGGATTACCCGACTGCCTACACCCGATCAACAGGCAGTCACTTGACCAAATCCCTACGCACATCTGAACACGTCTACCTGTGCAAGCGGCTCAGGCAGGTGCGCCTTGATGCGGGGCTGACCCAAGCGGACTTGGCCGACCGGCTGGACAAGCCGCAATCCTTCGTAGCGAAGGTCGAGACGCAGGAACGTAGGCTGGACGTGATCGAGTTCGCCATGTGGATGGCAGCATGCGAGGGCTTGGACGCGGTGTCGGACATCGTGGCCACCATCGCAGAAGGGCAGGGCGAAGCCTGACCGGGATTTCCGGGCCTGTGAGGCGCATCGTGCCTCTCCAACTGGGATTGGCCTGCCAAAGCACGAAAAGGCCGCTCAGCGGGCGTTTCCAGGCCTCTCAGCATAGCCTTCTGATTAGGCGCTGTGACGTAGCGCGCCATTTTTCGTCCCGTCCGTGCTTTCTGCCGTTCAACGCGGTGGCCTTGGCTCAGCTTAGCACTTCGCGCTATCGCCCTCGCTCCTTCCGGTTTAGACATACGAAAAGCAGAAGAAGCAGAGCGCTTCAAAACCAAACGATATTGAGTGATGCAATGCAGGCCGACATCGAAAACCAAGTCAAGGACTATCTCAAAGCTGTAAGAGCGGCTGGCAATGAAGAAGTGAAGCGGCAAAGATTTGTTGCGCTGCTTCAAGCCCTATTCGGGCATATGGAAAGTGCGAAGCCAATCATCGAAGAGTTTGTTGGCGGTGCGGAGACGGTTGTTTCAAAAATCGAAAGAGCGGGCAAGAAGTCCGACAAGGGCAGAGCCGACACTCAATACCGCTCAGTCATAATCGAGTTTGAAAATGACTTGGCCAAAACTGGCGAACACGCCAAAGACCAGCTCGCGGATTATGTCAGTGGGAACTGGAACAGCGGTTCGCAGTATCTGTTCACACTGATTTCTTCGGATTGCGTAACTTGGAAAACATACACGCCTGACATTGATGAAGTGCCAAATGGCAAAGCAATATCGGCATCGAGTGTCGTGTTGAAAGAGAAGGACAGCTTCACCGTTACCGAAACCAACGGGCTGGACTTCTTCTATTTCCTCGACGCGCTTCTGTTTCAGACTGAAAAGAAGCGGCCTACACTTGACGCCATCAAACGCGACTTTGGGGACGGGTCCAATGCCTTCATTACTGCCACAGACCAACTGACCACCTATTTTGAGAGTGCAAAGAACAGTGGCGAAGTTACTGTAGCCTATGAGCAATGGAAACGCTTCTTAAGCGTGGCCTATGACAAGTTCGATAGTTCCGAACGTGTTTTCCTTGTCCACACTTATCTGAGCGTCTTTGCCAAAATGCTAACCTATGAAATCCTGACACGGGATGACTTTATAGATGATGGTGAAATCACGGGCATCTTGACCGGGGAGATATTTGACAAACTTAATATTCGGAACTTCACGGATAACGACTTCTTCCATTGGGTAGCAAAAGACGAAGCCCGCAAAGCATTGAAGCCAATGTTCCGCGCAATCTCGACCGAGTTTGACGCCTACGATTTCGCCCACATTGATGAGGATATTCTGAAAGGCGTCTATCAGGACTTGATCGACCGGGACACACGCCATTCCTTGGGCGAGTACTATACGCCTGATTGGCTTTGTGAAACCATCGTGGCCGATCTTAAGCTGGAGAGCAGTTCCCGCGTCCTAGACCCGTCTTGCGGCAGTGGTTCATTTCTGCGGACTGCAATCGACAAGTTCAATGCAGACTTCCCCGACTTGACGGCAGACCAGATCGCATCACAGGTAAGTGGCTTGGACATTCACCCACTGTCGGTTCAAATCTCAAAGGCCACAGTTCTGATTGCGCTCAAGGACAAGGTGGCGAAGTCGCCCAAACCTGTATTCCTGAGCGTCTATCTGGCCAATACGCTTCTGTCGCCCACTGGTGCAGCAAACCTGAACCTGTTCGGGGATACCTTCGACATATGGATTGACGACAAGAAGATTGCCATCAACACCAATATCTTCAACGATCCATTGCGTTTTGAGCAATCGGTTCACGCCGCCGAGAAGATAGCCGACTTTACCAAAGGCGACGCTGACATGAACGCCGCAACCTTTGCCAAGGCTTTGGCAGGTCAGGGGATAAAGGCGTCCAACGATTTCTTCGCCAACAGCATTTACGACATCTACCGTGCGTTCAAAGGCGTTAAGGAAGCCGACCGGGACAGCATTTGGGAGTTCATCGTTCTCAACCTCTACAAGCCCTGCTTCTTCCATCGCAGCTTTGATTTCATCGTCGGCAACCCGCCGTGGTTCACCTTCGCCAGTATAGGCAACGCCAACTATCAAGACCTGTTACGCGCCAAAGCCAAGGACACTGGCACATGGCCCAAGAAACAGGCCAACGCACCGCATATGGAGATTGCCGCGATCTTCTTGGCGCATTGTACCGATTACTTCCTCAAGGATAAGGGCAAGCTGGCCTTTGTCCTGCCCCGCAGCTTCTTTCAGGCCGACCACCACGACAACACGCGCTCTGGCGCGGCCAAGTTCGTTCGCATCAAGGAAATCTGGGACTTGGACAAGGTTTCGCCATTGTTCAACGTCCCGTCCTGCGTGCTCTTTGCAGAGCGGGCACATGGCTCACTGTCAACGTCGATCCCCAAGAGCGGTTGCGTAGGCAAGTTGGTGTCCGGGCGGCTCAAGAAACACAATGCCAACTTGGCAGAGGTTAAGGGCAAGCTGAGTTTCAAGAAGGCCAAGTTCTACTATTCCAAGCTGGGCGAGAAATCAGCGTTCACGACAAAGAAGCTGGGCGCATCGAACCAAACAAACCATTACAAAACACTTTTTCGGCAAGGCGCAACGCTGGTCCCACGCAACTTCTATTTCATCGAACCGACCCAAGATGTGGGTGGCACTTTCAAGGGCAAGAGTTTCACGGCCAAGACAAGCGATGCGACCAACAGGCAGGCGAAAGAGCCGTGGAAAGACATTATCGTCTCAGGCCGCGTGTCATCCGACTACCTGTTCAGAACGGCCCTTGCGCAAAACGTCCTGCCTTTTGCGCTGCACCAGCCGCCCTTAATGGTGCTACCAGCGAAACTGCGTAAGTCGGGAACGCTGATAATGCAGAGTTCGCAGGACATTTTAGAAGAAGGGGCGCTGGATACTGCAAAGTGGTTCAAGGCTGTGGAAGGCCACTGGAACGCCAACAAAACTGAAAGAAACAGGACGGCAAAGAATACCGACTGGCTGGACTATAGCGGAAAACTTACGAAACAAGACTTCGACCTGCCCTATATCGTGCTATACACAACGTCCGGAAAAGACGCGAGTTCGGTTGTTGTGAAAAGGTCGGACCATGACTTGCCATTCGCAGTGGATCATAAGACCTACATGCACACCTGCAAGTCAGAGAAGGAAGCACATTATCTGTCGGCGTTCTTAAACTCAGACTATCCAAACGCGGTGATCAAAGATTTCCAGTCCAGAGGGCTTTTCGGCCCACGCGACATACACAAGACCATCCTAGACGTTGCCCTGCCCAAGTTTGACCCAAAGAACGCAACCCACATTGCCATCGCGGACTTGGGCCAAGTCTGCAATGCCAAAGCGACTGCCTATCTGGATAGTGAAAAGCCCGATGCCAACCTGTCCGCCCATGCCTTGGGGCGACACAGATTGGCTATCCGCAAGCTACTTGCATCTGAGTTGAGCAAGATCGACGCTTTGTTCAAATCCCTTTGAGGCGGATTACACTTCAAATCGCTCGATTGCGTCCTTGAGTTGAGGCAGAGTGTAGCCTTCTCGGAAATACACTTCCTGCGTCACGCCTGAGCGTTCATGGCCGACAATGCACTTCACGAGTGGTTCGGCTTCCCCGGCTTGACTGAGGCGCGTAACCATCGTGTGGCGGAAGCTATGGAACACCAACTCCCGGCTTTTGATCCCCAGCTTGGGAAGGAACGTGTTTTCGTTGAACCAGCGGCTCAGGCTGCGCCCGTAGCCACCATTGCGGTTATACTCGAAGTCGAAAAATAAGCGGTCATGCTGAGCGCGGCTTTCAACGAAGTCCAGAAAGCCGATGCGTATCAGTTCTGAGTGTATAGGCACCTTGCGCTTGCTCGCCCGTGTTTTAACCCGCTTCCGTTCATCGCCGTCGTCGTCAATGTTCAAGAAATGAATGCCCTGGTCCAGTTGAATGTCGGAAACCAACAGTTGGCATATCTCATTCAAGCGCGCCCCGGTGAACATGCCGAGCAAAGCGCCCCATTTGTGGCTATCCTTGCGCACAAGGCCAGACGTGTTCTCCGTCAACTCCCCATACATAAGTTGGGTTTGCGCCGGGCTGAACGGCTTTCTATTGGTCTCGCTCGCCTTGGCCTTTGCCACCTTCATACCTTCAAACAGGGCGTGGGGCGTGTAATCGTTGTTCTTCGCCCATTTGAAGAAGCGAATGAAGTTCGAGATGTGATTGTTCACGGTTGTGATCGAAATCTTGGGGTGCCCCTCGACCTGTATGACATCCTGCAAAGCAAGGCTTTTCAGTTCTGGTTTGACATGCCGGTTCTGCGGCAATGCTCGAACAACCTTCTTGATTTCCTGTGCGTCCCGCTTGGTGATCGTCGCAAGCTGGCGATCTGCGCCGCAATGCTCGACGAGGATATTCAAGAAGGCCCGTATCTGGTCGGTGTATTTTTGGTCCCAGCGGTGGGCGTGCTCGTCCATGTAATCCGCAATGGCTTTGTCCAGCGTGACGCCGGGAGCGGCTGGAAGCGCCTCTAGAGATGCGGGAGCCGTAGCCGGGACATCTTCGTAGGAATAATGCTCAAGGCCCTCAGCCGCTTCCAGAACGCGCCTGAGCATGTCCCGGCGGCCTTGGCGTAGCTGGAATGTAATCCGGGGCTGGCTGGCGTCCCATTGTTCGTCTGACACGTCCATGACGCGCTTGAACCGGGAGATTGGCAGCCAAAGCGGATGTGTGGTTTCCATCTCAAGAAAACTCTCATGGTCCAGCATTTCTTCGCGGGCATCCGTCAAGGCGTTCTTCGACAGTCCACGCCTGTCCAGCCAGTCTAGGTACTGATCCAGTTGCGCCTTGAAGTAAGTTTGCACTTTCTCGCGTATCTCGCTTTGCCTAAGCCCAGCCAATGTGTTGCTATCCCTCACTAATCTGCCATGTGCCGCCAAGTATCTGGCCAAGTCTGCCGCCCGATGTGGGCACCTTGTTCTTAACGATACCTTAACCGTGCTTCGCTTTTCCCGCCCGGAGTGGGGCAGAGGCCAACGAAAGTAGAATATACCGTGTCTTGAGGGGCTTAGGTAGGCTGACAACTTCATGGATGTGTTCCACCATTGTGTCCCACTTGATAGCCAAGAAGCTAAGTCATTGATTTGGAATGTTTTGGAGGCGAGTACCGGAATCGAACCGGTGTACACGGATTTGCAATCCGCTGCGTAACCACTCCGCCAACTCGCCAGCCTGAGCGTGGCAGGAGGTATCGCTTCGGCGCGCGGAGCGCAAGCCTTCCTTTGTTGCAAATCCTGTCTGGTCGGTGATCACATTGCGGAGGAGAGGGGGACGGGGCGCCGTCAGTCGAAAAGCTCCAGGATCGATGCGAGTTGTTCCATGATCCTGTCGAGCGCGCATTGTCGGCGAACGTGGTCCATGATTTCGAGACCGTAGCGCCATTCAGCGCTGCCAAAGGCATCCTCGGCATATCTCACACCTTCGATAATGCTGGCCGGTGAAGCGTCCTTGATCAGAAAGGGATAGTCCGGGCCGAGATAATCCAGCGCGTCATCGGCATCCCGGTTGATGATGATGTTGGCGTTCGCGCTGGCGGCGTTGAAACCCTTGGTGAAGGGCTTGTGTCCGGCGCAGCGGCCCGCCTGCGGGCGGGGGCGGACGGCATAGTGCATATTGGACCGCCGAACCGCGCCGAGGATATCGGCGAAGCCGGTACCGCCCCTCATCGGCGGGGCATGTATCGCATCGGTCAGATCGGGGGGAATGATCGTATTGTGAAGAGCGCCGAAATAGCCAAGCTTGACCCGATTGTCAGTCAAGTCCGACCGCTTGACGATGCGTGGATCGGCGTGATGGGTCAGCAGCCGCGCGACGCCCGAATAATGCCCGTTGGTGCCGGTCCCCCGGATCAGGCGCTGCAGGGTCTGGAACCCGGCATTGGAGGCCGCGATCTGCACATCGGCCAGTGACACCGCACGCCCGTGCATCGTGCTGTCGACATGATCGATACAGAGTCCGCGAACAGCCTCTCGGAGTGCTGAGAGCCCGTCATCATCAAAGCTGTGCTCCGCCCCTTTCAGCAGGATAACGATGGCACCTCTTGTTCGCTCAATGAGCTCGCGTTGCCTGCGTGCCTGGCCGGGCATGTGCAGTTTGACGACCTCAAAATCGTAGCGATGACCGAATTCCCGTGTCGCGATCTGTGCCAGTTGATCGCATCGCATGACTTTGGAGCCGATCGCGTTGTGGGCTGGTCGGTGGAGGAACATCACCCGGCGCCGCGGCGGTACACGGCGCTGGCGAGGGGGGCTGATCCATCGCGGCAGGGTCTTTATGATATCTGTGGTTATGAAGGTCATCTGCGTCTGTCCGGAACCATTCTGGTGGGTCGGTCAGTAAAAGGGTAAAAGGTGAACGCCGGACTAAGCCATCACAGTGCCTCGCGCTTTCGCGCCCCTGTGCCTCTCGGTCGTTGCGGCACCGGGGCGGCTGTGGCAGAACACGATGGATCGTATCAATCCAGGGTGTTTTTCATGACTGACTATGCGGCCGCGCGCACTGCCATGGTCGACCGCCAGGTCAGACCGTCCGATGTGACAAGCTTTCCCATTATCGACGCGATGCTGCATATCCCGCGCCACCGGTTCGTGAGCCCCGCGCATATCGATATTGCCTATTCCGATGCGTCGCTGCCGCTGTTGCCGGGCCGCGAAATCCTTGCGCCGCGTACATTCGCGAAGATGCTGGATGGCGCGCGGATCGGGGCCGATGATCTGGTGCTCGATCTCGCGTCGGGGCTTGGCTATTCAACGGCGGTCATCGCGCGCATGGCTGCCGCTGTGATCGCGCTGGAGCCGGACGCCGCATTGGCGGAGACGGCGGCGGCGACGCTCCTCGACCTGGAAATCGACAATGCGATCCTGCAGGCGGGCGATCCGGTCGCCGGGGACAGTGCCCATGGCCCGTTTGACGCGATTTTCATCAATGGCGGGGTAGAGGTCGTGCCCGATGCACTGCTGCTACAGCTTAAGGAGGGTGGGCGTCTGGTGGCCGTCCAGATGACCGCAGCGATGGGGCGCGCCGTGGCCTTTATCCGCAGCGGCGACCGGTTTCAGCCACGCCCGCTCTTCGATGCTGCCGCGCCTGTTCTGCCAGGCTTTGCCGCCAAAGAAGCCTTTGCATTCTAACTGCCGGGCCGGGACATTGTGAAAATTGTTGATTCCCGGCAGAATTAGCGTAATTTGTGCAAGCGATAAATCGTGAAAGGTCTGTGGGTTATGGTGTTCTATTCAAGCGATATGGTAAGATCGCTGCGGCGAGGATGCCTCTCCGTTCTGGCGATTGCGGCAGCGCTGGCGCTTCCGGCCCAGTCACAAACGCTGGAAGAGGCCTTCGCCACCGCCTATGCCACCAATCCAACGCTAATCGCCGCCCGGGCCGGTGTGCGCGCGGTCGACGAGGACGTGCCGCTGGCGCGGTCCGGCATGTTGCCGAATGTGGCGGCCACAGCCACGGTTGGCGTCGAGGACACATCGATCAACGGGGCACCCAGCGGATCGACGCAGGAGCCGCGCTCCGTTGCGTTGAGCGCGACGCAGGTGCTCTATGATGGTGGACAGACGCAGAATTCTATCGATGGGGCCGTTGCCGGTGTCGATGCTGCCCGCGCGCAGTTGACCGATACGGAGCAGTCGATCCTGCTTCAGGTCGTCACCGCGTATTCGAACGTCTTGCGCGATCAGGAATTCGTCATGCTCGGCGAGAACAATGTTCGGGTGATCGCAGAGCAGTTGCGCGCCGCCGAGGATCGGTTTGTCGTCGGCGAAGTGACCCGCACCGATGTCAGTCAGGCGCAGGCGGCCTTGGCGGAATCCGAGGCGTCCCTGGCCGTTCAGGTCGGCGCGCTTGCGCGATCCTTCCAGACCTATGGCAGCGTCGTGGGTGCGCCGCCGGGCACGTTGGCCCCGTTGCCGCCGCTGCCCGAGCTGCCGCCGACCCTTGCCGACGCGGTGCAGGAGGCGATGGACAACAATCCGGCGATCAATGCCGCACGCTACGCCGAAGAACAGTCCCGCAGTGATATTGCCGTGGCACAGGGCGCCCTGCTGCCCACGGTGACACTGTCCGGGTCGGTCAGCTATGGCGAAGATCAGAGTGCGGCCCTGAGCAACGGTATCACCTCGGCGCAGGTCCAGTTGCAGGCCAGCATTCCACTTTATCAGGGCGGCGCGGCCTATTCGAATGTCCGCCGCGCGCAGGCCATTCAAAGCCAGGCCATGACCCAAATCCATGAATCCACGCGCGCCATCAGGCTGCAGGTGGAGAACGCCTGGACGGATATCGAGACGGCGCGCATCGCGATTCGCGCCGGACGCCAGCAGGTGGCCGCCGCCCAGGTCGCCTTCGAGGGGGTGCGCGAGGAAGCGAAGCTCGGGGCCAGGACGACGCTCGATGTGCTCGACGCGGAGCAGGACCTGCTGACCGCGCGGTCAAATGTCGTGGCGTCACTTAGGGATGAGTATGTCGCAGCCTTCGCTTTGATGTCCGCTCTTGGTCGCCTGACTGTCAATGGGCTCGGCGTTAATGTTGAACCCTATGATCCGAACGCGAACTATGAGATAAATAACGCGAGGCGATTTGGGTTCGAACGCGACGAGTTGACCAAATGGAAGACCAAGATCGCGCCCTGAAGGCCGACGAGAACATAGTGTGATGCGTTAGTGCGAGGTTAAAGCAAGATGGCTGAGACGAGTGAAAAAGACGATCGTTCCATGAGCGAGATTCTCGCGTCAATCCGCAAAATCGTGACCGATGAGGAAGAAACGCGTCGCTCCGCCGCGGATGAACGTCGCCGTCAGGAGACGGAAACCGGTGCCGAAGTTTTCGTCCTGACCGGGGACATGCGGGCAGCGGAGGACGCCGAGGCCGACGAGCCAACGCTGGAGCTGACGCTTCAGGACCGTATCGATAGCCCGAAGGAGCCGGCATCCGAGGACAGCGCCGATGAGCCGGACAGCGATGACGCGCTGGAGCTGACGGCCAGCGATCGCGCCGATGCACCGTTGGAGCTGGGTCAGGCCGACCGGGCCGACCGGGCTGAGCCGGAGACACCCCTTGCTGCGCTGGCCCCGAAGCCGAGCGCACCCATCGTTGGCAAAGTCGATTTCACGCCGACACCGGGATTGACCGAAGACGAGGTCGAAAAGATCGTGCGCCGCGTACTGCGCGAAGAACTGCAGGGCCCCATCGGCCAGCAGATCAGCCGCAAGGTCAAGGCGATGATCCGCGACGAGGTCGCCAAATCGCTTCTGGAAGAAGAATCGCTCCTCTGACCGGCGTTTGCCTGCCAAAATAAGGGGCTCCCGGCTTCCCTCCCATCGTCCTGCGCGGTATGCAGCGCCAAAGCTGCAGCCTGCGGAAGACAATGCGATGACCATGGACAAGACTTTCTCCCCCGCCGATGCCGAAGGGCGGATTTACGAGACGTGGGAGGAGAGCGGCGCGTTCAAGGCCGGTGCGAATGCGCGCGCGGGCAAGGATAGTTTCTGCATTGTCATCCCGCCGCCCAATGTGAATGGCTCGCTCCATATCGGGCACGCGCTGAACAACACGCTGCAGGACATTCTCATCCGTTGGAAGCGGATGCAGGGCTTCGACACCCTCTGGCAGCCCGGGCAGGACCATGCGGGCATCGCGCTCCAGATCGCGGTCGAACGTCAGATGGCCGAACGGGGGGAGCCGAGCCGCACCGAACTGGGCCGCGAGGCATTCGTTGATCGCGCCTGGCAATACAAGGCCGAGGTAGGCGATGCGATCGTCAATCAGCTGAAACGCCTCGGATCATCCTGCGACTGGTCGCGAAACCGCTTTACCATGGACGAAGGGCTCAGCCTCGCCGTTCGGAAGGTCTTCGTCGATCTCTACGACAAGGGCCTGATCTTTCGCGGCAAGCGGCTGGTCAACTGGGACCCGAAAATGGAGACAGCGATCTCTGACCTCGAAGTCGAGAATATCGAGGTCGATGGCCATATGTGGCATTTCAAATACCCGCTCGCGGCCAATGAAAAAGGCGAGCGGGCGACCTATGAATATGTCGAGAAAGACGAGGATGGAAATGTCACGCTGCGTGAGACGCGTGATTACATCTCCATCGCCACGACCCGGCCTGAAACGATGTTGGGTGACGGCGCGGTGGCGGTGCATCCGGATGATGAGCGCTATGCGCCAATCGTCGGGAAGCTTTGCGAAATTCCGGTCGGCCCGAAGGAACATCGCCGCCTGATCCCGATCATCACCGACGATTACCCGGACCCCGATTTCGGGTCCGGCGCGGTGAAAATCACGGGGGCCCATGATTTCAACGATTATGGCGTCGCGAAACGCGGCGGCATCCCCTGCTATCGGCTGATGGACACAAAGGCGGCGATGCGCGCCGATGGCGCGCCCGATGCCGAGGAGGCCGCGAAGGCGCAGGCGATCATCGACGGGGCTGAGATGGGCGAGGCGGAGATCGACGCCATCAACCTCGTCCCGGATGAATATCGCGGCCTCGACCGGTTCGCCTGCCGCAAGGCCGTCATCGAAGCGATCACCGCCGAGGGGCTGGCGATCATGACGGATGCCGATGACCCGCGCCTCGGCAAACTGAAGAAAAAGGTCCCGGCGCAGGGCCGGGACGGTGGTGACGGGGAGGCTACCGCCCCGGGCGAAGACCCGGGGCCCGTCCCCCTCGTCGAAGCCAAGAAAATCATGCAGCCCTTTGGCGACCGCTCAAAGGTCGTGATCGAGCCGATGCTGACGGATCAGTGGTTTGTGGATGCCGAAACCCTCGCCAAACCGGCGCTGGAGGCGGTGAAGTCGGGCGAGACGAAGTTCTTTCCCGAAAACTGGGACAAGACCTATTTTCACTGGCTGGAGAATATCGAACCGTGGTGCATCTCTCGGCAGTTGTGGTGGGGGCATCAGATACCGGTTTGGTATGGGCCTCACCCTGACGGACTAGAGCTGATGGGCCGCCATTTGAAGTTATTGCGGTTAACGACCGAACGACCTGATGATGAAAGCCTGCGCGCGCAATTCTCAGAAACTTCAAAGCAAGTATCAGCCGCGTCCGAGCTGTTCGATGGTGCGGGCAGGGTGATGATATGTTCCAAAGACGATGTTGATGCCCTGGAGCAGGCCAATCAGATTTATGGTCCGAAGTACTATGTGAAGATCGCTGATGAGGCCGATGGCGGTGGCTTCCATCCCGACCCTGCGAGAGGGATGGCTCAAACATCTGGACTTTATTTTCAGGATGAAAACCTCGACCTTGTCGGGGTCAGTCTAGTCCGCGACCCCGACGTCCTCGACACCTGGTTCTCCTCCGCTCTCTGGCCATTCTCGACACTCGGCTGGCCGGAAAAAACGCCGGAGCTTGAAAAGTACTACAAGACCGACGTCCTCATCACCGGCAATGACATCATCTTCTTTTGGGTCGCCCGGATGATGATGACAGGGATCAAATTCCTCGACGAGGTGCCCTTCCACTCCGTCTATATCAACTCCATCGTCACGGACGCCAAGGGCAAGAAGATGTCCAAATCGGTCGGCAATGTCATCGACCCGTTGGAGCTGATCGACCAATACGGCGCGGATGCGGTGCGCTTTACCCTCGCCAGTCAGGAAAGCCAGGCGCGCCGTCAGTTGCGCCTTTCCGTCGACAGTGTCGAGGGCGGGCGGAATTTCGGCACCAAGATCTGGAATGCGGCGCGCTTCGCGGAAATGAACGAATGTTCGTACAGTTCCGATTTCGACCCCGCCGCCGTCACGCAGACGGTCAACAAATGGATCGTGGGCGAAAGCGCAAAGGCCCGCCTCGCGCTCGACAAGGCGCTGGATGAATACCGGTTCAATGATGCGGCGAGCACGCTTTACGCCCACACATGGCGGGTCTTTTGCGACTGGTATGTGGAATTCGCCAAACCCCTGTTGCAGGGGGAGGATGAGGCGGCAAAGGTGGAAACCCGCGCGACCATGGCCTGGGCGCTCGATCAGGTTCTGATCCTCCTTCACCCCGTCATGCCGTTCATTACGGAGGAGCTGTGGGCCCAGACTGGCACGCGCGCGAAACATCTCATCCATGCCGACTGGCCGTCATACGGGGCAGAGGTGATCGACGCCGATGCCTCCGCCGAGATGGCCTGGGTGATCGGCCTGATTGAACAGATTCGGTCAGTCCGGATGGAGATGAACGTGCCAGCGGGGGCAAAACTGCCGCTGACGCTGGTCGATCTCGATGACATGGCGCGCGGGCGGCTGGATCGCAACGCGCCGCTCGTCCAGCGTCTTGCCCGGATTGAAACCATGGGCGATGGCGCGGCGGAAAAAGGGGCGGTCACGCTGACCATGGACGGGGCCACGATGGCGCTGCCATTGGCCGGGACCATCGACGTGGCGGCGGAGAAAGCTCGGCTGGAAAAATCGCTCGCCAAGATCGGCAAGGAAGCAGGTGGCCTGAAGGGCAAGCTTGGCAACGAAAAATTCCTCGCCAATGCCCCGGCGGAGGTCGTTGCCGAACAGCGCGAACGTCTCGTCGCGGCAGAGGCGGAAGCGGCCAAGCTGACCACTGCACTCGGCGTGCTGGCGGAGATCGGGTAGGGGTCTTATCTCCGCGCGGCCCAGAGGGCTGCGAGCGCAACCAGCACGATGATCATCAGCAGGTCGAGCCAGACAAGGCGGCTGAACACCTCCGGTTCGGGCACCCAGTGCATCAATGCGACGCCGGACAGGTAATCGCGCGGCGCGATGAAGACCAGCACGGACACGTTCACGCCGAAATGCATCCCCCATGCCAGACCGAGCCCGCCCGTCCGCGCGGTCAGGATTGCAAAGAGAAGCCCCGAAAGCGTGGTGATCGCGACCACCGCCCCGATGCTGCCCGGCGCGGCGGGGTTCCAGTGCAGCAAGCCGAAGAGGACGGATGGCAGCACCGCCCAGATCAGTGCGGAGCGAAATCGCGCGGCGAGCTGCTGCTGGAGATAGCCGCGAAACAGCGCCTCCTCCGCCCCTGTCTGGATCAGGAGGAGGGGGAGCGCCAGCGCCGCCCCGCCCAGCCAGGTACCGATGCTGAGCCCGCTTCGCACCGGTGGTCCGACCAGCGCGGCACCGATTGCGGCACTGAGCGCGGCAAAGCCGAGTGCAAGTCCCGCCCCGATGGCAAAGCGGCGCAAACCGATGCTGAGATCGGGACCGAATAGCGAGCGCAGCCTGCGGCGATGAAAGAGGCGCAGCGCCAACGCCAGCCCCGCCCACCAGAGAACGAACGATGAGAGCAGCAACAATGTACCGTTGCGGCTGGTCAACATGGCACCCGCGCCGAGTGCCTCGGCCTCGCCCACGCCCATGCGCAGGAGGATCGATCCGATCAGGATACCGGCACCGATCAATACGCCAAACACGAGCCCGGCGGATGCCACCACGCGCCAGAGCGCGGCGTGCGCATGGGCAGGGGCAATATACTGTTCGAAAGCCGTGGACCGGCGGAGGGGGTTCTGCATCACGCGACCTTTGCCATGGCGCATAGAAGGCTACCAGACGGTCATGCTGTCAAGCGATGTGCCTGCGCGCACAGACAATGGATTGTGACTGTGGGGCACGCGGGTTACGCTGTTTAGGATTCGGCTGCGGGGGCCGAAAGCGTGCGTTTTTCGGGGCGATGTCATGTTCGGTGCGATGAAGGTGGTGATGCTGACGGGGCTGATTTTGGTCACTGCCGCCTGTACACCGCCCGGCAACGCAAGGCGTGCGGGGCTGGATGGCCCGCTTCGCGATGAATATGTCCAGATCGTCTCCGTTGATCGCAGAGGGGTGGAGGTGGACGCCTCCGGTCAGATCGTGCGTGCATTGGCACCCGATGGCATGTGCATCCCCACCGATTCAGTGCAGACAAGCCCTTTGTCCGTCTTCCTCCTGATGCGCGACTGCTCGGAGGGGGTGGAGCGTTTCGGGGGTGTGCTGAGCCTTTCGATTTCGAACGGCCCGACGCCGGGCGGGCTGGACGGCCTGGCGGCGTTCATGACCACCGAAGCGGGGCTGCTGAGCCTCGGCCATGGCGGCGATCTGGAGGACATGACGCTGATTGATGTGCGCACCGAAAAGGGTGCCGTCTTCGCCGTCGTCGAGGATCGGAGCGAGTTTGGCCCGGCCTTTGCTGGAGACACGATCTGCCGGGCCTTTGTGGAGCTGAACGGCCGTATGACCGTCGTCTCTCTCCTCAGCCTACGCGAAGCGCCGCAGAGCGCGGATGTGCTGCGTGACCGCCTTGGCGAGGTGGTTGAAGCGTTGCATCAGAGCAATGTCTGACGCCATTCCGGTGCGTCCGCGCCAAGCGGACTGGACGCCCGCTGCCAGGTGAGTGGTCGATCCTGAAATCCGTGTGGCGGGGCGAGAGCGGCGATATGGCCATGGTCCGCGCTGGTGATCTCACGGATGAAGCCGTCCTTCACTGCTTCTTCGAAGGTCGGGTTACGGGGTGGCGGCGCGGGGTCATCCCCGATGCGGTCGCTCACCTCCCAAAGCCACATGCCGGTGCGCGCGAGCGAGGTTTCCACGATCTGGCCGCCGCGCCCCTCTGCCACCGCGATCAGGCCGAGGATCGCACCATAGGCCGAGAGGCACCCGGTCAGATAATCCAGCGGCTGACAGGCGAGGCGCACAGGTTGGTCGCCCGGATGGTCAGGCGCGGTCAGGCCGATCCCGGCCTGCACATAGCTGTCATAGCCGCGCCGCCCGGCCCAGGGGCCGACATCGGAAAAGGCCGACAGGGTCACATAAGTCAGGCACGGGTTCAGGGCGGTCAGATTGTCGGTCCCAAATCCCTTGGCTGCCAAGGCACCGGGGCGAAAACCGTCGATGAGGATGTCGGCGTCGCGGATCAGGCGGCGTAGGGTCCGGCATCCCGCCGGGGTCAGGAGATCGACATAGGCCGCGCGTTTGTCGAAACCGGTATCGATAACCAGCGGCGCGATATGGGGCAGGCCCGGCGCGGAGATGCGGATCACATCCGCGCCAAGTTCCGCCAGTGCCCGCCCCGCCATCGGTCCGGCGATGACGCGTGAGAGGTCGAGCACCCGAACCCCTTCAAGGGGGCGCGTTCTGTGTCGCGCCGTTCTGGCTGGCGTCGCGGCACCCCCGGCGAGGGGGGCGATCCGTACCGGCGGGACCGCGGCGAGGGCGGCGCGCTGGGGATGTGCCTCCCATTCCGGGCGGCTGCGCAGCATGATGCAGCACAGGCCGCGCTGTTGCGCCGCTTCCTCCGCGTCCGCCGCCGACCAGCGGCTGAGCGCCTCGGTCATGGACGGGCGGTCATTCGACGTTTCCAGAAGGGACAGCAGACCATCGCGATGGTGCGGAAAATTGGCGTGGAGATAGACGTAATTGCCGTCGCCGCAGCGATAATACCCGGTAAGCGGGTCCCAGGTTGCCGGGGTCTCGCCATCGATGCGCAGATATTCGTTGCCCGCCATCGCAAGACTGGCGAGGCGGCGGTCGACGACGGGGTGCAGGGCAGGGCCGCCTGTCAGCGCCGCGTACCGCGCTGCGGCAAGCGCCAGCGCGCCATAGGCGGCAGCTGCGATGTCGGCGATCGGTAGGCGCGATGCGATGGTTGTCGGCGCGGCGGAGATGATGGCGTCATCCGCGTTGAGTGATCCGTCCTTTGGCAGGATATCATCAAGGGCAATGCGCGTCCCAGGCGTCATATGTCGAGATCGATCCAGATTGGCGTATGGTCGGAGGGTTTTTCGCCATCGCGCGGCGTGCGGTCAATCTCGCAGGCCAGAAGCCTGTCGGCGGCCTGCGGTGTCAGGAGGAAATGGTCGATCCGGATGCCATGATCCTTGCGCCAGGCCCCGGCCTGATAATCCCAGAACGTATAACAGCCGGGCGCGCTGTTCAGGGCGCGAAACGCCTCCGTATAGCCGATATTCAGCAGTTCGCGGAACGCCGCGCGGGTCTGGGGGAGGTAGAGCGCATCACCTTCCCACGCTTTCGGATCATAGCAATCCTCGTCCTGCGGGATGACATTATAGTCGCCCGCCATGACCGCGATGTCCTCGGTCGCGAGCAGATCCTCGGCGCGGGCCTGCAGGCGGCGCATCCAGTCAAGCTTGTAGTCATATTTCGGTCCCGGTGCGGGGTTGCCGTTCGGCAGGTAGAGGCCGCAGACCCGGACCGCGCGCGCATCGCCCGAAATCGTCGCCTCGATCCAGCGGGCCTGCTCATCGCTTTCGTCGCCCGGCAGGCCGCGTGCGACATCTTCGATGGGGCGTTTGGAGAGGATCGCAACGCCATTGAAGCCCTTCTGCCCGTGCGTCTCCACATTATAGCCGAGATCCTCGATGGGCTCGCGCGGGAAGCCTTCGTCGACGGATTTGATCTCCTGCAAGAGCGCGACATCCGGCTGGGCTGTCGTCAGCCAGTCGAGAAGGGCGGGCAGGCGTGCCTTGACGCCGTTGATGTTGAAACTGGCGATACGCATGGGCGGGACCTTAGGCAGTGTTGCAGGACGCGGCAAGCGGGGTGCGGGATGCGGGCGGTGCATGGATATTTGAAGAAGAGAAAGCCGGTCAGCCCTCCGCCAGAAAGGCGAGGGCGGTGCCGATACTGTCCGGGTGATAGACGATCTCGCGGTGACCGAGACCTGGCATGGGCTGGAGCGTTGCATTTGGCATGGCGGCGAGGCGGGTCGCCTCCGCATAGTCAATCTCCGCGTCATCGGGGGCGTGGAGGAGCAGGATGCGGGTTGGAAGTTCCGGCCAGATCTTGAGGCCATCGAGGTCCGCGATCTCCATCCCGGATGAAGCGACGACGAGGTCTTCGAAGCGCGCCCGGCTGCGGTGCGAGAGGCCGAAAGCGGCGCAAAAGTCGTTCGTGATGGCGGATAGTTGCGACGGTGAGGCGATGCAGACAAAGCGCTTTGGCACCGTTCCCGTTCTTGCCAGCATCCCGGCCACGCCACCACCGAAGGAGTGGCCGATGAAAAACCGGGGCGTCAGGCTGTGCGCAGCCAGCATCGCGGCGGTCGCGCGAGCGGCGGTCGGGGCATCGGTTTCCCGCCCGAAGGAGGCACCGTGGGCGGGCAGGTCGGGGACGACGACGTCATGGCCTGCGGCCAGTAGCGGGTCGATGAAGGCGGCCATGGCGCGGGCATCGCCGGTCCAGGCGTGGAGGAGAAGCGTCAGCGGCGCGCCGGGTGCGCCCGATCTGAAATGGTAGCTTCGTAGCATGCCCTCCGGCGTCTCCGTATCGATTGCCACCCCCCGGTCGATAATCGCCTGTGCCTCGGCCAGAAGATCGCGCTGGCCGCTGTCGAAGCGGCGGGCGATGTCGGGATTGCGATAGAGCGAATGGGCCAGACGCGCGACCGGGCCCGGCGCGATATGGCTCAGGCTTCCGACCGTCAGGCGCAGCCAGATTGCGGCGCCGCTCATCGATGCTCCGCGATGATCGAAAGGAAGGCGGGGCCAAAACGTTCGGCCTTTGCCTCCCCCATGCCGCTGATCCGGGCCAGCGCATCGAGAGAGGTCGGGCGATCCTCGGCGATCTTGGCGAGGGTCGTTCGGGTGCAGGAGAGAGGCTTGTCACCGCCTTCCGCCCCGCGGGCCAGCGTCAGCTGTGCCTCCTGCAGCGCATCGAAAAGGGCACCCGTGCCGTTGGCGGCGGCTTTGAGCCGGGCGGCAGGCTCGGCCACCGCTTCGCCGCGCAAGATGGTCAGGAACGCCTCGCCATAGCGGGCGAGCTTTTTGCCGCCGACGCCATAGCAATCGGTCATGGCATCGAGGCTTGTGGGCTTCTTGGTGGCGAGGTCGATCAGGGTGCGGTCGGCGAAAATCACATAGGCGGGTACGTTCTGCTCGCTCGCCAGCCGGGTGCGGACGGCGCGGAGCGCAGAGAAGAGCGCCTCATCCGCCTCATCGACCAGCGCCGCAGGTGCGGCGCGGCCCGTGCCGTTGCTGCGTGCGCGGGGGCGCAGGGCGTCCTTGCGCATCTCGATCTGCATCTCGCCGCGCAAGACGGCGCGCGCCGCTTCGCTCAGCCGCCAGGCCCCATAGCGATCAGGATCGATCCAGGTGAGGCCGAGCGCATAGATCTGCCGCATCGCGCCGCGCCACCAGTCCTTGGAGTGTGCCTTGCCGAGGCCGAAGACCTTGAGCTGGTCGTGCCCTGCGCGGCTGACCTTTTCGGTCACATCACCGCGCAGGACCGATATGATATGATCAGCGCCATAGCGTTCTTCCGTGCGATAGATGGCGGAAAGCGCCATCCGCGCGGCCTCGGTGCCGTCAAAAAGCTCCGGCGGGCTGTCGCAAAGATCGCAATTGCCGCACGGCTCCGACGTCTCGCCAAAGTAGCTCAACAGAATCTGGCGGCGACAGCGCGGTGCCTCTGCCAATGCCAGAAGCGCATTTAGCCTCGCATGATCGGCACGCTTGCGGTCGGCGGGGGCGGGGCTTTCGTCGATCCGCATGCGCTGAAGCTTGATATCGTCGAGGCCGAACAGGGTCAGCGTCTCCGCCGGGGCGCCATCGCGCCCGGCGCGCCCGATTTCCTGATAATAGGCTTCCATGCTTTTCGGCAGATCGGCATGGGCGACCCAGCGGATATCGGGCTTGTCGACCCCCATGCCAAAGGCGATGGTGGCGCAGATCACCAGATCATCCTCGCGCTGGAACCGGTCCTGGGTGATCTGGCGCAGTTCGGGATCGAGACCGGCGTGATAGGGCAGGGCGGGCACGCCCGCATCGGTCAGCGCCTTGGCGAGCACTTCGGTCTTGTTGCGGCTGGCCGCATAGATGATGCCGGAGCGGCCCTTGCGTGGCGTGACGAAGTTCAGAAGCTGCTGGCGTGGCCCGTTTTTCGGCGCGAAGGCCATGTGAATGTTGGGGCGGTCAAAGCCATAGAGGAACGTGCGCGGCGGCGCATCGAAGAGCTTGCGGATGATCTCCGCCCGCGTTTCTTCATCCGCCGTTGCGGTGAACGCTGCAATCTGCGGGCCGCCGAGCGCGGCGCGCAACTCACCGATCCGCAGGTAATCGGGGCGAAAATCATGGCCCCATTGACTGACGCAATGGGCTTCGTCCACGGCCAGAAATGTAACATTGGCGCGCCGTAGCAGAGGCGCAGCGGTGCCGAGCCGTTCCGGCGCGAGATAGAGGAGCTTCAGCACACCCCGGTCGATGGCGTCAAAAATATACTCGTTCTCATATTCATCATTGGCGGAGGTCAGCGCGCCAGCCTCTACCCCCAATTGGCGCAGGCTCTGCACCTGATCGCGCATCAGGGCGATCAGCGGCGAGATCACCAGCGTCAGGCCATCCTGCAGGAGGGCCGGCAACTGATAGCATAGCGATTTGCCGCCGCCCGTCGGCATGATCGCCAGCGCATCCTCGCCGCCGAGAAGTGCTTCGATGATCTCGGACTGACCGGGGCGGAAGCGGTCGAATCCGAATGTCGATTTCAGTTGTGAAAGTGCAGCCTGCATGGCCGCAGTCTTAGATCGCGCACCGGCGCGTGTCACTCGTCAGCGGGCGAATATCCGCGAAAAACTGCGCCGAGGGTCAACCGATGGTGACGCGCGCATGGCAGGTTTATCTCATGGTGCCGCCGCATGGGCTGGAAAAGCCAGCAAACTGTGCCTAGATAGATGCGACGCCGGGCGGGGGCGTGTTGCAGGACAGAGTAATGCAGATTGATGGTTATGGCGGGCGCTGCGCCCGAAGCTTCGGCATCGGACATGACGACCTGGCGCGGAGCAGACCCGTTCGGCTCCCCCGATGCGCGACGAGCCAGATGGGACGCCCCTCTTGCATCTGACACCTTATGAGCTTTCGGTCCTGGCCTTTGGGTCGATTGCCTTTGGGCTGTTTCTGCTCATCAAGGGTGGCGACTGGACCATAGAATCCGCGATTTACATCGCAGAACGCGCTGGCCTCAGCCCGCTTTTCATCGGCGCAACGGTCATATCCTTCGGAACGTCCGTGCCGGAGCTGTTCGCATCGGTAAATGCCAATATCTCCGGCTTTCCAGGCATCGCGCTTGGCAATGTCATAGGCTCCAACATCGCGAATATCCTGCTGGTTCTCGGCGCGACGGCCATTGTCTTCGCGGTCGGGGCCCGGCCCAAGGCGATCGCCAAGGATCTGGCGATGATGCTGCTGGCAACAGCGATCCTGCTGGCGGGCATGATGATGGGGCAGTTTTCCTTTCTGTTCGGTGCGGGCATGTTCCTCGTCCTGATCGGTTTCGTGGCCTATCAGTACTGCACCGACAGTATCGATCTTGAGGAAGCCGTGCATGAGGGCGACGACGAGGACGGCCCCTCGATTACATCCACGCAGCAAGCGCTCTTGGTTCTCGGCGGCGGACTTGCGGCGCTGCTGGTCGGATCGGAGCTTTTGGTGCAGGGAGCCGTGTCCGCCGGCACCGCGCTTGGCGTGCCTGATGCGGTGATCGGCCTGACGGTGGTGGCCTTTGGGACATCTCTGCCTGAATTGTCGACCTGCGTTGCAGCAGCGCGCAAACAGGCGACGGGGCTGATCCTCGGTAACATCATCGGATCGAACACGTTCAATATCATGTCCATCGTGGCGGTCACGGCACTGTTCAAGCCGCTTGATGTCGATCCAACGCTGGTCGGGTGGGATATGTGGTTCCTCGCCGCGCTGTCGGTGATCTTTGCGATCTGGATGCTGACAGTGGGTAAGCTGACACGAATGACGGGCAGCATCATGCTGGCAATCTACGTGATGTTCGTGGTCAGCCAATATGTGGGCGCGATGCCAGGCGGCGCTGGAATCTGATCACCGCACATACGTGCTGTCACAGACTGTCAGGCGAGATCGACCTCGTAGCTGAAGCTGCTGGAGGTTGTCGATGTAATCTCGATGAAGCCCAGCCCGGTATCCGTGCCTGTGAAGGTGAATGAGGATGCACCTGTCGGCGAGGTCCCGAAAATCACTTCATCTTCTGTCATCACGTTGATCAGGCTGGTCGCAATCGCCCCGCTGACGCCGTTCAGGTTCACGGTGTAGTCTTCACCCTCCACCATGTCGAACTTGAACCAGTCGGGCCGGGTGATCGCCGTATTATTCGCGAAGGGCGCGTCGCCTTCGACCAGAAACAGCGGCGTATCGCGATCCGAGCTTGGCGTTTCGCTTTCGATAAAGCGCAGACGATAGCTGCCGGTGGCACCGTTCTCGCCCTCGACCTGCGCATAGTAGTCCCGATTGTTCTGAGCCAGGAACCGGATGTAGGGGTCGCGGCCCACGCCGCTGTCCAGATCGGTGTCCACCTCGTTCCGGTTGCGGTCGAAAATGGTGACCTTGGCATCGGCCAGCGTGCCGCCCTTGCTGTCCAGCCCCTCGACTGTCACGCTGACAAAACGGTCGCTTTCACGGTCATCGATGCGGAATACATCCACGTCGTTCGCCGATGATATCTCGCTGCGGATAAAGCTGAAGCGGCTGATCGCCTGGCTGTTCAATTCGAACGGCTCTCCCGGCTCCGGCCCGATATCTACCTTTGGCAGCGGCTCCAGCGACTGAATTGCGATCGTGTCGCCATGGTCATTGCTGCTGGTCTCTGCGTTGGGCACAAAGCGGCGATAGACGATGCCCGTATCGGTCAGTGATGCGTTCGTCTGACTGTTATCGGCATCCTGAGCGATGGAGAATTCCGGGCTCGTGACCTCGCGGGTCGCAATATCGACCACGAAGAGACGTTCAGGGTCGCCGCCGATGAAACGCTCATCCGGGTCGAAATGCTTGAAATCCGTGCTGTCGGAGATGAAGGCGACCTTCTGGCCATCGGGCGAGATCGTGGGGGCAAAACTGCCGCCGCCCTTCAATTCGAACCGGCCATCGACCTCGCTCAGCCGCTCCGGCTGATCGACGGTCAGGGCACTGGTGTTGATGGTGACAAAGTAGATATCGGACGCTTCGTTGAAATCATCGGCGTCGAGGGCGGCGCTGGTGCTGAATGCGATGCGCGTGCCGTCGGCGGACATGCTGAACTGTCCGACGCCTGTTCCGGTGGGGGTATCTGTCACCTGCAGGATACGTCCGGTTGCTACATCTTTCAGGAACACCTGACTATCCGTGCTGCCTTCGGGCTGTGTGCGAAACGCGACGAAGCGACCATCTTCGGTGATCGAAACACCATCGCCCCGGGCACCGATTGCCGTGCCATCGGCATCGGTGGACACCAGCGTCGTGATGCCCGCTGCCACGTCACGCAGATAGACCTGCGTGCCCGTCGTGCCCGCACCCGTCGGATCGACGCTGGATGCAAAGGCAACCAGATTGCCATCGGCGGAGATATCGGCCACCGATGCGGATCCTGTCTGATCGCCATTGGTGAACAGACGAACGCCGCCCGTGGCCAATCCATCAAGGCCGACCGAAATCAGCTCCGGCCCGGTGTCGAGCAGGAGATCGCGAATATAGATGTCGCCGCTGTTGTTCTGGTCGTTCGCGTTACCGATCCCGTCAGTCGAGAAGATCACGAAGCGGCCATCCTCGGACAGGGCAGGGGCCTCAGAGCGGGCGCGCCCGCCAAAGGCGCTCTTGATAATGGCTCCGTCCGCATCGACATTTGCCCGGATCAGAGTGCCGGTTTCGGTGTTCCGTACAAAGATATCCGGCGTCACGCTGCTTTCATTGACGCTGGAGCCGGGATCGATGTCTTCGGGATTGCCATCGAGGTTCTGCTTGTCGATGAAGGCGATGAACCTGCCGTCCCGCGTGGCAATCGGGTCCAGCGATGTTTCGGTGTTGTTGTCGAACCCGTAAGGGTTTTCGATAAAGGTCGCGCTGTTGCGCGGCGGGGCGGTAAAGCCATAGCTTTCCAATTGCGCCAGCGTGAACTCGACCCCCTCCAGCAGGAGCGTGTCACGGAAGGTGGCTCCATCCTTGATTGCGATCATCGTATCGCCGCCATCCGGGGTGACGCGCACGACCTCCGACAACTGGTCGAAGGAGACGCCAGCGAGGATTTCCGTCAAACCGATCCGGTCGCCGCCCGGATAGTCAAAATCCTTCACCACATCGATCTCTTCGCCGAACCCTGCGCGCCGGATCACGTAGATGTCGCGGCCACCCCCGCCAAAGAGCGTATCTGCGCCGTCGCCTGCGGCCAGTTTGTCGTCGCCGCCGAACCCCAGAAGAATCTCGTTCTCGGCCGTGCCCGACAGGATATCGTCGTCCTCGCTGCCGCGTATCTCGCGGATGCCGTCCGCGTTTATGACAATCGTACCGCCGCTGGGATCGGTCCCGCCACCCGTTCCACCGTCATTACCCTCAGGCAGAATGAAGTTGCTGGCCGAAAACCGTGTCGGATCGGTGATGCCGCTGAAGACGATGCGCCCGCCATCGACCTCCACCGCGACGAAATTCCCGACGAAACTGAAGATGAGGTTTTCAAAGGCGCTGGAAACCCCGGTCTTGCTCAGATCGATCTTGTCCTGGGTCAGTGAAAAGCCGGTGATCGTATCGACCTCACCCTTCTTGAAATCCTTGGTCTTGAAGGTGAAAATGTCCTCGCCGCCGCCGCCGCCCAGCTTGTCGCTGCCCTTGCCGCCGTCGATGGTGTCATTGCCACCACCGCCTTTCAGCTTGTCATCGCCCTTGCCGCCGACAAGCCTGTCCGCGCCACCATTGCCCTTGGCGAAATCGTCGCCGCCTCCAGCCTTGATCAGATCGGCCCCGCCGCCGCCGATGGCGCGATCATCACCGCCGCCAGCGATCAGCGCATCATCGCCGCCATTACCCTTTATGAAGTCCTTGCCACCATTGCCGAGCAAGCGGTCATTGCCGCCGCCGCCGAAGATCCGGTCATCACCGCCCGCGCCTTTCAGCGTATCATCGCCGCCGCCGCCGAAAAGCCGATCCGCATCGCCCGAGCCGGTGATCTTTTCGCTGTCACTACCCCCACGGGATTCCAAGGCGAGAGGCCTGCTGGCGGCAAGCTGACTGGAAGCAGATGTCGTTTCCTCTGCAGAAAAAACATCCTCAGCGCGGCGAAATTCGATAGCTGCCGAACGATCTTCTTCTTTATTGAACATGAAAACAGTATCGTCAGTCATAGCCTGCGCCCCCTAAAGGCGATCAATTGGCGCTATCTGCTTCCACAAGTTGCACCGCACTGACCACCGCTCCACAGAATTTACGTAACACTAGCCGATTTGAACTGCGACGGAAACACAAGGATGACCTGTCATGTGCTTTGCGGCACAAGACAGGATCCGGGTAGTTACAGCGTGCAGAATGTTACTGAGAAAGCGCGCTGATCGCGGTTTCGGCCTGCGCCATGCAGCCGGCTGCCATCAGTCCCGCGATCCGGTCGGTTAGCGTTGCGCTGGAGGGGTCCGGCCTGATCGTGATTATGCCGAGCGCGACACCGCCAACGCCAGCCTGATAGGTCAGCCCGGCTGACAGCGGCGCTTCGGCTGGCCAGGCCCGAATGCTCTGCCCCGCAGGCCACAAAATTTCTGTCACAGTGCCTGTGTCAGCTTTCAGCGTGATGATCCGATCCGCGCTGCGCGAAGCCACGTATAACAGCGGAGCCTCGCCTGGTGTCGCGCACCAGGCACCATCGGCGAAGAGGTCGAACATCGTTTCGTTCTGCTGCTCGGCCCCCGTGTCGCTGTTGCGAAATGCACCGAGCTTCTTCATCCGGTCGCGCCGGTTCACGAGATCGGCAAGCGGGGAGGCGGTCGGCGTGCCGCTCAGCCCCGCCGCTTCGCCGACCGAGCCGTCGAAGGGCCCGGCCACATCCACGGGCCCGTTCGGTCCCAGCAGCGTCACGCTTTCCCCGGCAGACAGGCTGAGCGGGGTATCGGATGGCAGCATCCGCCCCGGCCCGACCGAAGCCGCGGTGGATGCGGTCACCACAAGATCCTGCGCCGCGCCGATGCCCGGTTTCAGCCCCAGACCAGCGACCAGCGCGATTGCAACAGCGCGCATGATGGCATTCGAAGCACCCATTTCATTTCTCCTTCAATGTGATGACCGTCCCGCTCTCTCCCTCGCGGCACCGCGTGAGGTGAAACCGGATCAGCCCGTCATCAGGCCATGTCTCCGCCAGCGCGGCGAAGGCTGCCCCCGCATCGCCATCGCCTGATTGCAGTATTGTATATGCCGCGATGTAACCCGTCTGTGCT
This sequence comes from Pseudomonadota bacterium, assembly GCA_039030855.1. GTDB lineage: Bacteria > Pseudomonadota > Alphaproteobacteria > Rhodobacterales > Rhodobacteraceae > Pikeienuella. The sequence goes on from JBCCDJ010000003.1 coordinate 194,644, forward strand.
TTTACGCGCGGATCGGTATCTGCAAAGGCCTCGTGCGCCTCCATGGGGGCATCGCGGCCCTTGACCCGCAAATGGCCGATCGGGCGCGTCAGCACGCCTGCCACCTCACCCCCGGCAGATGTCAGCGCATCGCCGGATATGCAAAGCTGTCCGCCGAATGCCTTGTTCGCTCCCTCCAGCCGCGCTGCGACATTCACGGTGTCGCCCATGGCAGTGTAATCAAAGAAAAGATCGCCGCCGAAATTTCCCACCGTCGCCTCGCCGCTATGGACACCGATGCGGGTCATGCCGAAGGCGCGCCCGTTGGCACGCTCCTCCGCCGCGAAACGGGTGGCAAACGCATCCAGTGCCACGGCCATGCGGATGGCGGCGGCGGCGTGGTCGTCGCGTCCAACCGGTGCGCCGAAAAAGCCCACGATGGCGTCGCCAACAAATTTGTCGATGGTGCCGCCGTGATTGATGAAAATGTCCGATGCGCCGCCAAGATAGCGGTTCAGAAGATCCACCAGCTCATCCGCTGCCAGCCCTTCGCAAAGGGTCGTGAACCCGGCCACATCAGTGAAAACGCAGGTGATCTCCCGCCGCGCGCCGCCGAGGCGTAGTGCGCCCGGCTCCCGCTCAATCTGGCAGACGACAGTGGGGGAGACGAACCGCCCAAAGGCATCGCGCAGCCGATGGCGGGTCAATGCCTCCGACCGCCAGCGCACGAAGGCAATGATTGCGCCGGATGCCGCGCCGCCGATCAGGGGGGCGAGGACCGGTAGCCGCATCGCGGCACCGTTGATCGCATAGGCAGGCAGGGCGGCAAATATCAGAAGGATCAGCGCGAATGCTGCAACCCGCACCGGGATGTTCATCGGGGCCATCAGGCAGATGACGGTCATCAGGCCCGCCGCCAGTGTCAGCACGGCTTCCAGCCAGATCGGCGCTTCGGTCAGGCGGCGCTGGTCGATGACCTGGGCCAGCGCATGGGCATGCGCCTCCACCCCTGGCGCGCTGCTGGTCGGGCTGGTCACCGAAAGCGGTGTTGAATGCCGGTCCGCGTTGTCGAGTGCGACGCCGATCAGCACGAATTTGCCCGCGATCTGCGCCGGGGTGAAATAGGGATGAAAGGCCGCGATCAGACGCGGTGCAAATTCGCCCTGATCGATGGTCGGCGCGAAGGCGATCTCGAAGCCTTCATTGCCGACCGGCAGCCCAGCCGCCTCCGCCATCGCAGGGCCGAGCGAGAGGGCCGACTGACCCGTTACCGCCGCACGGCCCGGTGCGGCGCGCACGACGTCGTTGAAGGGATCGAACGCCAGTTCCACTTGCCCGACAAGCGCCCCCTCCAACGCCGCTGTCAGCCAGTCCGACTGCGCCTGGCTGAGGCCGTTGGAGGCGTCGGCGGCAGCGACGATGATCGGTGCAGGCAGGGCACCGGGTTGAAACAGTTCCAGAAGTCGCGCGTCCTTTGCCGCCTCCGTTGGCTGATCGAACAGAAGATCGATACCGATCGCGCGCGGCGCATGCGCGGCAAGAGATGAGATGAGATCCGCGAGGAATCCGCGATCGATGGGGGAGCGATAGGCGAGGCCCCCGAGCGTGTTTTCCTCGATCAGAACCAGTACGATGTCTCCGCGGGTCGGGACGGCGGGATAGAAATAGGCGTGGACCAGATCGCGGGCGTTGGCTTCGGTCGCGGCCAGAAAAGCGACGGTGCGAAAGGTGGCGAAGACGACGATTACGGTCAGAAGGGTCAGCGCGAGCGCACCCGCATTGGTCAGACGCCGCCCTTCAGCGATCATCGCCAGTCACCGATCAGCAGGAAATTGGCCCACTGGAACGGCTCTGCCGTTGCCGGATCTGAAATCAGGGCGGATTGGGCACGGCGCAGGGCCTCGCCACGGCCAACGCCGGTATTGAGGGCGCGATAAAACTCCTCCATCAACAATGCGGTTGAGAGGTCTTCGGCAGGCCAGAGCGAGGCAAGAACCGACCGTGCCCCGGCCCGGAACCCGACCCCCGCGAGGCCCAGCGGCGCGCGCTCTGCCGCATCCCCGTCCAGTTCCGCTGCCGTGTTGCAGGCGCTGAGGGTCAGCAAGCCGACGGGACTGCTGGTCTGGATCGCGCGGGCGCGCAGTGTCGCCTCCAGCCGGGTGACGTCCAGCCGCCCCTCGCTGGTCACGATGAAATTGTCGGACGGGCGGGCACCAAACTCGGCATGGGTCGCGATATGGACAATGTCATAGGGACGGCGCGATATTTCGGCCGACAGCGCATCGGCGCTGAACGCCGCCTCCCCCAGAACTGCGGCATCGAATGTCTCGCGGATCGCCTCTAGCTCCAGCGGCACCGAGGGCAGCGCGGCATAACCGCCGCCGACATCTTCGGCACCTGCGGCCAGCACATTGGCCTGCGCCAGCTCCGCCTGATCCTGATCGAGAAGACCAAGCCCAAGGATCGTCGCCAACCCGTATTGCTGCCCGAGCCAGAGCTGGCCATCCCAGAGCGCGGCAAAGGGCAGGGCGCGCAAGGGTCCGTCCGGGGCAATCACCAATGTGCGCACCGATGCTGCCGCAAGCTGCGGTGCCAGCGGCGCGATCAGCGCATCGTAAAGCGCCCGTGCGGGTTGGGTGACCGTCGGCACACGCAGATCGATCAGGTAGCGCAGGCGCGTGATCTCCGCCCGCAGCGCCTCGCGCCCCATTGGCACAACGTATTTGCCGATCTCCCCGCCGATCGTCCAGATCACCTCGGTCCGGTCGGCGAACACCACGGGGTAGAGGACGGCGGCCTCCCCTTCCAGCGTTCCGGCGGCGGCGACGCGGCCGCGCGCGGGGGTGCAGCGTTCGGCGAAATAGTCGTCGATCTCGTCAAGTTTCAGATCCTCGACCAGATCGCGCGCTTTGGAGAGGGATGGCACGTCGCTGCCGGTCCGCAGGAGGAAATCGATATAGTCGAGCTGGAACCGCCGCGGTGCAAACCGGCGCGCGCTGGTCGCGGGCGGCGCGCCAAGGGGCGCGCGGGCGCGAAAATCGCGCAGACCGATGAAAGCCGCCTCATAGGCGGACGCGGCCGCATCCATTCGCCCGGCCCGCGATAGCGCCTCCGCTCTGATCCAGTCGGCGCTGAAGGCGATGTCATCGGATGCGGTCAGGCTGGCAAATTGCGCGGCGCGGGCGGTGTATCCGATCACGCTGTCGATGCCCCCTTCGCTGAGAGACGCTTCGGCGAGGCCGAGCGCGGCGAGTGCCGCAATGCGCCCATCCCCCGTATCGGCAGCGCCGTAGGCGGTGGCCGCGATGTCTGGTGCGCCGATGAACTGCGCGGCATCGCCGATCAGCAACCAGATCTGCGCCGCATCCTTGCCAGCATCGGCCAATGCAGGCAGGGCGGTTGTCAGCGCCGCGCGCGCGGTGCCGGGATCCCCGCCGGTTTGCAGGATGATGCGCGCTTCGGTCGCGGCAACGAACCCTTCGATCAGCGGTCCGGCCGGGCGGGCGTCCAGCGCGGCGCGCTCGATCAGTGCGCGGGCCTCATCAAAGCGGGCTGCGCGCATGGCGCTGGTCTCGACCTGTTGGCGCTCGGCGGTCATGCGCGCCATCGTGGCCCCCGCGACGGCGCGCAGGGCCGGGTGGACACCGCGCCCCGTCAGCGCCGATTGTAAATGCGGAATGGCTGCCTCGCTTCGTCCTGCCTCGTGCAGGGCGACGCCAAAGGCGGTGCGGGCATAGACCTGTTCGGCAGCCGTTGGCGCGATGGTGGATGCTTTTTCGAGATCGCCCAGTGCGGTGCCGAGCTGACCTGACAGGCGATAGGCCTCGCCCCGCTCCACCAGCGCGCGGGTCTGCTCTGACGGCGTGGTCGCAGCCTCCACCGCCGCGCTGAGCGTGCTGAGGTCCGCCGCGTGGGCGGGAGGAAGTCCGCAAAGGCTGAAAACGATCAGCAGCGCCGCGACCAGGCGGCCTATGTGATCAGGGCAGTGCGATGGATACAGCAAGGTGCACTCCTTCCCCCTGCAAGCCCGAGCCGTTTTCGGCCCCACGGATCGGGATGCCATAATAGGCGCGCGCGGTCACCGCCGGATGCGGCGACCAGATCAGCCCGGCCCCAGCACCGACCAGAAAATCCTCCGTCCCGTCCAGCAGGCGGCGCACGGCCCCGGCATCGATGAAAGGCGCGAGGATCAGGGTCGCGTCATGATCCGGCGGCGTTACCTGCGGCACCGTCAGATCGAGGGTCGCGATCCGCGCCTCCAGCGAGCCGACAAGGGCGTTGTCACCAAAGACCGATGCCTCGCCAAAGCCACGCACGGTCTCACGCCCCCCGATGGCGACCTGCTCAACCGGCAGCAAGGCACCGGTCGCGACCTGTCCTTGGGCGCGGGCAATGATCGTGACTTCGGGCGTGGCGCGATAGGCTGCCTGTGCCTGACCGATCAGCGAGACGAACTCGCCATCCGGTATGCCAGGCCCGTTCTGGGTGGCATTCAGCACCGGCAGCCCGAAATTCACCGATCCGCGCAGGGCAAGGGTGCTGTTTTCTGCCAGCCGCACATATTCATGCGCAAAGGACAGGACAGCGGTGCGCGATCTGCCATCCTCCACCCCGAGGCTGAAAGAGGTATCGACGCCGATGACCTGCGAGCGGGTCCGCTTCCAGTCGAAGGCGACGATGGTGGTCAGCTGCTCGCGGCTGGTATCGATCAGGGGGACGCGCACGCCCGCGCCGAAGCGCAGGAAGGACGTGCGAAAGTCCTGCGCATCCGCCGGATTGCGCACGAAATCCGATGTCGCGTATTCGCCGATCAGGAACGGGGCCGGACCACCGGGCCAGAGCGGCACATCACCGTCGAGGATAATCCGGCGACGACCTTCCGTCACTTCGAATTCCGAGCGCAGCTCATCACCCGATGCGATCACGTTACGCGCCGCCAGCGAAAGGCGCGCGGTCTCCTCGCCAATGCTGTCAGGCGTGTCATTGGCCAGCGTCAGGGCGATGTCATAGGGACGCCGCGCAGTAACGTTCATGTCCAGAATGGCATCGCCCGGCGCGGTGCCGGGGCGGATCGCGGCATCGATCCGGTCGATATTGCGATCCCGCAGGAGAACGCGCAGCGCCTCTTCGGTGCCGATCACGTTGAAAGCCCCTTCGGGGCGCGGGATGCGCGCGGTGACATAGCCGGGTGCCAGTTCACCCATGGTGCGAGTCTCCCCCGCCTGCATGCCGTCGCCTGAGGCGCGCACATCAACGAGGCGGCCTTCGGTCAGCGCATAGGTTGCCGTGCCGCGATCCAGATCGATCTCCCGCAGGACAAGGCCGGAGGAGATGTAGCCCGCGCTGACCAGCACCTCCGTCATCCGGCGGCGCAGCCCTTCGAGCGCGGTCAGATCGACCACCTGCCCGATCAGCGAGGGCCGCACATCCTGCAAGGCGGGGAGGGCGGCGAGAGGCGCATCGGTGGGGATCAGAATGACATCCGAAAGCGGCAGACGCAGATCGATGGCCGGGTTGGCGGCGGGTGTCGGCGGGGCCACTTGTGCGGAAAGGTCAGGCCCGCGTTCAGCGCCGGGCAGGGGCAGTTCGGGCGCGTCCAGACGTGATGCCGGATCGGCTGACCGCGGCGGGCTCTGGGCGAGGCCCGCCAACGGCGCGAGCGTCATCGCCGCGACTATCACCATCGCCGCCTTGTATGTCACGAGGGGTCCTGACAGGATGAAATGACGGATTTCGCCAGCACCAGCGGGCTGGCGGCCTGCCCGGCCGTGCCTGCGGTTTCCGGATAGGGGATCGCAGTCCCGAAAAGCGCCGGTGTCGTCGCCGCATCGAACGGACGCCCCTGCGGGCCCACCAGACGCAGCGCGCTGCCCCCCGTCACCGCGGCGACGCAGAAATCGTCGATCAGCGCGAAGCGGTTGAAGAAGGCGGCAGGGGGTGTTTCGCTTTCGCTCGTCTGGTCGCCGATGGTCCCGAGGATGCGCACGATCCCGTCGGTTCCGAAGGCGGAGCTAACATCGATCGCCGATGTCGGCTCGATAAAGGAAAAGGCGGACCCCACCACGACCTCGCCGCCCGAGCCGAGCAGCGCGGTGGAGGCGATGGTGCTTTCATTGAGCAGGATCAGGCTGTCGCCATCCACTGAAATCGTCCCGCCATTGCCATCGCTGCTGCCGACCGACGTAGTCACACTAGCGCTGTCGATCACGGTACGGCCGGTGCTGGTCAAAGTGATCGCGCCACCATCGGAGGAGTTGGAGGCCGTCGTCACCTCAGCCCCGTTGGCGATGCGGATATCGCCCGCATTCACCACGATCCGGCCCGCGACGCCGCCATCGCCGAGGGCGCGGCTGGCCAGTTCGGCCCCCTGATCGACCAGCAGGCTGCCGGTCAAGGTGATGTTCACCTCACCCGCAATGCCGCCCGTGCGCGAGGTTGTCGTGATCTCCGCCCCGTTGCGGGCAATCAGCGTATCACCCTCCAGCGTGACATTTCCGGCGGGCGCATTGCCAAAGGTTTCCGCGCCGATCTCCGCCTCGTTGTCGAGCAGGATGAGAGGGGCGCTGGCGAAAAGATCGCCTCCGCTGCCCGACGCGGTGCCCTCGGTACTGCTGAAAAGGCCGGAGGGTTCCGGCTCCGGATCATTCGCGGTTTCGGGCAGGATGCCGCTGAAGCTGATGCGCTCGGTAGCGATCAGTTCGAGATCACCGCCATTACCCGTCGCGGTGCCCGGTTGGCCATCGTCATCCACAACGCCGGAGCCGACCTGCGCCCCCCCGGTCGCGTCCAGTGATGTGAGGCGCAGACTGACGGAGCCCGCATCCCCGGCACCGAGCGTGGTGGAAAAGATCCGACCGCCATCTTCCAGCACCAGCGCGCCGCCGGTGATGGTGACCGCATCTGCATTGCCTGTTGCGATGGTGAGGACCGTTCGGTCGCCGACCACGGTTTCATTATTCAGAACGTCGCTTGCAATCAGCGTCGGCAGGCCGGTGCCGTCGCGGCTGATCAGCAGGCGATCGAAGCCGTTGACATCAATCGGGCCTGCATCGCCCGCGCCAATGGTCTGACTGCGGATTCCGCTGCCGCCGAGGATGCTGATATTGCGGGCTGTTACGTCGATTGCGCCTGCGTCATTGGTGCCGGAGGCAAGCGTGCCGATGGCACCGCGATCGGTTAGCGACAGGTCGTTCGCAATGATCCGGATGGAGCCGCCTTTGGCTGTCAGCGCTTCGGCCCGAATGGCACCGCCTTCGATGGATACAGTGCCGCCCTTGACCACAATGCCGCCGCCGGCAGTGCTGTCGAGGTTTCTCTTTCCATCACCCGCGCCAAGTAGGCGGACTGTCCCGCCGGTCGCTGGGCCGGTGACGTCATCTCCGCGGATCGGAGCAAGATCACCCTGAACGCCGGTGACCAGTACGATACTTTCGGCAGCCCCTGCATTGAGGCCGCCAATATCGTCTGCTTCGAGGGTGCCGTTATCGATCGTGATCGTACCGCCGGAGATATGGATGCCGCTGCCTTGCAGGGGGAGGGGCTCGCGCGACGGTGACGGGTCCTCCTCGGTGGGAGGCGGCGGCGTGAAGGTCACCGGGCCGGGGTCGCGATTGAAAAAACCGAAGGCTTCGGGCGCGGCACTGGTCAGGGTCAGGCGCGCGTCTGGATCGGCAAAAATCGTCCCGCCATCGGAAAATCGCAATCCGTCGCCGCCCGAGAAATACAGGGCACCACCGGTACGAAACTGCGCTTCCGGCCCGATCAGGATGCCATTGGGGTTGAAGAAGAAGAAATCAGCGTTGACGGGGATTAATAAATTGCTTGAGTCGCGAAAGCTGACAATCCCGTCAATGCGGCTCGGCCCGGTTCCGGTCACGCGGCCGATCACACGGTCGACGCCGCCCGGCACACCGAATTGCACAACCTGGCGATCGTTACCGCCCCTGACATTGAAACGATCGAAACTGTGCAGAAGGTTGGGCCCGTTGCGCTGGCCGAGGCTGTCGGGGATCTGGACTACCTGGCCCGTCAGCGTGCGTCGTTCCCCCACAGTACCATCGGTGGCAATCTGCGCCATGGCGCTGCCTGTCAGCAGTACCGCGCATGCGAAGGCTGCTCCGAAATTCAGCTGTCTCGTACCAACGCCCATCGACCCCATGCCCCCCGGCCTGTCCTGTTGCGATCCGATCCTGTGGATCAAATGCTGCAGAAATCCTAGCGATGGTGGTGTCTCAGCGCCAGTACCGTTTGCACACCCCCCGGGGGCGTGCCGTCAGTCAGTCACCCGCGCCGCATCCGAGAACGTGCCGGAGGCAGGCCCGATCATGTTCAGCGCATAGCCCGCGCCGATGCTGAGGACGATGATGGCGACAAAGGCGGCGAGCATGGCGCGCATGGGGTTAGCTCCTCTCAATCATCCACGGCCGTGGCGGCGCGTAGATAGGCGATCAGATCGGCGCGGTCATCGGCCCCGGTGATCTGCTGCATCGGCATCTTGGATCCCGGTGTATAATGATCGGGGCCAAGGCGGAAGAGCGCATCGATGGTCTCCGCCTCCCAGATGATGTCGGACGCTGCAACGGCGTCGGAATAGGTATAGCCTGCGACAGCGCCCGCCTCGCGCCCGAAAAGACCGCGCAATGTCGGCCCGGCCTTGCGCCCGCCCGTGTCGGTCAGGGAATGGCAGATTGAGCATTTGCGCAGAAACTGCCGCTCCCCATTGCTGACGGTGGCGGGGTCGACGTGAAATTCGCGTGGCTGCTCAGCCATCTGCGTGCCGGTGCCAAGATCGCTCAGCGGCCAGAGATAGGCAGCGTCTTCAATGCCGCCCGCCAGCAGTCCGGTGCCGTCTGCCGTGTAACCCAGCGCCCAGATCGGGCCCTGCCTGGCGGCGCGGAAATCATGGACGATGGACCAATCTGCGGTGTTGACGACCATGATGTAGCCCTCGCCATCGCCAACGGCGATCTGCCCGCCATCGGCGCGGCGCGCCATGGACAGGATCGGGCGGCGATCCAGCGTCAGGTCCGCCAATTCCGTCCCGGTGGACAGTTGGATCGCCCGCGTGCCGCCATCGACGGCACCATAGGCCAGCCAGTCCGCCGCCGGGTCGACCAGAAGGCGGTTCACCCCGAAGCCGTGGCGCACCAGGGTGCCAATCTGTGTGCCGTCCGCGACGCGCCATTGGCGGACCGTGCCGTCATTGGCGGCGCTGTAGATGGTGCCTTCCGCCCCGAATGCCACGTCATTGACCAGTTGGCTATGGCCCGTCATGGTCTGGATCAGCGCGCCGGTTTCCACATCCCAGATGCCCACGGTCCGGTCCCAACTGGCCGATGCGATCATGCGGCCATCGGGGGACGCGGCGAGCGCCATGATTTTGGCGCTGTGCCCGGTGATCCGATGCAGGACAGAGCCCGAAGCCCGGTCCCAGATCAGGATCGTGTCGTCATCCCCGGCGGAGGCGATGCGGTCATCACCGACGAAAACCGCCGTCTTCACCGCCGCCTCGTGCCCGTCGAGCCAGCGCGGCGCAGCGTCGTCAAGATCCCAGAGGCCGAGCGCATTGTCGAAACTGCCGGTCAACGCCGTGCCGTCCGGGCCGATATCGACCGACATGATCGGCCCGCCATGGCCGCTGAGGATCTGGAACGCAGTCTCCGCGCGCGCAGCATCAACCAGCACCAGAGAGAGTGCGACGGTCAGACCGGCGCGCAGCATGGGATCATTCCGCCGGATGCGCCGCAGAGGGTGTCCGGGCAGGGGCTGTGCCTTTGGCGCGCTCCTCCTCCACCCACAAACCATGATGTTCCTCCGCCCAGTTGATGTCGACCTGACCGGAGCCCATGGCATCGTAAGCGCCCTCCATGCCGACGGAGCCGAGATAGATATGCGCCAACACGATCGCGATCAGCACAAAGCTGACGCTTGCGTGCCAAAGGGAAGCAAGCTGCATCTCCGCATGGGGGGCAAGCGTGGTCGCCAACGGCTCCCCGCCATTGAACAGCGGGCCGATACCAATGTCATTCATGACGGCGAAGGTTTTTGCGAACATCGGCAATTCGAACGGGAAGAGCAGCGAGAGGCCCGAGAGAGAGATCGAGCCACCAAGCAGGATCACCGACCAGAAGATCAGCTTCTGCCCGGCATTGAACTTGCGCGCGGGCGGGTGGACGCCTTTGGAGAAAAGCCCGCCGCCCTTGGCCATCCATTTCAGATCATGGCGGTTTGGAATATTGTGCAGGACCCAGAAGACGAAGACGAGGATCAGCGCCAGCATGAAGGGCCAGGCGACATTATTGTGCACCCATTTCGAGGCCAGCGCGATGGGCGCGAACGCCTCCTTCCCGAACAGGGGGATGATCGCGACGCGGCCAAAAAGGGTAATGAGACCGGTTATGCCAAGAAGGATGAACGATCCGGCCAGAAGCCAGTGGCCGAACCGCTCAACCGGTTTGAAGCGCTCAATGGTGATGCCGCTCTTGCCGCTGTCGATGCGGATGCGGCCCCGGATCAGATAGAAGAGAACCAGCGCGACAAGCGTGCCAAGCAGTAAATACCCGCCATAGACCTTCAAAGGTCCGGCGCGAAATTCGTACCAACGCATCCCGCTGTCCTGCACCAGAACCGCATCGACCGGATTATTGGTCGAAACCGTGACATCGGCCCGGTTGAACCGCAGCGCCGTCCAGACTTCGCTGTCCGACACCGCACCGCGCGTGCCGAGTTGACCCAGCAATTGCGCGCCTTGCGCCGCAGCGCCATGACGGTCACGCGACGGGACCTCCTCGCCGCGCTGACGGGCGAGGATATCCTCCAGCGTTTGCGCGCCGCCGGTGGAGGCGCGGGGATTGTCCCCTTCCTGCGCCATGGCGGCAGGCGACAAAAAACCAAAGATAAGGGTGAGCAGAATCAGAAAACGGGCCATCGGATTATCCTCGATGTGACTGCGGATCGCCGCCTTGTTTCCTGGTGAAACGGCGATGATGCAAAAGGGGCGGGCCGCCTTGCTGACTGCCCGCCCCCTCAGATATTTCGGGTCAGGCGTTAGCCGCCCTTCTGACCATAGGCCGTGCCCCAGCCCCATGCGCCGGAGCCGAAGCCGCGTGCCACGACACGCTCGCGGTAGATGGCGCTGACATCATCGCCATTCCCGGCCAGAAGCGCCTTGGTGGAGCACATCTCGGCACAGATCGGCAATTTGCCTTCTGCGATCCGGTTGCGACCGTATTTCTGGAACTCGGCCTGGGAATTGGTCTCCTCCGGCCCACCGGCGCAGAAGGTACATTTGTCCATCTTGCCGCGCGATCCGAAATTGCCGGCCTGGGGGAACTGCGGCGCGCCGAACGGGCACGCATAAAAGCAGTATCCGCAACCGATGCAGAGGTCTTTCGAATGCAGCACCACACCGTCATCGGTCTGGTAGAAGCAATCGACCGGGCAGACCGCCATGCAGGGCGCGTCCGAACAGTGCATGCACGCGACCGAGATCGACCGCTCACCCGGTGAGCCATCATTGATGGTCACCACCCGGCGGCGGTTGATGCCCCAGGGCACTTCATGCTCGTTCTTGCACGCCGTGACACATGCGTTGCATTCGATGCAGCGCTCAGCGTCGCAGAGGAACTTTGCTCTAGCCATTTCTCATTCCTCCCTTATGCGGCCCAGATCTTGCAGAGAGTGGCTTTCGTCTCCTGCATCTGGGTCACTGAATCATAGCCATAGGTCTGGGCGGTGTTCGTGCTCTCGCCAAGCACATAGGGGTCCGCCCCGTCCGGATATTTGGATCGCTGATCCTCCCCCTGGAAATGTCCGCCGAAATGGAAGGGCATGAAGGCAACGCCCGCGCCGACCCGTTCGGTCAGCATGGCCATAACTTTCACCTTGCCTTTCTCCGGACCCTCGACCCAGACCTGCGCCCCGTCGCGAATGCCGAGATTGTTGGCATCACGCGGGTTGATCTCCACGAACATGTCCTGTTGCAGCTCGGCCAGCCACGGGTTCGACCGTGTCTCGTCGCCGCCGCCCTCATATTCGACCAGGCGGCCGGAGGTGAGGATGATGGGATATTCCTGCGAGAAGTCGTTCTTCTGGATCGACGCATACATCGTCGGCAGGCGATAGAATTTCCGGTCCTCATAGGTCGGATAATCCGCCACCAGATCACGCCGGTTGGAATAGAGCGGCTCGCGGTGCAGAGGCACCGGATCGGGGAAGGTCCAGACAACGGCGCGGGCCTTGGCGTTACCGAAGGGCGCGCACTCATGCTTGATCGCGACCCGCTGGATGCCGCCCGAAAGGTCGGTTTTCCAGTTGGTCTTGGCCCCGGCCACCGCATCGATGGCAGCGCGTTCCTCAGCCGTCAGGTCGCCGTCCCAGCCAAGGTCCATCAGCATTTGCATGGTGAACTCGGGATATCCGTCCTGAATTTCCGACCCGGCGGAATAGACGCCCTCCGCCAAAAGGTTGTCGCCGTCGCGTTCCACCCCGAACCGGGCGCGGAAGGTCAGGCCGCCATCGGAGACGGGTTTCGACATGTCATAGAGGTTCGGCGTGCCCGGATGCTTCATCTCCGGCGTGCCCCAGCAGGGCCATGGCATACCATAGTAATCGCCATCCGCCGGGCCGCCATTGGCCTTCAGCGTCGTGCGATCGAAAGTATGCTGGTTTTCCATGTGGAGCTTGATCCGCTCAGGCGACTGGCCGGTATAGCCGACCGTCCACATGCCGCGATTGAATTCGCGGGTGATGTCCTCGACATTCGGTTCATCCTCGCCATCCATTGCGATATTGCGGAAGAACCTGTCTTCCCATCCGAACTTCTTGGCGAGTTTGGCGATGATGATATGGTCCGGCAGGCTTTCGAACAGCGGATCGATGATCTTGTCGCGCCACTGGAGCGAACGGTTCGACGCTGTGACGGAGCCGCGTGTCTCAAACTGGGTCGAGGCGGGCAAGAGATAGACGCCATCCTTGCGGTCGGACAGAACGGCCGAGACGGTCGGGAACGGGTCCACCACCACCATCATGTCCAGCTTTTCCATCGCCGCCTTCATCTCGACCATACGGGTCTGAGAGTTCGGCGCATGACCCCAGAGGACCATGGCGCGGACATTGTTCGGCTGGTCCATGTTGTCCTTGTCTTCAAGGACGCCATCGATCCAGCGCGAAACGGGGATGCCGGTCTTGTTCATCAGGCTGTCATCGCCCGACCCCTCGAATTGGCCTTTCAGCCAGTCGATATCCTCTTCCCAGACCCGCGCCCAATGGGCCCAGGAACCGGCTTTCAGACCATAATAGCCGGGCAGGGTGTGGCTGAGGACGCCGAGATCCGTCGCGCCCTGCACATTGTCATGGCCGCGGAAGATGTTAGTCCCGCCGCCCGACGTGCCCATATTGCCGAGTGCAAGCTGCAGCACGCAATAAGCGCGCGTGTTGTTGTTGCCGTTGGTGTGCTGGGTGCCGCCCATGCACCAGATGACGGTGCCGGGGCGATTGTTGACCATGGTGCGGGCGACGCGGCGAAGCTGTTCGCCCGGCGCGCCGGTGACGCGCTCGACCTCTTCCGGGGTCCATTTCGCGACTTCTTCCTTGATCTGGTCCATGCCCCAGACGCGGGTGCGGATAAATTCCTTGTCCTCCCACCCGTTCTCGAAAATGTGCCAGAGGATGCCCCAGACCAGCGCCACATCCGATCCGGGCCGGAAGCGCACAAATTCATCCGCATGGGCTGCCGTGCGGGTAAAGCGTGGATCGCAGACGATCAGCGGCGCGTTGTTTTCTTCCTTCGCCTTCAGAACATGCAGCAGCGAGACGGGATGCGCCTCCGCCGGGTTGCCACCGATGATGAAGATCGCCTTGGAGTTATGGATGTCGTTGTAGGAGTTGGTCATGGCACCATAGCCCCATGTATTCGCAACCCCCGCAACCGTTGTCGAATGGCAGATCCGTGCCTGATGGTCGACATTGTTCGTGCCCCAATAGGCTGCGAACTTGCGGAAAAGATAAGCCTGTTCGTTGTTGTGCTTGGCCGAGCCGAGCCAGTAGACGCTGTCCGGGCCGCTTTCCTCGCGGATCTTCATCATCCCGTCGCCGATCTCGTTGATCGCGTCTTCCCAGGACATGCGGACATATTTGCCGTCGACAAGCTTCATCGGATATTTCAGCCGCCGCTCGCCGTGGGCGTGCTCGCGTACCGCTGCGCCCTTGGCGCAATGGGCCCCGAGGTTGAATGGGCTGTCCCAGCCGGGCTCTTGTCCCACCCAGACACCGTTCGAGACTTCCGCCAGAACCGTGCACCCGACGGAGCAATGGGTGCAGACCGATTTGACCGTCTCCACCTTGCCATCCAGCGCGCTTGCCGCGCTGGCTTTCGTCACCGTGCCGCCCAATGCGCCGATCCCGGCCAGACCGCCAATGGCGAGGCCGGATCCGCGCAGGAACGCGCGGCGATCAACTGATTTTTCGGCTACCTGAGACAGGATCGATCCATGCTGGGGGCGTCGCGCAACCCCGTTGGTCTTTTTCCTGAGCATTTCTTAACTCCCGTGCTGGCCGGTTGAACCGGCGTTGCTTGGTATTTCGTCTTTGCCTGCCGGAAGTCGGGCGTCACGCAACCAGTGACCGGCGGGCGGGGGGACGTCGTCCGGTCAGAACCGGGCGCTGTCGAGATAGGCTTTGGTGTGGGCTGTCTCGCGCAGGCCTTCGCCTGCATCGCCAGCCTCGGCGGCGGCGGCATCTTTCGGTGCCACAACCGCAGCGACAGCAGCCACCGGGGCGGTGGTCGTCGCCAGTTTCAGGAAATCGCGCCGGCTTTCGCCTTTTGCTTTGTCCATCTTGGTTTTCCTCCTTCTTGGCCCGCGGGGGCCGGTCACAAGGGCGCTCCTCAGGCGTCGCCCGTCATTCGAAAAGCTTCGCGCTCTATCGCCATGAACGCCTTGCCGATGGCACCGACCGGCGCATAGAGGACTGAATTCTTGGCCCCCTCCAGATCGGTGAAGAAATGTGCGGCCCAGGGGCCGAGATGCGCATTGAAGAACGCCCGCTGACCGGCGATATCGGCGGCGGCATAGAACCGGCCCCGGATCAGCCCGGCCATCATCTCGCAGAGCGAGGCAATGTTATCTTCCGGCTCATAAACAGTCTCCGCCCGTTCGATCCCGAGGCGCGCCATGTCGTTGCGCAGGATCGAAAGCGGTTTTTCGTTCAGGAACCCTGTCATGTAGAAACTCGCATAGGGCAGCAACTCACCCCGTCCGAGACCAATGAACAGCGCTTCGAACTCCGTGCGCGCCGTAGCGGCCTTCATGGATCCTGCGATGCGCGACAGCGCGGCGATCGCATGACCCATGTCGGTGTCGTCGCCGGACAGAGCTGCCGCTTTTTCCAGTAGCTCCGTGGATGGAGGACGCGCGAGAAATGCGCCCAAGAAATCATAGAGGTCCGCGCGGAGCGCGTCCTCCTCCCGTAGACCTGTCGCAATGGCGCTGGCGGTCACGTTCTCTCCCCTGGTCCGGCCTCGTTTGTCGCAGGCTCCTGATATTCGTTCTTGTACGTTACGCCGCCTGACGCTGCGTCACAAAAGGTTTTTTCTCCATCTGACGGAAAACTAGCTTTCATAACGGAAGGTCATGCGCCGGGGCCGTGATGTGGGAGGCGGGTCCTGGGCATGATCCTCTTCCAGTCGCACGATGTCTGGTTCCGGCTCTGCCGTCTCCGCGAGCCTATCAGGTGCATCTTCATCTACCGGCTGATCCTGATCGCCCTTTGGGCCGGGCGATAGGGCGGGATGACCGGCTGTCGGCTCATCGTCTTCGGCAAGGGTCTCTAACTTGCGCATCATCCCCTTGCCGACCTGATAGAGCGTCTGCATGTTTTCGACGACCATGGCGCTGTCGGTGAAGTCCTGGCCGTAGTCGACCAGCTCATCTAGATTGGCCAGAACCGGATTGCCGCGCCAGAGCTGGCGCAGAGCCAGTCGACGCAGGCGGTCCGGCACGGCGGCCTGCATGAAGCCTTTCACGTCATCGCCGGGGCGCAGATCATCAGGATGCTTGAGGCCGAGTGTATCGAGCAGATTGCGATCTGCTTTCGCTTGTTCCTCGGGCGACATCTCCGGCGGGTCTTCGGGCACAACAACCGGCGACGCAGCCTCCTCGACTTCGATGTCGGGCGTTGTCTTGGCCGCACTGCGTTTGCGCGCTGACCAGCGCGAGAGGAAATCTGGCTCCTTACCGCTCAATTCAACGTCCTCTTGCGCGACGCGGGTGTGCGGTACACGTCCGCTGCCTGACGCACACGGGCGTCCCCGATGCCGTCCTCGGGCGCCCGGTCAGACCAGTTGCGCCGCTTTCGCTTGATGAACGCCTCGTCGACATGGTGGCGATCGACGAATTCCCGCACCCAGGCGATCAACCCCGCTGGCATGGGCACGGGCTCAACGATCTCCTCGCCGGTATCGGCGAAGTCCTGCGCCTCGAAAGGCGATGCGGTCACGCCGATCAGTTTCATCGCGCCGCCCGCATCCGGTTCTTCATTCTGGTCCATGATCACAAAGACGGTCGGCGGCTCGTTGCTGAGCGCGACGCGGTAAGCCTCAGTATCCGTGCGGTAAAGGGTCATCTCCAGCGTGCCTGCGTGATACTCCACCACTTCGCCCGCCGCGCTGTCCTCGCGCCTCAACTCCTGCCAGTTCGCGGGGCCCGCGCCGGGCAGAACAGCGACCGCCTTCCACGCATATTTCGCCCAGCGTGTCGCACCGGGGCTGCGGCGCACAACAACGCCGACGGGCATGGCAATGGAACGCTCCGGCATGTTTTACTCCTTTGCTCTCGGCGGCGCGGCTGGTTAACGTCACATAAAAAGCTGGCAGGAAGCGTCCGCGAAGTCCAGCATCCGAATATTCGGGGAGATGTCGATGAAGGCCAGTTTGCTGCTCTGCAATTGTGCGGGAACCCAATCGCCCGACCGCGAGAAGATCGCGGCGGCAACGGGTCTGGCCTGCAGCCGGGTGCATACCGGCCTGTGCACGGGTGAGGTCGATCTGGTGGCCAAGGCGCTCGGCACCGGCGATGTGATCATCGCCTGCGGGCAGGAGGAGGCGACGTTTGCCGCATTGGCGGAGGAGACCGGCCAGCCGGCGCCCCTTTGCGTCGATATCCGCGATCGCGCCGGATGGTCGGATGATCCCGCCGACAAGACACCAAAGATCGCCGCGCTGATCGCGCTCGCCACCATGCCTGTGCCGCCCCAGAAAACGATGGACGTGATGTCCGGCGGTGTCTGCCTGGTTCTCGGGCAGGGCGATGTGGCACTGAGCGCGGCGGCGCAACTGGCCCCGATGCTGAGCGTTACTGCCGTCACCACCGATGCGCCGGATGCGCCGGTGGGCGTCGCGCGCGCCTTCGATGCGCATCGGGGCGTTTTGCGGCAGGCGCGCGGATCGCTCGGCCAGTTCGAGGTGACGTTCGACGGCTTCGCTGCAACAGCGCCAGTCGGACGCGGTGCGCCGACAGCGGCACCACCACGCGATGGTGCGGTATCGACCTGCGATCTGATCCTCGATCTCAGGGGCGAAGTGCCGCTTTTCCCTGCACATGAGAAACGCGACGGCTATCTGCGCGCCGATCCGGGCGATCCGCTGGCGGTGGCGCGGGCGCTTCTGGCGGCATCGCACATGGTCGGGACTTTCGAGAAACCGCTGCATATTGCGTTTCATGAAAGCCTCTGCGCCCATTCGCGGGCCGGGCAGGTGGGGTGTACGCGATGCCTCGATCTCTGCCCGACCGGTGCGATCGTACCGGCGGGGGAACATGTTTCCATCGATCCCAATATCTGCGCTGGCTGCGGGGCTTGCGCCGCTGTCTGCCCATCCGGCGCGGCGTCCTATGACGACCCGCCTGCCGCCCATGTTTTTGCGATGATCCGTACCGCGGCGACTGCTTACCGCGACGCGGGCGGAGTGCTGCCGCGCTTGCTGATCCACGATCAGGACCATGGCGCGGAGATGATCGCCCTCGCTGCCCGCTACGGGCGTGGCCTCCCCGCAGATGTGATCCCCCTTGCGTTGGAGGCGCTGGGCGCTTTCGGTCATGCCGAGATGCTCGTCGCCTTGGCGAGCGGCTTTGCGTCCGTCGACCTGCTGCTTGGCCCGAAAGCCGACCGCGAGGCGATTGCGGCGCAGGCCGATCTGGCCAGCGCGCTGTCGTCCGGCGCAGGGATCGAAGGCACTGCGATCCGCCTGTTGGAGCCTGCGGACCCCGACGCCCTGTCCGATCTGCTCTTTACGGCGGCACCCAAGATGCCCGCTGTCGCACCAATCCTGACCCTTGGCGGACGACGCGATGCCACGCGTCTGGCGGTGAAGGCACTGGCCGCCGCGGGGGGCGTGGGGGAGGCTCCGATCCTGCTGCCGACTGGTGCGCCTTACGGTGCTGTGCTGGTCAATGAGGATGCGTGCACGCTCTGCCTCTCCTGCGCGTCGCTCTGCCCGCCGGGGGCCTTGTCTGACGATCCCGATGCGCCAAAACTGCGGTTTCGCGAAGATGCCTGCCTTCAGTGCGGCATCTGCGAGACGATCTGCCCAGAAGATGCAATCACGCTGAAGCCGCAATTCGACCTCACCGACAACGCCCTCCGCCAGCGCGCGTTGAAGGAGGAGGAGCCCTATCCCTGTATCGAATGTGGTGCGCTGTTCGGCGTGAAATCCACCATCGAGCGGATTGTGGAAAAGCTGGAGGGCAAGCATTCCATGTTCACCCATTCGGACAATGCCCGCCTGATCCGCATGTGCGATGATTGCCGTGTCAGCGCGCAATACCATTCCGAGGCGCAGCCGTTCTTCGGCGGTGCCCGCCCCAAGGTGCGCACGAGCGACGATTATCTGAAGGAACGCGAGATCAAGAAGGACGATGGCTGAGGCGGCGGCGGCTTACTTGTAAGCCAGTGGCGGGCCAAGGTCCTTAGGCTCCATCGCGGTGACGAAAGCGATGATGCCTTCGACCTCCTCCATGGTCAGCATCACGGGCGCGATGGACGGGGGACGGTTGGGGTTGAATGGCTCCGTCACATCTTCGATCTGGGTGAAGGAAGGATGCGGGTTCAGCGTCCAGAAAGTGGCGAAGGCCGTCTCCCAGTTTTCCAATGCGCGCAGCGCTCCGAATGAGGGGGTGGAGCCGATGCCGCTGAACTTGTTGGCCTCGCCGACCACATGGCAGCGTCCGCATTTGGCGAGGGAGACCGCCTCGCCAAGGGACATGTCACCCGAAGGCGGGGCCAGCGTCTCCACCACCAGCGGTGCGGCAGGCGGATGGAAGGGCGCGACCTCGTCGACCTTGTAGGCGATCAGCGTGCGCTTGCCGATCTCCGATGTCAGCCAGTCGAGAAGCCGCTGCACCTCCGTCGATGGCACCGCGTCGGTTGCGGCGAGATAGACAGGGCCGCCCGCCCGTTCAATCACCGGCAGGGTTGCTGCACCATCCGCGACCGGGCCGTCACCCACCAGTGCGATGTCCGCAGCCTCCCCCGCGCCGACGATGGTGACCCGCACCTGTGTCTTCAGCGAAAACCGGGGGAGGAGATAGCCGAGCAAGCCGCTCTCCACCAGTTCCGGCGGCGCGGCGAGGCGGAGCGGCGCTGCCATCGTCCTGTTTGACCCGGCGATCAGGGTCAGGGTCAGCATGATGAGGATGATCAGGGGCAGCCTGAACATGACGATCTGCCATTGCCTCCGCGTTGGATGCGCTACTATCACTGTCAGGCTTGCATGAGTGCAGGCGAAAATGAAGAAAAACTTGGAGCCCGCCAGCATCGGGCCGACGGGGAGACGACAATGAGCGATGACGATTTCAACATGTCCATGCGCAAATTTCTGAAGCAGGTCGGCGTGACCTCGCAGCAGGAGATCGAGCGCGCCATCCGCGAAGCGCGCGCGGCGGGCAAGCTCAGCGGCGGCACCGTGAAGGCGCGCATGGTGCTGACGCTGGAGGGGGCGGACCTCAACCATGTGGTTGAAGGTGACATTCAGGTCGGCACTGTATGAGCGTTACGCGCGAGGCGGTGATCGCGGCACTGAAAAGCATCACCGATCCTGAGAGCGGCACTGATCTCATCTCAGCCGATGTCGTCAGGGCATTGAATGTCGAGGACGGCGCGGTCCGTTTCGTGCTGGAAGCAAAGGACGGTGCCGCGATGGAGCCAGCGCGGGTTGCCGCCGTCGAGGCGCTGGAGGCGCTGGATGGTGTGACCAAGGTGATGGCTGTCACGACCGCTCACGCAAATGCCCCCGCCGCGCCTGCGAAGGGTCCCGCACCCGACCTGATGCTCGGTGGCAAGCCCAAAGCGCAGGGGCCGCAAAAAGTGCCGGGCGTGGATCGCATTCTGGCCGTTGCCTCCGGCAAGGGCGGGGTCGGCAAATCCACTGTTGCCGGCAACCTCGCGGTCGCCCTGGCGGCGGAGGGGCGCAAGGTCGGCATGCTGGACGCCGATGTCTACGGCCCGTCGCAACCGCGCATCCTCGGCGTCTCCGGTCGTCCCGCGTCCCCTGATGGCAAGACGATCCTGCCCTTGCGCAATCATGGCGTCACCCTGATGTCCATCGGGCTGATGACGCAGGAGGGCGAGGCCGTCGTCTGGCGCGGCCCGATGCTGATGGGTGCGCTGCAACAGATGTTGAGCCAGGTGCAATGGGGGCAGCTTGACGTGCTGATCGTCGATCTGCCGCCGGGCACCGGCGACGTGCAGATGACCCTGGCCCAGAAGGCGGAGGTAACGGGCGCTGTCGTCGTCTCCACCCCGCAGGACCTCGCGCTTCTGGATGTGCGCAAGGGGCTGGACATGTTCGAAAAGCTCGGCACGCCGATTGCCGGGATGATCGAGAATATGTCGACCCATATCTGTTCTGAATGTGGTCATGAGGAACATATCTTTGGCCACGGCGGCGCGCGCGATGATGCCGACAAGCACGGTATCCCGTTCCTGGGCGAGATCCCCCTCGACATCGAGATTCGCAAGGCCGCCGATGGTGGTGCACCTATCGTCGTCTCGCAGCCCGACAGCGCGCAGGCGCAGGCGTTTCGCACCATTGCACAGCGGCTGATCAGCGACGGGGTCGCATGATGTCGGATCTGTCCTTTCCGCCGCTTTTTCGGGGGGAGGCCGCGCCCGATGGCATGGATCCGATGGCCAAGGCGGTCTCCGCCGCGGTCCTTGGCTGCGATCCCGGTCTGATCGTGCACAACAAGGGCGGCGATACGCTATCGGCGGCGCTGGTCCTGACGCCCGAAGCGGCGCTGGAGGATGCGATGGCGATGGTGTTCGCCGCCAGCCTCGGCTTTTCCGATGCGCTGGGCGCGCTGGCCCCGCCGGAGGTCGCGGTGCATATGGACTGGCCCGGCGGTATCCGCGTCAACGGTGCGCGGTGTGGCGGTCTGCGCGCGTCTGCTTCCACCCGCGATCCGGCGGCAGAACCTGACTGGCTGGTGATCGCCCTCGACATTCATGTCAGCGGCATCAGCGATGAGCCGGGGGCCGCCCCCGACCGGACGGTGCTTTACGAAGAGGGCTGCGCAGACGTGGATCCGTTTCGCCTGCTTGAAAGCTGGTCGCGCCATACGCTGGTCTGGATCAATACATGGCTCGATGGTGGCATGGCCCGGCTCCATGCCGATTGGCGCGCACGGGCCTACCGGATGGGGGAGGACGTGACCTTTACCATGAACGGCACCGTCCATTCCGGCATTTTCGTCGGGATTGACGAACGCGGCGGGATGCTTTTGCGTGACGGGGTGGAGACACGCCTCATCCCGCTTTCCACCATGTTGGAGGACTGACACGTGAAGCTCGCCCGCACCATCCATTTCGACGAAAGCGACCAGAATGTCTTCGCCCGCCCGGCGACCACCGGCGAATGGGCGATCTCTGGCGGGTTCGAGTTTTCGAACTGGTCGGCGGGGGAGATCACCGGCAAGGCCCGCCAGGCATTTGCCAATGGCTGGCTGGGGTTGGAAAGCTTCGGGCGCGCCACATTCGTTGCTGTCGCGCAGGTGGAAGAGGCGGAGATGGAGGCGCTGGCCGATGCGCTCGCCACCCATTTCGTCACATATTATGGCGCGCCCGACAGTGCGGCGGCATTGCCCGCAGCGCGCGAGGAGCTGACCTATATGGCCGATCTTTGCGAGGACCACGCACCCAACACGCTGCTCGCGGTCGCGCGAGAGCTGACGGAGGCCGGGGTGCGTGAGCAATTCCGCTTCATCGAGCCGCAGGAGGCTGACATCATGCAGGTCGCCGTCCATGGGTCTGTCGACTGACGAGCGCGATCTCGGTGGTTGACAGCCGATATGTCAAACTGGACATATAGGGCCATCGCGACCGGCACAAAGGATGGATCAATGCGGCTCATACGGGTTCTTGGTGCCGTTATGCTGGGGGTCATCCTTGGTACGACGACAGTTGTCGCACAGGGTCAGCGCATCCTTGTTCAGTCCACGACGTCGACCCAGAACTCGGGGTTGTATGACTATCTCGTGCCTCTCTTCGAGGCCGAGACAGGCCTGAATGTTGCGGTCGTCGCGGTCGGGACCGGGCAGGCGATCCGCAATGCCGAAGCGGGGGATGCGGATGTCCTTCTGGTTCATGCCAAGGCGGCGGAGGAAGCCTTCGTTGC
Source organism: Pseudomonadota bacterium (assembly GCA_039030855.1). Taxonomy (GTDB): domain Bacteria; phylum Pseudomonadota; class Alphaproteobacteria; order Rhodobacterales; family Rhodobacteraceae; genus Pikeienuella. The sequence continues at coordinate 217,286 of JBCCDJ010000003.1, forward strand.
CGCTGGGCACGGGGTTCGTCGCTATGATCTGATGTATAATGACTTCGTAATTATCGGGCCTGAAAATGACCCTCTGGGCCTCGCGGCGAAGGGCGATCTGGACGAGGCGCTGGTGGCTATGGCGGCGGGCGATGCGATCCTTGTCTCACGTGGGGACGATAGTGGCACCCACAAGGCGGAGCTGCGCCTCTGGCGGCGCATCGGCGCCGTGCCCGCAGATTTTGGCACCTGGTATCGGGAAACGGGATCGGGCATGGGGGCGACGATCCGCGTCGCGGTGCAAACCGATGGCTATGTCCTCGCTGATCGGGCCACATGGATCGCCTATCAGGACAAGGGCAATCACGATGTACTGTTCGAGGGCGACAGCGCGCTTTTCAATCAGTATGGCATCATCGCTGTGAACCCGGACCGCCACCCCCATGTAAATGCTGACGGTGCGCAAAAGCTGATCAACTGGCTTCTGGGGGAGGCCGGGCAATCGGCCATTGCGGGCTTCAGACGGGGCGGCCAGCAGCTATTCTTCCCGAACGCGGTGCCTGTCCGTTGATCGGCTTGCGCAATGCCATCTGGCTGACGCGGAACACCGCAGTTGTGATCAGCGCCGCGACAGCCTGTCGAGTAGATTGCGCGCCATACTGACGATGTCGCGCAATTGATCGCTTGCCGGGTTACCTTCGCACAGGCCCAGCAACCGGGTCGCCGTCTCAGGATCATGACTGATCTCGCGGCTCAGCTCCCCAATGCTGCGGGCGGTGCGATGCTGCCACATGCCCGCGCCCTGATATTCGGAGATACTGAGCGATCGGCCAAAAAAGTTGCAGACCTCGCCCAAGGCGGCCACACCCTTGATCGCATGGCAATGCATCGCTTCAAGCCGGTGTATCTCCGCCACGTAGAATTTCTCGCCCGTCTTGTTGGCTGTCGTCAAAGCCCGCTCGATCAGCGCTCGGGCCTCGGTCAGCTCTCCGCCCAGAAGCATGACTTCGGCCATCATGCTGATAATCCGGGTGGAGCCGATGGTAGAGCCTGTTTCAAGAAAGCCGTCGACGGCGGTGCGCATTTCGGACGTCTTGCCGCCATTGCGACGGGCATCGGCCCAGGCCTGCACGACGCGCTGCTGGTTGGCCCAGAACTGGAACTCATTCTGCTCGGCGATCTTGATGGTTCTGTCGGCGAGGATGTTCGCCTCCTCAAGGTGATCCAGATTCTGGCGCACAAAGGCTGCGAAGGCGAGCGAGAATGCCTCCGAATAGGGATGTTTGACGGCGCGTGCGGTATCGATTGCCGCGTCATTCGCCGACAGGGCCGCATCCGTGTCGCCAAGGAAGAGATGCGAATAGGCGAGGTAGCTCTGACAGCAGACCAGCGGGTCAAGACCGAAGGTCAGCGCGTGTCTGCGGTGATGTTCGGGATCATGCAGGGCGATGGCGGTTTCGATACTGCTGCGTGCGCCGCTGAAATCACCTGCATAAAACAGGGTCATGCCGCGGATGCGGTTCGCCTCGATATGGTTGCTGGGGTCGTTCTTGCCCTCGGTGAGGGCCAGCACCTCGTTGCTGAGCGACTGCGCTTCATACAGATCGCCGCCGATGAAACTGTTGAGCCAGGAGCCGACCATGATGCGAAAATGTTCTGATGTGTGGCTCTTGTCCTGCGTCAACTGCCGGGCGCGGGCATAGTTCTCCTTTACCTTTTCCGAACCGCCGCCATGCAGTGCCGTCAGCGCGAGTGCGCTGCTGGTGCGCAGATCAACCTCTTGCTCATGCCTGCCTGCCGCGTCTGGCAGCGTTTTCAACAGATCGAGACCCTGGGTGATATGCTCCAGCGCTTCTGAATTGGCGTTGCGTTCGCGTGACCGCTCGCCTGCCAGTTGCCAGTACCGGATCGCCTCTTCAGTCATCTCGCCTTTGGCGAAGTGCTGCGCCAGCAATTCAGGTTCGCGCATTTCTGTTTCAGGATAATGGCTTATAAGTGACTTTGCGATCTTTGCATGAAGCTGCTTGCGCTCGGCCCGCAGCAGGCTGGCATAGGCCGCATCGCGCAGAAGCGCGTGCTTGAACTGATAGACGGGACCCTCGGTGCCGGTATGGGTGACGATGACATCGGTTTCGATCAGTTGGGTCAACGCATCACGCAGATCGTTTGCGGAAAACTCGCCGACCTGCTCAAGAAGCCCTGCTGGAAAGCTCTGCCCAACGGCGGAGGCTGTCTGCGCCACGGTCTTCACCGGGCCAAGCCGGTCGAGCCGCTCCATCAGCGAACTGGCCAGTGAATTGGGCACGCCAAGCGGATTGACGTATTTGCCGGAGTTTTCAGTCGACTGCTGGGTGATGATGGCGAAATTCTCGCTCGCTGCCTTGAACACCTCTTCGAGATAAAGCGGCACCCGGTCACCGCGCCGGATAATTTCCTGGCGTATGTGCTCGGGCAGTTTGCTGCCGTCGCACAAGGCTGCGATAAACGTCTCCGCGGCCGCCGGGCTGAACCGCTTCATTTTGATATTCGTGATGTAATGCTCGTCCGGCCATGTCGGCAGAAATTCCGACCGCGCGGTCAGCACGATCATCAGGCGCAGTGTCGGCACACGCATACGGATGATGTGATCCAGCAGTTCCAATGTCGTCGGGTCGCACCAGTGGACATCCTCTACAACCAGAAGCGCCGGTTTCTCGCGCACATAGTTGCAGATATGCTCTTCGAGGATCGCGAATATCCTCTCCTTACGTTCCTTGGGCGATAGTTTCCGCGCGCCTGCCTGCAGGCTGTTTTCCAGCGACAGGAAGTTGAGGATCACGGAGACGTTTTCGCGCGAAAGCTCATGCTCCGTCAGAAATAACTGGCGCAGTTTGCGGATCTTGGCGTCCTCGGTGTCGCCGGTCTGAATCTCAGAATCGAGCAGGACTTTGTCAACGATGGGACGCAGGGTGGAGCTTTGGCTGTTCTCGGCGCAGTAATACTTGTTGATCAGCACCGGCTGCTCGTCGGCGGAGAATATCTCTTCGAAATCGCGGGTCAGCCGGGACTTGCCGATCCCCGCTTCGCCGGAGAGAAGCACGACCTGACCCTTGCCTGCCTGCGCCTTTGCCCAGGCGTCCTGCAGCCGGCCCAATTCCTCATCGCGGGCGATCAGGGGGGTGGAATAGGTCTTGTTATGGATGGCGTGCGAGTGGCTCTTGATGCGCGGGTCGCCATCGACGCGCCAAAGGCGGACAGGCTCCGAAAAGCCTTTCAGGTTGGGCGTGCCGAGATCAGTCAGATCAAACACATCACCGATCAGCTGACGGGTGGAATCGGCGATGAAAATCTCGTTCTCGCCAGCCATGTGCATCAGGCGGGCAGCGAGGTTTGGTGTCTGCCCGACCGCAACGTCCAGTTCGGTGACCCCATCGCCCACGATGTCGCCGACAACGACCGTGCCGGTTGCGATGCCGATGCAGACCTTCAAGGGCGGATCGTTGAACCGGGACAGCGCATCCACAACGTCATGGGCGGCGCGCACCGCCCGTTCCGCATCATGTTCATGGGCGCGCGGATAGCCGAAATAGACGAGGATGCCATCGCCGAGATATTGCGAGATAAATCCACCATAGGGTTTGATCGCACGGGCACAGGCCTGACGGTAATCGGTCAGCAGTTTGCGCATGTCTTCGGGATCATAAGTGACCGACAGTTCGGTCGAGCCGACAAGATCACAGAACATGACCGTGATCTGTCGGCGCTCAGCCCTGCTGGCCGTGGCCTGCGTGTCTGTCATGCGCATCTGCATCTCAATATGCGCATGCTGCAATGGTTTGGCGTGCTGACATTACGCGACAACCCCCTATGGTCCTTGGACTAGGCTTCATCCGACCACCCCTTGCAATAATGCACATACAGACAACACATCATTCCCATGACGATTTGAGTATGTGAAAAATCACGTCGCAATACAACGCGTTTGGACCATCGATTGCGATCAACCTGTCTTGTGCGCGAAGCCATAGGGAACGTCACCAGAATGCCTTCAACCGCGAAGTCCGTGCCGGAATTCTCCATCTCGTCCCTGCATGACTGTCTTGCGCACCACAGCGCTGGGGATCCTGACGCGCTGGCAATAGGGGCGGCGGGGGTGGCTCCGCTGACCTATGCCGGGCTGTTCGACGCTATCAACAGAATCGTTACGGCGCTGAGGGGCAAAGGGTTTCATAAAGAATCGCGCATCGCCGTGGTTCTGCCGCCGGGGCCTGAGATGGCGGTGGCGATCACTGCCATTGCCAGTGGCATGGTGTGCCTGCCGCTGAACCCCGCTTTGGCGGCGGCGGATTGGGAACGCATCTTCGCCGATTTCGCCGTCGACGCATTGCTGACGATCGAGGGGACCGCGCGGCGGGCGGAGTATGCCGCCACAAAGCTCGACCTGCCTTGTCTGCCGCTGTTGCCGGGCGATGCCGATGCGCCGCTGGCGGTGCAGGTGGGGAAGGGCGCGGAAGTATGTCATCCTGCAGCCGATAACGCAGCGATGCCAACGCTTTGCGATGATGCCTTCATCCTACCGACCTCCGGTACGACCGCTGCGCCGAAGGCCGTGCCGCTCAGCCATCTCAACATATGCCATTCGGCCAGCGCCACTGCCCGCTCACTGGCTCTGACGCGGCAGGACCGGTTGCTGAGCGTCCTGCCGCTGCATCACGCCCATGGCCTGATTTCGGGGCTGATGGCGTCCCTGCGCGCGGGGGCGGGGATCATCTATATGCGGGGTTTCGATGCGCCCGGCTTTTTCGATCACCTGACCACGTTTCGCCCCACATGGTTCACGGCCGTGCCCGCAATCCATCAGGCGGTGATTGCCGAGGCATCGCGCCAGGAGGCGGCGCTGAATGGGCATTCCCTGCGGCTGATCCGCTCTGCCTCGGCCTCACTTTCCGTCGCGCGGTTCGAGACGTTGGAGGAGCTGTTCGGCGTTCCGGTGATCGAGACATTCGGGATGACGGAGGCGGCCTCGCAGGTCACCTCCAACCCTTTGCCGCCCGCGATGCGCAAGCCGGGCTCAGTCGGGCAGGCGGCAGGGCCGGAGGTGATAATCCTGAATGAGGCCGGCACCGCCGCCGCCGCGGAAGAGGTCGGAGAGCTGGCCCTGCGCGGCCCCAACATGACGCGCGGCTATATCAGCCCCGGCGCGCTGCCGCTGGCGCGCGATGGGGACGGGTGGATCAGGACCGGCGATCTCGGATATCTTGACGAGGACGGATATCTCTACATCACCGGGCGACTGAAGGAATTGATCAACAGGGGGGGCGAAAAGATATCGCCCTTGAAGATCGACGACGTTCTACTGTCCCATCCCGATATCGCCGAGGCGGTTGCCTTCGCCGTGCCGCATCCGCGCCTTGGCGAAGATGTCGGTGCCGCGGTCGTGCTGCGCGATGAGGCGGCGCTGTCGGTGTCTGATATTCAGCGTTTTGCGCTGGAAGATGAGCGTCTGCGCGATGCCGAACTGCCGCGCCATCTGGTCATCGTCGACAGCATTCCCAAGACAGTGACCGGCAAGGTTCGCCGAACCAGCATGGCAGACCTGCTTGGCGTGAAACTGTGCGAAGGGGCAGAGGCGCGCGCGCCCTACAGCGCGCCCAGATCCGAAACCGAGACGATGGTTGCAGCAATCTGGCGCGACGTCTTCAGCGGGCCGGAGATTGGGCGCGACGACAACTTCTTCGCCCTTGGCGGCGATTCCCTCTTGGCGGTGCAGATCGCGCTGCGGGTCGAGATGCGCTGCGGCGTGACCCTGTCGCTGCGCAGCTTGTTCGAGGCATCGACAGTTGCTGAACTTGCAGCGCATATAGATGCCGGTCAGAGCGCGGCGGACGAAGGCTTCGCGCTGACCCGCGAGGGGGCGGAGGGACTTATCCAGGGGCCGGTCTCATTCGCGCAGGAGGCGATCCTCGATCTGGAAGCGGCCATCCCCGGCTATCCCGTCTTTACCATGCCCTTTGCCTATCGCCTGACGGGCAAGCTAGATGTGACGGTGCTGGAGACATGCCTGCGCCGCCTGATCGCCCGCCACGCGGTCCTGCGCACCACCTTCCGGCGCATCGGCGATGAATGGCGCACCAGCCCGGCCAGCACCGTTAACCTGAAGCTCGCTGCCGAGGATTGGCGCGTGATTCCAGAAGGTTATCGCTGGACTTTCATTGACGGATCAGTTGATGATGAAATGTGGGACGTGTTCGATGTGACCAAGCGGGCCGGATTTCGCTGTCGCATCATGCAGTTCGGTGACGCGCATCACGTGCTGATCCTGACACTCCACCACATCATCATGGACGCCTGGACGGTCAAGACCCTGCTGGAAGAGCTGTTTGCCGACTATGCGGCGCATATGTGCGGGCGCGCCGGGCCGATTGCGCCGCCTGACCTGCAGTTCGCCGACTACGCGCGCTGGCAGCGGATATGGTGCGCCGGGCGTGCCGCAGAACAGCAACTTGACTACTGGCGCGACCAGCTTTCCGGGGCTCGGCCGCTCTTCGCATCCGCCGATGCGGGGCGCATCAGCTTCGCCACGGGACGCATTGCGATGGAGGTGCCGCCTGATCATGTGGAGGCTCTGCGGGCCATCGCACGCGAAGAAGGCGCAACGCTGTACATGGCGCTTCTGACTGCGCTTCAGTCGTTTCTGTCGGACCATTGCGGGCACAACGATATCGCCGTCGCGACCCCCATCGCCAACCGGTCACGCCCGCGCACTGATGCGATGGTCGGCCTGCTGGAGAACACGGTCATCATTCGTCGCCGGGTTGAACGGGAAGCGTCCTTCCGTAATCAGATCGCGGCCAATCGCGAGGCGGTACTTGATGCACATGCGCATCAGGAATTGCCCTTCGAGGCGCTGATGCGCCGCCTTGGCCCGTCCGGTACCGGCGATATCGATCCGGCGGCGCTGTCGGAGATCTATGTCTCGGTCGTCGACCATAACGAGCCTGCACCTGACCTTGATGGGCTGGAGTTGTCGCGTATCGAGCTGTCTCAGGACAAGAACTCGATCTTGCCGCTCAACGGCGCCCGGTTCATGTTCCTGCTGAAAGTCATGGACGACCATGTCGCGGGGTCCTGCCTGTTCAAGGAAGATCTGGTAATGTTCGAGGAGGCCGAAGCCGTGGTGGACGGTTATCTGGACCATCTCTTATGGCTGCTGCATCATCCTGATGAGATGCTGTGCAGCGCGCCGACACATGGGCGAAATGTGCCTGATGCAGGAACTGTGCAAGAATAGACAGTCGTTTCTCTTCGGAAGATGACTGTATTGCCGAACAGATCAACCTCGGTTAGCTTTTCGGAACTTGTAGCAAGGAAATTCAAGGGGTGACGTCATGGGCTACCTGCCTTCCACTGATACCGACCTGACGAAACTGAACCGGCGTGAGCTTGAGTCGCTGCAGCGGTTGCTGGAAGGGGAGCAGGTGAAGTCGAAAGCGCGGCAGGCGCATATCGAAACGCTGCTTACCCGCGTGACCGCGCAGATCGGCGAGTGTTGATTGCATTTCATCGGGCGGGCCCCTGAAGGGTCCGTCTGCTCAGAGACAATCAAAAAGGGCCGTTGTCTGGTAGCGCTCGGCAAAGCTGGGCAGTACCGTCACGATGGTTTTCTGCGCCATCTCTTCGCGTGCTGCTAGCCGTAAAGCGCAACTGAGCGCGGCACCGGATGACAGACCGCAGGGAATGCCTTCCCGACGTGCGGCCTGGCGCGCGGTTTCGATTGCACTGCGGTCGCTTACCGTCATCACCTCATCAATGACATCAAGATCCAGAACATCGGGGATGAAGCCGGTTCCGATCCCCTGAATGGTGTGGGGGAACGGCGTTTCGCCCGAAATGACAGCGCTCAGTTCCGGCTCCACCGCAATGATGCGGATCGCGGGATTCAGCACCTTCAGCGCCGCGCCAACACCGCTGAGCGTGCCGCCGGTGCCAACGCCGATCACCACTGCGTCCACCGTGCCGCCCGTGTCGCGCCAGATCTCCTCTGCCGTGGTTCGGCGGTGAATGTCCGGATTGGCCGGGTTGCCATATTGCCAGGGGGTGACCGCGCCGGGCAGATCGGCCGCGATTTCGTTGGCGCGCTGGATGGCACCGGCGATACCGCCTTCATTCGGCGTCAGGACAACCTCTGCCCCCAAAAGCCGCATCAGCTTGATGCGCTCTTGCGAGAACCCCTCCGGCATCGTGAAGATTGAGCGCAGCCCCTTCGCGGCACAGACAAAGGCGAGGCCAATGCCGGTATTGCCCGCCGTCGGCTCAACAATCGTGCTGCCCTCGGTGATGTCGCCCGCTGCCTCCATCGCCTCGATCATGGCGACGGCGATGCGGTCTTTCACGCTGCCGATAGGGTTGAAGAATTCCAGCTTTGCCAGCACCGCGCCCCGGCATCCGGCATCAGCCGCCAGCGCATTGACGCGCACGAGCGGTGTGTTGCCGACCGTATCGAGGATACTGTCAAAGATCCGTCCATGCGCACGCATCGGTCCCCCCTCATCCCATGTGCGATCATCGCTGCGTTCACCCCGTCTGTGCAAGCGTCAATAGGCAGGGGACGTTTCGCTGACGATCGGCTGACGCTGTTTGCGGCAGTCTGCTTCGCACGCGCCGCGCGGATTGCCGCGATCATGAGGATCGGGGGCCGCGATCCGCCCCAGCCGGCGCCTGGAATAGGAGCGACAAGATGGCTATCGACGGAACCAGTGGAAATGACAACCTGGCGGGCACCCTCCTCGGTGATCTCATCCGGGGGCTGGCGGGCAATGACACGATCCGGGCCAATAACGGCCATGACACCGCTTATGGCGGGACCGGGTCTGACGAAATCCGCGGTGAGAACGGCAATGACGTGATCTATGGCGATCGTACCGGGTCGTCAGGTCCGGGTGGCATTGGCGGCATCGGCACGCTGCAGAGCAATACCGGTGCTGGCCGCACGGCTGCGGTGCCTCTCGATCTGGCGATGATGGCCTTCACGCCGGTATTTCGCACCGCATCCTCGAATGACAGCCTTTATGGCGGCAATGGCAATGACACGCTCTTTGGCGAGGGCGGTCATGACCGCCTCTCAGGGGGGGCTGACCGCGATGTGCTCTATGGCGGCAGTGGCAATGACACCGTCTATGGCGGGCGCGGAAATGACCGGGCCAGCGGCGGAGATGGTGATGACAGCATGTTCGGCGGATCGGGGCGCGACACGATGAGCGGTGTCAGCGGCGACGACACGATGCGCGGCGAGGAAGGCGCCGATACCATTGACGGCGGCTCCGGCAGGGACCTCATCTATGGCGGCGATGGCGGTGATTTCATCGAAGGCGGGATCGGGACCTATGCCGACACGATCTATGGCGGCAACGGCGAGGATTCCCTGATCGGTGAAAGCGGTAATGACCGTCTCTATGGCGGCAACGACGACGACCAGATTGATGGGGGCACTGGTCACGACACCATCTACGGTGGTGGTCAGGACGACACGATCGATGGTGGCAATGGAAACGATGATATTCAGGGCGGCAGCGGCGATGACTTTCTGATCGGATCATCCGGTGCCGATACCATCGCGGGCGACAACAGCAATGACACGCTCTATGGCGGCACCGGCGATGATGAACTATCGGGCGGTGGCAGTAACGACACGCTGTTTGGTGGTGATGATCAGGATACGCTTGAGGGCGGGGCGCTGGATGACCTTCTGCGCGGCCAGGATGGGAGCGACGATCTTGATGGTGGGACGGGTAATGACCGGCTCTATGGCGGTGATGGAATTGACTTTCTGGTGGGGGATGTTGGCGACGATACGCTGATGGGGGGCGGTGACAATGATGCCCTTTATGGTGGTTTCGGGCGCGATATCCTCTGGGCCGACACTTCGCCGCAATTCGCCAATACCAGCATCGGCGCCGGGTTCGACGAGGGCAGCAACACCCTGTCGGGCGGCGATGGCGATGATGAGCTTCATGGTGCAAGCGGCGCTGCGGATACTTTTGTCTTCGATTTGGGCGAGCTGAATTTTTCCTCCCCCGATGCGGAAGGGTTTGGCAATGACGAGATTTATGGCTTTGGCCCGTCGGACCAGATCGCGCTGATCGGGTTCGGGGCACAGTCGCTGGCAGGGCCGCTGACCTTCGACATGCTGAACACCGATACTGAGTTCGGCAATACGGTTCTCGATTCCAATGATCTCGGTGTCAGCAATGCGGGCAGTGGCCTCCTGATCAATCTGCTGGAGCCCGGACTGCTGGCGGATTCGATGTATCCGGCGGACCTCGCCTTCACCGACTTCACGATCTTCATCGATGGGGTAAATGAGCTGAGCGCTTCAGACTTCCTCTTTGATATCTGACGAGACGGATGGCGGGCCAGCGCCATGCTGCCCGCCATCATCAGTGATCTTTGTCTCTTGCAGGCATAATGCCCCGAATGGCTAAGTCATTCGGGGCCTGAGATATGGGAGCCAAGGGATGGACAACCCGCTTGTATTGCATACGCAGAAAGCGCTGCAGAATTTCGGCATGCTGATACGCCGCTGGACGCTGGAGCCGGACAAACGCCCCGAGTTGCGGGCTGAAAGCGACCGCATTCTGGTTATCGGGCGCAAGATATTCGAGATGGAGCTGGGCGAGGTTGGTCTGTTTTCGGGGCGCGACTACACGCTGCGCGATGGGGTCAACGAGGTGGAGCTGATCCTGCGCCGCCCGGACCGGTGCGCGTTGATCCTGCCGGAGGTGGATGTCCTGACCGAGATCGGGCAGCCCTGGTCGGAGGTCCGCTATCCAAAGCTGAACCTCGACCCCTACAGGGCCGGCATGACCGACGTTCCGCCACCGGTGAAGGGGGATGAGCCGGCCAGTCAGGTCCTGGCCCTCGGCAAAAACCCTTATGTCGATTTCCTCGATGCTTTCATGGCATCCTATCTGGTCGCGCAATGCAAGTAGGTTTCCAGCGCGCCGCGCGCTCCTGCGGCGAGGTGGCGCTGGTGTTCGGGGTCTCTGATCGGAAAGAGCCTCGAAAACCAGTCAAGCAGGTCAGTCGATGACAGGGCGCACGCGCAGCCTGCGGTCCAATGGGCGCGGGCGAGGGTTTCGAAAGTCAGCCATGCGTCGGCGGCTCCCTGCCTGTCGCCGCTGAGGAACAACGCGGCGGCCTTCCATGCGGGCATATTGATGATGCCGTCATCGGCGCTGTCGCAAGCCTCGATCGCGCCCGGAAGGTCGCCGCCGAGAAAGCGGATATTGGCAAGATAGCCCCAATTGGATCGGGTCGTGGTCCAGCCCTCGCGCTGAAATCGCTGCGCGAGACTGTCCGCCAGCACCGCGTCGCCGCGAAAGGCGGCCCCGAGCGCGGCGGAGATCACGGTCGACGGATCGTCGGGATTGCATTGCAGGGCCTCGGAAAAACTTAGCTCCGCCTGGCCGAACCGGCGCAGCAGCATCGCCGCCCACGCGCGCGCCAGATGCGCCTGACCGTCAAACGGGTCAGCCTCAACCGCCGCGTTGGCGGAGGCGAGCCCGCAGCGTAGCCGCGCCGGGCAGAGGGGGCGTCCGACATGGACCAGATGCTCGATATTGCGGACCTGAGCGAGGCTGCTATGGGCCTTGGCAAAGCCGGGATCGATGTTGCGCGCGCGCTCGAAATGCGCCGCTGCCGCCTGCCAATCATCGGGGCGAAACCGGTCCAGCCGTATCTGCCCCAGAAGCCATTCATCGACCGCATCGCGCGCGCCCTGGCCCGACTGCAGATCCGCCAGCCGCGCGCGGGAAAGATTGATGCCACTTGCCGCCGCCAGCGCCCCGGCCAGTTGGCCGAGCGTGTCCTGCCACGTTGTGCGGGCGAGGGAGATCCGATCGCTCCAGATCACAGTGCCTGTCTGTGTTGCGGCAATCCGGGCCGTGAGGGTGGTCCTGTCGTGCGATGTCACGGCGCACAGCGTCAGCGCGAAATCAGCCGGGCGGGTCGCCACCACACCGTCACGCACGTCAAGTTCGCGAAAGCGCGCGAGGCGGGCCAGCAGTTCTGCCCGAAAGATACCTGCAATCGCGTCACTGTTGCCATCGGAAAGGGGCGCGATAAGCAGCGATGGCCGGTGGGCAGGGCGCTGGGTTTCTGGCATGGCGGTGACACTGCCGGTCGCATCCATCTGCTTGATCGAGACGACCAGCGCCTGTGTCTCGGCGCTCGGCTCCATATCGAATTCATCGCCGAGATGGGTCCAGAGGCGGTCATAGACGCGCAGCGCCCCGGCAACGTCACCAGTGCTGCGCGCCGCGTTCATGAGGCTGCGCGCCGCGCGTTCCTCCGTCGGGTCGAGCAGCATCAGGGCGCGTGCGGCACGCAGCGCTTCGATTCGCGGTGCGCTGTCCATGATGGCGGATAGATGATCGCGCAGCTGATCCTCCAGCGCCTTCTGGCGCAGCCGCAGCCATGTGACAAATCCCGATCCCAGCCTGTCATGGCCCGTCAGCAGCGTCTCGGGCAGCGAGTGGTTGCTCAGCAGCGCCCCGGGAACGCGGCCCCGGCCAAGATCGTCCAGTATTGCGGCTTCGTCGGTGCGCAGCGCGCCAGGGTTCAGTGCCAGCCGGTCACGGCTGACAAGAAGACAGCCTGGCGGCAGCGCCTTGCGCAGAACATGCAGGGTCTGACGGAGGTTCTGACGCGCGCGCGCCTCCGCATGATCCCCCCACAGGAGCGCCGCGAGCGCATCTCGCGTTGCTGACTGACCCGCGCTCAGCGCCAGAACGCCGAGCAGACCGCGTGCGGGCACTGAAGCGAGCGAGACCGGCTCATCGCCCCGAAACAAGGCGAAACCGCCGATCAGCGACAGATGCAGCGGTGCGACGCGGGCAAGAGCGGCAATCTTGTTCATATGTAGAACGCCCAGCCGGATGGTGCGGGCTCGTTGAACGGGATCTGCTTTGCAACAGGGCGCGCGATCGCCACATGCCGGTCTGCCCTCGCCGAACGGGCAGAGGCGACGTCAGCCGCAAGACCGGCGGCCTTCAGTCCGTCCAGAAGATCGTCGGACCCGCACATTGTTCCATCCCCAATACCATGGGGCGCAGATTGCCCGGTGCCGCGTGAGGGGAGTGTGACATCGTCCAGTATCAGGTTTTGCGCCCGATTCACGCTGGCAGTCTCGCGTTTGGTCAGCCGTTCGCCGCGTGCGGCTTTGGTCAATATGAGTCCGAGGCTGAACTCCATCTGGCACAGCTCGCGCAAGGCCGCGCGGGTGGCCGCAGAGGGATCGATGCGGCAGGCAGCACCGAAAGCGATGGCGCGGTGTTCGTGGTTGCAGGACCACGCGACCATCACGGTGGGCAAGGCGCTCGCGGTCAGGGCGGCGAGCCCGCGCTGGCGTCGGTCGGTGCAGGACCAGTCGCGGCTGCATTGATCGAACCGGCGAAGAAGTAAGGGATCGGGCGTCTGCGCGGGGATGGCACCCTGCCACCAGCGGCCGACCAGCCAGCGCTCGATCAGTTCCTCAATCGCATTCAGTGCTGCGTGTTCGGCATCAGGATGGGCGGCGATGCCTGACAGGGATGACCGGGGCGGCAGGCACGCGGCCTCTGCCTGTTCGGACTGGCAGCGGGCGCGGGCGCTGGCCGCCGATGAGCCAATGCCGGTCGCGCTGAGCGGGCCGTCCGGCCCGGTGGCGTGGGCCCCGACGAGGGTGAGCCCCGGTGCCATCGGCAAGGAGACCGGCGCGCTGACCTGCCAATTCAGGGGTGCTGTCCCGATTGCGCCGCGCTCCCTTTCCGGTTCAGTCGAGCGCGTTCACCACGCCGCTGATCAACTGGTAACTCAGAAGATCGTGCATCATATGCGGATCGCGCACCAGCGGTTCCACCCGGCGGCGCAGGTCGTCCAGCAGGACCGCAGGCGGGCGATGTGCGGCGACGGCTGTTTCATGATCGATGAAGGCGAAGTGCAGCACCGTTCCGGGGCCGGCCTGCGCGACCAGCGGCAGATCATCGGGCAGAACGGTTGCGACGCGCGGATAGCCGCCCGTGGTCTGGCATTCGGGGAGGAGGACGAAAGGAACGCCTTCGCCCGTCATTTGGATGTCCCCGGCGACCATCGGTTCCGACAGGATCGAAAGCTGATCGGCGCAGGCGAAGGGATCGCCGTCGAACGCCAGTTCCACCCCCTGTCGGTTGCCACGCGCCGTGCGGCTAAACGGGGTGGCGGTAAAGCGGCGCAATGTCTCCTCAGCAAACCGATCGGTCTGCACGCTCGGCAGGATCCGCACCGTGCCGCCGGCAAAGCGCTCATCAACGCGCAGCGTCAAACCCGTCAGCGCGCCGGGGCGGTCAGGTCCGACAGGGAGTTTAGCGCCCGCCTTCAACGCACTGCCGATACCGGAGACGAGATGCGTTGCCCGGCTGCCGAGAAAGACTGGCGTGTCGATGCCGCCGCCGACATGGAGATAGCCATAGATGCCGCGCAGCGCCGCACCGATAGACAGGCGCTGACCCGCTTCGATGCGATGGCTGGCATTCCAGGCCAATGGCTGGTCATCGAGGCGCACCTGCATGGGCGCGCCGGTCAGGGCAATGCGGATATCCGCGCTTGCGGTGAACTCTCCACCAAATCCGGCCAGTTCCAGCGCGGCGCAGTCCGGCCCCTGGCCAAGAAGCGCGGCGCCTTCGACCAGCGCCGTGCGATCCGCCGCGCCGCCTCGCGACAGGCCGTTCGCCATGGTGCCGGGTCGCCCAAGGTCCTGAACCGTGACCGATGGGCCGACGCGAAGGATGGCAAGCGTGGCGCTCATATCAGCGGCTCCGCGACCGCGCCGCCCAAGCCGCCGTCATTGCGTGCGCGGATCGCGGCCATGTCCTCCGCTGAAACCGTCTCGAAGCGGATTTCGTCGCCGGGGGTCAGGGCGAAAGGATGCACCGCCTCGGGCCGGAAGGCGCGAAAGGCGCACTGCCCGACCTGACGCCAGCCAGTGGGGGAGGTGGTGGAAAAGAGGACGATCTGCCGGATAGCCACGGTGATCGCACCAACCGGGACCGCCTTCGTCAGTCCGGTCTGGCGGGGGATGTCCCAATTGGGCGGGAGCGAGCCAAGGTAAGGCTGACCCGGCGCAAACCCGATGGTCATGACCCGCAGCGTAGTCGCGCAGATTTCCTCCATGGCTTTTGATGGGCTGATCCCGGCAAGCGCCGCCGCCTCCGCCAGTTGCGGGCCGTGCTGATCGCCGCCGAAGGCCGCCGGGATGCGCCAGAGGCGGCGATTGGCGGGTAGGGCGGCGGTGGCCCAGTTTTCCGTTACCAAAAGCGCCGACAGCCGGTCGCGCAGATCGGCCTGCGTGATGGCCTTCGGATCATAGGCAATGAAGGTGGAGGTGAGCGAGGTCGATGTCTCGACAATCCCGTCAAGCCCCGCGTCATCCACCTTCGCCCGGAAGGCCAGCGCGGCGCGGTTCGCGCCCTCGCTCAGCACGTCGGAGAAGTTCACCAGCATGCCCGACAGGCCGACGGGCACGATGCGGGGCGACAGGGATAGCGGGATGCCCATGGTCGTCCTCCGGTCCCTAACGGATCAATTCAGCGCTTGCGGCAGATAAAGCGCGATCCGTGGGAAGGCGATCAGCGCCGCTGCCATCGCCAGCATCACCAGCACGAAGGGGATGGAGCCGAGCATGACTTCAGACATGTTACCGCCCTTGCGCGCGCCTTGCACGACATAGAGGTTCAGCCCCACTGGCGGCGTGATCAGCGCCATCTCGATCAGCACGATCATCAGAATGCCGAACCAGATCGGATCATAGCCCTGTTCGACCACCATGGGCACGATGATCGGGATGGTGACGACCATCAGCGACAAGGTCTCGATGAAAAAGCCGAGCACGATGTACATCAGTACAACGACGAAGATAAAGCCGAGTGGCGAGAGGCCGAGGGAAGAGAGGAACGATTGCAATTCCTGCCCCAGCCCGGCGGAGGCAAGGGTGAAGTTCAGGAACGATGCACCGATCACGACCAGCATGATCATCGCCGTGATTTTCACCGTGCCAAGGAGGCTGTCGCTGATCATCGTCAGCGATACCCCTCCGAAGGAGAGCGCGATCAGAAAGGCCCCCGCAACGCCCACGGCGGCAGCCTCCGTCGGGGTGGCCCAGCCCTGATAGATCGTGCCGATGATCATCGTGAACAGGAGGATGATCGGCAGAAGGTGAACGAGCGCGCCGAGCATCTGGTTCAGTGAAAACACGCGCCGCGCCCCGCCGAGGCCGGGATAGATCATGCAGATGATCGCCACCGCGACGATGAAGGCGAGCGCGAGGCCGAGACCGGGAACAAGCCCCGCCAGAAACAGCTGCGGGATCGAGGTTTGCGTCAGGAACCCATAGACGATGAGATTGATCGAAGGCGGGATCATGATGCCGAGCGTCCCGCCCGCCGCGATGGCACCCGAAAAAAGCTTCGGATCATAGCCGAGCTTTTCGGCCTGCGGCATCGCCACGGTCGCCACCGTTGCCGCCGTCGCGACGGAGGAGCCGGAGGTGGCCGAGAACATCGTCGCCGTCGCCACATTGGCATGGACCAGCCCGCCGGGCAGCCACGATACCCAGCGGTCGAGCGCCGCATAGGTACGCGCCGCCACGCCGCTGCGCACGAGGATTTCACCGAGCAGCACAAAGAACGGAATGGCGATCAGTGTCGCGCTGTTGGATGCGGACCAGACCATCTGGCCCAGCCCTCGGATCAGCGGAAAACTGCTGAAGAACTGGTCGATCCCGAAGCCAAGCAGGAAAAGGACGATGCCGACCGGGATCGACAGGCTGAGGCACGCCAGCAGGCCGATGGCGACATAGGTGATCATTTCAGGGTCTCCACCTCGGCAAAGGCCCCGATGGCGCTTTCGCTGTCGGCAAAGCGGCCCTTAATGATCAGGCCGAGCGCGATGAGCGTTGTCAGGCTTGCCATGATAGCAAACCACACCCAGCCAGCGAACCATGGCCCCTGCACCCAGGCCAGCGGCGTCTCCAGCGGCGTGTTGGCGGTGGAGCCGTTCTTGATCGACCGCTCCAGCACCGGCCAGCAGCGCAGGGCAATCAGGATGATCGTGCCGCTCAGCACGATCATGGAAAAGATGTCGAACAGCGCCCGGCCCAGCGGCGCACAACGGCTGCGCAGGAGGTCGATGCGGACATGGCCAAGTTCAAGCAATGTATAGGCCATGCCCCATGACGTCGCGATGGCCATCACATAGCCGCTGATCTCATCCGTGCCCCCGAACGAGGATCCCAACTGGCGCGCGATGATGTCGATCAGAACGAAACCCGCGCAGGCCAGCAGCATGATGCCGACCAGAACGGCCACGAACCGGTTCAGTCGTCGCAGGGTTGTCAGAAACGCCATGATCGGGGTCCTCGTGATGGGGTCGGGTTATTCGATGGTCACGCCGACAACCGTTCCGACGGAAGCGTTCCAGCGCTCCGCCCAGTCGCCGCCCGCACGCTCCGCCCATTCGGGCAGCACGTCGGAGACGAGGATACCGCGCGCCTTCTCAAAATCCGCATCTGAGGCTTCGACCAGTGTCATCGACCGCGCATCGCCGGAGGCGCAGTCGCCATTGCCCGTCAGGCAGGCAATGTCGTTGGCCAAGGCACCTTGCGCACTGGCCCATGCCGGATCTTCGAAGTCGGTCTTGATGGAGGTTTCGATCAGCGTTTTCGTTGCGTCATCCAGATCGTTCCACTTGTCCATGTTCACCGCGGTCACGACCGGATCCCAGCCGCCAAGCGGCAGCGGCATCAGGTGGCTGGAGACTTCCCACCATCCGGCGCTGTAGCCCGAACCGGCACCGGTGACCGCGCAATCGACGACGCCTTTCTGAAGGGCGCCGGGCACCTCGGCGAAGGAGACGTTGACGCCCTCGGCACCCAATGCTTCCAACAGCTTCGCGGTCATGCGACCGGAGGCGCGGACTTTCAAGCCCGTCAGATCGTCCAGCCCGGCGATCTCGGCATTACAGAAGACGACCTGCGGCGGATAGGGTGCGATGGCCAGGACGTGGGAATTGAACCGGTCGCGATAGATGTCGCTGACCATCGGGCGTGCCGCGTCGACCATGGCGCGGGCATCATCGGCGGTCAGCGCGATCAGCGGCACATCGAGCCCTTCAAGTTCCGGCGCGTCGGCAACGGCATAATCGGCGACGGTCATGCCGACATCAAAGACGCCCTGACCGAGGAGGTTGTAGATATCCCCAAGGCCGAGATTCATCTGGTTATGGGTGGTCAACTGCACCTCCAGCGCGCCGCCCGATGCGGCGGGCAGCTTTTCGCTCCAATAGGGCGCTTCATACTGGATATGGAGCGGCAGACCGGACCAACTGCCAACCACGGCGAGCGTTTCGGCGGAGGCAGGCAGGGCCAGCGCCAGCGAGGCGGCAACCATGGGAAGTGTCTTGGGCATGTGAGATCTCCTTGTTGAAGTTCATTATTGGCCTGTCATGGCCAGATCGGGCTGGGCATCCAGCGTTTCAGACATATCGGCGAGCAGCATGTGCCCCGGCGCATGGGTAATGCAGAAGGGCAGGCGCGCCGCGCGCAGGACGTTTTGCGGGGTCACACCGCAGGCCCAGTAGACCGGCACTTCATCATCGCGCACCGGCACCGGATCACCCCAGTCGGGGGCTGCCAGATCATCGATGCCGATCTTCGCCGGATCGCCCATGGCAATGGGCGCGCCATGGGCATGGGGGAAGGCACCGCTGATGCGATAGGCATCCTCGATCCGATCTTTGTGAATGGGCCGCATGGTGGCGACCATCTCGCCTGCGAACGGGCCTGCCGGGGTCAGTGCCAGCGATGTGCGATACATCGGCACCGTCTTGTCCTGTTCGATATGGCGGACGGGGATGCCGTTGGCGATGAAGGCATTCTCGAAGGTGAACGAACATCCCAGCGCGACCGTCACCAGATCGTCGCGCCAGATGTCGGCGATGTCCGTCACCTCTTCGGTCAGCGCGCCGTCACGAAAGACGCGATAACGCGGCACATCGGTGCGGATGTCGATATCATGGCCGAGCGTCGGCATCGCCGGATCGCCGGAATCGCTGACACCGACAACGGGGCAGGGTTTGGGATTGCGCTGGCAGAAGCGCAGAAAGTCGAGTGCAACAGCCTCGGGCAGGATGGCCAGATTGCATTGCAGCTTTCCCGCCGCGAGACCCGCAGTATGTCGATCATAACGACCTGCGCGAATGGCCCGCCGCACCTCGGCGCTGGAGGCACCGGCAAGATCGCGATGTCTTAGGGGGCGTTTGGTCATGGCGCACCTGTTTGCGACGGCTTAATGAAACCATGGCACCAAGGGGGAAAAGCCGCAAATGATCATTTTGGATAGGAAGTGATCAGAAAATCTGATCACATGACAGCGCAGTGGCCCATTGCCCCGCAACGTTTCGCGCCATCTCTGCCGCGGTTTCGGCGAGATGGCTGCGGGGCTCGGCGAGGTAGGAGGCAGTGAATGCCAGCGGCTCTGGCGTAAACCCGGCGTCGAACTCCTCGATCTCGCCCTTCGCCAGAAGATCGCCTGCGATGGCGCGCGGATAGGGGCCAACGGCGATGCCCGCCGCGATCATTCGCAGGCTGGCGGAGAGGGAAGCGGAGGAAAAGACCCGCATCTCCGGTCCGACCAGACGCGACAGCTCCGATGTCAATTCGCGGTAAGGGCGCGTCATCCTGGAATAGGAGATAACGGGAATGCGCCTCAGGTCAGTTTCCGGATTCAGGGTCGATTTGTACCAATGCAGATCGAACCGGGGCAGATCGACATTGGCGACGGTGAATTCAGAAACTGGTCCCATGAGGAAGGCCAGATCGATACCGCGCGCCAGCAATTCCTCGCGGAGCCTGCCGGAGATATCGACCGTCAGGTCGATATTGACCTGCGGATAGGCGGCGCTGAAGGCGGTCAGAAACGCCGTCAGCCAGGATTGGGCGATGGTCTCTGACGCGCCGATGCGAAAGAGGCCCTTGGCCTCTGACGGATCGGCGACGCGCTGGCGGATTTCCTCCTCCACAAACAGCATCTGCTCGGCATAGGTGAGGAGAAGAGCGCCCTGTTTCGTAAGCACCAGCGCGCCCGGACCACGTTCAAAGAGCGAGACGCGCAATTCGCTCTCCAACCCCGCAATACGCGCGGAGATCGCCGGTTGCGACAGGTTCAGGCGTGCCGAGGCGCGGCGAAACCCGCCAAGGCGGGCCACCCAGAGGAAGGTCTTGAGTTGGTCGAAGGTCATTGCGCAAGCCCGCTTTGATCGGTTCTCGGTTTATGCGATCACCATATTGGATCGTTACGGGAAGTACCATCGCGGGCGGGCACGACGAAATCGAAGCGATGAATCGCCCAATATCAATCACCAGTTGAGCACCACAGGCGATGTGTCTTCATGTGCTTTGGCAATCATCATCGCCTAACTGACGCCTCTGTCGCGGTTTGTAGAAAGTCACAACAGTGCTTTGACATTACTTAAGCGAGTGTTGCGCGGACGAGATCCGGGTTTCATCATGTCATTCAGTCATTGAAGCGATATTTTGGGGCACAATTACATGGCTTTGCAAAACGGGTTTGCCGGTTTTCTTGAGCATGTGTTCGGCGCAGGTGCCGCGGGTCCAGATGATGCGGTACGCGATGCCGCCGCGCCTGCCCGGAAGGCAGCTGCGACCGCGCCACCCATTTTCGGGACAGCTGATGGGGAGCGGATTGTCGGCGGCCCGGATGATGACCGGATCAGGGGGCAGGGCGGCAATGACAGGCTGATCGGCAAGGCAGGCAACGACACCCTTGTCGGCGCGGCCGACCAGGACACGCTGCAGGGCAATGGCGGCGATGACCGCATCGTGGGCGCGGGCGGCGATGACCGTCTGGTGGGCAATGGCGGCAATGACAACCTGATCGGCGGCAGTGGCGACGATGTAATACGCGGCGGCGGTGGCGACGACACCATGAAGGGCGGCGCGGGCAACGACAACCTGAAGGGCGGCGGCGGTAATGACCGGGTGATCGGCAATGGTGGCGATGATCGCCTGAAGGGCGGCGGCGGCGACGATTTCCTGAAAGGCGGCGGCGGTGATGACATCATCGATGGCGGCAAGGGTGCCGACCGGATGAAAGGCAATGGCGGCGCGGATATCTTTACCTTCAGGGCCCGTGATCTCGGCGGCGTCGATACCATTGTCGATTTCGGCCGCGATGCTGACAGGATCGATCTGACGGACATCGCTGGCATCGGCAGCTTCGGTGATCTGCGCTTTGGCTCGCTCGACGGACGGCTGACGATTGCGCTGGATGGCGGCACGATCCGTCTGGCCAACATGACCGATGCCAGCGCCCTGACGGCCGGGGATTTCATCTTCGATCCCTCGAACGGCACCAGCGGTGGCGGGGGCGGAACCACCTCCGGGAATGACCGCCGCACCGGCGGGCCCGGCAGCGATGTGATCCCGACCGGGGCGGGCACAGATACGCTGACGGGCAATGGCGGCGCGGATGTGTTTGACATTCGCCTCGTCGGTGGCTCGATCGACAGCGCTGTCGATATCGTCACCGATTTTGCCTATCTGCTCGGGGACCGCATCGGTATCGGCAATGTGCTGGCCGGGATCGATTTTGTCGACCTCACCGAAGTGGTCCGCGCCACCCCGACCGCAGGTGACACGCTGATCGCGATCAATCGTGGTGGCGGCTTTGTCGATGCGCTGCGCCTCGAAGGGGTCAGCTTTACCACGGCGGAGCTTGCAGCCTATGGCTTCGAGGCTGCGGCGCGCAGCTCCGCCGGGTTCGTCGAGATGCCCTATGGGTTCACCAACAACAATGCGACCGCCGCCGACCCCGATGCCACGCAGGATGGCGTGTTCATCGCCTTTGCGGATCAGACCAATCTCGACGGCGCGCCCGACGATGTGGACGTCACTGACGGCAGTGATGAGTTCTTCGCCGATCTCGACGTCTTCGTGCGAAATGCCGCCACGGGTGCCATCGCGCGGGTCAGCGAGGATGGAGCGGGTCGCACATTGCGGGCTCGGGACGGCACGGGGGCCGATTCCCATAGCCCTGCGATCTCCGCCGACGGGCGTTTCGTAGCCTTCGCAACCGACGGTGTCGGATCACCGCGTGACACCAACGACGAAGGCGACATTTATCTGCGCGATGTTCTGGCGGACAATGCGCCCGTACTGATCAGCGTGCGCCCGGATGGTTCAGCAGGTGGTGGGGTTGCCCAGCCCAATTTTGCCGCCGACAGCATTTCAGTGGTCGATATTTCCGGTGACGGGCGCAAGGTCGCCTTCGTGACCTCCGCCGATCTGACGGACACTGGCCAGACTGACAATAATGGTGCCCATGATGTCTATCTGCGCGATCTGGATGCGGGCACGACGACGCTCGTCTCCGCCGCCGCGGCATCGCCCGACATTGCGGGTGGCGTCCGCACGCCCTACACGGATTTCGGCGATATCCTGAAGATATCGGAAGATGGTCGATACGTTGCCTTCTTGACGGCATCGCGCCTCAGTTCCAGCGACAGCGGCAATTTTCTTGACGTCTATCTCAAGGACACCGTGACGGGGACGCTGCTTCATGTGACGGATGATGCGCCTTCAGGGGTCACCGGATTTGATATGTCGGCCGATGGCAGCCGTATCGCTTTCTCGACCACATCTGCCATTGATGCGGACGATACCAATGGGCTGGGCGACGTCTATGTGGCCGATATCGACCTTTCGCGGATGCGCACTGACGATGTGTTTCGTGTGAGCGAGGCACCCGGCGGGTTCGAGATCCGCGATGACGTCAGCGAAAGCCCGGTGATCTCCGCCGACGGAAACCGTGTCGCGTGGTTCAGTGGCGCTGAGGATATCTTTGAATTCGACCCAAGCGGCACGACGGAACTGCGCGACCGGGTATTCATCACTGATCTGCGTACTGGCGAGGTCACGCAGACGCGCGGCGATGTGCCGGACAACGCCTTTGCCGACAGCGAATACGGCACCTTCACCGATGACGGGTTTGTCTATCGCAAAGAGGTGCCCGCCGCGCCCGGCGGGTCACGCGATGTGTCGGACACGCTCGCCAATGACGGTACGATGGCGTTGCCGGCTGGGGCGGATGTGCCAGGCAGTCCGGTCATGGGTGGGCCGTTGCTGTTCGGAACGTCAAATCTGCGCAGCGATATCGGGTCTGCTGCGGACACGGACCTCTATCGTCTTGGCCCCAGTCTTGGCGATATCGTTATCACTCTTGAAGGGGCGGATAATGGGGGTGGGACGCTGGAACGTCCGACGCTGAACATCCATCTGGGCGGGTTCGACGGCGTGCCCGAATTTGTCAGCGTGCCGCGTGGCAATGGCGATGATGACCATACGTTTACGCTGTTCGGTGTTGGCACCAATCCGGTGTTTCTGGAGGTGGGCGGCGATGGCACCTCCACCGGGTCCTACCATCTGTCCATCGATTTTCTCTGAGCGGTCAGAGCGTCACGACAGGCCCGCCTGCGGCTGCCGCGTCGCCTTCGTCATGGGTGACGAGGAGGGCGGGTATGGCGGTCTGCCGGATATGATCGAAGACGAACTGGCGGATCTCGGCGCGCCGCTCCACATCGAGCGCTGCGAACGGCTCATCGAGGAGGAGCGCTCGCGGCTCCGCCAGAAGTGCGCGCATCAGGGCTGCGCGCGCGCGCTGGCCACCTGAGAGGGTCGCGGGGTCGCGGTCGTGAAACCCGTCTAGCCCGGCGTGGGCCAGCGCTGCCTCGACCCGCGTGCGCCGTGCCGCGCGCCCCTTCACATCGCGGTTGAGGCCGAAGGCGAGGTTTGCCCCGACCGAGAGATGGGCGAAGAGATGCGCCTCCTGAAACATCAGGCCGACCCGGCGCGCCTCGGCAGGTCGACCGGTCAGATCGGCCCCGTTCAGCGTGATCGCGCCGTGCAGGGTAAACCCCCGCGCCAGATGCCCGCCGACAGCATCCAGCAGCGTCGACTTGCCGATCCCTGATGGCCCCGTGACGACGCCGATCTGACCTGCGGTGATGGTCAGGGAAATCGGCGCGAACAAGGCTGGTGCGCCCGGCGGGCTGACGCTGACTTCGGACAGGATCAGGCTCATCGCGCCGCCCCGCCCGTCATGCCGCGCCGGTGCCGGTACAGCATCGCCGGGATCGCGATGGCGGCGGCATAGGCGATGAAGGGCAGGGCGGCCTGCAGCACGCCATAGAGCCCCGCGATGCGCCGGTCGGAGCCGGAGGCGAGGGTTACAGCCTCCGTCGTCAGGGTCGCGATGCGGCCTGCGCCCATGAACAGTGTTGGCAGATAAAGCGATACGGAGACCGCGAAACCGATGGCCGCCGCGATCAGGATCGGGCGCAGAAGCGTCGCCAGCTTCACCGACCAGAGCCGCCGCCAGCGCCCCGCCCCCAATGATGCGGCGCTCTGCACCAGGCGCGGGTCAAGTGCGCGCCAGGGATCAGCCAGCGCGATGATCACATAGGGAAAGACGAAAAGCGTATGCGCCCAGAGGACGCCTGCCCATCCACCCGACATACCAAGGCGCAGGAAGATGACGTTCAGCCCATAGAGAAATCCGATCTGTGGCACCATCAGTGGCAGATAGATCAGAAGGGTTGCAAAGGCGCGGCGCAGTCCGGGGGGGCGGTCATCCGCCTCAAGCCACGCGATGGCCAGGCACAGGGACAGCGCGGTCGTCGCCGCCCCGAGGACCAGCGTGGTCATGAACACGTCCCCCCAGCCCGAGGACGGATCGAGCCAGCCTGCCAGTGACCAGCTGGCCGGGACCGGATCGGGAAACCGCCAGCGCCATGCCAGCGACCACTGAACCAGCGCCAGTCCCGCCAACGCGCCAAGGGTCATCAGTGCCACGACCCCGCTGGTCGCCGCCCAAAGGCCCGGTGACGCCGCGCCGCCGCGCCCGCCGCGATAGAGCCACCAGCGGACAAGGCGCATCACCGCCCGCTCCGCCCCGTACCAGACCGCGATGGCGATCCCGATCAGCGCTGTCTGCAGGCAGGCCGCCGCTGCCGCGGAGAGGATCAATGTGGTATCGGGTGCGTTGAACCAACGGGTAATCGCGACCGCCAGCACCGGCGGGTTCGACGGGCCGAGGATGATCGCCATGTCCACGACCGACAGCGAAAAGGCGAGGACCACGAATACCGGTAGCCGGATCAGGGGATAGACCTGTGGCAAGATCACCTTGAGCCAAATCATGCCCCGCCCATAGCCGAGCATCCGCCCGGTCGCGATATGCCGCCCGACCGGCAATTGCGCGAGGGCGGAGAATATCATCAGGAGGAGGAACGGCACCTCCTTGACCAGAAGGCCGATGATCAGGGCCATGCCCCATTCATCATTGACCAGCGCGAGGTCCGGCGGGCGGGTCCACCCCGTGGCCCAGGGGCTGATCAGGCGGACGATCCAGCCCGAAGGTGCCAGAAGAAAAGCGAGGCCAATGGCCAGCGCAGCATGGGGTGCGGCCAGGAGCGGCGCGAGCAGCCGCGCCGCAAGCGTATGACCCGGACGGCCATGGACAGCCGCCGCGAACCCTGCCGCCAGCACAAGCGCGATCAGCGTCGAGGCAAATCCGGTGAACAGTGTCAGACGAATGCTGGTGCCGATACCGGGCAGGTCAAACAGCCGATACCAAGGATCGAGCGTCCATTGATCACCGCCGACAGCGGGCAGAATGCCGAAGGCGGCGCGCGCGGTTTCCCACAGTCCGGCACCGATAGGCAGCACAAGAAACAGCATGAGGCAGAGGAGGGCTGCCGCCCGCAGCCCGCTGCCACGTGTCATTTTGTATAGCGCCGCGACCATTCCTCGGCAATGCGGGTCATCCAGCTGCCATGGGGTTCAAGCAATGTCGGGCCCAGCGCCTCAAGCGTTGGCAGGGCGGGGGCGGAGGGCAGCTCATCAAAGATGCGGCGCTGGTCCTCATTCAGCTTTACGGGATCGAGGACGGAAAAACTGCCGAGGACGGTGATGTCCTGCTGACGGGCCTGCGTAGCCGGGTCGAGCAGAAAATTCGCCACCACCATCGCGCCTTCGCGGTTGGCGGCGTTGTAGGGGATCGCCACGAAACTGACATTCCCGAGCGATCCGATCTCGGGCACGAAGACCCGCGCCGTGTCGGGCAGAAGGCCCTGTTCGATGGCGGCGGCGGTGCTGGCGGGATCGAAGGACATGGCGATGTCGATCTCGCCATCATTCAGCAACTGATCCTGCACCGACTGGTTTTCGGGAAAGGTCGCGCCGCCGCGCCAGAGATGCGGGCGCAAGGTATCGTACCAATCCCACAAAGGCTGGGTCGCGGGGCCAAAATTATCGTCCGTCACCGGCGATTGCAGCACGGCGGGGGCGGGCGTCAGTTCGATCAGCGCCTGCTTGAGAAAGCTCGCGCCCATGAAATTCTGTGGCACAGCATGGGTGAAGCGCCCCGGATTGTCCTTCGCCCAGCCGAGCAGTGCGGCCATTGATCGGGGCGGCTCCGGCACGGTCGCGCTGTCATAGCTGAAGACAAATTTGGCGAGGCGCCAGGGTGCCTCAAAACCTTCGACCGGTACGGTGAAATCGACGCTGGCCGGGGCACCGGGGGAGAGGTCGACAAATCGCGCATTCGGCAGGTCGGTGACAAATGGCCCGTGCAGCAATCCCAGTTCCTTCATCGACAGGAAGTTCGCGCCGTTGATCCAGATCATGTCGACCGCGCCGTCCGCGTCCTGCCCGGCGGCACGTTCCGCGATGACGCGGGTAACAGCCTCGGCGGTGTCGGTCAGTTTAACATGGGTGATAGAAACCCCGTAGCGCGCCTCCGTCTGCTCGCCGACCCAGCGGATGAAATCATTGGTGCGCGCATCGCCGCCCCAGGCATTCCAGTAGACAGTCTGGCCGCGCGCGGCCTCGGTGACCTTTGCCCAGGCATCAGTGTCGGCCTTGAGCGGAAGTGCGAAGGCCGCAAGGGCGGCAAGCAATATGGGAAAGCGCATGATCTGATCCGGCAACAGTTTTAACCGGGTACACACCAACTACATCTCAGCGGGTCTTGCAAACCGTGAAGCGATGGGCAGCCACCGACCAACGTAGACGTGATCAAGCGCTGGTCCGTCATGTGACGGCCCCGACCTTCACAGGCCGGGGCCGTCTGTTTCCAGCGTCCTGATCAACTGAACAGGTTGTCGATGAAGTCCCCGTCGATGCCGAAGCCGCGAATGGTGATCGATCCGGTCGCGTCGGGTTCGTCAAAGGTTACTGTCACTTCGTTTCCGGAGAAGGCGAATTCGGCATCGCCGAGACCGGCACCCAGGACATCGATGTCGTCGCTGAACACATCGAAACCGCGGATCGTGTCATCGCCAAAGTCGCCAGTGAAAATGAAGACATCGCCGCCATCGCCACCTCTGAGCAGGTCATTGCCCGCACCACCATCAAGCGTGTCGCGGCCGCCATTGCCGGTCAGCGTGTCGTCACCATCGCCGCCCTTGAGATCATCGCGACCCCCGCCGCCGCGAAGGAGGTCGTTGCCGTCCCCGCCGTCAAGCTCATCCTGGCCATTGCCGCCCTTCAGGCGGTCATCGCCGTCGTCACCGGACAGGTCATCGCGGCCATTGCCACCTTTTAGGTGGTCGTTGCCATCACCGCCGCTGATATCATCGCGGCCATTGCCGCCGAACAGAAGGTCATCGCCTTCATCACCGTCGATCTGATCAGCCCCGTTGCCGCCGAGGATCGTATCGTCACCCGCACCGCCGGACAGAATATCCTTGCCATTGCCGCCGCTGATCGCGTCGTCGCCGTCGCCGCCATCCAATACGTCCGGGCCGTTGCCACCGACAAGCACGAGGTCGATCGGATCGCCCGGCCCGAAATCGAAGCTGACCACGACAGGCTCGTGATCGGAGGCGAAGTCCGGGAAATCATTATTGACATGCACGATGTCGATCTCAGCCCCGTCCAGCAGGCTGTCGGTGGCAAAGACATGGTCGAGCACCTGCGAATTGCCGCGGAAGACAAAGGTGTAGACATCATCCGTCTCCACCTGGCCGATCAGGTTGGTCAGCACACGTTCTTCGCCGATCCCGGGCAGGTCCTCCGTCAGCTCATCAGTGAAGTCGAAGGTGTTGAGATCGCCGAGCACGACGACGCGGGCCTCTTCGTCGCTGGACAGCAGGCTGTCGACCACCTCGTTCAGGGCCAGTGCCTGCGCTTCGCGTGCAGCCTCGCCGCCCTGATTGAAGGGCTGTATCGCGCCGAAAATCGGGTCGGAGCCGAAGCGCGAGGACCAGTGATTGTTGATCAGCGTGATGTCTTCACCATTGAAGGTGAAGCGGCCGAGCAAAGGGTCGCGAGTGCCGTCAAAGGTGTTTGGGTCGGTGACGCCAAGAGCGGCCAGTTCCTCTACCTCAAGCGTCGTGATCTCCTCCACCTCGACGCGGTCGGCATTGTAGAGGAAGGCATTGCGGATATTGCCGCCGGGCACGCCGCCGGTTTCTCCGTCCTCATCGACAATGGCGCTCTCGAAGCTGTAGCTGGGACCGCCCGCAGCCTCGATCGCATCGACGATGGCCTGCAATGTCTCATCAGCCGAGAGGGTGCCATCGTCCGCTACGCCGCTATTGTCCTGAATTTCCTGTAGTGCGAGGATGTCCGGGCTGCCGAGATTGGCGACAATCTGCTCCGCCAGTTGCGCAATCTGATCCGCATCACCATCATCCAGATTGGATGTGACGTTGAGGACATTATAGGTCGCCACCGTCAGGTCATTCTCTGTTCCGGCAATCGTCGTCACCTCGGGTGTGTTCGCCGAGGGCGTCTCGATGGTGAACGCCTCGGTCACCAGCACCTCGAAATTGCCGAAGCTGTAGCCGACCACCCCGGTAATATCGGAAAGATCATCGCCGAGCGTGATATCGGGGCCGGCAAACCCTTCGGGCAAGAGGCCGCTGTCATACTGGATCTGGACGCGTTCTGGGTTCAGATCGCCGGTGCCATCGATGTCTGCATTGATGTTCAGCCCGCCTCGCGCATTCAGCCCGCCGCCGGGGCTGCCGCTGGTGACATTTGCGCCATCATCCGCGGCCAGAAAGGTCTCGCCAAAGCCGTTGGTGGCCGAAATGGCGGTCGGGTCATCGACCGTCACCCGCATCCCTTCGAGGCTTTCATAGAAATCGATGCCATCGACATCCGGATTGAAAATGCCGGGATCGGTCTGCAGGTTCACGGGCAATTCGCTGTCCGAAATGATCACATCCGTCGGCGGGGTGCGCCCCGCTGCCCCGATCAGCGTCGCCTCGGGCAGCGCGTTGCCGGATGAGAGGATTTCTGTCTCGCTTGGCGCGATCTGCGTGGTCGACAGGTTGCCGGAGGCCGCGCCGCCTGGAATGAACTCGCTCACCAGACCGCTGATCAGAACCTCGTCGCCCACCGCGACATCGCCCGTGTCCGCAAAGACGAAAATCGCATCCGATGTGGCGTTATCGCCATCTCCGGCCGCGTCCTGCAGATAGTAGCCATTGGTATCGATCGCCGTGACGATGCCGGTGGTGCGCACGGTCTGCCCGGCGAAGGCCGACACATGGCCCGCGCCCTGAATATCGAAAATCGCAATATCCTCGATGGGCGGCTCCAGCCCCGTACCGGCGGTCGGCGTATTGTCCGCGCCGAGGCCGAAATCAGCGAAGGCAAAATCATTGGGGCTGTCGGTATCGACCCCATCCGCGATCCGCGACCCCCCGGCAGGCAGAAATGTGCCATCAGGGCCGGCCGTGGGCAGACCGAAGAAATTGACGAAGTCGAGGTCCCCGTTGATGAACCCGACGCCGTCCAGCACCTCGGTCTCTGGCGCGTCGATGACGGTGCCGTCGACCACCTGCAAGCTCTCGGTCCTGACCAGCGCAAAAATCTGGCTGTCATTTTCGAACGCATTGTCATCGAGGATGATGTTGGGGCTGACCCCATAATTCGCGATAAGTCCCGTGGGGTTGCCGATCAGGAGGAAACCATTGTCCCCGAACATGTCATCTTCTGTGAAATCGATTTGCAGGTTCAGATCGCCCGCCTCGTCCGCGTTGGCGTTGAAGGAAATCAAGCTGAGGCCGCCAAGGCTTTCGCCCGGCTCACCGAACAGTTCCACATATTCCGAATTGTCAGCCCCTGCATGGCTAAACAGAACCTCGTTGATCACCGGGCGTTGCTTGGCCGCGACGTCATAGACGATGGTGGTGCCCGACACCTCGTAAGCGACGGCGATCTGGGGCTTGCCGCTGGCGCTGTCTGCGGCGGGGATGAAGGTGATGATTTCGGGCGCGTGGCGGGCGACGTCCCCCTCGGCGGCGGTATCGACAAAGATCGGTGGGATGTAATTCACGAAACTGGAATTGGCTGGCTCGCTCACATCATAGATCATGATGCCGCTGTCGCGTTCCAGGCCGATGAAGGCATAGATGCGGCCATCAACCTCGCCGATTGTGATCGCTTCGGGCTCCGGACCTTTGGCATTGGATCGGTCCTCATCCCCATCGGTGTCGCCGTCATCGTCATTGAACCGCTCTGGCGCAATCTCGGCGATGATCTTCTCAAAATCCGAACCACTGTCGAAGACCAGATTGCCGTCCGCATCGAAGATAGAGAAAGTGCGGGATGAAAACGTATGCAGCACGTCAATGTCGCCGTCCTCATCGGTGTCGCCATCAATGGTGGAGATTGCCAGCCGCTCCAGCCCGGTGATGTCGACGCTTTCGTCGATCAGGCCGCCTGCGGCAAGATCCGCGACCAAGGCCTCATCGAAACCGCGGCTGTCACCCTCATTCGCTGTGGCGATAAAGGTCTGGCCACCCACATCGAACGCGGTGATGGAATCTGCCATCCGAAACCCAACCAGATTGTCGAAATTTCGGATTTCGATGATACCATTATCGTTGGCATCCAGCTGGCTTTCGCTGCTGAAATCGACGGTGCCGAGCGAGAAGATGCCAGCGATCTCGCCTGTTGCGATCTCGATCTTGGCAATGGCATTATTCTCCTGAAGCGAGACAAAGGCGGTCATGCCATCTGGGCTGATGGTAACAAACTCAGGCTCCACATCCTCGGCGAAGCTGACGCCGTCCTGAATGCGGATACCGGCCTCGCGGGCCTCTCGCTCCAACCCGTTGAAGGCGGCGAAGTCGACGATTTTTGCGGTCGGCGCAGCAGGATCGGTTGTATTGATGATCGCGATGGTGCCGAGCGGATTGTTGTCATTGTCGCTGTCGCCATTTTTTTCGCCCTCACCTGCGACGATCAGCGTCGTGCCATCGGCGGAAAATACCAGCTGGTCGGGTAGGTTGCCCACATCGATGGTCGAGAGGAGGGTTTGCGTTTCCGCGTCGAAGAACGCGATGAAGCCGGGCTGCGCCAGGTCCACGTCCTGCCCGAACACCGTCGCATCGACCTCGTCACGGCTGATCGCGGCAGCAACGATGCCGTTCTTGACCGCAACCGATTGCACGGCGTCAAACCCGTCTAGCCCATCAAGCGGAATGGACGCGATGAGCATATCTGCCGCCGGATCGAAAATGTCGATCCGCTCAGCGCTGCCATTGGTGACATAGAGCCGTCCCTCCTCTTGCGCGACGACTTCGGAAGCGCCCTCACCGCCTTCTACCACGAATTCATTGGCAATCGTCACTGTCAGCGCATTCGACGCTACCGGGGCATCTTCGGTGGCTACCGCGGTTGTGTTGGTCTCGTTGAGGGGCATGTGGGGATCCTCTGATGGTTGTTACGAAGGAAAACAGATGGGACGTGCTGCGCCGCAGGGCCGATCAGGTCGCGAAAAGCACCGGGCGGAAAGCCGTCGCCTGCGGGGAAATCAAATGTGACGGCGCTGATTGCGTCAAAGGCGATTTAGTTGGTTCGTTAACAACCTGAAGGCGTATTAAGGTTTCGTCAACAAATGTGTCGCTCCAGATGCCATGACCAAACGTCAGGGCGGCGATGGCCGCATCGGCCCTCACGGGTTCAGTGGCGGATTTGAGATCGCGTGAATGCGAAACCCGGCGTGAAAACATGAGATTGGCACCTCTCATCGCATCAGTCTGCCCGACCTTGTCGAAGGAGTGATGGAGGAGTTCGTTAACGAATTTGCGACGTTCGGGACACAAAGGCGCAACAGCGCGTGCCGTTGGCATGGGCGGTCGGGTGACTGTCGGCTGGCGCGGCGCGGTGGGTGCGGTTCAGACCTGTTCGCCGCGCACCCATGTCGCCTGAACCGCCGGCAAATCCTTCGCCAGCGTGAACCGTACCAGATCGGCGCGCTGACCCACCGCCAGGCTGCCCCTGTCGGTCAGGCGGGCGGCACGGGCAGGGATGCTGGTCACCGCGCGGATGCCGCGCGACATGTCATCAAATTCCTGTCCCATCCGCACGGCCCCCATCAGGAGGGAGGAAGGCGCATAGTCCGATGACAGGATGTCGAGCACGCCGTCAGCCGCCAGCGCGGCGGCCGAGACATTGCCGGAATGCGATCCCCCGCGCAGATAGTTTGGTGCCCCCATGATGACCGCGACACCGGCCTCGTGGGAGGCATGCGCCGCCTCGCTTGTCGTCGGAAACTCACCGATCCGGCAGCCATGGCGAAGCGAGTTTGCCACGTCCTCTTTGGTTGTGTCATCATGGCTGGCCAGCGCCGCGCCAAGCCGCCCGCCTGCAGCGGCGGCGGCGGCCTCGTGCTTTGTGCGCACGCGCGCGGACAGGGCGCGCAGCCGGTCGAAATAGGCTTCGATCCCCTCGGCGCCCATACCGTATTTGCCGGTGAGGTACTCCGCCATCTTCGCTGTGTCGCGAAACTGTCGCTGGCCGGGCGTGTGGTCCATCAGCGACAGGATGCCAATGCGGTCATCGGGGCCAAACTCTTCCAATTCCTCCACCAGTGTTTCGGAGCAGATCTCGGCGCGCAGATGCAGAAAATGGCTGATCTTCAAATGCCCTGCCGCCCGGTGCGACAGGATTTCAGTCGCCAGATCGCGGGCATATTTGCCATAGCTTCTGGTAATCTCGGATGGGAGCGAGCCGACACGTAGAGCATCGAAAACCGTGGTGATCCCGACGCTGGCCAGTTCCCGGTCATGGGCCAGAACCGCCGCTGCCGGGGGCCATTTGACGCCGGGACGGGGTTGCAGATGCCGTTCCAGATTGTCGGTATGCAATTCGACCAGACCGGGGCAGACGAAATCGCCGCCGCAATCCACCGCGTCCGCGCCCGTGGCCGGACCCTGATCAATCGCCGTGATCAGCCCGTCCTCGATGGTCACCGCCCCCTCGACCACTTCGTTGTCGAGCACCAGTCGCGCATTGGCCAGAACTGTCTTCATGGTCTTTTGTCCTTGCTATAGCTGCCGCTTGTGTCGTCAAACCGTGGCAGTTCTCGGTCAATGTGATGGCCAAGCCAACAGGGGACCGCATGAGCGCCTATCGTCGTTATTCGATTTTCTATACCCCGCCCGAGGGGACGGCCTTGGCCGCGTTCGGGGCATCCTGGCTCGGCTGGGATGCAGGGGCGGGCCGTGCTGCGGTGCAGCCTGCCGTTGAAGGGATCGATGCGCTGACCGCGACACCGCGCAAATACGGGTTCCATGGAACGCTGAAGCCGCCTTTCAGGGCACTTGGCGATCCTGCCGATCTGATCCCGGCGACGGCCCATCTGGCGGGTGGGTTGGTTCCCTTTGACGCGCCGGCGTTGCGTCTGACGCGGCTCGGCCGGTTTCTGGCGCTGTCCCCGTCCGCGCCGTGTCGGCCGCTCGCCGATCTGGCCTTCGCCTGCGTCAGCGGCCTCGACCGATTTCGCGCACCGCCGACCGAGACAGAGCTGGCCAGGCGCCGCGCTGCCGGGCTGAGTGCCGCGCAGGATGCGATGTTGCGCCAGTGGGGTTATCCCTATGTCGGAGCGGAATTTCGGTTTCATCTGACACTCACCGGGGCGCTTGACGAGGCACAGATGGACGGTGCGGAGCGCGCGCTTCGTGATCTTACCGCGCCGTTCACCTCCGATCTGATGGCGGTCACCGAGATCTGCCTTTTCGGTGAGATCGATGGCGGTCCCGATGATGGCCGGTTTCGCATCATCAGGCGGTTTCCTCTTTGCGGGTGAGGGCAGCCAGCAATCGCGCCGCGCCCTCCGCAATTGTACCGTCATTGACGACGATCCGCGCGCCTGCGGGAGCAGGATAGGCGGCCCCGTCCAGCCGCTCCGCAATGTCGGCCTCACTCTCCCGCCCGCGCGCCGACAGCCGTGCGGCCAGGACATCGCGTGGGGCTGTAATCATCACAACCTCCAGTTGGGGGAAAACCGCGCGCGCCTTGTCGATGGCGCGGCGCGAGCCGTTGAAGAGGACCATGTGCCCTGCTGCCAGATCATCCGCTGCGTGGCGGGGAATACCGTAGAGCAGCCCATGTGCCTCCCACCAAAGGGCGAAACCGCCCGCCGCGCGGCGGGCCTCGAAATCGGCGTGGCTCACCCCCTCGAAGGGCTCGCCGCCAGCCTCCTCAGGGCGGGTGATGGCCCGCCTGATCCAGCGCAGATCGGGACGGCGCGCGATGGCCGCTGCGATCAGCGTGTCCTTGCCGACGCCCGATGGGCCAACGATGGCAATGATCCTGCCGGGGCGGGGGGCGGTCATGCGCTGGTCGCTCCCGGCGCGAATGCGGTCATATCCACCTCGCGGTCGCAGACCCGCAGGCGCGCCGCTTCGTCATGAAAGATGCCAAGGATTGCCGCACCGCGGGTCTTTGCCTCCTCGATCAGGGCCAGGACGATATCGCGATTGGCCCCGTCGAGGCTCGCCGTCGGCTCGTCCAGCAGCAAGGCCGGATAGTCATGGGCAAAGCCGCGCGCGATGTTCACCCGCTGCTGCTCACCCCCCGAAAAGGTCATCGGCGGCAGGGACCAGAGCGGCTCTGGTATGTTCAGCCGGGCCAGAAGGTCTGCCGCGCGGGCGCGCGCGGCGTCCGGCGCTGTGCCGACATTCAGCAAGGGCTCCGCTACGACATCCAGGGTGGTCACGCGCGGGACGACCCGCAGGAACTGGCTGACATAGCCCAGCACCTTGCCCCGCAGCGCCATGATATCGCGCGGCGCAGCATCGCCGAGATCCACATCGCCGATCGTGATGCGGCCCGTCGCGAGAAGGTAATTGCCATAGACCATCCGCATCAGCGTCGACTTTCCCGCGCCAGATGCGCCCGTCAGCGCAACGCACTCCCCCGGCGCAACGGACAGGTTCGCCCCGGCCATGACCGGGATCACTGCGCCGCCCAGATTGTGCAGGGTGAAGGATTTGCAGACATTTTCAATTGTGATCATAGCATCAAACCCGCAAATCAAACCTGCAAGACGGACGAGACGAGCAACTGCGTGTAGGCGTGCTGCGGGTCGTCAAGCACCTGATCGGTCAATCCGGCCTCGACGACGTGGCCCGACTTCATGACCATCAGCCGGTCGGACAAAAGCCGCACCACCGCCAGATCATGGGTGACGATGATGACTGAAAGGCCCAATTGGCGTACCAGCCCCCGGATCAGGTCCAAAAGCCGCGCCTGCACCGACACGTCGAGCCCGCCCGTCGGCTCGTCCATGAAGACAAGCCGCGGCTGGGTCACGAGATTGCGCGCGATCTGAAGGCGTTGCTGCATACCGCCGGAAAAGGCTGAGGGGCGATCATCGATCCGGTCTTGCGCGATTTCCAGCCGTGCCAGCCAGTCAGTCGCCTGCGCGCGGATGTCGCCATAATGGCGCGCGCCCACTGCCATCAGCCGCTCGCCCACATTGCCGCCCGCCGAGATATTCATGCGCAAGCCATCGCGCGGGTTCTGATGGACAAAGGCCCAGTCGGTGCGTGACATCATGCGCCGCTCCGGCTCCGACATCCGCCCGATATCGCGGGGGCCATCGGCGCGGGTGTCATAGCGGACTTCACCCTGATCGAGTGTAAGGTGCCCCGCAATGCAATTCAGCAATGTGGACTTGCCCGATCCGCTTTCACCAACGACCCCGATGACCTCGCCGGGGTAGAGGTCAAACGCGACATCTGCGCACCCGATGCGCCCGCCATAGGCTTTCGTCAGACCGTGCACCGACAGAAGCGGGGTCATGCTGCCCCCTCGCGTGTCACGCCTTCGGCTCCGACATGGCCATCGTCCCGACGCGCGCGGCAATAGTCGGTGTCGGAGCAGACCATCATCCGCGTGCCCTCATCATCCATGATCACCTCATCCAGATAGGTGTCGGGTGCCGCGCAGAGGGCACAGACCCCATCCGCGCGCATCGCCTCGAACGGATAATCCTCAAAATCGAGGCTGACCACCTGGCTGTAGGGCGGGAGCGCGTAGATGCGCTGCTCACGCCCTGCACCGAAGAGCTGGATCGCAGGGCTTTCAAGGCGCGGGTTGTCGAATTTCGGGATGGGCGAGGGGTCCATCACATAACGCCCCTCGACTGTGACCGGATAGGCATAGGCGGTGGAGATCTGCCCGTGGCGGGAGATGTCCTCATAGAGCTTCACATGCATCAGCCCGTATTCTTCCAGCGCGTGCATCTTGCGGGTTTCCGTCTCTCGCGGTTCCAGAAACCGTAGCGGCTCCGGTATCGGGACCTGGTAGACGATGATCTGCCCCTCGCTGAGCGGTGTTTCGGGGATGCGGTGGCGAGTCTGGATCACGGTCGCCTCCGCCGTCTTTTCTGTTGTCGCGACATGGGCGGTCTTCTGAAAGAACTTGCGGATCGAGACAGCATTCGTCGTATCATCCGACCCCTGATCGATCACCTTGAACACATCATCCGGGGTCAGGCACGCGGCGGAGACCTGGACGCCGCCCGTGCCCCAGCCATAGGGCATCGGCATCTCGCGGCTGGCGAAAGGCACTTGATAGCCGGGTATGGCAAGCGCCTTCAGAAGCGCGCGGCGGATCATGCGTTTTGTCTGCTCGTCCAGATAGGCGAAGTTATAGTCGCTCATGGTGCGGCCCCGCTACGCAGCCTAAAGATCCTGCTTCTGCGAATCGAATTTCGTGGTAAAACCACTCCACCTGAGGTTGAACTGGAGGATCTCGCATGAGCCTGTTCATCACGATAATGCTTGTACTTGCAGTCGCCGTTGTCCTCGCCGCGATCAATCGCGGATGGCAGTGGTGGTCCGATCGGAATTTCAGGAAATCCGTTGACGCCCGGCAGGCCAGACTGGCCTATAGTCGAAGCGCGAAGAGGGGCAGAGTGGCCGGTTAAGGTCATTCGGCGGCCTCGCGTCCCTGGCCGGCGGCAAGAGCTTCGGCCCTGATCTTGCGGATCAATTCCAGCTCTGACTGGAAATCCACATAATGGGGCAGCTTTATGTGCTCCACGAACCCGGTCGCTTGGATGTTGTCGGCGTGGGAGAGGACGAATTCCTCGTCCTGCGCCGGTGCCCCGCTGTTGTCCTCGCCCAATTCCGCCCATCTGAGCGCGCGGTCGACAAGCGCCATCGAAATGGCCTTGCGTTCCGACCGGCCGAGGACGAGGCCGTAGCCTCGCGTGAATTGCGGCGGCTCGGTTTTCGAGCCCGTGAACTGGTTGACCGTTTCGCATTCGGTCAGCGTGACCTCGCCTATGTCGATGGCAAAGCCAAGTTCGGGTATCTCCATCTCCACCGGGACTGTGCCAATGCGCAATTCGCCCACGAACGGGTGATTGCGGCCGTAACCACGCTGGGTCGAATAGGCCATGCCAAGAAGAAACCCTTCATCCCCCCGCGTCAGCGCCTGCAGGCGAAGCGCGCGCCCGGCGGGCACCTCGAACGGCTCGCGCGTCAGGTCAGGTGGATTGTCATCATTTGCCGGCTCTGTCTGGATCAGCCCGTCCTTGTTCAGGAATTCCGTAATATGCGGGGTGTCGGCCTCATCGACCGCCATCTCCGCCGGTTCGTCAGATATGTCCGATGGCGCGGTGCCATCGGCTGCGAGAGCGAAATCCAGCAGGCGGTGCGTGTAGTCGAATGTCGGGCCCAGCACCTGCCCCCCCGGCGCGTCCTTGAACGTGGCGGAGATCCGCCGCTCACATTGCATCCTGCCCGTGTCGACGGGGCGCGAGGTGCCGAGGCGCGGCAGGGTCGTGCGATAGGCGCGGATCAGAAAGATCGCTTCGATCAGGTCGCCACGCGCCTGTTTGATCGCCAGCGCCGCAAGATCGGGATCGTAGAGAGACCCTTCGGCCATGACCCTGGCGACGGCGAGGCTCATCTGCTCGCGGATCTGGGTGGTGGTCAGCTCAGGCACGGCGGGGTCGCCGCGCCGCTCCTCCGCCAGCCATTCATGGGCTGCGTCGATGGCTTTCTCGCCGCCTTTGACTGCGACATACATCAGATCGCCTCCACCATCGTGCTGCGTGGCAGGGCGGTGAGCTGGCGCCCGGCGGTGAAGTAGAAGTCGAGGCCAAGGGGAAAGAGCCCCCGATTGTTCTGAAACGCCCCCAGTTCGGGCAGCAGCATCGCCGCGCTGCCATCGATGCCGGGGCCGGAGAGGCGGGCATTCGCGCCCTTCAGACCATCGCATTCGACGATCAAAGTGGCGGAGCGGTCGGGATATTCCGAAGTGCCGATCGCGTAGTCGGACAAGGGCTGCAACGCCGCCCACCGCCCCAGTGCGAATATGGCGCGCGATGCAGGCACCAGCGGCGCGCCGGTGTGAAAGGTGATCCAGTCGCGGATGGCGGTGCTGTCATGATCGCCTGCCAGATAAAGCGGCGTGTCCGGATCGCATAACGTCAGGACCAGTGCCGCGGCGGCATCCGATAGCGGGGCAGGGGCACGGGCACCCGCCATGGTCTGGGTCCGCCCCGGCATGGCCATTGCGGTCAGCGCCGCGCGGAATGAACGGGCAGCGTCAATGGGCGCATCGGTGAAGCCGCCGGTCAGGGCATCGGTGTCCATCAATCCTCCCCCCTGACCATGGTGAAGAAATCGACCTTCGTGGCTGCGGCCTTCCGTGCGCGTGTCGCGCGTGCGGTGCGCATCTCCGCCTCCAGGGGATCAAGGATCGTCCGGCGGATGCGCGCCGCCTTACCCGTTTGCATGAGGGCGTCGATCTGCGCGGCCATGGTCGCCGCTTGGAGGTCGCGCCCCTGCACATAGCCATGGCCGATCTCGCCTGATGTCAGGCGCAGTGCGCAGCGCGTTACGGTGATTTCGCCGAGATTGAAGGGCGCGCCCGTAGCCCCCATCCGCCCGCGTGTCATCACACCGCCAATCTCCGGACGGCGCAGCCATTCGTAGGATGGGGCAGAGCCCATTTCCCTCCATAGCCGCGCCAGCGACGCCTTTGGGGCTTTCGCCAGCAGCGACAGCCAGTCTTGTCTTGCTGTTCTCTTCGGAGCTGACATTCGACACCTTGCATATTTGTCTATATAACTATACAACTAGATAAATATTGAGCGATTGACCTCCATTGTCCAGCCCGAAATTCGTGAAACTTGGATGACCGATACCCAGACCTCTCCCCCACCGACCCTTTGGCGCAGCATCGAAGCGGCCCTTCGCCGCGACATTGCCAATGGACGTTACCGCCCCGGTGACAAACTGCCGACGGAGGCGGAACTGTCGCGCCGTTTCGGTGTCAACCGTCATACTGTGCGCCGTGCGCTCGGCGAACTGACGAGGGAGGGGCTGACCCATGCGCGCCGGGGTGCGGGCGTGTTCGTCGCGGTGCGCCCGATGACCTATGCGCTGGGCAAGCGTGTGCGGTTTCACCAGAACCTCGCTGCGGCGGGGCAGACGGGGCGCAAGGACACTTTGCGGCTGGAGACCGTGCCTGCGCGGGCGCGTGAGGCGACGGCGCTGCGCCTCGA
Source organism: Pseudomonadota bacterium (assembly GCA_039030855.1). Taxonomy (GTDB): domain Bacteria; phylum Pseudomonadota; class Alphaproteobacteria; order Rhodobacterales; family Rhodobacteraceae; genus Pikeienuella. The sequence goes on from JBCCDJ010000003.1 coordinate 257,161, forward strand.
CCCCGGCGATCCGGTCCATGTGTGGGAGGGGGTCGCATTTGCCGACGATGCGCCGATCTGCCTTTTCCACACATTCTTTCCCGCCGCGCGACTGCCCGGCCTGAAGGACGCGCTGGCCGAGACCGGATCGGTGACCGCCGCCCTGTCCGCCGACGGGGTGGAGGATTACACCCGCGCCTCCACCGACCTGAATGCTGAACTGGCCGGGACGCTTCATGCACTGCACCTTAAGCTGCCCGAAGGCGCGCCGCTCCTGCGCTCCATCGCGGTGAATGTCGATGCCGCGGGTCAGCCGGTGGAATACGGCCGTTCCTGGTTTCCGGGAGAGCGCGTGACGCTGAGCGTTGCGCCCTGATCGGGGGTGTTGTCAGATCAGAAACCCACCGATGAAAGGGAGATGACATGCTGTCCGGGACAGAGAGGCCCCCCGCTTCGACCTGCACTGTCATTGCCGATTGGGCGGCCTCATATGCCGACCCCATTCAGATGGCCGTCGGCGACATTATCACGCTGGACGGGCGAGAGGATATCTGGGACGGCCATCGCTGGCTCTGGGCGAGGCACCGCTCCGGCAAGGAGGGTTGGGTGCCCGACTGTCTGATCAGCATGGGCAGCCCCGCGCGGGCGCTGGAGGATTACACCGCGATGGAATTGACCTGCCGCAAGGGTGAGAAACTGATCGCGCTGAGGCAACTGCATGGCTGGGTGTTCTGCCGCAACGCGGACAAGGTAGCGGGGTGGGTGCCGGAACGAAAGTTGCGTTGGGTGTGAGGGACCGGCGGTGCGCCGCCTCAGGCTGAGCGCCTTTCCCGAAAAATCGGATCATCACGCACAGAGGTTTTTCCAAAGGCCTGAGCGGCCCCTCCAAACGCATGAGCAGCGACGTCTTCCTGATATCTTGCTCTCATCGGCGACTTTGGGCAGGTTTGACAGGCTATGGCGAGTATCAGCGACAGATTTTCGGTCGAGATCGATCTTCGGCTGATGCAAACCCATGTCAGGGCGGCGCAAGACCTTCTCGAAGCGTTACGCGCAAAACATGATCTTCGAAGATGGGAGTATACGAAACATGTACGTATTGCTCCGTTTGAGATCCCCCACAGCCATCCCGTTCTGACACTGAATAGTCGCTACGCGGTCGATGGTGGCCGGGATGAGGACGCCTTCCTGTCGGTCTACCTTCACGAACAGATCCATTGGGGCATCGTGATGCACCGAGATGCTGAAGTCGAACAGGCGATCTTGCGGCTGATGCCGATGTATCCGGACGCCCACACGAGCGAGCCCGACAGCGCATCCGACGCGCATTCCACCTATCTCCATTTCGTGGTGAACTGGCTGGAAGTCGGCGCATCGTCGGAGTTCATTGGCCACGTCCGCGCCGAAGCCGCCGTATTGCGATCCCCTGTCTACAGGCAGATTTATCGGGTGGTGATCGAGGAATGGGAGCAGATTGGCGCAGTGTTGAAAGAAGCTGGCGTTTTGCCGTTTCCCGAAGCCGGATGAATGGCTTGATCCCGCCTGACAGATTTCTGTCCCGTCAATTTAGCTTGGCCGCAGGCAACACCGCGCAAGACGCTAAAGGAGGACGGCGGAAGGATGAAGCGATCTGAAACCGCGAGCCGCCTCGCATTCGTGCACAACACCTCTTCCGCCCGCCCATTATCCCTTTAGCAACAGATCTACCGCCCCTGCCTTCTCGCCATGAAGGCCAGGCGCTCGAACAAGTGCACGTCCTGCTCGTTCTTCAGCAGTGCACCATGGAGCCGGGGCAGGGCGTCTGTCGCGTCGGCCTTCAGGTCGGCGGCGGACAGATCCTCCACCATAAGAAGCTTCAGCCAGTCGAGAACCTCCGACGTTGATGGTTTCTTCTTCAGCCCCGGCGTCTCGCGGATCTCGTAGAACTGCGTAAGGGCAGCGCGGACGAGGGATTTCTTGATGTCGGGGAAATGCACGTCGACGATCTGCTGCATCGTCTCCTCTTCCGGGAACCTGATATAGTGAAAGAAACAGCGACGCAGGAAGGCGTCCGGCAGTTCTTTTTCGTTGTTCGAGGTGATGATGACGATGGGGCGTTGCTTGGCCTTGATGGTCTCGCCGGTCTCGTAGACGAAAAACTCCATCCGGTCGATTTCCTGCAACAGGTCATTGGGAAACTCGATATCCGCCTTATCGATTTCGTCGATCAGAAGGACGACGCGGTCATCGGCGGTGAATGCCTCCCACAGCTTGCCCCTCTTGATGTAATTGGCCACGTCCGCCACGCGCTCATCACCCAATTGGCTGTCACGCAATCGGCTGACGGCGTCGTATTCGTAAAGCCCCTGTTGCGCGCGGGTTGTCGATTTGATCGACCATTCGATCAGGCGCAGGCCCAATGCGTCGGCGATCTGGTTGGCCAGCTCCGTCTTGCCGGTTCCCGGCTCCCCCTTCACCAGAAGCGGGCGCTGCAATTGAATTGCCGCGTTCACCGCCACCGTCAGGTCGTCCGTGGCGACATAGTCCTTGGTCCCGTCAAATCTCACTCTGTGTCCTTCCCGGGGCCCTTGGCTGAGCCTCGTCTGTTAACGTCCGCATCTATCTTGTGAAAATGTGATTCACCTTGGTTGGAGTTTTAGGTGACATTTCAAACGAATCCACCCTATAACGCGCTCGTCTGGAACAGGAGCGCATTCGCGCTGGGTGATGTTGGGGACCAAACAGAGATGAACAAGCATGTGGAAGTCGCGTCGGACTATTTTCCTTCCGATGAAGAACCATTCATGAATGACCGACAAAAGGAGTATTTTCGGCTGAAGTTGCTGGCCTGGAAAGAGAGCATTCTTTCAGGCAGCCGCGAGACCGTGAAAGAGATGCAGGAGGACGCCATCCATGTGGCAGATGTCGTCGACCGTGCCTCCGAAGAAACCGACCGGGCGTTGGAGCTGCGCACCCGTGACCGCGAGCGTAAGCTGGTCGGCAAGATTGACGCGGCGCTGCGCCGGATCGAAAGCGGCGATTACGGGTATTGCTCGGATACCGGCAACCCGATCAGCCTGCGCAGGCTGGATGCCCGCCCGATCGCGACGCTGAGCCTTGAGGCCCAGGAGCGGCACGAACGGCGCGAAAAGGTCTATCGCGACGACTGAGCGATGTTCTGATATGCCTGCAAAGCCCCGCACTTGGTAAGAGAGCGGGGCTTTTTTGCTGGCAGTCACCGCACCCGGGGCTAAGGCGACAGCACAGGTGATCGCGAACTTCCGGCAGGTGGTGAAGGAGGGTGACCTTCGCATGCATCCGATCGTCGGGCGGCTGGTGGACAAGGACGTGCTGGAGAAGATGGGGGCGAAGCCACAGGGCAAGGATGTCGGTCAATGACGAATGTTGGTTCATCGTGCAGTCATCTCAGCAACCCATATCACGCCGCGCGTATGTCGAAAGGTGAGGAAAAACGATCATGAATGACTATGTGTGGCACAGCCATGTGATGCTTTCGGACAAGCCGGGAACGGTGCCGCTGCGTGGAATAAATTATCACGAAGACGAGAGAGGCAAAGAATATCTGGAAATGTTAGACGCCTACGAACAAGGCGCCCCGATCCAGGCGGCAGATCTGCCATCGCATGTCTGTTTCCGGCGTGGCCAGGTTCGCAAGCAGCTCAACTACCTCAATGCAGCGGACCTCTGGGTATTAAACGCGGAGGTCGCCGAGATTTTCAGGTCCTTCGACCTGGGTGCTGGCGGCCTCTACCCCGTCGGCCTGCTGGGTGTTGATCGCAAAACTCCGGTGGAGGGGGAGCATTACATCCTGGTATTCGGCAACAGGAAAGACACGATCGACTACGAGAAGTCCAAACTGCGACCGGGAATGGATCCGCGTCGATTGAAACCGCCCGAAGAAGGTGACGATGGAAAGTTAGTTTTCAAACGGGAAGCCTTGCGAGGGCCAGATATCTGGTTGGAGGAGAATTTGCGGAGAGCTGTGTTTTTCAGCGGCCCATTGGGTGATGCCCTGAAGAAGGCGAAAAAGCATTCAAGGTTCCGGATCGGGAAATGCTCGGTGCAGGTAGGGTGCCCATCTTTCACAGGCCCGTAGGGTGGGCCTCGGCCCACCTCCCACCATTCTCCCCCACCAGCATCCGTGCTACGCCTCGCGCAAACCACCTCAACCAAAGAGCCCACCATGTTCGATCAGAAACCCGGCCTGATGGACGACATCCGCAGCCGCTTTGCCCATGTCGACACCTGTCCCTTCGAGGGCAAACGCATTTTCTTTGAGAACGCAGGCGGCGCGCTGACACTGAAATCGGTGGTGGAGACCTCAGCCAAATTCGCCGCGATCCCCGACAATCAGGGCCGCGCCAATGGCGCGAGCGCCGAACTCATGCGCATTATTGCGGACGCGAAGGCCGCGACGATGACCTTTCTCAACGCCACCGATGGTCAGGTATTCGTAGGCGAAAGCGGGACGGAGCTCCTCTTTCGCATCATCCGCGATGCCTGCATAGGCAGTGCGGAAGGCTCCGTCATCGGCTCGACCATCGAGCATCCCGCATCCAGAAGCGCTGCGCTTCGCTGGGCAGAGGAGGCGGGCAAGACCTATCTTTCGGTCCCGCATGACGACGCGACCGGCACCGTCAGCGCCGCAGCCTACGCCGCCATCGTCAGGCCCGACACACGGGTGGCCACGATCCTTCACACCTCTCCGGTTACCGGTATGGGTAATGACGTCGCTGCCATCGCGCAGGCCATCCGCGCCGCCGCGCCGGACTGCCTGATCATCGTCGACGGCATCCAGCACGCTGCCCATGGCCATATCGACATCGCAGCTTACTGCGTCGATGCCTATGTGATGTCCGCCTATAAGGTCTTCTCACGCCACGGCTATGGCGTCGCCTGGATCGGCCCTGCGGTCGAGGCCCTGCGCCATGATGCACTGGTCGACGGGCCGGTGGCGAATTGGGAGCTTGGCACCCGCGATACCGGTGCCTACGCGACATTCGCCGATGTGATCGCCTATTTCGGCTGGCTCGGCTCTGCCTTCTCCGAAGAGCCCGCGCTCCGCCCCCGGCTGGAGGCTGCGGCTCGCGCCATTCGCGCCCATGAAAAGGCGCTGACCGACGCTATGATCAACGGCGTTGGCAATCACGCGGGCCTTGCCGCCATCGACGGTGTCCAGATCATCGGCGGCGCGGAAAACCCGGCGCGCGAAGGGCTGGTATGTTTTCGCGTCGAAGGCCAGGATGAAGCGGACCTGGTCGAAGCGCTCAACCGTGCAGGCATCCGCACCCATATCCGCCGCGCCGACCATTATTCCGGCAGCGTCCTTCGCCCGCTTGGGATGGAGGCCGCCATCCGCGTCTCCCTCTGCCACTATAACACGGTGGAGGAGGTTGGCGCGTTTCTGGATGCGGTGGGTGCGGCGATCGCCGCCTAGGCACGCCCCAGCAGATCCATCCGGGGCATCAGGTCCAGAAGGTGCTTTGAATATTCATGGCCCGGACGCTCAAACAGTTGCTCGGTCGCGGCCACTTCGCAGATCGCGCCATGGCGCATCACCGCGACCCGGTCGCACATCTGGCGGATGACGGGCAGGTCGTGGCTGATGAAAAGCATGGTCAGGCCCAGTTCCTGCTGCAGGTCCTTCAGAAGGTTCAGGATCGTCGCCTGCACGGAGACATCCAGCGCTGATGTCGGCTCGTCGCAGATCAGAATCCGCGGCCGCGAGGCCAGCGCGCGGGCGATGGAGATGCGCTGGCGTTGGCCGCCCGAAAACTCATGCGGGTATTTTAGCGCCGCTGCCGCGCCGAGGCCGACATGATCCAGGAGATCGCCAACGATGGTTTTTACCTCCGCCTCAGACCCGGCGGTACGATAAAACCGGATCGGCTCCGCCACGATGTCCATCACCCGCATCCGAGCGTTGAGCGATGAATAGGGGTCCTGGAAAATCATCTGGAGCGCGCGGCGCGCTTTCACCGCCTCAGGGGATTTGGGACGGGTCACCACATCCTGGCCCAGCACTCTGATCGCACCGCCATCGGGCCGGTAGAGGCCCGCAATCAGCCGCGCGACAGTTGATTTGCCCGATCCGCTCTCGCCGACGAGGCCGAAGGTCTCCCCCTCACGCACAGTCAAGGTCACATCATCGACCGCCTTCAGCATCTTGCGGTTCTTCTTCAGGACCGCCTTTTGCAGAACAAAGGAAAGGTCGAGCCCCTCCACCTCTACCGCAGCGCCCGTGCCCTTATGCGATGTCGACTGGCCGAGCCAGTGTGTTGCGATGTCGATCCGTCGGTGCACGACATCGCCGCCTTCGATGTAATCGATGGAGGCGAACCGCTCCAACTTGCGATCCGCGCGCGGTACGGCAGCGATCAGGCTCTTGGTGTATTCATGGGCAGGCGCGCCGAGAATTTGTGCCACTGGCCCGGTTTCCACCACCGCACCCCGGTACATCACGCAGACCCGGTCGGCGATATTGGCGATGACGCCGATATCATGGGTGACGATGATGACGCCCAATTGCCGCTCCCGGCACAGCGTCTTGATCAGGTCGAGAATCTGCGCCTGGATCGACACATCCAGCGCCGTCGTCGGCTCATCCGCGATGACCAGATCAGGATCGCCCGCCAGCGCCAGCGCGATGACTACCCGTTGGCGCATGCCACCCGAAAACTGGTGCGGATAGGCCTTCAGCCGGGCTTCGGCCTCGGTGATGCCGACCTGTTCCAGCAATTCGACGGCCCGCGCGTCCGCCGCCTTGCCCTTGACGCCAAGCGTCTTTTCGATGGTCTCGACCAGCTGCGCGCCAATGGTCAGAAGCGGGTTCAGCGATGTCTGCGGGTCCTGAAAGATCATGCCAATGCGGTCACCGCGCACCCGGCGCATCTCATCCTCCGACCGCCCGCGCAGCTCCTCCCCCTCGAACATGATGGACCCGCCCGCGACCCGCCCTGGTGCTTCCAACAAATCGATAATGGCGTTGCCGATGGTCGACTTGCCGGCCCCGGATTCGCCAACAAGGCCGAGAACCTCACCCGGCTTCACCGTCAGCGATACATTGCGCGCGGCCTTGACAGTGCCGCGCCGGGTTGGAAATTCGACATCGAGCCCGCTGATCTCCAGCAGCTCGGTCTCGGCACCGCGCTCCCGCTCTTCCATTTCTCTTCTCGAAATATCCCCGCCGGAGGCATCCATCGCTCGCATCCCCCTCACCGCAATTTCGGATTGAGCGCATCGCGCATCCAGTCACCCAAAAGGTTGACCGCGAAGACGAGCACGACGAGCGCGATGGCCGGGAAGAAGGTGATCCACCAGAGGCCGGAGAAAAGGTATTCGTTCCCGACCCGGATCAATGTGCCGAGCGACGGCGTCGTCGGCGGAATGCCCTGACCGAGAAAGGACAGCGTCGCCTCGGCAATGATCGCCAGCGCAAGGCCGATGGTGGCGATGACCAGAACCGGCCGCATGGTGTTGGGCAGGATATGGCGCAGCATGATCAGCCAGCCGGGCAGGCCAATGACGCGGGCCGCCTGCACATATTCGCGCTGCGCCTCGACCAGTGTGGCCCCTCGCGCCACGCGCGCGAATTGCGGCCAGTCGGTCAGCCCGATGGCAAAGATCACCACATAGATCGCAAACTCTTCGCGTAGTTCCAGGGGCAGCGCGGCGCGTCCGATCCCGTTGATCAGGATCGCCAGAAGAATACCGGGAATGGTCAGCTGCACATCGGCGATGCGCATGATCACCGCATCGACCGCCCCGCCGAGATAGCCCGCGATCACGCCAAGCGCGACGCCGAGCACCATGCCGAGACACACCGCCGCGATCCCCACGATGATCGACAACCGCCCACCATAGAGGATGGTCGACAGCATATCGCGGCCCTGATTGTCGGTGCCGAGAATGTATTGCGATTGCCCGCCCTCGGCCCATGCGGGCGGCAGTTTCCCGTCCCAGAGCGAGATTTGCGACGGATCGAACGGGTTGAACGGCGCGATCAGCGGTGCCGCGAATGTCGCCGCAATGGCCCCGAGTGTGATCGCCGCCGCGATCATGGCGGACGGGGTGCTGAGGAACGACCAGACGATATCGTTGTCGGTGAATTTCTGCCAGCGGCTGGTTCGGGTGCGTGTGGTGAAGCTCATGAATTGCCCAGCCGGATGCGCGGGTCGATAACGAAATAGAGGATATCGACCACCAGGTTAATGATGACGAACAGGAGCGCGACAAACACCAGATACGCCGCCATGATCGGCACATCGACGAAATCGACCGCCTGAATGAACATCAGCCCCGTTCCAGGCCATTGGAACACCGTTTCGGTGATCACCGAAAACGCGATCAGCCCGCCGATATTCAGCCCGATGATCGTGATCACCGGCACCAGTGTGTTGCGCAGCGCATGGACGAAATTGATCGACCGCTCTGCCAGACCGCGGGCGCGCGCGAACTTGATATAGTCGGTGCGCATGACCTCCAGCATTTCCGCGCGCACCAGCCGCAGGATCAGCGTCAGCTGAAAGAGCGACAGCGTGATCGCAGGCAGGATAATGGATCGCCAACCATCCATCGTCAGCAGCGAGGTCTTCCAGAACCCGAGGTCAACGACCCCGCCGCGCCCGGATGAGGGCAACCAGCGCAGGATGACGGCAAAGAGATAGATCAGCGCGATGCCGATGATGAAGGTCGGCAGGCTGACGCCGATCAGAGAGCTGGACAGAATACCGCGTGAGATCCAACTGTCCCGCCTTATCCCGGTATAGACGCCGAGCGAGATGCCGAGGGCCAGCGCGATCAGCGCGGAAACAAAAACCAGCTCCAGCGTTGCGGGCAGGCGTTCCATGATCAGCTCATCCACCGGGCGTTTGATCCGGTAGGAAAGCCCGAAATCACCGGATAGCAGGTTCCCCATGAAGCGCGTGTACTGGACGAGGATCGGATCATCGAGGCCGAGCTGCTGGCGGATCTCGATCCGTGTCTCGCGCGTCGCATCCTGCCCAACCATGTTGTTGACCGGATCGCCCACGAAATTGAACAGCGAAAAGCTGATTGCCGAGACGACGGCCATGACCAGCACGGATTGGGCAAGGCGCCGGAGGATGAAGGAAAACATCTGTCTTAATGCGATCCGGGGCAGGGATGTCCCCGCCCCGGATCAGTGCCTTACTTGGCGACGATGTAGCGCGGGCGCACCGCATCATCGGCCGCGATCGGGATGTCAAAGCTGTCCGAAATACCCCAGGCAATCACCTGGTGGTGGACCGGCGCATAGGGCGCGTCCGCCTTGATCAGCTGCCAGGCTTCATCGATCATCGCGGTGCGCTTTGCCTCATCCAGCTCCGTCGCGATGGCATCGGTGATCTCGTTCACGCGGGCATTGTCGTAACCCGTTGCGTTCCACGACCCGTCCTTGTCCATCAGGTAGGAGAAGACGTAATGGCTGTCGAGCGTCGGCACACCCCAGCCGAGAAGATAGAAATCCGTCTCGCGGTTCTGGATTTTCGGGAAATGCTGCGCCTTTGGCGTTGCCTCCAGGTTCACCGTCACGCCGATCTTCGCCAACATCGCCACAGCCGCCTGACAGATCTTCTCGTCATTGTTGTAGCGGTCGTTCGGGCAGTCGAGCCGCACGGAGAACCCGTTAGGGTAACCGGCTTCGGCCAGCAGACCCTTCGCCATTTCGGGGTCGAAGGAATAGGGCGTGTCCAGATCCGGCGTATTCCCAAGAACGCCCGGCGGCGTGATGATGCCGGTCGGGAACGAGAGGTCCTCCATCACGACGCGCTTGATCGCTTCCTTGTCGAGCGCATGATTGACCGCCATGCGTACCTTCGGCTCGGCGAAGGGGTTCTTGCCCTTCACGTCGGACGAACGCAGTTCCGCCACGCCCTGATCCATCCCGAAGAAGATCGACCGGATCTGCGCGACGGTTGTCACGCCAAGCCCGTCAGCCGCCTCGATCCGTTTCAGATCCTGCAAGGGCGGGTCGAGAACGAAATCGACCTCGCCGGACAAAAGCGCGGCAACGCGTGTCGCTGCGTTCTTGATCGGGCGATATTCGATCCTGTCGAGATTGCCCGGATACTGGCCCGCGCCCCACCAATTGGGATTGGCTGCCAGCACCGTCAGCTCATCCGGTGCGCGGCTCACCACGGTGAAGGGGCCGGTGCCGTTGGCATTACGCACGGCGAAGGTTTCTTCCTTCGCGGCATAGTCCTGCGGATTGACCACGTTGTTGGCCTCTCCCCAGTCCTTGTCCATCATGTAGACCGAAGTCAGCTCGTTCGGCAGGATCGGGTTCGGCCCGTCCGCCGTCACCAGCTTGACCGTGTAATCGTCGATCACCTCGACGGCGGTGATGGATTTGACCTGCTCCTTGTAATCCGACGCCTCATGCTGGGCGCGGGCAAAGGAAAACGCCACGTCCTCGGCGGTAAAGTCGGAACCGTCGTGGAATTTCACGCCTTCGCGCAGCGTGAACACCCACCCGTCGGAGCCGCCTTCCCAGGACGTCGCCAGTTCCGGCAGCAGGTTCAGGTCATTGTCTCGGGTGACCAGCGCTTCGTAGATCTGCCCGTTCATGGCGATGGTCGGCCCTTCATTTTGCGAATGAGGATCGAGTGTCAGCGCATCGCCCTGACTGGTCCAGCGCAGGACGTTTTCGGCCAATGCAGGCGATGCCGCCATAAGGGCGATGATCGATGCGCCGAGAAGCGTTCTTTTGATCATAAGATGTCTCCTTGTCAGTTGTGGTTGCGATATCGCCTCGGCGAATGCCCCGCCGTTGTTCGCAACTCTCCCCGGATCGTAGGCGACCGGTGGCGGACGTCCAGCGAAAAATCAGGTGAAACACGGGCGTCCTGACGTAAGCTGATGCGGATGCGGCAGGAATGGGCAGTTGGCCCAAGTTTTGAACAGGTTCGAAAATATGAATGAGATTTCGGTTGAGCGGCGCGGCAGGATCGCCATCGTCAGATTTGATCGTGGCAATCGGGCGAACGCACTGTCACTGGGCCTGATGCGAGGTTTGACGGCCACGGCGCGGTCATTCGAGGGCGATTATGACCTGTCGGCGGTGATTCTGACCGGGCGGGACGACAACTTCGCGCTTGGCTTCGATCTGAAGGATGCGGAGACCGAGGCCCTCGCCACCGCCGGGCTGGCGGAGCGGCGGGCGGCGCTCCAGACCGGCGGTCGGATGTGCGAGGCATGGACCGCGATCGATGCGCTGACGATCTCCGTCGTTGAGGGCTGGTGTGTTGGCGGCGGAGTTGCGCTGGCGGTGTCGACCGATCTGCGCGTTTTGGCCTCTGATGCGGCGCTTTACGCACCGGAGATCGAGCGCGGCATGAACATGAGCTGGGGCAGCGTCCCGCGCATCGTCAACCTGATCGGCCCGGCCCGCGCCAAGCGGATGCTGGCGCTGGCGGAAAAGGTGCCTGCCTCTGCCGCACTGGACTGGGGGTTGGCCGACGAGGTGTCCGATGATCCGATGGCGGCGGCGCTGATGCTGGCGGAGCGTGCCGCCGCCATGCCTCCGGTCGCGCTGCGCATGGTCAAGCAGGGGGTGGATGCCTATGCCAATGCCTTGGCGGCGGCAGCGTCCCAGGCCGATTATGACCAGTTCGCGCTGACCCAGACCGGAGAGGACTATGCCGAAGGCATCGCGTCCTTCCTCAAAGGGCGGCCTGCGCGCTTTACCGGGCGCTGACGCTACGGCAGGTCAGCGCTTCGCACTTGACCTCGCCCATGACGCACCGCTCAATCATCCTCGCATATCGAACCCATGATCGGATGAGGACTATGACAGAGCCATTGGTGATCGGCGGCGCGAGCGGGTACTGGGGTGAGGCCACCCATGCCACCGCACAATTGCTGGGTCATCCTGGTCTCGACGTCCTGATTTACGATTACCTCGCCGAGATCACCATGTCGCTGCTGGCGCGGGCGCGGGCGAAGGATCCGGCGATGGGATATGCGCCCGATTTCGTCTCCGCCGCGATGAAACCCAATCTGAAGGCCATCGCCGAGATGGGCGTCAAGATCATCTCCAATGCGGGCGGCCTGAACCCTGCCGCCTGCGCGGCGGCGTTGCGGGCGGAGATCACAGCACAGGGCTTGTCGCTGAGGGTCGGGGTGGTGACGGGCGATGACCTAAGAGCCCGCGCGAAGGATTTCGCGGCGGCGCGTGAGATGTTTTCGGGCGAGGCATTCCCGGCGGACAAGATGATCGCCTCAATCAATGCCTATCTCGGGGCTTTCCCAATCGCCGCCGCGCTGGATGGGGGCGCGGATATCGTCATCACCGGGCGCTGCGCCGACAGCGCGACGGTTCTCGGGGCGTGCATCCATTATTTTGGCTGGCAAGCGGGTGATCTCGATGCGCTCGCGGGTGGCTCGCTTGCCGGGCATATCCTCGAATGCGGGCCGCAGGCGACGGGCGGGAATTTTACAGATTGGACGCTCGCCGGGGACATCGCGGACATTGGCTATCCGATTGCGGCGGTTGATGGGGACGGGGCATTCACTGTCACCAAGCCCGGCGGCACCAGCGGCGTCATCTCCGCCTCCGCCGTCACCGAACAGATGCTATACGAGATCGGCGACCCGCGCGCCTATCTCCTCCCCGATGTGGCCTGCGATTTTTCCGAAGTGACCGTGACGGAGGGGGCGGAGGGTGTCCGGGTCAGCGGCGCGAAGGGGCGCGCGCCGAACGGCATGTTGAAAGCCTCCGCCACCTATGTGGACGGGTTTCGCGCGGGATATACGTTCAATTTCAATGGCCGCGATGCCGGGGCAAAAGCTCGCGGTTTTGCTGAGGCAGGGCTGAAACGGGCGCGCGAGGCACTGCGCGCCCTGAACGCCCCGGATTTCACCGAAACCTGCATCGAGGTGGCCGGCGGGCGGCCCGGAACCTCCGCCTATGAGGAAGTCGCGCTGAAAACCGCCGTACGCCACCCGGATGCACGCGCTGTCGGGCTGTTCCTGAAGGAGACGATGGGCACCGGCCTCGCCACCCCGCCCGGATTGCACGGGTTCACCGGGGCAGGGCGCCCGAAACCCTCGCCCGTGGTGCGGCTGTTCTCCATGCTGGTGGACCCGGCGAAGGTGCCCGTGGCGGTGGAGGTGGAGGGCGACGCCATCGCCTTCGCCCCGCCCGCGCCCCCCGGTCCCGAACCTGCGCCCCCGCCATGGCCCGCGCCTGACGCCACGGGCGAGGACCTGATCGCGGTGCCGCTGGAGGCGCTGGCGCTCGCCCGGTCCGGCGACAAGGGCGACAAGGCCAATATCGGTGTGATCGCGCGGCGCGCCGACTGGCTGCCATGGATCTGGCAGGGCCTTGATGACGCGGCCATCCGCGCCGCCATCCCCTTCGCCAAGGGGGCTATCGAGCGGTTCTATCTGCCCGGCACGCAGTCGATGAACATCCTCTGCCACGAAGCGCTCGGCGGTGGCGGCGTTGCCAGCCTTCTGAATGATGCGCAGGGCAAGGGATACGCACAGCGCCTTTTGGCGGCCGACATCATGGTGCCCCGCGCAGTGGCACCGGAAGGGGAGTTTTGATGGCGTTTCAATCGCTTGTGAATGTAAAGGGCGAGGATTTCGCACAAAACCGCGCCGACATGCTGGCGCTGGTCGATCGCCTCCGCGCCCTCGAAGCCCGCGCTGAGGCTGCATCTGAGAAATCGCGCGAGCGGTTTGAAGCGCGCGGCCAGATCACCCCGCGCGAACGCCTCGCGCGCCTCCTCGACCCCGGCATGCCGTTTCTGCGCCTCCATTCACTGGCGGGATACATGGTCGACAGCTCGAAAGAGGAAAAGTCGATCCCCGGCTCCTCGCTGCTGGTCGGCATCGGTTTCGTCAAAGGCACGCGCTGCATGATCTGGGCCGATGATAGCGGCATCAAGGCCGGTGCCATGGGCGCGATGAGCCTGCCTGTCGCTCAATCGGTGCAGGCCATCGCGCTGCGCCAGAAACTGCCGCTGGTGCATCTGGTGGAAAGCGCGGGTGCGAACCTGATGAAATATGAGGTGGAACACTGGGCCGAGGGCGGGCGCATCTTTGCAAATCTGGCGCGCCTGTCAGCGGCGGGCATCCCGACCGTGGCCTGCCTGCACGGGGCATCGACGGCGGGCGGGGCCTATATGATCGGGCTGTCGGACTATGTGATCGGGGTCAAGAAACGCGGCCTCGCGGCGCTGGCCGGTGCCGCGCTGGTACAGGCCGCGACGGGGGAGGAGGCGGATGACCGCGCCCTTGGCGGATCGGAAATGCACAGCGAGACCACCGGGTTGGTCGAATATCTGGCCGAGGATGATGTCCACGGCGTCACGCTGGCCCGCGATGTGGTCGGGCGGCTCGACTGGAACAGCCGCCTGACGGCGCGCCCGGTCAAACCCATTGAATCGCCGTTGCACAGCCCCGATGAACTGGCAGGCGTCACACCTATCGACGCAAAAGTGCCCTACGATGTGCGGGAGGTTGTCGCGCGCATTGTCGACGGCTCGGATTTTGCCGATTTCAAACCCGATTACGGTGTGTCGACGGTCTGTCTCCAGGCTAGCATTAACTGTTTTGCCGTCGGCGTACTCGGCAATAATGGCCCCATCGATCCGGCAGGCGCGACCAAGGCGGCGCAGTTCATTCAGCTCTGCGATCAGGCGGATATGCCGCTCATCTTCCTCAACAACACAACTGGCTATCTTGTTGGAACTGAATACGAACAGGCGGGGATGATCAAGCATGGATCGAAGATGATCCAGGCGGTTGCCAATGCTCGCGTGCCCAAGATCGCGCTCTATATCGGGGCCTCCTACGGGGCGGGGAATTACGGCATGGCGGGGCATGGGTTCGACCCGGATTTCCTTTTCGCCTGGCCCAATGCCAATACCGGTGTGATGGGGGGTGCGCAGGCGGCGGGGGCCATGGTCTCCGTCATGCGGCAAGGGGCGGAGCGAAAGGGCGATGCGGTTGATGAAAAGCTCCTCGACCAGCAGCGCCAGATGATCCAGATGATTTTCGATAAGCAGTCGGACGCCTTCTACACCTCCGGTCGCTGCCTTGATCACGGGATCATCGATCCGCGTGATACGCGCCGAGTGCTCGGCTTCTGCCTTGAGACGATATGGGAGGCGCAGAACCGTCGCCTCACCCCCAATGCCTTTGGCGTGGCGAGGATGTGATGGAGCTGCCGACAACAACAGCGCTGGATCTGGAACTGGCAGAGGGCTGGCTGACGGTCTGGATGAACGAGCCGGAGATCCGCAACGCGCTGACCGCGGCGCGCGGCAATGACCTTCGCGCCGTGTGCGCCGCCTTGCAGGACCGGCGCGACATTCGCGGGGTCACTTTTCGAGGGCGTGGCGGGCAGTTTTGCGCGGGCGGCGATCTGAGGGCGTTTCGCGAGGTGTTTCAGGGCGGGGCGCGGCGTGATGATGTGGTTGCGCTGTCGATGGGCGCGGCGGATCTTTTCGATGCGATCAATGCGCTGCCGCAGGTCACGATCATGGCGGTCGAGGGCGCGGCGATGGCGGGGGGCTTTGGCCTCGTTTGCGTCGGCGATGTGGTGATCGCCGAGGCAGGCGCGAAATTCGCGTTGACCGAGACCCAGATCGGCCTTGTTCCAGCGCAGATCGCGCCTTTCGTTCTGCAACGCCTCGGCGCGCGCGAAGGGCGCCGCCTGATGTTGACCGCGGCAAAACTGGACGCGGCAGCAGCACAGGCCGTCGGGTTGGTCGACGAGGTAACGACCGATATGGACGCCGTGCTCGCCGCGATGGAGATGCAGGTGAAACGCGCCGGGCCGAACGCGGTGGCGTTGACCAAATCGCTCATCCTCACGCTGCCCGCCCTTGACCGCGCCGACCAGGCGGCGCTGGCGGCGGAGCGGTTTGCCGATGCGATGCTCTCCGATGAGGGCCGCGAGGGCGTGATGAGCTTTGCCCAGAAGCGCAAACCGGGATGGGCGGAATGACAGTGGCACGACATGGCAGGCACCGCGCTGGCGGCGCAAGAACCGGCACCGGAACCTCGACTGGATACGAACCATGAGCATTGAGACCATTCTGATCGCCAACCGGGGCGAGATCGCGTGCCGGGTCATCCGCTCGGCCCGTGCGCTCGAGCTGCGCACGGTGGCTGTGTATTCGGATGCGGATCGCGGCGCGGCTCATGCGCGCGAGGCGGATCAGGCCGTGCATATCGGCGCAGCGCCGGTGGCAGAGAGTTACCTGAACAGCGCGGCAATCCTGAGGGCGGCGAAGGACAGCGGCGCGGATGCAATCCATCCCGGTTACGGGTTTCTGTCGGAAAATGCGGAATTTGCCGAGGCGGTTGAGGCGGCCGGTCTGGTGTTCATCGGGCCGTCGCCCCATGCAATCCACGTGATGGGCGATAAGGCCGGATCGAAGCGCGCGATGATCGCTGCCGGGGTGCCCTGCGTGCCGGGCTACGAAGGGGAGGACCAGTCCGATGCCCGCCTGATCGATGAGGCCGCGAAGATCGGCTTTCCCGTCATGGTCAAGGCCAGCGCAGGCGGTGGGGGCAGGGGGATGCGGCTGGCTGCCAATGCTGCGGACTTGCCCGAAGCCCTGACCCGCGCGCGGGCGGAGGCGCTGAGCGCTTTTGGCTCCGACATCCTGATCATCGAAAAGGCCGTCCAGCGCCCCCGCCATGTGGAGGTGCAGGTCTTCGCCGACAACGACGGCGCGACGGTGCATCTGGGGGAGCGTGACTGCTCCGTCCAGCGCCGCCATCAGAAGGTGCTGGAGGAAGCGCCCTGTCCGGTGATGACCCCCGATCTGCGCGCCCGCATGGGGGCGGCGGCGGTCGCGGCGGCGGAGGCGGTGGACTATACCGGGGCCGGGACGGTGGAGTTTCTGCTCGATGATACGGGCGCGTTCTATTTTCTGGAAATGAACACGCGGTTGCAGGTCGAACACCCGGTGACGGAAATGGTCACGGGGCTTGATCTTGTTGCGCTGCAAATCGCCGTGGCGCGCGGCGAGGCGCTGCCCTTTGCGCAAGAGGATATCACACTGACCGGCCACGCCATCGAGGCGCGGCTCTATGCCGAAGATCCCGCAGCGGGGTTTTTGCCATCGACGGGACAGATCGCGCTCTGGCAGCCTGCCGCCGGGCCCGGTATCCGCATCGATTCCGGGATCGCGGAGGGGGGCGAGGTCTCTCCCTATTACGATCCGATGCTGGCCAAGATCATCGCCCACGGGGCCAGCCGCGAAGAGGCGCGCCGCCGCCTGATCGCAGCGCTGGAGGCGACGGCGCTGGTCGGGCCTGTCACCAACACCGGCTTCCTGATCGATGCCCTTCGCCACGAGGATTTCGCCAGCGGCAGCGCGACCACCGCCTTCATCGAGGAAAGCTGGCCCGATGGTGTGGCCGCGACGCCGGTCAGTGCGGAGGCCGTCGCGCTTGGCGCGGCGCTCTGCCTGACAGCGGATCGAGATGCGGCACTGGTGGCGGCGGGGATGGTGGGGCGCGATCAGCTTGGCTGGCAAAGCGACGGGCGCGCCCGCGCCTACCTCTCGCTCCTGATCGCGGAGGAGCCTGTTGAGATCAGCGCCGCCCTGAGCGCGACGGGCTGGGCGGTGACCCACGGCGATGCGGTCTTTGAGGTCGCGCTCACCGCGCCGGAGCGGGCGGAGATCAATGGCCGGCGCCACAATTATGCGGCGCGAACCCTCGGGGGCGGCACGCTTGCGCTCGCCATGGGGGCGGAGCGGGTGATGATCGCGCGCGCCGCGCCCGGCGCGCGGGGCGAGGGGGAGGCCGCCAGCGGTCGCGTCACCGCCCCGATGCCTGGCGTGGTCGTGGAAGTGCTGGCATCGGCTGGTGACACCATCGCCAAGGGTGCGCCGGTGGCGGTGCTGGAGGCGATGAAGATGCAGCACCGCATCCTGGCGGGCATCGACGGCACCCTTGGCGCGGTGGAGGTTGCCGTGGGCGATCAGCTCCGACGCGGGGACCTGATCGCCGAGATTACCTGACCCGACCGCCTCACACGAAAAAAGCCCCGGCATCGCAGCCGGGGCTTTTCTTTGTCACGGATAGGGCGGTGTTACTCCGCTGGTGTGCCCGATGTGGGGGCTAGCGTCGGAATGCCCTGCGCCTCGCGCCGGCCATCATTGTAGATCGCCTTGATGAGCGCGATGCACATCAGGACCATCACCACCGAGAACGGCAAGGCACCGATGACCATCGCCGTCTGGATCGCCGAGGTCCCGCCCGAAAGGAGCAGTCCGGCAACAACCAGACCCAGCGCCGCACCCCAGAAGAGGATATGCGGGCGCGCCTTCGGCCCTTCGTCGCCAGCGGCGTTGATCGTGTTGACGATCAGCACGGCACTGTCGGCGGAGGTCACGAGGAAGGTCATCAGCAGGATGACGATGATCAGGGCCATGCCCCATGCCAGCATCTCGGCAATCGGTGCCAGCATGAACTCGGTCATGGCGAAGATCTTGTCGCCATTGGCCGCGTCAAAGATGATGCCATTGGCTTCGCCGTTCAGTTCAAGATCGATCGCGGTGCCACCGGCCCATGCGAACCACACGAAGCACATCAGCGACGGCACGATCATCGCCCCGAGCACAAACTCGCGGATCGACCGGCCGCGTGAGATGCGGGCGAGGAAGAGGCCCACAAACGGCGCGAATGCGATCCACCATGCCCAGTAGAACACCGGCCACCAGCCCTGCCACTGCGTCAGCAGAAAGCTCTCGGACCCTTCGACACCATCGGATGTGAAGACGTTGAAGCTCATCCCCGGCAGGGCGATCAGATAATCCCAGATGCCGACAAAGAAGGCCGATGCGCCGAACCATGTGGCACCGAAGATGATGAAGAAGCCGAGAAGGAAGATCGACAGCACCATGTTGATGTTGGAGAGCCATTTGATGCCCTTGCCGACGCCCGAAAGAGCCGACAGGGTCGAGGCCCCCATGATCACCATGATGGCGACGACGATACCGATGAAGGTCGCGCCGCCTTCGGCGTCAACCAGTCCGCCAATGCCGATGCGCGTGAGACCGGCAACGAACTGTTCCACCCCGAAACCGAGGGTCTGTGCGACGCCCAGAATGGTGGCAACAACGGCGACGATGTCGATCAGATGGCCCAGCTTGCCCGAGAGCGCCTTGCCAAAGAGCGGCGTCAGCGAGGAGCGGATGGTCAGCGGCAGACCGCGCCGATAGCTGAAAAAGGCCAGCGCGAGGCCCGCCACCGCGTAACAGGCCCAGGCTCCGAGACCCCAGTGCAGGAAGGACCACTTGTAGGCCATACGGACATTGTCAGCGGCACCGCCGGTCGTGATCCCCTGAATGACTTCGGGATTGTTCCCGAAATGCGCAACCGGCTCAGCCACCGCCCAGGTCAGCATGCCGACACCGATACCGGCACCGAACATCATTGAGAACCATGAAAAATTTGAAAATTCGGGCTGCTCGCCAGCCTGTCCGAGATTAAGGCGGCCCGCCGTGGGCCAGAGGGCCAGACCCAGGCAGACGATGATGAAGAACGCGACGACCCAGATGTACCACGCAGCGAAATTCGCCAGGATGATGGAGTTCCAGTTGCCCAAAACCGTGCCCGCCCAGTCCGGCCACACAATGGCCCATACGACGAGCGCGCTGATGATGATCTTACTGATGACCGTAACGTCCACACTGAACCCCCGATAAAAGCCGCTATCGGCGGTCTTGATGGGGAGGTCTGATAAGGGTGGTTTCAGAGCCATGTTTCTCTCCTTGTTGATTGCGCTGACTTTGGTGCGCGCTTGTTTGACGACACAAACACATCGTGGGTTGCTGCGAACAGCCTAAAAGCGACAGTTGGGCAATCTTTTTGGTGGCAATCCGTCGTGGCTACGGATGTCGCCGCCAGCTTCACGCATGTTTTTGGATTGGGCATTGACCCTTTGGGCCAGAAGAAGCGGAGCAGATTGCAAATAAATCTCCGATCGGATGGCTGCGCTACATGGCGCTTACAGTGTCGATACACATGCTGATTTTGCGATGATTGCAATCGACGATCTCGCCGACTAACGTTCTTGAAGAATTGAGGTCAGAATGATTCTAATTCAATTCCTTCGCCCGATTGCGTTTCTCTGCCTTTCGGGCTGTGCGGTGATCACGACCACGCCTGATGGCGGCCAGCGGATCATCGGTTTCGTCGACATGTCGGTGGCTGGGCCGGTCGATGCGGCCTCGACGACGGTTGGCGTCCGCTCTTTCGGCGTGCTGGCCTATGACACGCCGGAGGGGGCGGGGCTGTCCGTCGGCTTGCAGGAGGTCACGGTCACTAGCGTCGCCGACAATGTCATCATTCCGCATCCTTTCAGCACGAAGCAGGAGTAGCCATGCGACGGATATCGGCACTGAGTATCGGGATTTGTGCGGCACTGGCAGGGTGCGGTGAGACCAACGCCATATTTGTCACCAGCACATCCATCGGCATCAATGCAGAGACGACGCCGCCCAATATCTCGCTCGCCTATGACCGGCAGGAAGGGTTCTATGGCCCAACCGATGAAAGCGGCTCCGCACCGCCTGTTGTGGCGCGGATCACCTCCAACCAGTCGATCATCAACCCCGAGGTGGTTCAACTATATGCGACCGGCGAGGCGGCGCTGGATGTGACGGTGGGAGAGGGCGCTGTAGCAGCCCGGCGCAATGCGATAGCCCAGGATGCAACGATTTCAGGCGACCGCCGTGTGGCGTTTTTTGGCACCGCGCAAACCACCGGACTGAAGGTCACGTTCAACCCGGTGAATGTCGTCGATTCTGTCACCCTCGGCTACAAGCGCAAGGAGGCGTCCTATCTGCCCCTGGTGGAGGACGAGGCCGGCATCGCGCGCTATCCGTCCACCCTGGCGGCGCTGACGCTGAACAGCCGCATTCAGGGGCTGAGCGATACCAATCTGGGTATGGGCCAGTTCTTCGCGACCGGCGATGCGGCGCGTAATCTGGCTGTCAGTCCGGGTATTCGCGGCCTTTTTGGCGAGATGGCGCGCCAGTCGGTTGAGGCTGCCGCGGCCACCAGCGTTGCACGCGACCAGCAGTCTGACTGTATCTCCGCCTGGGTGCGCCAGCCGGAAAATCGCGCGGCGGCGCGGGCCTGGCTGGATGCCAATGGCATCGACCTTTTCACGCTTAACAATGTTGCGCCGCAGGCGGACCGGGACCGGTTCATCGCCATGAACGGCGTGACTTGCGAATAAGGAAATCCCATGCCCAAGACCGTTGAGACCATCTGCGAAGAGCTGGAGGGCGCGACGGCATTCGGTCCGTTCCAGAATGCCCAGTCAATCGAGTTGGCGGTGTTCGATGCCATGTTCGACATGAATTCCGGTGAGAGCATTATCGTCTCCAAGGAGGGGACGCGGGAATGGTACGTCTATATCAAGTCTTAGGCGGAACGGGCGTGGGCGGCAGCGGGCCGTCAGATGGCTCTGTCGCGGCTTCGGCCTTTTCCTCCTCCGCCAATTGCCGGTGAAGCGCCTCCAGCGCTGCGCGCCGATCCTCAGACAGGCCATCCAGATCGAGAACCCTGGATACTGCGCCGGTATGTTTCTTTAGCGCCTCGGGCTGGATGGTCGCGACGGTCGTATAGCCATTCGACAGCTCGC
Organism: Pseudomonadota bacterium; assembly: GCA_039030855.1. Classification (GTDB taxonomy): domain Bacteria; phylum Pseudomonadota; class Alphaproteobacteria; order Rhodobacterales; family Rhodobacteraceae; genus Pikeienuella. The sequence continues at coordinate 278,786 of JBCCDJ010000003.1, forward strand.
TCAGCAAGTGGTCCGCACCATCTGATTTGTCTTTGTAGCGTAGCACACCGATCCGCAGACGCCAGTAAGCATCGTAAAAGACGCTCGCCATCCGCCCCGGCTGCACGAAGGAGACGATACCAACGACCACGGTGGAGATGACGCCGAGCGTGGATGTGGTCAGCCCGAACCAGTAACTGTCGAAATCGGCCGCGATCAGCGCGCCGACGATCACACCGGTGAGGCCCAGGATGAAATGGCTGGCGAGAAGAAAATGGTAGTAGGAGTTCCACCATTTCAGACTTTCCTGAGCGGCTTCGAAGGCCGGTTCATCGGTTTTCATCTACATTCTCCGTCGATGGTTGGGCGGCGACTGTTGGGCAGCGATTATGGGGCCGCGATTGTTGGGGCGCGATTGTTGGGCGGGGGCATCACATGACGACCGCATCGGCGATGTCGGTGCGGACCGGCTGTTCGTCGAGCCAGTCTTCCAGCTGTGTCAAATCGGCCCCGCCAGTTGCAAAACCGGGTTTCAATGGACCAAACCCCGCCCGGTGCAGGCTGATCGCCACAAGATCAACCAATTCCGGGATCTCGAAATAGGAGGTATGGATCAGTTCCTGCCAGTTCAGGCTTTCGGATAACTGGTGGCGGATGCTGTCGGGGGCGTCGTCCACCTCTACCGTGCCGAGGGCCTGGCGAACCTTGCGCAGGGTCACGATGGCATTCGTCTCGCTATGGGTGCTGAGCGGGCGGGAGATCACGTCGGGCAGGGGCGCGAAGGAGCCTTCGAAATGGGGCGGGTGGGCGGCAATGCCATAGACATCCTCCTGCACCAGATCATCGCCCCAGGTGCTCTGCCGGATATTGGCCCAGATCACGCGATTGATGATCGCGGCGATCCCGTAGCCCGCCAGAGAGGCCGCGACAGGGACGCGGAGAAGTCGCGCCATCCACCGCATGACGCCGAACAGGATCTTGAAGAACAAAAACAGGATGCCGAACAGCAGGAGTGAAAACATGAAGTGGGTGATCAGGTCATTGTCTTCAATGCGGTCTTCAATTGCTGTCGTCTCTTCTTCGGGAACCCACAGGATGGTCAGGTCTTCCAGCCAGGCACCACCCCACAGCGTATCGAAGGCCAGAAACAAGCCGAGCAGCACGACCAGGACGAGACGGAGATTGGCGAAGATGTGGCTCAGAAATTCCGGCATGACGATGGGCATCGACACGTGCCGGATGTTCGCAAGTGCGCTGATTGCCTCGTCTTCCTGATGCCAGAGGCCAAGCCAGTACTTGCCATATTCCGCCTCCACCCTGCGCTTTTCAGGTTTGCTGAATCCGCCGTGGATTTTCAGTGTGCCTTCGATGCGGATGACGCTGCTGCGCCCGCGCCGGTAGAGGATCAGGAGGAGAAGGAGCCCGAATATTCCGATGAGCTGGGCATAAGTGCGGACCAGATCCCCCCGTTCCGAAGTAAGGGGGTCGATCCAGTCGCGAACGAGAAAGCTGAGGCCCGTCAAAATGGCAAAGATCGCAATAGCATAGATCATCAGGTTGACGCCTGCCAACCGCTGCCAGAGCCTTCGATTGGGGCGATAGTCGAGAAACGGCGTACCGACCGTGCACCACTGGCGCATATGTTGCAGTCGCCTGTCCTTGCGCAGCGACATCAGGAGGGCGTTATAGATGACAGAGCCGCCATGGCTGTGACCGATCAGGTAGTAATCCTGGCCGCTCTCCTCCAGTTCATAGAGAAGATCCAACAGGTCGCGCGCCGCCAGACGGCGCATCGTCTCGCTGTTCAGGCCCTGCGCCCATTGGAAGGGCAGGATGGCAACACGGTCCGGATCGAGATCGAGCCGCTCACCCAGCGCCGCCTGAAACCCACTGCCCAATTGCCACCAACGCTCGCCCTCGGCCGTCTCGTCGCCGGCACCCGTGCCGTGTACCGTGATCAGCACCGGCTGGCTGGCGGCGGGCGGCGGCGTTGACTGTGTGGTCACATCCTTCATTGTTATTCCCCCCCTTTTTGCCCCGACGGCGCGGATCTAACCCGCTACCGGCTCCACGAATGCCTCGAAAACCCAGCCCGCCCGGCATGGGCCGGCATAGGTCTGCACGGCGGCGATTGGTTTGCTGACCTCGCAATCGGCTCCTTGTGCCGTGTAGACCACCGCGTGCCACCGGTCGGACTTGCCACACAGGAACAGGATCTGACCGGGCCCGACGCGATCGAGCCTTTCATAGTCCCGCCCCGGACCAGCGCGGACGAGCAGCGCATTGGCCCCGTTCGGGTCAAGCCCGACAACACGCCCGAGACTGCCGCAGGCGTCCAGTTCGGCACTGCCGCCGACGGTCACTGGAACCTGCGCTGCTTCTTGCGCTGGCGCTGGCCCAAAGCCTGACAGCAACAAGGCAGCGACCATCACCAGAAATCTGGCAATGCGCATGGCCCCGGTGCCCGCTTTCAGGCGCTCAGAACTCATTTTCCGACAATGCCCAGTCGGCAGCGTCTCTGATCGATCGCCGCGGATAAGGGCCGCCATCAGTTGGCATTCTTGCGCCAAGGAACCGGTCCTTCCTCATTGATGATACGTTGATGGCGTTTTTCTGGTTGCCGCCGAGGATGTGATACCTGTCTTCATCCTCAGAATAGTAAAAGCCGACATGCCCGGAATGGCCAGCGCGAGAGCCGCGCCAGAACACCATGACGGAGCCGAAGCAGGGGTCGACGGTCTGGCCGAATTTCAGCCAGTTTCGCGCGAGATAGGGATTGCCCGGCAGGTTGGTGGTCGGCAGCGTCACGGCGATGCAGGTCTCCACAAAGTCGCCGCACCATGGCAGCTGCGCCGGATCGCCCAGCGTCTTGCCATCCGATTTCAGGAACTTGCGCAATTCAGGATTGTCGCGCCCTTCATGCAGGCCACGTTTGCGTAATGCGAGGCTCATCCACGGGAAGCGGTCCAGTATGTCCTGTTGCGGGGCATCCTCTGTGGCCTCTGCGGCACCGGGACTGGTTTTCAGCGCGGCGATGGTCGCGGGATTGAGGACACCTTCGGCGGGTAGCTTCTTCATGACCTGAAAGGCAACGGTAGCCTTCAGCGTATTGCGTCCCCAGATGCCGTCGACGATGCCCGGGTTATGACCATGTATCAGAAGGCGGCGCTGAACCCATTTGATATGTCCCATAATAGGCCCTCCCAAGACCGTGATTGCAGACGATTATTAGTATTCGAGTATTATGCTTATGGCTGACGCAACTGTTTGCGATTGAATGATGCGATCCGACGACACATCATTAAACAATGACTGACCAGTGTATTTCTACATACTGCGGGGAGGTGAGCAATTATTGGTAGAGATTTAAGTTTTTTGTCGCGTATTTGGGATGGGCCGCGACAGCCCACCAAATCAGATAAAGGGCAGCTTGCAAATCTCGCCGCTGCACCGTCCGCCATCGGGCAAATAGACTTCCAGCACCGTGCCCGGCGTTACGGATCGATCCACGAGGCACATGCCGATATTCGTCTCCAGCCGGGGTGACCAGGCATGGGCCGTTACCATGCCGACATAGTCCTCGCCGCGCCGCAGTTCGGACCGGCGGTCCATGGGGGGCATCCGGCCCTCGATGTCGAGCTTGATGCCGACCTGATGGCGCCGCGGCCCATCCGCCTTGATGCGGCGGAGCGCCGTGATGCCGATCACATCGTCAGGACTGTCGAGATCGACAAAACGTCCCATGCGCACCTCATAGGGGTTCGTCTCGTCATCCGTATCGCCGCCCCAGGACAGAAGGCCGCTTTCGACACGCTCCATTCCGTTCGGGCAGCCGGGGCCGATATCGTAGGGCATGCCCGCCTCGCGGACGATGTTCCAGAGGTCGACACCGCGTTTGCCATCAAGGAGATAGAGCTCATACCCTCCCTGTTTGGACCAGCCGGAGCGGGCGAGCTGCATCGGGATGCCGTCAACCTCGGCATCGGAAAACTCAAACAGTTTCAGCGCGCGAACCCAGTCACCAAAGATGGAGGCGACGACGTCCTCCGCCTTCGGTCCCTGCACCGCTAGCGGCGAGACGTCGGGCTCGAATATGTTGACGACATAGCCGCGCTCTCCGGCCACGGCCCGCGCCCATAGCAGAAGATCGCTGTCGGCGATGGAGAACCAGAACCTGTCCTCGGCCAGTTTCAGCAGGATCGGGTCATTGATGATGACGCCGCGGTGGTCGCAGATCGGGACATACCAGCCCATGCCCACCGGCATGTCAGCCACCTTTCGCGGCGACAGGGTCTGGACCAGACGTTCGGCATCGGGGCCGGCGATCTCCACCTGCCGTTCTACCGCGACGTCCCACATGGCGACGCCGTTGATCAGCCGGTCATATTCGGCCATCGGATCGCCGTAACCGGTAGGCATCAGCATGTGGTTATAGGGGGCAAAACTGGCAACGCCATCGGCAAGGGTCGCGTCATAATAGGGCGACCGGCGCACGCGCGGAGACGGCGAAATCAACTGAGCCATGGGCGTTCCCTTTATTGTCTGACAAATTTCTAATTGTCAGACAATTGCTGTGGGCGACGGTTAGCGACAAAAACTGTAAAGTTTTCGACCAGCTGCATTTAGCGCGGGACGGTGTGTTGGAATCTGTTAGCGTGCGGCGCGTAACGTGGGGATTGGATCATGGCGGTATCGAAACGGAAGGGCATCTGGGGGTGGATGTTCTTTGACTGGGCCAACCAGCCCTTTCATACCCTGATCATCACATTCATCTTCGCACCCTATTTTGCCGACTTTGTCGCCGCCAGTCCCGAGGAAGGGCAGGCGATCTGGGGTTTCGCGCTGGCCGTAGGCGGTCTGATGATCGCCGTGGCCGCGCCGTTTCTCGGCGCAGTGGCCGATGCCAGCGGCCCGCGCCGACCGTGGATCATCGGGTTTTCAGTGCTTTACGTCACGGGCATGGGCGGGCTCTGGATGGCGGTGCCGGGGGCCGACAATCTGACGCTGATCCTGATTTTCTTCGTGATCGGTCTCATCGGTGCGGAGTTTGCGCTGGTCTTCGTCAATTCGCTTTTGCCGCTCCTTGGCACGCGCGATGAACTTGGCCGCATCTCCGGCTCTGCCTGGGCCATGGGTTACTGGGGCGGACTGACCAGTCTCATCATCGTGCTGACGCTGATGGTGCCGGCGCCGGGGTCGACCAACACGCTGATCGGCATTGCGCCGATCTTCGGTCTTGACCCGGAACTTGGGGAAGGGGCGCGGGCAACCGGTCCGATGTCCGCGATCTGGTACGTCGTCTTCATGATCCCGTTCTTCCTCTGGTCGCCCGATGCGCCGCGCAATTCCGCTGTTGGCGGCGCGGTCGCCAAGGGGCTGCGCGAGCTTTATCAGACCATCGTCACGCTGCCGCGTCAGCGCAGTCTGTTCGCCTACCTCGGCTCCTCCATGTTCTATCGCGATGCGCTCAATGGTCTCTATGCTTTTGGCGGGATCTATGCGGCGGGTGTGCTGGGCTGGGGGACATTTCAGCTTGGCATCTTTGGTATCATCGCGGCCTTTGCCGGCGCTGTCGGGGCGTGGCTGGGGGGCAGGGCGGATGAGCGGTTTGGCCCCAAGCCGGTGATCATTGGTGCGATCTGGGCGCTGATCGCCGTCTCGGCCCTGACCGTCAGCACCGGCCCGAACGAAGTGCTGTTCGTCGCTGTCGGTGCCGCTGATGCCCCCTCGGGCCTGCCATCACTTGTCTTCTACATATGCGGCGCGGTGATCGGCGCTGCGGGCGGGTCGTTGCAGTCAGCCTCACGCACCATGCTGGTCCGTCAGGCCGATCCGGCCAAGATGACGGAAGCGTTCGGCATTTATGCGCTGGCCGGGCGTGCGACCAGTTTCCTCGCGCCGTTCCTGATCGCCACGGTAACGCTTGCCAGCGAAAGCCAGCGCATTGGTGTCACGCCGGTGATCGCGCTTTTCCTCATCGGCCTCATTTTTCTCATCTGGGTAAGAGCGGACGGGCGGGCATGATTGCAGCGCCGCGTTTTGGTTGCTACATACCCCATACCCGATGAAAACAGTCGGAAAGAAGAGAGAGACCTCGTGACGTCGCCACCGCGCCTCGCACTGGAAGCTATTACGCGTGTCTTTGACGGCGTGCCCGTCGTCGACGACCTGTCGCTTGAGGTGTCGGCAGGCGAAATCATGTGTCTTCTCGGCCCATCGGGCTGCGGCAAGTCGACGACTTTGCGCGTCGCCGCGGGCGTTGAACGTCAGAGCGGGGGTCGTGTCCTGCTGAACGGTACCGTCGTCTCGGACAATGGCCGCCATGATCCGCCGGAGAGCCGCTCCGTCGGCCTGATGTTCCAGGATTTTGCACTCTTTCCTCATCTGGACATCGCTGCCAATGTCGCGTTCGGCCTGAAGAAGCCGAAAGGGGAGCGGCGGCGCATTGCCGAAGAATATCTGGCCAAGGTCGGGCTGGAGGGATTTGCGGGCAAGTTCCCGCATATGCTGTCCGGCGGCGAACAGCAGCGCGTCGCGCTGGCCCGCGCATTGGCCCCCAGCCCGCGCGTGATGCTGATGGATGAGCCGTTTTCCGGTCTCGACAACCGATTGCGCGATTCCGTCCGTGACGAGGCCTTGTCGATCCTGAAAGCCGAAGGCACGGCCGTCCTTCTGGTCACCCATGATCCGGATGAAGCGATGAAGATGGCCGACCGCATCGCGCTGATGCGCAAGGGCCGGATTGTCCAGGTCGGCGCGCCTTACAACGTCTACAACCGGCCCATCGACCGGGAGGCAGCCGCATTTTTCTCGGACGTGAATGTGATCCACGGCCAGGTGGCGAACCGCCAGACCGACACGCCGTTCGGGCTGTTTCTGGCACCGAAGATGGTCGATGGCGCGGATGTGGAAATCATCGTTCGCCCCGAACATCTGAAGGTCGATCTCGCGGGGTATGGCAAACCCGAGGAAAACGCCCGTCTGGGGGTGCCCGCGGCAGGAAAGGTTGAACGCGCGCGGTTTGTGGGGGCTGAAAGTCTTGTGGATGTGCGGATGGATCACGATGGCTCCCGCCTCGTGGCGACGGTGCCCGGCGCGTTCCTGCCCTCATGCGGGGAGCCGGTCTGGCTGTCGCTGCGGCGGGATCACTGCCACCTCTTCCCATGCCGTGTACAGACCCGCGTCAGCTCTCCCTATGAGGAGGGTGATCCGCGAAATGATTTGCGTTAACGCCGAAAAATACCGGCCTTCACCCTTTCCGCCCTCGAACTAATCCCATATTAGGTGTGGTAAAGGGTTGGCGCGAAGGCGCGCGGACCATCTCTATAGGGAGAATTCAAATGGTACCCGGTTGGATGCAAATCGCACTCGTCGTCCTGCTTGCCGTCCTGTTGTTTGGCGGTCGCGGGAAGATCTCTGCTATCATGGGTGACTTCGCCAAGGGCATAAAGTCCTTCAAAAAAGGCATGAAGGACGATGAGATCGACACGGCGCAGGTCGAAAAGACCGCTGACGAGATTGTCGACGTGACACCGTCCAAGGAAAAAGCCTGATACCGCGCGCTGCCTGAAGGGGGCGCATCATGCTCGACATCGGCTTTCTGGAGATTGTCGTCATCGGCGCGCTGGCGCTGATCGTGGTAGGTCCGAAGGACTTGCCCGGTCTTTTGCGTACTGTGGGCCAGTTTGTCGGCAAGATGCGGACCATGGCGCGCGAGTTCCAGAGCACAATGGACGAAGCGGCGCGAGAGGCCGATCTGGCCGACGTTGCAGACGTGGTCAAGGGCGGCGGCAAACTGAAGAAAAATGCGATCGTCGACAGCCTCAAGGAATTCGAGAAGACCGTGAAAACCGAGGTGAATGACGCTGCCCGCGCCGCAGAGACGACTGTGGCGGCAAAACCTGATCCACTGGCGGCGGCGAAAGCGACAGCGGCTGCGACGGCGGCAGGCACGGCAAATGGCTTCAAGCCCGCAAAGACAACGGCGGAGCCAACGATCCCCAAACCGGCAGTGGACGCGCCCACCGCGGCGGCTGAACCGGCGGCACCCGCGCCGGCAGATCCGCCCGCGCCAGACGCCGCGAAGAGCGCCTGATCCGATGACCAGCGCAGAAGACGAAGTCGACGCCAGCCGCGCGCCCCTGATCGCGCATCTCACCGAATTGCGTGACCGTTTGATCAAGGCGCTGATCGCGCTCGGCCTCTGTGTGATCGTCTGCTTCTTTTTCGCAACGGAGCTGTTTGATATTCTCGCTGCACCGCTGCGCAATGCGCTTGATGCGCGGGGGCTTGAATCAAAGCTGATTTACACGGCGCTACAGGAGAAGTTCTTCACGGATATGCGCCTTTCGCTCTTTGGCGGGTTTTTCGTCGCATTTCCGTTCATTGCCATGCAGTTATGGCGCTTCGTGGCACCGGGACTTTATCAGAACGAAAAGCAGGCCTTCTGGCCGTTCCTCGTTGCGACACCGGTTCTGTTCGTCGCCGGGGCCAGCCTCGTGTACTTCTTCGTGGCGCCGCTCGCCTTCGGCTTTTTCCTCGATTACGGCAACAACACGCTGGAAGAGGTGAACACCTCGACCGAGTTCCTCGGCAAAGTGCGCGAATATCTCGGTCTGATGATGACGTTCATCCTGGCTTTTGGCATCTGCTTCCAGCTCCCGGTCCTGCTGACGCTTCTGGGGCGCGCGGGGATCGTGTCGGCGGACGGGCTGGCGTCGAAGCGTAAGTATGCCATCGTTGGCATCGCGGCCTGCGCTGCAATCTTCACACCGCCCGACCCGATCAGCCAGATCGGCCTCGGCCTGCCGATCTACCTGCTCTACGAAGTGTCGATCTTCCTGGTGCGGGGCTTTGAGAAAAGGCGGGAAAAGGAACTCCGCGAAGCGGGCCTCTGGGTCGACGATGATGAAGAAGACGAGGATGATCTCGAAGACGATCAGGATGACACCGCCGGGGACAAGGCGAGGTCCTGATGGACGTGTCCGAACGTCAGGTCAGCGCGCTGGAGCGGATCGCTGGCGCGTTGGAGCGGATGTTACCGCCCCCTGCGCCGTCTCCCACATTTGCCGATGCTGACGCCTATATATGGCGCACGGGGCCTGACAGGCTGGACCCTGCTTTGGCTGTCAGCGCTGTTCCCATTGAGCTTCTGGTCGGGGTGGAGCGGTCGCGGGACACGCTGCTGGACAATACGAGCCGCTTTGCCGCCGGGCTGCCCGCGAACAATGCGCTTCTCTGGGGCGCGCGGGGCATGGGCAAGTCGTCGCTGGTAAAAGCGGCCCATGCTGCGGTTTGCCGCGCATCGCCGGGCCGGTTGGCGCTGGTGGAGATCCAGCGCGATGACATTCCGTCCATTGACCGGCTCTTGAACGTGGTTCGCGACTTGGATCACCGCTTCCTGCTCTTTTGCGACGATCTGTCGTTCGATCGCGATGACAGCCATTACAAGTCGCTAAAGGCGGTCCTCGATGGCGGGGTGGAGGGGCGCCCGCCCAATGTCATCTTCTATGCGACATCCAACCGGCGGCATCTGATGCCGCGCGACATGATTGAGAATGAGCGCTCCAGCGGGATCAACCCTTCCGAGGCGACGGAGGAAAAGGTCTCGCTATCCGACCGGTTCGGCCTTTGGCTTGGCTTCCATCCTTGCAGCCAGGACGACTACCTTGCGATGATCGAGGGCTACTGCGCGGCACTTGGCCTGAAGACGGACCCTGAAACCGTCCGCGCAGAGGCCATCGAGTGGCGTCAGACACGGGGTGCCGTCTCTGGCCGGGTGGCCTGGCAGTTCGTAACCGATCTTGCCGGACGCATGGGGCAACCGATCAGCCTGGGCTGATCGCGGGTGTCGACTTAAAAATATTCCTGTGGATCAACGCTTTCCGCGCCGCGCCTCACCTCAAAATGAAGGTATGGATCGCGCGGTGCGGCGAGGTCGGCAACGACCGCGATCTGCTCACCACGTGCAACCTGCTGGCCCTTGGTGACGGTGACCCCGTCGAGACGGCCATAAACCGTCAGATACTCGTCGCGGTGGCGGATCAACACGATTGTCCCGAGGCCCCCGAGCGATTTGGAGATCAGCGCGACAGTACCGGCATCGGCAGCGCTGACCGGGTCACCGGGGCGGGTCGCGAAATCGACGCCGTCATTGCGGTTCGGACCGGGCGCGCGCGAAAAACTGCGCGCGATGGTTGCCTGTGCCGGGCGCAAGAAGCGTCCGTTGCCCGTCGGTGTCGTTGGGCTCACCGAGGCGGGCTGGGCCCCGGTTGCAGGCTGAACCGGTGCCAGTTCCGGCTGCGGTGCTTCCGCCGCGGCGGGTGCTGTAGCCGGTGGTGTGGCCAGAGGAGCCTCCTCGACCGGTGGCACCGCAGCGGGCGCTGGTGCGGGTTGCTGGCTTGCTGCAGGCTCCTGCGCCGCCGGATCACCCGTGATCGCTGCGCGCGCCAGTTCGGCAGACCAGCCGCTGCCAGCAGGCTCTGCGGGTGCCGGTGACGGTGCCGTTGGTGCGGGCGTGGCAGCGGCGACTGTCGTCCCTGATGTCGCGGGGCCGACAGAGGGTTGATAGGTCGGCGGAATGTTGCCGGTCGCGGGCAGTGTTGCCGGTGCCGGGGCAGGGGTCGTCGCAACGACGGTCTGACCGCGATATCCGTCAGCGCGTGCCGGCAGGACAAGCTCATCCCCTTCTTGCGGCGAATACTGTGTCGACAGCCCATTATAAGCGGCCAATTCGGCACCGCCGAGGCCGACGCGCGCTGCCATGGAACTCACATCATCGCCCTGCCGGGCGCGGATTGTCTCGTACCCATCATAGAACACGACGCCGCGCTGGTCCGACTGGCCGGATGGCACAGGTGCGGGGGCTGCGGCGGGCGCAACCGCGCTTGGCTGCGGAACAGGTGTGGGTGTGGCGGGCGCGGGGTTTGCGGCGGGCGGGCTGCGATAGACCACCGGCGCAGGTTCGCGGCGGTCTTCCACACAGGCGGCAGCCAGCAGTGGCAGCAGCGCCACCAGTCCAAGGCGCACATGCCGGGCACGGCCCCTCACGGGCGTCCTCTTGATCAGGTCATCCATGTCAGTCTCCCACATCCTGCGCCACGTCTGGCAGCAGCGGCACGAAACGCACCTCGTTCAATTCGTGATATTCCAGACCGTTGTCCGATTTTACGATCTTTATCAACTGCTGCATCTCGTCCGACTGCCCAACGGGCAGCACCATGATACCCCCGACGCGCAACTGATCCAACAGCATCCGGGGCGGATCCTCGGCTGCGGCTGTCAGAAGAATGCGGTCGAACGGGGCCTGTTCGGGCCAGCCGAGCGTGCCGTCATCGGTCTTGATCGAAACCGTCGAAAGGGCCAGCGCCTCGATCCGGGCGCGGGCCTGCCGGGCGAGGGGGCGGTGCCGCTCCACCGAATAGACCCGCCGCGCCAGCCGCGCCAATATCGCCGCCTGATAGCCGGAGCCGCATCCAACCTCCAGAACCTTGCAGCGTGGCGTCACGTCCAGCGCCATGGTCATCTGCCCGACGACGGAGGGTTGCGATATGGTCTGTCCGCAAGCAATCGGTAGCGGGATATCCTCGAACGCGCGGTCCTGGAAGGCGCGGTCAAGGAAGTATTCGCGCGGCGTCCGCTCCACCGCGTTCAGCACCCGCGTGTCGGTCACACCGTTGGAGCGGAGCGCATAAATGAGGCGCATCATGCCTTCGGTGCGCTCTGCCTCGGTCAGGGTCACTCGGCAGCCTCCGCCGCGCTCTGCGCCTCGGCCAGAAGCGCATGGTCGGTCAGGTCCTGACGCATCGGTGTCACCGTCGTCCAGCCAGCATAGCAGAGCGCCGCATCACTGTCCGGCGCTGCGGCCGCATTGCCGCCTGCATGGGAGAGCCACAGATAATCGCGTTTCGTGGCCGATTTCACCGGCTCAACCGCAAAGGCCCGCCCGATCCGGCGCCCTTGCGGCGCGAGCGCGACACCCTTGATCAGTTCCGGTCGCTTGGCCGGGAAATTCACATTGTAGAAGAGGTCCGTGCGCCAGGGCATGTCGAGAACCTGCCGCACCACTGCCGCACCCGTCTCGCGGGCGGGCTGGAAGATGTCCTCCTTCGGCGCGTCCTCGTGATCGGCGTAATACTGGCTGAGCGCGATGGCGCGCACGCCTTGCATCGCGGCCTCTTTCGCTCCGGCAACCGTGCCGGAATAAACCGCATCCTCAGCGATATTGTGTCCCTTGTTGACCCCGGAAAGGACGAGATCAGGTGCCTCCGGCATCAGATGGGCGAGCGCCGCGATGGCGCAATCCGCAGGATTGCCGGATATATGATAGCGCCGCTCCGCGAGGTGTGTCACGCGCATCGGCTCAACATACGAGATACAGTGGGAGGCACCGGATCGTTCGGTCTCGGGCGCGACGACCCAGATCTCGCCAGACGGCCCCGCCAGCTCAGCCGCGATCCCCTCGGCCACGGCCAGACCAGGACCGTTGATGCCGTCATCGTTTACAATCAGAATACGCATGGTGCCCGCCCGATTTTGCCCTCATGCGAGACATAAAGCGAGGGGCGCTTCGCGTCTACTGCGAAGCGCCCTCTGTCGGGTCGGCAATGAGGTCAGGCAGTGATCGAGGGAGCGTGGACTTCCACGGCCCAACATTGTCGCGATCCATCATGCGCGGGGTCATCTTGGTTGTCGGTCTCGCAATATCGATCTGGGCGAAGGACTTCCGGCGCTCTGACGGGGCCATCGTGATGGGCCATGGTTTCGGAATTCTCGCCATTGCGCCGTCATGGGCGACTTCGCCCGTCTTCACGCGATGGAAGGTGGCTGCGCGGCATATGGAGGATGTTCTTGCAAATCTGATGTCGCGCAGGATGGGCGGCCTTTGGCATAGCTGATCGGTGCCTGTGCGCGATAGTCGTGAATGATCATGAGAAACATGCGCAGCTGGGGCGCGTTATTCGACCGCCTGTTCCGGCAGCTCTTGCGGCTCTGGCAGGGGGGCAAGCCGTGCGGTGAAGGCGGCGGCCTCACGCTCGCTCAACCGGGGGACCATGGCGCGGGCGGTATAGGCCCCGTGGATCAGGCCAGCCTCATCAAAGAACATCCAGTCGGCGATGGCGTCGAGTTTCAGGTGATAGGCGTCGTCCTTCAGTAACTGCGCCTCGGCGGGCTGATTTGCGATGCGGCAGGTCAGGTCGGTCGTCTCGGACGGACGGCAGGCATCCATCCACAGCAATTCGATTCCGCCATCGGGCAGGGGGACAGCGACCTTGATCGCCTGTCCTGTCACGCCGTCAGTTGCCGCCGCGCCGAAAAAGTAGGGCAGCGACAGGCGTGCCGCATCAATGGCGGCGAGCATTTCAGGGTCGTTCGCTTCGAAATTCAGCGCTGGCACGTCCTGTGCAGCGGCGCTGCCTGCGATCAGGATCGCGATAACGCCCGCCCGGATCATGCCAGCGTGCCCTCGGCGGTGATGCGGGTTGCATCGGCCATGTAATGGCGGAGGACGGCGGGGATGGTGATCGATCCGTCCGGCTCCTGATAGTTCTCCATCACCGCGATCAGCGCCCGCCCGACCGCCAGGCCGGAGCCGTTCAGCGTGTGCACGAATTCCGGTTTCTTCTCCCCCTCGCGCCGGAATCGCCCGTTCATCCGCCGCGCCTGAAAATCACCGCAGGTGGAGCAGGATGAAATCTCCCGATAGGTGTTCTGACCCGGCAGCCAGACCTCGATATCGTAGGTCTTGCGTGCGCTGAAACCCATATCGCCGGTGCACAGAACGACGGTTCTGTAAGGAATTTCAAGTGCTTCGAGGATGCCTTCGGCGCATCGGCGCATGCGTTCCAGCTCCGCATCGCTGTCCTCTGGCTTGGTGATGGAGACCATCTCCACCTTCTCGAACTGGTGCTGGCGCAGCATCCCCGCCGTGTCGCGCCCGGCGCTGCCGGCCTCCGAGCGGAAACATTGCGTGTGGGCGCACATGCGTTTGGGCAGGGCGGTCTCGGGCAGGATCTCGCCCGCGACGGTGTTGGTCAGCGTCACCTCGGCGGTCGGGATCAGCCACCAGCCATTGGTGGTCTTGTAACTGTCCTCGGCGAATTTCGGCAATTGCCCGGTGCCGGTCATGGCATCATCACGCACCAACACCGGCGTCCATGTCTCCGTCAGCCCGTTCTGGTCCACATGGGTGTCCAGCATGAATTGCGCGAGCGCACGGTGAAGGCGGATCAGCGCGCCGGTCAGGATCATGAACCGGCTGCCGGACAGTTTTGCGGCGGTCTCGAAATCCATGGCACCCATGGTATCGCCAAGCTGATAATGCTCCTTGGGATCAAAGGCATAGTTGCGCGGGCTGCCCCAGCGCGCGACCTCCACATTATCCGCTTCATCCGCGCCGTCGGGCACGTCCGGGTAGGGGAGGTTATCGATTTCCATCAGCGCGGCGGTCAGGCGTTCGTCCTCGGCTTTGGCTTCATCCTCCAGCCGCGCGATCTCATCCTTCTTGGCGGCGACGAGGGCGCGCAGGCGCTCAAATTCCGCCTCATCGCCCGATGCCCTGGCCCGGCCCACGTCCTTGGAGGCCGCATTCCGCGCCGCCAAAGCCTCCTCCGCCGCCGTGATCTTTGCGCGTCGCGCGGCATCGATGGCGAGGAGAGAGGCCGACACCGGCGCAAGCCCCCGGCGCGCCAGGGCGGCGTCAAAAGCGGCGGGATCATCGCGGATCAGGCGGATATCATGCATCGGCTAGGCCCTTCGGTCACTCAACGCGCGCGTTATGCAACAGAGCGCTGCGAAGGGCTAGGGGTTAGTCGGTGATCGGCGTGCCGGGCGGGGCACCGGCGTCGAGCCATGCTTCGTATTCCGGGTCGGGGTCCCGTGGGGTTGATAGAGGTTCGCGATCGAGGAGGGTTGTACGAACAAGTGGCTTCCCATTGGCGTCGAGGGGCGGGAGCCGGGTGCTGGAATCGCCAAAGAGGGAGTTGACCTGTTCCTGCGACATGTTCTGTGCTTCTGAGAAGTCGGCTGATCTGGCGTTTGTCCTTCTACATTCCCAAAACGTCAGATCTGCCGACTTGAGGACCGCCGTTCGAAGGTCTGTGCCCTGCGTCTTGGCCCAGTAGAGAGAGGCGCCCTCGAGGTTCGTGTTGTCGAGATTTACTCCGTCCATCATCGCCCTGTGGAAGTCCGCTCCTCCCATCATCGCTCCGGCAAGGTCTGCTCCTTCCATCGTTGCCCGACGGAGGCGCGCGCCCTCCATGATCGCGCCGGAGAAACGCGCCGCCTCCATTCGTGCCCAGTTGAGATTTGCCTTTCCCATCTCTACTTTAGAGAAATCTGCCCCCCCTATCATCGCTCCCCGCAGGTCTGCCCCTTCCATCTGCGCCATATGAAGGTTTGCTCCTTCCATCTCCGATCCTTCTAAGTCGACCCGGCCCATCATCGTGCCGTAAAGGTTTGCTCCTTGCATCTTCGCCCCGGTCAAAGACGCTCCGTCCATTTGTACCCTGGCTAGTTGAGCACCTTCCAGTCGGGCATCGTTTAATAAAGCGGGGCCAAGCTTGAGCGGATACAGATCGCAGCGCTGCAAATTTGCGGCACGGAGGTCCAGGCGGTATTTCTTCCGCTTCTCGAAGGCGAGGCGAAGCGAGCTGCGGCGGCCAATGATGCGCATCGCTGCCTGAATGTCGGCACGCGGAACCGGCAGGTGTTGTACCCATAACCACGCTTTGGATTCAAAGAAGAATGTCCCGAACCGCTTCCGCCGCCGCTTCAGATGCGCTTCCCTTGCGGCCTCGTCAGAATAGTCTTCCAACCCCTCCCATTCCGGCTCCGGAAAATCTGCAGGCTCCCGCGCTTTGGAATTTTCCCGAATATACGCGCACAGGGTTTCCATGATCGGGATGTGATCCCGCTCGCTATCCTCCGCGATCCGCTCCAGCGCGTAGAGCGCGCCGAGGCGGACTTCGAGATTGGGTTCGGTGTTCGCCTTTCCGTCAACGTAAACGACCTTTTCGGCACCGAGTTGTTCGACTGCCTTTGTAAAACGGTCGGTGATCAGGCCTTGCTCCGCCGTCTCGCGTTGTGCTTCTGCTGCTCTGGTCTGACGTTCCGCGACAACAACGCGGATCAGCGCCAGTGGCGCCCCGACAAGGCCGCCGATCGTGGCGATCATTGCGGCCACCGAAAGCGCGCGCCACCGCAAATCTTCGCCGCTGTCAGGGACCTCACCGAGCATGAGGAGCAACAGCGTGTAGAAGGCATACCCCGTGAACAAAACCCAGAACGGGACCAGAAACCAACCAAAGCGGTAGATCAGCGGCAAATAGGATGTCTCTTCCTGCGGCGCGGGCGCAATATCTGAACCAATATCTTTCTCACTCATTCTGCCACCCTGCCGCCGAGACTGCGCTGCGGCAAGGGGTTGCAAACGCCGCGCCCGCGCCTACTTGCATCCCATCGGCCCCCGGCTATAGTCCGCGCCGAATTTGGGACCCAGAAGGACAATCAATGTTCGCATCACCTGCTTATGCACAGGCCGCCGGCGGCGGCGGAGGGGATATGTTCACCTCCTTCATTCCGCTGATCCTGATCTTCGTGATCTTCTACTTCTTCCTGATCCGTCCGCAGCAGAAAAAGGCCAAGGAACACAAGGCGATGGTCGAAAGCCTCCGGCGCGGTGACCAGGTGCTGACCCAGGGCGGGATCTTTGGCAAGGTGACCAAGGTCAAGGATGGCGAGGAAGAGATCGAGGTCGAGATTGCCACGAATGTGAAGATCCGCGTCTTGCGCTCTGCCGTGGGCAGTGTGGTATCAAAGACGGAGCCTGCCGAGGGCTGATCGGGTTCAAGGGGGCGGGGCCTCAGGGAGAGACGCGTGCTCTATTTCTCGATCTGGAAAAAGGCGCTGGTCATCGGCGTCTGTCTGCTGGGTATCATCCTGGCGGCTCCGAATGCCGTTTATGATGCGGCGGACGATGTTGACCTCGCACGCTCCGAAATTGCGCGACTGGCTGAAAACAACCTGCCCGTGCCCGCCGACATCCAGGCGCGGGCCGATGTCTGGCCGTCCTTTTTGCCCGCCAATGTGATCAATCTGGGCCTCGACCTGAGGGGCGGCGCGCATCTTCTGGTCGAGGTGAATATCGAGGATGTGATTGCCGAACGCATGAAGTCGTTGCGCAGCGAGACCCGCGATACATTGCGCGATGTTTTGGTCAATAATGGCGACGGCATCTATACGCGCCTGGTGGCGACCCGCGATCAGGTGTCCGTGCGCATCACCGACCCGGCGCAGATCGACCGTGCCGTTACGGCGCTTGAAGGATTGTCGCAAGGTGTCACTGACTTCAATCTCGGCATCACCCAGCCGGATCTGGAGGTGACCACAGGCCCCAACCAGACCATTGTCATGCGGCTGTCCGCCCCCGCGCAGGATGCCGTCGCTGACCGCACGATGGCGCAAAGTCTTGAGATCATCCGCCGACGCGTCGATGAGGCCGGCACGCGCGAGCCGACCATCCAGCGCCAGGGAGAGCGGCGCATTCTGGTTCAGGTGCCGGGCGTGTCATCCACGCAGGAGATCAAGGCGCTGATCGGCAAGACGGCGAAGCTGTCATTCCATCTGGTCGAAAGCCAGACCAGCGATCTTGGCCGCCGTGCCGGACCGGGGCTAGAGATATTCGAGGATGCGGAGACGCCGGGCGTTGGCTACATCGTTGAGGATACACCGCTGGTCTCGGGCGACAGTCTGGACGATGCGCAGCCGGGTTTCGACTCGCAAACGGGCGAGCCGGTGGTGAATTTTCGCTTCGACACGACCGGTGCCCGCAAATTCGGGCGTGCCACCAGCGAGAATGTCGGTGTGCCCTTTGCGGTCGTGCTGGATGATATGGTCATCACCGCGCCCGTGATCCGGGAGCCGATCCTGGGCGGGTCCGGCCAGATATCCGGCAGCTTCACGGTCGAAAGCGCGCAGGAGCTGGCCATCCTTTTGCGCGCAGGTGCGCTGCCGGCCTCCATCAGTTTTGAGGAGGAGCGGACCGTTGGCCCCGGCCTTGGCGCGGACAGTATCGCCGCCGGTCAGATTGCGACGCTGGTCGCCTTCATCGCGGTACTGGTGTTTATGGCGCTCAGCTATGGTCTGTTCGGCCTTTTCGCCAATGTCGCGCTGATCATCAA
This sequence comes from Pseudomonadota bacterium, assembly GCA_039030855.1. Lineage (GTDB taxonomy): Bacteria > Pseudomonadota > Alphaproteobacteria > Rhodobacterales > Rhodobacteraceae > Pikeienuella. Next base: position 296,944 of record JBCCDJ010000003.1, read on the forward strand.
TGTCGCGCTGATCATGGGGTTCCTGAGCGTCATTGGCGCGACGCTGACCCTGCCGGGGATTGCCGGGATCGTGCTGACCATCGGGATGGCGGTCGATGCCAATGTGCTGATTTTTGAGCGGATACGGGAGGAATTGCGCAGCGCCAAGGGCGTGGCGCGCGCCATCGAGCTTGGCTATGAACGCGCGCTGTCGGCGATTGTCGATGCCAATGTGACCACGTTCATCGCGGCGCTGATCCTCTTTTCCATGGGGGCGGGGCCGGTGCGCGGGTTCGCTGTCACGCTGGGTGTCGGCATCCTCACCTCGGTCTTCACGGCCTTCATGGTCACACGGCTCTTTGTGTCGGTCTGGTATGGCGCGCGCCGACCGAAGACGCTGGAAATCTGAGGTACCATGATGCGACTGAAACTGGTTCCGGACGTCACCACCATCGATTTCATGGGCAAGGCAAAGTACGCCATTGGCCTGTCGGGCATTGCGATAATCCTCGCAGCGATCTCCTTCTTCACACTGGGCCTGAATTTCGGCATCGATTTCAGGGGCGGCACGGTGATCGAACTGCGGTTTCCGGAAATCCCGGACTTGTCGCAGATCCGCGCCATTGTCGGTGGGCTGGATCTTGGCGATGTCGCAGTGCAGGAATTTGGTCAGCCGAACGAGATCCTGATCCAGCTGGAAGCCAGTATCGTGCCCGAGGGCGCGCTGACGCCGGATCTGATCGTCACCAATGCGCTGGCGGAGGTGTATCCAGCGCTTGAAGTGCGCCGGGTGGAATTCGTTGGCCCCAAGGTGTCTGGCGAGCTGGTGCAGGCGGGCGCGATTGCGATCACGCTCGCGGTGCTGGCGGTGCTGATCTATATCTGGCTTCGTTTCGAATGGCAGTTCGCGGTTGGCGCGGTTGCCGCGCTGGTCCATGACGTGGTCCTGACCATCGGGGTCTTCTCCGAAGTTCAGCTGGAGTTCAATCTCTCCATCATCGCGGCTGTCCTGACGATTGTTGGTTACTCGATCAACGATACCGTGGTCGTGTTCGACCGTGTGCGCGAGAATTTGCGCCGGTATAAATCGAAGCCGCTGGCGGAGGTGCTGAACATCTCCATCAACGAGACGCTGAGCCGGACATTGATGACCTCCGGCACGACGTTGATTGCGCTTCTGGCGCTTTACTTCCTCGGCGGCGAGGTGATCCGTGGGTTCACCTTTGGCATGATCTGGGGGATCATCGTTGGCACCTATTCGTCGATCTTCATCGCGGCGGTGGTGCTGCTTTATCTCGGGGTCAAACGCGACTGGTCCAAGCCCGACGACGCGGCAGGGGTCCAGTTCGGCACATCCGAGGCACCCTGACCAATGCGCATGTCCGAGATTGGATATGAAGGCCAGCCGCCCATCGACAGCTATGGCGGTGGCGGGTTTCGGATCATGGACGGGTTTCGGGCAGGGGACCTGATGATTACCCCGGTGGCCGGGGTGATGGACTGGGACGCGGCAGCATTGTCGGCGGTCGCATTCGAGGCCGTCTTTGCCGAGGCTGGCGAGATCGACGTTCTTCTGGTCGGCATGGGGGCGGAGATCGCCCCGCTTCCCGCAGCGACCCGCATAGCCATGGACGAGGCCGGGATCGGGGTTGAGGTCATGTCGACAGCGTCAGCCTGCCGGACCTATAACGTGCTCTTGGCTGAGGACCGCCGGGTCGCCATCGCCGCGCGTGCTGTCTGACTTCGCAGGCCGCGGCCGGGGCCTATTTTCGCAATCCACCGCTTTTCCGTCGAAAAGGGGTGTCGGGTCGGAATAACCGGCTTATATCTTCCACCAGACGGAACTACCGACAGAAAGAGGGCTATCCCATGGCTTTTGAACTTCCCGATCTTCCCTATTCGCATGACGCGCTCGCCGATGGCGGCATGTCGAAGGAGACGCTCGAATATCATCATGATCTTCATCACAAGGCTTATGCCGATAATGGCGCGAAGCTGCTGGCAGGATCGGGCCATGAGGACAAGTCGCTGGAAGACATCGTGAAGGCGACCTATCAGGCAGGTGCCGTCGCTCAGTCAGGCTTGTTCAACAATGCCTCGCAAATGTGGAACCACAACGAGTTCTGGACGATGATGGGACCGAGCGGCCGCGCGATGCCGTCTGAGCTGGAAAGACGTATCACGGATGCCTTCGGCTCTGTCGATCAGTTCAAGTCCGATTTCGGTGCTGCTGGTGCCGGGCAGTTCGGGTCGGGCTGGTGCTGGCTGGTCAAGGAAGGTGACGAGCTGAAGGTCACCAAGACCGAGAACGGCGTCAATCCGCTGTGTTTTGGCCAGACGGCACTGCTTGGCTGCGATGTGTGGGAGCATTCCTATTACATTGATTTTCGCAACAAGCGCCCGGCCTATCTCACCAATTTCCTCGATAATCTGGTGAACTGGGAAAATGTGGCGGAACGTCTGTCGGCCGCTGGCGGCTGATTGCCCGCCCCCGATGGAGACAGGACAGCCCCCGGCCAGCGCGCCGGGGGTTTTTCTTTGATCGGGCGCGGCTCGTGAGCGCTGCGCGCTCCGTCTCGCCGGGCGGCGTCCCGTTCAGAGCGCGGCAAGGAGGTCTTCGACCGTGTTGTGGACTGTCAGAAACTCCAGAAACGATGAGTTGGCGAAGCCGTTGTTCACGCAGTTGTTCAGCAGTGTCAGCAGCGGATCCCAGTAACCGTCCAGGTTCAGGAGATGCGCGGGCTTTTCATGCAGCCCGAGCTGGCGCCAGGTCAGAAGCTCGATCAGTTCATCCAGCGTTCCAGGGCCGCCGGGCAGCGCGACGAAGGCATCGGCGCGTTTGAACATGATCATCTTGCGTTCATGCATGCTGTCGACGGCAATGATCTCCGTCAGATCGGTCTTTTCGATCTCGCGGGTTTTCAGATGATGGGGAATCACGCCCACCACGGGCGCGCCGCCATCCAGCGCCGTGCGTGCGACCCGACCCATCAGGCCGACATCGCCGGCACCATAGACCAGCCCGAGGCCACGCGCCGCAATGCCGTTGCCCACTTCCTCAGCGGCCTCGGCGAAGCGCGGGGCATTGCCATCGCGGGAGCCGCAATAGACGCAGATCATTTTCATCACTTGACGCGACCTCGTATTGTTTCGCGATCCATCTTAAAGATGATATGCGCGTCGCTTAGCCGCCTCCGGCCCTTGTCGGCCCCTGCGGTCGGCGGCAGGATAGTCTGCACCCTTGAGGCGCGTGTTTGGGAAGAATGATCGTCCTTGTCGGCGGGGTAAAGAGCGGAGGCCGCAAATGGCGTCGGGTGTATCGACGAAACTGGTGATGCAGCGGGTTGTTGGGGCGGCATTGGTTGTCGTGATCTTGGCCTTCCTCATATGGACAGCCACCGATGAGGACCAGGCCGAGATCGTAACCGTGCCTCCGCCGGTCGCAATCGGTTCCACCGATCAGGCAGCACCAGTGGACGAAACGGCAGCCGAGCCCCCGGTGGCGGAGCCTGCAGTCACCGAAGACAACAGCACCGATACGGCCGCGCCCGAAGACACAGCGATCGCACAGGAACCGCCCGCAGAAGCGACAGAAGAGGCAGACCAGCCGGGCGATGAGCCGGTCCTAGACGTCGTGCGTATCGAGCCTGATGGGTCCGGCATCGTCGCGGGGCGTGCGGCCCCGGATGCGGACATCTCCATCACCCTCGATGGCACGGTGATCGGCACTGCGGAGACCGGGGCTGACGGAGCCTTCGCCGCCATCATCAAGGCCGAGCCGAGCGCCAAGCCCCAGGACCTGCATGCTGAAGCGCGCCAAAAGGGGGAGGAGCCGGTGATCCTCTCGACCCCTCTGGTCGTGATCAGCGGTGCTGACAGCGCCGCCCCGATCATCGTGCAGCCGACGGAGGAAGCTGTGCGCCTGGTGCAGCCCCCCAATGCTGCGCGTTCGGGCGAGGTTACGCTGGATACGATCACCTATGACCCGACCGGGCGTGTCGTTTTTTCGGGGCGGGCTGATCCGGAGGTCGCGATCAGACTCTACCTCAATAGACGGCTGATTTCCGAGGTCACTGCACGCGATGATGGATCATGGCAAGCGGTGGCAGATGAGATCGTCGATCCGGGGCTATACGATCTGCGTGTGGACCAGATCGGTGATGATGGCCGCGTTGTATCTCGCCTGTCGACACCGTTCCAGCGCGAGGCGATCACGCAGGGCGATCTTGGCAAAGACCGCCTGACGGTCCAGGCGGGCGACAATCTCTGGCGGATTGCGGAACGACGTTACGGGCAGGGTGACAGATATACCCTCATTTTCGGTGCCAATCGCAATGCGATCACCGACCCGGATCTGATCTTCCCCGGACAGATATTCACGTTGCCGGATGAGCGTTGAAGCGCGTATTCGGCTGGTACGGCCCGGCGCGTGATCTATAATCGCCCCAACGGCCGCCGCGAAGAACAGGACAAGCAATGCGCGACATGAGCAGCAGAGGACATACCGGTGGCTCCGCCGATTGGCGTGTGGTCCGTCGGGTGGCTCCTTTCCTCTGGCCGAAGGATGACCGAGAGGCACGTGTCCGGGTCATCATCGCCATGGTCGCGCTGATCTTCGCCAAGGTCGCGACCGTGCTGACGCCGGTTGG
>JBCCDJ010000004.1:0-239123 GCA_039030855.1 Pseudomonadota bacterium
CCCAGATCTCCGCCTTCATCCTCCAGAAGATGAAGGAGACGGCCGAGAGCTATCTCGGCGAGAAGGTCGGCCAGGCGGTCATCACGGTTCCGGCCTATTTCAACGACGCTCAGCGGCAGGCCACGAAAGACGCAGGCAAGATCGCCGGGCTTGAGGTTCTGCGCATCATCAACGAGCCGACGGCGGCGGCGCTCGCCTATGGTCTCGACAAGGAAGGCGACAAGACCATCGCGGTCTACGACCTCGGCGGCGGCACCTTCGACATCTCGGTGCTCGAAATCGGCGACGGCCTCTTCCAGGTGCAGTCGACGAACGGCGACACCTTCCTCGGCGGCGAGGACTTCGACCTTCGGCTGGTCGACTACCTCGCGGACGAGTTCAAGAAAGAGAACTCGATGGACCTGCGCTCCGACAAGCTGGCGCTGCAGCGTTTGAAGGAAGCGGCGGAGAAAGCCAAGATCGAGCTGTCGTCATCGACCCAGACCGAGATCAACCTGCCTTACATCACGGCAGATGCCTCTGGTCCGAAGCACCTGACGCTGAAGCTGACGCGCGCCAAGCTGGAAAGTCTGGTCGACGATCTGATCAAGCGCACGCTTGAGCCCTGCAAGAAGGCGATGAAGGATGCTGGCGTCTCCGCTGGTGATATCGACGAGGTTGTCCTCGTCGGTGGTATGACCCGCATGCCGAAGGTCATCGAGACAGTGAAATCCTTCTTCGGCAAGGAGCCGCACAAGGGCGTGAACCCGGACGAAGTCGTTGCCATGGGTGCGGCCATTCAGGCCGGCGTCTTGAAGGGCGATGTCACCGATGTGACGCTGCTCGACGTTACGCCGCTGTCGCTGGGCATCGAAACCCTGGGCGGTGTCTTCACCCGCCTGATCGACCGCAATACGGCGATCCCGACCGAGAAAGCGCAGATCTTCTCCACCGCCGAAGACAACCAGTCGGCTGTGACCATCCGCGTCTTCCAGGGGGAACGTGAGATGGCGTCGGACAACAAGATGCTCGGCCAGTTCAATCTGGAAAGCATTCCGCCCGCCCCGCGCGGCATGCCCCAGATCGAGGTGAAGTTCGACATCGACGTCAACGGCATCGTGTCTGTCAGTGCCAAGGACAAGGGCACCGATAAGGAACAGAAGATCACCATTCAGGCCTCTGGCGGTCTGTCCGAGGATGACATCGAGAAGATGGTCAAGGAAGCGGAAGAAAACGCCGAAGCCGACAAGCAGAAGAAGGAATCGGTCGAAGCCAAGAACCATGCCGAGAGCCTCGTGCACTCCACCGAGAAATCGCTGGTTGAGCATGGCGACAAGGTCGATGATGAGACGAAAGCATCGATCGAGGCCGCGATTGCCGAGTTGAAGGAAGCGAATGAAGGCGATGATATCGAGGATATCAAAGCCAAGACACAGGCGCTGACCGAAACGGCGATGAAGCTTGGTGAGGCGATCTATAAGTCCACCATGGAAGAGGCGCAGGCCGCCGAAGGTGCTGATGACGGCGAAGAGGCACCACAGTCAAAATCGGACGACGATGTCGTTGATGCCGATTTTGAAGAGGTCAAGGACGACGAGAAGAAGTCCTGATTGAGTAGGGCGGCACGCGATGAAACAGACCGTGCTGCCCATCTTTCCCTTATCAGACCTTGGCCTGACGGGCGCGGCCCCGTATGCAGGCGCGATCCGGAATCTGGGGACGCGGCATGTCTAAGACCGATTACTACACAACACTTGGCGTCGCGCGGGGCGCATCTGAGGCGGAGCTGAAGAAGGCTTATCGCCAAAAGGCGCGCGAGATGCACCCGGATCGCAACAAGGACGACCCAAAGGCTGCCGAGAAGTTCAAGGCTGTGAACGAAGCCTATGACGTTCTGAAAGACCCCGAAAAAAAAGCCGCCTACGACCAGTTCGGCCATGCCGCGTTTGAGCAGGGCGGCTTCGGTGCCGCCGGGGCACGTGGTGCCCGCGGCGCGCAGGGCGGCGATTTCAATTCTGCCTTCTCTGACGTGTTCGACGATCTCTTCGGCGATTTCATGGGGGGGCGGGGACGCGGGGGTGGTGGCGGTGGCCGGGCACGCTCGCGCGGATCGGACCTGCGCTACAATCTGAATATCTCGCTGGAAGATGCCTATCTCGGCAAGGAAACCACGATCACCGTGCCGGGGTCGGTATCCTGCGACAGCTGCGAAGGCACAGGTGCAGAGGGCGGCGCGGAGCCGACGACCTGTCCGACCTGTTCGGGCCTTGGAAAAGTACGCGCCCAGCAGGGTTTCTTCACCATTGAACGAACCTGCCCGACCTGTGGCGGACGTGGCCAGACGATCAAGAACCCGTGCCGTTCCTGCCAGGGCCAGGGCCGCGTCGCGAAGGAGCGCACACTGTCCGTGCGCATCCCCGAAGGCGTCGAAAACGGCACCCGCATCCGGCTGGCCGGTGAAGGCGAGGCGGGCGCGCGCGGCGGCCCGCCGGGCGATCTCTACATCTTCCTCGACATTCAGGAGCATCCGATCTTCGCGCGCGAGGGACTTGACCTTTTTTGCCGCGTCCCGGTGCCGATGACGACCGCCGCCCTCGGCGGCGAGATCGAAGCACCGACCATCGATGGTGGCCGCACCCGGGTGAAGATCCCCGCCGGCAGTCAGGCAGGCAAACAGTTGCGTCTGCGCGCCAAGGGCATGCCGCAATTGCGCGGCGGGCGCTTTGGCGATCTTTATCTGGAACTGGCGGTCGAGACGCCGGTGAATCTGACCGCCCACCAGAAAGAGCTCTTGCGCCTCTTCGAAGAAGCCAGCAAGGAAAACAGCCCCGAAACGGCTGATTTCTTTTCCAAGGTCAAAAGCTTCTGGGACGGTATGACGAGCTGAGCGAATGAAGCGCTAAAACACGCCGCTTGATTTCGTGACGTATTCCCGGTTTGTTCCTTGTCGATGAGTGATCATGATTTCAGATTTGGTGACGCGGCATGCCGCGCGCTGGCGGTGGGTGCGCTGTGGTTGCCCGATCACCGTCTGCTCGTCGTATCGGACCTCCATCTTGGCAAAGCCGATAGGATCGCCCGGCGCGAGGGTCGCCTGACGCCGCCCTATGAAGTGACCGAAACACTGACCCGTCTTGCCGATCTTGTGGCCTTGCATGCGCCCGCCGTTGTCATCTGCCTTGGTGACAGTTTCGATGGTCCTGACGGTGCGGCCCGGCTCACGCCCGCCGCCCGGCACGACCTGGCGGCACTGATGGCGGGCCGGCGCTGGATCTGGATTGCGGGCAATCACGATCCGGCCCCGATGGGTCTGGGCGGCGAGTATCGCGCCAGCGTGACCTTCGGCGATACGACCTTTCGCCATGTGGCGGAGACCGCGGCGAAGGATATCTCCGGCCATTATCACCCTAAAGCATGGGTGCGCGGGCGGGGGCGGCCTGCATTTGTCGTCGATTCGCATCGCGTGATCCTGCCCGCCTTTGGCACTTATACCGGTGGGCTGGACGTCTGTGATCCGGTGTTCGATCCGCTGTTCGGGCCAAATGCGCTCGTCTTGATGACGGGACGCCGGATCATCGCAGCCCCGCGCGCCGGGCTGCTGGCCAGTGCGGAGCGGCGCAAGCGGGCACCGATGCGGCCCGCTGTTGCTGCGCCTTTCAGGACAGGCGCCTGATCACACCGGCGTCGCGCAATCGGGGCAGATAGGTGCGGCTGACCGGCAATTCCGCTGCGTCCGCGGTGATGATGATGGTCTTGCCCGCTTCGCGTTTCAGCCCGGAGAGGCCAGCTTCTGCCACCCAATGGGACCTGTGGATGCGCCAGCCCGGTATGCCATCAACCTCTGCCAGGGCATCTGCGAAACGCATCAGCACCAGCTGGCTGCCCTGATCGGTTACGGCCTCCACATAGTGGTCCTGCATCGAAAGGCGGATCAGTTTCGTCCCAAGCGCAGGCTTCAACCTTTTCAGAAACGGTGGCGGACCAGTGGCCGCGACAACCTGCGCCGGCTGATTGGCGTGGAAAAGGTGAATTGCGACCGTGATCGAAATGCAGATCGGCGTGACATAGGCGAACATCAGCGGAAAGCTGGGAAACCCGTCGCCGCTGAAAAATGCCCCTCCAAATCCGACCAGCAGGATGCTGTAGAGAGCCGAGAATACGAGGGCACCAACAATACCGCGTGCCATCGCTGGCAGGCGCTCCAGGCGCGGCATGTCATAGGCGGCGGAGATGATCAGGCCGCTCAGCACCATGGCAAGACCAACGGCGCAGAGCCAGTAGATGCTTCGCGCCAGGATCGGCAGGTCATATGTCCCGAACGGACCTGCCAGCGTCGCACCTCCCGCGGCGGCCACCCAGATCGCCAGCATATGCGGTGCCAGAAAGCGGTCCTTCATTTCGCGTAGCGTCAAATGCACTGCCTCATTTCGCACTGCCCTGCCCAGCATTTCGCGAAGCGGCGCGGTTGCCTCACGAAACCGAGCTGGTGGTTCGCCGCAGTCTCTTCGATGACGCCGGTGACCGCAATTCCGAAAGGTGCCTCATGAATATGGAACTGTTTCTTGCCGCCCCCGATGCTATCCAGATCCATATCGCAACGGTTCTTGTTGCGGTGGCGATGACCCTCATCATCCTGCCACTGCGCAAGGGCACGGGGCTGCACAGGATCGCCGGGTGGGTCTGGGTTGTCTCGATGATGACAACCGCGATTGTCAGCCTGTGGATCCATGAATTCGATACGCCCTACTGGTTCAGCTGGATTCATATCTTCTCCGCCGTCGTCATCTTCAATGTGCCATACGCGATATGGGCGATCCGCAGGGGCGATATCTCTGGCCATCGCAATGCAATGATCGGCCTGTCGCTCGGCGGGATCGGGATCGCGGGATTTTTCGCGATGCAGCGCGGGCGATTGATGTGGGACATCCTGTTCACGGGGGCGGTGTGATGGATGTCCTGCACATTCTTGGGGGCGCGCCGCTCTGGGTATGGCCGCTATTTGCCGTGCTGTTCGCAATCGGTTACCGCGCGAGCCGCGACAGATCCTCACCCGTTGCGCTGTACTACGTACTGCCTCTGTTCGGTCTGATGTCATTGAACGGCGTGCTGGATGCAGCCTATCCGACGCTTGCGCTCGTCTTCTTTTGTCAGGCTTACGCGTTCAGCGCGCATTTCTTCTTCGACTATCAGACCCGTCTGATCACGGCCAAAAGAGATGGGCGGGTCCACTTGCGCGGTGACTGGTGGATGATGGTCGCGATCATGCTGATCTTCTGGATGGGCTTTGCGCAGGGCTATGTCGCCGCGCGCATGCCGTCGGTTGCCGTATCCTCCACCTATGTGGTGCTGACAGCCGCCTTGTCAGGTGCCTTGTCCGGGCAATTTGCCGGGCGCAGCCTGCGTGTGATCTTCTGGCGGCCTACGCCGTCAGACCCTCAGGCTCAGCCAGACCGTTCGCCCGGCAGCAGGCGGTAAGGGTGTTGGCCAGCAGGCAGGCGATGGTCATCGGCCCGACACCGCCCGGCACCGGACTGATGGCCCCGGCGACGGCGGAGGCGGAGGCGAAATCCACGTCGCCCACCAGCTTCATCCTGCCTTCGCCCCGCTCCGGCGCGGGGATGCGGTTGATGCCGACATCGATGACCGTCGCGCCGGGTTTTACCCAATCACCCTTCACCATTCCTGGACGGCCCACGGCGGCGACCAGGATATCGGCGGCGGCGCAAACAGCCTCCAGATCCTTTGTACGGCTATGGGCGATCGTGACCGTGCAACTATCACGCAAGAGAAGGTTGGCCATCGGCTTGCCCACGATGTTTGACCGCCCGAGTACCACGGCGTTCATGCCTGAGAGCGAGCCGTGGTGGTCGCGCAGCATCATCAGGCAGCCGAGCGGCGTGCAAGGCACCATGGATTTCTGGCCCGTGCCCAGCAGCCCGACATTGGAGATGTGAAACCCGTCTGCGTCCTTCGCCGGGTTGATGGCATTGATGACAAGGTCCGCGTTCAGGTGCCCCGGCAGCGGCAGCTGCACCAGAATGCCGTGGATCGACGGATCATTGTTCAGCTGATCGATCAGCGCCAGCAGATCGCCCTCGGATGTGTCGGCGGCCAGCTTGTGCTCGACGCTTTTCATGCCGACTTCCTTGGTCTGCTTGCCCTTGTTGCGCACATAGACTTCGGAGGCCGGATCCTCACCCACCAGCACGACGGCAAGGCCGGGCGTCAGCCCGTGCGAGGCCTTCAGGCGGGTGACGTGGGCGGCGACCTTCTCGCGGACAGTGGCGGCAAAGGCTTTGCCGTCGATCAGGTTGGCGGTCATCTTCGGGTCCTTATGGGGTCTCGACCGTGATGTCGGTCTTCACTGAATTGGCGATGAAACAGGCATGGTGGGCCTTGTCATGCAGCGCGGCCTCGCCAGCAGCGTCAGGCCCCTGCGCCCAGGTGATCGCCGGGCGCAGAACCACTTTCGACACCCATAGGGCACCCGCCTCGTTCTTCGTCATCTCGCCAACCGCGTGATCGTCATAACGCTCAAGCACAAAGCCGTCCCGGCGCGCAAGATCGAGGAACCACAGCATGTGGCAGGCGGAGATCGAGGCAACGAAAGCTTCCTCAGGGTCGACGGCGGCCGCAACGGACCATGGCGGCGGTACGATATCGGCTGAAGGAGAACCGGCAATCGTGATCCCGCCATCGAAGCGCAGTTCATGCGCCCGTGAATAGCGGCCCGATTGCATGTCACCCTCCAGCGTCCAACTGACCCATGCTTCATGTTTCATCGGTCAGCCATCAGTAAAGGTAACCATATGGGACCAGGCCTCGCCGTCACTGATGACGAGGCTTTCGAACTGCATGATTTTCAGCATGTCGTAGAGCGTGCCTTCCAGATGCAGGTTCTGCTGGCGAAAGAAATCGGTGCCGCGCATGTTTGACGTGATCTGCGCCAGCAGTGCGCGTGCCCGGAAAAGGGTTTTGAACACCTGATCATCAAGCGCCACAATGATCAGCTTTTCCGCATTTGCACCTTTCTCGAAGATCACGAAGCGCGGGCTTTCGGGGGCCTCAAGTTGGGCCTTGGTGATGGCCGTGACGAAGTTGGTGCGCACCGCTGCCGGGGCGGCCGGGGCCGCTGCCAATTGCCGGTTGAAGCTCTCCTCAGATGTAATGGGCGGATAATAGTAATCGACATATCGATCATCCGCCTGTGCCTCAGTCATGAAAAGCCAGGCAAGAATGGCGATTGGTGCAAGAATGCGCATGGGGGAAGCTCCTGTTGGTGTCTTTTGCGCCACGCTACCCGCCGCTCCGGTTGCGGACAACCGGTGTGACGGATCACGTTTTGAGGATCAGAACAGGCCTTCGATCTCTCCCGTATCGTTAAAGCGGATCGATTCCGCGGCCGGGGTGCGGGGCAGGCCCGGCATGGTCATGATTTCGCCGCAGATCGCGACGATGAACCCGGCCCCTGCGGACAGGCGCACTTCACGCACGGGGATCGTGAAGCCGCGCGGGGCACCGCGCTCATTCGGGTCGGTGGTGAAAGAGTACTGGGTCTTTGCCATGCAGACCGGCAGGTTGCCATAGCCCTGCTTTTCCCAGTCCGCCAGCTGGTTGCGGATCTTCTGATCCATCACCACACCGTCGGCGCGGTAGATCTCGCGCGTGATGGTATCGATCTTGTCGGCGAGGGTCATCTCGTCGGGGTAGAGGGGTTTGTAAGCGGCTTTGCCCTCGTCGATGATCTCGACCACGCGGTGCGCCAGGTCCTCGATCCCCGCGCCGCCATCGGCCCAGTGCTTGCAGAGGATCGCCTCGGCCCCCATGCCTTCGACATGGGCTTTCACGGCGGCGACTTCGGCATCGGTGTCGGTAACGAAATGGTTGATGGCGACCACAGCGGGCACGCCGAATTTGCGGATGTTCTCGATATGCTGGCCGAGATTGGCACAACCGGCTTTCACGGCGTCAACATTTTCATCACCGAGATCAGCCTTGGCAATGCCCCCATTCATCTTCATCGCGCGCACCGTGGCAACGATGACGACAGCTTTGGGCGCAATTCCCGCCTTGCGGCATTTGATGTCGAGGAATTTTTCGGCCCCGAGATCGGCACCGAACCCGGCCTCGGTCACCACGTAGTCGGCCAGCTTCAGCGCCGTCTTGGTGGCAACGACGGAGTTGCAGCCATGGGCGATGTTGGCGAACGGGCCACCATGCACGAAAGCGGGGTTGTTTTCCAAGGTCTGCACCAGATTGGGCTGCATCGCCTGGCTCAGCAGAACCGCCATCGCCCCTTCGGCCTTGACATCGCGGCAATAGACCGGGGTGCGGTCGCGCCGATAGGCGACGATGATGTCGCCGAGGCGCTTTTCGAGATCCTCGATGTCATCGGCGAGGCACAGGATCGCCATGACTTCAGAGGCCACGGTGATGTCGAACCCCGCTTCGCGCGGGAAGCCGTTGGCAACGCCGCCGAGGCTGGCGGTGATCTGGCGGAGCGCACGGTCATTCATGTCCATCACCCGGCGCCACGCGACGCGGCGGATATCGATGTCCAGCGCGTTGCCCCAGTAGATATGGTTGTCGATCATCGCGCTGAGGAGGTTATGCGCCGAGGTGATCGCGTGAAAGTCCCCGGTGAAATGAAGGTTCATCTCCTCCATCGGGACAACTTGCGCATAACCGCCGCCCGCCGCGCCGCCCTTCATGCCGAAGCACGGGCCGAGGGACGCCTCGCGGATACAGATCGCGGCCTTCTTGCCGATGCGGTTCAGCCCGTCGCCGAGGCCGACGGTCGTCGTCGTCTTGCCCTCGCCAGCCGGGGTCGGATTGATCGCGGTCACGAGGATCAGGTTGCCGTCATCCTTGCCGGCCTGCGCCTTGATGAAATCGGCGGAGACCTTCGCTTTGTCATGGCCGAAGGGCAGGAGGTCAGCTGAGGGGATGCCGAGCTTTGCGCCGATGTCCTGAATGGGCTGTTTCGATGCTTCGCGTGCAATCTCGATATCTGTCTTGAAGCCCATGTTCCGATCCCTTTTTGTGATTTTCCACGCCGACTGGCGAACACTCTTTCCATTCTTGTGCGGACGTAGCGTGCCGGAAAGGGGTTTCGGGGTCGAAAATCGACGCCGTCCGGCCAGATTGCGCCGCCGGACGACGCGGATCGGACTGCGGGCGTTCCGATCGGAAAGTCCTGTCGCCGAAGCGTCAACAGCGACAAGCAATCCATCAGAATCAGGTCCAGCTTGACGCCGATGTACGGGCGCGCGTCTATTCCGCCGCCAGTGGCGCAGCCATGTCCATGCCATAGGCCTGCCTCACCAGTGCGGCCAACCTCTCGATCATCGGGCGCTTGGGGCCGTCGCCAAGATACATGTTGATCCTGATCGGCAAGAGATCGGGCAGCGTGCCGCCATGGTCGATCACCTCGAAATAGGGCTGGATGGCGCAGGCGATCTGGGTGTGGATCGCCAGATCGGCGGACACGCTTGCCTCGACCGCGCGGGTCATCTCCGAATCGACCGTCATCTCCCAGGCGATACCAGCCTCGTCCAACGCGGATTGCACAATCGGGCGGAAGATGCAGGCGCGCTCATAGGCAAGTTTCACGGGCCGTGTCTTCCACGCCTCGCCGCCCTTGGCCCCGACCCAGACAAGGCGGCTTTCGTCGAGGGTTTCGCAATGCTCTGGCGATGCGCTTTCGGTGGTCAGGATCAGATCAGCTGACCCGCTTTGCCATTCTTCCTTCAGGCGTTTTGTAAAGGACGAGATCAGCGAGACTTTCACGCGCGGGAACTCCCGGTTGAAGCGGCGCAACACTTCGGGGACATGGGGGTAGACGATGTCATGGGGTACGCCGAAAGACAGCTCGCCCTCGAAATCCTCATGGGTCATGCGGCTCCAGACCTCGTCGTTAAGGGCGATCATGCGACGTGCATAGCCCAGCAGCAATTCCCCCTCCAGCGTCAGGCCGACCCCCCTTCCGGAGCGGTCGATCAGGGACTGGTTCATCGCCTCTTCCAGCCGCTTGAGCTGCATGGAAACAGCGGATTGGGTGAGGTTCAGCCGTGCAGCGGCGGCGGTCACCTTCCCCTCGTCCGCGACGGTGAGGAAGCTGCGCAGGGCGGTCAGATCAAGATTTCTTGCCATATCAATTCCCGTGATGACTTCGATCAGATCAATTCACTTCACAAATGAAGCCCATCTTCCCATATAAATCAAGTCTGGTGATGGACAGAGTCTGATCCATTCCAATAACTGATGGAGTATATCATGTCGTTCTCGACGCTGACACGCAGCACCCCGGTGATGGGCACTGCCAATCTCGACTTTGTGTCGGTCCTGAAATTGTGGCTGACGGTCCATGCCGAGCGCCGCGCTCTGCGCGAGCTTAGCGATGCGCAGCTTGCCGATATCGGTGTCGATCCGAAGGCTGCGAGGCGCGAAGCACGCCGCCCGTTCTGGGACATCAATCGCCGCACTTGATACTTATCACAGCGCGAACGGATGAGCCGAGACAATGTGGTCGTCTGGCTATGGTATAATGCCACAGCGAAAGTGCTGATTCGGATCAGTTAGTACGGAGGAAGCCATGTTTGGTCGTATCATGATCTGGCGTGCAGTGAAGTGGAAACAGCGGTGCACCGCGCTTCACGCGCGGGCCGCGGTCCAGGCGGCGCGGGTGCGTCACGCCTGAACCTGTTCATTGAGCGGATAGCTCGCCATCTGGGCATAAACCGGCCCCGATGGCCCAAGGGTGGATCGGTATAGTTGAAACCGGTCTGCCCTGATCGGCCCGATCAGAATATCCGCGCCAGCAGCCATCCATTTTGCGAGCCGACCGCTCGCCCGCCCCTCGGCGGCGCTGAGCCGTGCAAGTGTTACATGCGGTACGTAGCGCCGGTGGGGCAGCACCACACCGGTACGTCGCGCCGCTGCCGCGACTTTTTCGTGAAGATGCCGCAGCGCGTCGGAGTTTTGCACGGTGGCGTGTATCTGGCGCAGTCGCGGATCACCAAAGCCACCTATCCCGTCGAGACAGTAATCGAACCTCTTCGCCCTGATACCGTCGAGCGCGAAGTGCAGGTCATCGACCGCATTGCCCTCGATCTCGTCAAAGAAACATAAAGTCAGATGTAGATTTTCGGGTGGAACGATCCGCCCGACAGGCAGACCGGATTGCAGTGCGATCAGCCTTTCGGCGGCAGTCTCCGGCAAGGAAAGGGCTGCAAACAGGCGCATCAGGACCCGGCATTGGCCCTTTGAACAAGGTCCAGCACGATCGGGCCAAAGCGTTCGACAAGTTTCGCAACGCCCTCGCGGTTGGGATGGATGCCATCGGCCTGAAACAGGCTCTGATCCCCCACCAGTCCTTCGAGGAAGAACGGATCATAGATCGCGCCATATTCCGCCGCCAGCTCGGGATACATCGCATCAAACGCCGCCTTGTAGTCGGGGCCGTAATTCAGTGGCGCGACCATTCCCGTTAGCAGGACAGGCAGTTCCGCCTCCGCAGCCTTGATCATGATCCCTTCCAGATTGGCGCGGCTGGCCGCCGGGTCGATGGCGCGCAGGACATCATTGCCGCCAAGCTCGACGATCACCGCATCAGTGTCACCGGCGACAGACCACTCAAACCGCGCGAGCCCGCCCGCCGTTGTATCGCCGCTGACCCCGGCATTGATCACCACTGCGTCCTCGGCACCATTTTCGCGGAGCCACGCCTGCAATTGCGGCACGAACCCGTCCTCTGCGGCCAGACCATAGCCATGGGTCAAACTATCGCCGAGCGCGACGATCCGCGTCTCTGCCAGCGCGGGCAGGGCAAACAGCATGACCGCAAGTGCCGCGATGGCCTTGCGGAACCGGGTGATAGGTCCATATCGGAACTGATAGTGGATCATCGAAAGCGCCTCATGTCTCAGCCTGCCTTTGCCCTTAAAGATGTGCGTCTCAGTCTGAACGCCAAGTCCGGACCTGTCGATATTCTGAAAGGTATCGATCTAACGGTTGATCCCGGCGCGTCCGTCGGCATTGTCGGGCCGTCTGGATCGGGCAAATCGTCACTGCTGATGATTATGGGTGGGTTGGAGCGTGCAACGGCCGGTGAGGTGCGTGCTCTGGACGCCAACCTGACCGCCATGGACGAGGATGCACTGGCGCGCTTTCGCCGCGACAACATGGGCATCGTCTTTCAAAGCTTTCACTTGATCCCGACCATGACGGCGATTGAGAATGTCGCGGCACCACTGGAACTGGCTGGCGCGAATGATGCGTTTGAGCGGGCAGCGGAAGAGCTGGCCATGATGGGTCTCGCGGGCCGCGAACAGCACTATCCTGCGCAGCTGTCTGGCGGCGAGCAGCAGCGCGTTGCCCTCGCCCGAGCCGCCGCGCCGCGCCCGAAGATACTCCTGGCGGATGAGCCGACGGGTAATCTTGACAGCGCGACGGGGGCCGTCATCGTCGATGCGCTGTTCGAATTGCAGCAACGCCATGGTGCGACCTTGATCATGGTCACCCATGCGCCGGCGCTGGCCGATATGTGCCAGCGCACCATCCGGATCGAGGATGGCCGCGCTGTAGAGGCATCTGCCAAGACCGGACTTGCCGCCGAATGAGCGGGATGAGCATGTCCCTCGCCTTTCGTTTTGCCCTGCGCGAGATGCGCGGCGGTCTGCGCGGTTTTCGGGTTTTCCTTGCCTGCCTCGCGCTTGGCGTTGCTGCTGTGGCCGCCGTCGGATCGGTCAAGACTGCGATTGCCACCGGGCTATCGGATCAGGGGCGCGCGATCCTTGGCGGCGATGCTGAGCTGCGCCTGACCTATCGGCGCGCAACGGCGGAGGAACGGGCCGAGGTTGACGCGCTCGTGGGCGACGTGTCCGAGATCGTCGACTTTCGCTCCATGGCCGTGGCAACAAGCCGGATCAGCGGCGAGGTGGAGCGTGGCCTGACACAGGTCAAAGGCGTCGATGCGAACTATCCCCTTTACGGCGAGGTGGCCCTCGATCCGCCAATGCCGCTGGCCGAAGCGTTGGCGGGCGGCGATCTGCCCGGGCTGGTGATGGAGCGAGTGCTGATCGACCGGATTGGGCTGGAGATTGGCGACGAGGTCCGCCTCGGCACAGGTCAATTCCGGCTGATGGCGACCTTGGTCGCGGAACCGGACAGTGTTTCCGCCGGTTTTGGCCTTGGCCCGAGGATCATTGTCGCAACGGAGGCGCTCGACGGGTCCGGGTTGCTTGGTGAAGGGTCGTTTTACGAAAGTGCGCTGCGCATAAGATTGGACGCGGATGCCGATCTGGATGGCCTGAAAGAACGGTTTGTCGATGATACCGAAGCTGCAGGCTGGCGCTGGCGCGACCGGCGCAATGGCGCGCCCGGGGTGCAGCGGTTTGTCGACCGCATGGCGGCCTTTCTGGTTCTGGTCGGTCTGGCGGCGCTGGCCGTTGGTGGTGTTGGCGTGTCTTCCGCCGTACGCTCGTACCTCGCGGAGAAGACTGAGACGATTGCAACGCTCAAAACCATCGGCGCGCCCGGCAACGGCGTCTTTGCGATCTACCTGATACAGATCGGTGTTCTGACGCTGCTCGGGGTCGCCATCGGCCTCCTGATCGGGTCGGGTCTGCCCGCGCTGATCGGTCCTGCATTCGAAGACGTCCTGCCGGTCCCGGCATTGTTCTCGATTTACGCGACACCCATGGTAGAGGCGGCGGTATACGGCACCCTGACGGCACTTCTCTTCACCCTTTGGCCCCTTGCGCGGACGCGACAGGTGCGCGCAGCGGCCCTGTTTCGCGACATCGCCGCGCCGTCGCGTGCGCTGCCGGCGAAGCGCGATATGGCGTTCATGGCGATTGTCCTTGTGGCGTTGGTCGCGGCGGCGCTGGTCTTCTCAGGGGCACCAGTGCTGGCAGCATGGTTCCTTGCCGGGGTTGCGGGCGCGCTGGCCACGCTCTGGCTCGTGTCCAAGGGCGTTGGGCTGGTCGCTGCCAGACTGGCGCGCAGCAGTCTTCCACGTGGGCGGCCCGGGTTGCGCCTGGCGCTTGCGTCGCTTGGCGGCCCCGGGGGCGAGGCGACGGGCGCTGCCCTGTCACTGGGGCTTGGCCTGACAGTCTTGGCGGCCATCGGGCAGGTCGACTACAACATGCGCAGCGTCATTTCCGACCAGTTGCCGCAGGAGGCGCCGGCCTTCTTTTTCGTCGATATCCAGAATGATCAGCTGGATCCTTTCCTCAACGACGCCAAGGCAGTGAACGGAGTGGCTGAGATCGCCACGGCACCGATGCTGCGCGGTGTCATCTCCGCCCTGAATGGTGTGCCTGCCGCAGTAGCACGAGAGCAGGTCGATCCTGCCGCGCGGTGGGTTCTGAACGGTGATCGCGGTGTATCCTATGCCAGCGCGCCGCCACCAGGTGCCGTGCTGACCGCGGGGGACTGGTGGGCGGCCGATTATGACGGGCCGCCGCTGGTCTCATTCTCCGCCGAGGAGGGAGCCGAATTGGGCCTGAAGATCGGCGATACGATCAGCGTCAACATCTTGGGCCGCGATATCACAGCGACCATCGCCAATTTTCGTGAAATCGATTGGCGCGGTATGGGAATAAATTTCCTTCTGATCCTCGATCCGGGTGCGATGGCAGGTGCCCCGCATACCCATATCGCGACAGTGCACGCCGCGGCGACATCAGAGGCCCCGCTGTTGCGGGAGGTCGGCGGAGCGTTCCCAAATGTCACCGCCATCCGGGTGCGTGATGCCATCGACCGTGTGTCATCCGGCCTCAGCGACCTGGCGGCGGCGTCGCGCTGGGGTGCGGGTGCTGTGTTGATCACGGGTCTGGTCGTTCTGATCGGCTCCGCCGCGGCCGGACAGCGCGGGCGCAGCTACGAATCTGCAATCCTGAAAACACTGGGCGCGAGCCGGGGCCGCATCCTGGGCAGCTTTGCCCTCCGCGCAGGGCTTGTCGGTGCGGCGGCGGGTCTGGTGGCCATCGGCTTTGGCAGCGCTGCGGCCTGGGCGGTCATTACCTTCGTCATGGACAGCCCCTTTCAGTTCCATCTGCCGACGGCGCTGATGGTGGTCCTTGGCGGCGCGGCGGCGTCCCTGCTGGCCGGGCTCATCTTTGCCTGGGGGCCGCTTGCGACCCGCCCCGCACAGGTGCTGCGTGCCCGCGAATAATGCGGTTAACCGAACCATAACGCCCTTGAAAGACACGCGTACCCAACCAATATTGTCGATCAAGGAGCGACCGCTGGCGACAGCGGCCTCTTTTGGTGAATTCAACGGGAAGGACACAGTCAAAATGGCTGACTATCAGACGGCAGTCCGGCGCGAAGGCGCCCATAGCGCGGAGATCGATGCCGGTCTTCGCGGTTATATGAACAAGGTTTACTCGCTCATGGGGATCGCGATGGTGATCACCGGGGTCGTGGCCTATGTGTTCGGCACCGATCTTGCCGCGGTCATGAATGGTCAGGAAACGGCCATCATTCCTGCGGGCCTGATCGTCACGCTGTTCTCTGGCCCGATGAAGTGGGTCGTGATGTTTGCGCCTTTGGCTTTCGTCTTCGGCTTTGCCGCGATGATCAACAAGATGAGCGCATCGACAGCACAGACCGTGTTCTGGGCTTTTGCCGCCGTGATGGGCATCTCGATCTCGTCGATCTTTGCCGTCTACACCGGCATGTCGATTGCGCAGACCTTCTTCGTGACCGCAATCGCATTCCTCGGTCTCAGCCTCTATGGCTACACGACCAAGCGTGACCTGAGCGGCATGGGTTCGTTCCTGATCATGGGTGTGATCGGCCTGATCGTGGCGGCAATCGTGAATATTTTCCTCGCCTCCTCGGCGCTGCAGTTCGCGATCTCCGTGATCGGTGTTCTGATCTTCGCGGGCCTGACGGCATTCGACACGCAGCGCTTGAAGAACGAGTACCTGCACTACAGCCAGATGGGTGCGGAGGGCGCAGCGTATCTTTCCAAAGGTGCGATCATGGGCGCACTGAGCCTTTATCTGAACTTCCTGAATATGTTCATGTTCCTGCTCAGCTTCCTTGGCAGTCGCGAGTAAGCCTGCAAGAAGAACTGTTCGAAAGGCCGGGGTTCGCTCCGGCCTTTTTTGTGTCGCCCATCACGTGAACCGCGCGACCTCCGCCTGCCACCATGCCTCCTCGGTCAGAGCGCGGCGCAACTTTGTGTCCGTTGTCTGCGGTGCGAAGGTGATGTAGCGGACGGCCTCCTCCCGGCTCTCCTCCGGGAGGGCTTTGAGATAGGCGATGGCATCGGAGATCGAGAATCGCCGCCCCAGGACAGTGGCGTAATTGTCATTCAGATCGGTCCAGACCGCGCCTGCGGCCCCGGTCGCGGTGCACCATGCCTCCATCACCGGGATGAGAGCGGATATGCGAGACCGGACAGTGCCGGTGCGCGCGCAGCATAGCCCGATCAATTCGGTCCGCGGAGCCCGCTCCCGCGCGCGCAAATCCTCTGCGGCCATGTGGATGTCGTCGCGCGCGGAGAGGATTGCGCTGGTCGGGCAGGGGTCGCCCTCAGCCGGATCGATGCAGACCGCCAGCGCGCGTTTTCGTTTGGGCGAGACGCGTGAGAACTCGAACGGCATCACAGGACCTGCGCCCATCAGCCAGTCACCCTCAACTTTCGACGCCAGATCGTCGAGATCCCAGATCAGCGAGCCCCAGCCGATGATCGCGATGCGGCCCGTGAGGCCCCTCATCTTCCGGCCAGCCGCGCCCCGCCATAGGTCTGGTTCGTTGGCGCGATCTCAAGGGCGGAGATGTTCACATGGGCAGGCTGATCGGCAACCCAACGGATCGCTTCGGCCACGTTCTCTGAGCTCAGCTCCTCGATACCTGTATCGGTCAGTTGCGCACGCAGAGCGTCGTCAGCGACCGCTACATCATAGAACTCGGTGGTCACGCGGCCCGGCTGGATATCGGTGAACCGGATGCCCTGGCCCAATGTCTCCAGCCGCAGATTGCGGGCCATGCCGCGCACCGCATGCTTGGATGAGCCGTAGAGCGTCGATCCCGTGGGATAGACCCCGGCGACCGAGCCGATGGTGACGATATGCCCCCGCCCGCGCGCCTGCATGCCCGGCAAGGTCGCTGCAATCAGCTGCAAAACCGAAGTGACGTTGAGCGAGATCAGCTCCGCAATCTCCGCCGGATCGATGCCGGCGGTGGAGGTCATCGCCCCGCCCCTGCCCGCATTGGCGATGAGGAGGTCGAAGGCGACCCCCTCCACCAGCGCGCGCATGGCGGGTTCATCACTGGCATCTATGACATGGGCCACTGCGCCCGTCTCGGTCGCCAGCGCCTCCAGCCGGTCGGCCCGGCGCGCGGTCATGTGGACGGTCCAGCCATCCGCGGCTAGCGCGCGGACCGTGGCCGCGCCGATCCCGGCAGAGGCCCCGGTGACCAGCGCGGTGCCCCGGCTCATGACAGGATCCAGCCGCCATCCACATCGACCGTGGTGCCGGTGACGAAGTCATTTTCGACCACGAAGACGATACCCTGCGCGCATTCATCCGCCGTCCCGGCACGCTTGATGACGTTGTCGGCGGTCATCTTCTTGTAAAGCTCTTCCCGCTCCGCCCCCTGCGCGCCGACCATGGGCGTGTCGATGGTGCCGGGGGAGACGACATTGATGCGCTTTGGCGCGATCTCGGGCGCAACCGCGCGCACCAGCGCCTCGACCGCGCCGCCAACGGATGAGAGCGACACCTGACCCGGTTTGCATTTACGCGCCGGGGCTCCGGAGACGAGCGTGATGGAACCGTCATCCGCCAAATGCTCAACCCCGAAGCGGACGACATGGGAATAGCCCCAAAGCTTGTCAAAGGATGCGCGATAGCCGTCCATATCCATGGTCGAGAACGGCCCTATAGCCCGCCCGCCCCCGGTCGCGGCGCTGATCAGGATGTCATAGGGCGCGTGTTTTTGCAGGACGGCGGCCACCTGATCGCGGTCGAGCACATCGCATGCCTCGAACGAGATGCCGGATGGCGCATCCCCTGCCTTTGACGGATCGCGGCTGATCGCGATGACCTGAGCGCCCTTGGCGGCCAGCTGTTTCGCCGCAGCCAGCCCGATGCCCGATGTGCCGCCGAAGATGACTGCCTTCTTGCCGTTCACGTCCATGATCGTCTCCCTTTACTGAAATTGCGCCGACCATAGCGCCGGGTCGCAAATCGGCGCAATCGGGCTTGTGCATTTTCCCGCTCCGCCGTTCTATGCTGGCAATAATCATCAGGAGGGACCCAAAGATGGCCTTTTACGAGATCCGCCAATATGACATCCGCCCCGGCAAAATGACCGAATGGCTGAAGATGTTTGATGAGGAAATCGTGCCCTTCCAGGTCTCCAAGGGTATGGTCATCGCCGGAGTGTTCAGCGGCGAGAGCGATGACAGCGTGTTCTTCTGGATGCGCCGGTTCGAGGACGAAGCGCATCGCGAAAAACTCTATGCCGCTGTCTATGAAAGTGATCATTGGCAGAATGAGATTTCGCCGCGCGTCGGGGAATGTATCGACCGCTCGACAATTAAATGCAGCCGGGTCGTGCCGTCAGCGATGTCGATCCTCAGATAGGCTTGCGTCCGGCAAGAAGCCATGTGCGCATCGGCCCTTTGCCTTTCACCTCAACCTCGCCACGCTCGGTCATGTCGAACTGATCCGACAGGCGATCGCGGACCGTATCGGTGACCTGTATCTCGCCCACCGGGGCGGTTGATTCCATGCGGCTGGCCACATTCACGCTGTCGCCCCAGAGGTCATAGACGAATTTTGACTGGCCGATGACGCCCGCGACCACCGGTCCGATATGGATGCCGGCACGCATGGATATATCGATGTCGCGTGCCCGCGCGACATGGGTCAGCCAATCGCGCATGCGGATCGCCGCGTCCAGCGCATGGGCAGGATCGGCGCTGCGCTCATTCGGCAACCCGGCGGCCATCATGTAGGCATCGCCGATCGTCTTGATCTTTTCGAGGTCGAGATCGTCGGCGATCCGGTCCCAGCCGGTGAACACTTCGTCGAGGATCGCGACCAGCGTCTCCGGCGCCATGGAGGCGGAGAGAGGCGTGAAATTCACGATATCGGCGAAGACAACGGTCGCCTGATCGTGGCTGTCGGCGATCAGCGTCTCGCCGCTGCGCATCCGCTTGGCGATGGAGGGTGGCAGAACATTGAGCAGGAGCGATTCCGTCAGTGCCTGCTCCGCCGACAGGGCCTGCGCGGCGGCCCAGGATTCGCGGCGCGCCCGCTCAATCGAATAGGCGATCCAGATCATGGTGATCGCGGTGGCTGATATCAGGAACATCGGTGCGAACGGATTGTAGACCCATGATGCAATCACCGGCGCGAAACCGGCGGCCATCAGCACGACAAGCGGCGCTGCGTGGCGAAACAGCAGCCCCGACGCGACCGCAAGCAGGCTGATTGCGTAATTGAACATCATCGCAGCCAGCATGATCCAAGGGCCATAGTTTTCGGCCCCGAGGAGGAAGATCGCATAAAGTGCCACAACAAAGGCCCCGACCAGCGGCTGGCCATAGCGGACAAGGCCGGGCCGTGTCGTGACCCAGAACCCGACGAGGAAGAGGGCAATGGCCGACAGGCGCGGCACCAGGCCGCCATACCAGTACTCGACCCCGTCCCAGCCTTCTTCGAAGAAACCCCATAGCTCCACAGTGGCTTGCAGGATGATGACTGCGATAAAGATCCCGATGATCACGCGAAGCGGGCCAAGCGCTTCGCGGTTGTGATGGGCGGTATAGGTCCGCTCCAGCGCCGGGTCGCTGAAGGCCAGTGTCAGACGATTGAACGTGCGATCCGTCTGGTCGGCGATGGTTCGGGTTGCCGCTGCCGTTGGACGGGCATTTTCCTCGTTCATCTTCGTCTCGTTCCCTTCACGCGCTGCGCTTCCAGCGGCGACTACCGTTCGATCACGGGATTATCACGCTCGATCCGGTTCGATAACAGCTCCGCGCGTTTTGGTGTCAGGCAATTGCCTCCACACGCAATTGCGGCGGTTGTTGTCAGACAGACAACACAACACAACAAGAAGGGGTCTATCCATGAAACTGATTGCCACATCCGCTGCCTTTGCTGTGCTCGGTGCACTTGCACTGTCCGCTTGCGCCCCTGCCACACAGGTCCTGCAGCCTGCGGCTGCGACCAAGGCCCATGCTGGCAACGTTACGGCGAAGGGAACCTTTCGTGGCGAGAACAACCACATTGTGACCGGCAAGGCAAAGGTCAGCAATGTCGATGGTCATTGGGTGATTACGCTCGACGAGAATTTTTCGCTCGACGGTGCGCCTGATCCGAAGGTCGCGCTTGGCAACGGCCAGTATGTCGAAGGCACGATTTTGGGAGAGCTGAAATCGCTGACGGGCAAACAGTCCTACGTCTTGCCTGCCAATCTCGACATTGGTGACTACAATCAGGTCTATATCTGGTGCGAGAAATTCACCGTCTCGCTCGGCGTTGCCGATCTTGAACTGATCTGATTGCACTTGGCCCCCGTGCGGAACCGCGCGGGGGTCTGTCTCACGGCCACTTGGCCTCGGGCGGCAGGCTCATCAGCACCGCCTCCGGGTTATGGCCGGTCTCCAGCCCGAATTTCGTGCCGCGATCATAGACGAGGTTGAACTCCGCATAGCGCCCGCGCTTGATCAGCTGGATTTCGCGGTCGGCTTCGGTCCATGGCTCATCCCGGCGCTTTTCGGTGATCGGCAGGTAGCTGTCGAGGAAGGCGCGGCCCACATCCTGTGTGTAGGCGAAATCGGCCTCCCAATCACCGGTGCAGAGATCATCATAGAAGATACCGCCAACGCCGCGCGGTTCATTCCAGTGTTTGATCATGAAGTACTCGTCCGCCCATTTCTTGTGCGCCGGGTAATAGTCGGTCGAATGCCTGTCGCAGGCCTGCTTCAGCACGTCATGGAAGAACGCGGTGTCTTCCTCGACCTCCACCATCGGGTTCAGGTCCGTGCCACCGCCGAACCACCAGCAGAACGGCGTCCAGAACATCCGGGTATTCATGTGAATGGCGGGGGTCTTGGGGCTGCGCATATGCGCGACGAGCGAGATGCCGGAGGCCCAGAAACGCGGATCGTCTGCCAGCCCCTCGATCTGGCGGCGTGAGGTGAGCGAGCGCTGCGCCTGCTCGCCAAGTTGTCCGTAGACGGTGGAGATATTGACGCCGACCTTCTCGAACACGCGCCCGCCACGCATGACGCTCATCTCGCCGCCGCCGCTGTCCGATCCGTCGCCACCATCGCGCCGGGTCTCCTTACGCTCAAACCTACCCGGTGACAGGTCGGCGTGGGGACCTGTTGTCTGTGTGTCTTCGAGGTTCTCGAACGCCGCGCAGATGCGGTCGCGCAGCTCGCGAAACCACGCGGCAGCGCGGGCCTTTTCCGTTTCGAGATCGGGGGACAGATCGTTTGGCACCGGCGTTACCTCTTGTGGCATGTCTGCATCTCTCCCCGATTTATCAGATGACGGGCGCAGTTTCGCAACCCGTCTGTCTTGATAAGTTTACACCTCGGCGTTACGACCCACAGGTGTGAAACTTGGAACGACGCCAAGGACTACGAAATGAAGATGATCAGGACCTGCCCCCCGCCCGTCGCGGCCTGACCGACCGGTCAGTCTGACAGGCGATCCTGCGGCCCATATGCGCGCCGCGCTTCATCCCGTATTCCCTGATGTTTTTGGTGCCCGGAGGTGCCAGTTCCATGCTCCGCTTCTTTGAAAATCTGGTTGATCCCTATCAGGACTATGATCGCCACGCGCCGACACCAAAGCGGCTGGTGCCGTTCATTCTCGACCATCTGCGCCCGTTCCGCTGGGTTGCGTTCTTCATTGTCATCTTCACCGCGGTGGTGGCAGCGATCGAGATCGGGCTGATCTATTATGGCGGTCGGATTGTGGATCTTCTGTCCACGGCGACACCCGAGACCGTATTCGAAGAACACGGGCTGGAGCTGATCGTGGTTGCCCTGCTGATCCTTTTGGTGCGCCCGTTTCTCGGCCTGGTGGACGTCCTGATCATCAACCAGACGCTGATGCCCAATATCGGCACGCAGGTGCGCTGGCGGTCCCACCGAAAGGTGCTGGGCCAGTCGGTCGGCTTCTTTCAGGAGGATTTCGCAGGCCGTATCGCCAACCGCGTGATGCAGACTGCCCCCGCCGTGGGCGAGGCATCGTTTCAGGTGTTTGACGCGCTGATCTATTCGACGCTCTACGTCGTTGGCGCGCTGATCCTCCTCTCGGATATTGATGTGCGTCTGGCGATCCCGCTCGTCATCTGGCTGGCGGCCTATGTTGGGTTGATCGTCTATTTCGTGCCGCGCGTCGGAGAGGCGAGCCAGGCGTTTTCCGATGCACGATCCACCATCACCGGGCGCATTGTCGACAGCTATACCAATATCCAGACGGTTAAGCTCTTCTCTCATTCGAAGCGTGAGGAAGACTTCGCACATGAGGCGATCGAGGCGGGCCGCCAGACCTTTGCCCGCGAAATGCGCCTGATCACGCTGATGGATTTCAGCCTGATCACCATCAATGGGGCACTGATCGTCGCGGTGGTGGGCTATGCGATCTGGCTTTGGTCAGTTGGGCTCGGCTCCATCGGCGGCGTAGCGGCAGCGACGGCGCTGGTCCTGCGGCTGAATTCCATGACGATGTGGATCATGTGGGCGCTGTCTTCATTGTTCCAGAACCTCGGTGTGGTCAAAGAGGGGATGCAGACGATCACCGCTCCCATTGACCTTGCGGACGCACCTGATGCGAAGCCGTTGCAGATCACTGGCGGTGCCATCCGGTTCCGCGAAGTGCGCCATCACTATGGCAAGGATCATGGTGGTCTGAACGGCGTCGATCTGGACATCGCAGCGGGGGAGCGGATCGGGCTGGTTGGGCGATCCGGCGCGGGCAAATCCTCTCTCGTCAATCTTCTGCTGCGCTTTCACGACGTGGAGCAGGGCGCGATTGAGATCGATGGCCAGAACGTTGCCCATGTCACGCAGGACAGTCTGCGCGGTCAGATCGGCATGGTGATG
Organism: Pseudomonadota bacterium; assembly: GCA_039030855.1. Lineage (GTDB taxonomy): Bacteria > Pseudomonadota > Alphaproteobacteria > Rhodobacterales > Rhodobacteraceae > Pikeienuella. Next base: position 23,072 of record JBCCDJ010000004.1, read on the forward strand.
CAGGATCCGTCTCTGCTTCACCGGTCGGTGCGCGAGAACATCCTCTATGGTCGCCCTGATGCACCAGAGGCGGCGATGTTCGAAGCTGCGCGCAAGGTTGCCGCAGCAGATTTCATTCCCGATCTTGCCGATCCCAATGGGCGCGCCGGATATGATGCCCATGTTGGTGAGCGCGGCGTGAAACTGTCGGGCGGTCAGCGCCAGCGGATCGCGCTTGCGCGTGTTGTTCTGAAAGATGCCCCTATATTGGTACTGGACGAGGCGACATCGGCGCTCGACAGCGAGGTTGAAGCCGCCATCCAGGACAGCCTCTATGGCCTGATGGAAGGCAAGACCGTGATCGCCATTGCGCACCGTTTGTCGACCATTGCGCAGATGGACAGGATCGTCGTGATGGATGCTGGCCAGGTGGCGGAGACAGGCACCCATGCGCAGCTTCTGTCGCGCAACGGGCTCTATGCGCGGTTCTGGAACCGTCAATCGGGTGGCTTCATCGATGTCGAGGCCGCCGAGTGAAGGAAGCTGAATGAAGGATGCAGTGCGACGCCTCTTTTCGGGGCTGATCAACCCTTACGCGCAGGCCGAAGGCCCACCGCCGAGGCGTTTCGGCGCGTTCATGCGGTGGAACCTGCGCGGTGCCTGGCCGGCAATCTGGTTCGGCACGCTGATGGGGGCGTTGGTCGGCGTCTTGGAAAGCGTCGGCTCGCTTCTGATCGGCTGGGTGATCGATGCCGCGCTCGCCTCCGATCCGGTGCGGTATTTTGCCGAGAATTTCTGGCTGATCCTAGGTGCCGCCCTGTTCTTTGTCGTGCTCAGGCCTGCCACGATGGCACTGTCGGCGGCGGTCAACGCGATCACGCTCGGCCCCAACATGTTCCCGCAGGTGGTCACCCGGCTGAACCGCCACACGCTCGGCCAGTCGCTGCGCTTTTTCGACGATGATTTCGCCGGGCGGCTGGCGCAGAAGCATGTGCAGACCGGGTCGTCGATTACCGAGATCATTCTCGAAAGCACGAACTCCATCGCCTTCTGCATCGCCACCGTGATCGGTGCGACGCTGGTTCTCGGTGCTGTCGATTGGCGTCTGGCCGTGCTGCTGGCGCTGTGGTTGGTGGGCTACGGTTTCCTGATCCGCTGGTATCTGCCCCGTATTCGCCAACGATCCGCCGCGCGCGCTGCGGCCCGTGCAGCGCTGACCGGTCAGGTTGTCGATACGCTGTCGAACATGGCGACCGTCAAGCTCTTCGCGCATGTCGGGCGGGAGGAGGAGGCGACCGAGCATGCTATCGACACCTTCCGCGAGCGGGCGCTGGATTTCGGGGTGATGTCCGCGGGCTTTCGCGGTGTCCTGATGACGGTCGCAGGTATCCTTCCCGTCGCGCTGATCGGCGGTGCGCTCTGGCTCTGGCAGGCGGGAACGGCGAGCGCGGGTGACATCGCCATCGCTGGTGTCCTCTCCACCCGCATCGCGCAGATGTCGGGCTGGTTCAGCTTTACGCTGATGGCGATCTTCTCCCATATCGGGGAGGCGGAGGATGGGATGCGCACCCTCTCCCCCTCCCATGAGATTACCGACAAGCCCGGCGCAAGGCCCTTGCGGCGCGCATCGGGTGCGGTCCATTTCGACGAGGTCACCTATCATTATGGAAAAGAGGAAGGCGGCGGGCTGAACGGGTTCGACCTGCATATTCGCCCCGGTGAAAAGGTTGCGCTGGTCGGCCGCTCAGGCGCGGGCAAGACGACGGTGCTGTCGCTTCTCCTGCGCCTTTACGATGTGGAGGAAGGCGCAATCCGTCTCGACGATCATGATGTGCGCGACCTTCAGCAGGATGATCTGCGCCGACAGATCGCGATGGTCCGGCAGGAAACATCGATGTTCAACCGCCCTGCAGCCGAGAACATCTTCTATGGTCGGCCCGAAGCGCATTGGGAGGAGATGATCGCTGCCGCGCGCGAGGCCGAAGCGCATGAGTTCATTCAGGATCTACGTGATATCAGTGGCCGCGCCGGATATGAGGCGCATCTGGGCGAGCGGGGCGTGAAACTCTCCGGCGGCCAGCGCCAGCGCATCGCGCTCGCCCGCGCGATCCTGAAAGACGCCCCCATTCTGGCACTGGACGAGGCGACCTCGGCCCTCGACAGCGAAGTCGAAGCCGCCATCCAGGAAAGCCTCGACCGCCTGATGGAGGGCCGCACAGTCATCGCCATCGCCCACCGGCTATCAACGATTGCAAGGATGGACCGGATTGTGGTGATGGAGGCCGGGCGGATTGCTGAGGAAGGGTCGCACAACGACCTCCTCGCCAGAGGGGGATTGTATGCCGGTTTCTGGAACCGGCAGTCGGGCGGGTTTATCGGGCTGGAGGCGGCGGAGTAGTTCGGGCAGGTAAAGCCGGTTCTTGTCGCGCTTTTGACTGCGGGCGACGACTGCTTTGAGCCCGAATACACCGATGCTGCGCTGCGCGCGAATGTCTGCTATTTCGTCAAGACATGATCAGCGAGAAGCGCATTTTGTCAGGGCAAACAATGCAATCCTATGTGATTTGTACGACCCCGCGGAGCGGTAGCACCATGCTATGCAAGTTGCTGGCCGCAACTAGGATTGCCGGAAATCCTGGGTCACACTTTCATAAACCATCAATGAGAGCATGGCTTGGATATTATGATTTAGAGCGCAAGAGTTTTTCATCGGAGCAAGACGCCATATCGGCAGTTTTTACCGCCGCATTAGATGTTGGCAAAGGCGAAACTGACGTCTTTGGCCTACGGTTGCAGCGTTACAGCTTCGCGTTTTTCACCGATCAGCTCAAGCTATTGCTTCCAACCTTTGCGTCGGACAAAGAACGAATTGAAGCGGCATTTGGCGCGACCCAGTTCATCTACTTGAAGCGTGAAGACCATCTGGACCAAGCAATTTCTCGACTTCGCGCTCAGCAAACAGGTCTTTGGCATCGGAAAGCAGATGGTTCTGATCTGGAGCGTATGCAACCGGAACAAACAGGTGGATATGAGCGCCAGAAAATTGAAGCTTATGTTCAGCAAGCCACCGCACAAAATGAGGAGTGGAGGAGATGGTTCGCAAAGGAGGCAATCGCGCCGCTCGTTATGACGTACGCCGAACTCTCAAGACATCCGCAAGCTGCATTGGCTCGGGTTCTATCTCACATAGGCTTAGACAATTCTGTCGCTGATACTGTTCCGGTTCAAACTAGAAAGCTTGCTGACGAAACAAATTTGGAATGGCGGGCAAGATTCATTACTGAGTCTGCTTCTGAGGTTTAGCGCTTTTTCCGATATCAGCCATTGGCGCAGCCGCAGCGAAATGACGCTTCGTCCGCGAAGCGGACCTTACCAGCTTCTCTCAACCGTTCGGTCTGACCCGCGCCGCGCTCTTGTCGGCGAATGCCGCCAGTCGGGCGCGCGCGTCGGGTTGGGTGTTGACCACGCCTGCGACCACCGATTCCGCATAGGCGGCGTCCATGGCGGACATGTTTTGCATGTGGCTGATGGCAGAGCAGATGGCGAAATTGGTGAGGGGGAGGTTCTGGGCGGTCTTGCGCGCCAGCTCCATCGCCGCATCGAGGCTGGAGCCGTCGACAATGTATTGCGCGAGGCCGAGATCCACGGCCTCCTGCCCCTGATAGACACGGCCCGTCAGGATCATGTCGATCATGCGCGCCTTGCCGACCAGATCCGTCACGCGGATTGTCGCGCCGCCACCGGTGAAGAGGCCGCGTTGGCCTTCGGGGAGGGCGAAATAGGCGGTCTGGTCCATGACGCGGATATGGGCGGAGCTGGCAAGCTCCAACCCGCCGCCGACCACGGCACCTTGCAGGGCGGCGATGACCGGGACGCCGCCATATTCCATTTTGTTGAACGCTTCGTGCCAGCGCAGGCAGACATGCATGAAATCGGCGGGGCTGCGGTCCTCGCCGTGATGCTCGATCAGGTCGAGCCCGGCGCAGAAATGTGTTCCCGCACCGGCCAGGACCACCGCCCGCACGCCAGCACGCGGCGCGGCGGAGAAAAACGTGACCAGCTCCTCGATCGTGTCTATGTCGAGCGCGTTGCGTTTGGCCGGACGGTTCAGGGTGACGACCCAGACGCCATCGTCATGGGGCTCGATGGCCAGATTTGCGAATTGGGTGGTGTCGATCTGGATGGTCATGAACAGGGAGCCTCGGCAGGAACTATGGATCGCTTGACGGGTATTGTCGCGGCCGGACGATATGGGAGGCTTTTACATGAGACAATCTGAATATGGCTTCGCGCCGATGGTAGATTTGCAGCTGCACTGGACCGAAAAAGGCCCCGCCAAATCGTGGCGGGGCCAGTATGTCGCGCTCGAGGGACAGTGGCGACGTGAGTTGATCTATTCGGCGTGTGGTGCCGCACGGGAGGCGGCGAGCCGGACTACACCTGCCAAAGCTTCCAGATCGTTGGCGCAATTGCTGAGGAACGGCGCAGCCTCAGCCGTGCCTTTGGCCTGGGCCCGTGCCGTGGTCATGGCATCCAGCGTTTGCCCGCAGCTTTCATAGGCGCGGTCGATCTGCGCGCGTAGTTCAGCGAGTTTTGAGACAGTCGAATGGTCGATCATGATGCTCTCCTTCTACTATATGATGTATGCGCAATTTTCATGACTGCTAGATGTGCGGTATATGACGCTTTCTCTTGCAGAAAGATTAAGTATTTCAGGCGATTACGACGCATTCAGAGAAAAATCCACGAAACTGTGATCGAATGATGTGGTCGCTCAGCGTCCGGGGCGCATTGCCTCGGCGGCCACGATCCCGGCGGACATCGCCATATTGAGACTGCGTCCGCCCCCCGGCATCGGGATGACGACACGCTGGTCTGCAGCCTGATGAACGAAATCGGGAGCGCCCGCGCTTTCGCGTCCGATGATCAGATAGTCATCCGTCCGCCAGTCGATATCCCAATGGGCGACATCACCCTTCGTGGTCAGGAGGACCAGCCGTCCCTGTTCCCGTCCGGCCTGAAACGCATCCCAGTTGGACCAATCGTGCAAGTCGACATCGGCGGCGTAGTCCATCGCCGCCTTGCGGACAGCTTTGTCAGAATACGGAAAGCCGCACGGCTCAATCACGTGGAGCGTTAACCCAAAACAGACGGAAAGTCGCATTAATGCGCCGACGTTCTGGGGAATATCAGGTTGAAAGGCAACAAGATGCATGGGTAACTGAGATCTGATGACAGGGTTGACACACCGCGCAGATGCGTCGCCCTGTCTGCTGGACGGAACGATGACAGCACTATATGCGCATTAGGAACAGGCTGACCATGCCTGTCGAAGTGGATAACGGCGGAACGCCGCCATGTTGAGAGGATAGAATCGTGTCCGAGGAAACGGGAACACGCCGCGACTTTCTCTATGTCGCGACAGGGGCAGCCACCGCAGTGGGCGCTGGTGCCGTCATCTGGCCGTTGATCGACCAGATGAACCCGAGCGCCGATGTCAGCGCGCTCGCGCAGATCGAAGTAGACGTCTCCGGGCTGGAGCCGGGTTCGCAGATGACCGTGAAATTTCTCGGCAAGCCGGTCTTCATCCGCCGTCGGACGGAGGAGGAGATCGAAGCCGCGCGTGACACACCGCTCGCAGATCTCGCCGACCCGGTGTCGCGCAATGCCAATAGCGCCGATGCGGACGCATTGGATGCAAACCGAACGCTGGATGAAAACGGCGAATGGCTCGTCATGATCGGTGTTTGCACCCATCTCGGCTGCGTACCATTGGGCGATGCAGGTGATTTCGGTGGCTGGTTCTGCCCCTGCCATGGCTCACATTACGACACTGCAGGCCGCATCCGCAAAGGCCCTGCGCCGACCAACCTTCCCGTCCCAGTGGCTGTGTTCACTGACGACGAAACCATCAGACTCGGCTGAGGAGAACGAATATGAGTGGTATCCCTCACGATCCCTATGAGCCGAAGACCGGTATCGAGAAATGGATTGAGACACGTCTCCCCATTCTTGGCCTTCTTCACGCGACAATGACGGCTCCGACGCCGAAGAACCTGAACTGGATGTGGATCTGGGGCATCGTCCTCACCGTATGTCTGGCGCTGCAGATCATCACCGGCATTGCGCTCGTGATGCACTACACGCCCGACACGGCCTATGCATTCGCGTCGGTGGAGCACATCATGCGCAATGTGGAGGGGGGATGGCTGCTGCGCTACCTCCACCAGAATGGTGCGTCGCTGTTCTTCATCGCCGTCTATATGCATATCTTCCGCGGACTCTACTACGGGTCCTACAAGGCCCCGCGTGAGATCACGTGGATCATCGGTATCCTGATCTATGTCGCGATGATGGCGACGGCGTTCATGGGATATGTGCTGCCCTGGGGCCAGATGTCCTTCTGGGGTGCGACCGTGATCACGGGGCTTTTCAGCGCGCTGCCGCTGGTCGGGGAGCCGCTGCAGACATGGCTGCTGGGCGGTCCGGCGGTTGATAACGCAACGCTGACGCGCTTTTTCTCGCTGCATTACCTGCTGCCCTTCGTCATTGCGGGTCTCGTGATCGTCCACATCTGGGCCTTTCACGCGACGGGCAACAACAACCCGACGGGCGTTGAAGTGCGCCGTGACGACATCGATACGGTGAAAAAGGACACGCTGCCCTTCTGGCCCTATTTCGTGATCAAGGACGTCGTCGGCCTGATGGGCGTTCTGATCTTCTTCGCGGTCCTGGTGTTCTTTATGCCGAATTTCCTCGGCCACCCGGACAACTACATCGAGGCGAACCCGCTGGCGACGCCTGCGCATATTGTGCCCGAATGGTACTTCCTGCCATTCTATGCGATCCTGCGCGCTATCACCTTCGATATCCTCTTCATCGACGCCAAGCTCGGCGGTGTGCTCGCGATGTTCGGTGCGATTGTGGTGCTGGCGCTGGCACCATGGCTCGACACAAGCCGCGTGCGGTCGGGCCGCTATCGTCCGATGTTCCGCTGGGCCTTCCTGGTGCTCGTGATCGACTTCTTCGTCCTGATGTGGGCGGGGGGCATGCCGGCCGAGGGCATCGTGCCCTTGGTTTCACTGATCGGGTCGATCTACTGGTTCGCCTACTTTCTGATCATCCTACCGGTTCTCGGCATCACGGAGAAACCGGACCAGCCACCAGCGACTATCGAGGCGGACTTTGACAGTCACTATCCGGCCAAGACCGCTGCCAGCAAGCCGAGCGGTGCCCCGGCGGCGACCCCGGCTGAGTGAGTGAGAGAAGGAAACTGAACATGAAACACCTTCTGATCGCGTCAGCCAGTGTCGCAATGCTTACCCTGTCCTCACCCGCCTTCGCGGCGGGCGGCGCAGGCGAGGTGGACGACATCGCCTTCAGCTTCGAGGGGCCGTTCGGTACCTTCGATCAGGCACAGCTCCAACGCGGATTTCAGGTCTATTACGAAGTCTGCGCTGCCTGCCACGGCCTGAAATTCGTTCCGATCCGGACGCTCGGCGACGAGACTGGCCCAGGGTTTCCCGAGGAGCAGTTGAAAGCCATTGCGGAGAACTACGAAGTTGCCGATGAAGAAGGCGAGCCGGGCGACACACGCACGGCGAAGTCGTCCGACAACTTCCCGGCCAACAACGCTGCTGGTGCACCAGACCTCAGCCTGATGGCCAAGGCCCGTGCCGGGTTTCATGGTCCGTCCGGTCTCGGTATCAATCAGCTGATGAAGGGGATTGGTGGTCCTGAGTACATCTACTCGCTCCTGATCGGATATACCGGTGAGGAGAAAGAGGAGGCAGGGACCATCCTTTATGAAAACAAGGCCTTCCCTGGTGGATACATCTCCATGGGGCCGCCGCTGGAGGATGACCTGCTCGAGTATCAGGATGGAACGCCGGCCACGATGGTCCAGATGTCAGAGGACGTATCGGCCTTTCTGATGTGGACCGCCGAGCCGAAGATGACTGAGCGCAAGCAGGCTGGCTTCCGCAATATCGGCTTCCTGGTGCTTTTGTTCGTGCTGTTCTATCTGACCAACAAGAAGCTCTGGGCACCGATCAAACGTAAGGACTGATTGGTCTGTTCGAAGTCGAAAACCCCCGGCGGAGGCGTCCGCCGGGGGTTTTCTTTTGTCTTGGCAGTGGTTCGGGGTCGGCTCCTTGGGGCATAAGGCGCGGCTGGTCGGGCGGTTCTTTACGCGCCCAGGCCGCCGAAATACTGCCGCCGGACATCAACAATGCATCGTTGCCGGGATGCAAATTCGACCTCGTGCGGGGCGAAATCAGATTCGACACGATCCAGCAGGGCAACGGCGCGCTCAAGAAGGGCCAGTTGATCGGGCGACAGTGCGTCGGACCCGTTGGCGGTCATCTCTTCGATGAACATGACGCCAGCCTGCTTCAGGAAGACGGCTTCTGGTCGACCATCGCGGGTGCATACCCCGTAGACACCATTCAAGAAATGGTCCCAGGTTGAGGCAGCATGGTCGGCATCGAACCTTCCGATTACCTGGGGATGGGCCGTGATCAGATCCTGGCCGAGAGGGTTCGTCAGAAACCCGTCCTTTGCGATGTTGTAGCGCTGGAAAAAATATGCCCGCGCCGTCACTTCGGTTTCTAATCCCAGCTGTAGAAGGTCGCGATGCCAGTCCGTATGGCCGCGAAGATGGAACCGATATGTGGCGTTCTCCGCGGCATGTGCAACGAAGGACCGGCAGTGCCCCCTGCTTTCCAATATGTAGGATGCTGCGGGAAAAACGCGCGACCGGATGAGGGTGTTGAGGGCGGCCTGCGTTACACCCGTAGCTTCGGCAAAACGGCTTTCTTCAAGGAAGTGCTTGTAGAGATAATTCAAGAGCATGGTCCAACCCTTTTTTGCGATCCCTCGCGGGGATAGCACAGGGCATCGGCCAAATAGTTCGAGCCTGATCGAAGTTTGAACGTCAAACCGCGAGCATCGGGATTGCGGCTGCGGTCAGCGGGGGGCCCTGAAACGCGCCTTCAGGCCACCCAGGCGTTCGCTGTCATGCAACGAGAGCTCCCCACCATGGCTGCGAGCGATATCGAGCGCGATCGAAAGGCCGAGCCCCACACCGCCGCCCTTGTCCTGATTGCGTGCCGGGTCGAGCCGCTCAAACGGGCGGAATGCGGCCTCGCGATCAGTCTCCGGAATACCGGGGCCATTATCCTCCACCGTGATCTCGATGAATTTGCGCGCCACGCGGACGGAGATATCGATCCGGTCACCAAACTCGATCGCATTACCTACCAGATTGGAAAGGGCACGTTTGATCGCCGTGCGCCGCAGCGCGACGGTTGGCGTATCGGGCGTGTCGAGGGTGGACAACACCGATATGCTGGCACCGCGCATCCGGGCGGCGGAGGCGACTTCCTCCACCACCTCGATCGGATCAACCTCGCTGATCTCTTCGCCCTGCTCGCCGCGGGCGAAGGCAAGGAATTCTTCCAGCATACGTTCCATGTCATCGACATCGCGGCGCAGCTCAGCCGTCTCGGCGGTATCATCGCTCATGGCGAGGGCGAGTTTCATGCGGGTCAGGGGCGTGCGCAGATCGTGGCTGACACCGGACAGCATCTTGGTGCGCTGCTCGATCTGTTTTTCCAGACGCGCCTTCATGTCGATAAAGGCGGCTCCGGCACGGCGGACCTCCTCTGCGCCGCGGGGTTGGAAGGACCGGTCGCGCCCCTTGCCGAAATCGTCGGCAGCCTCGGCAAGGGCGCGGATCGGCTGGATCTGACGACGCAGAAAGAAGACGGCCACCGCCATCAGCGCAGCGGCGGTGCCAAACATCCAGATCAGCAGTTGCTGGGGGTTCGAGGCAATCATGCGATCACGCGGGATCAGGGCGCGCAGAACGCCGCGCGCGGTCTGCACGCGCGCCTCGATGATGCGGTTGTCGGAGACGAGGTCGAGGAACAGCGGACGCTCCACATCTATCTTGAACGTCTCTTCGACCGCGCCGCCGGAAACGTCGTAGAATTGCCGGATCGCCGATGGCTCGACAATCGCGCCCTCCACGAGGCCGAGCTGGATGCCAAGCGGGCTGGCCAGTTCTTCGAGGCGCGATTGTGCGGCCACGGCGTCCTCCTGGCTCTCGACCACTTCGACGGCGTAGTTCAGCTCACGCGCGACGGCGCGGGCCATCTGGCTGGTCACCCCTTCGTAATGGCGCTGGATGAAGACATAGGTCACCACTGCCTGCAAAATAATGACAGGCACCATGAAAATAATCAGCGACTGCCCGAACAGGCTGCGCGGAACGTATTTCTTGAAGAGCATGGTTTTCCTCGCGACAGTCAGACAGTAGTGACGCAGAGGCAGTGGCGCAATCGGGAGACGAGCATGAGTGACCCGTTCAACAGGGATACAAATGTAGAATATGGCGTGCCTGTGCATCTGACGCCACAGGTGCGCCGGTTAACGGTGCGCAATCCCTCGCCGATGACGTTCACGGGCACCCAGACCTATATTGTAGGAGAGGGGCAGGTTGCGGTGATCGACCCCGGCCCTATGATGGCTGCACAGACGGAAGCCATCCTGGCTGCCCTTGCACCGGGGGAGACGATTGGCGCGATCCTTCTGACCCATACCCATGTCGATCACAGCCCTGGTGCAACCGCGTTGAAGGCCGCGACCGGTGCGCCGACCTATGCTTTTGGGCCCCACGGAGCCGGTGAAAGCCCGATGATGGCGGCCCTTGGCGCATCGGGTGCTGAATTTGGCGGGGGAGAAGGCGCTGATCACGACTTCATCCCTGACGAGGTGCTGCCCGACAATAGTGTGGTGGAGGTTGGCGGCGCGACGATCACGGCCCTTCACACCCCCGGTCATCTGTCCAATCATCTGTGTTATGCGCTTGATGACGGAACCGTTTTTTCGGGCGATCTGGTGATGGGCTGGGCAACAACCATGGTCTCGCCGCCCGATGGCGACATGGCGGCCTTCATGGGCTCGCTCGCGCGGATGGGTGCGCGCGGCGACCGTATCTATCTGCCCGGTCATGGCCACGCGGTCACAGACCCGCAGGCAATGATCGCGCACCAGACGGCGCACCGCCTCGGACGCGAGACGCAGATTATCGAGGCGCTGGAGGCTATGGGGGAGGCGACACCAGCCGCCCTGACCGCCGCAATCTATATCGACGTCGATCCTGCATTGCATGGCGCTGCGGCCCGCAACGTGTTCGCCCATCTCCTTGGCCTTATCTCGACCGGCCGGGCGGAGGCCGACGGGCAGATCACCCCGTCAGCGCGATTTCGCGTGCTGTCTCATTCCTGACAGATATTGCGCAATGCGACCCATTCCTGATCGTCAAGCACCGGCTTGAAGGCCGACCCGCCCACTGTGTCAGCCTCGCGCGCCTTGTCGGCCCGGCCCTGAAGATCGGGATGTGTCGAGAGATGCGAGAGCAGCCCCGGGTCGCTGTCGCCGGTCATTTCCTTCAGCTTCAGGAAGAAGGCTGCCATCGGCTCCGACGGCAGACCTTCGGCGGCGAGAAGCGCGGTCGCAAAGTGATCGGCGCTCGTCTCCGCCTCCCGCTGGTAGCCGGAGCGGAGCAGCGCTTCGGAAAGCGCAACCGTCACCGTCGCTCCGGTGAAATCGCCCAGCAGAAGTCCCAGGATCCCCGCCGTACCCGCCGAACGCAGCGTCAGGCGTGTCGGATCGCGGGCGACGACATGGCCAATTTCATGGGCGAGGACGGCCGCGACCTCCTCGGGTGCATCGGCTGTGCGGATCAAACCTCTGAAAAGCACGATCTGACCACCTGGAAGGGCAAAAGCGTTGACCATCTCATGATCGAGGACGCGGACGGTGAGCGGAAGATAGACATTCGCCGTCCCTTCGAGCCGCGCAGTCATTGCCGCCAGTGCCTTGTCGCCTTTCGGCGTTGAACAGAACCGCGGCTCATCCCCCGGGGTCAGCAGATCGGCGAATTGATCGACCATTTTCTCACCCATGGCGGCCTCGGCCTCGGGCGGGATCAGGGTGGCGAGCTGGTCCGAAAGGGCCGGCACGATATGAAACATGATCATGTAGACCGAACCGAGTGCCGCCACCGTCCATAGCGCGACCTTGCGCCAGCGTTTGGGCGTTGTTGGCCGGCGTTGACGCAGGTCCTTGCAAACCGTGCGAATGGCCTGAACCATGGTCGGATCATCGATGGTCAGTCGCTCATCGGCGTCATAATCCGGGGTCAGGGTCAGCGATCCATCCTCACGACCATCGCCGATATCGCGCACACCCGCGAGTGACCAATGGGCGATCGGCATATCGCCCATGTCGAGGATGATCAGGCTGGCATCGCCAAATTTCACGACCACGTCGCGAGGCCGCGCCGTCTGTCCATCGAAATAGCGCCCTGTGCTTTCAAGCCGTTCATATTGCGCAAGGGCGGTCATCAGAACGCCCCGCCGATATCGGCACCGAGTGCATCGGCAAAGCCGCCGGCTTCCGCCTGTTCATCATGGGCGCGCTGGGCGGCTTCGTTGGCGGCGGAAAGATCGTTCACTGTCACGGTGGCAGCGACTTCCTTCAACAGGGGGTGGGTAAAGAAGGCATGGCGCAGCGCGATATAGGCCGCGATACCGGGGAGGTAGCCAACAATAACCGGGATGACTGACAGGAGTTCCGATAGCCCGGTCAGTTCACCGGACCCGAATTCCCGCAACACGCGGGGGTCGATGCCGAGCGCTGCCATGATGCCAAAACTGAGACCGATCAGCAGCCCGGCGATGATGCCGACCAGCAACCAGATAACGATACTGCCGACGATATAGATGCCGATAATGCTACCCATGCCGATCCGGAAATCGAACCGCGTGCCCCCTTCGAGCACCTTGTTGGAGTTGAGATAACGAAAGGAGAAGATGCGGTGATGGATCAGCGCGAATGTGACCCAGGCAAAAAGCGCGACGATCATCGCGCCTCCGCCGATCGCACCGGCGGCGAGGCTGAACGGATTTGGATCGGTGCTTTCATCCCGCTCATTCAGCCGTTTACCGTCACCATCACCAAGTGCTTCGAGATCGCCGATTGTGCTGAAGTCGAAATACTGAAACGCCCCGAAGAGCCCGACAGCGGCCACGACGGCAACGGGCATCCAGACCCACATCCAGCTGATCATGAGCGGGCGCAGCCGTCCCTCCTGCGTGAAGCGCAGAGAGCCGTAATGGCTGCGATCCGTCAGATATCTTGACAGTTTCAACTGCATCAGCGGGTAGAGCAATCCGGCCGTGACCAGCGTCAGAAACCCCCAGCCAAGCGCGCGCCACATATAGCCCCATGCGCCTGGTGCGAGGCCGAACCGGATGCCGCGCCAGCGTGTGCGCGCCAGAATATAGCGGCGTGCGCGGTACTGGGCCCAGAACCCGAGCGGGAAGAGTGGGAGGATGGACAGCTGCAGGAAGCTCAGCGCAATCGGATCTCCATCATAGACCGCGAACCCGGCAAAGGTCAGCAACAGGCTGGTGAAAACCAGATAGACAGCGAGGATCACAACAGCAATCAGGAACCCGATCAGCTTTTCCCCCGCCCGCCCGGTATATTCCAGCGGCTCGCCCCCAATGCTGATCGACGACCAGTAGAACCGGCGCAGACGTGTGGTCATCCAGAACCTGCCGATGCCCAGCGTCAGGATGGTCATCAGCATTCGGCTCAGCGCCAGCCAGAACAGCTCCCCTCGCCCGCCCGTATACTCCAGCCTGTCAGGCTCGGCTGTCTTGGTGCCGAGATAGGTTCTGTTCTTGGGCTTCCACACCTGTTGCTCGGGATAATCAATTGTGCTCATAACTCGCTCGTCTATACAGCCTCCACAAGGCGCTGACCTTAGGCGGGTGATGCCATCGGCGCAATTGCAGAGGCATGGCAATCTGGCACAGTATGCCGCTGAAGGAGTGACGCGATGAACATGCCCGCGGCTGTCACACTGCGCAGTGACGAACAACGGATCGAGGCTGCGATCCGCCGTGAAGGACGCCGCCGCCTCGGTGTGATCACATGGGCACGGTCACTGGCAATGCTGGTCGTGGCGGCGATCGTGGCAACCGTCGCACCCTGGCCGGAGATGTTGTACTATCAGGCCCTGATCGCACTTTTCGCGCTGTTCGGCGTTGTCCAGTACTTCATCGGCAGATCGCGATGGTCTCGCGAATGGCATCCCTATCTTTTCATCGTGCTCGACATGGCGCTTTTGGTGTTTACGCTGCTTTATCCCAATCCGTTCGCGCCGGGGTTTTTTCCGCCCCAGTTCAGTCTTCGCTTCAACAACTTCCTGTATCTTTTTCTTGTAATCGGCGTTCTGTCGATCTCGCTGCGCCCGGCCCTTTCGTTGTGGGCCGGGATCTGGGGGGCGGGTTTATGGGCTATTGGGGTTTGGTGGATGACCACGTTGCCCGGTGCAGATTTCGAGAGGGTGAGCGGCCGACCACTCGACGATGCCGAGACACGGATAGGGTTGATCGAGCGCATCCTGCAGCCAGGTTTCATCGACCTTGGGGTCCAGTTCCAGAATATCGTGGTTTTGCTGACGGTCTCGGCGACGCTGGCCGTCGCTTCAGCGGCGTCGCGCCGCCTTTTATTGCGTGAGACGGCCCAGGCGCGGCGCGTGGCCAACCTGTCACGATACTTGCCGAGTGAGGCGATCGGTGTGCTTGCCGCGCGCAACGATCCCTTCAGCGAGGAAAGGCAGGAGGACGTTGCGGTCCTCTTCACTGATGTGGTCAGCTTTTCAGCCTGGGCGGAGAACCGCGAGGCGCAAGAGGTGATCGGCATGTTGCGCGAGGTTCATGCGCTGGTGGCACGATGTGTGTTCGACCATCACGGCGTGTTGGACAAGTTCATCGGCGATGGGGCAATGGCGACGTTTGGCGTGGCCCCGCGAACCAATGCTGCCGATGTTCATCCCGCTGTTGATGCGTTGGCATGTACGCGTGCGATCATCGCGGCGATGGCGGCGTTTAACGAGGGTCGTCATGCAGTGGGGCAGGACGCGATCCACCTGTCAGTCGGTGTGCATTATGGCCCGGTCATCATCGGGGATGTCGGCAGCCAGCGTCGCATGGAACTGGCAGTCATCGGAGATACCGTCAACGTTGCGGCGCGGCTGGAGACGATAACCCGGCAATTGGGCGTGCAGGCTGCTGTCAGCGAGGAGGTGCTGCACGCCGCCAATCAGACCAACGGTTTCGAAAATCTCGGCCCGCATGTGGTGAAGGGGCGGGCCGAACCCGTCACGATCTGGGCACTGCGCTAAAACAATTCCGGATTACGCCGGATCGCGGAGGTCAGGAGATACGCAAAACTGGCGCAAATCCTGACCCAATCTGATCCAAGCGGTGCTCTCAACCGCCTCAGCGGAACTCTGGCAGTTTGTAGTCCATCTCCTGCAACCGCTGACGCAGATGCAGTTTGGAGATCTTGCCTGTCGCCGTGTGCGGAAGCTCATCGAGGTAGACAACATCATCGGGGCGCTGCCACTTGGCGAGGCCCTCTGACGCCAGTTCGATGATCTCATCCGCTGCCGGGTCCTCGCCCGCTGCCCTCACGACCACCAGAATGGGCCGCTCATCCCATTTCGGGTGTGGGATGCCAATGGCCGCGGCCTCGGCCACGCCAGGATGGGCAACGGCGGCGTTTTCCATGTCGATGGAGGAAATCCACTCCCCGCCCGACTTGATCACGTCCTTGGACCGGTCGGTGATGCGCACATAGGCGTTGGCATCCATGGTGGCCACGTCGCCGGTATCGAACCAGTTGTTGTCCCCCGCCGCATCCTTGTCGCCCTTCAGATAGCGTTTCACCACGCCGGGTCCGCGAATCCAGAGCTTGCCCTGTGTTTCGCCGTCCCAGGGAAGCTCATGCCCGTCATCATCGGTGATCCGCAGATCGACGGTAAAGGGCGGATGCCCAACCATGGTTTTGACGTCCAGTTTCTCTTCGTCCGACAGGCTCGCCACCTCCGGCTTGAACGACGATGTGGTGCCCAGCGGCGAGGTTTCGGTCATGCCCCAGGCATGGAAGACCTGCACGCCATAGATGTTCTGGAACGCCTCGATCACCGCGCGCGGGCAGGAGGAGCCGCCAATCACCACGCTTTTGAGGGTGGAGAAGGTCTTTTCCTCCTGCTTCAGATATTGGAGGAGGCCGAGCCAGATCGTCGGCACCGCCGCCGTCATGGTCACGCCATGCTCCAGCATCTCGTAGATCCCCGCCGGGGTCATGTCGCGCCCCGGCATGACCATCGCGCCGCCATTCAGCGGCACAGAATAGGCCAGCGACCAGCCATTGGCGTGGAAGAGCGGCACAACCGGCATCAGCACGTCCTGCGATGACATGTTGAGGCAATCGGGAACGGAGGCGGCCATCGCATGCAGCATGTTGGACCGGTGGGTATAGACCACGCCCTTGGGGTTGCCCGTGGTGCCCGAGGTATAGCAGATGCCGCAGGCGTCGCGTTCGTCCCCCTCGACCCAATCGAAATTGCCATCCTGCTCGGCGATCCAGTCCTCATAGCAGATCTCGTTTGGCAGGACGCCCGGCATATGCTCGCGGTCGGTCATCACCACGTATTGTTCGACAAGGGGTAATTTGTCAGCGACGGCCGCAATAACGGGAGCGAGGTCATAATCGACCATCAGCATCCGGTCTTCGGCGTGATTGATGATGTAGACGAGCTGTTCGCCCGACAGGCGCGGGTTGAGCGTGTGCAACACGCAGCCGGCACCGGAGACGCCGTACCAGACCTGAAGATGGCGCGCTGTGTTCCATGCCATCACACCGATGGCTTCGCCCTTCTTGCGCCCCATGGCGACCAGTGCCTGTGCGGTTTTCTTCGCGCCCATGTGCACTTCGGCCCAGTTCGACGTCACGATCGGCCCCTCGGTCGTCCGCGTGACGATCGTGCGCTTGGCGTGGTATTTCGCGGCATGGTCGATGATGTGCGAGACCCGCATCTCCCAGTCTTGCATCAGATTGTGCATGTAGTCGCTCCCTGCGGTTTTCTTGATTGGCTGAGACACTAGCACTGAAATTCCGGATGCAAAGGGGGCGAAGCGCGTTATGAAGCAGTGACGCATGGGAAAGTGGCCAATTTAGATGAGCGTGACAGCAGCAGCCTCCGAGCGGCCCCTTTATGGTGCCTCGATGATCATTGGCGGCATGGTGCTGATCGGTGTGATCGACAATTTCGTGCGCCTGATGGCGGAGCATATCGGCCTCTGGCAATTCCACGCGATCCGGGCGGCGATGGCGATTCCGCTGATCTTTCTGGTGTGTTTCCTGTTTCGCCGCCGGTTCCGCCCGGCGCGCTGGCGGGGGCCGCTGATCCGCACAGGGCTTATCGTCGCGTCCATGCTGCTTTATTTCGGATCGCTGCCGATGGCACCGATTGCGCAGGTCGGGGCGGGGCTTTTTACCTCGCCGATCTGGGTGCTGGTTTTTTCGACGGTTCTCCTCGGCACGCGGGTCGGCCCGCGCCGGATCGCCGCCGTCATGATTGGCTTTGGCGGGGCGATGCTGATCCTGCGCCCGTGGGAGGCGGGGTTCACCATCTGGTCGGTGGTCCCAGTGGTTGCGGGCATGCTTTATGCGCTGGCGATGCTCGCCACCCGCCGTTGGTGCGCGGATGAGCCGCCGCTGGCGCTGAACCTGATGTTTTTCAGCGGTTTGGGCCTTGCCGGGCTGATCGGCATGGGCGCGCTCGCAACCTTTCCGGCACCAGGGCTGGCCGCCGATGCGCCGTTTGTCTTCACCGGCTGGATCTGGCCCATTCCGCCCGTCGCATGGACGGTGATCGCGGTGCAGGCTGTCGGATCAATCATCGCGGTCCTGATGCTGACCATCGGATATCAGAGCGCGGAGACATCATTCATGACCCTCTTTGAATACACGTTCCTGATCTCCGCCAGCGTCACGGGGTTCTATGTCTGGGGCGAACGGCTCGACGGATTGTCGCTTATCGGCATTGCGATGATCATTGCCGCCGGTGCCTTCATCGCGTTGCGGTCCGCGCGCGAAGGCTGATACCGGCGCTGTGGCAGGTGTGCTGCTCTCAGGCGATCTCCACCAGTTCGATGTCGAAGGTCAGCTCGCGCCCCGCCAGCGGGTGATTGGCGTCGAGCTTGACCTCGTCATCAGTCAGCTCGACCACCTTCACATGCATCACGCGGCCTTCCTGGTTCTGGACCTGAAGGATCGCACCGACGCTGAGCTCGATATCGGCGGGGATGGTGGCCCGCTCAACCGCCTGGATCGCCAACGGATCAGGCTCGCCATATGCTTCGGCCGGGGGGACGACGACCTTCTTCTCCTCCCCCACGGTCATGCCGGGCAGGGCCTTGTCGAGGCCCGGCACGATCTGACCGCCACCGACCACGAATTCCAGCGGATCGCGACCGCTAGAGCTGTCGAAGACCTCGCCATCGCTGAAGGTGCCGGTGTAGTGGATACGAACGGTGTCGCCCGATTTGACCTCGGTCATGGGATCACTTTCGAAAAGAGGGTGGGTTCTGAGGCCGCGCGCCGCGCGGGTGCTCTCTCACTATCATCGTGTCAGGAAGCCGGTGGGAAGTAAACGGGGCTAGAGGCGGCTTTTGGCCAGAACGCGCAGGACGATCGCGGCGCGCCATACGATCTGAACGATGCGATGACCGATCAATGCGATACCGATTCCGACAAGGCCGAGATCAACGACAAAGGCCCATGTCAGCCCAGCGAAGGTAATCAGCGCCAACACATCGCCATAGACGGTCCGCGTCGCCTGACCGAGCGACAGGAGGACGGGCTCCAGCGTGAACCCCCAGACGAAGATCGACGCCGCAAAGCCCGCCATGACGAGGATTGCATAGCCATCGGCGGTCTCTGGCCCGAAAAGCGTGACGAGGATGAACTCGCCCCCGACGACCAGCACCCCGACGACGGCGAGAAGGATCAGCCCCCCATAGATCATCGCGCGCATGACCAGGCGGCGCATGGCACGGCGGTCGCCCTTCGCCTCCAACAATGCAAATTCGGGGAAGAACAGAGGGCCGAGGAGGTCACCGGGGCGGAGCATCGCCTCCGTGATCTGGCGGACGAGGTGAAAGATGCCCGCCTCCACCGGCCCGAGGACCGCACCGACGATCAGTGTGGCCGCATAGACCACGATCTTGTCGAGGGTGGAGATGACGCTGGTTGCGAACATGAAGCGCCAGAAGCCCTTGAACCCCTCACCGCCACGGCGCGCGGCGGCGGCCATGCGGGGCAGGGCCTGATGCTCGGCAGCGACTGCCCATGCGCCGACATAGACCGCCAGTCCCGCAATCACGGCTGATGCGACCCAGGTGATTGCCAGCTCCAACAGCCCGCCGCCCCAGTACCAGATCGCCACCGTGCCGATGAACCGCACGATTGCCGTCAGCGCATGCTGCGCCGCCAGCATGCCCACCCGGTCAAAGAGGCGCAGAATGCCCACATGGGTCATGTGGGTGATGAAGGGGATGATGATGCAGAACCAGGGCGCATAGGCGATCATCTCCGGCGTCCAGCCCAGCCATTCACCGAAGAAGCGCGCACCCATGATCGCAACGGTCAGCGAGATGACAATCGCGCCGATATCGACCCAGATCGAAAGGCCGATCAGGCGGCGCAGCTCCGGCAGCTCGCCGTGTTCCTTGAGGGCGGAGCCGAAGGTCAGCACCGCTTGCCAGGAATTGAACTTCAGAACATCGCTGACCAGCCGCGAATAGGCAAAGAGGAGCCCGATGGCGCCGATCACCTCCAACCCCACGGCGCGGGTCGCGATCCCGGCGGAGACGAGGTTCAGGACCGCGAAAATCGCCCGCTCGCCGAGGATGATGGCAAGATTGCGCTTGATCCGCGCCCAGGCGGATTTGGCATTCGCTTTCGAGGCGGCTTTGGTGGCGGCTTTGGAGGTGGCGCGGTCGTCGGTCATGGCCCGCGCTCCCTAGGCTCAATCCATGCGAATGCCAAGCCCCGCAGGCCGTATGCCGTCAGAGCCCGCAGGCCTCGGCCGCGTCGTCGACGATGGAGCGATGAAATTCGATTGCCCGCCCGCGCGGCTGATGGGCACGCATCCTGTCGGCCAGCGGATCGGGCGCGGTGGCGGTGCTCCCCGCCATCTTCTCCAGCACCGCATGGCCGCAGAAGGGCACATGCACTTCCGAATAGCCGCCCTCATGCACCATGACGAGCTTGCCGTCGCAGAGAAGCGCGGCATCCTCCATCACCTTTTCAGTCAGCGCGGCGAAAGTGAAGGACCCCGCCAGCGTGCGGCTGAGCGGATCGATCCCGGAGGCATCGAACCCGCAGGCGATCACGATCAGATCGGGTTTGAAGTCGTGCAATTTGGGCCGGACGATCAGGTCATAGAGGTAGAGAAACGCGTCATCACCGGCACCGGGTGAGAGGGGAATGTTGATATTGAACCCCTCGCCCGCGCCCGAGCCGCGCTCGCTCATCGCGCCCTTGTCGGTGGGGAAATTGTATTCCTGATGGCTCGAAATCGTAAGCGTGTTCGGATCGTCATAGTAGATCGCCTGCGTGCCGTTGCCGTGATGGACGTCCCAGTCGATCACCGCCACGCGCAGGTCCGGCGCGGCGACGCGGGCGGCCTCCACGGCGATGGCGATATTGGCCATCAGGCAGAACCCCATCGGGCTGTCCGGTTCGCAATGATGACCCGGCGGACGCGACAGCGCATAGGCATTCTTGTGCTCGCCCGCGAGGACAGAGGCAACCGCCCCCATCGCCAACCCCGCCGACAGTGTACAAATCTCGTAGGCACCGGGTCCAAAGGGTGTGCGCAGGCCCAGCTCACCCCCCTCGGCGTCCGACATTTCCTTGAACGCATCGAGATAATGCGCGGGATGGACGCGCAACAGGTCATCGCGCGTCGCGGCAGGGGCTGTGCGACAGTCCAGCTCTTCGCTCAGACCTGTGACATCCATAAGGTTCTTCAGACGGCGCTTGGTTTCGGGGTTTTCGGGCAGACCACCGCCGACCAGAGGCTGCACCAGACCGCCGACGCGGGCAACAGACGCGTAGTTGCCGCCAAAATGCCAAAAGCACTTTTCATCGAAATAGAATGTCGTTTTCATGGGATCCCTCCACCCTCTTTTGCGGCACTATAAGAGGGGGCGCAAAAATCACCAGAAGCGACTGAACCGCGCATTGAGGAACCGATAGAGAGAGAGCGTCGGCGGCACCGGCTGCGGGGTGAAGGGTTCCTCTGCCACATTGGCCAGCGCATTTATCGCCGCGTCCATGTATTCGGGGGCGAGTGCGCCTGAAAGGCTTGCTTGGGTGTCTGCTTCCGTCCGCCAGTCATCAATGGGCACTTCGATGCCCAGGTCCGCCAGATAGGACGAGGATTTTTGCGCGAACTCGTCGATTAGGCGCAACCGGGTCTCTGGACTGAACAATTCGAACCCCTTCTGGCGCGGGGCCTTGGCCGTAGCTGCCAGAAACTCGCCCAATGCCAGCGATTTGTCGTGCTTCTCGATCCGCGCCATCGCGATCATCCGCCCCGCCAGCACCTGTTCGGGTGAAGGGGAGGGATAGGTCGCGCCGCCATTTGTCAGCCCCTCCGGCGCGGCAACACCCAGCGCGTCATAGAAATGCGCCTCCAACCCGCGCGCGCGGGCGGCCTCGTAACTGATCAGGTCGATATGCCCACCGGCAAAGGCGCGCCAGTCGCCTGTGAGGAACCGCAGATCGGTCATCTGCGGTCCAAGCTCCGCCGCGAACTGCTCCGCCGTGCGGCGCGCCCAGCCGGTGGCGAGGAAGACATGTTCGCGATAATATCGGTCGATGTATTCGTCGGGGCGCCGAAAGACGCCGATGATCCGGCGGCGCTTGAAGAAGCCCAGATAACTCTCAGCCCGCTCCAGAAACACCGCTCGGTCTGCCGGGGTGTCGAAAGGGAAGCTGAGATTCTCGGCACTGATCAGCACCTGGTCGCAATCGGATGCTTCCACCTCCGCTCGCAAGCGTTTGAACGGTGCGGGGTTGTTGTGGCGCAGGGCACCCGGAAACCCAACATGGCCGGGCGTCGCCGCGCCGCGCTGATTGTCCGCGACGGTGCCGAGGAAGCCGGTTTCGGGGAAAAGAATGCCCGCCTCCGCCAGTCGCGCTCGATCACGTTCCAGTATCCGTTGGAGGAAGGTCGACCCCGTCTTGTGCAGGCCGATATGGAGGATCAGTTCCTTGTCGGTGGTCTTCTGACCGCCGATCTGGTGCAGATTGGGTGGCAGCCGCTGGGCCTCGCGCCAGTTGTAAAGCGCTTTCCATTTGCCATCGCGTACCATTTCGAAAGCATCGATCAGCATGGATCGGGTCACTGCACCATACCGGCCACCGACCTTGTTGAGATGGGAGATGATCATGGTCGGGTGGTCGGCGAAGACCTCGCGCCGCAACTCCAGCCCCTGCAACGCCTTGGTGAGGGCCTGGCGCGCCTCTTCCAGTTCAGGGCAGATATCGGGGTCGTAGTGCAGCACCCGTACATCCCAGATGACACGGCAGATCGAATGGTTCAATTCGCGTTGCAGGATGATCGACCGGTCGCCAGCCGCCCCAGCATAGCGCTTTGCACTCTCGATGCATTTGGTCAGCAGTGCCATCTGCATGGCGATGTCGGCAAAGGCCCGGTCCCCGGTGGTGATGGAGCCGAGCCGCCGCCGCCAGATCCGCGCCGCGATGGCCGAGAACGAGATCGTATTGGCAGCGAAGAGCGCGTCGAGCACAAAGAGGCGATCCTCAAACTTGCGCTGGGCCTCGTCGAAGCGGACAGATTTTTCGTTCAGAAAGGCGCGCCGGTAAATCGATGACCAGGAAGACACGATGTATTGCGCCTGCGGGCATTCCTCGATGGTCGTGTTGCGTATTTCGCGGCCAAACAGCAGCCAGTCGCGCCGCAATGGTCCGGGATGCAGCCGTCCTACGAACATCGAAAGAGTCGGCGTGTGGGTGATGTCCGACCCGCATTCGGCGGCGAAGGCCAGATTTGTGGCCAGCGCCCCTGCAACAAAGGTATCGTCGGCATCAATGAAGGTGACGAAATCCTTGGTCGCCGCCTCGATCCCGGTATTGCGGGCCGCGGCAAGACCGCGATTTGTGGCGTGCGGCTCTACACGGATGGCATAGCGATCCGCTAATGCGTCGAGAAATGCCGTGCTCCGCTCGCCGGGATTGTCGTTGACGACGATCACTTCGAGGTCGCTGATCGGCTGGGCGACTGCGGACCTTATCGCCTCCTCCAGATACACCTCGTCATTGTAGAACGGGATGACGACCGACAGGGAGGGCGCTGCCGTCGCTGCCGCCGTGTTCTTTGTCTCGTCGGTCATGCTTGTTATGCTCTCGGTCCCGCTCTGCTCAGCGCTGCGGGTGCCATGACGGGCCGATGTCGTCAATAGAAACGGGCACCGCCGAGGGTGCCCGTTTCATTCATGTCAGCGATGTGAAGCCAGATCAGGCGGCTTTCGCAGCCTCTGGCCCGAAGCGGCCATAGAAGCTTTCGCCCTTGTCGGCCATTTCGCGCAGGAGGGCCGGCGCGTTGAAGCGGGCACCGTGTTTCTGTGCAAGGCTGTCGCAAATCTCGACGACCTTCTTTGTGCCCAGAATGTCGATCCAGCTGAATGGTCCGCCGGACCAGGGCGCAAAGCCCCATCCCAGAATGGCACCGACATCGCCTTCGCGGATGTCTTCGAGCACGCCCTCTTCCAGCGCTTTCACTGCCTCCAGTACCTGTGCCAGCATCAGACGGTGCTGCACTTCGGTCACATCGGGCTGCTCGTCCGCCAGCGGGAATTTTTCGTGGATGCCGCGCCAGAGGCCGGTGCGCTTCCCCTTTTCATCATACTCGTAATAGCCCGCCTTGGTCTTGCGACCGAGGCGACCGAGATCGAAGAGGTGCTGGATGACGTCGTCACCGTTGCTTTCCGGGTAATCCTTGCCCATCGCCTCTTTCGTGGCCCGCATGATCTTCTCCGCGAGATCCACGGCCGTTTCATCGCCAAGCTGGATGGGGCCGAGCGGGAAGCCGAGCTGTTTCGCGGCATTTTCGATGAGCGCGGGTTCAATCCCCTCGGCGATCATCCGGTTGGCTTCGCCGCCATAGGGGATGATGCAGCGGTTGGCGTAGAAGAAGCGGGCGTCATTGACGACGATCGGCGTCTTCTTGATCTGGCGCACGAAGTCGAGCGCCTTGGCCACCGCTTCCGGCCCTGTGTTCTGGCCCTTGATGATCTCCACCAGCGCCATTTTCTCGACCGGGGAGAAGAAATGGATACCGATGAAGCGAGTGTCATCGCGCGATGCCTTGGCCAGATCCGTGATCGGCAGGGTGGAGGTGTTGGAGGCGAAGATCGCATCGGCGGGGATTTCCGCCTCAGCCAGTTTTGTCACCTCGGCCTTCACGCCCATATCCTCGAACACCGCCTCGACGATCAGGTCAGCACCATTCAGCGCCTTGTAATCAGGCGTTGCGGTCACGCGGGACAGGATTTCCGCCTTGGTCTCTTCGGTGACGCGCTTCTTCTTCACGCCATCGTCGAGGATCGACGTGATTTTCGCGAGACCGGCATCGGCGGCAGCCTGATCGCGATCCATCAGCACAACTTCGATGCCTGCACGGGCAGAGACGAAGGCAATGCCCGCACCCATCAGGCCCGCGCCCATGACGCCGACTTTCTTGACCCGCATGTCGGGCACGTCCTTGGGCCGCACGGCACCTTTCTCCAGCGCTTCCTTGTTGAGGAAGAGCGAGCGGATCATCGCGCCGGATGACGGGTTCATCAGGATATTGGTGAACCAGCGTGCCTCGATCCGGATCGCAGTGTCGAAATCGACGCAAGCACCTTCGTAGATCGCGCTCATCAGCGCTTTGGGGGCAGGGTAAGCACCCTGTGTGCGCCCGTGGATCATGGCCACGCCGCCAGCCATCGTCTGGAAACCGGCAGGGTGATAGGGCGCGCCGCCGGGCATTTTGTAGCCCTTCGCATCCCAGGGCTGCACGCAGTCGGCCTCGGTTGCGCCCAACACCCATGCCTTGGCCTTTGCCAGCAGTTCGTCAGCGGGCACGACCTCGTCCACTACACCGGCGGCCTTGACCTTGGCGGGGGCCATCATCTTGCCTTCGAAGAGGAAGGGAGAAGCTCCCATGACGCCCAGCATCCGGATCAGGCGCGTCGTGCCGCCCGCGCCGGGGAAGATGCCTACCAGAATTTCCGGCAGACCGATCTTGGCCTTCGGATTGTCGGCGACGAAGCGGCGGTGGCAGCAAAGGCCGAGTTCCAGCCCGATGCCAGCGGCGGTGCCGGGGGACGCCCAGGCGACAGGCTTGCCGCCCTTCTTCGTCTTGAAATCCATGCCCGCAAGTTCAATTTTGCGCATCAGATTGTGCATATCCATGACCATGTTGAACATGGCTTCGGCGGGGTTGCCGCCCGATGCTTCGGCCTCGGCCCGTGCTTTGCCGAGGATGTTCAGATCCATGCCGCCTGCGAAATCCTTCTTGGCGGAGGTCAGCACAACACCTTTGACTGCATCATCGGCGAAGGCCTTGTCGAAGGCCGCGTTCAGCTCTGCAAGGCCGTCGTTGTTCATCACGTTCATGTTCGCGCCGGGCAGGTCCCAGGTGATGGTCGCTACGCCGTCGGCGTCTACATCGTAATTGAAAATGGTCATGGCAGCCTCCTCACACACGCTCAATGATGGTGGCGGCACCCATGCCGCCGGCGACGCACAGGGTGGCGAGGGCAGCTTCGCCATCGGTGCGCTCCAGCTCGTCCAGGGCTGTGCCGATGATCATCGCACCCGTTGCACCCAGCGGGTGGCCCATGGCGATGGAGCCGCCATTAGGGTTCACCTTGGCGTGGTCGGCACCGAATTCCTCCATGAACATCAGGGGGACGGCTGCAAAGGCCTCGTTCACCTCGAACGTATCGAAGTCGGAGATCGCCATGCCGGTTTCCTTCAGGATCTTCTGCGTCACTGGCACGGGACCGGTCAGCATGATCGCAGGTTCCGACCCGATCTTGGCAGTTGCGCGGATGCGGGCGCGGGGGGTGAGACCGAGGCGTTCTCCCGCTTCCTTGGACCCGATCAGGACGGCCGTGGCACCGTCCACGATGCCGGAGGAGTTGCCCGCATGATGCACGTGATCGACGCGCTCGATCTCGGGATAGCGGAGCTTCATGACATTGTCGAAGCCCGGCATCTGTTCGCCCATCATCGCGAAAGATGCGGAGAGGCCGCCAAGGGACTGCATATCCGTGTTGGCACGAATGAACTCATCATGGTCGAGGATCGTGATGCCGTTCTGGTCCTTCACCGGGGTCACGGATTTGGAGAAATGCCCGGCTTCCCAGGCAGCGGCAGCACGTTTCTGGCTTTCGACGGCATAGGCGTCCACGTCATCGCGGCTGAAGCCGTATTTCGTCGCGATCAGGTCAGCGGAGACGCCCTGCGGGGCAAAATAGCTGCCCATGGCAAGATAGGGGTCAACCGCCAGCGCGCCGCCGTCGGAGCCCATGGGAATGCGGCTCATCATCTCGACACCGCCCGCGACGTAAAGATCGCCTGCACCGGCGCGCACCTGATTGGCGGCGAGGTTCACTGCCTCCATCCCCGAGGCGCAGAAGCGGTTGATATGGAGGCCCGGCACCTGTGTGTCCCAGCCCGCGTAAAGCACAGCGGAGCGCGCAAGGCACGCGCCCTGCTCCCCGACGCCGGTGACGCAGCCAAGGATCACGTCCTCGACCTCGGCCGTATCCAGGTTGTTACGCTCTTTCAGCTCATTCAGGACATTGGCGGCCATGCGCACGGAGGTCACTTCGTGCAGACTGCCGTCCTTCTTGCCTTTCCCGCGCGGGCTGCGCACGGCGTCGAAGATGTAAGCGTCGGTCATTGGGGTGCTCCTTACGGGAGGGGAATTCGATACCAGGATTATTGCGGGCGTGCCTGACCCAGCATGAGGTCATAGGGACCTTTCCAGCCCGGAAGCTCGGAAATGCGGGTCAGCCATGCGTCGATATTGGGCCAGTCGGCGCGGTCAAAACCGAAGGGTTCTTCGTAGAAAAGATAACCGCAGCAGGAAAAATCGGCATTGGTGACGCTATCGCCGACCAGCCAGTCGCGCCCTTCGAGGGCGTTGTTGAGGAAGGTGTAGGCACCTTTCAGACGGCCCTGATTGAACTCGATCACCTGCGCGGGTCGTTTGTCTTCGGGCAGGAAGTTCATGAGGAAGCGCGTGACACCTGCCATGGACGACAATTGGTGATTGTCGAACAGGACCCAGCGCAGGATCTCCCGCCGCTCGGTATTGTCGCGGCCGCCGTATTTGCCAGATTTCTCTGAGATGTAATCCTGAATGACGCCCGATTGGGCCAGTTTCAGATCACCATCGACCAGCACAGGAGCCTGGCCTGCCGGATTGACGTTCGCGCGATACTCGTCAGAGCGGGTTTCGCCGCCGAAGAAATCGACCTTTACAGGTTCCCAAGAGAGGCCGGAGAGGGACAGAGGCAAGGCGGCCTTATAGGAGTTGCCGCTCTCGCCGAAGCAATAGAGTTTCATTGTCATTCGTTGTCGTCCCTTCTGTTATTGTTCCGGGTCTGGTCCGAAACCTCCTCCTGCGGGTCGTTGTTCCGGCGGGTCAGCCGGACAGTCATGTCCTTTTCTTCGTCATCGCCGGAGATTTTCCGATGATCCAGAGGTGACGTTGGGTCCGGGTGTGGCGGGTCGACGCAACGTCATAGCTTGCGTGAAATCAGGTCCTTCATGATCTCGTTGGTGCCGCCATAGATCCGCTGCACACGGGCATCGGTCCACATTTCGGCTACGTCGTATTCCATCATATAACCATAGCCACCGTGGAGTTGAACGCACTCGTCTATCACCTTCATTTGAAGATCGGTGGTCCAGTATTTCACCATCGCCGCCGTCTCTACCGACAGCTCGCCCCTGAGATGGGCAGTGATGCAGTTGTCGAGGAAGGTGCGGGCCACCACCGTGTTGGTCTTGCATTCGGCCAGTTTGAACTTGGTGTTCTGAAAATCGATGATCCGCTGACCGAAGGCCTGGCGTTCCTTCACGTATTCGATGGTCTTGCGCACCGCGCCTTCCATCGCGCCGACAGCACCGCAGGCGATCAGCAAACGTTCCTGCGGGAGCTGCTGCATCATCTGGTAAAAGCCCTGATTTTCGTCCCCGCCAAGGATGTTTTCGGGCGGCACAGCGACATTGTCGAAGAAGAGCTCTGACGTATCAGCCGCCTTTAGGCCGACCTTGTCGAGATTGCGACCGCGCGAGAACCCCTCCGCCCCTTCGGTCTCTACCGCGACCAGTGAGACGCCTTTCGACCCTTGCGACGGGTCGGTCTTGCAGGCAACGAGGATGATATCGGCATGCTGGCCACAGGTAATGAAGGTTTTCTGGCCGGAGACGCGATAGACATTGCCGTCCTTGATCGCCTTGGTCTTGATCCGCTGCACATCCGATCCGCCCGACGGCTCCGTCATGGCCAGTGCGCCGACCATCTCGCCCGATGCCATCTTTGGCAGCCAGCGTTTCTTCTGCTCCTCGGTGCCGCAATGGAGCACATAGTGCGCCACGATACCGGAATGGATCGATTGACCCCAGGAGGCGAGGTTGTGGTGGTTCTGGACGAGGCTGAGGATCGCCTCATGCCCGAAATCCCCACCCGCGCCGCCGTATTCTTCTGGGATGGATGCGCAGAGAAGGCCCATTTCCCCAGCTTCGTTCCAGATGGAACGTTCCATGATGCCCGCCTTGCGCCAGCCTTCGGCGCGGGGCTTCCATTCGGTTTCCAGGAATTTCGATGCCGCGTCCTCAAACATGACGTGGTCTTCGTTCATCCAGTCGGATTTGAGGTTCTCGAACTGCATGATTAATCCTCTCGATTTCTGGTCATGCCGCCTGGCGCGGGCGCGCCGTATTCGGCGATGAAGCGGTCGAACGCCGCCTTGAGTTTCTCCTCATCTGCGATCTCTCCGAGATTCTCCAAGAGGACAGTCAGAAGATAATTATTGGATAGGCCGTAGTCGTCATTGAGGTGCCGGAGCGTGGTGTAGGCTTCCTCCGTCAGGGCGGCATTGAACCGCTTTGGCAGGGGAAGACGTTTTGCCATCGCTCCGGCACCTCGCTTGATCAGAATGCCTCTGCCGGGATGTCCATGACCGGACTCGCGCCGGTCTGGATGCGTGCGAGGCGCATTGCCGTTTCGGGCAGGGAGCGGGACATGTAGTAGCGCCCGGTCCGGATCTTGTTCTCGTAGAAGTCGGGATTACCAGTGCCGCCTGCAAGGGCCGCGCGGGCTGCCTTGGCCATGCGGGCCCAGGAATAACCAAGGATCACGTGACCGAAGAGGTGCATGAAGTCGGACGAGCCTGCCAGCGCGTTGTTCGGGTTCTTCATGCCTTCCTGCATGAAGTACATCGCCGCAGCCTGCATATCCTTCGACGCGGATTTCAGTGGGTTGAGGAAATCCTTTGCCAGTTCCTCATCGCCTTCGTTTTCCTTGATGAACGTCTTGATCATTTCCATGAAGCCCATCAGCGTCGCGCCGCCCTTATGGGCGAGTTTCCGCCCCACGAGGTCCAGCGCCTGAACGCCGTTGGCCCCTTCGTAGATCATGGCGATGCGGGCATCGCGCACGAACTGTTCCATGCCCCATTCCTTGATGTAGCCATGGCCACCGAATACCTGCTGAGCCTGAACGGTCATGTCGAAGCCCTTGTCGGTGCAGAACCCTTTCAGTACCGGGGTGAGGAGACCGAGGATGTCGTCAGCCTCTTCGCGCTTCTTTTCATCCGCGTGGCGGTGCGTCGTGTCGTTGATCTCCGCCGCGATCAGAAGCGCCGCGCGGGAGCCTTCGACGAACGCCTTCTGGTCCAGCAGGAGGCGGCGCACATCGGGATGCACGATCAGCGGATCGGCTGATTTCTCCGGTGCCTCGGCACCCGTGACAGCGCGGCCCTGCAGCCGATCTTTCGCATATTCGGCAGCAACCTGATAGGCGGCGGCGGCCTGGAAGAGGCCCTGACCCGCCACGTCCATCCGGGCGTGGTTCATCATGGTGAACATGGCGCTGAGGCCCTTGTTCGCTTCGCCCAGTAGGAAACCCGTCGCCTCGTCATAGTTCATCACGCAGGTCGGGTTACCATGGATGCCCATCTTCTCTTCGAGATTGCCGACGGAGACACCATTGCGCACACCCGGCTTGCCATCGGCATCGGGGAGGAATTTGGGGCAGATGAAGAGCGAGATGCCCTTAACGCCTTCGGGCGCATCCGGCATCCGGGCGATGACGAGGTGGACGATATTGTCGGCCATGTCATGCTCACCAGCCGAGATGAAGATCTTCTGGCCGGAGATTTTGTAGGACCCGTCATCCTGCGGCACAGCCTTGGTGCGCAGAAGGCCGAGATCGGTGCCGCAATGGGGCTCCGTCAGGTTCATCGTGCCGGTCCATTCGCAGGTGGCCATCTTTTCCAGATAGGTCTCTTTCTGCTCTGCCGTGCCATAGGCGTGGATCGTGCGGTAGGCACCGAGGGTAAGGCCCGAGAACATCATGAACGCCATGTTGGCGGCGGAATGATATTCGCCCGCGGCAGCATGGACGATGCCGGGCACACCCTGACCACCGAAGTCGGGATCGCAGGACAGCGACGTCCAACCGCCATTGCGCAGGTGATCGAAGGCTTCCTTGAAACCTTCGGGCGTGCGCACGACACCGTTTTCCAGTGTGCAGCCGCCATCGCCAACCTGATTGAGCGGCGCGAGCACCTCTGCGCCGAGCTTTCCGGCCTCCTCCAGAATGGCGGAGGTCAGGTCGGGCGTCAGTTCATCATACCCCTCCAGTTCCGTATTTTCGTGAACTTTCAGCACTTCGTGAAGGATGAACGCATGATCTTCGGTCGGCGGGGTGTAAGTCGGCATTTGGCACTCTCCAATGGATGGGTGTCGGTTCTTCGTGTTCAGTTACTCGGCGGCCTTGGACGCGGTGCGCCCGGCCAGTTCGGCCTCGGCGGCGTTGATCAGGTCCTGCAATTCGGCCATGGCGTCGTTCAGTTCGTCGCGCTGCGCGGCCAATTCGCCCATCTGCTTGCGGGCATGCTCGACCCAGGTGGTGATCTGCGTCATGCCACCATCGCCAAGATCGTATAGGTTCAGCCACTGGCGGATGTTTTCCAGGCTGAAACCAAACCGCTTGCCCCGCAGGATCAGCATCAGGCGGGCACGGTCGCGCTGGGTAAAAATGCGGCGCTGGCCGTCGCGGATCGGTGTCAGCAATTCGCGCTGTTCGTAGAACCGCAGGGTGCGCGGGGTTACGTCAAACTCGGCGCACAACTCGCCGATGGAATAGGTCTGTTCGCTCATGGGACATCTCCGGGTTTCGCGAATCTCAGGTTCGTATATGGATGACGTTGACGTTAACGTCAAGTAGTGCTTTTGTGAAATCTGTGACCCCGTTCCAGCACGTCGACAGCTGGGCGGAACGACGCTAGAAGCGAGACGTCAGCCGGAGCCTGAGATGACCCAACCACCTTTCCCCATTGCCGCAGGTGCAGTTGTTGACGAGGCGGGCATGATCCCGCTGCACGGTTTTCCCCATGCGGAGGAGATCGGCATGAAAATGCGTGCCGAGGGAATGGGCAAGGTGCTGGTGACGATCCCCTACGATGAGAAACTGGTGGGCGATGTGGAAACCGGCGTGATCCATGGTGGCGTCGTGACCACCATACTCGACACTGGATGCGGGATTGCGGCGATTTCCCGAACCGGGATGCCAGGCGGCATCGCCACACTCGATCTCAGGATCGACTACATGCGTCCGTCCAAACCGGACCTCATGCTGCAGGCGTCCTGCGAGTGCTATCGCGTCACCCGCTCGGTCGCCTTCGCGCGCGGGTTTGCCTATGACGACGATCCTGACGACCCCGTGGCAACGGCGGCAGGCGCGTTCATGATCACGGGCAGGGGCGGCAGATGAACGGCACCAGCAATCAGGAAGAGAAGGACCGCCGCGATGCCGCGCTGAGCGCGCTGACCAATCGCACGCCCTATAATCGTTTCATCGGGGTGGAGTTTGAGCGTATGGGGGATGAGCTGACCGCCCGCCTGAACTATTCGCGCAAACTGATCGGCAACCCTGCGATCCCGGCACTGCATGGCGGTGTCACAGGTGCCTTCCTTGAAATCACGGCAATCACGCAACTTGCCTGGGACGAGGTCTGGGCGGTGATGGAGGAGGGTGGACCAAAGGCTGCCGAGATCGACGAGGGCCGCTTCCCTAAGATGCCCAAGACCATCGACTGGACGATTGACTACCTTCGCTCAGGCCGGGCCCGTGATGCCTATGCCCGCGCCACCGTGCAAAAGGCCGGTCGGCGTGTGGCGAATGTGCGGGTGGAGGCCTGGCAAGACGCCCGCGATCGGCCCATCGCTGCCGGGCACGGTCATTTTCTGATGCCCGAACCAGAGGCCTGAGAATGAGCGCGGCAGGCCAGGCAAAGGAAATCACCCATCGCCGCGTCTTTCTGACTGCCTTTCCGATTGTCCTCTCAAATGCCACCGTCCCGATCCTTGGTGCTGTCGATACCGGCGTCGTGGGGCAATTGGGCGAGGCCGCACCCATCGGTGCTGTCGGCATCGGCGCGACGATCATCACGTTCTTCTACTGGGCTTTTGGGTTCTTGCGCATGGGCACGGCGGGCATGGCGGCCCAGGCCATCGGCGCGCGGGACCATGATGAGGTGACCGCATTGCTGGTGCGCGGCCTCCTGATCGCAGCGGCCGCCGGAATTGGCATCTTTGCATTGCAGATCCCGCTCTTCTGGCTTGGCTTCCAGGTTTCGCCCGCCTCGCAAGACGTCGAAAACCTCGCACGCGACTACATGAGCGTCCGCGTTTGGGGCGCCCCCGCCGCGATCGGCGCCTACGCCATTACCGGCTGGCTGGTCGCTGCGGAACGTACGCGCGAGGTGCTGATCCTCCAGCTCTGGATCAATGGGTTGAACATTGTCCTCGACATCTGGTTTGTCCTCGGCCTCGGTTGGGGTGTCGAAGGCGTGGCGCTGGCGACGATCATTGCGGAATGGTCAGGGCTTACGCTTGGCCTCTGGATGTGTCGCGCCGCCTTCACCGGCACAGCATGGAAGGATCGCACTCTCATCCTGATGCCGGACCGTTTGAAGAAGATGGCGGTGGTGAATACCGATATCATGATCCGCTCGGTTCTCCTCCTGATCGGGTTCTCCAGCTTCACCATGCGCGGCGCGGCGTTTGACGACGTGACGCTGGCAGCCAACCAGATCCTGATCCAGTTCCTCTTCATCACTGCCCACGCCATGGATGGTTTCGCCTTCGCGTCCGAAGCGCTGATCGGCAATGCGATGGGCGCAAAGGACCGCAAACGCCTGCGCCGCGCTGCGATCATTGCAAGTCAGTGGAGCTTTCTGACGGTCTGCCTTCTCGCGGTCATCTTCTGGCTTTTCGGGCAGACGATCATCGACGTGATGACAACCTCGCCTGATGTTCGCCTTGCCGCTTATACATTCCTCATCTGGATGGTGATCGCGCCGCCCCTGGGAATGCCATCTTGGATACTGGACGGCATCTTCATCGGCGCAACCCGCACCCGCGATATGCGCAATGCGATGATCGTATCACTGGCTCTCTATCTCGTTGCCCTCGCCACCTTACCGGAGGTTTTCGGCAATCATGGTCTCTGGGCCGCGCTGATCCTCTTTTTCATCTTTCGTGGGGCAACCCTCGCGCGCAAATACCCCGCGCTGGAAGCGGCGGCAGAGCGCTAAGCCCCTGTTTTCTCTTCTTCAAATATCCAAACGCCGCCCTATCCACGCCCCCAACCGGTCTTCGGCTCGATATACTTCCAGATGCCGGATGCCGTCGCCGTCTTGCGCCCATGTGACCACAGCTCCGCCGTCAGAAAGGCAACGTCCTTGGTGCGCCGCTCAATCCGCGCCGCGCCATAAAGGGGCCCGTCGCCCTTGGCCGCCGCAATGAATTTCATACCGAACTCGATGGTGGAGGCTGGCACCATGCCCGCTGCGTGACTGGTCGCAATCCCCATTGCATTGTCGGCCAGCGTCATAGAAACGCCGCCGTGCACAACCCCGCCCTGATTGAGATGTTCGTTGCGGATGTCGAGATGCATCCGGTACTCATGCGTCCCTACGCAGGCGATGAAAAATGGTCCCACATGCAGGTTGAAACCGCGCGCCGCATAATCAATCCAGTCATAATCGTCGCGAAAATCCATCTGCCCACTCCATTGCCTGCTTTTGTCCTGCTAGCATGCTGAAATGAGACAAGCGACCCACGTCTTCATCATTCGAACGACCGGTCCGGGACTGATCGACATCACCGATCAGATCGCTGGATTTATCCGCGATGAAGGCGCGCGGGAAGGTGTCATCCACCTCCTGTGCCGCCACACCTCCGCCTCCCTCACAATTCAGGAGAACGCCGATCCTGATGTGCAAGTCGATCTTCAGGCCGCCATGCACCGCCTCGCGCCACACGATCCCGGCCTCTATGTTCATGGCACCGAAGGGCCCGATGACATGCCGGCCCACATCCGCACCGTCCTGTCCGGTGTGACACTTTCAGTCCCCGTCATCGCTGGCCGCATGGCGCTCGGGACCTGGCAAGGCATTTACCTGTGGGAGCACCGCGATCACCCTCATCACCGCGAGATCGCCGCCAGCCTGATCTGCGACTGATCTCCCCTTGCACCGCGCCGCCCTTGGCTTAGGTTGCCCGGCAACACGCACACGCCGGAGAGACCCATGACACTGCCGCTGATCACCGCCTTCTATGCCGGATTGAACGGGCTGATCCTGATCTGGCTGACAGCGAATGTCGTGCGTTATCGGCGCTCCGGCCGCATCGCGATGGGCGATAATGGCGATCCGGCGGTGGCCAAGGCGATCCGCGGCCACGCCAATGCCGCCGAGACGATGCCAATGATGCTGATCATGCTTGCGCTGGCAGAATTGATCGGTGCGCCCGCCGTCGCCATCCATGTGGCAGGCGGGGTGTTCACCATTGGCCGTATCCTGCACGGACTGCACTTTGTGGGCGCGGCTTCAATCAAGTTCCGGATGTACGGCATGATCATGACCCTCTCGGCCATGGGCCTCACGGCGCTCGGTCTGACCGTTCATGCCCTGACGCAGATCGCCTGAATGACACCGCAGGACCTGTCAGCCGCGCTATTGGACGCGGCCAAGCGTGCGGGGGCTGAGGATGCGGATGCCTTGGCCATCCGTTCCACCGATATCGGCATCTCCGTCAGGGGCGGCGCGCTGGAGGAGGCGGAAAGCGCCGAAAGCCTGGACTATGGCCTGCGTGTCCTGATCGGGCGCAAGCAGGCATCCGTCTCGGCATCTGATCCGTCGCTCGCGGTCGTCAGGGAACTGGCGGAGCGTGCTGTTGCCATGGCGCGCGAGGCACCGGACGATCCCTGGTGCGGTCTGCCGGATGGTGCGCTTCTGGCCGATCCGGCGCAGATCCCCGATCTGGAGCTGGTCGATACCGGGGCACCGCCCGATCCGCCCACACTGCGCGCATTGGCGGAACGGGCGGAGGCAGCGGCGCTGGATATGGACGGCGTCGCGCAGGTTGAAAGCGCGGGCGCAGGCTGGCGCAGTTCCGACATCGCCTTCGCTGCCTCGAACGGTTTTGCGGGTCAGTACGCCCGCACCGGCACATCGCTCTCCGTCTCCGCTGTGGCGGGGGAGGGGCTGGGAATGGAAACCGACTATGATTTTGCCTCTCGTATCTGGTTCGCCGATTTGCCTGAGCCGGAGGAGATCGGCAGGCTCGCCGGGACCCGCGCGGCGGAGCGGCTGAACCCCCGAAAGGCCAAGACCGGTGCCTATCCGGTCCTCTTTGATCAGCGCGCCGCCGGGTCGCTGATCGGCCACGTGATGGCGGCCATCAATGGCGGCGCGGTCGCGCGCGGTGCAAGCTGGCTGAAGGACGCGATGGGGGAGGCGGTTCTGCCATCCGGGTTTTCCCTGACCGACGATCCGCACCGGCCACGCGGTGCCGGCTCACGCCCCTTTGATGGTGAGGGGATGGCGATGGCCCCGCGTGCCTTGATTGACGATGGTGTGCTGCTGGGCTGGGTGATGGACAGCGCGACGGCGCGCCAGTTGGGCCAGCGCGCGCCGGGCGGCGCGCGGCGGGGCGTTGGGTCTCCACCCTCACCCGGGACATCGAACCTGGCGCTGACCGAGGGAAAGGATGATCGCGCGGCGCTGATCCGCGATATGGGCGAAGGGCTAATTGTCACCTCGCTGATCGGATCATCCAT
Organism: Pseudomonadota bacterium; assembly: GCA_039030855.1. GTDB lineage: Bacteria > Pseudomonadota > Alphaproteobacteria > Rhodobacterales > Rhodobacteraceae > Pikeienuella. The sequence goes on from JBCCDJ010000004.1 coordinate 59,430, forward strand.
TTCGGCCACGACGGGTGCCTATAGCCGTGGTGCATCCGGGTTCTGGGTCGAAAATGGCGAGATCGCCTATCCTGTGAACGAATTGACCATCGCCGGATCGCTGCCCGATTTCATCAAACGGCTGGTTGCGGGCAATGATGCGGACAGGACCAAGTCCCTGATTGTGCCGAGCCTGCTGGTGGAGGGGCTGACCGTTGCCTCAGGATAGACCTCATGCCGCGGATCTGGCGCTGCTGATCGATCACGCCCGCGCGGCAGGGGAGATTGCGCGCAAGTTCCATCGCACTGACGTGACCACGTGGGAAAAGGCTGACGGAGCCGGGCCGGTGACCGAGGCCGATATCGAGATTGACCACATGCTCCGCACGGACCTTCTGAGGGCAAAGCCTGATTACGGCTGGTTGAGCGAAGAGACCGAGGACAACGAGGCGCGGGTGGCCCATGACCGGGTGTTCATTGTCGATCCGATTGACGGCACGCGCGCCTTCATGCGCGGCGATGACGGGTTCTGTCATGCGCTGGCGATTGCCGAGAAGGGCGAGATCATCGCCGCCGCCGCCTATTTCCCCGTAAAGGACCAGATGTACTGGGCCACGAAAGGTGGCGGGGCCTTTCGAGATGGGGAGCCGATCCGTCCCTCGGACCGCATGGCCATCGACGGAGCATCTGCCCTGTCGGGCAAGCCACAGATGAACCCGGCAAAATGGCCGGGCGGGCCGCCGCCCGTGATGCGCGAATTTCGCAATTCGCTCGTCTATCGCCACTGTCTCGTTGCGCGAGGGCGGTTTGATCTGGCATTCACCCTCCGCCCGGCCTGGGAATGGGACGTGGCGGCGGGTGAGCTGATCGCGGCGGAGGCCGGAGCGACTGTGTCCACAACCGACGGTGCGCGCTGGCAATACAACGCACAGCATCCGCGCATGCCCGGCGTCGTGGTCGGGCCAAAGCCCTTGCATGACGATATCATGACACGTTTGCGACAGCCCATCGTTGCCTCAGTCTGATCACTGGAGAGAAGGGGAATATCATGACCGTCCGGTTGCATTTGGTGTTCGGTGGAGAGTTGAAATCAGCTAAATCGACTGAGTTTCGCGATCCGGGAAATCTCGACATCATCGGAATTTATCCAAATTATGCAAAGGCGTATGCTGCATGGAAGAACGCAGCCCAACGCACGGTGGATGATGCGCATACCCGCTATTTCATCGCCCATCTGCACCGGTTGCGCGACGAGGAACAGGAAACCTCCAAGACCGAAGAGGTTGGCTGATCGCGCATCGGCCCCGTCGCCGCTGGCATGCGGGACCGGGTTCAGGCCAGGTTTGGTCGGATACTGAGCGGTGCTGCCCTAATTTGGCCGAGAATCGACCCTAGCTTGCATCATACTTACTGTCCCTCGAAGACCACCTGAGGCGCGCTCCCGAGCGCGTCTTTTTTTCACGCATCGCTGATCTTCAGACCAGCACCTCGGTTTCGGCCTGTGCCCCGATGTCGAAGACCTCCTTGTAGCGGGCGATCTGGCCGGCCGGTCCCATCGCCTTGCGCGGATTGTCCGACAATTTTACGGTCGGGCGGCCATTTGCAGACACGGCCTTGCAGACCAGCGAGAACGGCGCAAGCCGGTCATCCGCCGTCAAGCCCCTGAAATCATTGGTCAACAACGTGCCCCACCCAAAGCTGAGCGCGACCCGGTCGGCGAAGGCGGCGTGCAGTTCCTCAATCGCCGGTACTGTCAGCCCATCAGAGAAGATGATGCGTTTCTTGCGTGGGTCCTGGCCATGCCGTCGCCACCAGTCGATCACCATTTCTGCTCCGGTTGCCGGATCACCGCTGTCGACGCGCACACCAGTCCAGTCGGCCAGCCATCCGGGTGCGCGATCAAAGAACGTCTTCGACGAATAAGTGTCCGGCAGAATGATCAGCAGGTTGCCGTCATAGTCTTTGCGCCAGTCATCCAGCACCTGATAGGGCGATGCGGCCAGCGCATCATCGCCTTCAGCCAGCGCGGCATAAACCATCGGCAATTCATGGGCATTGGTGCCGATGGCCTCAACCTCGCGGTTCTTGGCGATCAGACAGTTCGATGTGCCGGTGAAACCGGTGCCAAGCCCCTCCATCATCGCCTGCACGCACCAGTCCTGCCATAGGAAGGAATGACGCCGCCTTGTGCCGAAATCAGCGATGGAAAGGTCACGCAAGTCACGCAAGCGTTCAATCTTTTCCCATACTTTGGCCATCGCGCGCGCGTAGAGTACCTGCAACTCAAACTTGCCCATGCCGCGCAGTACGGCGCGGCCGCGCAGCTCCATCAGGACGGCCAACGCTGGGACTTCCCACATCATGACCTCGGGCCATGACCCTTCGAAGGTCAGTTCATACTGATCGCCGCGCCGCTCAAGGTGATAGGGGGGCAGGCGCAGGTTCTCGAACCATTCCATGAACTCGGGGTCGAACATCGCCCGCTTACCGTAGAATGTATTGCCGCGCAGCCAGGTGCTCTCTCCCCGCGATAGCGAGAGAGAGCGGATGTGATCAAGCTGCTCGCGCAACTCCCCTTCATCAATCAGATCGGCCATGGGCACATGTTTCGAGCGGTTGATCAGGCTGAACTCTACATTCACCGCCTGATGGCGCCGCCAGACGGTTTGCGCCATCAGCAGCTTGTAGAAGTCGGTATCGATCAGGGACCGGACAATCGGATCGATCTTCCAGTTATGGTCGTGAACCCGTTTGGCGATATCAACCATGCGTCTGTCCCAACGTCGCTGCGGGCGCGCGTTTAATGCCGTATTCGTCCATTTCCGCTAGTGCCGCTGCCAGCGAGCCGTCCAGATCGATGGCCCGGCAGGCATCCTCCGCGATGGTGACCGCAAATCCCAGCTTTGCGGCGTCCACCGCTGAAAACCTGACGCAGAAATCTGTCGCCAGCCCACACATGATGAGGGAGGCCACACCACGTTCGCGCAGGTAACCTGCCAGGCCTGTCGGGGTCTTGTGGTCATTTTCGAAAAATGCCGAATAGCTGTCGATGGCGGGGCGGAACCCCTTGCGGATGATCAGATCGGCATCCGTGCGCAGATCGGGGTGAAACGCTGCGCCTGGGCTGCCCTGGACACAATGACGAGGCCAGAGCACTTGCGGGCCGTAAGATGCCTCGATCATCGAGAATGGTGCCGCTTCTTCATTATTGTCAGCAAAAGACGAATGATCCGCCGGATGCCAGTCCTGTGTGAGGATGCGGATCGGTACCCGGTCCTGAAGGGCATTGATTACAGGCACGACCGCATCGCCATCTGTCACAGCCAATTGGCCGCCGGGGCAAAAATCGTTCTGCACATCGATTATGACCAGCGCTGTTTCGGTCATCGCCTTGTCTCTCCTCGCCGCTGCTCCCAGGCTTTGTGAGGGAGCAGGTTTGCGCGCTTGGCAGCAGGATGGCAAGTCGGGCCGCGGTTGCTGATGACTGGATATGAAAAACCCTCTCCAGCGAGGGGGATTGCTGGAGAGGGTCAGAAAAGGTGCGGGTGGGGCCAACGCACCTTTCATTTAAGGACGATTACACCGTCCTGTTCGACGTTCTGACGTTAACACTTCGTCAGATTGTGGCCGGGTGTGTGTGAGCCCGTCCACAAATTAGAAATTAGAGAAGATTTTTCCGATTGCGAGAAACAATATATTTCGGCGACTAACAGAAAATCCAGCCGCCACAAATGCGCCATAGTTCGTATTGGCAAAGAAGGATTTATTCCGAATGGGGCATAAACTTGGTTCACGATGAATTTAGCGTGACCGCACAGCCGACACGAATTTCCGACCTTCTGGCCAAGGCGGGCACCGTTTCAGCGATCAGGAGGCCGTCTCAGCCGCTTCGCCCTGTTTCGCTTCTGCGGTCCATGCCACAGCCAATGTCGTCAACATGCCGCGCAGTGCCTTGTCGGCAAAGGGCTCGTCCAGAAGCACTTCGCGCTCAAGCACCTTGCGAAGGCGCAGCACTTTCTTCCCCTCGCAGATGCGCTTCAGAACACCCGGAAAAATCCCCGCCGAGGCCCCGGCGGTAATGAAGCCGGTCAGGAGGTCCAGATCACTCAGATCGCTGTCGACACACCAGGTCGTCTCGAACAGCATCATGATGTAGTTGAGCACATCTTCCTTCACGTGGCGGCGATCCTGCTTCATCGGTTGCTGGAAGGCGTCGGTCACCAGTTCATAAGACGGCCAATAGTGCAGCACACCTTCGTCGCGCAGCTCGCGGTAAGTCTCGTCTATCGCAACGCGCAGGACGCTCTTCGATACCGCGTTCGAGGTCATGCAGGAATTGTCGCGGAACGTGGCCTGCAATGGGATCGGCGAGAGGGTGAAGATGATCTTCGCATCGGGCCGGTGCTTGCGGATCAGCGCATAGATCCGCTTCATGTTGGCTTTGTTCTCATCAACGGTGGAGACACGGAATTTGTGGCGTTCCGGATCATAGGCATCCTTCGGAATGGTCCGCCAGAACACATTGCCCGTCGGCTCGTCATACCAGATTTCGCTGAGGCCGAAGGTCAGGATAAAGACATCCGTTTCGTCGAACATCCTCTTTGTCTGGGCCTGGACCTCCGGATCGTAGCCGTAGGCTTCGGTATCGTAGCCGTGCCAGAGGTCTTGATCGAAGATCTTGCCTTCCCACGCCCATTCGAACTGCTGCAGGATGACGAAGGAGTTCACCATCCCCTCACCGCATTCCACGACATATGATTTGCCCGCATCCTCAGACTTGTTGAGCACATTGTAGCTGCGCTTGGACAGCCAGTTCGAGATATTGGCGGCGAAACAGCTGCCAAAAGCCGTGACCTGGGTGTGGGCCGTGATCTTCGGCCCCTCCGGGGTCCACCCTTTCAGCACGAATTTCTCGATCCCGCCTTGTTTGTAGAAATGGCGATTATGGGGCAGCGCGTTGGTGTGCTCGCCGCGAAACCAGGTCCGGTATTCCTTGCCTGCGCGCGACGTTGTCTGGAACTGCAGCTTTGTCGCCTTGGCCGGGTTCTTCGCCATCATGTCCATCCTTTTGCCACTGACCCCGTGCGCCGCGGCACCGGGACGTCATCGACCGATCCTGCGTCCATTGTGCGGTATCTGGCGTCGCAGGAATATGAAAATGTTATCTACCTTCTCCGGCCTGTGGTCAAAAGACCACGGCCACCACGCTATCCGTGGCCTATCGATAGAGCAGCTTTATCTCTACCGGACCGAGGGTTGCCTGTGCCATGGCGACCGCGACCATATAGGCCGGCTGGCAGGGCCAACCTGCCGCCTTGGCGGTTTCGTCATTGGCGGGGACGGTGAATTCCAGCACGGTTGGTTTGCCCGCAAGCTCCCAATCTTCGAGAATCCGCGTCGCTTCCGCTTCCTGCTCATCGAACAGAAAATACATCTTGGCATAAGCTTCCGGCGGCGGCGTATCCTCGCCTTTTGCCCAGGCGATCACCTCACGGCGCGTAAAGCCGAGATAGTCAGCCGCGTCTCGCGGCGCCATGCCACATAATCTCAGAATGGCAGCGAACATCGTTCCTCACAGGGTTTACAAAGGCCAGCACACGCCCTCGTATCATCCTTTGGTGAACAGAGTTCTTCTAGTCAAGCGCGGCGCGCTGGCCCGATGGCACTGCAACGGCTTCCCGAAGTGGCAAAATCCGGTCTAGTCTGACGACAACATGGCGCGTGGCGAAAGGACAGGACATGGACCGGCACTGGGAGATTCACGCGCTGAAATACGGCGACCGGAACAATCGTACGAGGGCCGAGAGCTTCCTCTTCGACGATCACGCGAGCGATACGCATCCGATTGATTACTTTGTCTGGGTCCTGACCAATGGCGCGAAAACCATCCTTGTCGATACCGGTTATGACAGCGCCGAGGCAAAGCGGCGTGGCCGCCCGATCCTGCGCGACCCGGTGGAAGCACTGGCCGCCCACGGGATCAATGCTGAGACGATTGATACCGTCATCATCACCCATCTCCACTATGACCATGCGGGCGGCCTCGACCGGTATCCGGCGGCGCAGTTCCACGTGCAGGAGGATGAGATGGCCTATGCGACCGGTCCCTGCATGTGTAACGGGGCGCTGAAGATGCCGTTCACGGTGGAACATGTGGTGGAAATGGTGCGCCACGTCTACTCAGGCCGCGTCATCTTTCACAAGGGCGATGCCGAGGTTGCGCCTGGCGTCACCGTTCACCGTACCGGCGGGCATTCCAAGGGGTTGCAGGTCGTGCGGGTGGAAACGCGTGTCGGGCCTGTGTGCCTCGCCTCCGATGCCACGCATTTCTACGAGAATTTCCAGACCGGCAAGATTTTCCCCATCGTCGCCAATGTCGAAGAGATGGCAGAAGGGTTCCGCATCATCCGCAAGCTGGCAGATGGCGAGGACAACCGCGTCATTCCCGGTCATGACCCGCTGGTGACCGAACGCTTCCCCAGCATCGGTCAAACCGGTTTCGTCTGGCGGCTGGATGCGGAGATTTAGGGCAGGGTGCCCTCCTAAAGAAGTGCGCCAGACCTGACGTTAGCCCGTGCGACCAGCACGGGCAGCGGTCGGTCCTCCCCATGGCCGAGCGTATTGCGACCTGGCACATAGCAGCAAGGATGGAAGTTTCTGGCGCGATAAACCAAGCAGATCAGCCCGGTCGGAGCGCTCGACCAGGGCCGCCCGCAGCCCCCAGCGCTTAGCATTAAACGCGTTGGCTACTCGACACCTAAAAACCCTAGCCCGCAAACAGACTCTGATAGTGCTCGCGCAACACGTTCTTTTGCACTTTGCCCATCGTGTTGCGCGGCAATGCCTCAACCACGATCAAACGCTTTGGCTGCTTGAACCGAGCAAGGCTGGTCTTCATTGCAGCCTCGATTGCGGGCAGATCAGGCGCACTGTTCCCCTCAGCTACCAGAACCCCCACCGGGCTCTCGCCGAAATCCGGGTGCGGCACCCCGATCACTGCGCTTTCCAGCACGCCGGGCTGCTCGTCCAGCAACAGCTCGATCTCCTTGGGGTAAATGTTGTAGCCGCCAGAGATGATCAGGTCCTTCCCCCGTCCGACAATCTGGACGTAGCCGCGATCATCGACGAGGCCGAGATCGCCGGTGATGAAGAACCCGTCCGGGCGCAGCTCCTCCGCCGTCTTTTCGGGCATCTGCCAGTAGCCCTTGAAGACGTTGGGGCCGCGCACCTCGATCACGCCGACCTCGCCATCGGGCAGGGTTTTGCCGGTTTCCGGCTCCGTCACCTTCAGTTCCACCCCCGGCAGCGCAAAGCCGACGGTCCCGGCGCGTCGTTCACCCTCATAGGGGTTTGAGGTGTTCATGTTGGTCTCCGTCATCCCGTAGCGTTCTAGGATGCGGTGTCCGGTGCGGGCCTCGAATGCACGATGCGTTTCTGCCAGCAAGGGCGCGGAGCCGGAAATGAATAGCCGCATATGCGCCGTCAGCGCCTTGTCGAAGCGGTCGTCATCCAGAAGCCGGGTATAGAATGTCGGCACGCCCATCATGGAGGTGGCCTGCGGCATCAGCCCGATCATCTGATCCACGTCCAGCTTTGGCAGAAAGATCATCGCACCCCCCGCCAGCGCCATGATGTTGGTGGCCACGAACAGGCCGTGGGTGTGAAAGATCGGCAAGGCATGCAACAGCACATCGGCACTCGTGAAATGCCAGTAACGCGTCAGGGCCTCCGCATTGGACAGCAAATTGGCTTGGGTCAGCATCGCACCCTTGGAGCGCCCGGTCGTGCCGGATGTGTAGAGGAACGCGGCAAGGTCTTCCGCATCACGATCAACGGTTGCAAAGGCGTCCGGTTTACCCTTCGCGGCCTTTGCAAATGTGCCCTTGCCATCAGCGCCAAGGGTCATCAGCGCGGCCTGAGCGGCCTTCGCCACGGGTGCGAGGGTCGCCGCCGCGCCGTTGTCCGCAAGGACCAGCTTCGCGCCGGAGTTTTCCACAAAGTAGCTGATCTCGGCGGCGGTATAGGCAGTGTTCAGCGGCAGGAAAATGACGCCGGTCTGGGCACAGGCGGCGTAGACGGCCAGTGCGTCGGGTGATTTGGGGATCTGGGCTGCCAGACGATCACCGGCCACGAGCCCCTGATCGGTGATCGCATGGGCGAATTTCGCCGCCCTTCGCAGAAACGCATCATATGTGATCGTCGCGCCGTCGGGCAGGATCAGAAATGCGGCCCTGCTGCCCGCATGCTTGCCAAAAAGCGTGTCGTAAAGCGGATTTGCCATTGCTCTTCCCCGATCAATAAGTCCTGCCGGTGATGCGCAATTTTTGTTTTTGTTTCAAGCGCACGGTCCCTGTCAGAACCGCTGCCCCATCACCGCATCGGGTAGCCATGTCGCGATGCCGGGGAAAACGCACAGAAGCAGGATCGCGATGACCATACAGGCCACAAAGGGCAGCGAACCCTGGAGAATGGTTTTCAGCGGAATGTCCGGTGCAATGCCATTGATCACATAAAGGTTCAGACCCACCGGCGGCGATATCAGCCCGATCTCCATATTGATTGTCAGGATCACCGCAAACCAGATCGGATCGAACCCCGCAGTGGTGATGATCGGCAGAAGAATAGGTGCCGCCATCAGGATGACAGCGACAGGAGGCAGGAAGAAGCCCGCAATCAGCAGAAAGACGTTCACCGCGCCCATCAGAACCCAGCGGTTCACATCCAGCGTGCCGATCCATTCAGCAATCGACTGCGTGATGAAGAGCGATGACAGCATGTAGGAAAAGACGCCGGCGGCACCGATGATGAAGAGGATCATCACCGATTCCCGCGTGCTGTCGCGCAGCACGACCCAGAGAGCGGACGGTGCCCAGAGTTTGTAGATCACCATGGCGATGATCAGACAGAGAAGAGCGCCGACCGCCGCTGTCTCGGACGGAGTCGCAACGCCGCCATACATCGCATAGAGCACGCCGATAATGATCAGAATGAAAGGCAGCACGCGGGGCAGGACCTCGAACCGTTCGGCCCATGAATAGCTGCGCGGTGAGAGGACCGACAGACTGCCCGATCGTGCCGTCGACCAGATCGACCAGACCATGAACAGCCCGACCAGCAGCAGGCCCGGAAACACCCCGGCAAGAAACAGCCGCCCGATGGAGGTCTCCGTCGCGATCCCGTAGACGATCATCGTGACCGATGGCGGGATGAGAATGCCGAGCGTGCCGCCCGCTGCAATCGAGCCTGCTGCGACACCATCGGGGTAGCCGCGCTTGCGCATTTCCGGGATGCCCATCTTGCCGATGGCGGCGCATGTGGCCGGCGATGAGCCCGACATGGCGGAGAATAGCGCACAGGCCCCGAGATTCGAGACGACGAGCCCCCCCGGCACGCGGGTCATCCACCGCTCCAACGCCTCGTAGAGATCGGCCCCGGCACGGGTGGAGGCGATGGACGCCCCCATGATGATGAACATCGGGATCGACAGAAGTGCGAAATTGTCGAGCTTGCCAAAGAGGATTTCGGGCATCAGCTCCAGCGACCGCAGCCCGTCAAAGGCAATCAGGAACCCGGCGGACACGGTCAGCAGGCCAAGTGCGACGGACATGCCGGAGAAGAGGACAACCACGGTGATGACAGCGACCAGAGCCCCGAGGATCAGCGGGTCCATCAGTCAGCCTCCAGCCCGAAAGGCGTATCGATGCGCAGGATGACGGCGATGAGATCGGCGATCAGCTGCAGAAGATAGAGGCCAAATCCGATCGGCAGTGCCAGATAGGGGATCCACAACTGCACCCCCCAGACCGTGTCCGACCGCCAGCCGCGCGACCAGGCGAAGTGCCAGTATTCATAGCCGTACCAGAGCATGATCGCGACCACGATGATGGAGGCGGACAGCGTGAATATCGCCATCCAGCGGCGTGCGCGCCCTTTCAGCCAGATCGGGAACAGATCGACGTTCACGTGCCCTCTCAACCGCTGGACATAGGGCAGGCCGAGCAATGTCGCGGCGATTACCAGGTAGATCACCGCCTCGGTCTGCCAGATGGTCGATCCGTTCAGGACGAAGCGGATGAAGATCATCTGGCAGGTGATCGCGACCGCAGCGACGATCATCGATGCGGCGATCCATCCGGCCAATGTCGACAAGGCGGCCACGATTTTCAGAAAGAGATTGTCGCCGGTGCGTGCGACGTTGGCGGTGCTTTGCCCGGCCATATGCGTCCCCTCAATGCAAAGGTCCGGCCCTTTGAAGGGGCCGGACCTGTTCAGATCACTCGACCGACAGTGCGAGATCGAGGAGCTTTTGTCCGTCCGGCACCTGCTCGACGAAGGATTTGTAGGACGTCTCCTGCGCGATGGCGCGCCAGGCCTCAAACTCCGCCGGTGTCATGTTGGCAATTTCCACGCCGGCGGCCTTGTAGGCTTCGACCGATGCGGCGTCCTGCTTCTTGGCTTCTTCGAGGTAGAACGCCTCAGCCTTTGCCGCGCCCGCCTTGATGGCGGCCTGCTGTTCGGCTGTCAGTCCCTCAAAAGCGGATTTGTTCATGAGAAGCGGCTGATACATGAACCACAGCGCCACATCGGCAGCAGGCGTGTAACATTTCACCTGCTCGAAGATCCGGTAGCTGACGAATGACGATGATGACGTGTTTGCGGCCTGCAAAACGCCGGTCTGCATCGCGTTGTAAATCTCGGATGACGCCATGGAGGCGATGGATGCCCCGGCGCCTGCCAGCATCTCTTCAAATGCCTTGCCGGCTGCGCGTGTTTGCAGGCCCTTCACATGCTCGGGCGAGGTGATGCACCGATCCTTGCCGACGAAGCCGCCCGCAAGATAGCCGTGCACCAGAACCATGACGTCGTCGTCGGCCATCTTGGCCTCGATCTCGTCCATGAACGCGCTCTCATTCAGTCGTGCCGCATGGTCATGATTTTTGACGAGCCCCGGCATCAGCGTCAGGTTGAACGCAGGCTGCTGGCCGCCAGCATAGGACAGCGGAAACACCGTCATGTCGAGCTGACCACGGCTGAGCGGCTTGTACTGTTCACGCGGTTTGAAGAGCGATTTCGACGGGAAGATCTTGATCTCCAGATCCACATCAGCGGCCGCGACCTCGTCGGCGACGATCTGCGCAACCTGATGGCGGACGTCTTTTGTCGACCACTGGTGGCTGAGGCGCAGTTCGGTCGCCTGCGCGGTACCCGCTGCCGTGATCGCAAGCGCCGCAACGGCGCAAAGCAGTTTCGATGTCATGATGGTTCCTCCCAATCAAAACCGGCCCGTTTTCGGGTTTCGGATGGGGGAGGATGTGATCGGGATGAATGCCAAGTCAATCAAATTGGCGCAATTGCCGGTTGCGCTGCCCCTATGCCTCCAGCATCCGGCGCAGCAATTCGACGTCTTCGGCGATCTGATTGTCGGTGTCCTTCAGGCTCTCGACCCGTTTGACGGCGTGCATGACCGTGGTGTGATCGCGCCCGCCGAACCGGCGCCCGATATCAGGCAGGCTCTTCGAGGTCAGTGTCTTGGCCAGATACATCGCGATCTGCCGGGGCCGCGCCACATTGCGGGCACGGCGTGCGGAGGTCATGTCCGAAAGACGCAGGTTATAATGCTCCGCCACCTTGCGCATGATCTCATCGATCGTGACCTTGCGGTCGGAGGCGCGCAAAAGGTCGGACAGGCATTCCAGGGTCATGTCCATGGTGATCTCGCGCCCCACCAGCGTCGCGAAGGCAAAGAGCCGCGTCAGCGCGCCTTCGAGAACACGGACATTGGACGAAATGCGGTGGGCGAGGAATTCCAGCACCTTGGGATCGAATTTAATCGACGGATCCTTCTCCAGCGCCTGTTCGGCCTTGGTCTGCAGGATGCCGAGGCGCAATTCGTAGTCCGTCGGGTGAATATCGACCACGAGACCCCATTGCAGGCGCGACTTCACGCGTTCTTCCAGGTTTTCGATATCGCCCGGTGCGCGGTCGCCGGAGATGACGATCTGCTTGCCGCTGTCGATGAGCGCGTTGAAAGTGTGAAAGAATTCCTCCTGTGTGGAATTCTTGCCTGCGATGAACTGCACGTCATCGATCATCAGCACGTCGACGGACCGGAATTGTTCTTTGAAATCGATAGTGTTGTCGCGGCGGATGGCCTGGATGAAGCGGTACATGAACTGTTCTGCGGACAGGTACAGCACTTTGCGCGCTGGTGTTCGCTCCGCAATCCGCCATGAGATCGCATTCATCAGATGGGTCTTGCCAAGTCCAACGCCGCCATGAAGGAAGACCGGATTGTAGACAACATGATCATCTTCGGCCACGCGTCGCGCGGCGGCATGGGCCAGCTCGTTCGGGCGACCGACAACGAAGTTTTCAAATGTGAAGCGACGGTCCAGAGGGGCGGAGTTCAGCACGCTTGCACCCAGCGCGGCACCGTTTGCTGGCTGTTGCTCCTCCGCCGGCTGCTGGCCAGCCACGGTGATGCGGGTGCACTGGCCGCCGGCCTCGTTCAGGGCGCTGACCAGTTCGGTCGCGTAATGCCGGTTGACCCAGTCAGCGGCGAATTCCGTGGGTGCTGAAAGCCGGGCAATGTCCGCTGACAGGCCATGAAAGGAGAGCGGCTTGATCCAGCGTGTCCACGCCGCCGGTCCAATTTCCATTTTCACAATACCCGTCGCATCGGCCCAAAGCCGTCCGCCTGCGTCCTGCATCTGCGTCTCCCCTTGTCCCGACCCGGCTGCCCCGCTTTAGGTCGGATTCCCTCTACTCGTTGCTCAGCCGTGCAACCATGGCAGGCCGCATGCCTGCCACCCATTGATCCGTCCACGCAGTCCCGACGCGTCCGGATCCCCTTCAAAGCCCCCCGATACGTTGAAACACTCAAAACCGGCATCGCTGCCAGCATGAGCCGTGGTCGCAAGACCCGCATGTAGCGAGCGAACACCCGACCGGCAGATAAAATACACCTCGGTGGCACCGGCGGCCGCGATTGCAGCGGTCGCCTTTGGCGCGAAGTCGCTGTCGATCGCCATCGTTGGCATGCTTTGCCATTCGATGAACGCGATGCGATCTTCCCCAAGCGCGGACAGATCCGGTATCCCGATTCTGTCCCACTCCATAGACGTGCGCACGTCGATCATCAGCGATCTGGCATTGTTGGTCAGCTCATCCCAAGCCTGGTTTGGATCGACCTCCTTTATGCCAGTCTGGTTCATCAATGACCTCTGCGAATCTGCTTGTTTGATTTGGTCAAAATAGGCGCAAGGTCGATGGGCGTTCAACAGAAACTCGACCTGAATAATGGGAAAAATGACAAGACATTGGTTTTAAGGAAGTATTCAAATCAGCAGTGCAATAATGAGACTCTTTGAGTAAAAATACAGGCACGCATTATTATTTGCGCGAAGCGCATTAATACTTCGAAAGCCTATCTTATTTCTGAGCGGAGCGGAAGCTACACGCGTGCTGGGCAAGGTGCTGGATCGGTCCGATTCCTGCAAGCGGAGCAAAGAGTGAACATGACGAATTGGTGACAAAAAAAATTATGCGCGGGACATTCATCCCGCGCATCAAGCAGTACTCAACTGGTGGTGGATCAGGCCGACAGTGCTTTCACCCGCGCTGCCAGGCGTGACACTTTGCGGCTGGCCGTGTTGGCGTGCATGATGCCCTTTGAGGCACCGCGCATGATCTCGGGCTGTGCGGCGCGCAGCGCTTCTTTTGCATTCTCTGCATCGCCGGATGCGATCGCTTCCTCGACCTTACGCAGAAAGGTCTTGATGCGGCTCTTGCGAGCGGTGTTCACTGCGGTGCGGCGCTCAAGCTGGCGCGCACGCTTCTTTGACTGGGGCGAATTGGCCATGTGTCTTTTTTCCGTTGTCTCTTCATCCGAAACGAAGCGCGCGTATACGCCCGCCGGATCGTCCAGTCAACCCGCGCTACCGCTGGCATCTGACGCAGTAGAACGATGACCGTCCGGACTGGACCAGTCGCCGGATCGTACCCGCGCAGCCAGTGGTACGGCAGGGTTGCCCTTCGCGGTCATAGACACGAAAACTGTGCTGGAAATAGCCAAGTTCCCCATCGGCCTGACGATAGTCGCGCAAGGATGAACCGCCCGCCTCGAGGGCGTCAGCGATGGTCGCGTTGATGTGCCCGACAAGGGCATCGATTCGCGTGCGGGAAATGGCACTGGCCCTGCGCCTTGGAGAGATGCCGGCGCGGTAGAGCGCCTCGCACACATATATATTGCCAAGGCCCGCGATGATCCGCTGATCCAGCAGTGCCGATTTGATCGGGCTCATCTTGCGGGCCAGCTTCGCAGCCAGATAGTCGGCGTGAAAGTCATTCGCCAACGGCTCCGGCCCCAGCGCGGCGAGCAGCTTATGGCCGGCAATGTCAGCCGTCGGCCACAGATCCATTGCGCCGAAGCGGCGTGCATCGTTGAAGATAACCTCCGCACCGCCATCCATCTGCAAGACGACATGGTCATGCTTGGCATAGTCACCTGCCTTGTGGTGGAACCCGCCCGGCTGCATGCCCGACACCATCATGCGCCCAGACATGCCGAGATGGATGATCAGCGTCTCGCCGCTATCAAGGTCTGCGAGGATGTATTTCGATCGCCGCCCCAGCCGCAGGATGCGGCGTCTCGTCAGCCGTTCGGCGAATCTGTCCGGAAAAGGCCAGCGCAGGTCCGGGCGACGCTGAAGCGCAGTTGTCACCACGCGCCCTTCCATCGCTGGGGCGAGGCCGCGGCGCACGGTTTCGACTTCAGGTAGTTCAGGCATCGCGTCCCCCTGCGGCAGACGGCCTCTCCCATCGACATGGCGGCCCGCCCTGATCGGCGCTATGTAGCGCATCATGAGTGACAAACGCGATACCCAGAAGACGACCGATACAGGCGAAGCTGAGGCGGCGACCACACATTTCGGTTTCCGCGACGTGGCAGAGGAAGACAAGGCCGGGCTGGTCCACGGTGTCTTTTCCTCCGTCGCCTCAAACTACGATGTGATGAATGACGTGATGTCATTCCGCATTCACCGGCTTTGGAAAGAGGCGTTGATCGACTGGATGGCCCCGCGGCCGGGCATGAAGCTGCTGGATGTGGCGGGCGGCACCGGCGATATCTCGTTCCGTGTCATGAACCGGCTGAAGGGTAACGGCCAGGCCACGATCTGCGACATGACGGCCCCGATGCTGGTTGAGGGCCGCAAGCGGGCTGAGGCTGAAAGCCTTGGCCATGCGCTCGACTGGGTGTGTGGCGATGCGATGAACCTACCTTTTCCCGACAGGACCTTCGATACCTATACCATCGCTTTCGGTATCCGGAACGTGACCCGGATCGCCGACGCGCTGGCCGAGGCATATCGCGTGCTGAAACCGGGCGGGCGGTTCATGTGCCTTGAATTCAGCCATGTGGACCCGCCGCTGATGCAGAAAGCCTATGATCTTTATTCATTCAACGTGATTCCCCGGATGGGTCAGATCATCGCCAAGGATCGCGACAGTTATCAGTATCTGGTCGAATCGATCCGCAAGTTTCCCGATCAGGAGGCATTTGCCACCATGATCCGTAATGCCGGGTTCGGGCGGGTCCAGTACCGCAACCAGACGCTGGGTATCGCGGCCATCCATTCGGGTTGGCGCCTCTGATGCTGCGCACCATCCCGAATCTGTGGCGGCTGGCACGGGTGCTGGCCACATTCCGGCGCACGGGCGCGATGTCCAAGGTGCTTGATGCGTTCGATGCGCCCAAGCGGATGCGTGTGCCGCTGATGATCGTCACCTCGCCCGGATTGATCGTCGGCAAATCCGGCGATCCATCCCTGCCACCTGTCGCCCGCGCGATCAACGCGCTTGGCCCTGCATACATCAAGTTCGGGCAGATCCTTTCGACCCGCCCCGACGTGATCGGCGTCGATCTGGCCAAGGATATGCGCAACCTGCAGGACAAGCTGCCGCCATTCCCGATGGAGGAGGCGCGGCGCGCCGTCAAACAGGCGCTCGATCATGAGGTCGAGGCGCTGTTTTCTGAGTTCGATCCCCCGGTCGCTGCCGCCTCCATCGCGCAGGTCCATCCGGCGATTGACCGGGAGACCGGGCAGAAAGTGGCGGTGAAGATCCTGCGCCCCGGTATCGAGCGGCAGTTCCGCAAGGACATTTCCGCCTTCTACATGATCGCGAGGTTTCTGGAGCTTGTGGCCCCGCAGGCCAAGCGCCTGCGCCCGCGTGCCGTCGTCGACCATTTCAACGGCGTGGTGACGGCGGAGCTGGATTTCAGGCTTGAAGCTTCTGGCGCGGCGGAGTTTGCGAATAACGTGAAGGACGATCCCGGCTTCAAGGTGCCGGAGATCATCTGGCCCCTCTGCGATCGCCGGGTGATGACGGCAACCTGGGTCGAGGGTCTGCCCATGGGCGACCCGGAGGCGCTGGCCGCTGCCGGGCATGACCTGACAGATCTTGCCGAACGGGTGATCCAGACCTTCCTCAATCAGGCGCTGCGTGATGGGTACTGGCATGCAGACATGCACCAGGGGAACCTGAAGGTCGCCGCTAATGGCGATATTTTGGCGCTGGATTTCGGTATCATGGGTAGGATCGACCGGATCACCCGTCGCTACTATGCTGAGATCCTGCTCGGCTTCCTGCGCAAGGATTATCGACGCGTGGCGGAGGTTCATTTCGAGGCTGGCTATGTGCCCGCCGACAAGGATGTGGACCTTTTCGCGCAATCGCTGCGCTCCATCGGGGAGCCGATTTTTGGTCAGGATGCCTCGCGCATTTCGATGGCGCGTCTGCTTGCCCATCTTTTCGAGGTGACGGAGCGGTTTGGCATGGTCACACAGACCCAGCTGATCCTGTTGCAGCGGTCCATGGTGGTAGTGGAGGGCGTTGCCCGCTCGCTCGATCCCAATGCCAATATATGGTCGGCCGCTGGTCCGGTGGTGGAGCGCTGGATGCGCGACAATCTCGGCCCCAAGGCCGTGCTGCGCGATACCCGCAACACGATCATGGCGCTCAGCCGTGTCGGTCCGCGCCTGCCTGAACTGGCGGAGCGGCTGGTGCGCCTGGCTGACCAGAAGGACCCGCCGCCGGAGCCGCCGAAGAGCAAACTCGCGCCGCTCCTGTGGCTGGCCATTGGCGGCGCTGCGGGCGCAGCGGGGTTCTGGGCGATGACCACATTCTGAGGCGCAGCGTCAACAGCCATCATCCTGTTGTCATCGCCGTACAAAGAGTAGTCTTTCACAAAGGTTGGTACCGGAAGGTTCCGCGATAGACCTAAATTTGTGGAGGATCGGTATGGATGTTCTGCCCTTGACCGGCGCACTGGGCGTGGAGATTTCCGGGGCCGATATTCGGCGTCGCGAAGATTTCGACGCGATCCGGGATGCGTTCACGGCACATTCGGTGATCGTCCTGCGCGGCCAGACATGCACGCCCGAAGACCATCTGGCATTTGCCCGACGCTTCGGCCCGATCAATGTCAACCGCTTCTTCAAGCCGGTAGAGGGGTATCCCGAGATCGCAACCGTGCTGAAGGAGAAGGACCAGAAGCAGGCTGTGGGGGAAGGGTGGCATACCGACCATTCCTATGACGACATTCCTGCAATGGGCTCGATCCTGCATGCGATCGAGATGCCGCCGTTTGGCGGTGATACGCTGTTTGTCTCCATGGCGGCGGCGTATGAAGCGCTGTCGCCCAAACCACGCGATTTTGTCGATGGTTTGACGGCAGTTCATTCATCGCGCCACGCTTTCGGGGCCAAGATGCGCGACAGCGAAGCATCCAAGAGCGGTCGGTTCGGCAATGCCGACGCCGCGACGCAGGATGCGCGGCATCCGGTCGTGATCAGCCATCCGCTGAGCGGGCGTCGTGGCCTTTACGTCAACCCGGTCTTCACGACCCATATCGAACAACTGAGCGGCGAGGAGTCGCGCGCGATCCTCAATCTGCTCTACGCGCATTGTCAGAAACCGGAATTCCAGTGCCGGATACGCTGGCAGGTCGGCGATATCGCCATGTGGGACAATCGCGCGACATGGCACAAGGCGATCAACGACTATCACGGATATCGCCGCCTTATGCACAGGGTGACCGTGGAGGGCGTCGCGCTCAGTGCCGGCCGAGCGGCCTGAGCCGGAGCGATGGACCATCACAAGCCTCGACCCGCTGAGCTTCCTCTGGCATTTCTATCGCTGTTCGTGCGATTCCGTCCCAAAAAACGCTGGTCTGGAAATGCTGGCCTTCCGGGGCAGGTATCGGATGAGCGATCTGCCGAGGTTCCATCAAGGGGGGAAGGGCCGCGATGTCCCGACTATTCACGCCGCTGACACTTGGTACGCTGACGCTGCCCAACCGCATTATCGTCGCGCCGATGTGCCAATACGCGGTGACCGATGGTATCGCCGCCGACTGGCACATGGTGCATCTTGGCTCGCTCGCCATGTCGGGGGCGGGGCTGGTCATTCTGGAGGCGACCGCTGTTTCAGCGGAGGGGCGGATATCGCCTCAGGATCTTGGTCTCTATTCTGATCTGAACGAGGCGGCGCTGGCGCACGTGATCGCAGCGATGCGCGGGATTTCATCCACGCCGATTGCCATCCAGCTTGGCCATGCGGGGCGCAAGGCGTCCAGCCGCTCGCCTTTCGATGGCGGCGCGCAATTGAAGCCTGAAGACGCTGATGGCTGGCAGACGGTCGCGCCGTCGGACATTCCTCATGGGGAGGATGATGCCGCGCCGCTGGCGCTCGATCAGGCGGGTCTGGAGCGTGTGAAGGCGGAGTTCGTTGCCTCAGCGATGCGTGCTGTGCGGCTCGGCTTCGATGGGATCGAGTTGCACATGGCCCATGGCTATCTGTTGCATCAGTTCCTCTCACCCCTCGCTAATCAACGTGATGACGCCTATGGCGGTACGACCAAAAACAGGCGGCGGTACCCGATGGAGGTGTTCGAAGCGGTCCGCGCCGCCGTGCCCGCCACCATCCCGGTCTGGGTGCGTGTCTCAGCCACCGATTGGGCTGAGGGAGGCCTGGATGTCGGCGAAGTCGTCGCCCTCGGCCATGATCTGAAAGTGTCGGGATGCGCCGCGCTGCATGTCTCCTCCGGCGGGCTTTCGACCGCGCAGGACATCCCCGTTGGCCCCGGTTATCAGGTGCATCTGGCGACGGCGATGAAGGATATCGGCCTGCCTGTGATCGCCGTTGGCCTGATCACCGAGCCGGAGCAGGCCGAGGAGATCGTTGCCTCCGGTCAGGCGGATGCCATCGCCATGGCGCGCGCGTTTCTCTGGGACCCGCGCTGGGCTTGGCATGCGGCGGCGGCGCTCGGCGCGAAGGTCGAGGCCCCGCAGCAATACTGGCGCTCCGCCCCGCATGGGACGCCGCCACCTTTTCACGGGTTCAAGCACGCGCAGCGCTGACATCTCCTGCCACCGATCGGCGATTGCCCGATCACCGCTCTTGCCTTTACGCTGGCCTGCAAAGACCGGGGAGGATGCGATGGCCGGACTGACCGCCGAGGAAGTGGAAACCTATCGCCGCGACGGCATCGTCGTGCCGTCTTTTCGTTTACCGCAGGCGCGCATGAATGCGCTCGTGGCTGAGCTTGATCGCGTGATTGCGGACAATCCCGGCGTGCGGCCCGAGAAGTTGATATCCATTCATCTCGAAGACGGGGCGGAAGGGGTAAAAGGTGCTGCCGCCTTTCTCGATCTCGCCCGCGACCCGGATATCCTCGATCTGGTGGAGAGCGCCATTGGACCCGACATTGCGTTGTGGGGCTGCCATATGTTTTGCAAGGCTGCGGGCAACGGGCTGGAGGTACCATGGCATCAGGATGGCCATTACTGGCCGATCCGGCCACTGGCGACATGTACCGTCTGGATCGCGCTGGAACGGTCCGATCCTGAAAACGGATGCCTTCGCGTCGTGCCTGGATCACATCGCGATCAGGTGCTGCATGATCACATGAAAGAAGACGGTGACCTGGCATTGTCCGAGAAGATCAACATGAGTGCCTTTGACGAGGCCGATGCGATGGATGTGGTGCTGGAGCCGGGTCAGATGTCGCTGCACGATGTCTATATGATCCACGGCTCCAACGCGAACCGCTCGCCCCGCCGCCGGGCGGGTCTGGCGATCCGCTATATGCCGACCACGTCGCATCTGGACCGAACATTGCGCGAGGCAGGCGACGGGTCCGGCGTGATGGTGGATTTCTCCACCCGCCCGCTGTTCCTGGTGCGCGGACAGGATTGCTCTGGGCTCAACGATTTCACTGTGGGACACTGACATGACCGAAAAATCCGCATTCCGCCTGCTGCATGAGCGCCCTGGTGCCTTCATCATTCCCAACCCCTGGGACCGGGGCACAGCGCGAATGCTGGCCGCGTTGGGGTTCGAAGCGCTGGCGACGACCAGCGCCGGGGCGGCCTTTGGCGAAGGTGTTCGCGAAGGGACGATGTCACCGCAAGCGATGCTGGACCATTGCCGCGTGATTGCGGAGGCAACACCGCTGCCCGTCTCTGCCGATCTCGAAAAAGGGTTCGGCGACAGCCCCGACAGCGCGGCGGAGACGATCAAGGCCGCGGCGGCCATCGGATTGGCCGGAGCGTCGTTGGAAGATCACACCGGGGACCGCGCCAATCCGATCTACGACTTTGATCTGGCGGTGGAGCGGATCGCGGCTGCGGTTGAGGCCCGCGATGCGCTAGACGCCGATTTCGTGCTGACCGCGCGGGCGGAAAACCACCTGTGGGGCCGTCACGATGTGGGCGATACGATCCGCCGCCTGCAGGCGTTCGAGGCAGCCGGTGCTGATGTTCTTTACGCGCCCGGCCTGCGTGACCTTGATACGATTAGGCAGGTCTGCGCCGCCGTCACGAAGCCGGTGAACGTCATCAGGGGCGGTGTGCGGGGCATGTCCCTCACTGATCTCGCCAGCGCGGGGGTGAAACGGGTCAGCGTCGGCTCCGCCCTCGCGCGTGCCGCGTTCGGTACGTTCATCGACGCCGCGGAGGAGATGGCCACCCGCGGTACGTTCGAGTTTGGCGCAGGCATGGCAAGCTTTGAAAAAATCGAGAGCCTGCTGCCCGAGAACTAGCGTTTGCGGGGAACCAGCAACGTCTCCGGGCGGCGTTTTTCGGCCTCCTTGAACAGGGAAAACGTCTGGTTCACGTAGTTCACCGCACCGCTGATCTGTTCGAGGTAGAGCGACAGGTCCTCCGTCCGCTCAGCCTCCACCATTTGCACGGGACGGTCCGGGGCCATCCCTTCGAAGGTGACATAGAACCAGGGCTCCCCCCGTTTCAGGATCAGATCCTTTTCCGGCTCGTGCCATTCAAACGCCCACATCAGCGGGCGTGGCCAGAGGTGGATGGGGAACCGTCCGCCGAAGATCGTGCCTGGCAGGGGGGCGGCGCGATAATGCATGAACGCGTCGACCTGGCTCATATGCACCGGGTCATCGGCGACAAAAATGTAGGGCAGGCTGATTTGTACCGTCGGGCGGTCGGGATAGCGCCACTCAGCCTCGTTCGTCATGTGGATGAGGTTGTTCAGCTTGGCCGGACGCACCGGGCTTGCCTCCCCCAGCATATTCCGCACACCGGGTTTGCCGTCCTTGTTGCGGGCAAAGCGCAAATGCATATCAAAGGGGCAACGGACGACGAAATAGCGGCTCTCCATGTTGATGATTGCCGGGCAGCGCGACGCCGATTTGGCGTGGGTCTTGTTCATCTCAGCCGATCGCACCCGTTCAGGCGGGAAATAGACGATGGCGGCCTTTTCGTCGGCCAGCAGCCAGCCGACCTGAACCGTGCCGTTGCGTTCCGCCGCCGAAGCCTTGGCTTTCGCATCTTCTGCCGGTGGTTTTCGTGAAAATAATCCGCCTAACATACTCTGTCTCTGCTTTGCCTCTCCTGCGCCTGTGTCGACGCGGCACGATCGTGGCGCGATTGATCGAAACATGCCAGTGGCTTTTGCACAGGCCGATATGTGATTGGATTGTCGTTGGACTTCGCGCGCGGCAGTTCTAGTTCGCGGGACATGAAACACATCTCAAAAATCGGTTTGGGCCTTGTCGGCTTGGCGGTCGCGGCCTGTAGTAACCAGGTAACCAATGTCGGTGGTACGCCGGTTGTCGGTGCGATCTCGCGGATCCAATGTGCCGATTTCGACTGGTACAAGGTCGGGCTACATGATGGCGGGAAAAGCGCCGAGCAGCCCACGCGCTTTACCTTTCTCGAAAACTCCTGCTCCAGCCATGGCTACAAGGCGGATACAGAGGCTTATTTCGAGGGCTATGCCGAGGGACAAAGGCGCGCTGGCCTGTCGTGAAACCGGTTTCCGAACAGTGGGCAATGGCTCATCTGTAAAGAAATATCCCGCGGGAGAGCGGATGAGTCGCAATTCTCCCTTTGATTGCGCTTCCCCGTCGTTAATCTGATCCGAGCGAGTCGTCGGCGACCTTGCCTCGACCCGGCCTTTCCGAGCGAACAGGCCCCGGGATCTGTCGTCAAGTTGTCACGGAGCGTTGCTAGACGGTAGCATGGCCCGGCCAGAAAAGCCGGGTGCACAATAGCCACCTTGATCTTGGGAGCCCCGAATGAAAGACCATGTGATCAACGACCTCTCCTTTGACGATTTCGATGAGAAGGTGAACCCGCGCCCCGAGGGCTGCGAATTTGACGAGATTGTCGAGCGCGCGATCGGTCGCCGCGGGTTCCTCGGCGGCGTGCTCGCATTTGGCAGCGTCGCAGCCATCGGCGCGGGGATCGCGCCCGATGCGCAGGCAGCGGCCCATTCATCGCGCTTCGCGTTCGACCAGATACCGACAAGCACGGCAGATGCGATCAGCCTGCCACCTGGCTATTCTTCCCATGTCGTGGTGCGGTGGGGCGACCCGCTGACATCTGACGGCCCAGCCTTCGATCACGCAACGCTTGGAACCGGTGCCACGCAGGCCGTGACGTTCGGTGACAATATTGATGGGATGGAGTTGTTCCAGATCGACGGCGCGACCGTGATCGTCGTCAATAATGAATACACTAATCGCAAGGTGTTGTGGCCTTCCGGCGCGCCGGAAACCGATGACGATGTGCTGAAGGGCAAGATGGCCCACGGTCTGTCCATCGTCGAGATCGCGGACACGGACGGTGACTGGGGCGTCGTGCTGGATAGCCAATACAATCGCCGCGTCACGCCGGACACACCGATGGAGATTACAGGTCCGGCGCGCGGTCATGATCTGCTGAAAACGGCTGCCGATCCTGACGGCGTCCAGTCGCTCGGTACGTGGAACAACTGCGGCTCCGGCCTGACGCCGTGGGGCACGTATCTGGCCTGCGAAGAGAATTTCAACGGCTATTTCTCAGCTGCTGACGCCGATCATGAAGTGTCGCCTGAACTCGCCCGCTACGGCATCTCCGCCGAGGATTGGGGCTATGGCTGGGCGAAGATCGATGAGCGGTTCGATGTCTCCAAGCACCCGAATGAGCCGAACCGCGCGGGCTGGGTGGTGGAGCTCGATCCGTCCGATCCCACATCGATCCCGAAAAAGCGCACCGCGCTCGGTCGCTTCAAGCACGAAAATGCTGAAGTCGTTGTGAACACCGATGGCCGCATTGCCATCTATATGGGCGATGATGAGCGCGGCGAGTTCGTCTATCGCTATCTGTCGAATGGCGTCTACGCGCCAGGTGCCGATACCGATGCGCTGATGACCGATGGTACGCTATATGCGGGCAAGTTCCATGATGACGGCACCGGCGAGTGGCTCGCACTCACGCCCGAGACAACAGGCATGGCGAACCTCGCCGAAGTGGTGATCCACGCCCGTCAGGCGGCATCGAAGATGGGTGCGACAACGATGGATCGCCCCGAATGGATATCGGCGAACCCCAACAAGGCGGAGGTGTTCTGCTGCCTCACCAACAACAAGAACCGGGGTGTAAAGCCGAATGCGGGCGGTGATGACACCTCCGTCAATGGTCCGAACCCGCGTGAGAAGAACCTCTTCGGTCAGGTCGTGCGCTGGCGGCCCGCGGGCGGCGATCACACGGCGGACAGGTTTGAATGGGATCTCTTCGTGATGGCGGGCAACCCGGAAGTGCATGAAGATGCGCGCGCCGGTTCGGATAACGTCAACGCGGGCAATATGTTCAACTCGCCGGACGGTTTGGCCTTCGATTCAAGCGGCATCGTCTGGATCCAGACGGATGGAGACGATTCGAACGAGGGTGATTTTGCCGGCCAGGGCAACAACATGATGCTGGCGGGCGATCCCGCCACGGGTGAAATCCGCCGTTTCCTCGTCGGGCCGCGCGATTGCGAGGTGACCGGCCTGACATGGAGCCCGGATCGCACGACGATGTTCGTCGGCATCCAGCATCCCGGTGACAGCGGCAACAGCCATTGGCCAGAAGGCGGCGATGCGACGCCGCGCTCGGCCGTCATTGCCGTACGCCGTGATGATGGCGGGCTGGTCGGCTGATCAGCGCCTGACATCGACAACAAGGACAGAAGGCCGCCTCCCCATCCGGGGGGCGGCCTTTTCAATCCTTGCCGCGCTGTTTCAGTTTCCAGACCGACCATGCAATGGTCGCGCTGCCGAAAATCACACCGCTGACGATGGCTTCGATGGAGGCAGGGCCCGTGGGCAGGCCGCGGTAGATGAGCGCAAAGACGACGATTGCCAGGATCACGACGCTGGCGATGATGCGAAAGCGGTATTCGCTCGGTGGTGGATCATATTTTCCCATGGACGGACATATAGTGTGGTTTGCGGTATCGACATTATCAACAATCCGTAACGTCAGGTGCACCAGGGGCTGGGCGCATCATCGCCGCCGCCATAGGGTGGCCCTGCCAATTGCATGAGGGAAGGCAGATATGGAACTCACCAAGGTGATCGAAGAACGTCGGAGCATCCGCGGGTTCAAGCCCGACCCGGTGCCGCGCACGCTGCTGGAGGAGATCATCACTCTCGGATCGCGCGCGCCGTCATCGATGAACACACAGCCCTGGCATTTTCACGTTCTGACGGGGGAGCCGCTGGAGCGTGTGCGCGCTGGCAATACCGAACGCATGCTTGGCGGCGTCACCCCAAGCCGGGAAATTGAGGACTATGCCGCCTATGACGGTGTCCATCGAAAGCGGCAGATCGAAATCGCGGTCCAGCTGTTCGAGGCGATGGGGATAGAGCGTCATGATGCGGAGCGTAGGCAAGACTGGGTCATGCGCGGGTTCAGGCAATTCGACGCGCCCGTTTCTATTGTCGTCTGTTTCGACCGTGATCTTCTGACCAACACCATCGCGCATTTCGACACCGGTGCTGCGACATTCGGATTGGTGCTCGCGGCCTGGGACAAGGGGCTCGGCGCGGTGATTAATGGGCAGGGCATCATGCAATCCCCTGTGGTGCGAGAGGTTGCCGAGATCCCGGAGGATCAGGTTATCCTGACTTGTGTTGCGCTTGGCTGGCCGGATGACAGCTTTGTGGCCAATGACGTCGTCTCGCGTCGCCGCCCGGTGGCAGAGACCACCCGGTTCATCGGTTTTGACGAGGCAAAGCAGGCGTGACGTACATTTTTGATGCGGCGCAGGTCTGGCGCATATCTCCCGAACAAGTCGTAGATATAAGCGTTGACGACGTCGTCGATTTAACTAAACATGCACTCATAGGTTGATGTCTACCACCCACTCAACCTTGCGCCTTTCCAGCTGCACCCCGCATGGAAAGGACGAAACGAGTGTAAAATCCCGTGTATTGGGATGGCGGCGAACGACCAGACTGTTCGCCGCCACGCTCTGACGTCACACCCAGCCGCTCAGCTCTGTCGTGACGATCGCTTCCATCATGTCGATATGCGCATCATCGTCGTTGAGGCAGGGGATGTAGTCGAACCGCTCGCCGCCCGCCTCCTCAAAGGCTTCCTTGATCTCTTCGTTGATCTCTTCCAGCGTCTCGACGCAATCGGCGGAAAAACCGGGGGCCATGACGGCGATGTGCTTTTTGCCCTGCCGTGCCAGTTCGGCCACCATCTCCACCGTGTAGGGTTGGAGCCATTGCTTGGGACCGAAGCGGGACTGAAATGTGGTGACGACCTCGTCCTTGTTCCAGCCTAGCTGTTCACGCATCAGGCGCGTCGTCTTGTGGCAGGTACAGTGATAGGGATCACCTTTGTCCAGATATTCCTGCGGGAGGCCGTGATAGGAGGCGACCAGGACATCGGGCTTCGCGTCCATCTCCGCATAGGCCTGCTCAACCGAATGGGCCAGCGCCTTCGCGTAGAGCGGATGCTCGTAATAGGCAGCCACTGTTCGAAAGGCGGGCTGCCAGCGCATCTTCATCAACTGGCGGAATGCCTGATCATTGGCTGTCGCTGTCGTCGTCGCGGAGTATTGCGGGTAGAGAGGGAAAAACACGATCCGGTCACAGCCTGCATCGTGCAGTTCCTGAATTTTCGATCCGGTCGAGGGATCCCCATAGCGCATGCAATAATCAACCATGACGTCGCCGCCATAGGTCGCGGTCAGACGCGCGGCCAGCTTTTCTGTTTGCGAACGGGTGATCGTGCGCAGTGGGCTTTCATCCTTTTCCTTGTTCCAGATAGAGGCATAGGCCTCGCCCGATTTCTGGGGGCGCGTCGTCAGGATCACGAGGTTCAGGATCGGCTGCCACAGCCATTTGGGCGCTTCGATCACCCGCGTGTCGGACAGGAATTCCTTCAGATATCGCCGCATGTTCCAATAGTCGGTGCCGTTCGGCGTGCCGAGATTGACCACAAGGACGCCTGTTTTTCGGCTGGGGACAGCCGGATGGCTGGGCGGCGCATGGGCAAGGCGATCAGTCAATGCGGTGTCCTTCGCGAAGTCTTTCATCACGTATTTTTCCATCCATACATGGCCATAGCCTAAGGAGCGAGAGGTAGGGCGAAATCTGTAGTCATCAATCGTCAGGCGGCACGTCGCGTCGGGCATGCGGGGTTTTGTCGCCTGCTGGTTTTTCCGACGTGCCGAGCGCATCGGCCAGCCGGGCCTTGGCCGATCCCGGTCGCAAGGGCTGCGGCTGACTGTCGGCCGGGGCCCAACCGGTCAGGTATACGATCTCGAATGTGGCGGTGACGCGGCCATCCGGGCGCGAGAAGTTTTCGGTGTAGATCTCCGCCATCCGCATCATCGTTGCCCGCCGTGTGAAGGTGCGGCGTCGGTCGGCCATCGGGTTCGCCTCCCCCATCGCACGCAGGTCGCGCATCAGGTGAAATGGCGTCTGATAGGCGACTTCCATTCGGTCGACATCGGCGACGGGCAAAGCGAAGCCCGCGCGCTGCAACAGAGATCCCAGGTCACGTATCTCGGCCATCGGCGCCACTCGCGGCGAGATACCGCCTTCAACCTCGGCCTCGGCCTCGGCGAAGCTGGCACGCAATTCCTGCAAGGTCTGGCCACCGAAGAGCGCCACCAATGCAAGGCCGTCCGGCCTGAGAGCGAGGCGCATTTGCGTGAGCACACCAACCGGATCATTGGCGCGGTGGAGCGACAGCCCGCCGACGACCAGATCATGGCTCTGGCCTTGCAGATCGGGTGCTTCCTCTGATGCGATTCGCAGAACGGCATCCGGGACGCGGTTGGCCACAGCCTTGGCAAGGTCCGGTGAGGGTTCAATTTGCACCGTCGTCCCGGCATCGGCGCGCCCTGAAAGCGCGACTGCGAAAGCGCCGCCGCCCGATCCGATGATCGCAACATCGGGAAAGCTGCGTTGCACATCTGCCAGCCGGTCGGCAATGCCCGATGCGGCCCGCTCTATCAGGAAACCGGCACCGATTTCTGGGTCTGATAACAGTTTGTTAATCCTGTTGCCCCGTATGATGCGCGCATGGCCATCGAAAAGCTTCATAAGGGTTCCTCTGCCTCCGTCCGGCCATATAGCGCGCGGGGGCGCATGCCGAAAGTGCCGCCATGGGCTTCATGGGCGGGTAGGCTTCTGTCCGGTTTCGTCTATCCCACACTCTGCCCGTCTTGCCGGGTGGAGGTGGCGACTGATCAGGGCCTTTGCCCCGACTGCTGGCGCGGGACAAGCTTTGTGGCCGGGCAAGCCTGCACCACATGCGGGGTGCCGGTGCCTGCCGGGCTCGGCCCCGACGCATCTTGCGACGACTGCACCAGATCTCCACCCAATTGGAGCCGGGGTGCCTGCGCGATGATGTATGAGGGGACAGGGCGGCGACTTGTTCTTGGCCTAAAGCATGGCGACCGGCTCGATATCGCGCCTCTCGCTGCGCGGTGGCTTTTGCGGGCTGGCCGCGACATGGTCGAACGAGCCGATGTGATCGCACCAGTCCCCTTGCATTGGCAACGCGCGCTTCGGCGCAAGTTCAATCAGTCGGGCGAGTTGGCGCGTGAGCTGGCCTGTATTGCGGAGCGTGAGGAGGACCTTGCCTTCAATCTTCTGCGCCGGGTGCGATGGTCCGGGTCGCAGGACGGGCGCAGCCGGGCCGACAGGATCGCGAATGTCGAAACGGCATTCAAGGTGCCGGTTGCTTCCGTCGATCGCATGCGGGGCAGGTCGGTTTTGCTGATCGATGATGTGCTCACAACCGGTGCCACATTGTCCGCTTGCACGGCCCTGTGCCTTCAGGCCGGTGCCAAAGAAGTGAATATTCTCGTCCTCGCGCGCGTTGCCCAAGCGGACAGGCTGACCTAGATAGCAAAAGCAGTTGCAAAGGGGACGGCTCATGAAACCGGTTGAAATTTATACCACGCCAATCTGCGGCTATTGCCGGATGGCCAAGGCATTACTGGCGAAAAAAGGTGTGAATTTCACCGAGATCGACGTGATGGCGGTCCCGTCGCGCAAATCGGAGATGATCGAGCGCGCCAATGGCGGGCGTACCGTTCCACAGATTTTCATTGGCGGCGTCCATGTTGGTGGCTGCGACGATCTGATGGCGTTGGAGCGGGCTGGCGGGCTCGACAAGGCGCTGGCTGCCTGATCGCAGCGTGATGCTTACACTTCGATCGCATATCGCATGATGATCTGTCCGGTCGCCCTTATACAGCTGACATCCTCTGACGACCCTCTGGCCAATTTACCACTGACCGAGGCACTGATCCGCCAGGCTGCTGGTGATGGTGCTTCGCTGATCGTCACACCCGAGGTGACTAATATCGTCTCGATGAGCCGCGCGCACCAGCGCAGGGTGCTGCGGTCTGAGGCGGATGATCCGACACTTGCCCGGCTGCGTGTTTTGTCCGCCGAATTGTCGACATGGCTGCTGATCGGCTCGCTCGCGCTCAGCGGCGAGAAAGAGGATGGCCGGTTCGTGAACCGGTCCTTTCTGATCAGGCCCGACGGGCAGATCGTGGCGCGGTATGACAAGATACACATGTTCGATGCGGTTCCCGTCGCGGGAGAAGCGTACCGCGAATCCTCCGGCTATCGCCCGGGGGATGCAGCGGTTCTGGCCGGGACGCCTTGGGGACCGCTCGGCATGACCATTTGCTATGACATGCGCTTTCCGGATCTTTATCTGCGCCTGGCGCGCAGCGGTGCGCAGATCATCAGCGTACCCTCCGCCTTTACGCGCCCAACCGGAGCGGCTCATTGGGAAGTTCTGTTGCGCGCACGCGCAATCGAGACCGGATGCTTTGTGCTGGCCCCGGCACAATGCGGCCAGCATGAAGCGTCTGAAGGCGCAGTGCGATCAACCTGGGGCCATTCGCTGATCATCGCGCCCTGGGGTGAGGTGATTGCCGATGCCGGTGACAGCCCAGGGATCATTCGCGCCGATCTTGACCTGGCCGCCGTTGCCGATGTTCGGCAGCGGGTGCCATCGCTGATCGGCGGGCGCACCTGGTATGGCCCCTGATTGCCAGCAGCGGAAATTATGGTTAAGCGTTGAACCACCGAGAGGGGAGCTGATCCATGCGCGCAATCGATGATCCCATTACCTTTACAGTCCTCAATGAAATCCGTGCGGTGGAGCAACTGGCGAGGCAACGCCTTGGCCGGGCTCTTCCGGAGGGACTGGAGCCAGCACATTTCGCGGTGCTCAACCATTTCTCGCATCTCGGCGGAGAGAAAAGCCCCGCCCAACTGGCCCGTGTCTTCCAACTGACCAAGGCGGCGATGACGAATACCGTTTCGCGACTGGAGGCAGCTGGATATGTCCGCGTCCGCGCTGATGAGCGGGACGGACGGCGCAAGCTGGTATCCCTGACCGAGGCTGGTTTGCAGGTGCGAAATCAGGCCATCGAGACCCTGTCGCCGATATTTTCGGACATCACACAGGGCGTTGGTGCAGAGAAGCTGCGCAACGCTTTGCCAGCCTTGCGTGATTTGCGTTTGTTTCTGTCCGCAAATCTCCATCCGCAGCGTTGAACGCCCATGGTCTGGTACAAAACCGCGTGAGGCGCGATGTCGCGCCGCAGCAAAAGCGGGCGTCAGACGGCCGATTGGTGGTGACTTTTACTTGGCGCAACGGATCGAATGACTAGTCGCAGACGGTTCGGCGGGTCTGGGTTTCAGCCTACATCTGGACATTGCGGGCATTTTTGCACTACATATGCTCAAAATATCGGCAATATAGAGTATTCGACGCGGTGCCCGTGCCTCACAAGTGCAGATTGACGCAGGCCTTGATTTTGCGACCTCGCGTAAAGATTTCATCCTGCAAGACTTGTGATCGGAAGCGTCATATCGCTTTATATTTTTGTCATATCGGGGCACATTCGCCGCTCGTGGAAACGGGTTAGAAAATAAGTCGCAAGCAATGACGACTGACAACGGCCCGTATAGGGATAACAGCCACGCAAGTGGCACTGGGACAGTAATGAGACGTTTATGGCGACGCTAGACTCTGTTCAGAGCGATATCATTCGGTTGCTCGGGGAAAAGATCGAAGGTGATCTGACCCTGACGGCGGACACGGATATCGTTGTGGATACGGGTTTGGATTCCGTCAGTGTCATGGATTTCGTCTTCGAGCTTGAAGATGAATTCTCGATCACGGTTCCTCTGGACCGGATTTCGGACGTGAAAACGGTGGGGCAGTTATCCGCCGCGATCCATGGCCTGATTTTGGAAGACGCCTGAGCGCGAAGTGGGACGTAGGAGTAGGCAGTGAGCATCGAAGAAAAAGCCATGGCCGTGCAAAAGGCATTTGGTGCCTTAAAAGCATTGGGCCGTGATCCGACCAGGCTTGAATTTGACGAAGTCATCTCACCGACGGAGGCTAAGCTCGAAGGGCGGCGCACAATTCTGCTCGGCACCAACAACTACCTCGGCATGACCTTTGACGAGACTTGCGTGTCCGCGGCGAAAGCGGCAATTGACGAGTTCGGGACCGGCACGACCGGCTCCCGCATCGCTAATGGCACATATGAGTTGCACAAGTCGCTGGAGCGGCGCGTCGCGGATTTCTACGGCAAGAAATGTGCGATCGTCTTCTCGACTGGTTACTCGGCCAATCTTGGGGCGATCTCGTCGCTGGCGCAGTCCGGCGATTATCTGCTGATCGACGCCGACAGTCACGCTTCGATCTATGACGCCTGCAAACTGTCCGATGCTGAGGTGATCCGCTTCCGCCACAATAATCCCGAAGACCTGGCGAAGAAACTCGCTCGCCTCCAGGACAAGCCCGGCGACAAGGTGGTCGTCACCGAAGGCATCTACTCGATGCTTGGGGATACCGCGCCGCTGGCGGAGATTGCCGCGGTGAAGAAGGAATATGGTGCCTACCTGATGGTCGACGAGGCACATTCGCTCGGCACATTGGGCGAAAAAGGCCGTGGCCTTTGTGAGTTGGAAGGTGTTGAGGCGGATTGTGATTACATCGTCGGCACGTTCTCCAAATCCATCGGCACCGTTGGCGGCTTCTGTGTCAGCGACCATGAGGGTGTGGAAATCCTGCGCTCCATCTCGCGGCCTTACATGTTCACGGCGTCGCTGCCCCCGGCAGTGATTGCGGCGGCCAAGGCGAGCTTTGATCAGATGGAAGCCAACCCGCAGTTGCGTGAGTTGCTGTGGCGCAATGCGCGTACGCTCTATGATGGGTTGGAGACGCTTGGCTTTGAGCTTGGCCCAGAAGTCAGCCCTGTCGTCGCGATCAAGCTGCCCGGCAAGGAAGTCGCCGTGCGGTTCTGGAATGCGCTGATCGAGGCGGGGGTCTATACCAATATTGCGATCCCGCCGTCGACGCCGAACGCGTTGTCGCTGCTGCGCTCGTCCATCTCTGCCGCGCACACGCGTGAGCAGATCGCGACGGCGCTGGATGTGTTCGCGCAGGTCGGCGCTGAATTGAACTTGATCCCCGCGTCCAAGGCCGATCGCCGGCGTCTGGCGGAGGTCCAGGGCGCTATGCGGATTGTGACAGGTACGGGCGGCGCAATGGTTCGGCAGCCGATATCAGGCGATCTGGATCAGGCCGCACCGAAAACCGGTGGCGCAAAGGGCTGATCACCGGCGTCTGTGGCGTCTGATTTTCCAGAGAAGATATTGAGGGCCGCCTTCGAAAGTGAAGGCGGCCTTTAACAATCTTGAGACATGCAGCGGCTTGCCCCAGAGCCACCGGAACGTCCACCCAAAGGACGAAGCGGGCGGGGCCTTCGCGCGGGCATCCCCGGTCAGGGGCCAGAGTTCAGCGAAGCGATCCTCATCGGCACCCACGATATCGGCGGCGCGGCCCGGCCGCTCCACCCGTATTTCCACTTTGTAGGTCTTCGCGAAAAGGCCCCGCCAAGCTGCGACGCCGCCTGTTCCGGGGGTTAGTCGTTCGGCCCAGATCGCCGCCGTTTCCACGCCCGTTGTTACAGCCTGCGCCGCCGCCGCCCGTGCCGCATCATCACGCGCCCAGACAATCGCCGTGCGCTGACAGAAGCGGGCCCAAAAGGTGGTATCCCAGCTTCTCAGCGACATGCGTTGGTGAAAGACGTCGAACGGCACCACGGCAACCTTGGCTTTCAAAGCTTGGAAATTTTCCGGATAGACATTCGGAGGCAGGATACGGTTCGCAGCTGCCGAAATGCGGTTCTGGCCGTAGGGCAATATGCTGTCCGTCAAGGCATAGAAGTCCAGCATCCCCTCCGTCGTGCCGCGTTGCAGGCAGGAGCCGTAGAACAACACCGCCGCCACACCGGGCTTCGCGCCGAGCGACGCCGCGAAGGCGGTGGCTTCGGCAAGTGTGGGTTGGTTCAGTTCCGCCGTGACAAAGGCCTGTAAGTCAGGATCAGGCTGCCGGATGGTCAAGACCGTCAGTCGCTCAGTTTCTCGAGATTCTCATCCGCACGCCGCGTTGCCGCCTCGAACCGCGCTTCGAAATCGGCGAGGTTCTTCTTTGGCTCCTGATAGAAAGCGGTGAACTTCATCAGGGTCAGCATCAGCTTGTTCATGAACCGGCCGGACCAGCTCATCGGACGGTCAAAATCGAAGAGCAGGATCACACGTTCCTCGTCAGTGTCGTTCCAGACCTCATGTTCATAGGTATCGTCAAAGGCAAACGCGATGCCGTTTTCCCACGGACGTACTTCGTCAGCGACACGGATACGGCATTTCTCCCGCTCCGTAGGGATGATCAGGCCGAGATGGGCGCGCACAATGCCCTTGGTGACGCCGGTATGGGCGGGAATGTGATAACCAGGTGCGAGGATCGAGAACCACGCTGTCTGCACATTCGGCACCCGGCTCAGGATTTCCGCGGTGACGGGCGCCTGCGTGCAGTTCTTTTCCAGTTGCTGCCCAAACCCATATAGGATGAAGGTCTTCCATTGCTGCGCCTTGGCGATGCGGTGTTGGTCCGGTGAGATCTGTTCAAAGCCGGGAATGGCGTCGCGGTGCTTGAGGACTTCTTTGACCTCGTCGCGCATCGTCTCCCAGTTCTGCTCGAATTCCTTCAGGAACTCGAAATGCTCGTTGCCGATGAACGGCGTGTCCGGAACAAGGGATGCCTTGCTCTGAATGCGCGCGACCAAACGCATGGCTTTCTTGCCGGTGCGTTTGACGAATTTGCGCACCGGCTTGTTCAGCGATGCTGGTTTCTCGGTCTTCACGTCCTGCTTGATCTCATCGACGCTGGCCATGGCAATCACGAGCTCCCGTCTGCCTCAGTTTCAGATTTGCGCCGTAGATAAGCCCTATCAGCGCTGCTGTCGAGTTCAGCGGGAGGAGAGAAATGTCGCGGTCTCCTCCGCGCTGATGGAAACTGTGCCGTCAGTGCCACTGTCGAACACCTCGCCATCCATGACAAAAGGCGATGTCAGGTTCAAGCGGATGCGATGCGCGCGCCCGCTTCGGTAGTCATCGCGCATCCAGCGGAGCGGTCGCCCGAACGCGATGAACGGGACTGCGAACCACAGGCGGCGGGGGCGCGCCCTGATGTCGAGCCAGCGCAGCGGGCCCTTGCCGTTGCCCCAAAATGGTTGCAAGCGGTAGAGGAGCGCGCCGGGCAGGGTGGAGATGCCGACCAGCATGCGGTCCTCCGCCATATCGTCACCCCCATCGATGCCGAACCCCATGCGGTTCGGGCGGTGCAATTCCGGGCTGCGCAGCAGTTTCAGGATGGCGAGGATCACCTGCAGACCGTGGCGTGCGGCGATGTCGCGCTGAGCGAGGCGCGTTGCGACCTCGTAAGCACCGACCCCCATGATAAATCCCATCATCGGCGGCTCACCCGGGCGGTCGACCAGCATCACACGCAGTTGCGTTTCGCGAAACCGTCGTGGGTCGCAGATCAACTCATCAATGTCGCGGGGCCGCAGCTTACCCGCGCTGCGTGCGATCAGGTTGGTGTTGCCATGGGCAATGATCGCATAGCGGGGCGGCGGCCAGCCTGCCGCTGCCCAGATCGAAGGGGCGCGGCTGATCACCTCTCGCACGGTGCCGTCGCCTCCGTCGATGATGATGATCTGGACGCCCTGCGCTGCCATCTCCGCCAGATCGGTGGACAAGGCTTCAAACCCTTCAGGCGCGCGCGCAATGATGTTCGCATTGCCGAGATCCGGCGAAGCGCTGCTTCGGGTTGCGAACGGGTTTCGAATGTGGCCTACGGGTGCGGGCATAAGGGCCTTGGACGGAAAATCACGTTGCGCTCACTAACGGCTCGCCGGGGGCGTAGCAAGTAACAGGTGGAGGATGGGTGGATGAGCGCGGCGTTCTCTATAGCACATGTCACCGATGCCCATCTGCCCGGCCATGGAAGGTTTGCACCAGGCGAGCTGATGGGCAAGCGCTTGTTCAGTGCCCTGAACTGGGTGCGAAAGCGCCATGCGGATCATCTGTGGCCGGTTGCGGATATGTTGCGTGCTGATGTGGTGCAGGCCGTGCCCGATCACGTCGCGATGACTGGGGATGTGGTGAATTTCGGCCTGGTTCGTGAATTCGCTGTCGGCGCGGAATGGCTGTCAGGCTTTGGCGATCCGGCTGGTGTCAGCTTTGCCCCCGGCAATCACGAAGCGATCCACGGCGGTGTCGAAGCTGCGTGCGCCGCTGCTTTCGCACCATTTACGCAAGGTGATGAAGGCACGAAGGCCGGATGGCCGTGGCTGCGTCGTCGGGGCCCTGTCGCGCTGATCGGGGTATCAACCTCCATCGCGACGGCACCGTTTCTGGCGCAGGGTCTGGCGGGAGCGGCGCAGCGCAGCCGCCTCGCGGAGATTCTTGATCAGACGCGCGACGCCTGTCGTATCGTGCTAATCCACCACCCGCCAACTGCGATGAGCATTCCGCGGCGGTGCCTGAGGGATCGTGTGGAAGTGTCTGCGGTGATCGCCGACATCGGAGCGGAGCTCGTCCTCCACGGTCACAATCACCGCAATCAGCTAAGCTGGATCGATGGTCCCGCAAGCCGCATCCCGGTCCTCGGTGCGCCATCCGCGTCAGTGCCCTATGGCGGCCATCCCGAGCCAGCGGAATGGCGCATGATCACGATCGAGGCTGATGGGACAGGTTGGTCATTCGACATTCTCCGCCGTGGTCTGACGGCTGATGGCAGCTTTGCAGATATCGGTCGGTTCAGGCTTTAGGAACCACCGCGACGCGCTGCAACGGCAGATTGAACCAGAACAGCGCGCCCTTGCCGACCTCGCTTTCGACACCGATCTTGCCACCCATTGTCGCGACGAGCTGTTTGGAGATGTTCAGGCCGATCCCGACCCCGCCATGGCGGCGCGACTCTGTTTCCTCCACCTGATGAAAACGGTCGAAGATAGCGCTCAACTTGTCTGGCGGCACGCCTGGGCCATTATCCCGGACCTTGAAGAGGACACCTTCCGGCGTGACACGGATCGTCGTCTCCACTGTGCCGCTGACTGTGAACTTGACTGCGTTGTTCATCAGGTTGCTGAGGATCTGGCGGATACGCTTGCCGTCGCCGATCCACGAGCCCTTCGCACTCGGGTCAAAATCGAGCTTCAATTCGACCTTATTGGCAACCGGCATGACCGATATCGCCTCGGTCAGTGTCCGGCTCATGTCGTGGAGATCGACATCCTCCTGATTGAGGCGCATCTCGCCGGCCTCGATCATCGAGATATCCAAAAGATCATCCATCAGCCCGGTCAGCGATTTGGCCGAGGCCAGCAGCACATCCACGAATTGTCGCTGGGTCTCATCAAGGTCGGAATGCGAAAGGAGCTCCCCCATCCCGATTACACCGTTCATCGGGGTGCGCAGCTCATGGCTCAGCGTGCTGAGGAACGCATTTTTGATGCGGCTCGCGCTTTCAGCCTCGCTGCGTGACTTTTCGAGATGTTCGCGTGTGCGCTCCAGCTCCTGATTGCGGCGTTTGGCGCGTTCCGCCTCACGCAGCAATTTGGTCTTGGAGGATACGATGGCGGCAATCGTCGTCAGGATCGAAAGATGCTGATCGGTGAAGACGTTAGCGCGGGCTTCCTCGCTGTCGATGACGCCAATGACGCGGCCATCGATGGTCAGAGGCACGCATATCTCGCTCAGCGCGGGTTCGAGGTCGGGAATATAGGACGGCTCCTTCGACAGATCGTCGATCAGGATCGCCTTTCCGGTTGCCGCCACCCGCCCGGTCACACCCTCACCGACGCGGATACGCAGGGAGTTCACAATGTCATAGCCTTCGGGGTTTTTCGCGCCCAGCGCCGC
Source organism: Pseudomonadota bacterium (assembly GCA_039030855.1). GTDB lineage: Bacteria > Pseudomonadota > Alphaproteobacteria > Rhodobacterales > Rhodobacteraceae > Pikeienuella. Next base: position 96,520 of record JBCCDJ010000004.1, read on the forward strand.
GACCTGCCGAAGATAGGTGCCCAGAGGGTCGATCGTGTAGATTACGCAATCGCTGAACCCAAGACGCCCGACGACCTGCCGGGCGACATGCCACATAAGGTCGGCTTCATTGTCGATGGCCATGATGTCGATGGCGAACCGGTTGAAGATGCGAAACATCGATTCCCGCGCCTCAAGCGCGTCCTCAGCCTCAGCCAGCTTTGCCTCAAGCTCGTCAATCCGGCTCAGCTTGTTCAGCGGCATGCTCATCTATCACTCGGTTCAGCAGCTCGGTGACCCAGAGCGGTCTGGGTCACATTCCAGGATTGGGCAGTTGACGGACACAACCCCAACACAACTAAGTTAGGCAAAGGTTTCCATATGCTTGCGACATCTCGTTCAGTCAATTAGATCATAGATGGATGCCAGGTGCCAACACGGAGTGGTCATGCGGCAGGCAAAGACGTAACCCTCAGGTGCCGGAAGGCGCGATGCGCTTCAGTCTCAGAACCATTGATCTCTACCTTTTGCGTCTGATGGCAACGCCCATGGGGGCCGCGCTGGCGGTCACGCTGGCGGCATTGCTGTTGGAGCGAGTGCTGCGATTGTTCGAGCTACTGACTGGCAAGGGCGCGCCGCTGGGGCTGGTGCTGTCGATGACGCTGAACCTCGTCCCGCATTATCTCGGCCTCGCCTTGCCGGCGGCTTTCGCTGTCGGGATCATCGCGGTGATGACGTCGCTCAGTTCCGAGAATGAGCTTGATGCGATGGAGGGGGCAGGCTGGTCCGTGCGACGTATCGGGGCCGGATTCGTCGCCTGCGCCGCCCTTTTGTCGGTCGTGTCGATCATGCTGTTCGGTTATCTGCAGCCCTATTCGCGTTATGCCTTCAGCGCGGTGCGGAACGAACTGGTCAATGCCGCCTGGGATGCGAGGGTAGAGGCCGGTGTGTTCATCGATGCTGGCGAAGGCGCGACCATCTCGGCGGAGGAGGTCGACCCAACCGGCCGCTTCCTGACCCGCGTGTTCGTCCTGCAGGAGGAACCCGATGGCGGTGAGCGGATCCTGACCGCCGAACGCGGCGTGCTGATCCCCAATCCGGCGAACCGGACATTGCGCCTTCGGCTTGTGAACGGTGTTGCGGTCTCCATCGGTCGCGAGGAGGGCGAGCTGTCTGCGACATTCGACAGTGTGATGCTGGAGCGGGAGTTTGACCTGGATGATGCGCAGTTCCGTCCCCGCGGAGGATCGGAGCGTGAACTGACGCAGGATGAATTACTGGTGCGCATGCGCGGCCATGACGATCTGCCGGTGGAGCCACGCTACGCGGCGGAGTTTCATGGCCGCGTGGTGCGTGCGCTGGCGCTATTGGGCGTGCCGCTGATCGCCGTGCCGCTGGCGGTCGCGGGCAAGCGATCGCCGCCATGGCGCCGGGTCGTCGCCGCTCTGGTCGTGTTGATCGCCTTCCAGAATACCATGAAAGCGGTGGAGGGGATGGCCGCCAATGGCGATATCGATCCCGTGCTCGGCATCTGGGGCATTGCTGCTGCTTATTTTGGGCTGGGCTTCTGGCTGTTCGCGACCACCGCAAGCCAGGGCACCGACGGCATCGCGCGGCGCATGTTCGTCTGGTTCGACCGCATCGTGATGCGGATCAAGGCCGCGCTTCCGAAACGCCTGCGCGGGGATGTTGACGCGTGAGTATACGCGCTGCACTGCTCCCGCCAGTGACGCTTGGTCGTCATCTGAACAAGATCGTGTTGATCCGCATATTGGCCGTTGCTCTGGCGCTCGGCGGTCTCGCGACCGCGCTGGACCTCGTGGAAAGCGCGTCTGAGGTTCTCAAACGCGAGGATGGCGGAATCCTCCGATATCTGGGCCTTCGTGTGCCGCTGATCCTGTCGGCGGTGCTACCGGTCGCGCTGATCCTCGGGCCGGTTCTGGCGTTCCTCAGTCTTTCTGGGCGCAGCGAGTTCACGATTCTGCGCGCATCCGGTGCGACGACCTATCGGCTGCTGTTCATGCTGACGCCTGTCGCGCTGGTGATCGGGCTTGGCCTTTTTGCGTTGAACGACCGCATTGCACCAAAGCTTGAAGGGCGGCTTTTGACCTGGCTCGACAATCGTCCGGTGGGGACGATGGGTGATTTCTGGGCCCGCACATCGAACGGTGTAATCCATGCCGCAGCGTCCAGCCCATCGGGGGAGCTGATCACCGATGTCGAGGTTTATGTGACCGATAATCTCGGGCGACTGACGACGCGTATCACTGCGAGGGCAGCGCGGTGGCTGGACGGGCAATGGGTTTTCGACGAAGCAATGCGGCTGGAGCCGGGCGAAGGCCGTTCCGTCAGTATCGAAGGTCAGGTCTGGGACACGCCGCTTCGCCCTGCCAATGTGCGCGCACTGGCATCACCGGGCCGCACGGTTGGTGGGAATGTGGCAGAACGTGTGTTGAAGGGTGATTGGGCCGGCAACCGGACGGCGGATTTTTATCAGGTGCGCGTCTATCGCGGCTACGCGGCCGTCCTGGTGCCGTTCCTGATGATCCTGCTGGCGGCACCGGCTGCTTTTGGCACCCGCAGGGGCGGGGGGCTGGGCAAGCGGGCGGCGCTGGGCGTTGCGCTCGGTTTTGCGTTCCTGCTGTTTGACGGGATGCTGACGGCACTTGGCGAGACAGGTAATCTGCCGCCGTTTCTGGCCGCCTTCGGGGCGACGGCGATGTTTGCGGCGATCGGGGCCTATATCCTGATCTCGCTGGAAGAATAGGGGAGTGCCAAGATGAGCCAGATCGAAATTCGCCCGGTTTCCGGAAAATCCGACCTGAAAGCTTTTGTTGCGCTGCCGGGGCAGGTTTCCGCCAATGATCCTCACTGGGTAGAGCCGCTGCATATCGAGCGCGGAGAGTTCTATTCGCCAAAGAAAAACCCCTGGTACGCAAACGGGCGGGCAGCGCTTTTTCTCGCCTGGAAGGATGGCCGTCCTGTCGGGCGGATCAGTGCGCAGATTGACGGTCTGCTGCCCTCAGTCGAGGGTCAGACCTGCGGTCTCTTCGGCTCGCTCTCAGCCTATGACGATGCGGCGGCTGTGCACGCGCTTCTGGACGCGGCCGAAGCTTGGTTGCGTGCTGAAGGGGCCGGTCGGATGCGCGGGCCGCTGACCTTCAACATGAACCATGAGGTCGGCCTGCTGATCGACGGGTTCGATACCGACCCCTTCATTCTGATGCACCACGATCCTGCACATCTGCAGGCCCATGTGGAAAGCTGGGGGCTGGAGAAGGCGCGCGATGTCTATGCCTATCGGCTGAACACGGATAACGGCCTGCCCGAGAAGCTGCGCCGGTTTTTCAAGAAGGCACCAGACAATCTGGTGATCCGCGATATGAACGTGAAGGAATGGGATCAGGACGTCGCTCATATTGCCCGGATCTTCCACGCGAGCTGGAAGGATAACTGGGGCTTCAATCCCTATAGCGACGCGGAGATCAAGAAGCTGGAAAAGGATATGAGGCCCATCGTCGATGGCGGCCTCTGCCGGATTGCGGAGGTGGATGGGGAGCCGATCGGGTTCATCACCCTGTTGCCAAACGTCAACGAGGCCATCAAGGATTTCAAGGGAAAGCTGTTTCCCTTCAATATCATAAAGCTGCTCTGGCGGCTCAAGTTCCAGAAAATCCGTGGCGCGCGCGTGCCCCTGATGGGTGTCATGCCCAATCTTGACCCGGCGGTGTCATCGATCGTTCCGCTGATGCTGATCTATTCTCCCGAGAAGCGCTATCGTGAGCGCGGGTTTCGCGAACTGGAATTCGGCTGGATACTCGAAGACAACCGCCCGGTGCGCCGCCTGATCGAGATGCTCGGCTCGCATATCGAGAAGACCTACCGGGTCTATGAGCGTCCACTCGACTGATCCCACCAGGTGCGGGGTTTGCGCCGCGCAGCCCGTCCCGACCGGTCATCCAGCCAGAGCGCAAGTCGTCTGAGCGGTGATAGCGCCAGCCGTCGCCAGACGCGGTTCAAGGGATTGCTGAAATCTCGATTGAACGGGCAGACCCGCAGGCAGATCGCGCAATCGGATGACAGTTTGGCCCAATAGCCAAAGCAGGCAACCGCGTCGGATGTCCATTTGCGCACGCCCCTTATGGCGGAGGAGGGGCCGTACTTGCTCTCGGGCGGCATGTCGCTTGGCGGACCGAAGGGCAGCGCCTTTACCGGGCAGGCGGCGGCGCAGCGGTCGCAAATGTCGCAGAATGCAGCGACGCCCAGTTTTCGTGGCGCATCATGGGCGAGAGGCAGTGACGTGAAAATCTTGGAAAACCGCAGCTGCGGCCCAAATTCGGGGGTGATAACCAGCTGGTTGCGCGCATATTCGCCAAGCCCCGCCTTGATCGCGTAGGGGATGACCAAGGCCGTATCGTTCATGGACGCGACCGCCTCATACCCAAGATTGCGTATATAGGCGGCCAGCTGCATCGCGGTTGCCGCCTCATGACTGTATTCGCGCCCGGTCGCGGCCCCGGCGAGGGCAGAAGGATAGGTGGCGACCAATCCTTCATCCATCTGATGTCCCATCACGATAACCGAAGTGATGCCTTCGGGCAGATCATTGGGGGCCTCCGACAGATCGCGCGTGTCGACGCGCGCCGCATAGGTCCAGCGATCATCATAGTCGGTGACCGCGCACAGGTCCGCGCCGAAGAAGCGGGCGATGCGCTTGACCTCCGCCGCCATCGCGGCGGGGTGATCGGCGCTGACCTGATCGGACGCGACGGGTGTGTCGTTGCGGATCGGGGCCTGAAATCCTTCACGCTCGCCGCTCTCGGCGCTGCGATTGGTGATGACGTCTGAGATCAGCCAACTGGCGTTGCGCAGGGCAAAGTCGCGTTGTGTGAACCCGTCACCGCGTCTCGGGGCCGCCTCCATCCGGTAGCTGGCAAAGAACGCATCGGTTTGCGCGGATCGGACACTCGGATCCCAGAAAGCGCGGGTAAAGGCGTCGTTGCGCTGATTGAAGGGTGTGAAATCCTCTGTGGTTTCGATCCCTGCCTCGGCATCAGTGGCGGCGTAGCGGGCGCGCCAGTCTTGGCGGCGCGTAGCGATGTCATCATGGTTCAATGGCCAGCTCATCCCGGCCAGAGTGCCCGCAGATGCCGCTGAGGTCGATCAAAATCAGAAGAAAAGGCTGATGCCGATCCCGATCAGAAACACGCCGCCCAAGACGCCGAGGGCCACGCGGATGGCACCGTTCCGTTTGACAGCCCCGGCGACGGAGCCGCCGACAAAAGCCACGAAGATGTCAGACGGCATCGCGGTGAGCGGCACGAGAATGCCGAGTATCAGCAGTTGCAATGTCACATCGCCCCGCTCCATCTCCACGAAGGGCGGGATGAAAGCCATGAAGAAGATCACCGTCTTGGGATTGAGAATTTCGACCAGGACGCCCTGCCAGATGATCTGCAGGAGGCTGCGCTGCTCAACCGCGGACACGTTGAAATCATCCCTGTGCGCGTTGCGCTGTTCGACAATCATCGTCACACCAAGATAGATCAGGTAGGCGGCACCGGCGACGGTCAGCACGGTGTAGGCCGTGGTCGAGCGCTGAAACACGGCAGCCAACCCCATCGCGGCTACAACGGCCAGAATGATGCCGCCAAGCCCCAGCCCGATGGCGGAGGCAAGGCCGGCAGCCCGGCTTTGTCCGACGCTCCGCGACAACACGTACAACATAGAAGGGCCGGGCGTGGCGCTCAGCGCCAGTCCGGCCATTGCGACGATCAGGATCGTCTCGGGAGACGGCATATTCACGATACTCCAACCTTACTCACACGGTTCTCAAACGGATTCTGGACCGGTCCCTGCTGATCAACATTGGCTGCCCAGATCCTGTCGCCGCGCCGCTGTCTCAGATACGGAAAATCGCGCAGCAACATGCGTTCCAAATGCAGCCCTGCCTTGAATCCACTATACTTTGACGGGTGTGCCTCAGAAATGAGGCTGGGAAAAGGCTCAATCACGGTGTCGTAATTGGCAGCCACGAAATAGGGCATCGAAAACCTCTCCGGGCTGAGGTTCAGCACGCGATGCGGTGTCGATCTGAATGCGCCATTGGTCCATGCCTCCATCATGTCACCAATATTTATGACATATGCCTCCGGCCGTACCGGGACGTCGATCCAGTTGTCGGCCCGTGTCATCACCTGGAGGCCCTTCTGGCGCTGATGCAGCAGGGTCAGACATTCATAATCGGTGTGCGCGCCCATATTGACGGACTTTGCCGTGCTGCGCACCTTGTCGCGCACGTAATGCAGCAGGCGCAATTGGGATATCGGCTTGGTCATGTGACGCGTCAGTTCTCCTTCCGCCAAGCCCAGATGCAGCTCAAGCGCCCCGCAGATCCGAAGACCCACATCCGAAACGGCCTGATAGTAGCTGCTGATCGTCTTTCTGAAATGCGGCATCTCCGGCCAGACATTGGGACCGAGCAGGAGATTGCCAGCCAGGTAGTCCGGATCATCGCTTGGCAGATCAAGTGCAAGATCAAATGCCTCGTAGTTGCGGTTCACTTCATCCGCATAATCACCCTTTTCGGTAAACGGGACGTATCCACGATGGTTCAGACTGTCGCCGATATAGTAGCCGCGCTTCACGCTGTCAGGCAGGGCAAAAAATTCTTCCGCCGTTTCATAGGCCGATTGGATGAGGGCTTGGTCAATGCCGTGATTGACGACGTAGAAGAAGCCGACCTCACGCGCGGCCGTGCCCATGGCATCGGCGACGCTGCGGTGGTCGGATCTGTCGCCACGCGACAGTGCTCCGATATCTATGATAGGTAAATCTGCCACTTTTCACGCGCCCCATGCGATTACGTGGAATATGTTTTAATTTGTGTTAGAAATTTATCAAGGTATCCCCAAGATAGTTGATTTTGTTAGCTTTTTCTTTACTATTTCGCCGCGATTTCAAAAGAAACCACGTCCTTTTCATTAGATTTCAATTCAATTGGTTTCTCGTTAAGGTGTCTTAATGTAACATTTTGTCCCGTTTATGGCGATTCGTGTCGATGCGAATGGCGCTGATCCTGCTCAGCAGTCGAAAAAACCCAAAAAAAGGCCGCGCATATGCTGCGCGACCGGTGTTCTTTGTCGGTGTTCAGGGATCAGCCGGGTGGTGTGCGGATCACCAGATTTCGGATTTCTGTCATGTCTTCCATGGCGAAAAGGATACCTTCTCGGCCGAGGCCGCTATCCTTGACCCCGCCATATGGCATGTTGTCGACTCGATACGAGGGTACGTCGCCGACGACGACCCCGCCCACATCCATTTCGTCCCAGGCCTGCTGGATCTTGTAGTAATCGCGGGTGAAGATGCCCGCTTGCAAGCCGAACTTGCTGTCATTGACCATGGAGATCGCTTCGTCCCAGGATGAGAATTTTTGCAGGATCGCTGCAGGACCGAAGGCTTCTTCAACATTCAGGTCCTGGTCGAGCGGGACATTCTCCATCAATGTCGCTTCCAGCATCGCGCCGTCGCGGTTGCCTCCGCAGAGGACAGTGCCGCCAGCCGCTGCCGCGGCTTCGATCCAGCCGTGGAGGCGGCTCGCCTCACCTTCGGAGATCATCGGACCGATGAAAGTGTCGCGGTCATGGGGGTTGCCGGAGATCAGGCCCTTGGCCTTGGCGACCAGCTTGGATTTCAGCTCATCATAAATGTCTTCGTGGATCATAATGCGCTGAACGCCAATGCAGGACTGGCCGGACTGATAGAAGGCCCCGAAGATGATCCGCGTGACTGCGTCATCCAGATCGCGCGTGTCCTTATCCACCACGACGGCAGCGTTGCCGCCAAGCTCCAAAACCACTTTCTTCTTGCCACAACGCGCTTTCAGGTCCCAGCCAACACCGGGCGAGCCGGTGAAGGACAGCAGCTTCAACCGGTCATCGACGGTAAAGAGGTCCGCCCCATCGCGCGAACAGGGCAGGATGGAGAACGCGCCCTTCGGCAGGTCTGTCTCCGCCATCACCTCACCCATGATCAGCGCACCGAGCGGCGTGCGCGAGGCGGGCTTCATCACGAAGGGGCAGCCGACGGCGAGCGCCGGTGCGACCTTGTGGGCCGCGAGGTTGAGCGGGAAGTTGAAGGGCGAGATGAACGAACAGGGGCCGACTGGCACCCGTTTCCACATGCCGCGATAGCCTTTGGCGCGGGGTGAGATGTCCAGCGCCTGCATCTCTCCATGCATGCGGGTCGATTCCTCGGCCGCGATCTTGAATGTATCGATCAGGCGGGTGACTTCACCTTCTGCATCATTGATCGGCTTGCCCGCCTCGACGCAAAGCGAATAGGCCAACTCGTCAAAGCGTTCCTTGAACCGGTCGACGCAGTGTTCCAGCACGGCCTTCTTTTCGAAAGACGGCATCCGCGCCATGGCTTCGGTCGCGTCCACCGCTCCGGCAATGCCGGCATCAATGGCCTTCGCATCGGCGAGTGCGCAGCGTGTGGCCACATCGCCGGTGAATTTGTCGGTTACGTCAAGGTCTTCGTTGGCGAAGACCGCTTCGTTATTCAGATAGTAGGGATATGTTTTCTGGAGTGACGGCATGGCGCGGTCTCCTTGTCGGCAGATGCGGAAGGGACGGGCCCATGGCCCGCCCCGGATCGATCAGAGCGCGGCTGAACGCTTCTTGATATCGATATTCAGGATCTGATCATTGTCGACATAGTCAACCGGACAATCGATCAGATGCACGCCGGGTGTGGTCAGCGCCGTGTTGAGGATTTTCGGCAATTCCGCCGCCGATCCGACGCGGTGACCGATCCCGCCATAGCTCTCGACATATTTGACGAAATCGGGGTTGTCATACTGAAGGCCCCAATCCTTGAACCCCATATTGGCCTGTTTCCAACGGATCATCCCGTAGGAATTGTCGTTGAGGATCAGGACAGCGATGTCCATCTTCTCGCGGACGGCTGTTTCAAGTTCCTGACTGTTCATCATGAACCCGCCATCACCGCAGATCGCCATGACCTTGCGGTCGGGATAGACCAGACGTGCGGCCATGGCGGAGGGCAGGCCCGCGCCCATGGTTGCAAGCGCGTTGTCGAGTAGCACGGTGTTGGACTGATGCGCGCGATAATTCCGGGCGAACCAGATCTTGTAAACACCGTTGTCGAGGCAGATCATGCCATCCGATGGCATCGCATCGCGGATGACGTTGACGGCATGCTGGGGATAGATGGGGAAGCGGGTATCATCCGCGCCTTCGAGGATCTGTTCGTCATGATGTTGCTTGATCATCATCATGCGCGAGAAATCCCAGCCACCCTCATCAGCTTTCTTCACGCCGTTCTTCATTGCCCAGATCGCATTGCCGATATCGCCGATCACTTCCACATGGGGAAAGTAGACCGGATCAACCTCGGCAGTGTTGTAGGAGACATGAACCACCTTCGTGCCGCCCCGTTTCATGAAGAAAGGCGGTTTTTCAATCACGTCATGGCCGACATTGATAATCAGATCAGCGGCTTCGATCGCGCGATGCACATAGTCACCCGCCGACAGCGCTGCGCAGCCCATGAACAGCTCATGGCGTTCATCCACCACACCCTTGCCGAGCTGCGTGGTCACGAAGGGGATGCCGGTCTTGTCAATGAACTTGGTCAGCATTTTCGACGTCAGTTTGCGGTTGCCGCCCGCGCCGATCACAATGATCGGGGACTTGGCGGCATGGATCAGATCGAGCGCCTGCGCGATGGCCTTTTTCTCGGGCACGGGGCGGCGGGCGGTTGATCGGCTGATCGGCTTTTCATCTGTCTGCTCGTCCGCGATATCCTCGGGCAACTCGATATGGACGGCCCCCGGCTTTTCCTCTTCCGCAATCCGATATGCTTCGCGCACGCGCGAGGGGATGTTGTCCCCGGCAACCAGCGTCGTCGCGTATTTGGTGATCGGTCGCATCATCTCGACCACGTCGAGGATCTGGAACCGGCCCTGTTTCGATTTCTTCACAGGCTTCTGGCCGGTGATCATCATCATCGGCATCCCGCCAAGCTGTGCATAGGCGGCGGCGGTCGTGAAGTTCGTAGCCCCCGGCCCGAGTGTGGAAACGCAGACACCGGTCTTGCCGGTCAGGCGACCATAGACAGAGGCCATGAAGCCGGCACCTTGCTCATGCCGTGTCAGGACCAGTTTGATTTTCTTGGATCGCGAAAGACTGTCCAGAAAGTCGAGGTTCTCCTCGCCCGGAATGCCGAAGATGTATTCGCAGTCTTCCTCTTCCAGACACTCGATAAACAGATCAGATGCTTTGGCCATGAACAGCCCCCTCCCTTGGTGGTATCGTGCGAACTGCTAATGCGCGCACGCAGACGCGCGTCACCTTAGCGGATAATTTCGCCAAGCGTAGCCATTTATGGTTTGGCAGGGCGTAAAGGTGCACAACCTCACGCATCCTGGTCACCCCGCCTCAGAATAGGCCGAAGTGCCATGATGCCGAGGCCCGGCCCGATTGCCATCAGGCACAAGGTCAATGGCCATCCGAACATGTCAGCGACCAATGGGGTCAGTTGCACGGTGAAAATCGTTAGTGAAAAGCCGAGCGCCGTCTGCATGGTCATCAGACTGCCTGCGATTTCGGGTGGTGCGGCATCGGCGATCATGGCGGAAAACTGCGCGCTGTCAGGGATCACCATCGCCCCCCAGATCACGATCAGAATGAACGACAGCCAGACCGGACCGCCATGGGCGAGCGCCGCCAGAATGGCCGCGCTGCCCGACAGCGCCATTGCGCCCGACGATACCTGCGCCTTGCCGATACGGTCGGCCATCCAGCCAGCGGGCGCGCAGGTCAACGCTCCGGTGGAGATGGCGATGAATGCAGTCAACGCCGCCAGTTGCGTGGCGGATGCGCTATCCATGTGGGCGGCAAATCCCGCTGCCGCCGCGACGCTGATCCAACCCCACATCGCATAAAGCTCCCACATATGGCCAAGATACCCCCCGGTTGCCGCGCGTATGCGCCTGTCGGTCCACATCAGGGAAATGACGCGGGGGCTGAAACGCGGCGCACGCGCGTGATGAGGTCCAAGCCCGACAAGCGGAGCCATAATGGCCGCCGCAAGGCTGGCTGCTGCGGCAGCGCCGATCACGGTGCGCCAGTCAGCGCCGCCTGCCCAAGCGACAAGATGCGGTGCCCCGCTACCAAATGTCAGGGCACCAACGAGAATACCGACCAATAGCCCGCGATCCTTCTGTCCCCAGCCGACCGCGATTTTCATGCCAGGCGGATAGATGCCCGCAAATCCTGCACCAGCCAGAACGCGAAGCGCAACCGCACCGTCCGATCCAAGAGGCACGATCAACAGCAAACCGGTGGCCGCTGCATTCATCAGGGCCGCCATGGCGATGACGCGGCGCGGGTCGAACATATCCGAAAGCCCCAGCACCGCTGACGCAATCGCCCCGATGACAAAACCCGCCTGCACTCCGCTGGAGAGGAGCGCCTGACGGCTGGCCGAAAACCCGCCCTCGGCTACCATGCCCGGCAGTGCGGCGGCGGTTGAAAACCACGGTGACATCCCCGCGATCACGACGAAACACAACAGCAGGAGAGAGGCACCTTTGGTCATCATCCGCACACGCGCACAGGGCTGCGGCATTGTCCAGCGCGCAGGTGGTGGATTGCTGCCGCTCGGCTGGTCGTGATCGCTCGTGATCTGGCGATGGCGCAGACCGGGTTGTCACATGGCCCCAATCCATCTGTCGCAAACGACATCCATGTTTGCTGCCCCATTTCATCGGCGACCACAAATGAGACGAGTTTCGATAAAATGCTTATCAACGGCCCTGTAGTTCTGATCCTCGGCAGCGGCCCCAACGCCGTTCAGGCGGGCAACTGGCCGAAAGAGCCCTTCGAGCGGATTGTCGCGATCAACAACGCGTGGACAGTTCGCGATGATTGGGATTTCGCGATCCATCCGGAGGATTTCGCGGTGGACAGGCGGCCAAGCCCGGCCCTGGCCCGTCAGCGCATTGTCACCCACGAAGATTACATTCCCGCGCAGAACCGGTTCGGCGGTGTGATTTATGCAGGTGGCACCATGGCCTTTACCGCGGGCTACTGGGCGCTGGCTGGTCTGCGCCCCTCGGTCATGGCCTTCATGGGATGTGACATGGTCTATCCCGCGTCCGGCCACACGCATTTCTACGGCACCGGGACGCCCGATCCGTTGCGCGCTGATGTGACCTTGCAAAGCCTGGAAGCAAAATCGGCGCGGCTCTTCCTGCTCGCGGCGGCGATGGGCTGCGCGTGCGTGAATCTGTCTTCCGGCCCAAGTCGGCTGGTTTTGCCACACGCCGACAGGGTGTCCCTGGCGGACGTCTACGTCGCTTCGCCCGGCGATGAGGTGCTGTTATCAGCCAAGTCCGCAGAAGCGGATCTTGGCCATGCCGCGCCCACGGGGCGCTATTGGGAAATTGAGGATCAACTGGACGCGGCGGCGCTGGCCCGGATCGACGAGTTGTGGCTGAACGCGTTCAGCGCTGCGGATACCCGTCTCCGCGAGAGGCTTCATGAAAACCCGGCACCGCAATCGATGACGGGGTAGCTGACGCGGATGTCCGGAGTTTACGGCCCGAACGGCACGCCCTTTCGTTTGCCCGCATGGCTCAGCACAATATCGGATCGCACCTGCGCTACCTTGGGATGGGGCAGCAGTCGGCGATGGACAAACCCTGCCAGTTCATCGAGTGAGCGGACGCGGACATGCAGGAGATAATCCGCGTCCCCAGTCAGTGTGTATGCCTGCAGCACTTCGCCGAGCCCGTCAAAAAAAGTCGCGATGTCATCGGCAGTATGTTCCGAATGATCTGTCAGCGTGACCCGTGTGAATGCTTCCACCGTGTAGCCAAGCGCGGCGGCATTCAGCTCCGCCCGGTAGGCGGCGATCAGTCCGGCTTCCTCCAGTGCGATCCGGCGGCGGGAACATTGCGAGGGGCTGAGCGCGATGCGGTCGGCGAGCGCCGCATTGGTCAGGCTCGCGTCATCCTGCAGGAGGGACAAAATCCGGCGGTCGAACAGATCCAGTTCCATTTTGTGCGTAGTTTCCATGAGTGATGCGCGGAAATTGTATCATACGGGAGTATCGCTGCAACAATGCACAAACATTTCACTGATTCTCACCTAGTTAGCTCGTGATCACGCCACAACTGATGAGGAGTTCACCCAATGGGTCCGTTTCCGCACAATGCAGCGCCGTCGAAGATCACCGACCAGAACCCCGCTGGCACCGACGGGTTCGAATTTGTCGAGTTTGCGCATCCCGAACCTGCCGAACTGCATAAGTTGTTCGAGGTGATGGGCTACGAGGCGGTCGCCAGGCACAAGACCAAGGACGTGACCCTCTATCGTCAGGGCGACATCAACTATTTGGTCAATGCTGAGCCCGGCGACTTTGCCGCCGACTTCGTGAAGAAACACGGCCCCTGTGCTGCCTCAATGGCCTGGCGCGTGGTCGACCCGCAGGCGGCCTATGACCGTGCCATTACCAATGGCGCGAAAGGCTATGATGGTGCCGACAAGGTGATCGACGCGCCTGCAATCCTCGGCATCGGCGGCTCGCTGCTCTACTTCATTGCGCGCGACGGCGGCTCGCCCTACATGAATGATTACGATTGGACCGGCGAGGTTGACCCGAAGCCGGAAGGGCTCGGTTTTTTCTATCTCGATCACCTCACCCATAACGTCCATCGCGGCAATATGGACAAATGGTACGGGTTCTATTCCGGCATCTTCAATTTCAAGGAGATCCGTTTCTTCGACATCAAAGGCAAGCAGACGGGCCTTTTCAGCCGCGCGCTCACCTCGCCCTGTGGCAAGATCCGCATCCCGATCAATGAAAGTGCTGATGAGAACTCCCAGATCGAGGAGTATCTTCGTGAATATAATGGCGAAGGTATCCAGCATATCGCCGTCGCCACGAACGACATCTACGGCTCCGTGGATGCGCTGGCAGCTAATGGCCTCGAATTCATGCCGCCTCCTCCGGATGTCTACTACGACATGTCCCACAAGCGCGTTGCCAACCACGAAGAGCCGATCGAGCGCATGAAGCAGCACGGCATCCTGATCGACGGCGAAGGGGTCGTGGACGGCGGCGTGACGCGCATCCTCCTCCAGATCTTCTCCAAGACGGTGGTCGGGCCGATCTTCTTCGAGTTCATCCAGCGCAAGGGTGATGACGGTTTCGGCGAAGGCAACTTCAAGGCACTGTTTGAATCCATCGAAATGGATCAGATCAACCGCGGCGTGCTGTCCGCCGCTGAATGAGCTGGTCCGACTATCGCGATGCGCCTGCACCCGGAACAGTGCTGGCGCGGTCGCTTGATGTGCAGGAGGGTGCGACGCGAACAGTGATGCTGGGCGCTTTTCCGGTTCTTCTGTTACGCACGGAGCAGGGTCTGACTGCCTTCGTAAACGCCTGCCCGCATCAGTACCTGCCGCTCGACCACAAGGGCGACAAGCTGCTGAGCGCGGATGGGACCACGCTCCGCTGTACCAATCACAGTGCCGGTTTCGATGTGGTCAGCGGTGAAGGGACGGAGGGTCTTGGCCTCGGGTGCACCCTCGAACCTATTCCGGTCGAGGAACGCGATGGGCGGATTGTTATCGCTTGATACGGTGCTGGGCACGGGCGTGCAGCGCTGATCGACCGGTTGTGCAGCGTATCTGCCGGGCTAGCGGACGAGGATCGCACGAAAGTCGTTCACATTGGTCAGTGTCGGACCCGTGATGATCTGGTCGCCAATCGCTTCGAAGAAGCCATGCCCATTATGGGCAGACAGCGCGTCGGTCAGGCTGATCCCGGCGGCATCTGCGCGCTGTGCCGTGTCCGGGCAGACGATCGCTCCTGCGACTTCTTCCATGCCGTCGACACCGTCCGTATCGCAGGCAATGGCCGATATGTTTGGGGCACCGTTCAGCGCTTCGGCAAGGCCGAGCAGGAATTCCACATTGCGTCCGCCACGTCCGCGCGGGGTCTCGCCGCGCGACAGGGTCACTGTCGTCTCGCCACCGGATAGAAGGACGACCGGGCCGGTTGTCGCCCGCGCACGCTTTGCCATTTGCTGGCCGAGGATGCGTGCCTCCCCTTCGACGGCGTCGCCGAGCATGATTGGCTCCACCCCGGCCGCCTGTGCGACCGCCGCCGCGGCGTCGAGGCTAATCTGCGGGGTGGCGATCATGCGAAGCTCTGCCCGTGCCAGCCGCTCGTCGCCGGGCTTGGGCGTCTCCACGCTCGCTTTGGCCAGATGGCGGGCAATCGCTGGCGAAGGGGTCACGCCGCGCCGGACGAGTACATCGCGTGCGTCGGCAAATGTCGAAGGGTCGGCCACGGTCGGGCCGGAGGCGATGATCGCCGGATCATCGCCGGGCACATCGGAAATGGTGAGGGTCAGGAGCCGTGCAGGATACGCCGCCACTGCCAGTCGCCCGCCCTTGATCGCGGAGACATGCTTGCGCACTGCGTTCATCTCATCAATGGGTGCGCCGCAGGCCAGAAGCGCGCTGTTCAGTGCCTGTTTGTCCTCGAAGGAAATGCCGTCGGCGGGCAGGGTCAGCAATGATGAGCCGCCACCTGAGATCAGCGCAACGATCTGATCCTCGGGTCCCGCGCCGTTGGCCAGGTCCAGTATGCGGCCCGCCGCTTTCAGCCCGGCGGCATCGGGTACGGGGTGCGATGCCTCCACGATCTCGATCTGCTCACAGGGCACGCCGTGCCTATATCTGGTTACCACCAGCCCCTCGCACGGCCCATCCCACGCCGCTTCGAAGGCGGCAGCCATTGCCGCCGATGCCTTGCCCGCTCCGATGACGATGGTCCGTCCGGCCGTGCGCGGCGGCAGATGATGCGCGATCAATTTTGATGGCATGGCCGCATCCACCGCCGCATCGAACAAGGATCGGAGCAGCGCGCGGTCATTGGCATACATTGACTGTATCTCCTCGATTTTCAGCAAATTAGCGGAATTTTTACGTCCTTTGTCTAGGGGTTTGCCGGCAAATCCAAAATTCCTGTCACTGATCCCAAGCGGAGGCCATGTTCCATGCCCAATCCCTTTGACACGCGTTCCACATCGCTCTCAGGCCCGGGGGTCGATTATG
This sequence comes from Pseudomonadota bacterium, assembly GCA_039030855.1. Classification (GTDB taxonomy): domain Bacteria; phylum Pseudomonadota; class Alphaproteobacteria; order Rhodobacterales; family Rhodobacteraceae; genus Pikeienuella. The sequence continues at coordinate 112,656 of JBCCDJ010000004.1, forward strand.
AACCCGTCGTGCCGAGCGATACGACCGATCTTGGCGATACTGCCGTGTCGCTCTTCGTTGAAACCGGCGGCGTTGTGGCCTTCGTCAGTCAGAAAGGGTTTGATCGTGTGGTCCAGCTACCCGATTATGGGTTTCTTGCCTGCGGCGTGCGCCGCGTGAAAGCGACGGGCACGACGGCCGCGGGTATCCATGCCGTCGTGGTGACCTGATCGGTGCACATATACCGGACCCGGCGTGCCGCGCCGGGTTTAACACTTCCTTTACCGCAATCGCGCAAATCTTAGGCAAAGTCTAATGATCCGGAGTGCGGTATGTCATCGAATACTGAAAAGGCGCTCATCTTTGGGGGTGCCGGTTTCATCGGCACCCGCCTTGCCCGCCATCTGCAGACCCGCGATGCGGACGTGACGATCGCGGATCTGGAGGCACCCTCCGCTGGCACCAGGGCCTGCCGTATCGATGTCAGACAGCCGATCCCGGATGATCTGGCCGCGGATGCGGACACCACGATCTACCTTCTGGCTGCCGTTCATCGCACGCCCGGTCACGCGGATGCGGAATACTTCGCTACCAACCTCCACGGTGTACGCAATGTTGTGCGGTTTGCGGTGGCGCATGACGTGCGGCGGATCGTTTTCACCTCGTCCATCGCCGTATATGGTCCGGGTGAGGACCCCAAGGATGAAACGGTCCAGCCGGAGCCCGTGTCAGCTTATGGCTGGTCCAAACTGCTCGCAGAAGAGGTTCTTCAGGACTGGCGCGCTGGGGCCGCTGACCGCCAACTGGTGATTGCCCGTCCCGCCGTCGTATTCGGCCCCGGCGAGCAGGGCAATTTCACCCGACTGGCTGCAGCCCTGCGCCGCCGCATGTTCGCATATCCGGGGCGACGCGATACGATCAAGGGCTGCTGTTTCGTCGATGATCTGATCGACAGTTTCAACTTTGCCCTGCAGGCCGGTCAGCCCGAGCTCCTTTACAATTTTGCCTATCCCGAAGCTTACACTATAGAGGCGATCTGCAAGGCTTTCCACGACATTGGTGGCCTCCCGTCGCCCATCGGGCATGTGCCGAAACCGGCGATCAGCACCCTTGGCTGGTCGGGCGAGGCCCTGTCGCGGATCGGGGTCAATACGGGCGTGAACCGGGCGCGGATCGCCAAACTGACCCGATCTACCCATATCGCGCCGCGCCGGCTGGTCGACATGGGCTACCGGTTCCCGACCGATCTGCCGCGCGGGCTGGCCGCCTGGCAGGCGGAGGCCGGATCATTTCAGTGACGGAGATTGTCTACATCCTCGGTGCCGGTCGGTCCGGCTCCACCCTCCTCGATCGCCTGCTGGGATCTGCACGCGGTGCGATCAGCCTTGGTGAGGTGCACAGCCTCTGGCGATTGCCACTGGCCGATCTGACCTGTTCTTGCGGGGCATCCGGGCATGAATGCGGGTTCTGGGGCGAGGTGCTGACGCGTGCCGGGCTTGGGCCTGCATGCCTCGCATCCCTCAGGCGGCTGGAGGCGGAAGTTGTCCGCCACAAGGTAATCGCCGGAGCTGGCTTTTCGCTCACGCGCTATCATGCCGATCAAGATGTCGGGCGGTTTCTGGGGATGCAGCGCGATCTTTTCGGCGCAATCAGCGAATATGCGGGGGCGCGGCGTCTGATCGACAGCTCGAAGGCGGCACCGCGCGCGTGGATGCTTGCGGCGATGGACGATGTGAAGGTTGTGCATCTTCATCGGGACCCCCGCGCCGTTGCGACATCCTGGCGGAGCCGTAAGCACGACCCCTCGCTTGGCGGGCCGATGCGCCGGGTGTCGGCAGGCGCGGCCTTTGCCGACTGGGCGCGCGCGGGGGCGTCGGCCCGCGCGCTGGCCCGCCAGCGACCGGTTCTGCGGCTGCGCTATGAGACACTGGTGCAGCTACCCCGCCTCGCGATGAGAGAGACATTCGGCCCTGCCATCGCGGAGGGGCTGGCATGGAGCGGGCCTGACATGTTCACCCCTGATCCCGACTATCACGCACTCAACGGAAATCCCGACCGGTTCAAACGGGGGGCGATCCAGATCCGCCCCTCCTCGTCCGCTCGCATGCAGGAGGTCGCTGCATCATGATTCGTCTCGTCCTAGCCGTTCTTGTTCTTTTTTCAGGCACAGTGCAGGCTGATGATGGCTACCGCCTCGGTGCTGGTGACCGGCTGCGCGTCACCGTGTTCAACGAACCCGATCTCTCGGGGGAGTTTGAGCTTGATGGCAGCGGCACATTCCCGGTCGCGCTCATTGGTCCTGTCACTGCGCTGGACCAGTCGCCGCGGGCTTTGGAAGCGAAGATTGCCGGCATGTTGGCCGATGGCTGGCTGGTGAGCCCGCGCGTGTCGGTTGAGGTGTTGTCATACCGCCCGTTTTACATCATCGGAGAGGTCAATCAGCCAGGGTCATACCCTTACCGCGCTGGTCTTACAGTGTTGAATGCCGCGGCATTGGCGGGGGGGTTTACCTACCGCGCTGATGAGGATGACATTGAGATCAGTCGCGGCGACGAAGGTGCTCGTAATGAATTTGAAGCCGCGATCAGCACCGTGGTGCTGCCGGGCGATGTCATTCGCGTCGAAGAACGCCTGTTCTGATACACACGCGTTCATCGCGTTGTTATCGGGGTTAATCTAATACACATCCGACAGAGCGATTCTGTGGCAGACCAGCTTTGCCGCATTGTCGCCCTTTGCTGCCGATAGTAACTGTGCGGCGGTTATTGGAGAGTGTAGTATGCAAAAAGTGAGAAAAGCGGTTTTTCCCGTCGCCGGGCTCGGAACGCGGTTCTTGCCGGCGACCAAGGCGATCCCCAAAGAGGTGATGCCGCTGGTCGACAAGCCGTTGATCCAATACGCGATCGACGAGGCACGCGATGCTGGTATCACCGATTTCATTTTCGTCACGGCCAAGGGAAAATCGGCTCTTGAGGACTACTTCGACACCTCGCCGGAGCTGATCCGCACGCTGGAGCGCAAAAAGAAATACGATCTCCTCGAAGCGATCAAACCCACGGAGATGCCCTCCGGCGCGATCAGTTACATTCGCCAGCAGGAAGCGCTTGGTCTCGGCCACGCGGTCTGGTGCGCCCGCCATCTGGTGGGCGACGAGCCCTTTGCGGTGATTCTGCCTGACGATGTGATCGCCTCCGAAAGCTCCTGTCTGGCACAGATGGTGGATGCCTATGACGAGGTGGGCGGCAATGTCGTAGCGGCGATGGAGCTGCAACCCGAACAGGTCTCCAGCTACGGCGTGATTGACCCGGCCTCCGATGATGGCCGTCTGATCGCCATGAAAGGCATGGTCGAGAAACCGCAGCTCGATGAGGCACCTTCGAACCTTGCCGTTATCGGCCGCTATATCCTCAGCCCGAGGGTGATGAAGAACCTCGATCAGATGAAAGCGGGCGCGGGCGGCGAGATTCAGCTGACCGACGCGATTGCCGACGAGATCAAGATGGGCCGTTCGGTCCATGGTCTGCGCTTCGATGGCATCCGCTATGATTGCGGATCCAAGGCCGGATACCTGCAGGCAACCGTCGCATTTGCCCTCGCACGGGCCGATCTGCGCGACGAATTCGCGTCCTTTATCGGCGCGACGGTGGAGCAGATGCGTGCGGCCGAATAAGCTGCAGACACCGTCCGTGCGGGCCGATTGCCGGGCCTAGCGAATCATTGCGCTTGACCAGCAAGTCCTTATTTTTGCATAGCAGAACGTGGATCGGATGGCCGGTCCACGCAGATTTTGTTGCAACAACCAAGGATACGACACCATAGCCCGCAGACCACACCAAGCCCCGCCAACCCGTGATACCGGACCGCGTATCAATGACATGATCCGCGTACCGGAAATTCGTCTGATCGACGAGAACGGCGACAATCACGGCGTCGTCACCCCCGCCCATGCCATCGCAATGGCAGAGGAAGTCGGCCTCGACGTCGTCGAAATCTCGCCCAATGCGTCGCCGCCCGTGTGCAAGATCATGGATGTCGGCAAGTTCAAATACGAGACGCAGAAAAAAGCGGCCGAGGCGAAGAAGAAGCAGAAAATCATCGAGGTGAAGGAGGTCAAGTTCAGGCCCAATATCGACACCCATGATTATGACGTGAAGATGCGCAGCGTGAACCGGTTCCTCGATGACGGTGACAAGGTGAAAGTCACCTTGCGGTTCCGGGGGCGCGAGATGGCGCATCAGGAACTGGGCCGTGACCTGCTGAAAAAGATCGCCGCTGACATCGAGGATGTCGCCAAGGTCGAAAGCATGCCGAAAATGGAAGGCCGCCAGATGATCATGGTGGTGTCACCCGCCCGCGCCTGATCTGTCGATCAGGTACAGGAATTGAACGCCGTCCCGTCCCTCGGGGCGGCGTTTCTTTTTGGCCGGTCCTTGACGCCTTGCCCAGCGGGCGCAATTCTGGAACCAGCCAAAGGAGATGACATGAGCAGCACGGATGACAGGGCCGCGATCACCGGTCGTCGCTGGCATGACATGGGCGGCGATCCTGCCGGATCGATCGACCGCGATGCCCATGATTATGCCTTGTGGGAGAAGCGGGTCGATGCGCTGATGGTCCTGGCATCGTCCAAGGGATATTTCACCGTAGACGGTCTGCGCCGGGTGCTGGAGGATATGCCGCGCGAGGCATTCGAGACCCAGACCTATTACGAGCGCTGGATCCAGTCGGTCACCCAGAACCTGATGGAAGCGGGCGTGTTCACCCCCGGTGAGCTCGGCGTCAAGATGGAAGAGGTCGCCGCACGCGGCACCACTTATGGCGAGGCATCGCTAAGCTGATGGCGGATGCAGCCCCCTTCGCCGTCGGACAGCCCGTGCGCCTGTCGCGCCTCGTCCCGCCCGGCCATGTACGCACGCCATGGTATCTGCGCGGCCGTACCGGTGTGATAGAGCGCGATCTCGGCATCACCGGCGATCCCGAAGCGCTCGCCTATGGTCGCACCGATGCGCCGTGCCTGCGGCTCTACCGTGTCCGCTTCGATATGGGCACCATCTGGGGCGAAGCTGCGGAACATGCCCGCGACCGCCTGGACGCCGAGATTTTTGAGAATTGGCTGGAGCCTGTCGATGCCCCATGACACCCATGACCACAGCCACGAGGGAATGAGCCCGTCCGGCCATCCCTATCGCCAGGACCAGGACGCGCCGCTGACCTATTTCCAGCAGATGGAGATCGCGGTGCGCGAGTTGCTGGTAGAGAAAGGCGTCGCCACCAGTGCCGAAATCGCTGATCAGATCGCCCGAATGGATGATCGCACGCCGGCCCTCGGGGCCTCCGTCGTCGCCCGAGCATGGAGCGATCCTGACTTCAAGGCGCGGCTTCTGGCAGATGGCTCGGCAGCCTGCGCCGAGATCGGTATCCCGGTCGAGGCGATGAAGCTGATCGTGGTGGAGAACACGCCTGATGTTCACAATGTCGTCGTCTGCACGTTGTGTTCCTGCTATCCGCGCAATCTGCTGGGTCTGCCGCCTGACTGGTACAAGCAGCGCGCCTATCGCAGCCGCACCGTGCGTGAGCCCCGCGCCGTTCTGCGGGAATTCGGCCTTGACCTACCCACGGACGTGACTGTGCAGGTGCACGACAGCACCGCCGATATGCGCTATCTCGTGCTGCCGATGCGCCCGGAGGGTACCGAGGGGCTGAACGAGGCGGCGTTGGCCGACCTTGTTGGCCGTGATGCTATGATCGGGGTCGCGCAGGCACGTTCCGGATAACCTCGACGCCAAAACGCCCCGGTGCATGGCCCGCCAAGAGCCACTGGCTCAATCCAGGGCCATCTTCGCTGCTGCCATGATCGGCCCACCATCATTGGACTGGATCAGGATGGCGACACCATCCGCTGCCATCGGCTTTGGTGCGGTGACGGTCTGTCGCGCGCCATCCCAGGTGCCAAGCTCCGACCAGCCTTTGACTACGTTGTGATAGGTAAAGTCGCTGCCCCGGTTTTCACCGCGTTGTATCTTCACCCGCTCTGCATCGGTGTACCATGCCATCAGAACGCGCCCTCGCTGGCGCTGTGTGGTTTGCTTGGGACTAATTTCGGCAATCAGAAGATCGTCTTTCAGCCGCAGTGATACTGTGGCGGCTGCGGGGATTTCCGCACTCGCCGCGATGGCGTCCTCGACCTCTTCCTTGTGGCTGCCGACGACGTGCTTTGCGCCCTGCACGACAATTTGCGGTGTGTAGACCATCCGCTCACGCATCACCGCGGCATAATTGCGCTGGCGCTGTGTGTGGGCGGGAGAACCGAAGAGATCACGCCAGCCAAGATAATCCCAATAGTCCACATGAAGTGACAGCGCGATCACGTCCTCACGGTCCGTCAATGTGCCGAGATAGGCATCCGCAGGCGGGCAGGAGGAGCATCCCTGCGACGTGAACAGCTCCACCACAACGGGCGCCTCGGCTGACTGCGCCAGGGCCACGGTGCCGCTAATGCCGGTCAGGGCCGCAAAAACAAGCGGTGCTAGAAAGCGCTTCATGCCCACATCTCCTACTAAGGTCGGATGAGAGATACGCTTCGCCCGAGTGACTTGCGAGTCAAGCTTTCGGGAGGTTTCGACATCTTCACTGAAACAGGCTGAGGTCGAGAGGCAGGTAGCCGCCGAGCCAAATTGCATGATCGCGGTGATCGGCGAGGTGATCGCCGGTTTCGGGATGAGCGAAGATGATCAACCCGTCGCGGTTCAGTGCCAGCCATGGCAGGAGGTCGGCAAATACACGGGGCGAACAGCCAAGCTGGCAAGACCCCATGGGATGCGGACCTATGGGGCCGGGATGTACGCGGCCCATCACCAGATCGAACATCCTGTCTGCCGTCTCGCACAAGATCCGGGCCTGATCGGCGGTCGTATAATCAAAGTAAACATGGGCGTGATAGGATTTGATCAGCAGGTTCGGCTCAAACGGACGGGCGGGCGCGGTGCGGAGTTCAGATTGTGTCATGGCCGAAAAATGGGGGCGGGCCACGCTGTGGTAAAGCCGCGATAGAGAAACAGTTCGTCTATGCCTTGCGCAGGACCAGTATGATCAGTCCTGCAGTGACCAGCGCGATACCTGCCCATTCCAGCGGCGTTGGCACCTCCGCCAGCACCGGAATAGCTAGTATTGCGGCCCCGGCAGGCACGGCCGCCGAAAAACCGGCCGTTGCCGTGCTGCCCAGATGGAGCGCTGCGGTGGTGAAAAGGATCACCGCCAGAAATCCCGGTCCGAGCCCCTGAAACGCGGCCTGGAAAAGGACATCGCCAACCGCCGCTTCGCCCATGCCGGAGGGGAGGGCGAAATACCAGAGCGGCAGGAAGAGTACCATGTTCGGGATGTTAATCACGGCGAGCGCCTGCCAGGGAGAGACCTGCCATTTGCCGATGCCAAAGATATAGATCGAGAGGAGCGCTGACGCTGTCAGAAACAGGATCAGACCCTGCACCACGTCCGGTCCGCCCGCGTTGAGCCCCCGCCAGCCCACCAGCGCGCCGCCCGCAATGATGATCGCGACGGCAACGATCCGGCGCGGGCCGGGGATGTCTCGCACCAGAAAGGCCGCCAGTGTCATGGTGAAGATCGGGATGGAGCCATTGGCGAACACGCCCGCATAGGCCGCAGGCGCGTTCTCCAGCCCGAAATACATCAAAAGCGTGTAGATGCCGCCCGGGCCGGTGAGAATCAGAAGCGCAATAATTGGCAGGCTGAGATGCCTCGGCCACCACCGCAGCACGAAGGGCAGGGTGAGCGCACCTGCCACAACGAAGCGGAGGGCGGAGACATCGAACGGGGTCAGCGCCGTATTCACGCCAAGCCGGGAGAAAACGATAAACCCCGACCAGATGAAAATCACCCCGATGGCGCAGGCCAGACCGAGAAGGAAATTTTGCTGCACCGCTTGCCCCTTTTGGCGAAACGCCACGCAGGGCGAGTGACAGGGCTTAGGATGCTCCGCCCGTCATGTCCATCGGCCCGGGCAGGCCATCGCGGGAAACCGGGCCGTCAGCGTCGTTGGGCCGGAGCGTGGTGGCAAGGCCGGAACGACGCGCTCAAGGATGATCCAAAGAAGAAAGGGGGCCGATGGCCCCCGTTCAGATCAAAGCAGGATCGGATTATGCGGCCTTGGCCAAATTCCGCAGCACGTAATGCAGCACGCCGCCGTTTTCGATGTATTCGATCTCGACAGCCGTATCGATCCGGCATTTCAGCGTGATATCCTTTACCGTCCCGTCGCCCATCGTGATGGTGCAGGGCACTTCCTGCAGCGGCTGGATGGTGTCGAGGCCGGAGATGGAGACCGTCTCCTCACCCGTCAGGCCGAGCGATTTGCGACTGTCGCCGCCGGTGAATTCAAACGGGATCACCCCCATGCCGACGAGGTTGGAGCGGTGGATCCGCTCAAAATTCTCGGCGATCACGGCCTTCACACCCAAAAGCGCGGTGCCCTTGGCTGCCCAGTCCCGCGATGATCCTGCACCATATTGTTCGCCACCGAAGACGACGAGCGGCGTGCCGTTGGCCTGATGCGCCATCGCGGCGTCATAGATCGACATCTGCTCGCCATTCGGCCCCTTGGTGTAGCCGCCCTCGACCCCGTCCAGCATCTCGTTCTTGATGCGGATATTGGCGAAGGTGCCGCGCATCATGACCTCGTGATTACCGCGGCGGGAGCCGTAGGAGTTGAACTCCCTGAGCGGCACCTGACGGTCCGTGAGGTACCGACCGGCGGGCGTTTCCGCCTTGAATGACCCGGCGGGGGAGATGTGGTCGGTGGTCACCATGTCACCCAGAACGGCAAGCACTTTTGCGCCCTCGATATTGGTGATCACGCCCGGCTCTGTCCCCATGCCCTGAAAATAGGGCGGGTTCTGCACATAGGTGGAGGTGGCGGGCCAGTCATAGGTCTCGCTGTCCGTCGTCTCCACGCCCTGCCATTTGTCATCGCCTTTGAAGACATCGGCATATTTGGTGATGAAAGCCTCGCGGGTCACGGTCCGCTCAACCAGTTCCGCGACCTCCTGCGAGGTGGGCCAGATGTCTTTCAGGTAGACATCATTGCCATCCTTGTCGGTGCCAAGCGGCTCCGACGTCAGATCCACGTCGAGCGTGCCCGCCAGCGCATAAGCGACGACCAGCGGCGGCGAGGCGAGGTAGTTCGCGCGCACATCGGGGCTGATACGGCCTTCAAAGTTGCGGTTGCCGGAGAGGACGGAGGTGGCGACCAAATCGCCTTCCGCAATCGCCTCGCTGAGTTCAGCCTGGATCGGGCCGGAGTTGCCGATGCAGGTGGTGCAGCCATAGCCGACGAGGTTGAAGCCGATGGCGTCCAGATCTTCCTGCAGTTCGGCGGCTTCGAGGTAAGCGGAAACGACCTGCGAACCGGGCGCGAGCGACGTCTTCACCCACGGTTTCCGGTTCAGACCGAGCGCTCGCGCTTTCCGCGCCACAAGCCCCGCGCCGATCATCACATAGGGGTTCGATGTGTTGGTGCAGGAGGTGATGGAGGCGATCACGACTTTGCCGCTTTCCATCGTGTAATCTTCGCCTTTGACGGCGATTTCCTTACCCATCGGGCGCTTGAACGTCTCCGCCATTTCCTTGGTGAAAGCAGATTTGGCGTCGGTGAGGGCCACGTAATCCTGCGGGCGTTTCGGGCCGGAGATCGCCGGGACGATGGTGCCCATGTCCAGCTCCAGTGTCGCGGTGTAGATCGGATCGTAATCCGCGCCGCGCCAGAAGCCGTTTTCCTTGGCGTAGGCTTCGACGAGCTGCACCCGCGCCTCTTCGCGTCCGGTGGACCGAAGATAGCGGAGCGTCTCGTCGTCAATCGGGAAGAAGCCGCAAGTGGCACCATATTCCGGTGCCATGTTGGCGATGGTCGCGCGGTCGGCGAGCGGCAAGTTGTCGAGGCCGGGGCCGTAAAACTCCACGAACTTGCCGACGACGCCCATCTCGCGGAGCATTTCGACGACCTTGAGCACGAGATCGGTGCCGGTGGTGCCCTCCATCATCGCACCGGTCAGCTTGAAGCCGACGACTTCGGGGATGAGCATGGAGATCGGCTGGCCGAGCATCGCGGCCTCCGCCTCGATCCCGCCGACGCCCCAGCCGAGGACGGCGGCGCCGTTGACCATGGTCGTGTGGCTGTCGGTGCCGACGAGCGTGTCGGGGTAAGCGACTTCGGCGCCGGACTGGTCGGTGTCCGTCCAGACCGTCTGCGCCAGATATTCGAGATTCACCTGATGGCAGATGCCCGTGCCCGGCGGCACGACGCGGAAGTTGTTGAAGGCGCCCTGACCCCATTTCAGGAACTGGTAGCGCTCCATGTTCCGCTCATATTCGCGGTCCACGTTCATCTGGAAGGCGCGCGGGTTGCCGAACTCGTCGATCATGACCGAGTGGTCGATCACGAGGTCGACCGGGTTCAACGGGTTGATTTTCTGCGGGTCGCCGCCGAGGGATTTGATGCCGTCGCGCATCGCGGCGAGGTCGACCACGGCGGGAACGCCGGTGAAGTCCTGCATCAGCACGCGCGCCGGACGATAGGCGATTTCGCGGGGGTTTTTGCCGCCATTCGTTGCCCAGGTGGCGAAGGCCTTGATGTCATCGACGGAGACGGTCTTGCCGTCCTCGAACCGCAGCATGTTTTCCAGCACAACCTTCAATGCGGCGGGCAGACGCGAGAAATCACCGAGGCCAGCTTCCTCGGCAGCCGGGATCGAATAGTAAGCGATCTTCGAACTGCCGGAGCTGAGCTCTCTGCGGGTTTTGCTGGTGTCCTGACCGACGGTAATGGGCATGGAGGGCCTCCTGGCTGGGTGCGAAACAATGCGCGCGCACTTTGACTTTTCACATCGTTACATCGCCCAAACGGGCGAGTCGCGCAACAACGTGGCACGCTGCGGCTGATCTGGTGTGCAAGTGTATACAATCTTGCGCTCCGCATCAATCGGCGCGAAAAGGCCGCGCATTGGCGCGTGGCACATGAGCTTGTATAGCGGTCCCATGAAGATGAGCGGGTGAGCATGGATCTCAAGGCGGACGGCATCGCGGTGGAGCGGAGCGGCAGACTGGTTCTGACCGCGCCCCCTCTTCACGTTTCACCCGGCGAGACGGCAGTGATCACCGGGCCGAACGGGGCCGGTAAGTCGACATTTCTGAGAGCTCTTGCAGGTCTGCTTCCCTGTCGGCGGGGCACGATCACGTTTGGCCCGTATGACAGCGCCGCAGATGGCGCGGAGTATGGCGAGTTGATCGCCTATGCAGGCCATCTCGATGCGATCAAACCCGCCCTTTCCGTGCGGTCTAACCTGGCTCACTGGGCAGCAATTCTCGGGGGGCGGGACGACCGGGTCGATGCGGCACTCGCGCGGTTCGATCTTTCCCGCATCGCGGACGCGCCTGCTGCCTGGTGCTCCGCCGGACAGAAGCGGCGCTTGGGCCTAGCGCGCCTTATGATTGTGGATCGTCCGCTCTGGATTCTTGATGAACCTACCGTGTCCCTTGATGCCGGGTCGGTCAGGGTCTTTGCAGAAGAAGTCGCGCGCCATTGCGCGGGCGGCGGAATGGCGGTCGCGGCGACCCATATCGACATCGGCCTGCCCGATGGTCCGCGCCTGTCTTTGACCGCGCCGGAGGCTGAGGAAGCCGACGCTGATGACCCATTCCTGCAGGGGCAATGGGCATGAAGATGCCGGGCATCGGCGGGGGTGAGCCAAAGGACGCGCCGCTGATTTACTTTGCCCATATCGGCAAGGTGGCGGGCACCAGCATCCGACACGCCGCGATCAAATCCTTCGGGCGGCGCAGATGCGTCTCGCTTTATACACCTGATCACGCTGCGCGCAGTCGCCGCGCCACGCGCATCTTCTTCGAGGATTTTGAGCGGGGCGGCGACAATGCGACCTCTGCCCAGGCGGTCGTCGCGTATATGGAGGAGAAGCGCGTCCGGTTCTTTTCCACCCATCACAACCAACTGTTTCGCGATTATCTGCCGCCCGAACAAACATTTGTGATGCTGCGTGAGCCGGTTGCCCGCCTGATCTCGCACTACAACTTCTGGCAGATGCGCGGATTGATGCCCGCCGATGAAAGCTTTGAAGCCTTCATCCGTCGCCCGATCTGCCGCAATGAGCATTTCCGCTCAATCCGGGCGGAGCGGCTGGACGATATGGCGCTGATCGGCATTCAGGAACATTTCGATGCGTCCGTCGCGGCCTTCAACAAGGTATTCGGCACGACGCTGCGCCCGATGAAAAGCAACACGACACCGAAGGACAAACAGCTGATCCGGCGTGATGCCCTGCCGTCGGAAGTGTTGCAGCAGATTCATGACCTGAACCGCAAGGACATGGATCTTTATGAGCGGTGCCGCGTCGCATTCGAGAAGACATGGCTGTGAAAAGTGCGCTCGCCCTCTTTCGCCGCGACATGGCGCTGGCGTTCCGCATCGGTGGCGGCGGACTGATGGCGCTGTCCTTCTTCGTCATTGCGGCGACACTGATCCCCATTGGCATGGGCGGCGCGGGCGATGCGCTGGAGAGGGTCGCGGGCGGCGTCCTGTGGGTCTCGGCCTTGCTGGCTTGCCTCCTGTCACTCGACCGGCTGTTTCAGGCCGATTTTGAGGATGGATCGCTGGATCAGATCATGCTGGCCCCGGCCCCGGTGGAAATGTCGGTGCTCGCCAAGGTGCTGGCCCATTGGCTGACCACTGGCGCGCCGCTGATCATCGCGTCGCCGGTTCTGGCGCTGACGCTGAACCTCGCGCCCGGTGCCTATGGTGTACTTGTCGCTTCGCTCGCGATCGGCACGCCCGCGCTGTCGCTGATCGGGGCCGTGGGCGCGGCGCTGACCGTCGGGGTGCGGCGAGGGGGATTGCTGTTGTCGCTTCTGGTTTTGCCGCTCTACCTGCCGACAATGATCCTCGGCGCGCGGGCAGTGGAGCGGGCCTCCACCGGACTTGATCCGGTGGCACCGCTGGCCCTGTCCGGTGCGGTGACGCTGATCGCGCTCTTTGGCGCACCCCTGGCGGCGGCGGCGGCGCTTCGGGTCAATATGCGGTAACGACCTTCGGACCTATCGGGGCGTCATGTCTCTGACCAGTCTGAACCCGTAGACGTAGTTGCGCCAATTCTGGTCGTTGGAATTACGAAAGGCTGACCGGCTGTTCCACGGATAGCTGGAAAAATCGCCGCCCCGCGTCGTGTGGCGGTATGCCCAGCGATTATCCGCCTCCCAGATGTAAGCCGAGCCATCGGTCGGCAGCGCATCTACATCGCTTTCATAGGTGTCTTCGACCCATTCGGTCATATTGCCGAGCATATCGTAAAGCCCGAAGGCATTGGGCTTGAAGCTGGCGACGGGCGCGTCCTTTACCCATTTATCCGCACCCTCGGCGGAGCCGATGCAGCACACCTCGCGCCCCATATTGGCATAGGCGCGGTCGGGCTGTTCCCCCCAGTAATAGGCGGTAGTGGTGCCTGCGCGGGCGGCATATTCCCACTCTGCCTCGGTCGGCAGGCGATAGGGCTCTCCCGGAACCTTGTTGTTCAGCCAGGCGGCGTAGGCCTTGGCGTCGATCCAGGAGATGTTGGTGACCGGCATGCTGTCTTTGTTGGCATTGTTGCCTGGCACCGGCTCGCACGCGTCCTCGGCCACGCAGGCTGAGTATTCGTTCCATGTCATCTCGGTCCGGCCGATGGCGAAGCGGTACCCGATGGTGACTTCGCGCTGTTGTTCGTCCTTGCTGCGATGCTCCTCATCCTCGGGCGACCCCATCAGGAATGTGCCTCCGGGCAGGGCGATCATTTCGGGGCAGAGCGGGCATTCCTTGAACACCGCCAGATCGGGTGTCGCGCTAGGATCGGCCGGGCGCATCAAACGCTCCACCAAAGCGCCGCCGAGCGCGATCACGAGAAGTGCGGCGAGACCGATCAGTGCGGGCTTTCTCAGATTGCGCTGCGGTGCCGGCGGCGTTGCCGCGGCCCGGCCCGCCGCACCGCGAGCGAGGGCCGCGGCAATGGCGTCCTTCAGCGGCTCCAGCTCCGTTCGGAAGCCTTCATGGGTCAGTCGCGCGAAATGGCGTCGCGCAAGCGGTTTCAGGTCATCTGGCAGATCATCCGGCGCGGGCGGCCGTGCGCTGTCCAACAATACGGGAATGGTCACCGTGTCATCGCGGGTCAGGGCCGATGCAATTTCTATGCGGACGAAATCTTCCTTGTCGTCCAGCCGCCGCGCGCCGCCTTCTGCTTGAAGGGACAGCCATTCAGGTCCGATCAATGCGAGAAACACATCGCAGGCCCCGACCTGGTTTTCCAGTACAGCCACAAAGTCCTGCCCGGGCGCGATGCCGTCCACATCCATGAAGATGCGATCATTGGGGAATGCATGGGTCAGATTGTCATAGAGGCGCGCCGCCGCCCACTGGCTGTCGGCCCGTCTGTAGGAGATGAAGATCTTGCCGCCTGACATGATGGACCTGTGCCGTGAAATGCTGCGCCCAAGGAAGCCGATTTCGGCAGCGGCGGCAAGTGGAGTACCTGTGACCATCAGGCCGTTGCCGGAGCGGGCATGAGGCGTTACCTCTGTCCCCATGTCCCTATGGCGTTATGCAAATCCGGCAGAGTTCATGCGCGTTTCCGGCGCAGTGCTGCCCTATGCCGTGATCGGCGGCGCGCTGGCACTGATCGGTGGGGTTTTGTGGGGGCTCTTTCTGACGCCGACGCATTATGAACAGGGCGAAAGCGCGCGCATCATCTACATCCACGTGCCGGCGGCAACCCTCGCCATCAACATCTATTTCATGATGGCCATTGCCTCTATCATCGGGCTGGTTCGCCGTCATCATGTCAGTTTTCTTGCTGCGAAAGCGGCCGCGCCCATCGGGCTCGGTATGACGGCGCTGGCGCTGATCACGGGCGCGCTTTGGGGTGCACCGACATGGGGGTCGTGGTGGGAATGGGACCCCAAGCTGACCTCCGTCCTGATCATGTTCTTTTTCTATGTGGGCTATATCGGCCTCTGGAACGCAATTGACGACCCGGAAAAGGCGGCGGACCTGACAGGGGTTCTCTGTCTTGTTGGCGTCGTCTTCGCGGTCATGTCGCGCTACGCGGTCGAGATTTTCGACGGTCGCACGCTGCATCAGCCTGCCTCGCTGTCGCTGGATGCCGAAGAAAATGTGGCGAATGTCTATTACATACCCCTTCTTCTTGCGCTCGCCGGTTTCTATTTGAGCTTCATCGCGCTCCTTCTGGTGCGAACGCGGACGGAAATCCGCCTGCGCCGCGCACGGGCGCTGGCGATGAAGACGGCACGGGAGTGACGCGATGGAGATCGTCACGGATATGGGCCCGCACGGGCTGTACATCTGGCCTGCCTATGGGGCCTTCGTTCTGATTTTTGCCGGGCTGGTTGTCTGGGCCTGGCGCGGCAATGCCCGTGCCAAGGCCGAACTGGCGCGGCTGGAGGGACAGAAATGAGTGATGCCAGCAAACCCCGGTCAAGCGGCCTGATGCGGTTTCTGCCTGTCCTCGGCTTTCTCGCCGTGGCCGGGGCGTTCTATTTCGGGCTCAACCGCGAAGATGCCGATATCCTGCCTTCCACTTTCATTGACAAGCCAGCCCCGGCGACCGATCTGCCCGGCCTCTTCGATGACAGGCCCGGTCTTGATGCTGCTTCGCTTGCCGATGGCACTGTGAAGCTGGTGAATATCTGGGCCAGCTGGTGCGGCCCATGCCGGGTGGAGCATCCGTTCCTGATGCAACTCGCCGCCGAAGGTGTTGATGTCAGGGGCTTCAACTACAAGGACACGGACGATCAGGCCCGCGCATTTCTGACGGAGCTTGGCGATCCCTACACAGCTATCGGCGTGGACAGCACCGGGCGTGCGGGTATCGAATGGGGCGTTTATGGCGTGCCGGAGACCTTCGTCATCAATGGTGAGGGCCGGATCATCTACAAGCATGTCGGCCCGATCCAGAACCGCGATCTCGATGCGAAAATCCGACCTGCGATTGCGGCCGCAGCCGGGTCCTGAGGGACGCTATTCCGCGATCCTGACACCATCATGGGCGAAGCAACCGCCGCTATCTGCAGGCACCAGGCCGTCGAGGACGTTCAGGAGCTTCGTTGCACTCTGTCTTGGACTGAACAGGTCCTGCACTTTGCCCTGAAAGGGTTTCGACAGGCCCGTATCCACCGTACCCGGATGCAGCCCGACAGCCAGCGCGGTCTTGTTGCGCCGGGCCAGTTCAATGGCGAAATTGCGGATCATCATGTTCAGCGCCGCTTTCGAGGCGCGGTAGCTGTGCCAGCCGCCAAGACGGTTGTCGCCGATGCTACCGACGCGCGCTGACAGGGCGGCGAAGATCGATTTCCCCTCACGCGCCAGCAGCGGCAGCATGTGCTTGGCGATCAAGGCGGGGCCGATCGTGTTGACGCGGTAAGCCTCCATCATCGCCTCGGGGGCCAAGGCGCGCCATGTCTTTTCGGGCGATATCTCGCCCTGGTGCAGCATACCTGTGGCGACGATCACGATGTGCAAGGGCGTCTCGATACTGGCTGCGGCGGCAGCGATGCTCGCCTCATCTGTCAGATCGAACCCGCCTGATGAACGCGCGAAGCGGTGCAGCACTCCGATGCCCGGATTTGCCTCCAACAGATCAGCCAGCGCGCCGCCGATGCCGCCGTTTGCCCCGAATATCGCGGTGTTAAGTGGGGTGGGAAAGCTGGCAAGGGACGGCTGTTCGAACATGCCCCGCAAACTAGTGCCGGGCGGCGAAAGGCAAAGCGGCAATGCCGGGCGCTGTTGCCGTGGTGCATGGCCTCGGCGTAAAGTCGGTCAATGAACATCGCCATTCTCGACCTTTGCAGTCCCGATCCCATCTTCGATAGCCACGGAACAGCGTCGGAGCTGTCTGCCAACTGGCTTGGTCCCCATCTGCCCGAGGCGGCGCTGACGCGAATCGTCATTTCCGGTGGCGCGCCGCTTCCGGCTGTGGAGGAGTATGACGGTTATGTCCTGACCGGATCAGAGAAAGGCGTCTACGACGACACGCCATGGATGGAGCCGTTGAAGGCGTTCCTGCGCGACCTGAAGGCCGCGTGTCGTCCGGTCTACGGGATCTGCTTTGGTCATCAGGTGATGGCTGAGGCATATGGCGGCAAGGCCGAGAAGGCCGATAAGGGCATGGTGGTTGGTGCGCTCAAGTTCGACACCTGCGACGGGTCGGTCAATGCCATTGCGATGCATCAGGACCAGGTCACGGGTGTGCCGCCCGGTGCGAGGGTGACTGCCTCCGCTGCGTATTGCCCGGTCGCGGCTCTCGCCTATGACTTCCCGGCGCTGTCGACCCAGTTTCACCCCGAATACACCCCTGGGCTCGTCGATGACGCGCTGGTCGCCTTCGAAGGGCACCTGCTGTCGTCCGCAGAAGCCGATGCTGCACGCAAGACAATGGCGATCGATGTGCCGGAGGATCTGTATGTCGCCGAGGTGGCGGATTTCTTCCGCCGCAACGTTACATCAGGCACCTGAGGAGGCGCGCCAATGGAACAGGTCAGCATGCCCCACCTGATTGTCCGCCCTGATTGGCTGGCGCGGCGTCTGGAAGCGCCGCTGGAGCCCGAACGCCCGCTGATCGATCCGCATCATCACCTTTGGGAGCGGCCCGATGCGCGGTATCTCTTCCATGATCTGCATGAGGATGTCAGCGCGGGACATGATGTCCGCGCCACGGTCTATGTCCAGTGCCGCTCCATGCATCGCAAGGATGGGCCGGAGGCGATGCGCCCGGTTGGCGAGGTGGAATTCGCCGCCGGTGCCGCCGCCATGGCGGAGAGCGGGCACTACGGTGATTGCCGTATCTGCGCCGGGATCGTCGGCACAGCCGATCTGACCCTCGGGGCCGATGTTGCGCCGGTTCTGGATGCTTTGCAGACAGGGGCGAACGGGCGGTTGAAGGGCATTCGCATGCCGGTCGCGGTGATCGATGACCCGGCCATCGTCGGCTCTGTCGTAACGCCGCAACCCGGTCTGATGACGACGGAGGCCATGGCCGAGGGCGTGCGGGAGATGGGGCGGCGTGGCCTCGTGCTCGACATCTGGGCCTTCCAGACGCAGCTCAGTGAAGCACTGGTACTGGCTGAGCGCCTGCCGGAGACAACCATTGTGATCGACCATGTTGGCGGCGTTCTCGGCATCGGCGGTTTCGCCGGGCGGCGGGCTGAGCTGTTCGACACATGGCGCGCCGACATCGCAGCGCTGGCGGCCTTGCCGAATGTCCGGGTCAAACTGGGTGGGCTGGCAATGCATACGCTTGGCTTTGGGTTCGAAACCCGCGCCGATCCACCGTCCTCCGTCGAACTGGCGGAGGCATGGCAGCCCTACATTGCCGCCTGTATTGAGCTTTTTGGGCCAGAGCGGGCGATGTTCGAAAGCAATTTTCCGGTCGACAAAGGCATGGTGTCCTACACCAACTGCTGGAACGCGTTCAAACGGTTGGCAGATGGGTTCAATGCCACCGACAAGGATCGTCTGTTCCTCGGAACGGCGGCAGAGACCTATAAGTTAAGCGTTTAACTATTTGGTGCGCGCCAGCCCGCTGCCAGTGCGTCTGCTTCGTCGCAGAACCACCGCTCTCCCTTCGATAGATCGATCCGGGTCCGGTCATAGAATGGTGACCAGGGCGCATGGTAGATGCGACCGCGGGGGGAGATATTGCCCTTGATTGCGCATCCGTTGGGTGCCGTATGGGCAGCGGAGCTCCACTTGCGCGCGCGGTAGTCCCATGCCCGCTCGGTCGGGGCACGCCAGATGCCGCGTGCTTCGCTCCGGGCCGCGACCTCGTCATCGCGATAGACCTCCGAATAGCGCAGATAGGCCCAGGCAAGACCTTCGCGCACCAGCACGCGGCCGAGGTCAAGACCATCGGCATGGCAGGTGGCGATCAGCCGTCCGCGCCCGTCATTAGTGCCGCCATCGCACCATACTGCGCGCCCGGCGACCAGTGCCTCCAACCGCTCGGTCGCTGTTTTTCCGCAAAGCCATGCCTCGCTGCCGCATCGCTGACCACGCTCCGGCGCATCGATGCCGGCCAGCCGGTAGCGGACATCGCCAAGGTCGATCGTGTCGCCATCGATGACCTTTACATCAGCCGATACAGGCATGGCGATTAGGATAAAGAGGAGGAGGCGAAGACCGCGCATCGCGCGGGTATAAGCTTTGATTCACAAAAGTTAATGCCCAATCAGCGTTAGCGAAGGCATAATCTTTCTTGATTGTCGCGCCCATGCGGCCACAGTCAGCATGCAGAAGAGTGAGGCCACTGATGACCAAACCTGTAATGACCGCATCTCATGCCGTTGCCGATATTCCCGACGGTGCTTCAATCATGATCGGCGGGTTCGGTGGTGCGGGTGCGCCGGTCGAACTGGTGCATGCGTTGCTCGATCAGGGCGCGCGCCACCTGACTGTCATCAACAATAATGCGGGAACAGGGCAGGTGGGGCTGGCGGCGCTGATCCGTGATCGGCGCGTCGACAAAATCATCTGCTCCTATCCGCGCACCTCCGACAGTCGTGTGTTCACCGAGGCTTACATGTCCGGCAAAGTGGAACTGGAGCTTGTGCCCCAAGGCACATTGATTGAGCGTATTCGCGCGGGCGGGGCGGGAATCCCCGGCTTTTTCACGCCCACATCGGTTGGCACTCCGCTGGCAAAGGGTAAGCAGACGCAGACCATCGACGGCCGCGACTGCGTGCTGGAGACGTGGCTGAAGGCCGATTATGCCCTCGTAAAGGCGGATCGGGCAGACCCGTTTGGCAATCTCACCTACAGGCTTTCGGCACGGAATTTCGGCCCGAACATGTGCATGGCCGCAGCCTGCACTATTGTTCAGGTGAGGACGGTTGTAGACGCCGGTGCGATCAACCCGGAACATGTCGTAACACCGGGGGTCTATGTCGACCGGATTTGCGAAATTCCTGATCCGAAACAGGAGGAGGAGCTTGTGCGCGCACAGGTCGTTTACCCATGAACGAATTATCTTCCGTTGCCCTTAGCCGGAAACAGATGGCCTGGCGCGCGGCGCAGGACATTGAGGATGGTTTCTATGTGAACCTCGGGATCGGGATGCCGACCTTATGCTCGGGCTATGTGCCGGACGGTCGCCATGTCACCTATCAGAGCGAGAATGGTATTCTTGGCGTCGGGCCGTCACCCGCGGTGGACCAGGAGGATTTCGATCTGATCAATGCCTCCAAGGCCCCGGTCACCCTGCTGCCGGGTGCCAGTTTCGTCGTGCAGGCGGACAGTTTCGCCATGATCCGGGGCGGGCATATCGACCTTGCAATCCTCGGTGCGTTCCAGATTGCGCCGAACGGCGATCTGGCCAACTGGTCCACCGGCGATGACGGTGTGCCTGCCGTCGGCGGGGCAATGGATTTGGTGGCCGGGGCCAAGGCCGTGCGTTGCCTGACCACCCATGTGACGAAGAGCGGCGCGCCGAAGCTGGTCGCGTCCTGTGCCTATCCGTTGACCGGGCTTGGCGTTGTCAGTCGCATTTACACCGATCTGGCGGTCGTCGATGTCAGCGATGGCAAGTTTATTCTGCGGGAACTGGTCGAGGGGCTCAGCACTGATGAGATCAGCGCGATGACTGATGCGCCATTGTTGATTGCGCCCGACCTGAAACCGCTGATTGCGCCTGCGCTGTGACGACGGTTCCGGTTTTCGATGGCCATAACGATGTGCTGACCCGGATTTTAAAGTCCGGGGGCGTGGCCGAGGCCAAGGCGTTCCTCACCGGGCTGCCCGGCCATGTGGATGCGCCAAAGGCAAAGGCAGGCGGCTTTGCGGGCGGGTTCTTCGCCATATGGGTCCCGTCCCCAGCGGAGCTTGGCGACGTCGTCGCGATGATGCAGGCACCCTCCTATGATCTGCCGTTGCCTCCCGCTATTGATCAGCCCGACGCGCTGGGCAGTGTGATGGCGGAGGCAGCGATCCTGATGCGTCTCGAAGCGCTTGGTGCGCTCACGATTTGCACCACCGTTGCCGAGATAGAAGCATGTATTACCAACGGGACCATGGCAGCGATCCTGCATCTGGAAGGGGCGGAGGCGATTGATCCCGATTTCCATGCGCTCGACGTTCTTTATCGCGCGGGCTTGCGCTCTCTCGGCCCGGTATGGAGCCGTCCGACGATCTTTGCCGAAGGGGTGCCGTTTCGGTTTCCCGCAACGCCCGATATCGGACCCGGCCTGACAGATCACGGAAGGCGGCTTGTGGCGCGGTGCAATGCGCTTGGCGTCATGCTGGATCTGTCGCACCTGAACGATGCGGGCTTTCGCGATGTTGCGCACCTATCGGAGGCGCCGCTGGTTGCGACCCATTCAAACGCGCATGCCATCTGCCCCCACGCGCGCAATCTGACGGACTGCCAGCTGAGTATCATTGGCGAAAGTGGCGGTATGGTTGGCCTCAATTTCGCGGTGGCGTTTCTGCGCGAGGATGGCGGTATGTATGGCGATACGCCGGTGGAGGTCATGCTGCGCCATATCGACCACATGATCGGGATCATGGGGGAGGATTGCGTCGGGCTCGGCTCTGACTATGACGGTGCGACGACGCCGGACAGGATCGGCGGTGTCGACGGTCTGCCCGTGCTGATCGAAGCGATGCGCGCCCATGGTTACGGCGAGACCCTGATCGAGAAGCTGGCCTGGCGTAACTGGATGCGGGTACTGCGCGCGACCTGGCGCTGAGGCCTATCCGGCGGCGCGGAGCTTGCTGGCAATTGCGCTGATTTCGGCCACCCTTTCCGCGTTCGATTGCGCCAATGTGCCATCGGCGTTCCAGAACGAGTTCTCGAACCCGACCCGCACTTTGCCGCCTGCGTTCAGCGCGGCGGTCAGACAAGCGGTTTCTGCCGTGCCAAAGGCGCAGACTGCCCAGTCAGCATCGAGACCGCCGATGCGCAGCCAGTCGATGAAGGGCTTCAGATCATCAGGATCGCTCTGCTGGTCATCGGTGTAGCGGCCGAGCACGTAGAGGAGTTGCAGATCATCACCCGCCATCTGGCCACTTTCCAGAAAGCCGGACATGGCCTGGAGGTCTGATGGATCATAGAGGATGTGCTGCACGGTGATCGTTTCACCCACGCATTGGCGATAGAAGTCCATTGCGGTTGCGTGATCGCCATCGGCCAGCATTTCTTTCAGCGAGATGGAGACGTAGTCCGGCTTCAGCTCGGTCACCACTGCGCGCTGTGCGAGGGGGGGGTAGCGACCCACAGCCTCCGTCGTGATCTGGAGCGCCATACCTGGCACTGCGCGGCGCAACTCCGTCAGTGCCTCTCGGTAGCGCCCGACATCGAGGCTGTGCTGGCCCTCCTCATCGCGGACGTGCAGGTGCAGGCCACCGGCGCCAGCAGCATGACAGTCAACCGCCGTCGCCACGATGTCCGGCAGCGCAATTGGCAGTGCCGGGTGGTCTGCGGTGGTCTTGCGCGCGCCATTCGGCGCGACCATTATCTCCGGCAGCGGCCTCATAATACGTGGTCGATTGCGGTTTTCAGTTTTGTGACGATCTCATCCACATGGCTGTCATCCATGATGAAGGGCGGGGCGAGGAGGATGTGATCGCCCTGCTGGCCGTCGATAGTGCCGCCCATCGGATAGCAGATCAGACCCGCCTCGAACGTTGCTTTTTTCAGCGCCTTGTTCACTGCACGTCCTGGTGCGAAGGGGCGTTTGGTGGTGCGATCCTCGACAATCTCGATCCCGCGGAAAAGGCCGCGGCCGCGGATATCGCCGACATGCGGATGCTGACCGAAGGCGTCGACCAGCGCGGATTGCAATGTCTCGCCGAGGGCGGCGCAGCGCTCGACCAGCCCGCCATCGGTCAGCTTGGTCAGAACCGCCAGCGACCCGGCGCTGGCGGTCGGGTGGCCGACATAGGTGTGACCGTGCTGAAAAAAGCCGCTGCCTGCTTCAATCGCTTCGTAAATCTTCGCCGAGCAGAGCATCGCGCCGATGGGCTGGTACCCGGCCCCCAATCCCTTGGCGACCGCAACGATATCCGGGACGACCCTGTCCTGCTCGCAGGCAAACAGCGTTCCGGTGCGCCCCATGCCGCACATCACCTCGTCAAGGATCAGGAGCACGCCGTACCGGTCGCAAATCTCGCGGATACGTTTGAAATAGCCATCGACGGCGGGCACGGCACCGGCGGTCGCGCCAACGACGGGTTCGGCGACAAAGGCGAGGACGCTGTCTTCGCCAAGGCGCAGGATCTCGCTCTCCAGCTCATTCGCGACGCGCTGTCCGTATTCGAAGCTTGTCTCGTCGGCGCGGCGTCCGCGATATTCAAAACAGGGCGAAATATGTGTGGTCTCCACCATCAGGGGGGCAAAGGGCGCGCGCCGCCATTCATTGCCCCCGGTCGCGAGCGCGCCGAGCGTGTTGCCGTGATAGCTTTGACGCCGCGCGATCACATGGCGGCGCTGCGGTGCGCCGATCTCCACGAAGTACTGGCGGGCAAGTTTCAGCGCCGCCTCCATCGCCTCCGACCCGCCGGAGACGAGGTAGACCCGGTCGATCCCCTCGGGCGCGTGGGCGATCAGCTTGTCCGCCAGACGCTCCGCCGGGTCGGACGTGAAAAAGCTTGTATGGGCAAAGGCGACGCTGTCGAGTTGTGCCTTGATTGCGTCGATCACATCCTGATCGCCATGGCCAAGACAGGATACAGCCGCCCCGCCGGAGCCATCGAAATACGCCTTGCCGGACTGGTCATAGAGATAAACGCCCTTGCCGCCTGCGACCGTGGGCAGGGCGGATTTGGTGTGGCGCGGAAAGACGTGAGACATCGAAGCATTCCCTTCCCCGGGGGCGATTAGCGATCACCCGCAGTGGTTTTCATCCACTCTAACATAAGCGGAACGCCAAGAATGTCGCCCCGTTGCGAAACCGCGCCAACGGGGCGTGCGCGCGGGCAGAGAGAGCGAGTTTGCGTAAGCTCTGGACATTTGTGTCTAGACATCCGCCGGAGCCGAACCTAGCGTCGCCGGAGCATCGATCAGGAGGTCCCTACATGAAGTCGCATTATCGCGTGATCGTCATCGGAGGCGGCGTTGTCGGCACGTCGGTGCTCTATCATCTGGCCAAGCTCGGTTGGACCGATGTGTGCCTGATCGAACGGTCGGTCCTGACCGCGGGGTCGAGCTGGCATGCGGCGGGTGGATTTCATGCACTGAATGCCGATCCGAACATCGCATCGCTCCAGGCTTACACGATTGATCTTCTGTCGGAGATCGAACGGGAATCCGGCCAGTCGGTGGGCATGCATATGACCGGCGGCATGACGCTGGCCGGGACCCCGGACCGATGGGAATGGCTGCAATCGGCCTATCGCACCTTCCAATCGATCGGCATCGATGATGTCCGCCTGATCACGCCGGAGGAGGCAGGCACGCTCTGCCCTGTCATGTCCACCGACGGCATCCTTGGCGGGATGTGGGCGGATCGCGAAGGCTATGTCGACACGACCGGCACGGTGCACGCCTATGCGGGCGCTGCGAAAAAACGCGGGGCCGAGATCGTCGAGCATAACCGCGTGCTGGAGTTGAACCAGACCGAAGAGGGCTGGGAGGTCGTGACCGAGAAGGGCACCCTCCGGTGCGAGCATGTGGTGAATGCGGCGGGCCTCTGGGCCAAGCAGGTCGGGCGCATGGCGGGGATCGAATTGCCGGTCTCGCCGCTCGCTCATCATTACCTTCTGACCGAAAGTATCCCTAAGGTTGCCGCGTTGGAGACAGAGCTGCCGCTGGTCGTGGATCTCGAAGGGTTCACCTATATGCGGCAGGACCAGCAGGGCATGCTGCTCGGCATTTACGAGATCGATCACAAGCACTGGATGATGGACGGCGCGCCCTGGGAATACGGGATCGAGCTGTTGCAGGAGGAACCCGACAGGATCGAGCGGGAACTGACGCTGGGGTTTGAGCGGTTTCCGGTATTGCAGACCGCAGGCGTGCGCAATTGGGTCAATGGGGCTTTCACCTTCTCGCCCGACGGCAATCCGCTGGTCGGCCCGGTGCGCGGCAAGCGCGGTTACTGGTGCGCCTGCGCGGTGATGGCCGGGTTCCTGCAGGGCGGCGGGGTCGGCAAATCGCTGGCCGAATGGATGGTCGAGGGGGAGCCGGAGGCCGATGTCTTTGGCATGGATGTCGCCCGCTATGGCGCTTACGCGGAAAACCGCGAGTTCATCAAACAGACCACCGGGCAATTCTATACCCGCCGGTTCGTGATGACTTATCCTAACGAGCAATTGCCCGCTGGGCGCCCGCTGAAAACCCCGCCCGCCTATGCCGCGATGGACGCTGCGGGCGCGCGCTGGGGCGCGAGCTATGGTCTTGAGCTGCCGCTGTATTTCGCGCCCGAAGGGTTTGAGGAAGCGCCGTCGCTGAAGCGCTCCAACGCTTTTCCCATAATTGCTGAAGAATGCAGGATCGTGCGCGAGGCGGTGGGCCTGCTCGACATCACTGGTTTTTCGCGATTTGAGGTTACGGGACCGGGTGCCGAAGCCTGGCTCGACCATATCATGGCCTCTGCCCTGCCGGGGCCGGGGCGCGCGAAGCTGGCACCGATGTTGTCGGAGACAGGCAAGCTGAAAGGTGATCTGACTGTCTTCAACTGGGGCGGCGGGACCTGGTGGATCATGGGGTCCTACTATCTGCGCGAATGGCATATGCGCTGGTTTGATGATCACATGATGGATGGCGTTACCGTTCGCGACATCGCTGATGAGATGGTCGGCTTTTCCCTTTCCGGCCCGAACAGCCTGAAGGTGCTGGAAAAGCTGACCGTCGATCCGATAGCCGATCTGCCCTTCATGGGATGTGGTCAGTTCGATATCGGGCTGATCCACGCCCGCATTGGGCGGCTGTCTGTCGCGGGAGAGCGGGGGTATGAGATTCACTGCTCCGCTGCTGAACACACCGTATTGCGGCGGATGCTGCTGGATGCCGGTGCCGATCTCGGTATCGCAGAGGTCGGGTTCAATGCGCTCCTGTCGCTGCGGCTGGAGAAGTCATTCGGCATCTGGTCGGCGGAATTCACGCAAGGGTATACGCCCGCTGAGACTGGCATGGACCGGTGGATCGCCTGGGACAAGGGCGAATTCGTGGGCCGGGCGGCGGCCGTCGCAGAACGCGACGGCAATGGGCCGACACGGCGCGTTGTCACACTGGAAGTCGACGCCGAGGATGCTGATGCAAGCGGATTTGAGCCGGTTTGGCAGGATGGACGGCTGGTCGGTTTCATCACCTCGGGCGGATATGGCCACACGATCGGCAAGTCGCTCGCCATGGCCATGATCGATCGTGATTGTACGGGGGAAGGGACTGCCCTGACCACCCATATTGTCGGCGCGAAAAGGTCCGCGCGGGTGATCCCTGCCTCGCCCTATGATCCTTCGGGTGCCGGCATGCGGCGGGGTTGAGCGGCATGGACCGCGAGATACAAGGCCGGGTTCGGCGCGGGCGAAGACGAACCGGCGAGCAGCCGCCCGGTCCGGTCCGGCAAGTGAATTACCGTCAGTTGCGCAACCCGTTTCAGCCTCAGACAGTGTTTTCCGAGGATCGGATCGAAGCGCTCCATCAGACCTCGCTGAGGGTGCTGGAGGAACTCGGCATCAAGGTGCTGTTGCCGGAGGCACGTCAGCTTTTTGCCGGTGCCGGAGCACGCGTCGATCATGATACGGAAATGGTCTTCATTGGCCGCGATATCGTGGAAAGCGCGCTTCAGACCGCGCCCCGCTCATTCACCCTCCATGGTGGGGCACCGTCGCGCGACCTTCTGATGGAGCTTGGCACCCTGGCCTTTCAGAGCGGTGCGGGCGCACCTAATGTCACCGACCTGAAACGGGGCCGTCGTCCGGGTGCGCTGACGGACGTGGTGGAACTGACAAAGCTGGTGCAGAATTTCGACGCTATCCAGATGTTGAGCCCGGGGGTGGAGCCGCAGGATATCGCACCGCATCTGCGCCACTATGCCTTTACCCGCGCACAGCTGACCCTGTCGGACAAGATACCGTTTCTCTTCGCGCGCGGACGCGGGCAGGTCATGGACGGTTTCGAGATGATGCGCGATTTTCGGGGTCTGTCAGATGACGAGTTGAGGCAGAACGCGCATTGCTACACGATCATCAATACCAACTCGCCGCGCCAGATCGACATTCCCATGGCCGAGGGGCTGATCGATTTTGCTCATCACGGCCAGCCATCGGTGGTCACGCCATTTTGCCTGATGGGCGCGATGGCCCCGGTCACGGTGGCGGGCGCGCTGACGCTCAGCCATGCAGAGGCGATGGCCGCGATCACCCTGACGCAGCTCGCCCGCCCGGGCGCGCCGGTTCTTTATGGCTCCTTCTCCTCGAATGTGGATATGAAATCCGGCGCGCCGGCCTTTGGCACGCCAGAGCAGGTCAAGGCCAGCCTCGGCACCGGCCAATTGGCGCGCCGACTTGGCCTGCCATGGCGCAATGCGGCGGGCTGTGCGGCCAATATCAACGACGCGCAGGCGGCGCATGAGACGGAGATCAGTACCTGGGGCGCGATGATGGCCGGAGCCACGCTGATCATCCATGCCGCCGGGTGGCTGGAAGGGGGCCTGTCGGTCTCCTATGAAAAACTGATCACCGATCTGGAGATGGTGCAGGTGATGGCCGAGCTGTGCGCAGAGACGCCGGCTGATGATGCGGAGATTGCTTTTGAGGCTTTGAAGGAGGTTCAGCCGGGTGGCCATTTCTTCGGCTGTGCCCATACGATGGATCGCTATGCAACCGCCTTCTACGAGCCGCTGGTCGCCGATTGGTCGAATTTTGGCACGTGGTCAGAACGTGGCGGGTTGGATGCGTCCGCCCGCGCCACCTCTATCTGGGAGAGCGTGTTGGACGGGCATCAGCCGCCTGCAAACGCGACCGCAGACCGGATTGGCACCCTCGACGAATTCATCGCGTGCCGCACTGAGGCTGGCGGCGCGCCACCCGCAGGATGAGCATGGCGGAGCGAGCATCTAGGCAGGCGGCACCCGATGTGCCGGGGCCTGCTGGCAACGCGAAGGTCACGCGGCAGGACTGGCTGAAGATCGCGATGGACCTTCTGATCAGCGACGGTGTCTCCGAAGTCAAGGTGCTGACCATTGGCCAGCGGCTGAAGGTCTCGCGGTCCAGTTTCTACTGGTATTTCAGGAGCCATAGCGATCTCCTCGACCATCTGTTGGCGGAGTGGGAGCGGACAAATACCGGCATCATGGTGCACCATTGCGAGATGGAAGCCCCGACGATCACGGCGGCGGTCTGCAATTTCTTTCGATGTATTGTCGATCCCGCAGGGTTCGATCATCAGCTTGATTTCGCTGTCCGCGAATGGTCGCGCCGCGATGATGCCGTGCGCGGGGTCGTTGACCGCAGCGACCGCATGCGGCGCGATGCGTTGGCTCGGATGTTCGAACGCCACGGGTACGATCCCGCCGAAGCGGATGTTCGCGCGCGGGTCCTCTATTTCCAGCAGATCGGCTATCACGCGCTGGAACTGGCTGAGACGCTGGAGGAACGTCTGGCCCTCGTGGAGGGTTATCTGCTCGTCTTTACCGGCAAGCGGCCCAATGCTGCCGAGGTGGCGGAATTCAAGGTCTTTGCGCATCGGCTGCTGGGTGATGGGGGTGGGGCCGAGACCCTGTAAATAACTTGTGCCAGCCACAGGCCGGGTCTGATCAGAACAGGAAATCGTCCTCGCCGAGGCGTTCGCCTTGCACATCTGCCTGCCGGATCTCTGCCTCAGCAGGCTGGACCGGTGCATCCTGTCTATCGACCGAGATCGCTTTTTCTTCCGGCTCATCTGCGCTGCTGCGCGACCCGGCCTGGTGGTGCCCGGTCTCGAAGTGGTTGAATGCATTGCTGCCATCACCAGCACTGAAGAAAAACACATCACCTGCATGTCCGCTGCCCACACCATGCGCCTGCGCAGCGTCTTCGATCGGACCCGCCCCGGTCGCTGCCGCGCCCGTCAGGGGCACCAGCGAGGATAGGGTGAGTATCTGGCCATTGAACTGGAACTGTTCGATATTCAGGATGAGGTTTGTATCGTCGTCGCCCGAAGCGCCATCGGTCATGCTGAGTGCATCATGGCCGAACGGGGCCTGCTCACGGTCGCGCTGGTCGCCCGGTCCCTCTTTTGAAGAATCATCGGTGCCGGTCGTAACAAGAACCACGTTGTCAGCCATGTCTGCCAAACTCCCACATTGCGCGATCATCCTTTCAAGATGAGTGCCCCCATGCGGCAAAACGGTTCGAAGGATTCCCGAAAAATCCACGGGCGCGGACTTGGGTGGCTTCTGAATGGTGGAGCAGCCATCGACGGTGAAGCCTTTTGGGGGGAGAGCTGGCGTAATCGGGCTTATTTCGAACTGATCCGCCCGCCAGCGGCACTTACACATAGCGGCTGACGGTTTCAGTCATGCGGCGCTCGAACATGTGCAGCCCTCCAAGCTTCGATACATGTTCTTTGCGTCAGGTAGTGGACTTGACCCGCGCCGCTGCACCAGCAGCATCCCAGTGTTTGGATGCTGAGCAGCGTTGCATCTGGTGCAGGTGCCCGACCGGTCGGGGGGTGGGGGCGGGAGCCCTGGTGATCCCGGCCCGGTCGGGCGCAATCTGGCCAGAGGGTGCCGATGCTCCTTATCCCTGCCGATCTTTCATTCAGCTTCGAACGGATGCGCGGTGGAGCATGCCTGCGCGCCCGTCAGGTTGGGGTCGGACGGCTCACCCGAACGCAAAAACGCAGCGGCCGGTTTGGCCGCTGCGCTGTCTTGGTGCCGAGGATGTTGACCTAGAAAAAGTCAGCCTCATCCAGCGGGCTGAAGATGCCGATGAAGTTGTCCTCGTTCAGGTCATGGACGTTCACGTCTTTCAGGGTCAGCGTGTCGCCGCCTCCGAAATCAAGGACCGTGTTGCCCGCGCCGTCATCGACTGCCAGGGCAAACGCCGCATCGGCGGTCAGGTCGTGCCCGGTGACGTCAATCAGATCGTCGGAAGCCACGAAATCGAACACGTCATCAGCCCCTGAACCTGTTGCCTCGACAAAGGTGTCTTCACCCTCGCCGCCCGTCAGTGCGTCATCGCCAGCGCCGCCGTCCAGCACGTCGTCGCCCGCGCCGCCATCGAGAGCGTTTGCACCGGCGGTGCCCGTGATCACGTCGCCGACCTCGCTGCCGATCACGTTCTCGAAATTGAGCACCACATCGTCAGGTTCAGACGGTGCCACGACAAACGTGCCAGCCGCCAGATCGATCACCGTGCCAACTGCGCCTGCCACCTGCGACAGGTCCAGCGTGTCCACGCCGTCTCCAGCATCGATGTCCAGCGCGATCACGTCGTCAGCGAAGTCAATCACGCGGAAGACATCGTCACCCCCACCGAAATTCACCTCCAGCGTTTCAGTTTCTTCAATGTCGAGCTGGAAGAGGCCGTTGACCGATTGTCCGTTCACCTCGACACGGTTGAACTGGATGCCGTCATCGGTGTCCACGATCTCCACCACATCATCGTTCTGCAGGTCCAGTTGCGTCAGGTCCGTGTTCTGCTGAAAGTTGACCTGCACCCGGTCATCGCCATCACCGCCGTTCAGAAGGTCCGAGCCGTCGCCATTGTTCCAGATCAGCAGATCATCGCCATCCTCGCCGAAGACACTGTCATCGCCGAGATTGCCGATCAGCGTGTCATCGCCGGCACCGCCCTTGATCGTGTCGTCATCACCGCGGCCTTCCAGCACGTTATCTGAGGCGTCGCCGGTCAGAGTATCGGCGAGATCGCTGCCGATCACGTTCTCAAAATTCTTGACGATGGCCCCGCTCTCATTCGGGGCGGCCAGGAATTCGAGATCGATGAACGCCTCCACGGTTGAGGTGGACAGATCAAGGGTGTCGATGCCCTCACCCCCGTCGAGAAGCGGTACGATATCCACCTCCGTCAGGTCACCGACAAAGCGGGCGACATCGTCACCGCCACCGAAATTGACCTCGATCGTTTCGACCTCTTCGATGTCGAGCTGAAAGAGCCCGTTCACCGACTGTCCGTTCACCGCGACGCGGTTGAACTGGAGACCGTTCTCCGAGGCTGCGAACTCCGCCACGTCATCATTTTGCAGATCAAGCTGCGTCAGGTCGGTGTTCTGCTGGAAGTTCACCTGAACCCGGTCATCGCCCTCGCCGCCATTCAACAGGTCCGAACCATCACCGTTGTTCCAGACAAGCAGGTCGTCGCCTGCGCCGCCAAATGCGCTGTCATCGCCGAGATTGCCAATGAGCGTGTCATTGCCTTCGCCGCCGATCAGAGTGTCATTGTCATCGAACCCGCTCAGGATATCGTCGCCATCACCGCCCTCGATCTGGTTGGCTCCCGCGTCGCCCGTGATGTTGTCCGCGAAGGCAGACCCGATGATCGTTTCGAAGTTGATGGCTTTGGTTATGCCCTCGCCATTCACGACCACACCTTCTGATGCGGCGGAGAAATCAGCGATGTCCTTACCATCGCCGCCGTCAAGGTCGAGGATGATTGACTTGTCGGCATTGTCGATGATGCGGGCGATGTCATCGCCACCGCCGAAATTGACCTCCAGCGTCTCCGTGTTTTCGATGTCGAGCTGGAAGAGGCCGTTGACCGACTGCCCGTTCACTTCGACACGGTTGAACTGGATGCCTGTTTCGCTGTCGACAATCTCCGCCACGTCGTCGTTCTGAAGATCGCGGTCGCTGAGGTCCGTATTCTGCTGGAAGTTGACCTGAACGAGGTCATCGCCCGTGCCACCATCCAGTAGGTCAGAGCCGTCGCCATTGTTCCAGATCAGCAGGTCGTCGCCCGTGCCGCCGAAGACGGCATCATCGCCGAGATTACCAAGCAGCGTGTCGTCACCTGCGCCGCCGCGCAGTTCGTCATCGTCATCGCCGCCGTTCTGCACATCATTGCCGGCGCCGCCACGTAGCTGGTCGTCGCCCGCGCCGCCGCGCAGCTCATCATCCCCGGCACCGCCGAGCA
This sequence comes from Pseudomonadota bacterium, assembly GCA_039030855.1. Classification (GTDB taxonomy): domain Bacteria; phylum Pseudomonadota; class Alphaproteobacteria; order Rhodobacterales; family Rhodobacteraceae; genus Pikeienuella. The sequence continues at coordinate 144,766 of JBCCDJ010000004.1, forward strand.
GCTGATCGTTACCGCCGCCGCCGGCCAGTTCATCGTCGCCTGCTCCGCCGCGCAGCAGATCATCGCCGCCGCCGCCGCGAAGGTCATCATCACCTGCGCCGCCGTTCAGCTGATCATCGCCGCCGCCGCCGCGCAACTCGTCATCACCGGCACCGCCCGACAGCTCATCATCGCCGGAGCCGCTGCGCAACGTGTCATCGCCCGCGCCGCCGACCAGTTCATCGTCGCCCGCCCCGCCGCGCAGAAGATCGTTGCCTGCGCCGCCGCGCACGAGATCATTTCCAGCGCCACCGTTCAGAACATCGTCGCCGCCATTGCCGCGCAGTTCGTCGTCACCGCCGTTGCCGCGAAGGGTGTCATCGTCTGCACCGCCCCGCAAACTATCGTCGCCACGGTTGCCATTCTCGACCTTGCCGATTGCGGCGCTGATCGCCTTTGCGCTGTTGGTTTCAGGGGCATCGACCTTGGAATCGCCGACCATGAACGCGGCGAGATTATCGCCTGCTCGCCGGGTATCATCGCCATCATCATGGGTTTCGGTGTCGGATACATCCTGGCTCAAAAGACCGATAAGCGCTTCTTCCATTTTTTGGACGTCTTCCATCTGGCAATTCCTTTGTGATCTGAAACCGGCGACGGGATTGTCGCCAGCGGGTGTTCTCCTTTCTGGGTCCCGCGCAATGCCGGGATGGTTCACAAAAAGTTAACGATGTTCCGAGGCTGGTGTATTTATGCACAATGGCGGTGCGGAGGAGGCGAGCTAAGCCCTCGCGCTGGCACGATGGAGAGCCAGCGGTGCCCGTCGGTGTCGGGTTTGTTTGCGGGGTGAGCGAGCAGGCATCCGGGCGCGGCCCGCACGGGTCATTGCAATGGGCAGTGTCATCACCCTGCAGGCCCCCTGCGCGCGACCTGGCCCATTATGTGATAGGCTGGGTGGTCCCGGATCAGCAGAAAGTCTCGGCCGGTTTCATCTGTCTGAAGGCTTTGCACAGATTAACTGGCGCTGTGCCTTGGGCGCTTGCTTCCATCAATGCGGCCGCGAGATCCCTGACAGTGGCACGCGGCTCGTAAGAGCGCAGCAATGACGCCGCAGCCGTCACATGGGCGGCGGATACGGAGCTTCCCGAATAGAAGTCGAAATCGTTGACAGGCTTGGCGCTCAGCACCTCCGTCCCCGGGGCAAGGACATGGCCCCCCGTTGTCGGGGTATTGGCTGCCAGAATGACATCGGGGATCGCGTCCACCAGCCCGCCTTCCGTCTCACTGGATGCGGCTGCGACGACAGCGATGCCACGCGACAGCGCTGTCTTGATCAGATCGCCCAGGATCGGATCCTCCGGCCCTGTGAGGCTAAGGTTGATGACATCAACCTCGTTCACGATGGCAAAGTTGAGCGCGCGCGCGAGCGAGAATGTGTTGCACCTGCCCGCGCCATCTGCGGCGGGCTCCCAACAGGCGCGCAGGGCGAGCAGTTGCACAGAGGGTGCGATCCCCACCATGCCATCGCCATTATCGGCATCGGCAGCGATGATCGCGGCCAGTGCGGTCCCGTGCTGTTCCATATTGTCATCCAGCGCCGCGCGCGAGACGAAATTGCGCGCCGTCACATCCTGCCCTTGCAGATCTACATGATCCTGCGCGACGCCCGTATCGATCAGGGCAACCTTCACCCCGGCCCCTTTGGTATGGGAATGGATCGAGGCGACCTGCATGGCCTGGAGGCCATCCTGCAATTTGAACAGGGGATCGTCATAGCCGGGCAACAGCAATGTGCCAAAACTCTGCAAAGGGTAGGCGACGACGACATCACCCTCAGCGGAAATGTCGTTGGCAGCTTCGCCCGGATCGCCGGGCACTCGGAATACGAAACACATGACATCCAAAGAGACCAGCGGCCAGGCTGCAGCCAGCTGCAACCCGTATTGCGCTGCCAGTTCCTGACCTTTCAGGGTTGGGTCACGATCGTCGTCACTGCGGGTCGTGACGATGATGTGTCTGTCTGTCTCGAATGTCGCTGCGTCGCCCAATGGCAGTTCCGGTTGTGATGTCTGGGCGCAGGCTACCGGGACCATGAGCAATGCAAAGGCCAGCACGAAAAATCGGTACATTCAGTTGTCCACCGCGACAAAGAGGATGAGGGGATTATTCCGTAAAGCGTCGACAATGTCTTCACTAAGATGTGGCGCAATCTCTGCTCGGATCAAACTGGTCTCTGACGGACCGGTCACTTCGGTCGCGCCGAGTTCGCGAAGCAGCGCGCGCACGGCTTCCGGATCGGTGTCCGGCGCGTAGCGCACGCGGATTTCGATCTCTGAGCTGGCAGCATCCGGGGTTGTCAGTGTCCGGTACGTGTCGGTCTGTGGCGCGCCGATTACCACAACCAGCAGGACAGCCGCAGCCAGACCAATTCCGATCTTCATGCCCCGCGCCGGGGAGGACAGGAGGTTGTCAACAAAATCCTGTATCCTTGCCATCCACCCACTGCGTCGCCGCTGTGCGGTCAGCCGGGCGGAGATCATGTCAAGCGCGGCTGACTGGTCGGGGACAAGACCATCTTGGCGGGACACAACCTCGCTCAGCTGTTCCTGCCGCGCCAGTTCCGCCCTGCATTCCGGGCATGAAGCGATGTGGCGTTCCGTAAACTCCGCCTCTTCCGGCCCAAGCGTGCCGTTGATGTACCACGGGAGGAGGTCCCATGCCCGCTGATGCTCGGATGTGGATGTCTTTGTCATTCCAGAACCTCCCGCAGCTTGGTCCGCGCCGTATGCATTCGTGATTTCACAGTGCCAACCGGACAGCGGAGAACCTCGCTGATTTCCGGGTAACTGAGGCCCAGGAAATAGGTCAGTTCGACAACGGCCCTCAGTTCTGTCGGCAGCGTCTTGAGCGCGCGACCGATCTGTTCGCGCGCAAAAATGGCGTCACCCGATGCAGCATTCGTATCTTCGATCTCTGGCATGTTCTCAATATCCACATGTGCGCGTTCGAATCGGAACCGTCGCAGGGATTTCAAGGCGGTCCGATATGCGATGCCGAAGATCCAGGTCGATACTTTCGACCGAAACTCGAACCGCGACGCATTTTTCCAGACGGCCACCATGGTATCATTAGTCACCTCTTCCGCGCGATCGGATGCTTGCACCATCCGCACGACGAAGCGAAAAACCTTCGCATGATGTTTGCGGTGAAGCGCTGCGAACGCCGCATGGTCGCCCTCCGCTATATTGCGCAAGAGACGGTCATCCTCGGTCTCTGAAGGTTCTTTGGTGATCTTCTCTGTCCCTCTCCGGTATGCTCTGATTGTTTGTACCGCTGAAGCGGAAAACGGTTCGAAAATAATCCGACCGGGGCTTTTTTAGGCGATGGCGGGTGTGCCGCAAGCACTGTTGCCGCCTTTGCGCCATGGGTCATGGCGCCGGGTGACAAGTCCGTTTCGCTTTCGCCAGATCGCCTGCGCCTTCTTGCCATTGACCTGTTATGGCGTGACCATCGGAAACGATCACGTTACGGTCGCGCTGGTCTAACTTCTGGCAGATTGTGCTGGCGAGGATCCTACAGCGGCATAGAAGCATGGAGCATAAGGAAATGACGGACATGTTGTCAGATGTGCTTGCGCGCATCGATGCGGCCAATCGCAAGGATCCCACGCTTATGCCCGATGATAATGGGGTGGCGCAGCCCGAAGCCTATCTCTACGGGCTTCGCATGACATCTGAGCTTGAGCGTCTCATTGGCGACGAGGCCAGCGATGTCCTGCGCATCGCGGCGCGCGGCCAGCATATCGAGCGCTGGCTGGTCAAGCGAGCCGAGTATGCCGAGGGGCGCGCGGGTTATCTGAAATGGCGGCGCGACCGGGGTGCGGCCCATGGCGCGCGGCTTGCGGGTTTGATGGCGGATGCCGGCTATGGGCCCGAGGCTTGCGAGCGGGTCGGTGTCCTCCTGCGCAAGGAAGGCCTCAAGCGCGATGCGGAGGTGCAGCAGCTGGAGGATGTGATCTGCTTTACCTTCCTCAGATGGTATTTCGCCCCTTTTGCCGCCAAGCACCCGCCGGAAAAGGTGTTGGACATCGTCGCCAAGACCGCGCGCAAGATGTCGGCTGATGCGCGCGTGAGGGTCCTTGCGGAGTTCGATTTGCCCGACGATCTGGCCAGTGCGGTTAGCGCGGCGGCGTAAAGCCGGATCGCCGGACTGACGGCGATGACGTCATGAAAATGTGCCCTTTCGCTGGCCAATCGTGCTTTGCGACCCAATTTATGGCATGGATGATCAAGATATGCCGAAGGGTTCCGCTCAGCCGCCGATGAGCAGACCAGCGGGAAAGCAAAATGTTGGCAGCAAGGGCGCATTCTCAAATGGCACCAGCCCCTGAACGAGAGATCATCTTGATCTCCCATGGCTCACCCTTCCTGCCGGTTCTGCAGGAAATTGCGGGGCGAGATGTCGCACACAGATTGGCTGAGTTGCTACCCGGCGCGCAGGTTCGCGGCGTGACGCTGGCCGCGAAAGGCGCACTTGAAAAAGCGGTTGAGGGGCTCGATACCCCCGTAGTCTGCCCCTGGTTTATGTCCGATGGCTGGTTTGTGGGTACCCATCTTCCCAAGCGTCTCAGGGCGGCAGGGCTGACATCTTGGCGGGCGACGCCGCCGCTGGGGCTGATGCCCGGCATCGGGGCGTTGCTGCATGGCGGGCTGCGGTCAGGTCTGGCCGCCGAAGGCTGGCGCGCCGCCGATACGACGCTGATCATGGCCGCCCATGGCTCACCCTCCAGCGACCGGCCCCGGATCGCGACGGAAGCGGCGGCCAAGGCCCTGTCGCGGCGCGAGACCTTCAAGGCGATCCGGACCTGCTATGTCGACGAGCCCCCGGCCATCCGCGACGCAGCGCGGGTTGACGGGCAGGCAATGGTGCTGCCGTTCTTCGCCGCCCGCGCAGGTCACGTCACTGACGATCTGCCCGAGGAATTGGAAGCCGCCGGTTTCGAAGGCCCGGTTCTGGCACCCGTCGGCACATGGCAAGAAAGCTGTGCCCTGGCCGCAGAGCAGATCCTCGCGGTTCCGGCAACGCAGGCGGCATGAGCCTTAGTGATCAGATGCGGCATTGACTGAGAAGCGAAAAACCCAACAAGCCGTTCAACAGAAAGCTCATTGGGTTTTTTGGTGCCCAGGAGAAGACTCGAACTTCCACATCCTTGCGAATACCAGCACCTGAAGCTGGCGCGTCTACCAATTCCGCCACCTGGGCCGATGGACAGCGCGGGGTTTACGCGGGGTATGCGTGCCTGTCAACGGGGGCGCCCCTCAATTTCATGTGGTGCCTGGCCCTCATGGCGTCTGCGGTCTGAAAAAGTCCTGACTGGCGATGAAACCGGCCAGATGGGCCGCACCGGCCCAGTCATCGTCATGTCCATCCGCGCCGACCATGACCACAGCGTCGCGGGGCAGTTTCAGGGGCTTCAACAGGGCCAGAACCGCGTCGCGTGCCGCGCCCCAGCTTGCCGTCGAATCGGGTTCCGGTGCAGCGGCACTGATGGTCGTCGCAGTGACCGCTTCCAGCTCCTCCCGGAAAGCGTCAGCCGCCTCGCCGTGCGGCGACAATACCAGCCGGTCGACCCGCTGCAATGCACCGAACTTGGCCCGGACGTGATCAGGGATCTCCAACTGACGACGCAGTCGCAACTGAAGGCCGCCGACAGTGAAGAGGAACCCGGTTATGTCGCGCCCTGACCCCAGCAGGATTGACGCGTATTGCGGATAGGCGAGGCCCAGCTCCTGCGCCCGGCGCACGCGGATACGCACGATTTCCAGCGGGACGCGCGCACTGATCAGCTCTTTCCGGGCGCGTTTCCACGCGTATTTGCGAAAGCCAGTGCCGACCGCGATACTGCTGTTATGGCCGATGCCGGGGAGGATTGTGCGCGCTGTCATCTCGAAACACTCCATCAATGGAACGTCGATACGATGCTGAGTGATGCGGGGCGCGTCAATGGGCGCTTCTTTGGCCCTTGAGCCGTGCCCATACCCCGCCATATGAAGGGTGACAGGATTCACAACGCTCGGAGAGCGCCCATGACCGCTGGCACCAAAACAGCGCCGATCGTCACGATTTTCGGAGGTTCCGGCTTTGTCGGTCGTTACATCGCCCGGCGCATGGCCAAGCGCGGCTGGCGTGTGCGTGTCGCTGTGCGCCGCCCGAATGAGGCGATTTTCGTGCGCCCGTACGGCGATGTTGGACAGGTGGAGCCGATCCAGGCGAATATCCGTGATGAGGTATCCACGCGGAGTGCGATCGAGGGCGCTACCGCGGTGATCAACTGCGTTGGCATCCTCTATCAGGACAGCCGCCAGAAATTCCACCGGGTCCAAGGGGAAGGGGCCGAGCGGATCGCACGGCTGGCCGCTGAATGCGGCGCGAAAACTCTGGTTCATATCTCTGCCATTGGGGCCGATGCGGACAGCCTCAGCGACTATGCCTCGTCCAAGGCGGAAGGAGAGGCGGCGGTGCTGGAGCATTTTCCTGATGCGACCATCCTGCGCCCGTCCATCATTTTCGGGCCGGAGGATCAGTTCTTCAACCGTTTCGCAGCGATGGCGAAGCTGGCCCCGATCGTGCCAATGGTCGGCGCGGATACCCGGTTCCAGCCGGTTTACGTCGATGACGTTGCGGAGGCCGCCTGCAAGGGCGCGGTTGGCGAGGCGACCGGGCTTTACGAGCTTGGCGGGCCTGAAATCTTCACCTTTCGTGAGCTGATGGAGATCATGCTGACGGAAATCCGCCGCAAGCGGCTGTTGGTGGCGGTGCCGTTTGGGATTGCGAAGATCATGGCGGCGGTACTGGATGGCGTGCAGACGGTGACCCTTGGCATCATTGCCAATCGTCAGATCACCCGCGATCAGGTGCGCCTTCTGGCGGGTGACAATGTGGTGGCCGAAGGGGCGAAGGGTTTTACCGATCTTGGGATCGAGCCGACGACGGTTGAAAGCGTCGTTGGCGAATATCTCTACGCCTATCGCCCCTATGGTCAGTACGACGCGATCACGGAATCGGCGGCAAACCTGAAATCATAAGGCGCGGCAGGCGAACCCGCCGCGCCCGTTCCTCATTCCGCGTCTCTCATTCCCCGGTGCCCAGAACTTCGTAGCGCAGCCCCTTGGCCGTGCGGTTCTGGAACCCTTTCCAGTGATTGTGCTCCGGCTTTTCGGTGCCGTCGTCCTCCTTGGCCCAGACGCTGTCATTCGCGTTCGGTACGAGGTCGAGATAGGTCGCCGCCTCTTCATCACCCTTGAGATGATTGTCCATCCAGGCTGTGACGAAGTGTTGCGCGATATTGTTCATTCGGGTCGTGTCCCAGACCGCATCGGCATAGTGGTCATAGGGCGCGAAGCCGAGATCGGGATCAACTTCGCGGCCTTCCTGGGGGGCTGGGTAGGGCGCGGCGGCATTGTGGTTCGCATTATCAAAGGTGAGGAGGGCACGATCCGCACCCGATGCTGCCTGCCACATGGTGCGCACGCCCGGCTCATAACCCGATACATCATCGACGGAGCCAGCCATGAACAGGACGGGGATTTTCACGCCCTTCAGTGTCTCCGCATCCCAGAAGCCAAAGTTCAGACCCCAGGGCGCGATGGCAACAGCCGTCTTGAAGCGCGGATCGGGTAACTGGTTATGGCTTTCGGAGCCGGACAGATGCACCGCAAGCGTCCCGTGTGGCCCGCCCCAGGCATGGTCGACACCGACCTGTGCAACGCCGCCGCCCGCCGTGATGACGGCACCATAGGCACCCATGGAGTAACCGATCAGCCCGGTGTTGCTGGCATCGACCAGCCCGTTCAGAAACCCGTCCTCGCCCGAAAGGCGTGCCATTTCATTCAGCACGAACGCCTGATCGAGCGGCCGGTTCACGAGGGTGGAGCCGAAGGCAGTCTTGTCTTCATAAGTGCTGTCGCGGTGGTCGATGGACGCGACCACATAGCCTTTTGAGGCGAGGTTCTCCGCCAGATGGGACATCAGATACCGGTTGCCGGGATAACCGTGCGAGACGATCAGGAGGGGGTAAGTCGTATCCGCCATCGGTGCCGCGTCACGCATGGCCTGGCCATGCAGGGTCACGGTCGTCTTGCCATCGCGGATCAACGCCTGCATCGTCGTGTCGCCTGTCGCATCGGCGGCGGCGGGATACCAGACCTCGACCGTCAATTTGCGGTCATAGGTCGGCAGCGGGTCGGGTTTGGGCGCTGCCGGGTCAATGGCGACGATGTTGATCTGGCCGGGATTGGTCAGCTCGATCGTGCGCACGCCGACTTTCAGGTCGCCGTAAGCGGCAAGTTCGGGTGCATCCGGGCGCTGACCGTCGATGCGGTTCTGAGCATGGCCTGCGGCCAGCGCAGGCGTGGCCATCAGCGCGACCATCCCAGCGGCCAGAAGGTGGAGTGGTTTCATGGGGCGTTCCTTCCTGTTGTATTTCGGAAAGCCTACCCTCCCGATGCGACAGTGCAATAAAAAGCGGCAATTGCCGCTGCGTCAGCTATAGGCGAGCCACAAAAGGATCATGCCCAGGATCAGCCGATAGATCGCGAACGGCGTCATGGTCCAGCTTTGCAGCATGCGCATGAAGAGCGCGATGGCAGCAAGCGCGGCCAGGAAGGACAGGGCAGCGGCGATGGCGGCGTCGGTGCCAAGTCTTGCATCGCCGTCGCGGACGAGTTTGAGTCCAAGCAGAGTGCCCGCCGCGATGATTGTCGGGATCGACATCAGCATGGATAGTCGCGCGGCGTCCTGACGTTTGTACCCAAGGCCGCGCGCCGCAGTCATCGTCACGCCGGATCGGCTCGCCCCTGGGATCAGTGCGAAGACTTGCGCCAGACCCATCAGCAGCGCATCTTTCATCAACCACTCGCGTGCAGTACGCCTTTCGGCTCCGTAGCGATCCGCGATCCAGAGGATTACGCCGCCGATCAGCGTCGCCCAGCCAATCATCGCGAGCGAACGGAGCGCATCAGAAAGGTCGAGCGCCCATAGTAGGCCGCCCGCGATCACTGCCGGGATGGTGGCGATGATCAGCAGTATTGCGAGAAACGCTTCGGGATTGGCGAGATCGAATTTCAGTAGCCGCAGCCCGCCGCGTATCGCCATAGCCACGTCGCTTCGAAAGTAGATCACGACGGCAAAGAGCGTCCCCACATGGACAGCGACATCAATCTCCTGCCCCTGATCGGGGGCTCCGGTCAGCAACGGATACAGGGCGAGATGACCGGAAGAGGAGATGGGAAGGAATTCTGTGATCCCCTGAATGACGGCGAGGAGCACGAGATGGAGGAGCGGCATGTGTCGCCTTATGATCAGAGCCTGCGAATCGCGTTGGCAAAAGGTAATATCGAACCTCATCGTTCTGCCAGAGGCTGAATATGTCATATGTTCTGCCCTAAATCACGTGAGATTTTCGCCTTTTGAGGCTCACCACAGGTTCAATCCCATATTTGGGTCAGTATGACTGACTTTTATTCTCCTGCAGCCTGCGATAGAGCACCTCGGAAGAACGTTACGCGAAGACGTATCGGAGGAATGGCAATGGCCCAGAAAATGCTGAAATTCGTCGACGTGGAACGGGAGACCCCGGAAAAACGCGCTCCCGATACGCGCAAGGAGGATTTCGCCGAGATTTATCGGCAGTACGCCGCCGATAAAGCCGCCGAGCAGTCGGCGCGCTGTAGCCAGTGCGGTGTGCCGTTTTGCCAGTCCCATTGCCCACTGCACAACAATATCCCCGATTGGCTGAAATTGACTGCAGAAGGACGTCTGCGCGAAGCTTATGAAACCTCGCAGGCGACCAACACCTTCCCCGAGATTTGCGGGCGCATCTGCCCGCAAGATCGTCTCTGTGAAGGCAATTGCGTGATCGAACAATCGGGCCACGGTACGGTGACCATCGGCGCTATCGAGAAGTACCTGACGGATCTCGCGTTCGAGGAAGGCTGGGTTGATCAGATCGCCCCGGCGACAGAACGTCCCGAAAGCGTGGGTATCATCGGTGCGGGTCCGGGCGGCCTCGCGGCGGCGGATATGCTGCGCCGACAGGGTTTTCAGGTGACTGTCTATGATCGCTACGACCGCACCGGTGGCCTGATGGTCTATGGCATTCCCGGCTTCAAGCTTGAAAAGGACGTGGTGATGAAGCGCCACGATCAGTTGAGTGCGGGCGGCATCGAATTCGTGCTGAACTGCAATGTCGGCGAAGATATTACGTTTGATGATCTGCGCGCCAAACATGATGCGGTGCTGATCGCAACCGGGGTTTACAAGAGCCGCGACATCGGCGGCCCCGGCGCGGGGCTCGATGGCATCGTGCAGGCGCTGGATTACCTCACGGCTTCCAATCGCAAGAGCTTTGGCGACGAGGTGCCGGAATTCGACAGTGGTGAGCTGAATGCGGACGGCAAAAATGTCGTGGTCATTGGCGGCGGCGACACTGCGATGGACTGTGTGCGCACCGCTGTCCGGCAGGGCGCGAAGTCGGTCAAATGCCTCTACCGGCGTGACAAAGCGAATATGCCCGGCTCCATGCGCGAAGTTCAGAATGCCGAGGAAGAGGGCGTGGAGTTCGTTTGGCAGACCGCGCCAAAGGGCTTTACGGGCGAAGACACCGTCGCTGGCGTGCGGGCCATCCATATGCGTCTTGGCCCACCTGACGCGACCGGGCGCCAGGCACCGGAGGAAATTCCGGATTCCGAAGAGACGCTGAAATGCGACCTTGCCATCAAGGCGCTTGGCTTTGAGGCGGAGGACTTGCCGAAGCTTTGGGGCACTGATGGTCTGGAAGTCACACGCTGGGGCACGATCAAGGCGGATTTCCGGACCAAGGAAACCTCGCTCGACGGGGTCTATGCGGTGGGTGACATCGTGCGCGGTGCCTCGCTGGTCGTCTGGGCCATCCGCGATGGCCGCGAGGCCGCGGAAGCGATTGCCGCGCGTCTCAACGCTGCAGCGGCAGCGGCGGCGTAATGGGACACTCCTGCCATCTCCTGTCACTTGTGGCTGTTATGAATGGTTTTGCGTCAAATTGGGCGCAGAACAGTCAAGGAGTGGTTCCATGTCTCTGACAGGAAAATGTTTGTGCGGTGCAGTCAGCTACACGATATCCAAGGATCAGCGAGAGGTCGGTGCCTGCCATTGTTCTTCATGCCAGGCCTGGTCGGGCGGTGTCTTTATCGGCATTCAGGCCGGAAAGGACGAAGCCGTGCTGACCGGCGAGGAAAACCTCACCATTTTCAAATCGTCCGAATGGGCGGAGCGGGCGTTCTGCTCGAAATGCGGCTCCTCCCTGTTCTACCGGGTCACCGCGCCGGGGCCGATGCAGGGCGACTTTCACTTCGGGGCAGGTACGCTGACCGATTGGGACGGTCTGGCGATGAACGATGAGATTTTCATCGACCGCAAGCCCGATGCCTATGCCTTTGCTGGAACACGCAAGCAGATGACAGGCGCGGAGATGATGGCCCTGTTCGCTCCGCCAGATGGATCGTGATGGTGGCTGAGCGTAAAACCGGATCATGCCTTTGCGGGCTGGTGCGCGTCGAGGCCGTCATCGACGCGTCCAGCATTACCGCATGTCACTGCGGGCAGTGCCGTCGGTGGACCGGCGGCGGCCCCTATTTTTCGACCGGCGTGTCAGATGTGCGGATCGACGGCGAAGATCAGATCGCGATCTTCGCTGCAAGCGAATGGGGTGAGCGTGGATACTGTCGCAGCTGTGGAACAACGCTGTTCTGGAGGATGAAAGGCAAGCCGCTCAATAATCTGGCCGCGGGCCTGTTTGACGATCAGTCTGGTCTTGCCGTTCGGCAGGAAATTTTCGTTGATCGCCGCCCGCACTGGCAGAGCCCCTGGGATGGCGCGAGCCAAAGCACCGAGGCGGAAGAGTATGCCAAGCTCGAGGCTGCGTTGAAGGGCAGCGCAACATGACCGACATGGAGACGCGCGATATCCAAGGGCATTGCCTCTGCGGTGCCGTCCGCCTGCACGCAACGCAATACGCGAAGACCGTGTCGGCCTGTCATTGTTCGATGTGTCGCCGCTGGACCGGGTCTGCAATGTGGTGTCTCGATGTGCCTACTGAGGCGCTGACCGTGGAAGGCCCGGTTGCGACCTATCGGTCTTCGGCTTTTGCGGAACGGGCATGGTGCCGGGACTGTGGCACGCATCTCTGGATCCGCGACGACGAGGGAACGGAGTTTGAGTTGATGCCGGGCCTCTTCGACGCTGCAGCCAAGCTGCGACTGCGCAGCGAGATTTACATTGATTGCGCCTTCGCCTGCATTTCGCTCGCCGGTGATCATGATCGCCGGACGCAGGCTGAATACGAAAAAGACCAACGCCATGTTGAGGATACGCCATGACATTTGATACCGCATGGGCCACCGCCCACGAAGCCGAACGTGCCGCGCTGGAAGCCAAGGGCATGTTCCGCGAGGAGGACGAGCATGCATCCTGCGGCGTCGGGTTCGTCGTTGCAATCGACGGGCAGCCGCGCCGGCAGGTTGTTGAAAACGGCATCGCCGCGTTGAAGGCCGTCTGGCATCGCGGTGCCGTGGACGCCGATGGCAAGACGGGCGATGGCGCGGGCATCCATCTGCAGATCCCCAAGATGTTCTTCGCCGATCAGATCCGCCGCACCGGGCATGAGCCGCAGGAGGGTGAGACCATCGCCGTCGGCATGGTCTTCCTGCCGCGTTCGGATTTCGGGGCGCAGGAAACCTGCCGCACGATCATGGAAACCGAAGTGCTGAAGATGGGGTATTACATCTATGGCTGGCGGCAAGTGCCGGTTGATGTGTCCTGCCTCGGCGAGAAGGCCAACGCGACCCGGCCCGAGATCGAGCAGATCATCATCGCCAACCGCAAGGGCGTCGATGACGAAACGTTCGAGCGGGAACTTTACGTGATCCGCCGCCGCGCGGAGAAAGCAGCGGCAACAGCAGCTGTCAGCGGGTTCTATGTCTGCTCATTGTCCTGCCGGTCGGTGATCTACAAAGGCATGATGCTGGCCGAGCAGGTGTCGGTTTTCTATCCGGACCTGCAGGACCGCCGGTTCGTCAGCGCCTTCGCGATCTATCACCAGCGTTATTCTACCAACACCTTCCCGCAATGGTGGCTGGCTCAGCCGTTCCGCATGCTGGCCCATAATGGCGAGATCAATACGCTGAAAGGCAACAGCAACTGGATGCGCAGCCATGAGATTCGCATGGCATCCGGCGCGTTTGGTGATACGGCGGAAGAGATCAAGCCGATCATCCCGCCGGGGTCATCGGACAGCGCCGCGCTCGACAGCGTGTTTGAGGTCATGGTGCGTGCAGGCCGCAACGCGCCGATGGCCAAGACCATTCTGGTGCCCGAAGCATGGTCCAAGGCCGCAACCGACATGCCGGACGCATGGCGCGCCATGTATGCCTATTCCAATTCGGTGATGGAGCCATGGGACGGCCCCGCAGCATTGGCCGCGACCGATGGGCGCTGGGTCATTGCCGGGGCCGACCGCAACGGTCTGCGCCCCGTTCGCTATGTGGTCACGGGCGATGGGCTGGTCATCGCCGGGTCCGAGGCCGGGATGTGCCCGTTCGACGAGATGACGGTCAAGGAAAAGGGTGCCCTCGGCCCCGGTCAGATGATTGCCATCGACATGGCGGAAAACCGGATGCTTCACGATGTGGAGATCAAGGATGAACTGGCCGCTGCCGAGCCTTTTGCTGAGTGGATCGGCAAGATCACTGACCTAGAAACCGCTGTGACGGACCTGCGCGAGCCCCGCCTCTTTGAAGCGGGCGAGTTGCGCCGCCGTCAGATCGCGGCTGGCTATTCCATCGAGGAACTGGAGACCATCCTGCATCCGATGGCGGAGGACGCGAAAGAGGCAATCGGCTCCATGGGCGACGATACGCCCATTGCGGTGCTGTCCGATCGCTATCGCCCCTTGTCGCATTTCTTCCGCCAGAATTTCAGTCAGGTTACCAACCCGCCCATTGACAGTCTGCGAGAGCACCGGGTGATGAGCCTGAAGACGCGGTTCGGTAACCTCAAGAACGTGCTCGACCAATCGTCGGCGCAGACGGAGATCCTGACGCTGGAAAGCCCGGTCGTATCAAATGGCCAGTTCGTTGCGGCGCGCGAAGCTTTCGGCGATCAGATGGCCGAGATCAGCTGCGTCTTCCCCGTCGGGTTGGAGGATGACGGCCTGCGGCAGGAGTTGGAGCGTATTCGATACGAAGCCGAGCAGGCGGTACGCGCCGGGGCGGCGCATATCATTCTGTCGGACGATGGCATCGACTCTGACAATGTCGGCATGCCGATGATCCTGGCCACGTCTGCGGTTCATTCGTGGCTGGTCCGGCAGGGCCTGCGGACATTCACATCGATCAATGTGCGATCCGCGGAATGCATCGACCCGCATTACTTTGCCGTTCTGATCGGTGCGGGGGCCACGACTGTGAACGCCTATCTGGCGCAGGAGAGCTTGGCAGCGCGGGTCGACAAGGGCCTTCTTGACATGTCGATCGAAGATGCGATGCGCCGCTATCGTGAGGCGGTCGATCAGGGCCTCCTGAAGATCATGTCCAAGATGGGCATTTCGGTCATCTCCTCCTATCGCGGCGGGTTGAATTTTGAGGCTGTCGGCCTGTCGCGCGCCGTGGTCGCCGAATACTTCCCGGGTATGCCGTCACGCATTTCGGGTATCGGTGTCAGTGGCATTCAGCAGAAGATCGCCGAGATTCACGCGCAGGCATTTCGTGCCGGCGTGGAGGCATTGCCCATCGGCGGGGTCTATAAGTTCCGCCGCAAGGGCGAGACCCATGCCTGGGGCGCAAGCTCGCTGCATCTTCTGCAACATGCGGTCGATACCGGCAGCTATGACCGATTCAAAGCCTATTCAGAGGCGATGCTGTCTCAGCCGCCGATCCATATCCGCGATCTTCTGGACTTCAAATCGCTACGTGAGCCGGTGCCGATCGAGGAGGTCGAGAGCATCACCTCGATCCGCAAGCGGTTCGTCACACCCGGCATGTCGCTTGGCGCGCTCAGCCCCGAGGCGCATAAAGCGCTCAACGTTGCAATGAACCGGATTGGTGCCAAGTCCGACAGCGGCGAGGGCGGCGAGGATCCGAAGCATTTCCATCCTGAGCCCAATGGCGACAATCCGTCCGCGAAGATCAAGCAGGTCGCCTCCGGCCGGTTCGGCGTGACGGCGGAGTATCTGAACAATTGCACGGAACTGGAAATCAAGGTGGCGCAGGGTGCGAAACCCGGCGAGGGCGGGCAACTGCCCGGTTTCAAGGTCACGGAGATGATCGCGAAACTGCGCCATTCGACGCCGGGTGTGACGTTGATTTCGCCGCCGCCGCATCACGATATCTACTCCATCGAGGATCTGGCACAGCTGATCTATGACCTGAAACAGATCAACCCGCATGCGAAGGTCTGTGTGAAGCTTGTCGCCTCGTCGGGTGTTGGCACGATCGCGGCGGGTGTGGCGAAGGCCAAGGCGGATGTGATCCTGATCTCCGGCCATAATGGCGGGACCGGGGCGTCGCCCCAGACGTCGATCAAATATGCCGGTCTGCCATGGGAGATGGGCCTGACCGAGGCGCATCAGGTGCTGGCCCTGAACAAGTTGCGCGACCGCATCACCCTGCGCACGGACGGGGGCCTGCGCACCGGGCGCGATATCGTCATCGCCGCGATGATGGGGGCTGAGGAATACGGGATCGGAACAGCGGCGCTGGTCGCGATGGGTTGCATCATGGTGCGTCAGTGCCAGTCGAACACCTGCCCGGTCGGCGTCTGCGTGCAGGACCCGCGCCTGCGCGAGAAGTTCACCGGCACGGCGGACAAGGTCGTCAACCTCTTCACCTTCGTAGCCACCGAAATCCGCGAGATCATGGCGGAGATCGGTGCCCGGTCGATGGAGGAGATTATCGGGCGCGCCGATCTTCTGGCGCAGGTCAGCCGCGGCGCGGCCAATCTCGACGATCTTGATCTCAACCCGATGCTGGTCAGCGTGGATGAAGGTGCGGCACTGTCCTATCCGATGAACAAGCCGCGCAATGACGTGCCGGATACGTTGGATGCGCAGATCGTTGCGGATGCTGAGCCGTTCTTCAAGGACGGTGAGAAAATGCAGCTGAGCTATACGGTGCAGAACACGTTGCGCACGATCGGCAGCCGCGTGTCATCGCATATCGTGCAACGGTTCGGGATGAATAACACGCTCCAGCCCGATCACCTGACGGTCCGTCTGAACGGCTCCGCCGGCCAATCGCTTGGCGCTTTCGCGGCACCGGGGCTGAAACTGGAAGTCCATGGCGATGCGAACGACTATGTTGGTAAGGGGTTGTCGGGCGGTTTCATAACCGTGCGCCCGCCGCTGATGAGCCCGCTTGTCCCGCAGGACAACACCATTGTCGGCAACACCGTCCTTTACGGTGCGACAGCGGGATATCTCTTCGCCAATGGTTGGGCGGGCGAGCGGTTCGCGGTTCGCAATTCTGGCGCGACTGTTGTTGTCGAGGGGTGCGGGTCGAATGGCTGCGAATACATGACCGGCGGCACTGCTGTGATCCTTGGCAGGGTCGGCGACAATTTCGGTGCTGGCATGACGGGCGGGATGGCATTCATCTACGATGCGACCGGCTGTTTCGAGAGCCGCGTCAACCCGGAGAGTGTCATTTGGCAACGCATCGCGTCAGCCCATTGGGAGGGCGTACTGAAAGGCCTGATCGAAAGCCACGTTCGTGAAACGGCGAGTCCCCTTGGTAGCGAGTTGCTGCGCGACTGGGAGCGTGCGCTTGGTCAGTTCTGGCAGGTCTGTCCGATCGAGATGGTCGACAGGCTGCCGCATCCGCTCGGCGGTGAGGCTGAAATGCAGACCGCCTGACAGATTTCAGGCGGCGCGGAAAATCGCCGCCTGAAACCTTGCATCCGCGTGATCGTGGCTGGCCCCTTCTTCATATATGCGGCCGGTTTCGTATCGCAGATCGCTGATCTTGCCGGCTGAAGTCAGCGCGTCGAATGTCTTGTCGAACCCGGCAGATGTGAACAGCTCCGCATTGATGCCAAGCACGAACAGATCACCGGCATCGACGATAGTGTCCAGCACCTCCGGCCCCAGATGACCATGGGTGAAGATGCCTGAGCTGACGATGCCATCATACCCGGCGGGGATGCTGCCCGCCCGGGTCAGGTCGACCTCAAGCAACTGATCATAGACACCTTTCTTCTTCGCCGCGCCCAGCATCTCTGGCGAGATATCCATGCCGTCGATCCGTGCGGCAGGCAGAAGGGCATGAAGCGCCTCGCCAACCAGCCCGGTGCCGCAGCCGATATCGAGGATGCGGGGCACCTTGATCGCTGGGTCCAGATGCGCAACCAGCAGTCGCGAAATGGCCGAATGATAGGTGTAGTCATGGGCGGCAACGAAATCTTCGTCGTAATTTTCTGCCCATTTGGCATAAAGCGCGCGGCTGTCCTCAGGCGTCTGCAGCCCGTAGGCGTCTTTCAGACCGATGCGATCAGACTTGGTTTTCCGCGCTGACATGACGTAATCCTACCTCTCGACAGGACCACCAAGCAAGATTCGTTCGCCCAGCCCCGAGAGTGTGCCCATCCCATGAAGGACGAGACAGCGTCACATGATCGCCGGCAACAGCGCCGGGTCAAACGACGGCGCGTGATCTATGTTCACGGCTTTGACCCGGCGCCGTCGGAACGCTATCGCCGCCTTATCGCGCGGGCGGGTGCGGATCGTGGTGGGGAGCCACCTGCGATGACGCCAGTGGGGTCCATTTCGCCGGTCTCGCAAGGCTGGCGCATCACTGCCAGATCCGAAGGCGAGGCGGTGGAGACGGTATTTGAGATTTTGCGCTACGAAGACGTGGTTCGCCACTGGCAAAGGCGCCCCTGGCCCGAGCGGTTCTGGACCGGGTTCGGCAGTCTGGCGCGCTTTGTCGCGTCAGGCGGATGGTGGCGTACATTCCATCTGGCCAAGGGGCCGGCGGGCCTGTTTTTCCACCCGGTTTTCATGTTGGCGACTTTTCTCTTTACGGGCCTGACGGCGGGACGACTGTTGGGGGAATTGGCGGAAAGCTTCGGCGCGCCCGACTGGTCGAGCCAGCTTGGTCGCCTCGTCGGCCTTGGCGTCGGCATCTGGGTGAGCTTGCGGCTGGAGCGCGTGTTCTTCGCCCATTTGATGCTGGCGCTTTTCGATTTCATGATCCGTGTGGCCGAGGGGAAGCCTCCATTAGGCCGCCTCGCTGCCCGGATCGATGCCTTTGCGGATCGGATTGTCGAATGCGTGGCGGAGGCGAATCTCAACAAGGTCGATGAGATCCTGATTGTCGGACACTCGCTCGGCGGGCTCGTGGCGACCCATGCGCTTGCACAGGCGATCGAGCGGGATGTCGATCTCGGTGGCGGTCGGGCGAAACTGTCGTTCCTGACGCTGGGATCTGTCGCGGGGTTTGTTGCCTGTCGGCAGGGCGTGGGAGCTGAGGATTACAGCCGCAGCGCCCTGCGCATCGCCTCCACCGAGGATGTCGCATGGGTCGATGTTTCCAGTCCGCGCGACTGGTTCAGCTTTGGCCTTGTCGATCCGCTCCTCCTGACGGACGCGCCGCCGAGGGAGGCACGCTCGCCGTTGGTGATCTCTGCCAAGTTCGGCAAGTTCCAACCCGACCCGGAGGACAAGCGCACCCGCTTTCGCGCCATGGGCCTGCACATGAAGTACCTTGCAGCACCCGACCGCGCCGGGGGCTTCGATTTCTTTGCGGTGGCGGCCGGTGGGCAAACGCTCGCCAACCGGTTCGAGACCCGTCGCAATTCGCCAAAGGCGCGGATGCTGATTTCGTGACCGCGCTGTCACGGCTCTCGCGCGCTGTGGTGCGGCGCATCCTGCGGCTCGTGTTTCGCACGGTACTGTTTGCACTGATTTTCGTCTGCCTCTGGGTGCTATCCTATCGCGTGATTAACCCCCCGATTACCGTGCTGATGGTCAGCGAATGGATCCGGTTGGGCGACATGCAGCGCGACTGGCGCGATCTGGACGAGATATCCGTGCACCTGCCCCATGCCGTGATGGGGGGCGAGGACGCGCGTTTCTGCAGCCATTACGGCTTCGATTTCATCGAGATACGCAAGGCACTGGCGGAGGAGGATCGCCGCCGCGGGGCCTCCACCATCAGCCAGCAGGTGGCCAAGAACGCCTTCCTCTGGCCCGATGCAAGCTGGCTGCGCAAGGGGCTTGAGGCCGGGTTCACCATCCTGATCGAACTGACATGGGGCAAGGAACGGATCATGGAAGTCTATCTCAACATCGCCGAATTCGACGAGGGCGTCTTCGGAGCTGAGGCCGCCGCGCAGACCTATTTTGGCAAATCATCGGCTGACCTGTCGTTGCGCGAAGCGGCGCGCCTGGCCGCCATCCTGCCCAATCCGCGCGGGCGCAGCGCGTCGCGCCCATCTGCCGCGACCGCGCGGCGGGCGAATGCCATTGCGGACGGCGCGGCGACACTGGCGCAGAGCGGCGGCGCGGCCTGTGTGGCGGGATCCTGATCCTGTTGCATTTCCGGGCTCGTGCAGGCAGTTAGGGGCAGATCAACGATATGAACGAGACGCTCATGCGCCGCCTCTTCCATCTGCCGCTGTCTCCCTTCTGCCGAAAGGTGCGCCTCGTACTGGCCGAAAAGCGCATCGAGTTTGAATTGGTGGAGGAACTGCCCTGGGATCGGCGCATCGATTTCCTGCGCCTGAACCCGGCAGGTGCGGTGCCGGTCTTCATCGATGACGAGGGTGCCGTATTTTCCGAATCGAACGCGATTTGTGAGTATTTGGAGGAGACCGGGCCGGAGCCGCGCCTGCTCCCCTCAGATGCCGTTGACCGGGCGGAAGCGCGGCGGCTGGTTGCCTGGTTCGATGACAAGTTTCATCGCGAGGTAACGGTGAATCTTGTTTATGAGCGGGTGAACAAGCGGCTGATGAAGGCGGGTTATCCTGACAGTGCTTTCGTCAAGGCGGGTTCAAAGAACGTCAAATATCATCTCGAATATATCGGCTGGCTGATCGACGGGCGGAACTGGCTGGCGGGCGATCAGTTGTCACTGGCCGATTTCGCCGCCGCCTCGCATCTCAGCTGCCTTGATTACAGCGGTGATGTGCCCTGGGATATCGCACCGGCCGCGAAGGAATGGTACGCGCGCGTGAAATCACGCCCGGCCTTCCGCATGCTGCTCTCTGACCACATCCCCGGTATGCCGCCGAAACCCCATTACGCCGATCTCGATTTCTGAGATGGCGGACCTTCGGTCCGCATTGGAGGAAGAGGCACGCGCTGCCGGGTTTTCGGCCCTCGGGATTGCAAGGCCCGATGCAATGCGGGATCGGACCGTGCCCGCGCTGAAGCAGTTTTTGGATGCGGGTCACCACGCGACCATGGGTTGGATGGCGGCGCGGACGGCATGGCGCGGTGACCCAACGGCCCTCTGGCCAGAGGCACGGTCTGTCATCATGCTGGCGGAGGATTACGGCCCCGATGACGACCCGATGGCACAACTGGCGCTGTGGGACAGGGGCGCGATCTCTGTCTACGCCCGCAATCGCGACTACCATGATCTGGTCAAGAGGCGCCTGAAACGGCTCGGTCGGTGGCTGGTGGCGCGGACCGGGGCCGAGATCAAGGTCTTTGTCGATACTGCCCCGGTAATGGAGAAACCGCTGGCTGAGGCAGCGCGCCTTGGCTGGCAGGGCAAGCACACCAACCTTGTCAGCCGTGATCTGGGCTCATGGTTCTTTCTCGGCGCGATCTTCACCACGGCGGAGATCCCACCGGATGAACCACATGATGATCATTGCGGTGCCTGTCGCCGTTGCCTCGATATCTGCCCAACCGCAGCCTTTCCTGCGCCCTATCGGTTGGATGCGGGGCGGTGCATTTCTTACCTCACCATTGAACATAAGGGCCCTATTCCGCGCGGTTTGCGAGCGGCGATGGGCAACCGGATCTATGGCTGCGACGACTGCCTTGCGGTCTGCCCATGGAACAAGTTTGCGCGCACCGCGTCGGAAGCGGGCTACTGGGCGCGGGCGGAACTGCGCCAGCCGCGCCTTGCAGACCTTGCCGCCCTTACCGACGTTACGTTTCGCGAGGTTTTTGCCGGATCGCCCATCAAACGCATCGGGCGTGACAGGTTCGTGCGCAATGTGCTGATCGCCATCGGCAATTCGGGTGATGCGGCGCTGGCGGATGCGGCGCGGCCCCTGCTGGGCGATCCATCGGCGGTGGTTCGTGGGGCTGCTGTCTGGGCTCTGTCGCGTTTGCTCCCGCGCGCGGACATCGCGGCACTCCGCCGCCCTGAGACTGACGAGGATGTGGAACGTGAGTGGGTGCTGGCCACCGAGCCTTAGCCCGAATTACTCGCGCAGGAACATCGCCACCGCCTGCGCGCGGTTTCGCACATCCAGTTTTTCATAGAGATTGCGCAGGTGGAATTTCACGGTGTTGACGCTGACGCCGAGGTCTACGGCAAGCTGATTATTCGTGGCACCGCCCGCGAGTGATGACAGAAGTTCCTGCTCGCGCTTGGTGAGCGCTTCCATTGGCGGCTGGCGGCGCGCGGCGGCGGGGAAATCGCGCCCGCCCGCGGCGGCAGTGGCGATGGCCTGCAGCAGGCGTTCCGGAGGCTCTGACTTGTGGACGAGGCCCGTGGCACCTTCGCGGATTGCGGCGCGGAGCGCCATGTCCGACATCTCGCCCGTATAGATGACAACCTTGGGCGGATTGGCCATCGCATTGATCCGCTGCAAAAGGCTCTTGCCATCGCCGCCCTTCGGCATGACCCAGCCCGAGACGGCGACGTCAACAGGGGCGGCAACGCCGCGCGCGGCATATTCAGACAGGAAATCGTCGCCGTTCGGTGCCGACATGACCAGTTCAAACCGGCCATCCTCGCGCAGCATCTGATCAAGGCCGCGATGTACCAGCGGGTTCTTGTCGATCACCGCGACCGTGATCGGCTGCGGGCGGCGCTGAGATAGCGAAATAGGGCTCATGGTCAAGTTTATGGCGCAGTTTGGTTGATGTGCCAAGCGGCTTGGGCCTGATTGGCCCATGCGTAATCCCCGGTCAGACGGGGTGCGAGAGACGGGCAATTCGGGTGCGCAGCTGATCTGCCAGCTCCACCCGCTCTTCGGGTGTGAGGAACGCGCCAAGCTCGATCCGCCGCCCGGCACCGCGCAGAGTGAGATAATGTTGAATGTCGCGCGTGCTCTCCATCCCGATATCGACCCAATAGGGATTGGCGGCCCAGCGCCGAACGGTGCCTCGCGGCTCGCGCCGCTCCACCGCGATCGCGTCTGGCCAGAGGCACAGCCGTTCGGTCAGACGCCCACTGCGGTAGGATAGGCGGATAAAGAGCCAGAGGGCAAAGAGCGCGGCAAGGACGTAAGGTGCCATCGCGAGCGCAATCGGCCCGCCAGCAGGCGCAGCGGCAAGCGCGATCAGGGGCAGCGACATCGCCGCCGCCGACATCCCCATCAACCAGCGAAAGCCGCCGGGCTGCAATGATCGATGCGGCCAGAGCGTTACCGACCACACCGGGTCATCAGTGCGGGTGAACGGGTCGTGGTCTTCATCAAATGCAAGCGCGGCCGAAGGTTTCCCCCCGGCCGCGCTGTTATGTCGATCCGGACCAGACATCAGTGGTGCTGCTTGTCCCACATGTCCTGCGTCGGCAGGGTCTCAAACGTATGAGCCGGTGGCGGGTTTGGCAGGGTCCATTCCAGCGTCTCCGCATGTTCGCCCCAATAGGCAGGCTCCGTCACTTTCTCGCCGCGTGTCAGGGTGTACCAGATCAGGCCGATGAAGAAGATCAACGAGATGCCGGACAGGAACGCACCATAGCTCGATACCTCGTTCCAGAGCGAGAACTGCTCGGGATAGTCGATATAGCGGCGCGGCATGCCCTGACGGCCAAGGAAGTGCTGTGGGAAGAAGGTGATGTTGGCCCCGATAAACATCAGCCAGAAATGCACCTTGCCGGCCCATTCAGGGTACTGACGGCCGGACATCTTGCCGATCCAGTAGTAGATCCCTGCAAAGATGCCGAAGACAGCGCCGAGCGACATGACGTAGTGGAAATGGGCAACCACGTAGTAGGTATCGTGATAGGCGCGGTCGACAGCCGCCTGGCTGAGGATGATCCCGGTCACACCGCCAACGGTGAAGAGAAACAGGAAGCCGAAGGCGAACAGCATTGGCGTCTTGAATTCAATTGAGCCGCCCCACATCGTCGCGATCCAGGAGAAGATCTTGATGCCGGTCGGCACCGCAATGACCATGGTGGCGAGCATGAAATAGGCCTGTGCGTTCGCACTCATGCCCACCGTGTACATGTGGTGGGCCCAGACGACGAAGCCGAGAACGCCGATCCCGATCATTGCCCAAACCATGCCGAGATAGCCGAAGATCGGCTTTTTGGCGAAGGTGGAGATGACGTGGGAGATGATGCCAAAGGCCGGCACGATGATGATGTAGACCTCCGGATGGCCGAAGAACCACAGGATGTGCTGATAAAGCACCGGGTCGCCGCCGCCCGACGGATCAAAGAAGGTCGTGCCGAAGTTCCGGTCGGTCAGCAGCATGGTGATTGCGCCAGCCAGAACCGGCAGGGCAAAGAGGATCAGCATCGCGGTGACCATGATCGACCAGGCAAAGAGAGGCACCTTGAACAGGGTCATGCCCGGCGCGCGCATGTTCAGGAAGGTCGTGATCATGTTGATCGCGCCGAGGATTGACGAGGCACCAGACAGGTGGACGGCGAAAATCGCCAGATCCATCGAGAAGCCCTGTTCGGTCGTCGACAACGGCGCGTAAAGCACCCAGCCAACGCCTGACCCAAGCTGGCCGTTGCCGCCCGGCATCACGATCGACAGCACCGCCAGCGATGCCCCGGCAAAGAACATCCAGAACGAAAGGTTATTCATCCGCGGGAAAGCCATGTCCGGCGCACCGATCATCAGCGGCATGAAATAATTGCCAAATCCGCCGAACAGCAACGGGATCACCACAAAGAACATCATCAAGATGCCGTGCCCTGTGATCATCACGTTCCAGAGGTGACCGTTCGGATCGCCGTTTTCATCCAGCATGTACTGGACACCCGGCTCCATCAGCTCAAGACGCATATACATCGTGAATGCGACGGAGATGATACCAAGCACTGCGGCAGTATAGATATACAAGATCCCGATATCTTTGTGGTTCGTCGACATGAACCAGCGGGTAAAGAACCCCGGGTAGTGGTCATGCGCGTCGTGCGCGGCGGCGTCAGCCATAGTCCATCTCCTGATACTTAATCGTTCAACGCAATCCCCTCGCGCAAACGTTATGCTTCATTGATTATCGAGTCCGATGCCATCCGACAACCACGAAGGCCGACCGCGCTGTGCGACCAAGCGGCGCTTTTCGGGTGATGGCGATGCCCACCACGCATCAGGACCTGGACGATTTAGCCCTATTGCCAAGAATAAACTGGGGTCCGGCACCCTTGTGACGGGCAGCATCGTCGGGATTGTAAAGCGCGCAGCGGTCCAGCGACAGGCAGCCGCATCCGATGCAACCGTCGAGCCTGTCTCGAAATTTTTCCAGCGCCGCGATCCGCGCATCGAGATCATTGCGAAAGACGGCACCGATCCTGGCCCAGTCCTGCGCGGTTGGCGCACGTCTATTAGGCAGCGCGGACAGGACGCTGGCGATCCTGTCGATGGAAAATCCGAACCGCTGCGCGATCAGAACGAAGGACAGACGGCGAATGTCGGAGCGCAGGAACCGGCGCTGCCCACCTGCATTGCGCAGCGGGCATACGAGGCCCCGCGTCTCATAATAGCGAATGGCAGACACTGCGAGCCCGGTGCGCTTCGCCAACTGACCGATGGATATAAACTGCGGCTGTGTGGCCATGTGCATGTCTCCAAGAAAATGCTTGAGCTCAAGTAAGGTTGAGGAATTACGGTCTGTATGTCTATCGAATTCATCAATCCGGGAAGGAGACCGCAATGACCGAGGCCACACTTGAACATCTGAACGTGACCGTCAGCGACCCGCACGCCACGGCGCAATGGCTTAGCGACTTGTTTGATTGGAAAATCCGCTGGTCTGGCGATGCAAAAGGCGACGGGTTTTCGATCCATGTGGGCGGCGCACACAGCTATGTCGCGCTGTACCGCGCCGAGGGTGACCAGACCCGCGCGCCGGTTGGCGCGGATGGAACCAGCTATCGCGCATCGGGTGGGCTGAACCATATCGCGGTCACTGTCGATGATCTCGATGGAACGGAAGGGCGCGTTCGTGAACTTGGTTTCCAGCCGCGCGCCCACGGCGATTATGAGCCGGGAAGACGCTTCTATTTTTACGATTGGGACGGGATCGAATGGGAGATGGTCAGCTATACATGAGATCACAGGTGCCAAATGGCAAAGGGCCGCCCCGAAAAAGGGCGACCCTTGAATACGCCGTTCGTCGGCGGGCTTATTCGCTGACAGATGCCAGATATGCGGCAACGGCTGCGCGCTCATCTTCCTTGCGCAACTTAAATGACATCTTCGAGCGCGCCTTGCTGTCGTCGAGATAGGTCCTGAGGAAGGCCCGCGGATCTTCGATATAGACGGCAAGCTGCTCCTCATCCCAGACGAGACCCTTTTCACCGGCGGCGACCAGATCATCGCCGTATCTGAAACCCTCGACCGTCCCGGCCGTCCGACCGATGATGCCATAGAGGTTCGGGCCGGTCTTTCCGCCCTTCAGGATGACATTGTCGCCGTCCGCGATTATGTGGCAGGTCTTGCAGCGCTTCGCGGTGATCTCTTCCCCTTCGGCGATATGGCCGTCGGCGATGGCAGGACCGGCAATCAACGTTGTCAGGGCAATCAATGCAGGACGAATCATTAGGCTCTCCTCAGTCTTGTTTCTCAAACACGATCCCGAACGCGTCTTTCAGCGCCATGTCGACATCAGACATAGCGGCTGGGACACCAAGATCAACTAAACTTGTTATACCGTAGCCGCGAATTCCACATGGGACTATTACGTCATAATGCGTCAGTTCCGGTTCTATGTTGATCGCAATGCCGTGAAAGGCGACCCATTTGCGCACCCGAACACCGATGGCGGCGATCTTGTCCTCTGCCGGTTTGCCGAAAACCGGGGGGCGATCAGGGCGCACGACCCAGACGCCGACACGGTCTGACCGGCGCTCTCCCCTGATACCAAACTCGGCAATGGCGCGAATGATCCATTCTTCGAGATCGCGCACATAGGCGCGTATGTCGCGGCCACGCCGCGACAGATCCAGCAAGGCATAGGCGACGCGCTGGCCCGGCCCGTGATAGGTATATTCGCCGCCACGCCCGACGTGATGTACGGGAAACCGGTCGGGGACCAGCAGATCCTCCGCCCGCGCACTGGTGCCTGCGGTCAAGAGCGGGGGGTGTTCGAGCAGCCAGACGCATTCGTCCGCCTCGTCCCGGTGAATGGCGGCGACGCGCGCCTCCTGCCATGCGAGCGCTTCGCCATAGTCGACCGGATGATCCGAGATGCGCCATTCAACCATGGACCGGTTGTTAGCAGAGGATTGGTCCACGACAAGACAAATCGCGATTTGCCCCCTTTCCTTGGCCGAAAACCGGTGCTATCCCCCGCTCGCTGTCATGGAATTGCGGTCGTGGCGGAATTGGTAGACGCGCAGCGTTGAGGTCGCTGTGGGGTAACTCCCGTGGAAGTTCGAGTCTTCTCGACCGCACCATCCTGCGTTACAAGCGGGTGAGGTGTATCAGATGGCGATCTTCATACATGACAACGACCTGCCGGACGAAGTGGCGCTCGGCCCGGTGGTGGCCATCGATTCCGAGACGATGGGCCTTATGCCCCATCGCGATCGTCTCTGCCTTGTCCAGTTATCCGCCGGCGATGGAGATGCGCATCTGGTGCGCGTCCTCGACCAGGAAACTCCTGCACCCAACCTGACCGCGATGCTGGCCAATCCAGAAGTGGAAAAGCTGTTTCATTTCGGGCGGTTCGACATTGCGGTCATGGCCAAACGGTTCGGCGTTCTGGCGCGCCCGGTCTATTGCACGAAGATCGCATCGAAACTGGTGCGCACCTATACCGACCGGCACGGGCTGAAGAACCTCGTTCAGGAAATCTGCGGCGTGGATCTGTCGAAGCAGCAGCAGTCCAGTGACTGGGGCGCAGCCGCCCTGACTGAGGCGCAAGCGGAATACGCGGCCTCTGACGTATTGTATCTGCATCAGCTGAAAGCGGCGCTGGATGAACGGCTAGCCCGCGAGGGGCGTACTGCGATGGCCGCTGCCGCGTTTGGCTACCTGCCGGACCGTGCGGCGCTCGATCTGGCAGGTTGGGGCGAGATGGATATATTCGCACATTGAGCTCTTGGGGATCATGAAACACCACCGGGGCCGAAAGACAGGCACATGACCGAGCATGCAGATTTGATCAACGACACCACGCTGGCCGCAGGCAGGCGGGTGCTGGCCCTGGAAGGCGCGGCGCTGACCGCGTTTGCAAATTCGCTCGACACGGCATTTGCGGACGCGGTGGATATCCTGATGAATATCGAAGGCCGGATCGTGGTTTGCGGTATCGGCAAATCGGGTCATGTCGCGCGAAAGGTTGCGGCGACCTTCGCCTCCACTGGGGCACCCGCGCAGTTTCTGCATGCCTCTGAGGCGGCGCATGGTGATCTGGGTATGCTGACCCGTGCAGATGCGGCGATCGTCCTGTCCAATTCCGGCGAAACACGCGAACTGGCACCGGTGATCCAGTACGCCTTGCGCCATCGCATCCCCCTGATCGGGATTGCCAGTCGGGCGGAAAGCGCCCTGATGAAGGCGGCTGATGTCCCGCTCCTCCTGCCGCGGGCGGAAGAAGCCTGTATCGCAGGTCTTGCACCCACCACATCGACGACGCTGACAATGGCGCTGGGCGATGCCCTGGCCATCGCGCTGATGGAGCGGCGCGGGTTCACATCAGAGAACTTTCGCGAATTCCACCCGGGCGGCGCGCTGGGTGCACAGCTCATCAAGATATCGGAGATCATGCACCGCGGGGCCAAGATGCCGCTTGTTCGTGCGGATCATCCCATGCGCGAGACGCTGATCGAGATGACCTCCAAGGGATTCGGCATCGCGGGTGTCACGGATGAGGCGGGCGGCCTGATCGGGGTCATCACCGATGGCGATCTGCGGCGGAACATGGCAACCCTGATGGACCAGACAGCGGGTGAGGTGGCAACCCGCAATCCGATGACCATCTCCCCCGACAGCCTTGTCAGCGCGGCGCTTGGCCTGATGAACGACCCTGATCGCCCGACGACATGCCTTTTTGCGGTCGATCCCGCCGACGATCTGCGGGTTCCGGTCGGCGTGATCCATATGCACGATGCTTTGCGCGCCGGTGGTGCCTGATGGCGGGGCGTGTCGCCGGGTTGAGGGCTGACGGGTGATCCGCTTTCTGAAAATCCTGTTGCCGATCGCGGCCATCGGTGTGTTTGCATCGCTCTTTCTCTTTTCGAATGCCCGCTTTTCGGACGGGATCAGTTTCGATGGTGTCGATCTGTCCTCGCTGGAGGAAGGGTTGAAATTGGCCAATCCCCGGTTCACCGGCACGACAAACCGGGGTGAGCCGTTCCTTGTGACCGCAGAATGGGCGCTGCCCAACGCGCCGCAGCCGACACGGGTGGAATTGTCGAAGGTCGCGGGCGAGTTCGTGCTGAATGACGGGCGTCTCATCGTTTTGTCGGCGGATACCGGCATCCTGCGACCCGAAGACAAGGTGTTGTTCCTGACAACGGGGGCAAAACTGACCACTTCCGACGGTTACGAAGTCAGCGCTGATCGCGCGTCGATCAATGCGCGGACCGAGGAAATGGAGGCCAGCGGCGAGATCATGGCGCGTGGACCGATCGGCGAGATCACATCCGACACGATGCGTGCCGCTCGCGTAGTGGTGAACGGTGACGATAGCGCCTACATCTGGTTTGAAAAACGCGTTAGGGTCCGCATCGACCAGCCAAACATGGCCAGAAATCCGGGGTAGGAGACGCCAGATATGAGATTGATTGCCCATACGGCCGCATCCTTGCTGATGATACTATTTGCAGCCGCCGGGCAGGCGCAGAGCCCATTTGGCGGCTTCAGCCATGATTCCAGCCAACCCATCGAGATCGCGGCGGATAGCCTGGAAGTGCGCGAGGCGGACAATCTCGCGATTTTTGCCGGCAAGGTTGTGGCGGGGCAGGGGACGTTGCGGCTAACCGCAGACAAGCTGGAAGTCACTTATGGTGATGGCGGCGGTGGATCTGGTGAAATCCAGCGTCTGCAGGCATCGGGTGATGTCTTCATCGCCAACGGGGCGGAAACCGCTGCCGGTGACTGGGCCGACTACGATGTGGCCGATGGTACCATCAAGATGGGCGGTGCAGTCACGCTGACACAGGGTGGAAACGTCGTTAAGGGTGCCGCGCTGACCATTGATCTCTCGTCGGGTCAGGGCAGGGTCGAAGGTGGCGGTGGCAGGGTCAACAGCGTGTTCGCGCCGACACAAAAGGCGACGGACTGACGGCATGTTAGATCCATCCGGGGCATCGGCCAGCGGTTTGTCGGCGCGCGGCCTCATGAAGAACTATAGACGCCGCAAGGTGGTGAAGGGCGTCGATCTTGACCTGAGACGCGGGGAGGCTGTCGGGCTTCTCGGACCGAACGGTGCGGGCAAGACGACGACATTCTACATGATCACCGGCCTCGTTTCCGCCGATAATGGCCGGATCGAGATAGATGGCGAGGATGTAACCGGGCTGCCGATGTACCGGCGCGCGCGCCTCGGCATTGGCTATCTGCCGCAGGAGGCGTCAATTTTCCGGGGCCTGACTGTTGCCCAGAACATCATGGCGGTGCTGGAGCTATCGGTATCTGATCCCGCTGAGCGAAAAACGCGGCTTGATCAGCTTCTCGATGAATTTTCGGTCGCCTCTTTGCGTGATGCACCTGCCACGGCCTTGTCGGGCGGGGAGCGGCGGCGCGTGGAGATTGCGCGCTGCCTGGCTTCTGATCCGTCCTTCGTTCTTCTCGATGAACCCTTCGCGGGCGTAGATCCAATAGCCGTTTCGGACATTCGTGATCTGGTCAAACATCTTAAAGATCGAGGTATTGGAGTCTTGATTACCGACCATAATGTGCGGGAAACTCTCGAAATCATTGATCGGGCATATATCTTGCATGATGGTGAGGTTCTGATGAGCGGCACACCTGCCGAAGTTGTAAAGGACGAAAACGTCAGACGTGTCTATCTGGGTGAGGGCTTTCGTATCTGAGCCGACGCCTGATCAAGTAATGTGTTTGGAGATTCCATGCAGGTCGGGCCGCGCCTAGAGTTCAAGCAATCGCAGCAGCTGGTGATGACACCCCAGCTACAGCAGGCGATTAAGCTCTTGCAGATGTCCAGCATCGACGTCAGCGCCTTTATCGCGGCGGAGGTAGAGCGCAATCCGATCCTGACCTTGGATGACGGTGGCGGCGAAAGAGCTGCAAAGGCCGAAGCAAAACCATCCGAAGGTGTCGATGCCCAGGTGCGAAACGATGATCCCGGCTCTGCCGGAGACGGGTTCGATACGGGCGCGGAAAACCTGTCCGGTGGCGATGACCGGTTGAGCGGAGCGGGAGAGCCTTCGTCAAGCTGGACCGGCACGGGTAGCAAAATCGGGCAGGGTGGTGACCTGCCGAGGCTGGAAGACCAGCTGTCAAACGAGGTGTCGCTGCGTGAGCACCTTCTCCAGCAGATTGCGATCGCTGACTGCGCTCCGCAGCCGCGCCTGCTTGCCTCGCTTCTGGTCGATGAGCTTGATGAGATTGGATATCTTCGTGCCGATCTTGGCGCACTGACACGCCGGTTGGGCACCCGTTGCGGTATGATCGACCAGGCCATCGCCCTGCTCCAGTCCTGCGACCCGGTCGGTGTCGGTGCGCGCGATCTGAAGGAATGCCTCGCGCTACAGCTGCGGGAGCGAAACAGGCTTGACCCCGCAATGCAGGCGCTTCTGGACAATCTCGATGATCTTGCGGCGGCGCGCGTGCAGGAACTGCAGGTCAAATGCGGGATTGGCAAAGAAGACCTGATCGACATGATTGCGGAGATCCGTGCGCTGAACCCGCGTCCGGGGGCGGCATTCTCCGTCACACCGGTACAGACAGTGGTGCCTGATGTCCATGTCAGCCGCGCGCCCCTCGGCGGCTGGTCGGTGGAGTTGAACCCCGAGGCCCTGCCGAAGGTCCTGCTCGACACGCATTATGCGGCGGAGTTGAACCGGTTGGGTGAGACCGAATCAAAATCCTTTGTCGCAGAGTGTCGACAGAATGCCGATTGGCTGCTGCGGGCACTCGATCAGCGTGCGCAGACCATCGTTAAGGTCGCATCCGAGATCGTGAAGCGGCAGAATCAGTTCTTTATCGAGGGTGTGTCCGGTCTTCGCCCCATGACGTTGGCCATGGTTGCGAGCGAAATTGAAATGCACGAATCAACCGTGAGTCGAGTGACCACCAACAAATATCTGTGGTGCGAGCGGGGAACCTTTGAGATGAAGTTCTTCTTCACCCAAGCGATCGCCAGCGCGAACGGCACCGATGCCCTGTCTGCCGAGGCCGTGCGCGGGCAGATCAAGGCGTTGATCGAGAAGGAAAATGAGCGGAAGCCCCTGTCCGATGATGCGATCGTCACGCTTCTGAAACAAAACGGGGTGGATATTGCCAGACGGACCGTCGCGAAATATCGTGAAGCTATGAACATCCCCTCATCGGCACGGCGAAAAAGGATGAAGGCTGCGGCCCTCACCTGATTGTTGGCATGGGCCAGCGCATTGACTATCCGGTACAGGTTTTGCGGATGCGGGGATAGGCCAGCGATGCTGTCGGCGCACCGCTGACGAAGCTGGTTTCCGGCAGTTCGTTCTTGCTTCGGGCCGGCGGGGCACGGCGATGCGAAGTGGAGACAAAGATGCGAATTCAGGTAAACGGTAAGCAGATCGATGTTGGTGATGCCCTGCGCACCCATGTGGAAACCGAGCTTGAAGCCGCCGTGTCAAAATACGCAGACGAGGTTCTGGATGCAGAAGTGACCTTCTCTCGAGACGCACATTCGTATAAAGTCGACGCTGTGGTGAAGCTGGGTCGGGGGCTAACGGCCAAGGCTTCAGAGAAATCGAATGAAATCTACGCGGCGTTCGATGGGCTTGCCGAGAAGATCGAAAAACAGGTCCGCCGGTACAAACGTCGCTTGAAACAGCATCGCGGTGATGCAGCGGACGCGGTTCCGGCGGCGAGCTATGTACTGGCTGCGGCCCGTGACGAGGACGAGCATAGTGATACGCTGTCGCCGGTGGTGATTGCGGAAATGAAAACAGATTTACGGTCGCTTTCCGTCGGAGAGGCCGTGATGCAGATGGAACTTGAGGCTGCGCCCTTTCTTATGTTCCAGAACGATGCTAACGGGCGCGTGAATATCGTGTTCTTACGCGATGACGGTAACATCGGCTGGATCGATCCGGCCAATCTCGTGGCCTGACAAGGCGTTTTGGATAGGGGCTTGTTTATGGACCTGAAGGATATCGTGGAACCCGAGGCGGTGTACGCGGGCCTGAACGCGACGAGCAAAAAGCACCTGATGCAGGAGCTTGCGCAAAGGGCGGCAAAAACCTACGGCGTGGATGAGCGTCTGGCATTCGAAGCGCTTCTGGAGCGCGAGCGTCTGGGTGCTACCGGTATGGGGCGCGGTGTTGCGATTCCCCATGCTCGGCTCGAATCAGTCGACAAGATCGTGGGTGTCTTTGCCCGTCTTCAGAAGCCTGTGGATTTCGATGCCGTGGACGGAGAGCCCGTCGACATCGTCTTTGCGCTGTTCGCGCCCGAAGATAATGGCGCGAGCCATCTGCGTGCCCTTGCGCGCGTGTCGCGCTGTCTGCGTGACCCGAGTATCTGCGCCAAGCTACGCTCCACCGATCAGGCCTCGGCGATTCATGCTGTCCTAACGACGCCTCTGGAAATGAAGGCGGCCTGAACGTAAAAGCCGCCCCTGATTGGGCGGCTTCTGCATAAGTTCACAAGATCAGGTGGCGGTCAGTGAACGCTGACGGGCATCAACTCGTGTTGCCGGGCGGCGATGAATGCCAGATCGCGCTTCGGTGCCAGTCCAATCCGGTTTCCCATTTCATCATGAATAGCAAAAAGTGGCGTGTCCGGCGCATCGGCGGGCATCTCGTCATGGCGCACCTGGCGGACATAAACGATCTGAATTTCAGTTGCTTCGGCTTTGATCGGTTTCTCTGTCATGCTTGTTTCCTCTTAATGAGCGAAGGGCGCGGGGATCGGGCAGGTCAGCCGCGGGCACCAATCTGAATTTTCCTTATGATGGTTTCGGGCTCGGCCCGAACCAGGTCGACATGGAGCAATCCGTTTTCAAGGTCGGCCCCGGCAACCTCCACCCCCTCGGCGAGTACGAAACTGCGCTGGAACTGGCGGGCAGCGATGCCCCGATGGAGGAAAACCCGGTCGTCATCTTCTGTTGCCTGACGACCTCTGATGACAAGCTGGCTGTCTTCGATCGTTATGGAAAGATCTTCTTCCGCAAATCCGGCCACGGCGAGGCTGATGCGATAGGCGTGATCACCCTGCTGTTCAATATTGTACGGAGGGTAGCCGTCCGCGCCCTTCTGGGTCCGCTCTACCAAGCGGTCAAGTTGTTCAAATCCCAAAAGAAATGGGTGCGAGGCAAAAGAAACGCGGCTCATGGTCTCAGTCCTTGTCTTAAGCGACCTGTCGGGCGGCCCCTTCAGAAGGCGACCGCCTGGCATGATATATGTGCGTTCACCCCGCATTGCGCAAGATTGGCGTTTCGCCGGGTCTTGTCGGACGGTAGGTTCCCGACATGCTGACCATCCGATCATATGATGCCGAAGACGAAGATGCGCTCTGGTCAATTCTGGAACCTGTGATCCGTGCTGGCGAGACATATGCCTTGCCGCGAAACATGCAGCGGGCTGCGGCAATTGCCTACTGGACCGGTGCCCCGCGTGATGTACTGGTTGCCGAAAGGGGCGGCGCAGTTCTTGGCACCTACTTTATCCGGCCCAATCAGCCAGGTGGCGGCGATCATGTCTGCAATTGCGGTTACGCAACGGCGGAGGCTGCGCAGGGGCAGGGCGTCGCGCGGGCCATGCTGGCCCATTCGCTGGAACGTGCACGGGCGCAGGGATACGCGGCAATGCAGTATAATTTCGTCATCACCTCGAACGAACGCGCCGTTGCCACGTGGCAGAAGGCGGGGTTCGACACAGTGGGCCACTTGCCCGGCGTCTTTCGCCATCCGCGCCTCGGGATGGTCGATGCGCTGGTGATGTATCGTCGCTTATGAGCGCAAACGACGGCTAAGTACAATGCCGCCCACGGCGACAGAGCCGGTCAGCAGCGCCCCCCATATCAGATCGACATAAACCATCTGCCATTTCCAGCCGGCAAGCGTGGCCATATTCGTGAACTCATATGTGCCATAAGCCAGAAATCCGAGCGCGGCCCCGTTGCCGAACACCCGCGCCATTGATGTGCCATAGCGGATGGCGGGCAATGAAACGAACCAGACAATGCCGGCGATATAGGTAAAGTAGAACATCGCCGCCGCGACGAAATTCGGATCTTCCGCCAGCAATTGCGGTGCGTTCGCCTCGAAAGTCGGTCTCAGAAGATATGTCAGCCCGAAGATATCGATTGCCAAAAAGACAAGCGCACTGACGACGTAAAGAGCCCCAAAATTTCTCATGATCGGATCAGTCCGCTTCCGACTTCGAAGGCGTCTTCTTGGTCGCTTTTTTCTTTGCGGGTGCCTTCTTTTTTGCGGCTGCCTTCTTCTTTGGCGATTTGGCGGCCTTCTCCGCGATCAGGGCGAGGGCGGCCTCCACCGACAGCTCCTCCGGCTTCACGTCTTTGGGCAGGGTCGCGTTGATCTTGCCCCATTTCACATATGGGCCATAGCGCCCGTCCATAACGTTCATCGGCCCGCCATCGGGGTGTTCGCCAAGCTCCTTCAACGCCTTGGCGACGGTGCGACCCCGGCCCGGATTGGCGATCTTCTCTGCAATCAACTCCACCGCACGGTTCATGCCGATGGTGAAGACCTCTTCTGGGTCCTTCAGATTGGCGTAGGTCTTTCCCCATTTGACATAGGGCCCGAAGCGCCCGATGGCGGCTTCGATCGGCTCGCCGTCTTCGGGATGCTCACCGACAAGGCGCGGCAGGGACAAAAGCTCCAGCGCCTTGGCCAGATCCACGGCTTCGGGCATCATGCCCTTGGGGATGGAGGAGCGTTTGGGTTTTTCTTTCGTGTCCGGCAACTGCTCGCCCAACTGCACATAGGGGCCGAAGCGCCCGTTCTTCAGCCACACATCGATGCCGTCCTCGTTCTGGCCGAGGATGGTATCCTGAACCGCGCCTTCCTCCTCGCCGCCCATGGGGCGGGTATAGCGGCAATCGGGGTAATTCGAGCATCCGATAAACGCCCCGCCCGACCGCGCCGTTTTCAGCGACAGGCGGCCCATGCCGCAGGATTTGCAGAGGCGCGGGTCAGTGCCATCCCCTGCATCGGGGAAGATATGGGGCGCGAGCACATCATTGATGGTTTCCAGCACCTCGGTGATGCGCAGATCCTTCGTCTCCTCCAGATCGGCGGCGAAATCCTTCCACCAGTTTGTGAGGAGCGCCTTCCAGTCCTGCCGCCCGCCGGAGACATCGTCGAGCGCTTCTTCCAGCGACGCGGTGAAGTCGTAATTCATGATCCGCTTGAAGTAATTCTCAAGGAACGCGGTCACCAGCCGCCCCTTGTCCTCGGGGATCAGCCGGTTCTTGTCCTTGCGCACATATTCGCGGTCCTGAATGACCGTGATGATGGAGGCATAGGTGGACGGGCGCCCGATCCCCAACTCCTCCATTCGCTTGACCAGTGTGGCCTCGGTATAGCGGGGCGGGGGCTGGGTGAAGTGCTGGGTCGGGGTGACGTCTTTCCTGGTCGCCGCCTCACCCTGATTGATCTCGGGGAGGAGGCCATCCTCATCTTCGTCGATCACGTCGTCGCGGCCTTCCTCATAGACCTTGAGGAACCCGTCGAACTTGATCACCTGACCCGTGGCGCGCAGGCCGACCTGACTGTCGGCGCTGACCACTTCGACCGTCGTGCGTTCCAGCCGCGCAGCCTCCATCTGGCTGGCGAGCGCACGCTTCCAGATCAGGTCATAAAGCTTCGCCTGATCCGGCTCCAACCCAGCGATATCGGCGGGGGCGGCGGACATGACGGTGGGGCGAATACATTCATGCGCTTCCTGCGCGTTCTTGGCCTTGTTCTTGTAGATGCGGGGGGAGCCGGGCACATAGCTTGCGCCATAGCGATCCTTGATCGCGTCGCGCGCCGCCGTGACGGCTTCGGGTGCCATGTCGATGCCATCGGTCCGCATATAGGTGATGTGCCCCGCTTCATAGAGGCGCTGCGCGGCGCGCATGGTCGCCTGCGCACCAAAGCTGAGCTTGCGCGAAGCTTCTTGCTGCAGGGTTGATGTCATGAAGGGGGGCGAGGGGTTCCGCGTGGCCGGTTTGGCCTCGACACTCGCGATCTTCAGATCGCGCGCGGTGATGGCAGCGACGGCCTTCGTTGCGGCGTCCTCGTTCGCCAGGTCGAACTTGTCCAGCTTCGCGCCGTCCAGCACCGTCAGGCGCGCTTCGAACGCATCACCGCGCGGGGTTTCCAGCACCGCCTTGACGGACCAGTATTCGCGGGCATTGAACGCCTCGATCTCCATCTCCCGCTCGACGATGAGGCGGAGGGCGACGGATTGCACCCGCCCCGCCGATTTCGCACCAGGCAGTTTGCGCCAGAGGACAGGCGAGAGGCGAAAGCCAACGAGATAGTCGAGCGCGCGGCGCGCTAGATAAGCCTCAACCAGTTCCATATCGATGGCGCGCGGCTGGCGCATGGCATCTGTGACGGCGGATTTGGTGATGGCGTTGAACACAACGCGCTGGACCGGGGCGTCCTTTTTGAGGGCCTTGCGCTTGCGCAGTGCTTCGAGGAGGTGCCAGGAAATCGCCTCGCCTTCCCGATCAGGGTCGGTTGCGAGGATGAGCGATTGATCATCCTTCACCGCATCGGCAATGGCTTTCACATGCTTGGTGGATTTCGAATCCACTTCCCATGTCATCTCAAACTCGTTGTCAGGATCGACGGAGCCATCCTTCGGCGGCAGATCGCGCACATGGCCGAAACTGGCGAGCACGGTGTAGTCGGAGCCAAGATATTTGTTGATGGTCTTGGCTTTGGCAGGGCTCTCTACGACAACAACAGGCATGAGGGGCAAGGCTCCGCTACAGATCACATCAGAGGTGGCGGAACATGAGTGTGAGGCAGAGTGATGTCAACGCATCTGCGCCGGTCCGCGATGATAGGGCGCGGTCGGAGACCTGCGCCGAAGCTGCGCCATATATGCACGAAGCTTCATCAGGACGGCCCCGGTTTTGCGCCACTGCACCGCGATTTTTCGGGTTTTCGGGGTGGAGGGACGCATGATCACACGGCGACAGTTTCTGAAGATGATTGGCATGGCCAGTACGGCAGGCATGGCGCTGGGCGGCTATGCTTTTGCCATTGAGCCGGGCTATCGGCTGGTTGTGACGCGGTACCGGATCACGCCGAAGGACTGGCCCGACGGGTTGCGCCTGCGGATTGCCGCGTTGGCGGACATCCACGCGTGCAAACCATGGATGAGCGCAGCGCGCATTCGCCGGATCGTCGCGCGCACCAATGCGCTGGCCCCGGATTTGACCCTGCTGCTCGGCGACTATTCCACCGGCATGGCGCTGCGCACGGGCGATGTGCATTCCGCCGAATGGGCCCCCGCGCTCGGTGGGCTGATCGCGCGCCATGGGGTATATGCGGTTCTCGGCAACCACGACTGGTGGAGCGATTATACCGCACAGCGCACCGGCAAGGGCCCGACCTACGGCTCCCGTGCATTGGAAGCGGCGGGCATTCCGGTTCTCGAAAACGATGCCCGACGGATCGAAGTTGAGGGGCAGGGCCTCTGGATCGCTGGATTGGGCGACCAGCTGGCCTTTTTGCCGTCCAGTTGCGCCGCCAAGCGTGGCATGGATGATCTGCCCAAGACGCTGGGTGCGGTCAAGGCGGCGGACGAGCCTGTCATCCTGATGGCGCATGAACCGGATGTCTTCCCCCAATTGCCTGATCGGATCGCGCTGACGCTTTCGGGGCATACACATGGCGGGCAGGTGCGCCTCTTTGGGCATGCACCGGTCGTGCCGTCACGGTTCGGGGCGCGATATTCCTATGGTCATATTCGCGAAGGCGCGCGTGATCTGGTCGTCTCGGGCGGGCTTGGCTGTTCCATCGCGCCGGTCCGCTTCGGGGTCCCACCCGAGATCGTGCTGATCGAGCTTAGCACCTGATGTCTAGGCCTGTTGGGCAAGGGCGACCAGACCGCCGGTACGCCGTTCCACCACACCGGCCAGTTCCAGATCCATCAGCGCCTCAGCCAGATGTGCAGCGCTGACCGAAAGATCGCGGGCCAGGGTGTCGATATCGATCGGAGCTGTGGAGAGAAGCGCTGCCGCGCGCCCGGTGAGATCAGGGTCGACCGCGGAAGATAGCTCGTCGTGCACGAATGTAGCCGATCCTTCTTCGAAATTCAGGGTGCGGGGCGCGGCGAGCGCGTCCTCCACGTCGTCGGCATCGCGTACCAGCGCCGCGCCCTGCCGGATAAGGTCGTTGCAGCCGGTTGAGCGGGCATCGAGCGGGGAGCCTGGCACAGCCATCGCCTCGCGCCCCTGTTCCAACGCGCATCGCGCCGTGATGAGCGAGCCGGATCGCAGCGCCGCCTCGATCAGAACCACACCATCGGAGAGGCCGGAGACGATGCGGTTGCGGCGCGGGAAGTGCCGTCCCTGCGGCTCCAACCCCATTGGTGCTTCGGACAGGATCAGCCCCTCGGCCATCATGCGCTGGTAGAGCGCCTGATTTTCCTTTGGATAGATATGGTCGACGCCGCCAGCGAAGACGGCGACCGTTCCCGTCTCCAGTGCCACATCATGGGCCGCCGTATCGACGCCGCGCGCGAAACCCGACGTAATCACATGGCCCCGTGCGCCAAGATCGCCCGCGAGCAGTCTTGCCATGCGAAGGCCCAGCGATGACGCATTACGCGCCCCAACCAGCGCGACTGCACCGCGATGGGCCAGCGCCACGCGGCCGAGAGCCCAAAGGAAGGGTGGCGGATCGGTGATCTCAGCCAGTTGTACAGGGTAGTCCGGAGCGCCAAAGCGCAGCATCCGCGCGCCAGCGCTGTTGGCGCGTTCCATCTCCTCCACCCCTTGCCGTTCGGAGCACGCCTGATAGGCCCGCGCCCCGCCCCGCGCGGCAAGCTCAGGTAGCATCTCCAGTGCCTTGGCGGCACTCCCATACCGGCGCAATAGCCGGCAAAAGCTGACTGAGCCGACATTGCGGCTGCGTGACAGGCGCAACCATGCGAGCCTTTCCGCGTCTGTGCAGTCATCAAGGGGCAGATCGGGAGCATCCAGCATGGCGGCTATTCCACGCGGATTCGCACTAATTTTGAGTTAACTTTTGCCGATCTTCGGCTCGGTCCCGGCAAGGATGCGGCGGATATTGTCCTCATGCTTGTTCCAGATGAGGATGATGAGGAAAATCACCGCCCAGATCGGTCCGTTCTCCCCCATCAACCACAGAAAGACCGGCGCAGAAAGCGACATCAAAAGCGCGGCGAGCGAGGACATGCGAAAGGCAGCGGCGGCGACTAGCCACGCGGCGCAGCACAGCAGCCCGGCATAAAGATCGAGCCCGAGAATGATCCCGAGGAACACCGCCACACCCTTGCCGCCCTGAAAGCGCAGCCAGACAGGAAAGAGGTGCCCGAGAAATGCGCCCAGCCCGGCAAGCTGGGCTGCAAACTCCCCCCACTGCATCAGGAAGATGGCGACGGGTATCCACCCTTTGGCCATGTCGCAGGCCAGTGTCAGCGCCGCCGCTTTCTTGCTGCCGGTGCGCAGGACATTTGTTGCTCCGATATTGCCCGAGCCGATATTGCGCAGATCACCAAGGTTCATCAGTCGCGCGACGAGAACGCCAAAGGGGATCGAACCTGCAAGATACCCACAAACGAATGCTGCCAGAAAATAGGGCCAGCCAAGCTGCCAGCTCATCACATCGGGCAGGAACGACCCCAGATGTTCACCCCATGTCATCGTGCGAATACCTCCTGCCCGCCGACCCAGGTGCGTAGCGCACGTCCCGTCATCAGACGGCGGTCGAAAGGCGTGTTCTTGGACTTCGATTTCAGCTCGTACCGATCCAAGACATAAGGCATGTCGGGGTCAAAAAGAACGAGGTCCGCAGGTGCCCCCTCCGACAGTGATCCGCCCGGCAGGCCCAACAAACGCGCGGGCGTCAGGCTGAGGCGTTCGAACAGGCTGGGCAGGCTCATCAGCCCATCATGGTGCAGCTTCAGCGCACCCGGCAGCAATGTCTCCAACCCCACTGCGCCAACGGCGGCAATTTCGAAGGGCTGGCGTTTCGATTCTTCATCCTGAGGGCGGTGCGAGGAGGTGATGATGTCAATGATCCCGTCGGCCACAGCCTCCGCCACCGCTTGACGGTCGTCTTCCTCGCGCAAAGGGGGGTCGAGTTTGAAGAAGGTCGGATAATCCTCCAGATCGAACTCGTTCAGGCAGAAATGATGGTGCGAGACGCCACATGATACTGACAGCCCCCGCTCCTTCGCACGCCGGATCACATCGATGGCCTGGCGCGTGGTGATCTGGTCTGCGTGATATCGGGCATTGGTGATCTCCACCAGCGCCATGTCGCGCGCCAGCATCATCCGCTCTGCCATCGGATGGGCACCGGGCAGGCCGAGCTTGGAGGCGAAATGGCTCTCCGTCACACATCCCTCCGCCGTCATGGCCGGGTCCTGCGGGTGATGCACGACCAGCGCGCCGAGCGAATGGGCATAGTCGAGGCAATTGCGCATCACGGTCGGGTCCGAAACCGGGCGGGACGCATCGGTGAAGGCAATCGCGCCCGCATCAAGCAGGAAGCCGTATT
Source organism: Pseudomonadota bacterium (assembly GCA_039030855.1). Lineage (GTDB taxonomy): Bacteria > Pseudomonadota > Alphaproteobacteria > Rhodobacterales > Rhodobacteraceae > Pikeienuella. The sequence goes on from JBCCDJ010000004.1 coordinate 186,032, forward strand.
CGGCCATCTCTCGCCCTTTCAGCCCCTTGGTCAGCGCCGCCATGGGCGCGACACGCACGGTTGATGCCAGCTCCGCCCGCCGCTGGGCAAATTCCAGAACCGCGGGGTCGTCGACGGGTGGCGCGGTGTCGGGCTGCACGACGATCGTCGTCACCCCGCCCGCCGCCGCCGACTGCCCGGCGGAGCGATAGCTTTCCTTGTGCCGCTCGCCCGGCTCCCCCACGAAGACACGCATGTCGATGATGCCGGGGGCAAGCGGTTTGCCGTTGCAGTCGATGACGCTCGCACCCTCCGGTGCGTCCGGCGCGGCACCTTGCACCATGTCGGCGATCAGCCCGCCCTCGATGCGCAGCGCGCCGGGGCCGTCATAGCCCGTGGCCGGGTCGATCAGGCGCGCGTTGGTGAGGATCGTGGTCATGCGTCCGCCCCCGCATTGGGAACATTTCGCGCCAGAAGGTCCATCACCGCCATCCTGACGGCAACACCCATTTCCACCTGTTCCTGAATGACGGATCGTTCCGGATCGTCAGCGATGTCGGGGTCAATCTCCACCCCCCGGTTCATCGGACCCGGGTGCATGACGATGGCATCGGGTTTGGCGTGGGAGAGCTTCTCATGGTCGAGGCCAAACCGGTGGTAATACTCGCGGGTGGACGGGACGAAGGCACCCTGCATCCGCTCCTGCTGCAAGCGCAGCATCATGACCACATCGACCCCTTCGAGGCCCTTGCGCATGTCATCGAAAACCTCGACGCCCATCTTCTCGATCCCGTTGGGCAGGAGGGTGGGTGGGGCGATGACACGGACGCGATTTTCCATCTTGTTCAGGAGGATGATATTGGACCGCGCCACGCGGCTGTGATTGATGTCGCCGCAGATCGCCACGTTCAGCCGGTGCAGGCGACCCTTGTGGCGGCGGATCGTCAGTGCGTCGAGCAGCGCTTGTGTCGGGTGCTCATGCCGGCCGTCGCCCGCATTGATGACCGAACAGTTCACCTTCTGCGCCAACAGTGCCACCGCGCCGGAATTCTGGTGGCGTACGATCAGAAGGTCCGGGTGCATCGCGTTCAGCGTCACGGCGGTATCGATCAGCGTCTCGCCCTTGGCGATGGAGGATGATTTGAGAGACATGTTCATCACATCCGCGCCGAGGCGCTTTCCCGCCAGCTCAAACGACGCCTGGGTGCGGGTCGAATTCTCGAAAAAGATGTTGATCTGGGTCAGCCCTTTCAGGATCGCGCGCTTTTTGTCGCGCTGGCGCGACAGCGCCACGTAATCCTCGGCAAGGTCCAGAATGGAGGTGATGTCGGCCTGGCTGAGGGTTTCGATGCCCAAGAGATGGCGATGGGGAAACAAGGCAGACCTCCACGTGATTTGGGCGGTTATAGGTCCGCCTGTCGTGCTGGACAAGCACGGCCGTGGCCCCACATCGCCGGGCATGAGCAAAGACCTGATCCTGATCCTCGGCGATCAATTATCCCCCGACCTGTCATCATTGAAGGCCGCGCCCGATGCGCCGGTTCTGATGGTGGAGGTGGCCGACGAGGCGACCTATGTGCGCCACCACGTCAAGAAGATCGCCTTCATCCTCTCGGCCATGCGCCACTTCGCCGAAGATCTGCGCGAAGCGGGGCGTGAGGTCGATTATGTGACGCTGGATGCTGACGGGAATACCGGCAGTTTTTCGGGCGAGATCGGGCGCGCGATGAAACGCCATGGTGCGTCCCGCCTGATCGTGACGGAGCCGGGGGAGCACCGGGTGCTTTCCTCATTGCGTGGCTGTGCGGGCGGCTTCGGGATTGAGGTCGATATCCTGCCCGATGACCGCTTCATCGCCTCGCATCAGGAATTTGATGACTGGGCGGAGGGGCGCAAGGCGCTGCGGATGGAATATTTCTACCGCGACATGCGCCGCAAGACCGGCCTTTTGATGGAGGATGGGGAGCCTGCGGGCGGCAAGTGGAACTACGATGCCGAGAACCGCAAACCGGCGAAGGGTGATCTTTTCATGCCCAAACCGCTGGAGGTGGAGCCTGACAAGATCACCGAAGAGGTCCTCAGTCTTGTCGAAGACCGGTTCGCCGATCATTTCGGCACCCTCCGCCCGTTCTGGTTTGCTGTGACGGCGAAGGATGCCGAGGCCGCGCTGGATCATTTCGTCGAGGACGCGCTGCCCCGGTTCGGTGACTATCAGGATGCGATGCTGGAGGGGAAGCCGTTCCTCTATCACTCGCTTCTCAGTTTTTACATCAATGCCGGGCTTCTGGACCCGCTGGACGTCTGCCAACGGGTGGAGAAAGCCTATCTTTCAGGTCACGCGCCCCTGAATGCCACCGAAGGCTATATCCGCCAGATCATCGGCTGGCGCGAATACATGCGCGGCATCTACTGGCGCGAGGGCCCGGAGTATATGGAGCGCAATTTCTTCGGTGCGACCCGCGATCTGCCCGAATTCTACTGGACGGGCGAGACGGATATGGCCTGCCTCAAGGCTGCGATCACCCAGACCCGCGACCATGCTTACGCCCATCACATCCAGCGCCTCATGGTCACCGGCAATTTCGCCATGCTGGCCGGGGTGTCCCCGCATCAGGTGCATGAATGGTATCTGGCGGTCTACGCGGATGCCTATGAATGGGTGGAGGCCCCGAACACGATCGGGATGAGCCAGTTTGCCGATGGGGGGCTGCTCGGCTCCAAGCCCTATGCCGCGTCCGGGGCCTACATTAACCGCATGTCTGATTATTGCGGGGGCTGCACCTATGCAGTTTCGAAGAAGACCGGCGATGGGGCCTGTCCCTTCAATGCGCTCTACTGGGATTTCCTGATCCGCAACCGAAACAAGCTGAAGGGCAATCCGCGCATGGGGCAGATGTACCGGACATGGGACCGGATGGAGGCGGACAAGCAGGATGACTACCGCCAGACCGCGCGGGCGTTTCTCGATCAGCTTACCTGAGGCCGGGTCAGCCTGCCTTGGCGCGCCCGACTTCGATCCACGCACCATTGCGTGCCGATGACTGGACGCAGGCGGCAACGAATTCCACGCCTTTCAGCCCGTCGTGAACCGTGGGGTAGGTGACTGCCGGATCGGAGGGCTGACCTTCGCGATGGGCAATGATGGCTTCTGCCGCCTCTGAATAAATCGTTGCGAAACCTTCGAGATATCCTTCGGGATGGCCGCCCGGAATGCGACTGACACGGGCCGCTGCCTCACCCGCGCCCGCGCCATTGCGCGTGATCAGGCGCTTTGGTTTGCCAAATGGGGTGTGCCAGAGGTAATTGGGGTCCTCCTGCGCCCATTCCAGCCCCCCGGTTCCCCCATAGACCCGCAGGCGCAGGGCGTTTTCGTTCCCGGGTGCGACCTGGCTGCACCAGAGCATGCCGCGTGCACCGCCGTCGAACCGCAGCATCACATGGGCGTTGTCATCGACCTGTCTGCCGGGGACGAACGCCTGCAGATCGGCGCTGAGGCTGTCGACCTCCAGCCCCGTCACAAAACAGGCGATGTTGAAGGCATGGGTGCCGATATCACCGGTGGAGCCGCCCGCCCCAGCGCGTTCGGGATCGGTGCGCCATTCGGCCTGTTTGAAATCCTGCGCCGTGGTCAGCCAGTCCTGTGCGTATTCGACCTGCACCACGCGCAGCTTACCGATGGTACCGGCCGCGATCATCTCGCGCGCCTGCCTGACCATGGGATAGCCCGTGTAATTATGCGTCAGCACGAAAAGCGCATCGGCGCGTTCGGCTGTCTTCACCAGCCTGCGTGCATCCGAAAGGGTAGAGGTCAGTGGTTTGTCGCAGATCACATGGATACCGCGTTTCAGAAACTCACGTGCGACGGGGTAGTGCATGTGGTTGGGGGTGACGATGGAGACCGCCTCAATCCCGTTCTTCAGCCGCGCCTCGCGGATCGCCATCTGCTTGAAATCGTCATAGATGCGGTCCTTCGCGAGGCCGAGCTCCACGCCCGAAACCCGACTTCGCTCCGGCGTGGAAGACAGCGCCCCAGCGACCAGCTCAAACCGGTCATCAAGACGCGCGGCGATGCGGTGAACGCCGCCGATAAACGCGTCCGTGCCGCCCCCGACCATGCCCAGCCTTATCCGCCCGGCCATCAGGAAATTCCCAGCATTTTGCGATTGGCGGCCTCATCCGCGCCGCCATCGGCGAAATCATCGAAGGCACGTTCGGTGACACGTATGATGTGGTCGCTGACGAAGGCCGCGCCTTCGCGGGCACCATCCTCAGGATGTTTCAGGCAGCATTCCCATTCCACGACCGCCCAGCCGTCGAAATCATTCGCCGCCATCTTGGCGAAGATCGCTGCGAAATCCACCTGACCATCGCCGAGGGAGCGGAACCGCCCCGCGCGATCCACCCATGGTTGATAGCCGGAATAGACCCCCTGCCGCCCTGTCGGACTAAACTCTGCATCCTTCACATGGAACATTTTGATCCGGTCGCGATAGATGTCGATATTGTCCAGATAGTCGAGGCATTGCAGGACGTAATGCGATGGATCGTAGAGCATGTTGCAGCGCGGATGGTTGTCCACCCGCTCCAGAAACATCTCGAACGTCACCCCGTCATGCAGGTCCTCGCCGGGATGGATCTCTTAGCACAGGTTCACGCCATGCTCCTCCCCATGATCGAGGATCGGCCGCCAGCGATGCGCCAGCTCATCAAAAGCGGTTTCGATCAATCCGGCGGGGCGCTGCGGCCATGGGTAGACATAGGGCCATGCCAGTGCGCCGGAGAAGGTCGCGTGATCGGAGATCCTGAGATTGCGCGAGGCGGTGATGGCCATCTTGACCTGATCGACCGCCCATTCCTGCCGGGCCTTCGGATTGCCATGCACCGAGGGGTCCGCGAACCCGTCGAAAGCACTGTCATAGGCGGGGTGGACGGCGACCAGTTGGCCCTGCAAGTGCGTTGACAGCTCCGTCACCTCGACGCCATTGGCGGCGGCGACCCCCTTGATCTCATCGCAGTAATCCTTCGATTCTGCCGCCTTCGCCAAATCGAATAGTCGCGCGTCCCAGCTCGGCACCTGCACGCCGCGATATCCGCAATCAGCGGCCCATTTCGTGATCGTATCCCAGGAATTGAACGGCGCGGCATCGCCCGCGAACTGCGCCAGAAACAGCGCCGGGCCCTTGATGGTTTTCATGGCTTCTCCTCTTTCTGATCTGCTGGCTGATCTGCCGGCGTTCCGGGCGGTGGCAGGTTTTCTTTCAGGTAGACATCGATCCTGATTCGCTCCTGCGCGGGGTTGATCGGCAATTTGTCGGCGCGCGCGCGCATGATCCTGATCGCGCTACGTACCAGATGCCCGGCATCCTGCGAGATCACGGCATCGAACACGCCCTCATTCAGAGCCCTGCGTGACAGCGGTGTCAGTTCATGCGCGATGGTCAACGGGCGCGGCCCCCGGTGATCGTGTTCAAGATAATGCACGAACCCTGCGTTCCCGGCAGCGGAAGAATAAATCCCAACGACGTTCGAATGGGCCGCCAGCGCCTGCGGCAGCAGCCGTTGCACCAGTGCTGGGTCATCGCGTGCCTCGATGGAGGCAAGGACATCCAGCGCCGGGAAATCGCGGCTCATCACCTCGTCGAACCCTAGTCGCCGTTCCAGATGATCGCGGGCCAGAATGGAGCCAGTAATCACCACGATACGCCCGGATTTGCCGCCGAGAAACCGGCCCATGAGCTGCGCCGCCGTGCGTCCGGCGGCGATATTATCGATGCCGACAAAATCGCTGCGCTCGGAGCTGGGAATGTCGGAGACGAGCGAAACGACGGTCACCCCACTTGCCCTGAGGCGCGAGATGGAATCGCGCACTGACGGTGTCTCCAGACCCAAGATGGCGATACCGTCGATCGCTTCGGGGTCAACATTGTCGATGGCCGCCGACAGCGCCATGGGATCGAATGCCGGAACATGCGTAGCCTCGACCCATGTGCGTTCGCGATGCAGCCCGGCGGTCAGGTCGGCGATCTGTGCCTCTAGTTGCGCGATGAATTCGTTGCCATTGGCGGGCAGGATGAAGAGAAACCGATAGACCCGCCCGCGTGCCAGATTGGCGGCCGCAGTGTCGCGCACATAGCCAAGATCAGCGATCGCCTTGTTCACCCGCTCCACCGTCAGGGGCCGCACGCCCGCGCGCTGGTTCAGAACCCGGTCGACCGTGGCGAGACTGACCTTCGCGACACGGGCGATGTCGTTAACGGTGGGGTTGGTAGGCAGCGGGCGGTCAGGTTTCATGTTTCTGGTGCCTCAGCCCTCCGCCCCTGCCGCCAGACCTTCGAAGAGGCGGGCGACAGCCTCCGCCCCCGGATCATTATGGCCGATCAGGTTTTCCTCCGGCACGTAGGACGCGCGTCCGGCCTTGGCCTTGCCGATCTTCGCTGTCCGGTCGGCCCCGGCACGCGCCGCATTTGCGGCGTCCTGCAACCCATCGGGAAGGGCGCGCAGCGCGGGGTGGAGCGCGTCAATCATCGTCCGGTGGCCAAGGGCGGCACCGCCCACCTCCGATATGCGCTGCAGACCCGCATCCAGCGCGGCAATGGTCGAGCGGCCATTGGCGCAGGCATCGCCCGCTGCATTGAAGAAGATCGCGAGGATAACGCCCGACGATCCACCCATCGTCTGGCTCAGCTCATTCCCGACCGCGCGGAAGAGCTGTGTAAGGTCGGCCAAAGGCATCCGATCCAGTGCACCGCGCAAAGCCCGCGATGCAGTGGCCAGCGTCGTGCCGGTATCCCCGTCGCCGGATTTCGCATCGAGGAGGTTCAGGTCAGCCTCGGATGCGATCAGGAGGTCACAGCACGCCTCGATCACCGTGCGGATGCGCGGATTGGCCGAGGGGATCGGTTGGATCGGGCTCAGCCCGTCGGGCAGGGGGCGCACGTCGATTGAGCTGACGCCCTGCAGGCCCGGCCAAGCGGGCATTGTCACCGGACGATGCAGTGCCTCCAGAAAGTCGGGCCGGGCGGGGAGGAGGGAGACGGAAAACCCGTGCATGTCGAGCGATGTCATCATCTGCGCCGGGCCGACGATGTGATCGACCCCGGTTTTATCGGCCAGGTGATTGGCCAGAACGCTCATCTCCAAAGGCGTCGTGGCACCGAGATTGTTCAAAAGCGCGATCTGTGGCTCGCGGCCAGCATGGGGCAGCAATTTGTCGGTGACCATGTCCATCGCCGCCTGTGCGGTGGTGAATGCAACCTGCTCGACCCCTGCTTCGCCATGGATGCCGAGGCCAAGTTCCGCCTTTCCCGGTGCGATCCTGTCCTCGCGCGCGGATCCAGGCACGGTGCAGGTATCGAGCGACATGCCGATCGTCGCAACGCTTGCCACCGCGTCCTCAGCGGCGCTGGTGACTGTGTCGAGGTCTGCCCCTTCGGCGGCCAGCGCCCCGGCGATCTTGTGGACAAATAACGTGCCCGCCACGCCGCGCGCCTGCGGCAGCTCTGGCAGGGCGACATCGTCATCGACGACCACCATCGCGATCTTCAGCCCAAATGTGCGGGCACGTTCCGCCGCGAGGCCGAAATTCAACCGATCGCCAGTGTAGTTCTTGACGATCAGGAGGCAGCCCGCATCGCCCGTGACCGCCAGAATGCCCGCCAGCACCGCATCGACGGAGGGCGAGGCGAAGACCTCGCCGCAGACCGCGGCGGTCAGCATGCCTTCGCCCACGAAGCCCGCATGGGCCGGTTCATGACCCGAGCCACCGCCCGAAATCAGCGCGACCCTGGATTTATCCCAGTCGCTGCGGCAGACGACCTTGATGTGAGGATAGCCATCAAGGCGGCAAAGCCCACCGCCCGCCGTTTTCAGAAACCCGTCAATCGCCTCGGTGACGAGGGTGTCCTTGTCGTTCATGAACTGGCTCATGGTGTCGTCTCCTCATGCAATGCGGTCGCCGTCGGGGCCGAAGAAAAGCGGTGCGCGTGGTTCGATCTTCAATGTCTCGCCGGGCTGGTAGTCGGTCTTGGGATCGGCCAGCGTGGTGATGTCGTGGCCGCGAAGGTCGAGATGCAGGCGATTGTGATCGCCGAGATGCTCAACCCGTCTGACCACGGCCTCCTGCCCCGATCCTTGTGTGATATGTTCAGGTCTCAGGCCAATCTGGGTGACGCCATCGGGTGCGCCGCCGAAGAGATCGGCAGGCAGAATGTTGATGCGCGGCAGGCCGAGTTTGCTTGCCACATAAAGGCTGCTCGGGTTCTCGTAAATCTCGCGCGGGGTGCCGAATTGTACCAGCCGCCCTTCGTTCAGCACACCCACATGGGTTGCCATGGTCATCGCCTCGATCTGGTCGTGGGTGACATAAAGCAGCGTCGCGCCGAGACTGGCATGGATGCGCTTCAGCTCCACCCGGAGGTCGGATCGCAGCTTGGCATCGAGCGAGGACAGCGGCTCATCCATCAGATAGATCGACGGGTCGCGCACCAGCGCCCGCCCGATTGAAACGCGCTGCATCTCCCCGCCCGACAAGGCTGTGGCCTTGTTGTCCAGCTTGTGGGTGATCTGTAGGACTTCCGCCACGTCCGCGACTTTGCGGGCGATCTCCGCTGGCGGCGTGTTCAGGATCGGTGATTTCAGAGGGAAGGCGAGGTTGTCGCGCACGGAAAGATGCGGGTAGAGCGAGTATTGCTGGAACACCATCGCCACATCGCGCTGCGCCGGGGTTTCGCTGGCGACATCGCGTCCGTCGATGCGGATTGTGCCGCTGTCCAGCACCTCCAACCCCGAAATCAGCCGCAATGTCGTCGTCTTGCCTGCGCCGGTCGGGCCGAGCAGCACAACGAAGGCCCCGTCGGGGATCGTCATGGAGACATTATCGACGCCGATGTCCTGCCCGAAGGATTTCGAGATATTTTCGAGCGTTACCTCAGCCATGGTCAAACACCCCGTCATTCAGGGCCGACCGCAATGCACGCCCTGTCACCGCGTCAAAGAGCGTGATGCGCGCAGGATCGAAGGACAGCCCGACGGTCTCACCGACTTTTGCAACCTGATCGGAGCCGATGCGCGCCTTCAGCGTTCCATTATGGGTTTGCAGCGTAACAATCTGGGTAGTCCCGAGATATTCGGCGGCCATGACCTCACCTCGATAGGTGCCCGCATCGGTGAGCGCTATATGTTCAGGCCGAACGCCGAAGACGAGCGCGCCTTCTGCATCCTCCATCTGCTGGGGTACACCCATGGAAATGCCGTTCAGCACCGCCTCGGTCGCACCAGCGGCCATGCGCCCCTCGAAGGGCAGGAAATTCATGGAAGGTGATCCGATGAAATCAGCGACAAACATCGTCGCAGGCTTGTCATAGATCTGCTGCGGCGTGCCGAATTGTTCAACCACGGCATTGTTCATCACGACGATCTTGTCGCCCATCTGCATCGCTTCCAACTGGTCGTGGGTGACATAAACCGTGGTGGCATTCATCCGATCGTGAAGCGCACGCAGTTCTTCCGACATCCGTTCGCGAAATTCGGCATCGAGCGCGCCGAGCGGCTCATCCATCATAAAGGCTTTGGGATTGCGCACGATGGCGCGGCCGAGCGCGACCCGCTGGCGGTCGCCGCCCGAAAGCCCCCCAACAGGGCGGTCGAGAATGGGGCCGATGCCGAGGATTTCAGCCACCTCAGCGACCTTGGCCTTCACCGCAGCGCGTTTCATGCCCTGGCTGACCAGCGGGTAGCTGAGGTTCTTTCGCACATTCATATGCGGGTAGAGCGCGAACATCTGGAAGACGAAGGCGATGTCGCGCTGCGACGGGGGCTTCTGGCTGATCTCTTCGCCATCGAGATAGATCTCGCCCGATGTCGGCAGTTCCAGCCCCGCGATCATCCGCAGCGTTGTGGTCTTGCCGCAGCCGGACGGGCCGAGCAGCATGAAAAATTCGCCATCCTCGATCGTGAAGGAGCTTTCCTTGACGGCTGTGAAGTCGCCAAATTCCTTGCGGATATTGCGTATGATGATCTCGGCCATCGGTCAGTCCCTGAAATGACTGACAATGATGAACATGACAGTCCCGATCAGCGTTGTGATGAAGGAATACGTGAAAGCCCAGAGCGCAAAGGGCTGCATCAGCATGAACACGCCAAGCGCGATCAGGATGGTCGCGACCATCTCCCACGGACCGCGGCGAAGGCCGAGAAGGCCGGAGAAGAACTTGCTCATTTGCGCACTGCCCCGAATGTGATCCCGCGCAGGAGATGTTTGCGCAACAAGATGGTGAAGATCATGACCGGCAGGAGGAAGATCGTCGCCCCCGCCGCAACGGCCGGCCAGTCGAGGCCGCCAACGCCGATGATTGTCGGAATGAATGGCGGCGCGGTCTGCGCCGTGCCGGATGTGAGGAGAACCGCGAACGCATATTCATTCCACGCAAAGATCAGGCAGAAGATCGCGGTGGATGCGATGCCGGTAGCCGCCTGTGGCAGCACCACCTTGTAGAAGGCCTGAAACCGCGTGTAGCCGTCGATCAGCGCCGCTTCTTCATATTCCCGCGGTATCTCGTCGATGAACCCTTTCAGAAGCCACACCGCCAGCGAGATGTTCACGGCTGTGTAGAGCAGGATCATGCCGAGATGAGTGTCCGACAGCCCAACTTCCCGATACATCAGAAAAATCGGGATCGCGACGGCGATGGGTGGCATCATCCGGGTCGACAGGATGAAGAACAGAAGATCATCCGCCAACGGGATCTTGAACCGAGAGAAGCCGTAGGCTGCCAGAGTGCCCAGAAAGATGCTGAGAAAGGTCGACCCGAACCCGATGATCACGGAATTCATGAACCGCTCGCCGAATTTCGACGGCCCGGCGATGACCATGTTGCGCGCGCGCACGATCTCCTCTGCGAACCCTTCGGGCGGCGGCAGGGCATCTAGCGCTTCCTGACTGACCCGCGTGCGGGTGGTGAAAAGGTTCACATAGCCTTCGAGCGACGGGTCGAACACGACCTTGGGCGGATAGCTGATGCTGTCCGGCGGGGTCTTGAACCCGGTCATCATGATCCAGATCAGCGGCATGATCGTGATCAGCGCATAGAGGATGACCAGCGTTCCGGCGATCCATTTCTGGCGGCCCGAAGGCTCGGTGATTGAAAAGCTCATCTTTCTTTCACCTTGTTCAGCGCTTTGACATAGATCGACGCGAGGCCGAAGACGGTGACAAAGAGGATGATCGCAAAGGCGGAGGAATAGCCGGTGCGCCATTTCTCAAACGCTTCGCGTTTCAGGTTGATCGAGGCCAGTTCGGTGGTGGAGCCGGGGCCGCCGCCTGTCAGTTGCACCACCAGATCGAACATCTTGAAATTCTCGATGCCGCGAAACAGCACCGCCAGCATCAGGAAGGGCAGGACCATGGGGATGGTGATGGTGAAGAACTGGCGCAGTTTGGAGGCGCGGTCGATCTCCGCCGCTTCGTAGATGTAATCGGGGATCGACCGCAGTCCGGCGAGGCAGATCAGCATCACGAAGGGCGTCCACATCCATGTGTCGACAATCACGATGGACCACGGGGCGAGATTGACCGAGCCGAGCATCTCGAAACTCGACGGATCGGCACCCGTAAAAAACGCCACGACATAGTTAAAGAGGCCGATTTGCGGCTGGTAGAGGAAGGTCCAGAAATTGCCCACCACGGCGGGCGACAGCATCATCGGCAGCACGATGATGGTCGTCCAGAGGTCATTGCCCCTAAACTTGCGATTGATCAGCCAGGCCAGGGTAAATCCGATCAGGACCTGAAAGAAGATTGTCCAGAACAGGAAATGGGCGGTCGCCTGCATCGACAGCCAGATGTCGCTGTCGGTCAGGATCCGCTCGTAGTTGCGGGTGCCGATATACTCGACGGCGCGGTTGGCGCGGTTGGCCTTGAAATTGGTGAAGCTGAGGTTGATCGTCCAGATCAGCGGAAAGATGTTGATCGTCAGCAGAAGGAAGATCGTGGGGCCGACGAAGATCCACGCGATGGCGCGATCCGACAGTCCCTTGATCTTGCGGGCCACTTGTTTTGGCGTGGCCTCAGCCGCGCGCTCCATCGGCGTGCCGTGCATGACAGTAATCCAGACAAGAGATGCAACTCGGCTCGGGTGCGGATGGTATCCGCGACCCTCGCATCGAACGGTGCGCCCCGACCCAAGCCGGGGCGCGATGCGGCGTCAGAGTTTGCCTTCGTCCTCGAAGACCTCTGTCCAGTCCTCGACCAACAGGTCGAGCGCCTCTTTGGCTGTGCCCTGATCGGCCACGATGTAGTCATGCATCCGCTTTTGCATCGCGATCAGCAGTTCGGCATAGGCAGGTTCCTGCCAGAAATCCTGAACCGAACCCATGGCTTCGAGGAAGTCACCGGCAAAGGGGGCACTGTCCTTGAAATCGGGCGCTTCGAGCACCGATTTGTGGGCGGAGTATCCACCAAGACCCCACCATTTCGCCTGCACTGCGGGATCGGCAAACCATTTGATGTATTCAAGCGCCGCATCCTGTTTGTCCGAATAGGCGACCACGGAGATACCCTGCCCGCCAAGGGTGGAGCCCGCCTGATTCTGCGGCGGGTTCACGAAGAAATCGATCTTGTCGCCGCCGGTATTGGGATCGGCATAAAGGCCGGGAAAGAATGCGAACCAGTTCATGGCCATCGCGACTTGACCCGATTTGAAGGCGTCGAGCGATTCACCCATGTAGGAATTGGTGTAACCCGGCGGTGTCGCGGTCTTGTAGAATTCCTTATAGAATTCAAGCGCTTCGACGGCTTCCGGTGAGTTCACCGCCCCTTCCATATCGTAGGAGCCCGGCGTGTTCTCGTACTTGAAACCCCAGGGGTAGAGGGCAGATGTAACACCCATCGTGATCCCTTCGGAGCCGCGCTCCGTAAAGATCGCAGCGCCGTAGACGGTCTGCCCGTCAATCTCGCGGCCCTGAAAGAACTGCGCGATTTCCAGCATCTCTTTCTGGGTTTTCGGCTCGCCCAGCTCGCGGCCGGTCTCTTCCTTGAAGGCCGCGCGGATGTCTTCGCGCGCGAACCAGTCCTTGCGGTAGAACCAGCCGTTGGCATCACCCATGGCAGGCAGTGCGTAGTAGTTCGGTGTGCCCTTCGGCCATGTCGAATAAGCGTAGACGGTCGCATCCGCGAAGTCGTCCATCGAGATGCCTTCGGCGTCGAAGAAGTCGTTCAGCTTGACGTAATGGCCGTTCTCCGCGCCGCCGCCGATCCACTGGCTGTCCCCGATCAGGAGGTCGCAGAGTTTGCCGCCGGAATTCAATTCATTCAGCATCCGGTCGGCGAAATTGGGCCATGGGATGAACTCGAAACTCATGTTGTGGCCGGACTGCGCCTCAAATTCCTTGCTCAGTTCAACCAGCGCGTTGGCCGGGTCCCAGGCCGCCCAGCACAGTGTCAGATCATCAGCCTGCGCCGTTGTACCGGCGCTGGCCGTACCAAGTGCAATGACACCCGTGGCCACGGTTTTCGATAGTCTCATGACGTCCTCCCAATGGATTTTTTTGATGTGAGCAGGTTGCATCCTGATTCGTGTTCACATTGACCCGACGCTAAATGAGGTGCGTACCTCATGTCCAGACATTCTTGATGTGCGTACCTCATTCCAAAGCTGGATACTGGCTAGAGCATTGATTTTAATTTTATATTTTTGGGTCAGTCTCCGGTTTCTGTCAGATGCTCCTCAAACCAGTCCAACACCAGTTCGGCCCACCCGGTTGGCGCACCGTGGCCACCTGGATGGAGCAGCAAATCAAGCTGCCCGCCGTCACACGCGGTCCAGCTCCGCCGCCAGTGATTCCCTTCGACTGTGGTCGTGTCGGGCTGACGGCCGGTGCACCCGTTGACCGCTCTGATGATCGCAAGCGAGGCGTAGACATCGCCTTGCGCGATCTTCCCGTCCCAAAGCGGACGCCCTTCCAGCGGCACTGTTCGGTCGGCCCATCCATGGGTGTGGAAAAGCCGTACTGGCCCGGCGCAGTTAGTGGGCAGCTCATCCCAGAACGCACCGGCAGCTGGAGCATAGGCATGCGCAAAACCGGGTGCCTCGCACGCGACGTCCCAGACCATGGAGCCGCCGCGCGAGAACCCGGCGAGAAGCAGACGCCTCCTGTCGATACCATGGCGTTCCTCAACATCCGCAATCACGTCATGCAGGAAGTCGATGTCGTTCTTGTCATGACCGAAATTTTGGGCCCGCACGGCCCAGTTATTGGGAAACCGCGCGCCGGGATGTTCCCCATTCGGTGCGATGAAGATATAGCCGCGCGATAATGCTTCTTGCGCCAGACCGCTGCCAAGCAGGCCTTTGCCGGTCCCGCCGCCACCGTGGAGGTGCATGACCGCCCCTTTGACCGATGCCGTTTCAGGTAGAACGATGTGATAGGTGCCGCTATCGATCACACATGGCGTTTCTGCCCCGCCGCAGGCCTGTGCAGCCAACGATGTGCCGCTGATTGATGCTGTCAGTAGAGCCAGCGCCGAAATCAACAATCGCATCAGTCACTCCCTTATGTCTGGTGCGGGCGATTGTGGACCGCCGCAGGGGCAACATCGAATGATTTCTTGATGAACGGCCGTGGCGCATAAACCTATGGTTGCAATTTGCGGTTTGCGAAAGCGATAGAGTTAGATATTGTTGACGATAAGAAGGGTCTCAATATCGCAAGGGTTGTGTCAACATTGTCCAATAATAACGACAGACTTGCCGCCGATTGGTCTCGGCAAACGGTGCAAGAAATCCCAGCGGCAGTGCAAAACCTGATCGATGAAGCATACACATTGTTTGGCCCGGTCGATCATGAGAGGTACGCAATCACGCAACCGCCTCGCGATCTGGGCCTTGAACGCTTGCGCGACCTGGTCGGACAAGACGTTTCAGCGATGGAACTCCGCTGGTGCCTGCCGCGGCTATTGCAGGCCATCGCCTGTCGGCAAACGGTTGTGGACGCGGGGTTCTGTTACGCCCTTGACGGCTTTGCACTTGCTGACAGCAGCCGCTGGCGGGCTGAGGAACGGCGGTTGTTTGGGCGGTTCTGCATTGCTTTCTTGGACCAGCTTCCACCTAACCATACGGTACTGCTCGACGATGCGATCTGCCTCTTCGCGCGCGCGGGGATCGCGCCGCAGCTTCTGTTCGACCGGGTAGGGGCGTGGCCGATCACCCGTCTTGTTGACCACCTCTGGCATGATTGGTGCGGGATGCGACTGCATGAGTTGTTTGTCGGGGAGGGTTGGCCCGATCCGCAACGGGCGCATGCGTTCTACGCTTCGGACAGGCTATATGGCACCCTGATAGACCATGCCGTGGATCCGGAAACCTCGCCCGATGCGGCGGACCGCGCGCTTGCACTCGTCGCGATCATCGATAGCTCCGACTACTTTAACCGTCCGGTCACGTCTTTGGTCACGGCACAAGCACCGGCCAGAGAGATGCGACCAGCAGAAGGGCCATGGTCCAGTTGAAAGTGCGGAGCCGTTCTGGGCTGCCCAGTACCCGCTGCATGATTTGCCCCAGCCAAGCCCAAGATCCCACAGATGGCAGGTTCACGAGGCCGAAGATGACGGCGACGAAAGCGATTGCGGTCAGGCTGCGGTCCGGCGCGTAGACCGTTATCGCGGTCAGTGCCATGGTCCAGGCCTTGGGGTTGACCCACTGGAACGCGGCTGCCTGCAGGAAGGTCAGCGGCGTGCCGGTGGCCATTGCCGCCCCGGCTGGTGCCGCGTTGGCGATCTTCCATGCAAGCCACAGCATATAGAGGACTGAAAAAACCTTCAGGATCGTGTGGCTGAGTGGGTACGCATCGAAGACCTGAATCAGTCCAGCGCCCACGAGCAGGACCATGAACACAAAGCCGAGCGCAACGCCCAGCATATGTGGCACCGTTCGACGTATGCCGAAATTCGCGCCAGATGCCATTAGCATCAGATTGTTGGGCCCCGGCGTGATCGAGGTGACGAAGGCGAAGGCCATAAGGGCGAGGAAGATATCATAGGTCATGAATGCAAATATGTGCGATCCAGCGGTGCATATTGTTGCGTTCTGCGGCGTGAGCAGGATACATGTGCAATAAATGATACCGATTGATGACATCAACAACCGAATATTGCGCGAACTGACCCGCGATGGTCGGATCAGCAATGTGGATCTCGCGGATCGCGTTGGGCTTTCCCCCTCCGCCTGCCTTCGCAGGGTGCAGGAGCTCGAGCGCTCTGGCGTGATCGAAGGCTATAGGGCTCGCCTTAACCGCGCTTCTCTTGGTGCAGGTTTCGTGGCCTATGTATCTGTCGGGCTGAACAGTCATACCAAGGCCAGCCAGCAAGCGTTTGAGCGCGCCATCGCCCACGCCCCGGAGGTGACGGAATGCCATAACATCACCGGTGCGGTCGAATACCTTCTCCGGGTCGAGGTCGCGGACCTTATTGACTACAAGGCTTTCCATACAGACAAGCTTGGCGCGCTGTCGCAGGTAAATGAAATCACCACATATGTGGTGATGGGATCACCGAAGGATGAACGGGGCTAGAGGCAATAGCATGGCAAGGCCGCCCGGCTTTCAAGCGGGTTGCCTGCATTTCGGAAACGATCCGTCTCCTGCTTTCACGGGTTGGGGCCAACGGACAATTGACGGCAGTAGACTGTCAATCTACGGCGAAAGAAGCGCCGCTTCGAATGTCTTCAGCACTTTTCGCGCGGTAGCGGCGGACTGACGGATGCTGGCATCGGAGATTATCTCCATCAGCTCATCACGGACGCTTCCATCCAGTCCGTTGAGAGCGGTCTTGCCCGGATAAAAGCTCTCGGTTGGCAAGCCCTCGGACAGCAAGATCTGATGGTTCGCGCACATGATGTGATGGTAGGTCACGCTATGGTCAGCGGAAAGCTGCCGCACGCTTGAGCCGTTGCAAAGGGCGATTGCGGGTGCGAGCACTTCGGGTGCGTCGAAATACAGGATCGCCCTCTCGCCGGTCAGCAAAACCCTGTGCTGGGGCGAGACGATCAGGTCGCGCACCGGAAGGCCGCTGCCAAATGCATTGGCTTCGATCAAGACGGGTCGCAATCTCGGCGAGCGCTTAAGTGTCTCAGGTGACAGGGTCTGCGAGCCAGCCCAGATGATCTTATCAACGCCGCCTCCATGGAGCATGACCTGATCGCCAACCCTTATGGTTTCAACGGCTCGCAAGCCATCGACGGTTTCAATCTTGGTGCCGGTGGTAAAGCAGATGACATCTTCATAGGGCGTGCCGCCGCCGTCATTGGCGAAGGAGATATCATAGGTCGTGCCGGGCACCAGTGGTGCGGTCGGAACGACGAGAAAGAGATCACCAGCGTTCTCTCCGGGGCCGATCGCGACAAACAACAGCTGGATCGTCGGTCCGCCGCCGACCGGTACAGCATCGAGGGTGAATTCGACTTCCAGCACCTGTCCCGCCGCGAAGGAGACCGGATCGCCCTCGGCATTCGTCGTGTTAATGTCTTCTGCAAGGCCCTGGCTTGTCGGGGACAGGCCCTCACTCTCCTGAAAGCCGTCCTCGAAGAGCATATCGTCGTCGATCACGGTGAATGGCACCTGCGTGGCATTGGCATCCAGGGTCGCCGTTGCATTGCCGGGCAGCGAAAAAGGACCATTCTGGCCGGGGTTCAGAAGTCCATTGTCGTTCTCAAACGAAAAGTCCTCGAACAGAAACCCTGCAATATCGCCGCCATTCGCCATTCATATCTCCCGACGGGTGTTGAGTGCCTTGGATCGCGTCTGCATCTGCGACGTTAGATTACCGTGAAAAATGATCAAGGGCCTCCGACAAACCGCGTCGACATGCGCATGTCTCGCCTCAGCGTTCAGACCGGGTTTTGTCGGCTCCTAGACCCAGTCCCTCAGCATTGCCACCAGCGGCACATCGGCGGGCGGCATAGGATAGTCTCCCATCCGCAATGGCCTGACCCATTCGAGCTTTTGCCCTTCCTGTCCTGTCGCGATCCCCTCCCATTTGCGGCAGACGTAGAGGGGCATGAGGAGGTGGAAGTCCTCATAGCTGTGGCTGGCGAACGTCAGGGGGGCAAGACAGCTTTTCCAGGTATCGATCCCGAGTTCCTCCTTCACCTCGCGGATCAGACAGGCCTCGGGTGTCTCGCCAGGCTCTACCTTGCCGCCAGGAAATTCCCATAGGCCAGCCATGGACTTGCCCTCCGGACGCTGGGCCAGCAGCACCCGGCCATCCCTGTCAATGAGGGCGATCGCGGCGACGAGGACGATCTTCACTGTTCTGCAGCCTCGGTCGGCTTCAAGACCGGTAATCCGCGTTGATCTCGATATAGCGATGGGTCAGATCGCAGGTCCAGACCTCCGCCGTGCCGGTGTCGATGCCAAGATCGATAGTGATCTCGATCTCGTCCTGCTTCATATACTTCGCGCCCGCTTTTTCGGTGTAATCGGGCGAGACCCAGCCCTTCTCCGCGACCAGAATTTCGCCGAACCGGATCGACAGCAGGTCACGATCGGCGGGCTGACCCGATTTACCGACGGCCATCACGATGCGCCCCCAGTTCGGGTCCGCCCCCGCGATAGCGGTTTTTACCAGCGGCGAATTGGCGATGGACCGGGCGATGATCCCCGCGGAGTTATCTGATTTCGCGCCCGTCACCTTGATCGCGACGTATTTGGTGATGCCCTCGCCATCGCGGACGATCTGTTGCGCAAGATCCACCAGTACCTCGTTGAGTGCCACCTCAAACGCTGCGGCGCGCGGGTCGCGGCGTGACCGGATGGGTTTGCCACCAGCCTTGCCCGTTGCTGCGACCAGCAATGTGTCCGAAGTCGACGTGTCGCTGTCGACCGTTGCCGCGTTGAAACTGCCCTTCGTCCCCTCCGACACCATGCTTTGCAAAAGGCGCTGGCCGATCGGCGCGTCGGTAAAGACGAAGGCAAGCATTGTAGCCATGTCGGGCGCAATCATACCCGACCCCTTGGCGATACCGGAGATATGAACCTCTACATCGTCCAGCATGATCGTGCGGCCCGCGCCCTTGGGGAACGTATCCGTGGTCATGATCGCGGCAGCAGCGTCAGGCAGCGCGTTCGCCGACAGTGACGCTTTCAGCTCTGCCATCTTCTCGGTGATCCGTTCAGTCGGCAAAGGTTCACCGATCACGCCGGTCGACGCGATGAACACCCCTTCCTTCTTGCCGCGCAGCGCCTTGGCAGCGGCGATGGCGGTGGCTTCGGCCCCTTTCAGCCCGGCATTGCCGGTGAAAGCATTGGCGTTGCCCGAATTGACCACGATGGCCAGCGGGCCTTTCGGGGCCTTCTTCTTGATCCCGGCCAGTCGGGCGCGGCACCAGTCGACCGGGCCGGACCGGGTCGAAGATTTTGTCAGAACCCCGGCGATGGTCGAGCCTTCCGCGATCTCCGCCAGCATCACATCCTTCTGCCCGGACTTCTTGATCCCGACCCTGGCGGTCGCGAGCCTGACGCCCCCGACCGGGGCGAGATCAGGAAAGGGCTTGGCGAAGCGCGACACGTGCGAGATGTCGGTGGCGGCGGTGCTTATGCCCTTTGCTTCGGCAATCTTCGCTTCGACCCGCGCGAGCTTTTCGCGCAGATTGGCGGCGCGATCTTCAAGCCGCTTGGCCTTCTTCGGCTTTTTCTCTTTCGGCCCTTTTGGGGGTTTGCCGTCTTTCTTCGCCATCCTGGCCCTCCCTCGATCCTGCTGCAGCTTACTCATCCGCGACCAGCGCGTCATTGCGCAACTGGTCAACGCCCGGCTGGCCTTCTGGGGTGTTGATATCGGCGCTGTCGCGCAGGGCTTCGACAACGGCACCGGTGATCTCGTTCGACAATGCACCGATCAGTTCTTCCTGCACCTCGGCCAATGCCGGGGCGGGTTTGTCGCGGATGCCTTCAAGCTTGATGACGTGCCAGCCGAACTGGGTCTGAACAGGGTCCGACACCTCGCCTTCGGTCAGCTCAAATACGGCGGCCTGGAAGGTGGGTACCATCTGGCCCTCGGCGAACCAGCCGAGGCTGCCGCCATTGGGTGCTGATGGCCCTTCGGAACGTTCTTTGGCGAGCTCTGCGAAATCAGCCCCTTCGGCCCGCGCCAGCCCGGCGATTTCCTGCGCCGCAGCTTCTTCGGAGACGAGGATATGGCTGGCATTCCATTCTTTTGTCGCCTCGGCGTTTAGATAGCGATCCTCATATTCCTTGGTCAGACGCTCTTCGGTCAGCGCATCGTTCAGCCGGTCTCGGGCGTATAGCTCCGCGAGGTAGGATGTGCGCTGGAACTCCAACCCGCGCTGCACCGATGGCTTGTCGGCGAAACCCGATCGTTCCGCCGCCTGACGCAGCAGAATCTGGTTGGTCATCTGTTCCAGCAAACCCTCGTAAAGCACCGTGTCGGGAATCGACTGATACTGCGCCGGCAGCTCTGCGCGAAGCGCAATCATATCGCCCAAGAGAATGTCTTCACCATTGACTGTCGCGATGACGCTGGAAGCATCGGCAGAGGGTGTCGCAGGGGTCTCTGCCGCGGCGGGTGTTTCGGCATCGGTGGTCTGGGCAAGGGACGGCATCGCCAGCCCGGCCGACAGAAAGGCGGCGGCGAAGGCGGACGACATGGTGCGGGACACGGTAGGGCACTGGATACGATACTGGGGCATGGAACTCTCCGTCAGGCGGGCCGGGGCCCGGCATGGCAGCTGTCACGTTTGCGGCGCCCGGTTGCGCGCGCATCAAAAGGGCGGGGCGCGCGACGTTGACAGGGTAGGGGGGCGGGCATACATGTCCGACCGGCCCTACGGCCTGAACGGCGCGCGCGACGTCATTCATCTACGACGTCGGGACGTGGCGGACAAGCGCCCCCCGCCATCATCCCGTGAATTCAGCGCGCAAGCCGTCCGGGCATCAGGCGAATGGGATGATGCGAAGGACGGTTAATGCTCGGTCTCGGCGGAATTGCAAAGAAGGTCTTCGGCACAACGAATGACCGCATCGTGAAATCGGCGATGAAGACGGTGCAGGCCATCAACGCGCTGGAGCCTGAGTTCAAGGCCCTGTCCGATGACGCATTGAAGGCGAAGACGGCCGAGTTCCGTGACCGCCTTGAACAGGGCGAGACACTGGATCAACTCCTCCCCGAAGCTTTTGCCACCGTGCGCGAAGCGGCGCAGCGCACCCTTGGCATGCGCCATTTCGATGTGCAGCTCGTCGGCGGCATGATGCTGCATCAGGGCAAGATCTCGGAAATGAAGACCGGTGAGGGCAAGACGCTGATGGCGACGCTGCCCGTCTATCTGAACGCCCTTGAGGGCCGCGGCGTTCATGTGGTTACCGTGAACGATTATCTTGCCCGCCGCGATGCGGACTGGATGGGCGTCATCTATGAATTCCTCGGGATGACGGTCGGCGTCATCGTGCCCAATCTCGACGACCGCTCGCGCAAGGCGGCCTATGCGTGCGATGTCACCCATGCGACGAATAACGAGCTGGGGTTCGATTATCTGCGCGACAACATGAAATACTCGCTCGACCAGATGGCGCAACGCGGTCACCGCTTCGCCATCGTCGATGAGGTCGACAGTATTCTGGTCGATGAGGCGCGCACGCCGCTGATCATCTCTGGCCCGACCGAGGACATGTCAGACCTCTATATCGCCATCGACAAGTTCATCCCCGAGCTGACCGAAGAGCATTTCGAGCTGGATGAAAAACAGCGCACTGCGATCCTGACCGAGGACGGCACGGAATTTGTCGAGGTGCGCCTGCGCGAAGCGGGTCATGTCGAGGAAGGCGCAACGCTCTATGATCCTGAAAATGTCAGCCTGGTCCACCACGTCAATCAGGCCCTGCGCGCGCACAAGCTGCACCAGAAGGACAAGGATTACATCGTCAAGAACGGCAAGGTCGTGATCATTGACGAATTTACCGGTCGCATGATGGATGGTCGCCGCTGGGGCGACGGTCTGCATCAGGCGGTAGAGGCCAAGGAAGGTGTGGCGATCCAGCCTGAAAACGTCACGCTCGCCTCCGTCACCTTCCAGAACTATTTCCGGCTCTACGACAAACTGGCGGGCATGACCGGCACCGCGATGACCGAGGCTGAGGAATTCGCCTCCATCTACGGGCTGGAGGTTGTGGAGATCCCGACCAATGTGCCCGTCGCCCGCGTTGATGACGATGATCAGGTCTACCGGACCGCAGCGGAGAAATACCTCGCCATCATTCAGGCCGTCGCCGATGCGCATCATCGTGGCCAGCCGGTGCTGGTCGGCACCACGTCGATCGAGAAATCCGAGCTGCTGTCCGGCATGCTGAAGGACAAGGCCACGCTGCAGAACGCTGCTGCGAAGCTGCGGGAGTTTGCGGAAAAGCTGAACCCCAAGAAGGATGGCGAACAGATCGCCGATCTGACTGAGCAGGCCGACCGCATCGATGCGCTGGCCGAGCGACCGGAAGGTGTGCCTCATCAGGTGCTGAACGCACGCTTCCACGAACAGGAAGCGCAAATCATTGCTCAGGCCGGTGCGCCGGGCGCGGTAACGATCGCCACCAACATGGCGGGGCGCGGCACTGACATTCAGCTTGGCGGTAATCCCGAAGGCCGCATCGTTGCCGCCCTGTTCGAGAGCCAGCGCGAGGAAATTCAGCGCCAGATCCAGACATCGGCAGCGCAGATCATCGAACAACAGCCGCCTATTGAAGACAAGCAGCAGGAACAAGCCCGCGCGCAGGTTATCGGTCAGATGGTCAGCCAGCAGATCGTATCCTCCGCCATGCAGGTGCTGAAGGCTGAGGCGGATGAGGGCAAGCACGAAGATATCGTCGGCCCGATCAAGGCAGAGGTGGCGGAGGCCAAGAAGAAGGCGATTGCCGCCGGTGGCCTCTGGGTGCTGGCGACGGAGCGCCATGAAAGCCGCCGGATCGACAATCAGTTGCGTGGTCGTTCTGGCCGTCAGGGTGATCCGGGCCGCTCCACCTTCTATCTCAGCCTCGAAGACGATTTGATGCGTATTTTCGGGTCTGAGCGCATGGACACGATGCTGAAACGTCTGGGCCTCGCCGAAGGGGAAGCTATCGTTCACACATGGGTCAACAAGGCGATCGAGAAATCGCAGGGCAAGGTCGAGGCGCGCAATTTCGACATCCGCAAGAATGTCCTCAAATTCGATGACGTGATGAACGATCAGCGCAAGGCGATCTTCAGCCAGCGCCGCGAGGTGATGGAGGCGGAAGACGTCGCCGAAACCATTCAGGAGATGCGCCATTCCATGGTCGATGATCTGGTTTCCGTCCATATCCCTGAACGTGCCTATGCCGACCAGTGGGATATGGAGGGGCTGACAACGCGAGTGCAGGAGGTGTTTGGCCTCGATGTGCCGCTTGTGGCCTGGGCCGAGGAGGAAGGTGTCGACGACGAGGTGATCGGCGAGCGGCTGGAGAAAGCTGTCGATGAGGCCGCGGCCAAGCGCGTTGCGAAGACGGGCAAGGAACGCATGCGCATGGTGGAGAAATCCGTCCTGTTGGAGACGCTCGACAGTGGTTGGCGCGATCATTTGACGACGCTGGACCATCTGCGATCGGTAATCGGTCTCAGGGGCTATGCGCAGCGCGACCCGTTGAACGAATTCAAGTCGGAGGCTTTTGAGCTGTTCGACGGCCTGATGAACCGGCTGCGCAGCGACGTGACGACCCGGTTGAGCCTTGAGGATTTCTCGCAAGTCACAGAACCCGAACCGGAAATCCCGGCAGAGATCATGGCCGCCATGCAAGGCGCTGATGCGACCGCCGAGCGGGTCGCCGTCGGCGCAGCGCCAGCATCGCCTGTTGTGGCGGAGGCCCCTGCCGATATGCGGGCAGGCGTGCCGTTGCGCACGTTCGAAGAAGTCGACCCGAATGATCCCACCACCTGGGGCAAGGTTGGCCGCAATGATGCGTGCCCTTGCGGCAGTGGCAGGAAGTACAAGCACTGTCACGGCAAGGCATGATGGAGCCCGTCTGAACCGAACCTGGAGACGGTCGCGCATCTACGGGCCCCATGTCGTTTCGTACACGCAGCGGATCACCTTTAGGTTGCATTTCTGCCTCCCAGGCCCATTAATTGTTGTGGGGCCTGACCCGTCCATGTGGGATCGGACGGATGGATGTGAGGCAATATGATGCGCCAATCTATTGTTTTGTGCGGCGGAGGGAATGATGCGGATGCCGCTGCGGCATGGGCAGAGGATCGTGCCCGTCAGGCGCGTCTGAGCACGCGCGCTGCAAAAATGTATGGAGAGCGGGTAAGGCACGCCTATGAAGAAGCCTGCCATGCTCTTCTCAGTGTCGGTAGCGAGCGACCGGTGATGAAGATCTCGCTGGAACACGATGCGCTGACGCCGCGTTTCGACCTTGTCGACCGTGCAGCACCTGCAACCCCAAAATCACCACGCGCCGTCAGGGCGCTGAAGATTTTGGCCGCGCGTGCCGCGCGCAAGGAGCGGGGCCTGCAGCACGTTCGACCGGTGTGATTGCGATCAAACGATTGAACCACTGAAAGCTGATCAGCAGATCGCCTATGCCCTGCAGTTGAGCGCCTGCCAAACCCTCTGCGACGTGAAAGGTGCTTCGATCATCGCGCCGCCCGCACGGTGAATAGCATCCTGAACCGCCAGCGCCACAGCGGGGATCGCGGCCACGGTCCCGGATTCCCCGCATCCCTTCACGCCATACGGGTTCGTCGTACAGGGTATCTCGACAAAATGCGGCTCCAACACCGGCAGGTCGGCGGCGCGGGGCAGGGCATAGTCCATGAAACTCGCCGCCAGCGGCTGCCCGCTTTCCGTGTCATAGACACCGTTTTCCATCAGCGCCTGACCGACACCCTGGGCAATGCCGCCCTGGGCCTGCCCGCCCGCCAGGATCGGGTTGATGATCGTGCCAAAATCATCCGCCATGGTATAGCGGTCCAGCGTGACTTGCCCGGTCTCTCCGTCGATCTCCACCTCTGCCACGTGGCATCCGTTAGGAAAACTGTTCTCGCGGTCGCCGATCTTGCCGAACCCGCTGACACCGCCGAGCTTTCGGGCAATCTGTGACAGGGTGACGGTGCTGTCGGTGCCCGCGACACGAAAGAGGCTCTCGTCGGCCGCAAATTCGACATCGGCCACCGCCACCTCAAGCTCTTCAGCGGCTGCGGGCAGGGTCTTCTTGATGATGTCATCCGCCGCAAGAATGATCGTGCGGCTGGCCATGATCAGGGACCGTGATCCGCCCGTGCCGCCACCAAGCGGCAGTGCATCGCTGTCACCAGCCGCAAGGCTGATCCGGTCCCAGTCGATGCCGAGATTATCGGTAAGCACCTGCGCCCAGGCGGTTTCATGCCCCTGACCGGTCGACTGGGTGCCGACCCGGATGACCGCGTCACCATCTGCGGTCAGGGTGATTTCCGCATTCTCGTCGGGGCCGCCACCGGTCCGCTCCATATAGTAGATTGCGGCGCGGCCGCGCAGCTTGCCGTGTTCTGCGCCTGCAGCCTCCCTGCCCGCGAAGCCGTTGTAATCGGCAGCCTTTAGCGCTGCGTCCATCAACCGACCCGGATCGAGGCTGTCGAAGGTCATATCCCCCATTGTGGTCGCCGGGACCTCGGCCGGGGTCAGAAGATTGCGGCGTCTGAGGGCGCAAGGATCGATACCGAGATCGCGCGCCGCCTGCTCCATCAGGCGTTCGGTGCCATAGATCACCTCGGGCCGTCCGGCCCCGCGATAAGCGTCGGTCGGCACCGTGTTGGTCAGCGCGCCGCGCACGCGGACATGGATAGCGGGCGCGCGATACATGCCGCCCAAAAGAGCGCCTGAAAACGCGGTGTGGATCAGCGGTCCGACGGTCGAATGATAGGCTCCGAGGTTGGAGACGCTGTCGGATCGCAGGGCCAGCAGGTTGCCATTGGCATCAAACGCGCCCTCGATATCGCTTTGCAGGTCGCGGGCCTGTGCATCCGACAGGAAGCTTTCGGATCGATCCGCGATCCACTTGACAGGCAACCCGGTGTCCTTGGCGGCAAGCGCTGCCAGCGCATATTCGGGATGCTGCATGATCTTCATGCCGAAACCGCCGCCGATATCGGGGGCATGGATGCGCAGGCGCGTCGGCTCCACCTTCAGCGAGGTCGCGATACCGCCGCGCATCGCGTGTGCGCCTTGCGATCCGACCCAGCCCTCCCAGCGGTCGGTATCCCGGTCGTGGCGGATGACAAGGCCGCGGGTTTCCATCGCCGTTACGACGAGGCGCTGATTGACCACCGATGTACGCGCAATATGTGCGGCATCGTCAAACGCGGCATCAGTCGCCGTCTTGTCGCCGGCTTCCCAGACATAGCTGAGATTGCCTGGCGCTTCGCTGTGTAGCTGCACAGCGCCGTCGACCAGCGCAGCGTGGCCATCGACGACGACGTTCAGATCCTCCATATCAAAATTGATCGCTTCGGCGGCGTCGCGTGCGGCATCTAGGCTGTCGGCGACGACAAATGCGATGGGCTGGCCGACATATCTGACCCGCCCGTCGGACAGATGCGGCTGATGGATGTCTACAAAAGGGGTGCCATCGGCTTGTCGCATGGGGACACGGCAAGCAAGCGGCGCAAGCCGGTCAGCCACGTCGTCATAACCGAACACCAGTTGTACACCCGGCATTTCGCGCGCCATATCAAGGTCAAGACCGGTCATCACCCCATGCGCGACAGGCGACCGCAACACGTAGGCGGCGAGGCAGTTTTCGGGTGTGTGATCGTCAATGAACTGACCCGCACCGGTCAGAAATCTGACATCCTCTTTGCGTGTTACAGCCTGGCCGACGCCAAATTTCATATGACTAACCCCTTGATATTACGCCATCGTTTTAGTGCAATAAAGAAAGCTTGCAATGTGATTCCCACAGGGGAATTGGTCTTTCATAAATTTACATGAAAGAAACCTTGCAAACGCATGAATATGCAGTGTAAATTGCTTTTGTTGGTGACGGTTTAAGTGTGAAGGGGTGTCGTCTTGCTCCAGGACGATCGTGTAATGTCGATACTGACCGGGCTCGTCATCGTGGTTGCGATGGCGGTTTTGGCGCAGAAATCAGACAGTCTTTATAAATTTTTCTCGCGCGAGGATGTCGCGCGGATTGCCCCTCAAAATGATGAATCCGTTCTCGTGGCCGGTGGCAGTCAGATCATCGATGTTCTTGCAAATGACGAAAATGCCGCTCCCGGCGATGGCGCAAATCTGCGCATTGTCGTCTCTCCGAGTTGCGGTGCAGCCGAAGCGACGCCGGACGGCGTTCTGTACATCTCTAATGAACGCTGCGTCGGGCCCCAGCTTTTTGCCTATTGCGTGGCAAAGGGTGACGAATGCCCATCCGCATCGGTCACTGTGAATGTCACGGCCGCTGGTGCATCCGGCGGCACGCTGGTGAGTGAAGCTGACCAGCGCGTGGGGGGCGAGCAGATCGCGCTGGCACCTGCTCCTGCCACGGCTCCACGATCGGCCGCGCCAGCTGGCGAGATCGCGCAACGACCGAGAAATGTGCCGCAGCCGCCACCAAACCCGGCAAATGTCCCCGCCACCGCGCCGAACGTGACCGATCAGACCAGCGCGCCGCGCGTTGCGGGTGCCAGCCGGTCGGACGATGTGACCACTGCGCCAGCAAATCTGCCTGCGGTGCGCAGCAACGGACCGGTGGTCGCTGCCATCAATCCGGTAGCGCCCACATATCAGCCGCCCATTGCATCGGGTGCGCGGGACAAGCCGGCAGCAAATCTCGGCAGCGATGATGGCGGAACCGGCGAGAATGTCGTGGCAGCGCTCAGCAATGCGGCGGAACCTGCGGTGCGGAGCGATGGTCCGCGCCGCCCGATCCTCTTGAACGGCACCGAGGACGCTGTGGCTGGCCAGCAGGATGATCGGGCCGATCTGTCCAATGCAAATTCCCTTTCGGAGATTGCGGCCCCCCGGCTGGATGGCAGTCCCGATGTGTCGGATATCGAGGTGGAGCCGCAGGTGCCCGTCCTTCCACAGACGGAGATCGCCAGCCTGCAGCCACCAGCAGCCCGCCCGACGGTAGACCGTGTGGAGGATGAGCAAATCGCAGCCGTGCGCCGCGATCCCGCCCCAGCCACGCCGCGACCACGGCCGCGCCAGACCGCAGGGACAGGGTGCGGGCCAGTTTCGCTGACTTCTTCAGCGTCTTCCGGCGGCGCGAGCCTGATCCGGATCGTTTCCGAATGCCGCGCTGATGAGGTGTTTGAGGTTGTGCATGCGGGGCTTCGCTTCGGCAGTCGTTTCGACGATGCCGGGTCGGCCGAACTGATCGTCCCGGTCATGGATATCGAGGACGGGGTCAGTGTCCGCCTTCTGGACGGCAACGAAGTTGCCGCGGATCTTCAATTCAATCGCCGCGAGGTCGAGTTGACCCTGCGCGTGGCGGTGGCCTGGACGGCACCTGTCGACCTGGACCTTCATGCATTTGAATACGCCGCCGGCTTCGGGGCCGATGGTCATGTGTGGCAGGAAAGACCACGTGGCTTTCGCCTCGTGCGGCGTGGCGGGGGTGGTTATCTTGACAGCTATCCGGCGCTTGACGCTGATGGCCAGTCGATAGAGGTCTACACATTCTGGGCCAATAGCCGTGCGCGCCGGGGCACGGCGCGGATCGCTGTCGATCACGCATCGCGGGGCGAGTTGCCCGATGGCGCATTCTGTGGCGACGGGGAACTGGCTTCGCCATCCTACGAGATGGTCAGATCCGAACGGGGTGTGTTGCAGTCATCCACACGGGGGCGGTTTGCGGCGGCGCGTTGCGGTCAGCTTCTGACGAGCGACGTGCGGTATGTGTCCAGCGCATTGAACGACTTGCGTATCGAGTGAATAAGGTTTGCCGGCAGCCCGCGTCGTGGGCCGCATCTGGTCGAGTTAGGGGTAGCGAAATGAGCCTGTATAAAAGAGCAACCGGTCTGGCAGCGGCGGCAATGATCCTGTCCGCGGCAGCGGCAAGTGCGGAGGCGGTGAAGCTGAGCTCGGTCGCAACGGGCTTCGTTCTGACAGGCGATCTGATTGAATTTGACGGTGCGAATTACACGGTCAACTCCTCCATCGGTCGCTTGACCATCGCGGCGGCTGGTATGGTCTGTGAAGGGCCCGGATGCCCTGATCTGACAACAGGTGCTGTGCCGGCGACCGGGCTGGACAAGACCTTCGGGGTCTTTGGCTCCAACGCCATCGGCGAAAGCCTGATGCCGGGTCTGATCGAAGCCTATTCCTTTGCCAAGGGTACGGTGGCCGAGCGCGAACTTGGCACCGAGGGCAGCCGGTCGGTCATTCGTCTCCTGAATGATGAGGGTACCGAGGTAGCGGCCATCGACTTGAATGCAAGTGGCTCCAGCGACGCATTTCCCGGACTGATTTCGGGCGATGCGCTGATCGGCATGTCTTCACGCCGTGTTCTGTCTTCGGAAATCGCGGCATTTGAATCTGCGGGCCTCGCCCCCATTGATCGCGCGGGATACGAGCATGTTCTGGCCCTCGATGGGCTGATCGTGATCGTATCGCCTGATAATCCGATCCAGACGATCAACATCGACGATCTGGCGGACATCTTCTCCGGCGACATTAATAATTGGGCCGATCTTGGCGGGCCGGACCTGCCGATCAGTCTTTATGCAGCCGCCCCCAACACCGGTGACGGGGAAAGCTTCGCTTCGCTCCTCCTCTCACCGCGCGGGGCTTCGATGGCACCGGATGTACGTACTTTCACATCGGGCCGCGATCTTTCGGACGCGGTTGCCGGGGATCGGGCGGGTATCGGATTTACCGGTCTCGCATTCGAGCGGAGCGCACGCGCGCTGGATATCGAGACCAGCTGCGGCATCGTTGTTTCGCCGACCGATTTCAACGTGAAGACGGAGGAGTATCCGCTGTCACGCAGGCTCTTCCTCTACACCACAGGCGATGTTCTGCCGGAATCTGCCAGGGGTCTTCTGGAATATGCGCTGTCCGATGATGCGCAGGCAGAGATTTCCGATATCGGATTCGTAAACCAGTCGATTACTGCAGTGCCGCTGAATGGCCAGGGCCGACGGATTGCCGAGGCGTTCATCCAGCAGCGCGACGCCGCCGGGTTCCGCCTGATGCGCGAACTGACGCTGGAACTGTTGGACGGTGATCGTCTGTCTACAACGCTGCGGTTCCAGAAGAACTCGTCAGTGCTGGACACGAAGTCTGCGGGCGATCTGACGCGTCTGGCGCGCTACATCGCCAATGAAGGCCTGCGCAATCAGGAACTTGTTCTGGTTGGTTTCGCAGATGACGCGACCCGGTTCGAGGCCAACCTCGCCCTGTCGACCCAGCGCGCAGCACAGATCAGGGCGGCGCTGGAGGCTGAATTGGTGCGCATCGGCGCTGATGCGGAGCTGAATATCGCGACGCTCGGCTATGGTGAGCTCGCGCCGGTTTCCTGTGGCGACGAGTTGAGCTCTGTCTCCAACCGGCGGGTCGAAGTCTGGGTGCGCGATCAGCTCTGAGACGTTGCGCGCAACCGTTGTCGCATTTCAGACTTGATGACGTGTTTTCGACGCCATGCGTCGGGAACCGTACATGCGTGTTGCGTCTTGTTGACCAAGCTTCAGTGCGAGACACTTGAAATCAACATGGCAGGCATGTTCTTTGACCATGACTGATCAAAAATTGATCGCGGCCATGTGGATCGCGATTCATGATCGGCGGGATAAATAGGGGCGACGACGGTTAACCGTTTTATCGCAAGACAACATCGGTCCAACCAATCAGGGACCTACAGGGAGACTACCAATGACAGACGACAAACTGAATACAACAGACGCGGTGCACCCGGCAGCGAAGATGTATGCAAAGGAGTATTCCGCCGGTGCCATCGACCGCCGCGAATTCCTGACCCGCGCGTCGGCGCTGGGCGTGACGACCGCGGCGGCCTACGCACTGGTCAACCTCGATGCTCCGGCCAAGGCTGCAGCGCATGCACAGCAGGGCGGCAGCGTCCGCTGGCAGATGGAAGTGCGCGCCTTGAAAGACCCGCGCACCTATGACTGGACGCAGATTGCGATGTTCACATCGGGGTGGCTGGAATACCTCGTTGAATACAACTCAGACGGCACATTCCGCGGGATGCTGCTTGAAAGCTGGGAAGTGAATGACGACGCTACCGAATACACGCTGAACGTCCGCAAGGGTGTGAAGTGGAATGACGGCTCTGATTTCACGGCTGAGGACGTTGCGCGCAACATCGAAGGCTGGTGCGACAAGTCGGTCGAGGGCAATTCGATGGCAGGCCGGTTCTCGGTGATCATCGATGAGGCCACGAACAAGGCGCTGGACGGTGCGATCACCGTTGTTGACAGCCACACCGTCAAGCTGAGCCTGCCGAAGCCCGACATCACGCTAATTCCAGGCATGTCCGACTACCCCGCTGCCATTGTTCCCGCCGGTTTCAATGCGGACACGATGCTCGACAATCCCGTCGGCACGGGTGCTTACAAGCCGGAATCGCTCGAAGTGGGTGTGAAGGGCGTGCTGGTTCGCAACGAAGACCATACCTGGTGGGGCCATGAGGGTCTCGAAGGGGGCGGTGCGTTCCTCGACCGGATCGAGTTTATCGACTTCGGCACTGACCCCGCAGCATGGGTTGCAGCAGCAGAAGCGGACGAGGTCGATATCTTCTGGGAAACTGTTGGCGACTTCGTCGAGGTGATGGACAGCATCGGCTGGACCAAATCCGAGATCGTCACCGGTGCCACCATCGTCATCCGCCCGAACCAGCAGGCGCTGGTCGATGGCAAGAAGCCTTACGAGGACAAACGCGTGCGTCAGGCCCTCGCCATGGCGGTCGACAACCAGGTCTGCCTCGAGCTTGGTTATGCCAATCTCGGCATCCCGGCCGATAACAGCCATGTCGGCCCGATCCACCCGGAGCATGACCCGAGCGTCGGCCGCCTCCCCGTTGATCCGGCCAAGGCCAAAGCGCTCATGGAAGAGGCCGGTATGGCCGATTACGAGCATGAGCTTCTGTCCATCGACGATGACTGGCGGCGCAACACGACCGACGCGGTCGCCGGTCAGCTTCGCGATGCGGGCATCAAGGTGAAGCGGACGATCCTGCCCGGCTCCACCTTCTGGAATGACTGGGTGAAATATCCCTTCTCCTCCACCAACTGGAACCATCGCCCCCTTGGCACACAGGTTCTTGGCCTGGCTTACCGCTCCGGCGAGGCGTGGAACGAAAGCGGCTTTGCCAATGCCGAGTTCGATGCCCTGCTGGATGAGGCAAACTCGCTGGCGGATGCGGACAAGCGGCGCGGCGTGATGGGCAAGATCCAGGCGATCATGGTCGAGGAGGGCGTGACCATCCAGCCTTACTGGCGATCGCTCTATCGTCACCACAAGCCGAATATTGTCGGCGGTGACATGCACATCGCCTATCTGCCGCAGCTTTACAAACTGGCACTTGCGGCCTGATCGCTTACCAAAAGACAGAGCCGTCCGATCTCGGGCGGCTCTTTTCACTTGGTGCGGCATACAGACGTCACAAAGACGCAGCCTCGCCAAGCCTGACCAACAGGGGTCATCATGGGTCTTTTTCTTCTTCGCCGTTTCGGCGTGATGGTGCTGACAGCGCTGTGCCTCACGCTCGTCGTGTTCTTCATGACCAATCTCTATCCCAATCTGGAAAAACTGGCCAAACAGCAGGGCAATTTCCGCATGTCCGACAAGGATGTCAGCCAATGGCTGGACGCGCGCGGTTACCTGCAGTCGACGCCGGTGAAGTATGGTCAGTGGCTGGGTGTGCTGCCGGGTTACATCGGGACATTGCCCGATGGCAAACCGACCGGGCGATGTCTGAAGCCAGGGACCGACCCCGCGGACGCCCCCACATTCTGCGGCGTGATACAGGGCGATTGGGGCGACAGCACGGTTTTCAAGGAACCGGTGCTCGACCTTGTGATCAGACGCCTCAGCCTGACTGGGGTTCTGATGTTCTGGACCTTGCTGGCAACCATACCCATGGCCCTGCTTGTCGGGGTGCTGGCGGGGATGCGCGAGGGGTCGAAGCTGGACCGAAGTCTATCGACATTCTCCATTGCGACCACGGCGACACCGGAATACGTGTCCGGCGTGATTTTCATCGTCATATTCTCGTCTTCGCTGGTCGGCCTGAAGTGGTTCAAGGGGTCGGCAGCCTCAGCGATGGAGGGGGTGACCTTCGAAAATTTCACCCTGCCGGTGATGACCATGGCGCTCTACTCCATGGGCTACATCGCGCGAATGACGCGCGCCTCCATGGCGGAGGTGATGAGCGCGCAATATATTCGCACGGCCCGACTGAAGGGCGTCAGTTTCCCGTCCATTGTGCTCAAGCACGCTTTCCGAAATGCGATGATCGCGCCCTTCACGGTGATCATGTTGCAGTTCCCGTATCTTCTGACTGGTGTCGTGATCGTTGAGATCCTGTTCAACTACAAGGGGTTTGGCTGGCTGCTGGTACAGGCGGCGGGGAACAATGACATCGACCTTCTGCTTGGCTGTTCGGTCGTCGCGGTCTTCGTGGTGCTGGTCACCCAGCTCATATCCGATATCGGATATGTGTATCTAAACCCGCGCATCCGCGTGAAATAGGAGAGCGGGCTGATGGAACCTCTCGGTTGGGGCGGCATCTTCGCCGCCATGTTCGTGCAGTTCATACCGGTCTGGATCGGTATGATCATCGTCTTTGTCCTATCCTACATGTATCGCGGACGGCTCAGCCTTTATGGCAAGCTCTTCAACACGATCATCGGGCAGATTGGCCTTGGGCTCGTGCTGTTCTGGGTGTTCACTGCGCTCTTTGCCGACTGGATCATCCTTTTCGATCCGCTGGAGCAGGTCGCAGGACTGAAGAACAAGAAACCCGGTGTGCCGCATCCCGACCTTGAGGGGATGTATTACCTTCTCGGTGGCGACAATCTCGGTCGTGATGTCTTCAGCCGGATGGTCGCAGGATCGCAGACCGTGCTGGCGATTGCGCCTTTCGCGACGCTGTTCGCCTTCATGGTCGGCATCACGCTTGGCCTGCCGGCGGGCTTTCTTGGTGGGCGGATGGATACCGTCCTGTCCTTTCTGGCCAATCTCGTGCTCGCCTTCCCGGTGATCCTGCTCTTTTACCTGCTGGTCACGCCAGAAATCCGGGTGACAGGCATACCGACGGTGCTGGCGGCTTTCCTGTTTCTCTTCCCCATCATCTTTGCCTGGGTGCTGTTCTATAGTCGTTACGAGACACGGCCAGATGTGATGTATCCTCTTCTGGCAGGTACGGTCATCATCGGCTTCTGGGCCTATTCGGGGCTGGCATTCAATGCTGATCCGCTTGGCGTGTGGTCGATGGACCCCAACCGCCTGAACATCTTCGTCTCGGTCGTTTTCGTGAACTCCCCCACGGTGTTTCGGATCGTCCGGGGCATCACCATGGACATCAAGACACGCGACTATGTCGCTGCGGGTCAGACCCGCGGCGAGGGGCCGTTCTACATCATGTTGTGGGAAATCCTGCCCAATGCGCGCGGGCCGCTGATCGTCGATTTCTGTCTGCGGATCGGGTACACGACGATCCTTCTCGGCACGCTCGGCTTTTTCGGCCTCGGGGTCAGCCCGGAAAGCGCCGATTGGGGATCGACGATCAACGAGGGGCGCAAGCTGCTGTCGATCTATCCCCACCCCGCATTGCCGCCCGCGCTGGCGTTGATGAGCCTTGTGCTCGGCCTGAACCTTCTGGCCGATGCGCTGCGCGAACAGTCCCTGAAAGACTGAGGAGATTGATATGAGCGACTATGATGGCCCGATCCTGGAGATCGAGAACCTCCATATCTCATTCTTCACACAGGCGGGTGAGATCCCCGCAGTGATGGATTTTTCCTGCACCGTCATGCCGGGGGAGGCAATGGGCCTCGTCGGGGAAAGCGGCTGCGGCAAGTCCACGGTGGCGCTGGGGGTGATGCAGGATCTTGGCAAGAATGGCCGGATCGTTGGCGGCACGATCAAGTTCAAAGGCCGCGATCTGGGCCAGATGTCTGAGCGAGAGCTGCGCGACCTGCGTGGATCAGAGATCGCCATGATCTATCAGGAACCGATGGCATCCCTGAACCCGGCAATGAAGATCGGTCGCCAGTTGATGGAAGTGCCAATGATCCACCAGAATATGGGCAAGCAAGACGCCTATAACCTGGCATTGGAGACGGTCACCTCGGTCAAGCTGCCGGACCCTGCGCGCATTCTCAACTCCTACCCCCATCAGCTGTCGGGTGGCCAGCAGCAGCGCATCGTTATCGCCATGGCGCTAATGTCGAAACCGGCGCTTCTGATCCTCGATGAGCCGACAACTGCGCTCGACGTGACGGTGGAGGCGGGGATCGTCGAACTGGTGAAAGAGCTTGGCGAGACGACGGGCACATCGATGCTGTTCATCTCGCACAATCTCGGCCTCGTGTTGGAGACCTGCGACCGTATCTGCGTGATGTATTCCGGCGAAGCGGTGGAGACAGGTTCCATCGAAGAGGTGTTCGACCATATGCGCCACCCCTATACGCAGGGGCTGTTCCGGTCGATCCCGCTGCCGGGGGCAGACAAGAATTCGCGCCCGCTGGTGGCAATTCCTGGCAATTTCCCGTTGCCGAATGAACGCCCGCCGGGCTGCAATTTCGGACCGCGCTGTGAGTATTTCGTGGCGGGGCGGTGCGATGCCGGCGACATTCGCATGGACATGCTGCCTGACCGTGATCGCCATGGCACCCGCTGCCTGCGGTGGGATGAGATCGATTGGGACGCAGAGCTTGCCGCATCGACCCATTCGGAGAAGACGGAACCGGGCGATGTTGTCATCTCGGTCGATGATCTGAAGAAGTATTACGAGGTCAATGCCTCCGCCCTCTTCGGTGGCGGGGCAAAGAAGGTGGTGAAGGCCAACGAGACGCTGAGTTTCGAGGCGCGCGAGGCGGAGACGCTTGCCATTGTCGGCGAAAGCGGTTGCGGCAAGTCTACATTGGCGAAGGTCCTGATGGGGCTGGAGACCGCAACCGATGGCAATGTCCGGTTCGGCAATCAGGACATCGCCCAGGTCGAGATCGAAAACCGGGATGTCGAGACGGTCGCATCGATCCAGATGGTGTTCCAGAATCCGTTCGACACTCTCAACCCCAGCCACAGCATCGGCAGCCAGATCATGCGGGTGCTGGAAAAATTCAAGGTGGGTGCGAACCAGAAGGAGCGAGAGCAAAAGATGCTGGAGCTTCTCGACCTGGTGAAATTGCCCCGTGCATTTGCCAAGCGAAAGCCACGACAGCTTTCGGGTGGTCAGAAGCAACGCATCGGCATCGCCCGTGCCTTCGCCGGGGATGCCAAGGTGGTGGTGGCGGACGAACCTGTCTCGGCACTGGATGTGTCGGTGCAGGCGGCGGTCACGGACCTTCTTATGGAAATCCAGCGCGAGCGGCGCACGACGATGCTGTTCATCAGCCATGATTTGTCGATCGTGCGGTACCTGTCTGACCGTGTAATGGTCATGTATCTCGGCCATGTGGTGGAGCTTGGCGCGACCGATCAGGTGTTCGCTCCGCCCTATCACCCCTATACCGAGGCGCTGTTATCGGCAGTGCCCATCGCCGATACGTCGGTGCAGAAGAAGCACATCGTGCTCGAAGGGGACATTCCGTCGGCGATGAACCCGCCCAGCGGTTGCCCGTTCCAGACACGCTGTCTGCGCAAGGACAAGGTGCCTGGTGGCCTTTGCGACAGCGAGGTGCCACCGATGCGGACCCTTGCGGATGGTCACCAGATCAAATGCCATTTGCCGCAAGAGGAATTAGACGCGATGGAGCCGGTTATTACGCTCGCAGAAGTTGCGGCTGAATAATATGCTTCTTTCTTTTCTTGGCGTATCAGCCGTTTTAGGTTTGCGGCCCGTGTGGAGGAGACGCTGATGGTTTTCGGACTGTTCAAGAAAGGCGGTGGCGGAGGTGACAGCGCCACCGCCCAATATGCCGACGTCGTGGTCGTCAATCTGAAGAAGGGTGCATACTACGCCGATGCACGCGATGGCCTGATCAAGACCGTGACCCAGGCAATCGAGGACAGCCCAACAGGCAAGGTCGTGATTGAGATGAGCGAGGTGAAGCAGTTCACCTCCGGCCCGCTCGGCGCGCTGGTGGTCTGCGCGCGCAAGGCGGATGAAAAAGGCGGGCGTCTGGTTCTGGCCGCTGCCGTTTCGGGGTTTGTCGGAAAGGTACTGTCGACAGCGACCGAAAAGAACGCCAATCCATCCTTCCCAAATGTCCGCGCAGCACTGTCCGCCCTTTCGACCGAAGCTGCGTCCGCCTTCGACAGGGCGCAATAGCGCGGGCTGGGCGCTACAGCCCCTCGATCAACCCCTCGGTCCAGCATTTCAGGATAACCTGTGCGACGGCCCCCTTGCGCGCCGGTGCAATCGCCTCGTTTCGTCCGGCGAGAGCATCGGCCACATCCGTCTTCGAGACCCAGAGCGCATCCTGAAGTTCATGGGGATCGAGATTGATCTCGGTACCCTTCGCAAACCCCACGCAGCCGATCATTAGCGAGGCGGGAAACGGCCAGGGCTGCGATGTGACATAGCGCACCTCGCCAACCTCGATACCGGCTTCCTCCAGAACTTCGCGGCGCACGGCCTCCTCCACCGTCTCGCCCGGCTCCATAAATCCGGCGAGAAGGGAATACATCCTTTCCGGCCAGATGGCGGCGCGGCCAAGAAGCACCTTGTCGCCATCGAGGATCAGCATGATCACGACAGGATCGGTGCGCGGAAAGTGCTGACGCTCGCATGTCGCGCAATCCATACGCCACCCGGCATAGGAGACCGTATTCTTCGCGCCGCAATTGGCACAGAAGCCATGGGTCAGGCGCCATTCGAAGATACCCTTGGCGGCGGCGGCGATCCCGGCATCACGATGATCGATCTCACCCATGATGGCGCGCAGGTCGATGAACTTGCGGTTCTCTGACAAATCGAGTGTCCGCTGGTCCACGAATTCAGCGGGTTTCTCGTCGGGGGGGGCGATGTAGGACACGTCGGCTGCGAAATGTGCAGTTCCGGCGTCGTCCAGACCCATGAAGACAGGGCCTGCCGGGCTATTGGTGATCAACTCGTCCGTTGCCGACACCCATCTGAGACGCGGGCCGTCATTCGACAGATCAAACAGCGGTTTGCCCCGCCAAAATGGCGAAACGCGGGTGACGGGGTTGGCGAGGCGGCGGGTCATTTCCTCGTCATCGCCGCGCAAGCGGTCGGCACGGTCGAGGAAGCTGCCCGCGAATGTGACGGCGCTTTCTGGTATCATGGGGCGGACATTGGCCTGATGTGCTCATCGTGGCAAGCCCGGACAGAGAGCAGATGATCAGGCGGGCAGCGTTCCGTCGGAATCGTCGCCGGTTTCATCCAGAAGGGCCGCGAAGTCGGGAACCATGACCCGGCGCAACCCGCTCATCTCGATAACGCCATCCTTGCGAAGGGCGCTGACCTGCCGCGATACCGTCTCCAGCGTCAGGCCGAGGTAATCGGACATCGCCTCGCGGGTGACCGGCAGATCGAAGGTAATCTGCCCGCTGGCATCGTGTTTTTTCAGCGCAGCCTGGCGGCGCGCAACGATCGCGAAGAAGCTGGCGATCTTTTCGCGCGCGGTCTTGCGGCCGAGGATCAGCATCCACTCGCGCGCAGCATCAAGATCATCCATCATCATATTCAGCAAACGCTGACTGATCGCGGGGGAGGAGTTGATAAGCCCCTCGAAATCGGCTTTGCGGAACCGACAGATCATCACATCCGACGCGGCCGTCACGTCGAACTGGGCTGTGTCGCGCCCTGGTCGTCCGATGAAATCGCTCGGCAATAACAGGCCGACCATCTGGCGGCGGCCATCCTCCAGCGTCTGGCTCAGCGTGGCGGTACCAGAGACGATGGAGCCGAGGAACGTGATCGGGTCGCCCGCCCATATGATGGGTGCTCCTGCCTCGTAGGTCTCGTAAGTCTTCATGTCGTTCAGGCGCGCGAGTTCTTCTTCGTTGCTGCGGGCGCAGACCGCGCGATACCTGATCGGGCATTCGCCGCACTCTACTCTGGCTGTCACTTTTGGTGTGTCAGTCTGCTTGGACATCTATTGATCTCGATCAAGGAATGTTTACGGCCCGCTGGACAAGTTAGTGCCATGGATACAAGATCGCAACTCGCCCGCCACGGGCTGTTTTCCGAGCGCCCGCCGCGGTACACCAGCTATCCGCCCGCGCCGCATTTCTTGGCAAGCGTCGGCGAGGATACCTATCGTGACTGGATCGGAGCCTTGCCCGCCGACAGGCCCGTTTCGGTCTATGTCCATATCCCCTTTTGCCGACGTTTGTGCTGGTTTTGCGCGTGCCGAACACAGGGCGCACGCACGCCGGAGCCGGTGGAGCGCTACCTTTCGATCCTGCTGACGGAGATCGAACGCCTGGGCGAGGTGCTGCCCGGCGGCAGGGCGCGCCTGTCGCGTCTCCATTGGGGCGGCGGGACGCCGACCATCCTGACTGCTGCGCAGATGGAACGGCTCACATCCGCCATTCATTCGGTGTTCGATTTCGACGATGACGCCGAATTTTCGGTTGAGATCGATCCAAATGAGATCGGGCCACAACGCCTCCTGACCCTTTCCAAAATCGGCATGACGCGGGCCAGCGTCGGTGTTCAGGATTTCGATCCGAACATTCAGAAAACGATCGGACGCGAGCAGAGCTATTCGGTGACTGCCGAGGCCGTTCAGGGTCTGAGGGGCGTTGGTATTGAAAGCCTGAATGCGGACCTCGTCTATGGTCTGCCGGGACAGAGCGTTGCCACTCTGGAACGTACGGTCAAACGCTTGCTGTGGCTGAAGCCGGACCGCATCGCCCTTTATGGTTATGCACATGTCCCGACACGGGCGCGCCGACAGGTGATGATCCCCGAACGTGACCTGCCGGACGGGCCAGCAAGGCTGGCGCTGTTTGAAGCCGCACGCGACATCTTTGTCGGAGCCGGTTATCGCCAGATCGGTATCGATCATTTCGCGCTGCCGTCCGACGGGCTGGCCCGGGCTGCCGAGGCGGGGACCCTGCACCGCAACTTTCAGGGCTATACGGACGACACGGCAGAAACGCTGATCGGTCTCGGCGCTTCGTCGATTTCGGAGTTTCCGCAAGGCTATTGCCAGAACGCGGCGGCGACAGCGGCCTGGCAGGACCGGATCACCAGTGGCGGCCTCGCGACGGCGCGCGGACATGTGAATTCCGCAGATGACCGGATGCGCAAGCGGGTGATCGAGCGGATCATGTGCGATTTCGGCGTATCGCTGGACAGTCCGGACATGAGCCTGTTGCGCGCCGAAGCCACACTGATCGCGGCCAAGTACAACGGCTTCGCGACAATGTGGGGCGGGCGGTTCCAGATCGTGCCCGAAGGGCGCGCGCTGACGCGGATCATCGCGCAGGAGTTTGACGCCTACCGCCATAACAGCACCCCTTTGAGCGGCGCAATCTGACCCGATTTCAGGGGCGTGGGACGCTCAGGCGCTCAACTCGTCCGTGCCGTTCAGGAGTCCGCGCGCAACGGTCAGGTCATGGCAGGTCTCGTCCGCTGCAAAACCCATGAGGCGCTCGCGCAGCTGTTTGCGCCCCTCGTCTTCCCATCCGACCGTTTGAGCGAGCGAAATAGTGGCGCGCAATGCGAGGAGCCGCGCGCCCATTGCGTCTGCTTCGGTGATGGCGCGGCGAAACAGGCCCGCTGCCGATTTCGGATGGCTCTTCTGGCGCATCACGCCCTTGATCCGCAGAATCTCGGGTGCCCAGAACTGCTCCCCCGTCTCATCGATGAATGCCTCGGCTTGCGAAAGCACTTCTTCCGCACCGCTGCGATCCTGTTCACCGATCAGCAGGTTCACCGTGAGGCTGAGGAGATATGTCAGCCCGAGGCGGGAGCCGACTTCCTCCCAATCACTGAGCCCTTCGCGCGCATAATCGGCCGGGGTCAGCCCGTCAGGCAACTCTCCCCCCGTTGCGGCGAGAACGACTTCGGTCCACCCGATCCAGAAATTGAACCCATGTTCGCGCGACATCGCGAGGCCGGTGCTTGCGAGGTCTCGCGCCTTGTCGCGGTCGCCGCAGAATTCATAGGTCCAGCAGGCGAAACAGATGGCAAAAGCAGTGGAAAACTTGTGGGTCAGCCCCTCCGCCACCTCGATCGCGGCATCAGCATAGATGCGCGCTTCATTGGGCCGCCCCTGCGCGAAGTTCAGCCAGCCCATATAGGCGTTCGCCGCCACCCGGAAGTCAACGACATCGACCTGGCGGGCGGTGGAGTAGTCATCCTCGACCAACTGGTTTTCAAGTACGCTGGTCAGGTGCTCTCGCGCCTCTTTCAGCTTGCCGGTATAGAACATGATCGAACCAAGGATGCGCTTGCCCGCTGCGCGAAAGATCGCATCACCCGCGGCATCGGCCGCAGCCAGCAGTTTTTCGCCACCTATCAGCGCCTTATCATATTCGGCGCTCAGCATGTTGTAGCGCGACATCCCGTAATAGAGCGGCATGAGCTCGTTCACGACACCAAGGGTGGTCGCCAGTTTTTCGACCTGCGCGTAATTCTGCCGGACGGTGGGATGCGCATAGCCGCGCATGGTCTGCAGCGACACCGCATAGGCCATGCGAATGTCCAGTTCCAACCGGTCGCGCGCATTGCCGCCTGGCAGATCCTCGATATGGTCGAGCGCATTGGTGAAATGATCAACCGCCTCGCGATGGGCTGAGGCCGCCAGTGCGTGCTGGCCAGCAGAGAAACTGAACGGCACCGCCTGTGCCGGCGCGCCGCCTTTCAGGAAGTGGCGGGCAATGATTTCCGGCTCCCGCTCCACCGCGCGTTCATCCTTGGACAGGGCCGTGGCGATGCGGCTATGCACACGCTGTCGCGTCGATTTCAGCATTGAGCTATAGGCCGCATCCTGTACCAATGCGTGCTTGAACTCATAATCCACATTGGGCGCGAACCCGAACCTTTGCAGTAATTCGGCATCGATCAGCTGTTCCAGCGCCGCGTCAAGCTCCGCCTCGCCAGTGGCGGAGACGGAGGCAAGGAGGCTGTGGCTGAACCGCCGCCCGATCGTTGCGGCCAGTTGCGCGACTTCTTTCACACGTGCCAGCCGGTCCAACCGCGCCATGAGCGAGTTCTGCAGGCTGTCCGGTATGGCGAGTGCTGGCAACGGT
Source organism: Pseudomonadota bacterium (assembly GCA_039030855.1). GTDB lineage: Bacteria > Pseudomonadota > Alphaproteobacteria > Rhodobacterales > Rhodobacteraceae > Pikeienuella. Next base: position 228,346 of record JBCCDJ010000004.1, read on the forward strand.
CCGGTCAGTCGGAATTCACGCTCCGTCTCTTCCAGAAGCCCGCTTTCGAGCACCATCTTGGTCAACTCTTCAAGAAAAAGCGGCACGCCGTCCGTGCGCTGAACGATAGTCGCAGTCACTTCTTCGGGCAGAACCTTGCCGGCCACCTGCTGAATGACTTCGCGGCTTTCAACCCGGCTGAGACGATTGAGGTTCAAGGTCGATAGATGGCTTTCATCGCGCCAGTTATGCTCAAAATTCGGGCGGAAGGTCAGGACCATCAGACAGCGTCGACGCGCGGTTTCCGTGATCCACTGGTTGAGGAATTCCAGTGTCGACGGGTCCGCCCAATGCAGGTCCTCGACCAGCAGGAACAATGTCTTGTCACCCGCAATCGCATCGATCAACGTGGCGAATGCCGTTTGAAAGTGGCTTTTGATCAATGATGCGTCAGCGGGACTGTTGTAGCCGCCCTTCAGGTCGACATTCATCGTCTTGGCCAGTGGAGGCAGGTATTCCGCCCGGTCGAGGCCGATATTGTCCAGCAGCGTTTCGAGCTTGCCCAATTGGTCATCGCCGTCTGGTCCCTCGCCGAACCCCGCACGGGCGACAATCTCTCGAATGAAAGGCCGGAACGCGGTCGAGGCATGCAGCGATGATGAATAAAGCCGCAGCTCTGCCATGTCAGGGTCGCTGCGCAACTCGCCCACCAGCGTATCGACCACCCGTGACTTGCCGATGCCGGCCTCACCGGTCAGAAGGACTGTCTGGCCATCGCCGCCCTTTGCCCGTTTCCAGTTCTGGCGCAGGATCGCCAGTTCCCCGTCGCGACCTACGAGCTTGGTACGCTGGGACGCATCGTCGCGGTCAGCGCGCTGCTGCTCTGTCGTCTCGCCGAGTACCACATAGCATTTCATCGGCTCTGCCACGCCCTTCAGGGACAAGGCACCAAGCGCTTCAAATTCAAACTCACGTCCAACCAGACGCCATGTGGGCTGACCCAGCACGACCTGTCCGGGCTGCGCAACCCCTTGAAGCCGGGCAGCGACGTTTGGTGTGTCGCCAATGACGCTTTGTTTCTCGCGCAGCGAGCCATCGCCGACATCGCCGACGACCACAAGACCGGTATTGATCCCGATCCGGGCCTCGATCGGTATGGTAACTGTCGGAAAATCCTGTTGCAGACGCGGCACGGCGGCCACGATTTCCAGCGCCGCACGCACCGCGCGCTGGGCGCTGTCCTCGTAGTCGACGGGATAACCGAAATGCGCATCCAGCCCGTCGCCAACCAGCTTGGTGACGGTGCCGCCCATCCGCTCCACCGCGTCGGCGCAGATGCTGCGATAGGCGGACAGGAGATCGCGTAACTCTTCAGGGTCCAAAGCCTCCGATATCGGGGTGGAGCCGACGAGATCGCAAAAGAGGATCGTCATCTGCCGCCGCTCAGCGTCGGAGGAAATGGAAGCCGGCGGCGTCGGTTCAGCCCGCTTTAGGGGCGCGGGGCTGTCGGTGCTCGCCGAAACCGAGTCACCGCACATGGGGCAAAATCTGGCACCACGTGGCAGCGCTGACCCGCAGGAGCCGCAGGACAGCGGCAGGCCGGCACCGCACATATGGCAGAACTTCGCGTTGGCCAAAGAGGCTGCGCCGCACTCACCGCAGTTCATACTTGTCTCCCACAGAGGCGCAGGCACGCATCGGCCCGAAGGTCAGGACGCCACACTCGCCAAAAACGGATGTTACCCTGTTTTCAGTTTTCGCGTAAGTAGCAAAGCCAGACGCAGGATGACCAGCCTCGCAGGGGAGAGCGGGCCTTTGCCATGATGATCGAGGACGACAGACCGGCATGGCTGATTTCGCTGCCGCTATTCTTTGCTGCGGCCCTGTCGCTCGGGGCACCCTATCTGTTCATTCAGGTCGGCAGCATGGTTCTTCTGCTCGCGCTGCACGGTGTTGAAGGGCTGATCATCGTCTACACGGGATGCGCGCTTCTCCTGGTGCCGCTGGGCATTGGCCTTTCCACGCTGGAGCACAGGTTTCGGGGCCGGACGGCGTTCCTTTTCGCCATCGGTTTTCGCGCGTTGATGGCAATCGTTCTTTTCTTGATGCTGTATTTCGATATGGGGGAAGCCGTTGCCTACGCCGCCGCCATCTGGGCGCGGATGGAGCTTATCCTCGGCCCTCTGTCATATTGGGGATTTGCCGCCCGGCGCGGGGAAATGCCAGCGCGTCGCGATGGTCTGCCGTGGTTGTCGATGGCGGAGCCGCTCTCGCTCTGCATCGGCGGGTTTCTCGCGCCGGTTCTGGCACCGGCGGTGGGGATCGGCGGCCTATTCCTGATTGCCGCTGGTCTCTTGCTCGGCTCCATGATGGCCGTGTTGTTCCTGCCGTCAGGGCGGCGCGCACCGATTGTCCGTGGGCAGGTGGCAAAGTACGCAGCACGGCCGATGTCGCCGAACCTGCGCAGTTACGTGATCATGGTCGGTGCGGCGATGATTGTCTGGACCGCGGCGCATTACATGCTGGACGCACTGTTCCATGGCGTGGCGGCGGCGTCGCTTGACAGTGATTTTGCGCGTCTGACGTTCTTTTCGCTTGTTCTGGCGGCGGCAGGTATCCTGTCCTCGGTCCTTCTGGCCATCGGGAGGAGCAACCTGATGCGTCGCTTCGGGCTGCGCATCATCGTCACTGCATTGCCGGTGGGCCTCCTGATCATCGCGGGCGTAACGCTTGGCCTCGCGTCGCTCAGCGGTTTTGCGGTCGTGCTTTTTTTCGGCGTGACGCTCATGAAAGGGGTCGAATTCGCGCTCGTGAACGGATTTTACATGTGGGCCTGGCGGTCGCTCTTCGCGCCGGTACCGGACACCCACCGCCAGAAGTTGAAGAACCGCGTCTATCGCGTCGTTCATTCCGGCGGTGCGGTGCTCGCCACCGCCTTCGTCTGCGGTCTTGTCCACCTGAGGGGCTTTGAGCCTTGGGTCATGCTGGCGGTTTTTGCCGCAATTGCTGCCATCGGCATTATCGCCGCCCAGGTCGTCAAGCAGGGCTATGTTGCGGCGTTGGAGCGGGCGCTCCGCCGTCGGCAGGACACTTCAGATCTTGATGGTGGGGTGTCGGGGCGGCGCACGCGCGAGATGATCCAGCGTCTGCTGCGCCGGGGCGATACAGGTGATGCGATCGAGGCAGCGCGCCTGCAGGCGACGCTGGACATCGAGGGGTTCATCAATATCGTGCCGCGCCTCATCGCACGTGGCCCTGCGGATGTGGTGAAGAAACTGCTTGGCACCGTGCCGGAGATCGCCCGGCCGGAGCTGTATCCGCCCATGGCCGGTCGCCTGTCGGTGGAGGAAGATCCCGACCTTCGCGATGCCCTGCTGACAGCCGCTGCTGCGACGGGTCACCCACGCTCCCCCCGTATGCTGGCGCGGGCCATGGCGGACGAGCCAAATGCCCCTCCCATGGGCGCCCTGATTGGTCTGGGTCGTCATGGCGGCGCGTTTGGACAGGCCATCGCCGACCAGTTTCTGGAGCGCATCGCGCTTTCTGGCCCTGCTGCCCTTGCCCGCTCGTTGGAGGCCGTCGCGGCAATCGGTCCTGCCGCGCCGTCCTCGCCGGTATCACTGGCGCTGCGGTCGGAAGATGCGCTGCTCAGGCGCCGCGCGATCCGCGTCGCGGGGATCGTTGGCGATGAGACGCTCGCGCCGTTGCTGGCTGAACACCTCTCCGATCCGTTCGAGTGGCGGGCTGCGACACTGTCCCTGTCCAAACTGGGGGCAGGGGCGGTGCCGGTGCTGGCCCAGACCGTCGGCGACCGCATGCTTGAGACGCGCCAGCGCGCCGCCGCCATTCGCGCCCTTGGCGGCATCGATCTGCCGGAGGCGGCTGCGCAGCTCTGGCTGCATGCGCGTTCACGCAATCGCCGGCTGCGGCAGGTGGCGCATCTGGCGCTGTGGCGCTGTGGCGCGGTGGCGACGCGCGAACAGGCCGGATTCCTGCGCGAATATGCGGCGGAGGATGTACGTCATGCAGCGGAAATCATGCTCGCCGCGACAGATCTGGCACCGCTGCACAGCGATCTCATGCCCGATCTACTGCACCAGCAGGCGCTGCGCCTTCTGGTTTGCGCGATCCGCGCATCTGGCCTGACCCAGCAGAGAGACCGCGCTTTTCAGGCCACGCTGGCGGAGACTTTCGGGGCTCGCCGGGCATGGCAGGGTATCAGTGATGGCATCGGCTGCCTGACTGATCCATTGGCGGAGATCGCGCGCCTGATTGCCACCAATGCTACCGACGGCCCAGCTGACAGGATTCAACGGTTGCGCCGGTTTACGGGGCAGGATCCGCGCACGCCTGAAGATTGGCTGGGCCATATTCTGACCGCGCAGACCTGGCCGCGTGATTGGGTGCGCGCGATCGCCTATTATCACCTGACAGACCTGATCCCGGATCGAATGGCGGAGCTCGAAGAACTGGTGGAGGAGCCCGGCCCGAAACTCGCCGCCACCATCGAAGAGATTGCCGCGCGGCAGACCCGGAAAGACTTGAGAGGACCTGACATGTCGCTGACCACCATCGAGCGGGTGCTGATCCTGAAATCGGCGGATCTCTTCGCCAAGGTGCCTGAAGAGGAACTGGCGGAGATCGCCCCCTACCTCACATCGGTGTTCCTCGACCCCGACGAGGTCATCATCACCGAAGGCGAGGTTGGCGAGGAGCTTTACATCGTCGTCTCCGGCGAGGTCCGGGTGATGAAGGCGGGGCAGGAGCTTGCCCGTCTTGGCGAGAGGGAAGTTTTTGGCGAACTTGCGGCGCTGGACCCCGAACCACGCAGCGCGACCGTCATGGCCGCGGTGCCAACGCAAGTGCTTGCGCTGTCCAACGAACATCTTCTGGCGCTTTTCGAGGCGAATGTGGAGATCGCATCGGGTGTGATCGCGACATTGATCGGCCGATTACGCCACCAGTCCACGGGCTGAACGGTCCCGACTGGACAAAGGCTGGCCATCGACTGAAACTGGCGAGAGACGCCCGATGATCCACCGCCTGATGAGCGACCGACAGAGCCCGATAAACACATGGCCGGACCGCACAGCAACCTGACCCTCAGCCTGAATGGCAAGACGTTACGCGTGCCCGATTGCGCGCCGACAACGACGCTGCTGGACTGGTTGCGGTACGATCAGGGGCTGACCGGCACCAAGGAAGGGTGCGCGGAAGGTGATTGCGGTGCCTGTACGGTTGTCGTGCGCGATCTGTCCAGTGACGGCACCCTGCGTCAGCGGACGGTCAACGCCTGCATACAGCTGCTGCCGATGATGCACGGCAAAGAGGTGATCACGGTCGAACACCTCTCCATCACCGGAACACCGCACCCCGTGCAGACCGCGATGGCGGCGGAGGGCGGCTCGCAATGTGGGTTCTGCACGCCGGGCTTTGTGATGAGCCTCTGGCACGGGCATCTGACCGATGCGTCTGTCGAGGAAAGCGATGTCGCCGATCAGCTTGCCGGTAATCTCTGCCGATGCACCGGATATGGCCCGATTCTGCGCGCAGCCGCGGCGGCGCGCGCCCTGCCAACCGCGCCTGACGACCGGCCCGACGCGGCGGAGCGGTTGAAGCAGATGAAGACCCGCGCGCTGACCCATGAAGTGGCGGATGGATGGTTCCGGGCCCCGCGCGATATTCACAATCTTGCCGCGCTGATTGCCGTGCATCCTGATGCGACGCTGCTGGCCGGTGCGACGGATATCGGCCTCTGGGTCACCAAGAACGGTTTTCGGCCCGAAAAGATCATACATCTTGGCGATTGTACGGAACTGGCGAAGATCGAGGAGACTGAGACGGGAATTCGCATCGGTGCTGCTGTCACCCATGGTGATGCGATGGCCGCCCTCGGTGCGCTATGCCCTGATTTTGAGGAATTGTGGCGACGTTTCGCTTCGGTGCAGGTCCGCGCCGCGGGGACGGTCTGCGGCAACATCGCCAATGGCTCTCCCATCGGTGATGCCGCCCCTGCGCTGATCGCTGCCGGCGCTACGGTCACCCTGCGCAAGCGTGACCGCAAACGCGTACTGCCGCTGGAGGCGTTTTTTGTCGAATATGGCAAACAGGACCGCCAGCCCGGCGAGTTTGTCGAGAGCATCGACGTGCCCCGCCCGGCGGACCCGGAGGCGCTGAAAATCTACAAGATCAGCAAGCGGTTCGATCAGGACATCACGGCCGTTCTGGCGGCGATCCATGTGCGGGTGACCGACGATGTCGTGTCAGATGCCCGCATTGCGCTTGGCGGGATGGCGGCCATTCCGATGCGTGCGCGTGGGACGGAGGCCGCCTTGATCGGCCGCCCGCTGGATGACCGCGCGATCGGCGCGGCGATCCGCGCACTGGCCAATGATGTGACGCCATTGTCGGACCATCGCGCATCGGCGGCCTATCGGCTGAAGGCGGCGCAGAACCTTCTGATGAAATACTATCTCGAACGGACATTCGGCCCGCAACGTGTCACCGGACCGGGGCGCTATGAGATGGCTGCGCCGTGATGGACGGCACCAACCAGACGCCGGAGGTCAGCGCGCCCGACCCGGACAGTGCCGCGCTGCCCCATGACAGCGCTGCGCGCCACGTGGCGGGGCGCGCACCCTATGCCGATGATCTGGCGGAGCCTTCGCGGATGGTCCATCTGGCGCTTGGTCTCTCTACCATCGCGCGTGGGCGGATTGTGGAGGCCGATCTGGAGCCGGTGCGCGCTGCGCCCGGCGTCGTCGCGGTTCTGACCGCCGACGATATCCCCGGCATCAATGATACCGGACCGGTGATCCATGACGAACCGGCACTTGCCCTTTCCGCAAACGGGGGCGAAGTGCAGTTTTGCGGCCAGCCGCTGTTCATCGTCATTGCGGAGACCCGCGATGCGGCCCGTGCCGCCGCACGCCTTGCCGCCATATCATACGAGACGCAAGCGCCCGTTTTGACCATCGATGATGCAATCAGCGCAGGCAGTTATCTGCACGAACCCTACCGGATGGTCCGGGGCGAGGCAAAGATCGCCGTCGCTGCTGCACCGCGTCGCCTGAAAGGGCGGATCGACATGGGCGGGCAGGATCATTTCTATCTCGAAGGCCAGATCGCCATCGCCACACCGGGTGAGGGGGAGGAGATGCATATCCTCTCCTCCACCCAGCATCCGTCGGAGGTACAGGCGGTCGTCGCCCACAACCTTTCCCTCCCCGCCAACGCCGTGACGGTGGAGGTGCGCCGGATGGGCGGCGGGTTTGGCGGCAAGGAAACCCAGGGCAACCTGATCGCGGTCGCCGCTGCGCTGGCAGCGCGGGTAACCGGACGTCCGGCGAAATTGCGGCTCGACCGCGACGATGACATGGTCATGACCGGCAAGCGCCATCCGTTTCGCGTCGCCTATGAGGTCGGGTTCGACACGGATGGGCGCATCCTCGGCGTGCGGATCGAACAATGGGCCAATTGCGGCTGGTCGCATGACCTTTCCGCCGCGATTGCCGACCGGGCGATGTTCCATGCCGACAATGCCTATTTCTATCCGGCGGTGGAGATTACGTCCCATCGCTGCCGGACCAACCTCGTCTCCATGACCGCGTTTCGCGGTTTTGGTGGCCCCCAAGGGGTGCTGGGGGCGGAGCGGATGATCGAGCATATCGCCTATGATCTGAAGCTTGATCCGCTGATCGTGCGGCGTCGCAATTTCTACGATCCGATGGGCGCGATCCCTGCGCGCTCGATCACGCCCTACCACATGATCGTCGAGGATTGCGTGATCGACGAGATCGTCTCCGATCTTGCCAGTTCGGCCCGGTACGAGCAGCGCCGCGCCGAGATCGCACGCTGGAACGAGGCGAGCCCGGTGCTGAAACGCGGTCTTGCGCTGACGCCGGTGAAATTCGGCATTTCCTTCACCACATCGCATCTCAACCAGGCGGGCGCGCTGGTGCTGATTTATCAGGATGGCTCCGTCATGCTGAATCATGGCGGGACCGAGATGGGGCAGGGCCTGCATCGGAAGATCATCCAGATCGCTGCTGGGGAGCTCGGCCTCGATCCATCGGCGGTGCGGATCACGGCAACCCGGACCGACAAGGTGCCCAACACCTCCGCCACCGCTGCCTCGTCTGGTACAGACCTCAACGGTATGGCGGTGAAGGATGCCTGCGATCAGTTGAAGGCAAGGCTGGCCGGGCATCTTGGCCTGGAGGATCCAGTCTTTGCCGATGGTATGATCCGCTGGGACGGCGGCGAGACAAGCTGGGCCGAGGCTGTCAAATCCGCTTATTTCGCACGCGTTTCGCTGGCGGCTTCGGGCTTTTATCGGACGCCGGACATCCACTGGGACAAGGAAAAAGCGCGCGGCCGCCCGTTCTACTATTTCGCCTATGGTGCCGCGATGACAGAGGTGGTTCTCGACACTTTGACGGGAGAGAATCGCATGTTGCGGGCCGATATCCTCCACGATGTCGGCAAGTCGCTGAACCCCGGCGTCGATCTTGGTCAGGTGGAGGGCGGTTTCATACAGGGCGTCGGCTGGCTGACGACGGAGGAACTGTTCTGGGACGCCGAAGGCGCGCTGAAGACCCATGCGCCCTCCACCTACAAGATCCCGACAGCGGGCGACCGGCCCGATGTGATGAATGTCCGGCTGTGGGAAAAGGGCGAGAACCGCGCCCTGACCGTTCGCCGATCCAAGGCGGTGGGAGAGCCGCCGTTGATGCTGGGCACATCAGCCTTCCTCGCGCTTTGCCATGCTGCCAACGCGGATGGTGTGTGGCGTGCAATCGATGCGCCCGCCACGGCGGAGCGGATGTTGATGGCACTTTAACCGTTATCAGATGAAGATCAGGGCGGCGGAGCCTGCCATCAGCAGCGCCATGATTTTCATGAACACGCGCCATGTCTGATCGGATGCCAGCAGCCCGCGTAATCCGTGGCCCATGGTTGTCCAAAACAGACATACGCCGAGGTTGATTGCGGTGAACGTCGCGAAAAGGCGCAGCGCTTCGGTCCCCGGCGACAGGCCGATCCCGAACCCCGCTGAGGCAGCAAGGGTTATGGCCCAGATTTTTGGGTTCACGGCCTGAAACAGGACGGCTTCGACGAAGGTGAAGGGGCGTCCTCGATCCTGCGCTCGTCTGGCGCGCGCGGCTTGTGCGGTTCTCCAGGCCAGCCACACGATCCACGCTGCCGCACCGATCTGGAAGGCAAGCTTCAAGGTGGGCATCGCAAGCAGCACCGCCCCAACGCCAAGCGCCATCGCTGCCGCGATCAACCCGGTTCCGACCGGCACGCCGAGCAGATGCGGAATGGTTCGGTGAAACCCGAACCGCGCTCCCGATGCGGTCAGCATTACGACGTTCGGGCCGGGTGAGAATAGTCCGGCAAAGACGAAAGCCAGAAGTGGAAGCGAAGCAGCAATCAAAATGAGCACGCGCCCCGGAGCGGAAGACAAATCACTGGCAACCACCAGTAAGAGGAATGAAACGCAGGTTGGCGACATTGGAAATTTGCGGCGGTCCTGTCAATCCGGTCACGCGGCATGGCAAAACCAATCAGGGGGCGCAAACGGGCGTTGCTGCGTCGCGCGCAAGCTGTCGCGCCCCGTGCCAACAGCCCATTTTCAGCGACTGTAATCGGCTGGTCTGCCTCTTGGAGAATCTCATGCGAACCCATGCCCGCGCTGTTGTTGTCGGAGGGGGTGCCGTCGGCGCATCCATTGCCTATCATCTGGCCAAGGCTGGCTGGTCCGATGTGGTTCTGCTGGAGCGCGATGAGTTGACGTCGGGCTCCACTTGGCACGCGGCGGGCCTTCTGCCTCTCTTCAACATGTCCTATGCGACCAGCCACATCCATGATTACAGCGTAAAATTCTACAAGACGCTGGAGGAGGAAACCGGGCTGAACGCTGGCTTTTCGGTGGTCGGCAACCTGCGTATGGCGCAGACGCAGGACCGGATGGATGAATACATGCTCTACGGCTCCAACGCCGAAGCGGCGGGCATTCCCTTTGAATGGATGACCCCGGCGGAGATCAAGGATCGCTGGCCGCTGGTCCGCACCGAGGATCTGAAAGGCGCGATCTATCATCCGACGGACGGCTACATAAACCCGGCCGATGTCACCATGGCGATGGCCAAAGGGGCCCGCCAGCGGGGGGTGGAGATCATCCGCAAGGTTCAGGTCGACGGGTTTGAGCGTGTGGGCGATGAATGGGTCGTCAAATGTGTGAAGATGGCAGAGAAGGGCGGCAATCTCGTCTCCTCCTCCGAGGTGTTTTCCATCAACTGCGAACATGTCGTCACCGCCACAGGCAACCACGCGCAGCGCACCGCAGCGATGGTCGGTTGCTATATCCCCGCCATGCCGGTGGAACATCAGTTCATCGTCACCGAGCCCGACCCGGCGCTGGTCGAATACCGCAAGAGCCATGGCGAGCATCCGGTGCTGCGCGATGCCGATGCGAAATGGTATGTGCGTGAGGAACGTGGTGGCTGGATCCTCGGCCCTTATGAGCGCGGTGCCCCTGCGCGGTTCAAATTCGGCATGCCCGACAGTTTCCGCGCCGATCTCTTCCCCCTCGATCTGGAGCGGATCGAGGAAGAATATATTTCCATGATCCACCGCATCCCCTCGTCAGAGCAGGCCGGGCTGAAGGACGATTTCAACGGCCCGATCTGCTACACGCCCGATGGCAACCCGCTGGTCGGCCCCGCGCCGGGGGTCGAGAATTTCTGGTTCGCCGAGGGCTTTTCCTTCGGCATCACCGCGGCGGGCGGGACGGG